>CAZMNW010000049.1:0-174550 GCA_964567755.1 uncultured bacterium
GGCTCGGAGTACCCCGGCTTGCCGCAACCACCTCAACTCACTGAACCGCCGGATGCGGACCCGCATGTCCGGTGGTGTGGGAGGGAGATGGTGAGCATCACTCACCATCCCCTATCCCGATCAACAACCGGTTGCAGCGGACGGCGCTCTGCGCCGCCGCTGAACCGGAGCGTTAGGCCGCCTTGCGGTTTGCGCGTCGACGCGAGCGCCCTCTCGGTTTAGTCGCCGCTGAAAGAAGTGCCTCAGGGTGAAGTGCCGCGACGCGCAATAGCACTTTCGCCGGACCTTCAGGACGCCGGCGCTTTTGCTCCCAGTTCTGAAGGGTACCAACGCTTATTCCAAGAAGGGCGGCGAATTTCGCCTGACTCAGCTTAAAGCGTTCGCGCAGAGCAGCCACGTCCGGGACATCGCCGTGCAATAGATCCTCAGCACGCGTGACCCGCGACGGCTTGAGCCGGCCGGCTTCGATTTCCTTCATTTGCTTAACGCTTTCGACCAGTTCGTCGAAGAGATCTTTGCGCATTTCCATCTCCTATTCCTGCGTCATGAGCCCGAGATCAGGTCCCGAAGAACTCTGAGTTGCGAGGGCCTGAGATCACTTTGAACATTCTTCGGATACAGAAACAGCAGGAAGAGCTGGTTCCGCGGGCGATTCCAGTAGTAGATAAGACGAGCTCCACCGCGTTTGCCGCGCCCGGGCAAGCGCCAGCGTAACTTGCGCAGCCCTCCGGATCTCGGGATAATTGCTCCAGCCTCCGGGTGTGTAAGCAGCAATAGCTGGAGCACGCGGTAATCCTCGTCCCCTAGCTGCTCGGTTACCTGGCGCGTGAATGCCGGCGTTTCAACCAGTTCCATTGTTCAGGATACGTCACTGACTGATGTCTGTCAATGGCGGATAGGGCGGCCTAACAGCCCGTTGAAAAACACGATGGAATATCGCTGAAGGAGTGAGTAGATTTGGAGTATCGATCACGCCTCTCAACGAGGGTCCATGTTTCGACGAAAAGATGCGGAGCCGCAGCCGAACCTGTGGATCGCGACGAGCGATCTGCCGACGACGCCGGCGAACGCGTTTTACCAGCGGCTGGAGCGAGCGCTGGCGAAGTGTGGGTTTGGCGCTACGGTTCGTGCGCTGTGTGAGCCGTTCTATGAAAGCGACACGCGGGTGGGCGGCCGGCCGGGCATCGACCCGGAAGTGTACTTCAAGATGCTGATGGTGGGCTTCTTCGAGAACCTGGCCAGCGAGCGGGCGATTGCGGCCCGCTGTTCGGATTCGCTGTCGGTCCGGGCGTTTCTGCACTACGAGTTGCAGGAGCGCACGCCGGACCATTCGAGCCTGACCGTAATACGGCAGCGCTTGCCGGCGGAGGTGTTCGAGCAGGTATTCGGACTGATCCTGCTGGCGCTGAAGAAGAACAAGCTGCTGAAGGGGAAGCGGGTGGCGCTCGATGCCTCCGTGCTGGAAGCGAACGCGTCGTTGCGAGCGCTGGAGAGCCGGCTGACGGGGGAAACGTACCGGGACTATGTGAAGAAACTGGCGGAGGCGGCCGGGGTGGATCCGGCGGATGCGGCAGCCGTGGCCCGCTTCGACCGGAAGCGGCCCGGTCGCACGACCAGCAATGACGAGTGGCAGAACCCGCACGATCCGGATGCGAAGATCGGACCCACGAAGCGGGGCACGACCCGCATGATGTACAAGCCGGAACATCTGGTGGACCTGGATACGGGAGCGATTCTGGATGTCGATGTGCGTCCGGGCGACGAGCACGACACGGCGGAACTGACGGACCGGATCCTGGATGCGGAGGAGCGCATGAATACCGCTCTGGGGGATCCGCCCGACACGGCCCGCATCGAATGCGTGATCATGGACAAGGGCTACTACAAAGTCGATGAATTGAAGGCGTTGCATACGCTCCAGATCCGGACCGCGATCAGCGACCCCATCGACCATCGGCGTCTGGACAGGCTGGGCGTGGCAGAACGGGCCGCCGTGCGTGCGGCCCGGCGCACGGTTGGCTCGAAAACGGGCCAGGCGCTGCTGCGTCGGCGCGGCGAGTTGCAGGAGCGCAGCTTTCAGCATGTCCTGGATTGTGGCGGTGCGCGACGAACAACGTTGCGTGGGCGCGAGAACGTTCGCAAGCGCTACCTGATCCAGGCGGCCTGTGCCAACCTGTCGCTGCTCCTGCGCACGCTCACGGGGATTGGTACGCCGAAGCAGGCTCTGGCGGCCTCCCAAGCTCGATGTGCCCGGCTTGTTGGCGCGCTTTTGCACGGCGTTTTCGTCTTCCTCGCGTACGTCAGCGCGCACAGAGATCGATTCCGTTGGCAACCGTTCGATTTTCGGGGTTTCGCGCCTCTCGCAACCCTATTCAGCGGCTTCTCGCGTCCGGTTCTCGCTCACGCGTACCGAATATCCTAGTTCAACAGTCTGCTAACAAGCGTGTGAAGCTGACAGGCGGATTGCTTCAACCGGCTGACGCTGGCGAATACTCATAGAACAAGTCAAGCACGTAGCTGCTGGCGGGGCCTGCAGCTTACACGCAATCGCGTTAGCCGGACGAGGATGAAGCCCGTCGATGATCTCAGCGCGAGAAGCACTCGAACGCCTGCGAGAAGGAAACTGTCGCTTCGTGTCTGGCGTTCGGAGCAGCGAGATACTCACGAGCCGGACGCGCCGCAACGAGTTGGCGGCAGGTCAGGAGCCGTTCGCCACCATCCTCGGGTGTTCCGACTCGCGGGTCCCAGCAGAGATCGTCTTCGACCAAGGCCTAGGCGACCTGTTTGTCATCCGCGTTGCCGGTAACATCGTCGCTTCTTCTCAAGTCGGCAGCGTCGAGTTTGCCGCGGCGCGGTTTGGCACACGGCTGGTGGTGGTTATGGGGCATTCCCAGTGCGGGGCCGTTCTGGCAACACTGGAAGAGCTTCAGCAGCCGACGGATAACCAATCGCGGAATCTGCGTTCGATCGTCGACCGCGTTCGGCCATCCGTGGAAGCGTTGCTGGCGACAGAGCTCAGGCACGACCCGGATGCTCTGGTGCGGCACGCCGTTCGGGCCAACATCCGCGTCTCAGCAAACCATCTGCGACACGGATCGGAAGTCCTCGAGCAACTGATCCAGCAAGACGGACTCCTCGTCGTAGGTGCCGAGTATTCGCTGGAGACGGGGATCGTTGATTTCTTCGATGGTGTGCCCGAGACCGGCTGACAGAATGACCTCCCCCCGCCCACGCATTCTGGCCTTGCGGACCTTGCAGCGCGTCGAGATCCCAAATTCGTTGCGCTGGCGCAGATTGACCTGCTGTAGAATCCGGCCGGGACGAAACACGATCGGAGGCGGCGTGCAACCCCTGGAAACCGTGAGCGAGCTCGTCGTCGCGCAGAAGAAAGATTGGGGCGAGATCCTCGTCGACATCGAGCAGGGCAATCGGTATCGGGTGTTCGCCCCGGATGGCCAGGAGATGCTGCGTGCTGGAGAAACGGGTGGCTCTTGGCTCACCCGAATGTTCTTGCGTTCGTGGCGCCCGTTCGAAATGTCGCTCGCCACTCCGGAGGGCAAACTGGTATTTCGCCTGCAGCGACCCTTCAAGTTCTATTTCACCGAGATCCATGTCGCCGATGCCAATGGCCGCAAGCTCGGGTCCGTGCAACGCCGTTTCTCTTTCCTGCGCCGTCTCTATGCGGTCTTTGACGCCGGCGGTCGCGAGGTGTTCCAGCTCTACGGCCCGCTCCTCCACCCCTGGACCTTCGAGGTGCGGCAGAGCGATCGCACCGTCGGCAAGATCGCCAAGCGCTGGAGCGGCTTGCTGCGCGAAGGGTTCACCGACGCCGACACCTTCGGCGTCGCCTTCCCACCCGGTGCCGATGCCGGGATGAAGGCGGTTCTGCTCGGCGCCACCTTCCTGATCGACTTCGCCCACTTCGAAAGCTCGAAGTAAGAGGCGTTTTCTGTACGGAACCCATGGCCGAGAACACTGTGTCCTTTTGCTACACTCCCGCATCTCAAAAGACCAGTCTAGTTGTTTGATCGCGCCCAGGGGCATACGTAGCTTCACTGCATCGATCGTGGACTCGAAGGTCCACGAGTCCGACTCGAACGTTGGGAATTTTGCTCGATGCTCTTTTCACCACCCACCCAGCACGCTCTGCGCGCACTCATTTACCTGGCGCAGCATGAGGCCGGCGTTCCCGTGCACGCGCGCGACATCGCGCTGGCGGAAACAATTCCGAGCGCTTTCCTGTCGAAGATTCTCAATCGCTTGCGCGCCCGCGGCATCCTGAAGTCGGTCATGGGACCGGGGGGCGGCTACACCCTGGCGAAACCGGCGCAGGACATCCGCATCTACGATGTCGTCGCCACCTTCGACGACGTCCAGGAGATGAGTCGTTGCTGCTTGCTCGGGCTCGGTGACTGTAACGCACGCGCCACATGCAGCCTGCACGAGCAGTGGACGCGCTTTCGCGATGGATTCTCGCAGTGGATCAGCCAAACAAGCTTGCAGGATGTTGCATCGCCGTTGGCACCACCGGCTCCGCGCCGTCACCGCCCGACCCGAAAGATCGGCGCACGCGAGCCCGCTTCACGAGCCCTCGGATCACGCACCGGGAGACGCCGTGCAAGCTGAGATCATGAACCCGAGCCTCGCCCTGGACGTACACGTGCCGGGCGACGGCTACCATCGTGAGCTCGTGTCGTGCCAGCATGCGTGTCCCGTGCATACCGACGCACGTGGATACGTGCGCGCCATCGCCGACGGCCGGTTCGAAGAGGCGTACCTGATCGCCCGCGGTCCGAACCCTTTCGCTTCCATTTGCGGCCGTGTCTGCGGCGCGCCCTGTGAAGCTGCGTGCAGGCGCGGCAAGATTCCCCGCCTCGGCCCCGACGGGATCTATCTCGGCGACGACCGTCCGATCGCGATCCGCGCCCTCAAACGCTTCGCCTGCGAGCAGGCCGGTGTCGACGTGCGCGAGCCATCCGACACACTCGACGCCGTACGCGGCTACGTGCCGCGGATCGGCGCCGATGCGGACGAGATGGCGGCCTTGTTGCGCGGTTCGCTGCGTGGCGGCTTCGTCCCGGCATCGGGGGAGAAGATCGCGATCATCGGTGCCGGCCCTGCTGGGCTCTCCGCCGCCCACGACCTGGCGCTCCTGGGTTTCGCACCCATCGTCTACGAGATCGAACCAGTGCCGGCGGGAATGCTCTACGTCGGGGTACCGGCCTATCGGTTGCCACGCGAGCTCATCCGGCGCGAAGTGGCGGTGATCGAAGCCTTGGGCGTCGAGATTCGCTGCAACACCACGGTCGGCAAGGACGTGAGCTTCGAGGATCTGCGGCGCGAACACGCGGCAGTCGTCCTCGCGGTCGGGGCCAAACGCTCGCGTGCGCTCGGTCTCCCCGGGGAAAGTGGTCCCGGTGTTTTCGGCGGCGTCGATCTCCTGCGCGCGGTCGCGCTCGGCGAAGCGTTGCCCCTCGGCCACGACGTCATCGTCATCGGCGGCGGCAACGTGGCCTACGACGTCGCCCGCACGGTGGTACGCCAAGCGGCCTACGACACGGCGCGCACGGCGGCACGCCTGCCTGGAACGCGCCGCGTGCGTCTCGTTTCGCTCGAAACCTTGGAAGAGATGCCCGCCGATACCGTCGAGATCCTCGAAGGCGACGAAGAAGGCGTCGAGCGCGCGAATGGCTGGGGTCCGCTCGAGATCCGCCGACACGCATCCGGAGAGGTGACCGGCGTCCACTTCCGGCGCTGCACGCGCGTCTACGACGCCGATCGCCGTTTCGCACCTGTCTTCGACGACGCCGAGACTTGCACTCTCGAGTGCGACACCGTTCTCCTCGCCGTCGGCCAGTCGACAGACCTGTCGTTCTTGCAGCCGGGGGGCGCCGATGTTCGGGAAGCTCGTCCCGGCTGGCCGCAGGTGGACCGCGACACACTCGCCACCACCGCGGCCGGCGTGTTCGTCGCCGGCGATCTCGCACACGGCACGCGCCTCCTCATCGACGCCGTCGCTTCCGGCAAGAAGGTGGCGCGCTCAGTGTACCGGTACGTCACGGGTCGCAATCTCACATCCGAGATGCTGGAAGCGCACATCGAGCTGCCGCGGTACCAGCGCGAGGTCGGCTACGAGACCATTCGCCGCGCCGAGATCCCGACACTCGCGCCAGCGGCGCGTTTGGCGGTCCAAAGCACGTCCGTCGAGGTGGGCTTCGACGTCGACACTGCACGCCGCGAGGCTTCGCGCTGCTTCGACTGCGGCGTGACCCCGGTGTTCGACGGCACACGCTGCGTGCTCTGCGGCGGCTGCGTCGATGTCTGCCCAACGCTCTGCCTCAAGATCGTGCCGCTTTCGGAGATCGCGCTGCGATCGGAAATCGATCAAGTGATCGACCAAACGTTGGGAATCGGCGCCGACCGCGACGTTCACTCCGCCATCTTGAAGGACGAAGACCGTTGCATTCGCTGCGCGCTTTGCGCCCAGCGTTGTCCCGCGGACGCCATCCACATGGAGCGCGTCTGCTTCGACACGATGTGGAGGACCGTGCCATGACTACGAAGCCGGCGCCATCGATACGTTCACGCCTCGATGCTGAACCCATGCCCCGGCGCGATTTCCTCGGGCTCACGGCCGCCTGGTCAGCCGCTGCGGCGTTGTTCCTGGCGGTGCTCGGCATGGCGCGATTGCCGCGCGCCGCGGTGCTCCCGAGCCCGTCGAAGAAATTCCGCGTCACTTTGCCGGAGTCCATGGCCACGGGCGCGGCATTCCTGCCGCCCGGGCGTTCGGTCGCGGTGGTGCGCGATGCGGAAGGCGTCTATGCGGTATCGACGATCTGTACGCACCTGGGATGTATCGTCAAGCAATCGGCCAGTGGCTTCGACTGTCCGTGCCATGGCTCACGCTTCGCAGCCGATGGCAGCGTGATCCGTGGCCCGGCACCCAAAGCGCTGCCATGGATCGAAGTGCGTCATACCGGCGGCAACACCTATGTCATCGACGAGGGCAAAGTCGTGGCCCCGGGGACGCGGGTGGTCGTATGAGCAAGGTCGAAACGCCCATCGCCCCGGTGGCCGGCGCCAACGGCAATGACGGCGACACGACGGCTCCCGCGCTGCAGCGCTTCGGCGACAACCTGCGCCGGACTCCGCAGCGCTTCCACGCTGCCGTGTTTCGCTCCGGCCGGCCTAGGTCGGATCGCAGCCGCTCGACATTCGTTTTCTCCAGTCTCTTCCTGCACATCCACTCCGTGCGCGTGCATCGCTGGACGTTGCGCTGGAGCACGACGATGGGTCTCGGTGTCATCACTGCGGCGGCGTTCATCCTCACTCTCGTGACCGGCATCTTGCTCATGTTCTACTACAAGCCCTATCCGGACGTGGCCTACCTGTCGATGAAGGACATCCACTTCGTCGTGCCCACAGGCCGCTTCATCCGCAACATCCATCGCTGGGCCGCCAACGTCATGGTCGTCGGCGTGTTCTTGCACATGGCGCGTGTGTTTTATACCAGCGGCTACCGAACACCACGCGAGTTCAACTGGGTGATCGGAATGATGCTGCTCGCCGTGACCTTGGGGCTGAGCTTCACGGGCTACCTGCTGCCGTGGGACCAGCTCGCCTACTGGGCGATCACCATCGGCGCCAACATCGCGCAATCGCCGCGCGAGCTCACCGATGCCTTGCACATCACGTCTTGGTTCGACATCGGCGGCCTGCAGAAGTTGATCTTGCTCGGTTCCGAGGATGTCGGCGAAGAAGCCCTCATTCGTTTCTACCTCCTGCACGTCATGATCCTGCCCATCGTCCTCATGCTGCTGCTCGGCGTCCACATGTGGCGCGTGCGCAAGGATGGCGGCATCGTGCGTCCCGCCGATGCCGATCGCCGCCTGGCGCCGCTCGATCACGCGACGTTCCCGGTGTTCACGGAAGCGCCGCAGAAGACCTACCACCTGGCTGCCGTGGTGCGCGGTCGAACACCCGCTACCGGCAACGGGCCGGAAAACACCGTGCCGGCGATGCCGCACCTCTTCTATGCCGAAGCTGCAGCCTTCATGCTCACGATCCTCGTGTGCTTGGCGCTCGCACTGTGGCGTGATGCACCGCTCAAGGAGCTGGCCAATCCAGCCGTGCCCGAGAACCCGGCCAAGGCACCGTGGTACTTCCTGGGTCTGCAGGAACTCGTGTCGTTCTCCGCCTTCATGGGCGGCATCGGCGTGCCGATGATCGTCCTCCTCGGTCTCGGTCTCATTCCATTCCTCGAGCGCGAACGCGCCGGCACCGGGATCTGGTGCGGCGGACCGGGTGGCCTCCCCCTGGTCTTGCGCTCCACCGCCTTCGGTCTGGGGGCCGTGCTCGCCATCGAAGCCTTCGCCATCCACTTCGGCTGGATCCGACAATGGTGGCTCGACGCGCCGCAGCTCCTCATCACCATCGTCAACCCAGGAACCGTGCTGGCGACAGCGTATGCGTTGTTTTCCCTCGCCGCGGTGCGCCGTTACGACTCGACACGCGCCGGCGCGGTGGCGCTGTTCACTTGTTTTCTCTGCGGCTACGTCGTGCTCACCGTCATCGGCACGTATTTCCGTGGACCGAACTGGGAGTTCTTCTGGTCGCCCAGCCAGTGGCCGGGCCACTGAACCGAGGGGTGGGAAGATGAACGCACGCGCCAACAAGATCCTGCTGCTCGTCTCGAGCCTCGCCACCTTCTCGCTCCTGGGTTGGGCGGCGGTCGACGTGAACGCGCTGCAGGATTGGCGAAAGATCCAGCGCGACTACCAGCGCCACCTCCCGTCCGATGTGGCAGCGGACTTCAAGGTGCAGCTGCGGCAAGTCGTTGTCCCGAGCTTGCACGTCACCGATCGTTGCGTCTCTTGTCACGTCGGGATGGCAGCCGGCGAACAGGGCGTGGACGGGCATCCCCTGTTCCGCAAGCATCCGAACGTGGTGCACGATCCAGCCGAATACGGTTGCACCGTATGCCACGGCGGTCAGGGGCGGGCCACGGAAACCGACGCGGCGCATGGGGACGTCCCGCACTGGCCCGAGCCCATGATCCCGCGTTCTTACGCGTATGCCGGCTGCGGCACCTGTCACACGCATCTGGCAGTGCCGCGCACCACCGCGCTCACACACGGTCAAAACCTCCTCGAGCGTTTCGATTGCCTCGCGTGCCATCGGCTCGATGGACGCGGCGGCACGAGCCGCACCCTCGGTGCCGGTGGCATGGAGGGTCCCGATCTATCGCGCGTCGGCGCGGTCGGATTCACGCCCGATTGGTACGCCGGGCATTTGGCGCAACGGGACACGAGCCGCGTCGCGGCTTGGCGCGCCTCCTTCGCTCCGATCGCCGATTCGCAACGCGAGCAGATCGAGTCCTATCTGTCGACGCGCGTCGGCGCACCCGGTTTCCTCGAAGCCAAGGCAGAGTTCCACACTCTCGGCTGTCGCGGTTGTCACAAGGTGCATGGCGTGGGCGGCGACGATGGACCGGATCTCTCCAAGGCCGGTCAGATCGACCCCGGACAGCGCAATTTCGCCCACGTGCCCGGCGATCACACTGTGGCCAATTGGTTGAAGCAACACTTCCGCGCTCCTGCGAGCGTCGTTCCGGGTTCGCTCATGCCGGAACTCGGGCTCGACGAGGAGCAGATCGACGCGCTCACGTTCTACCTGCTGTCGCTGCGCAGCAGCAACATGCCGGATGCCTACTGGCCCGACGACCGCACGCGCGCGCTGCGCTTCAATGGACGCGAGTTCGCCAGCGATGGCGCCACGCTCTTCGGCACCTTCTGCGCCGCCTGTCATGGTCCGAATGGCGAGGGCATGCGCTATGCCGGATTGCCGGCGTTTCCGGCCATCGGCAACCCGGATTTCCTCGCGCTCGCGTCCGACGACTTCATTCGCGACACGGTGACGCACGGCCGGCGTGGCCGGCGCATGCCGGCGTGGGGCGAAGCCGAATCCGGCCTGCGTCCGGCCGAGATCGACTCCGTCATCGCACACTTGCGCCGCATGGGCGGCGGCATCCTCGTGCGACCCGATGCGCAGCCGCCACGCTGGGTGCGCGGCGACATCGTGCAGGGGCGCGAGCTCTATGTCACGAGCTGCGCCTCGTGCCACGGCGGCGACGGCCAAGGCGGCGAGGGGCCGATGCTCGCCAATGCCGTGCTGCTCCGCAGCGCCACCGATACCTATCTTGTCGAGACCATCCGCAACGGCAGGCGCGGCACATCGATGGAGAGCTTCGTCACTGGCTCCACGACACGCCGCGCGCTGTCGGATACAGAAATCGCGAGCATCGTCGCCTACATCCGCACCTGGGAGGCGCATCCATGAGCTCTGAGCTGAATCGCCGCGAGTTTCTCGAGTGGGTGAGCGCCGCCGGCTTCGGCGCCTTCGTGTCGTCGGCCGCCGGTGCCTGGGCGCTGGACCGGATCGACAATCCGCTCGCCAATTATCCGCATCGCGACTGGGAGCGGTCTTATCGCGATCTCTTCAAAGCCGATTCCACCTTCCATTTCCTCTGCGCCCCGAACGACACGCACAACTGCCTGCTCCGCGGTCACGTGCGCTCGGGCGTCGTGACACGCATCGGTCCGAGCATGGGATACGGCAAAGCCACGGATCTCATGGGCAACAAGACCACGCATCGATGGGACCCACGCTTGTGCCAGAAGGGTCTCGCCCTCACGCGCCGCTTCTATGGTGACCGGCGCCTGCGTCATTGCATGGTGCGCGTCGGGTGGAAGCGCTGGGTGGAAGCCGGCTTCCCGCGCGGCGCCGATGGGCGTCCGTCTCTCGAGTACTTCGACCGCGCCCGCGACGAATGGCTGCGCGTCTCGCATGACGAGGCGGCCTCTCTCGTCGCCAAGGCCTTGATCAACATCGCGACCACCTACAGTGGCGACGCCGGCGCCCGACTCCTCGAGGCCCAGCACTACGACCCCGCCATGATCCCGGTGATGCAAGGAGCCGGCACGCAAGTTCTCAAATTCCGCGGCGGCATGCCGCTGCTCGGCATCACCCGCATCTTTGGCATGTATCGCATGGCGAACTCGATGGCGCTGCTCGATGCCAAGATCCGCAACGTCGAACCCGACAAGTCGCTCGGTGGCCGCGGTTTCGACAATTACTCCTGGCACACCGATCTTCCCCCCGGACATCCGATGGTGACCGGGCAACAAACGGTGGAGTTCGACCTGCATGCGGTGCAGCAGGCCGACACCGTCGTCGTCTGGGGCATGAACTGGATCGCCACCAAGATGCCGGACGCCCATTGGCTCACCGAGGCGCGGCTCACCGGCACCAAAGTCGTCGTCATCGCCTGCGAGTACTCGGCCACCGCTTCCAAAGGCGACGAGGTGATCATCGTGCGCCCGGGTACGACGCCGGCGCTCGCACTCGGGTTTGCCAACGTTATTTTGCGCGACAAGCTCTGGGACCGCGATTACGTCGAGCGCTGGACTGACCTGCCCATGCTGGTGCGCATGGACACCCTCAAGCTGCTGCGCGCCGCCGAGGTCTTCGGTGGCGAGCCGGCGGAGCTCGGCAACCAGACCCGCGTGCTCGCCGCCGGCGAGAAGGCACCTCCGCCCTGGAAACAGAGCGACATGCTCATTCCCGCCGCGCTGCGTCAAGAATGGGGCGACATGGTGTGGTGGGATGCGACGGCGAACGCGCCACGCAAGCTCACGCGCGACGAGGTCGGCAAGTTCTCCAACGTGCGCAACCCGCAGCTCGACGGCAGCATCGAGGTCACGCTCGCCGAAGGCCAGAAGGTGCAATGCCGCCCGGTGTTCGATCTGGTGCGCGAATACGCCGCGCACTTCGACCCCAAAACAGTGGAGGAGCTCACCTGGGCGCCGGTTGCGGCCGTCGAGTCTCTGGCGCGGCACATCGCCGCGACCCCGGGCAAGACGTTGTTCGCCGTCGGCATGGGACCGAACCAGTTCTTCAACAGCGACAACAAGGACCGCGATATCTTCCTGCTGGCGGCACTCACCGCCAACGTCGGTAAAATCGCGGGCAACGTCGGCTCTTACGCCGGGAATTACCGCGTCGCCATGTTCAACGGCGCGCCACAGTACATCAACGAGAATCCATTCGACATCGAGCTCGACGCCGCGAAACCCGCGCGGCCGAAGCAATTATGGAAGGCCGAATCGGCGCACTATTACAACCACGAGGATCACCCCCTGCGCGTCGGCAACCGCCTGCTCACCGGCAAGACCCACATGCCGGCGCCGACGAAGTCGATGTGGTTCGCCAACGCCAACTCGATCCTCGGCAACGTCAAATGGCACTACAACACGGTGATCAACGTCCTGCCCAAGATCGAGATGATCGCCGTCAACGAATGGTGGTGGTCCACCTCGTGCGAGTGGGCCGATGTCGTGTTCGCTGTCGACTCCTGGGCCGAGCTCAAGCACCCGGACGCGACCGCATCAGTGACCAATCCCTTCCTGTGCGTGTTCCCGGCCACGCCGTTGCCGCGCATCTTCGAGACCCTGGGCGACATCGAGGTCTTGGCGTTGGTCGGCAAGAAGATGGCGGACGAGACTGGGGACCAGCGCTTCACCGACATGTGGCGCTTCGTCGACGAGAAGCGCACCGACGTCTACCTGCAACGCATTTTCGATGCGTCCACCAGCACCAAGGGCTACCGCTTCGACGACATCCACGCGAAGGCAAAGGAAGGCGTCCCCGCCCTCATGATGAATCGCACCAACCCGAAATCGGTCGGTTACGAGCAGGTCACCGACTCGCGGCCCTGGTACACCAAGACCGGCCGGCTCGAGTTCTACCGCGACGAAGACGAGTTCATCGAAGCCGGCGAGAACTTGCCCGTGCATCGCGAACCGATCGACTCGACGTTCTACGAACCGAACGTCATCGTCGCGCCACCGCACGCCGCCATCCGGCCCGCGGGACCGGAAGATTACGGCGTCTCCCGCGACGACATGTCGTGCGAAGTGCGCCAGGGCCGCAACGTGGTCAAGACCTGGGCCGAAACCAAGGCCTCGCCGCACCCGCTGGCCAAGGACGGCTACCGCTTCGTCTTCCACACCCCGAAGTACCGGCATGGCTCGCACACCACCCCCATCGATACCGACATGGTGGCGATCCTCTTCGGACCCTTCGGCGATGTCTACCGTCACGACAAACGCATGCCGTTCGTCACCGAAGGCTACGTCGACATCAACCCGGCCGACGCGCGCGCGCTCGGTGTCGAAGACGGCGATTACGTGTGGATCGACTCGGACCCGAGCGACCGGCCCTTCCGCGGCTGGCAGCAGAATGCCAAAGACTACGAGTTCGCGCGCTTGATGTGCCGGGCGCGCTACTACCCGGGCACGCCGCACGGTGTGACGCGCATGTGGTTCAACATGTACGCGGCGACACCCGGGTCCGTCGAAGGTCAGAGAACACGCTCCGACGGCCTGGCGAAGAACCCGCGCACGCAGTATCAGGCCATGTTCCGCTCCGGCTCGCACCAGTCGGCGACGCGCGGCTGGCTCAAGCCGACGTGGATGACCGACTCACTGGTGCGGAAGGAAATGTTCGGCCAGACCCTTGGCAAGGGCTTCCTCCCCGACGTGCACTGTCCGACAGGCGCGCCGCGCGAATCCATCGTCAAGATCACCAAGGCCGAGCCGGGCGGCATGGAAGGCGTCGGCTTGTGGCGCCCGGCGGCCCAGGGATTGCGCCCGCGTTACGAGAGCGCGGCCATGCGGCGTTTCTTGGACGGCGAATACTTCGGCGGCAACGAAACCTGAGGCGACGAACTCCGAAAGGATAGAGGTATGGCACGGGTACGGAATTGGCAGATCGGCCGCGACATGTCCTACTGGTATCCGGAGAGCCGTCCAAAGCGGCAGTTCGCGGCCGTCTTCGATACCAACAAATGCATCGCCTGTCAGACTTGCACTTTGGCGTGCAAGACCACATGGACTTCGGGCAAGGGCCAGGAGTACATGCTGTGGAACAACGTCGAGACGAAACCTTATGGATTCTATCCGCTCGGCTGGGACGTGAAACTGCTCGACAAGCTCGACGGCGGCAACTGGGAGGGCACGCGCTACGACGGACGTACACTCTTCGAAGCTGCGCAAGCCGGTGAACGCGTCGTCGGCTGGCGCCCCGAGGAACACGACTACGCCTATCCGAACGTCGGCGAGGACGACTGCACCGGCGAGGAGGTGGTGAAGGGCGACTTCATGCAGCTGCCGCACAATCGCTGGTTCTTCTACCTGGCGCGCATTTGCAATCACTGCACGTATCCTGCGTGCCTCGCCAGCTGCCCGCGCGGTTCGATCTACAAGCGCCCCGAGGACGGTATCGTCCTCATCGACCAGGGCCGTTGCCGCGGCTACCAGGAGTGCGTCAAGGCCTGCCCGTACAAGAAGACGTTCTTCAACCCGATGACGGGAACGTCCGAGAAGTGCATCGCTTGCTTCCCCAAGATCGAGATGGGCGAGCAGCCGCAGTGCTTCGTCAACTGCATCGGCAAAATCCGGCACGCTGGCTTCGTGTCGCTACCGAGCGAGGCGCGGGAAGACAATCCCATCGACTACCTGGTGCACTTCCGCAAACTGGCGCTGCCGCTGTACCCGCAGTTCGGTCTCGAGCCGAACGTCTATTACGTGCCCCCAATCCACGTACCGCTCCGCTTCCTGCGTCAGATGTTCGGCCCCGGCGTCGACCAAGCCATCGAGACCTACCGCAACGCGCCGAACGATCCGGATCTGGCCGGACTGCTGACGCTCTTCGGCTCGACGCATCTCATCGTGCACCGGTGGCTGCGCCGGGGCCAGGAGGTCATGGGCTTCGATGAATCCGGCAAGGAGATCGTGCGCGTGCCGCTCAAGGAGCCCGTTCACATTCGCCAGGCTTTCGACTCGGCGCAAGGTGTCGTCCGCACCAACTGCTCGTGAGGTGAGCCGCATGCATGCTCGCAAGATTCTGAGGCTCGCCGTGGCGTCTCTCGGCGCCACGGCCCTGCTCGCACCGGCGTGCGGCAAGCGCGCCGCCGTCCCCACTGAAGTCGTGGCCGTGCACACGACGTCGCTGCCTATCGACCCGGCGGATGGCGCGTGGCGCGAGGCCCCGGCATACACGGCCGCTCTCATCCTGCAAGACATGGTCGAACCGCGACTGCTGCAGCCATCCACGCCCTCCATGCGGGTCCAAGCGCTCACCGACGGCACGCGCATCGCGTTTCGTCTGGCGTGGACGGACTCGACGCAGAACGATCTTCCCGGCGCCGCGCGTTTCACCGACGCCTGTGCCGTCCAGTTCCCCACTAGCACCGGCCCCAACTTGCCGGCGCCACAGATGGGCGAGCCGAATGGCCGCGTCGAGATCACGTATTGGACGGCATCCTGGCAGGCCGAGGTGAATGGGCGTGGCGATTCCATCCAGGCGTTGTATCCGAACGCCTCCGTCGACCACTACCCGTTCGAAGCAGCGTCGCTGGAGAAAGGATCCACGGTCCAGACCGAGATGGCGAAACGCTATGCCCCCGCTCGAGCGGTCGAACATCCGACGCATCCGCCGGGGCAGCCGGTGCAGGATCTCATCGCCGAAGGTCCGGGCACGTTGACAGCGGCACCTGCAACGCACTCGGATGGCCGCGGTGTCCGTGTGAAGACGACTTGGGAAGTCGTGATCGTGCGCACGCTGCCCGATGCGTGGCGTGGCGCCACGCGCTCGCAAGTGGCGTTCGCCGTCTGGGATGGCGCCAAGCACGAAGTCGGCGCGCGCAAGATGCGATCGGTGTGGATCCCGCTTTCCCTGGGGGTGCATTCATGAATGAGGCGCATGTGCCTTGCTTGCAGCTGCGAGCGCCGGAGAACGCCATCGCTGCGGCCGCCGAATGGCGCCTCATCGGCCTCCTCTTCGAACGGCCGCGCCCGGGTTGGAACGCAGAGATCGAGTCCGTCGCGGGCGAGGTCCAAGACCCGGCACTTCGCGCCGCGGCCGCGGCGGCATCCGCAACGAACGAGAGCGAATACCTCGATGTCCTCGGTCCAGGGGGAGTCGTCTCCCCGCGCGAGGTGGCGTATCGGGGACGCGAAGACCCTGGCGCTATCTTGGCCGACGTGTCTTCCTTCTACGCAGCGTTCGCATTCCACCCGCGCGCCGAGGATCCTCGTGATCACATTGCGGTCGCGTGCGGATTCGCAGGGTATCTGTGCCTAAAGGAGGCCTTTGCCGCGGCGAACGGGGACTCGGAGTCCGCGCGCACGTGCGCCGAAGCGCTGGAGCGATTCACCACCGAGCACCTGCGTTACGTCGCCGAACCGCTGTGCGCCAAAATCGAGATGTTGTCGCCCGTGCCGCATCTCCTGCTCGCCGCGCGCTCGCTCCTGCAACGCACCGGTCCCGCGCCGGCACCGTATGCCGACATCGTGGACGCGGATGGCGACAGCCCGGGCTGCGACGGCTGCCCCATCTAGCGCGCCGCTTTCCCGGGTGGCCGTGGGTCCGCGTCTGCGGCAGGCGCTGGCCGCTCGTGCCAGCGTTCGCGCGGCACCCACTTCTTGTCGGCGGGATCGGACTCGTAGTGCGGTGACATGATCTGCACGCCATTCTCGTTGAAGACATCCTGGATGTTCTCATGCAGCGCGGCCAGCGTCTTGATGCGCTCTTCGGGCTTCTCGATCATCGCGATGACCTGGTACTCGACGTAGAAGTCCGAGAGCGCAGTCTGGTAGACGAACGGCACTGGCTCCTTGCGCAAGCCCGGCGTGCGGTCGGCCGCCATGCACAGCATCGCATGCACCTGCCGCCATGGATCCGAGTAGCCGATGGTGACAGTGGTGGAGACGAAGACGCCCTCGCTGCCGGCGAGCCGCGTGAAGTTCTTCGACGCTTTGCTCACCAGCAGCCCATTCGGAATGTTGACCACCTCGCGCTTGTTGGTGCGGATCTTGGTCGAGAGCGCGCCGATCCCGAGAACCACGCCTTCGTCATCATCGATGCGCACGTAGTCGCCCGGCTTGAGTGCGCGGCTGTACAGGATGACCAGGCCGCCGAGCAGCTGCCCGACGACACCGGACGCCCCGAGCGAGAACATGAGGCCGACGAACACGCTCACGCCCTTGAAAGCCTCGCTGCCGCTTCCGGGAATGTAGGGATAGGCCATGACCAAGGCGAGAAGCCACACCAGCACGTTCAGGATCCGACGCGTGGGTTGGATCGTCTCGCGCACGCCTTCGGGAGCCTCGATCTTCCCAGTTTCGATGGCAGCCATGAAGAGAGCGAGGAAGCGCAAGAGGAAACGTGTCACGACGACGATGAGAAAGATGATCACGAGATCCGGCAGCACGGCGAGAAACTCGCTGACGACGGACTTCACGGCAGCGAACGAGTTGCCGCGCAGTGTCTCTCCCCAAGGGCGGGTGAAAGGAAAGCGTCGCAGCATGAACGTGAGCCAATTGAAGAGCAGCAAGAGTCCCACGACCCAGGCGGCAAAACGCGTGCTCCCGCGCAACACTGCCACCAACTGCTCGGGACCGAAAACGCGGAACCCCCTGACCGCGACAATGCCGGAGGCCCGCTGCGCCATGGCGTCGAACCGGCTGGCCAGCGAGCGGGTGATGCGCCGCAACCCCCAGATCAGGAGGATGAACGTCCCCGTGCCGAGCAGCGCCTGCACGACGCCGCGCAGAAGCTCCCTTGGCGTACGGGCCTCGTGCAGCTCTCGCAGAGCGAGCGCCAAGTTCTCGACCGCACCATCGCGCAGAGATTGGAGCGTGGGGCCGATGCTGCTGTCCCCGTCGGCCGGAACGAGGACGAACGCTCCGCGGTTGCCGATCGTGATCAGGAAGCCCTCGGGGACCTGGCTCCAACCGACATCCAGCGTGCTGCCACGTGCTACCAGATACTCGATGCGGTCGCGTGCCGCATTGACGCGACCTTCCGGTTGCTGCCCCAAGAACTCGCCGCGGAGAACTACGATCTCACGATTGAAGAACAACAGCTCCGCCGGCTGCGCGACGCCGACGGAATCCTGACTCTGTGCCGCCGCGGGCCGTGGGGCGAGGAGTGCACTCCAAGCCAGAAGGACAACGAGCGCCAGGATCCCGCCACATCGTCGGACCTTACGAGGACTTGCTTCCATCCTGACGGACCTTTCTTGCACCTGACCAGAATCCACACGCAGGGTTCGCCATCGTATCGAGCCGCACTCGGTCGCTCAGATCGAGAAACCGAAGATCAAGCGCAGGTTCCGATAGAGCAGTTTGGAATCCTCGGCCTGGCCGCCGATGTCGGCGAGCGGCAACCTCTCGCTGTCGCCGAATCCGTAGCCGACGCCGAGGGTGAACTCGGACTTCCCGATCGTGAAGCTCGAACCCATGGTCATGAGATACGTGTCCCAATTGGAGAACGACGTCGTGGAGCCCGAGCCCTCGAAGTTGGCGCTGTAATCGGTGGCAAAGGCGGCGAATCCCACCGTGCGCGGCGTGATCTGATACTCCAACGCCAGGCCCCAGTTCACCACCGATTCCAGGTTCTGCATCACCTGCACGGGGACCGTGGTCCCCGAACCCTGCGCCACGAAGCTCGTGGTTTCCAAAACATCATAGGGACCGATGGCCTCGAACCACTCGACGCTCGCATGCACCGTCGCCGCCGTGATCGTGTACGAAGCTCCGAATCCGGCCGCGAGCGGCGAGCGGTAATCGCTGGGCGCTTCTTGCAAGGACACCGCGTATTCGCGCGTCCCCGGCGACCCACTGGTGTCCAAATCCAGAAGGTCAACTCCCGCCTTGCCGCTGCCGGCGACGTGCACGCTCGGCGAGGTGATGTTGGCGCCGAAGCTGAAGCCCACTACATGCCAGGCGATCCCCGCCTTCCACAGCAACCGGTAGTCCGTGTAGTCGAAGCCGCGCAGATCCAGTCTCACGGTGCCCTCGCCTGCTGCATCCATCGTTTGGCTGGTGGTGCGCGAACCGGCGGATTGCGATCGCACTGCCAGGTACTGGCTCAGACCGATGCCGAGTTTTTCCGTCACGCGATACGACCACGTGAGTCCCACCCAGGACTCGTCGAGATCGATGCTGGCCACGATCTCGTCGAAGGCATCCGTGCCGCTCGCGACCGCTTGTTCTCGTGCGTTCACCTCGGCCCCGAAAATGAGACGGGGAAAGAACGAGTAGTAGAGCGAATGCTTTTCCGGCAAGAAACGCGGAAACGTTCCGCTGACGAATGTCGGCACGAGACCCGACTTGGACGTCTCGAGATCGAGACCAGCCCCAGCGCCATTTTCGAGCCGCAAGGTGGTGTGCTCGAATGCCTTGGCGGTGAGGATCAACGGCGAGTCCAGCAGCGCCACACCACCCGGGTTGTAGTAGGTACCGCTCAAGTCGACCACGCTGCCGATCACGACCCCGCCCAAGAGCAGAGAGCGCGAGCCGTACTTCTGCGACCAGTAATGTGTGTCCTGGGCGAGCGCGTTCGCCGGCAATGCGAGGGAAAGTACGGCGCAGGCAAGCCATCGGCGCATCGCGAACCTCCTGCGTCGAGCCGTACGAGCCAGCCGACGTCGGATGGAGAAGGCCGCAGTCTAGCACTGAGAATCCGGGCTTGGGTCAGAAAGAAAAGGCAGGTCACCCCACGTTTGCGGGCTCAGTCGCCTGTGGAGTGTGATTAGATGGAAGCGCGATCCCGCTTTGGAGGGTTCAGGGCTCGAGCTGTTGGCGAATGCGGGCGCGGAACACGGCCACGCATTCGTCGGTGACGCCGGCTTCTTGCAGCCAATAGGTCAGTGCCGCGTCGCTCAACCCGGCAAGCTCATCGGCTGTGGGTTGCATGGACTCCTGCACCGGTTCGGTGGTGGTGCTGATGCAGGGAGAAGCGGTGGTGGCGTTCTGGCGCATCGCCAGCACGTAGAAAGCCAAATTCCAACGTTCGTTCTCGTCGAGGACTTCGTACGCCGGCATGGCCGTGCCGGGAATCCCGAAGGTCACGGCGTTGAACACCCGCGCGGGTGACAATGTTTCATCGAAACGTGCATCGAGGAGATCGGCTGGCGGCGGTGTGAGTCGCAGACCCACCTCCGTCTGCCCGCGTCCGTCGGACCCATGGCAGGCGGCACACGCCTGGGTATACAGGGCGGCACCCTGCTCCAGACTGGGCATCTCCGCGGGCGACAACCGTAGCTCGTGGACCTCGACCACGTCACGCCACAGCGCGCGCAGCACGTCCTGCACTTCCGGTGCGGGCGCATGCCGGGAGACCAATCGCTGCGCGCTCGCCATGTTGCGCAACAGCATGAGATCCACGGGTTGGCGAACGGTGCTCGCACCGCGCAGAACCGAGACGGCGCGCCTTGGCTCCGGCGCCAAAATGTCCCGCACTTCCGACAGGATGGCTCGTTGTTCCTCGTACTCGGCGCTGTCGAGGATCTCACCATGGCTGCCCACCGCATCGGGATAGTCACCAATGACATATTCGATCAACCCGAGCGCACGATGGATCTCGGCCAGCCGTTGCGATTCCGCCCCTTGGCTCGCGGCCGTTTCGACACGCGCTCCGGCCGGAGTGACCGCCGCGATGATCAAGCTCGCGGCGGCGAGGCCGAGCGCCGTCGCCAGGAAAACCCAAGCGATCACCTTGTCCCACGCCGGCCGGGATCCAGACGCCGGCGCTGCTTCCTTTGCAAGTCGCATGATCCCCCGAAGCTGCATGCACGATCCGATGGCTCGCACCGCGTCGACAGGCGCTGTATCTCGGTGCCATCACCGCGAACAAGGCACTGCGCGACCGTACTCACTACTCGCATACGCCGAATCGCCGGGGAAATTGCATCGCACGTGCCACGTGGGTGCGACCTCATGCACAGCGTCCGCACGGCGCGCACCTCAACGGGGGCGCGGCTCGCTATAGAAGGCGCGGAGGAAGGAGTCCCACAGGCGGTCGGTGGTGGCTGCGCGCAACGCCAGCAGCAGGTGGGCTAAGAGCCGCACCTTGTAGCGCGGGCGAGGGTGGCGCGCGGTGACGGCGCGACGGATGACCCGCGCCACGTGTTCCGGGTCGCCCGTCAGCTTGCCGAGCAGGCCGCGCGTGTAAGCTTCGCGCGTCAGGCGTGCCACCGATTCATTGAGCGCAGTGTACGGACTGGAAAGCGCCTCGGCCGTCATGCTGCCAACTGCCGTGGCGCTGAAACCACTGCGAATCAATCCCGCTTGGATGAGAACGACGTCGATGCCGAAGGCTCGCACCTCGAAGCGCAATGCGTCGCTCACGGCCTCGAGCGCGTACTTGGTGGCGTGATAGATGCCGCCGCCGGGGAAGGTCAGTCGTCCACCCATCGAACCGACGTTGACGATCCGGCCCCAGCGCTGGCGTCGCATACCCGGAAGCACGAGCTGGGTCAACCGCACCGTGCCGAAGAGGTTGGTCTCGAACTGCCGGCGCACGCGCTCCGGACTCACCTCCTCCACGGCACCCGATTGGCTGTAACCCGCGTTGTTGATCAGGACGCCGACCGCGCCCTCGCGCGCTTCGACGGCGCGCACCACGGCACACATCGATTCTTCCGACGCGACGTCGAGAATCATGGTCTCGCAACCCGCAGCGGCGAGGTCGTGCAGCGTTTCCAGCCGTCGAGCGGTGGCGTACACCTTCCATCCGCGTGTCACCAAGTGCCGTGCCGTGGCGGCACCGATGCCGCTCGAGCAACCGGTGATGAGCACGGCACGAGAAACCTCGGGCACCAGACCCTCCGATCGAGCGCCGGCTATGCGCGGACAGCTGGGATGCATCGTGGCTGCTCCGCGCCGCGGGTCGAGACTCTAGCATCCATGCCCATCCATTGACACGGCCTCGCAGCGTTGCCTAGCATGCATCCCATGAGCATCGATACACGGCCGTACGAGCAGCGCGCGGCACGGCTGCGCGATTTCATCGTCGATCTCACGCTCGAGATCTGCCGCCGGCGCACCGTCGATTACCTGTTGCAGGACTACCCGCAGGGTGGGCCCGACGACATGCCGGCACCGGGAATGGAAGGTCGGGTCACCGAGGTCCTCGCGTCACATCTCGACGCGTGGAAGGTGCCCTATGCGACGCACGCGCGCACGCCGGGGCGCGACAATCTTCTCGCCCGTATCGGGCGCGGGTTGCCGGGCTACCGCAAGCTGTTCCTGCTTCTGCACACCGACACCGTGCCGGCCGGGGATCGCGATGCCTGGAAGTTCGACCCCTTCGATCCATTCGAGAAAGACGGCAAGCTCTATGGCCGCGGTGTCCTCGACAACAAGGGGCCGCTGGCCGCCACTTTCGCCGCCTTCAAGCTATTGCACGAGGACGAAATGGAGATTCCCGGTCAGGTGGTGTTCGGTGCCGTGGGCGACGAGGAGGTCGGAGTCGGTGACGGCATCGAGTTCCTGTTGCAGCAAGGTCTCATCGATGCCACCGACGCCATCGTTCCCGACGTGGCGGGCGAGATGCGCGAGATCAACGTCGCCGAAAAGGGCCGGCTGGTGGTCAAGGTGCGTGCCAAGGGCAAACAGGCCCACGCCATGGATCCGTCCAAGGGTGTGAACGCCATTCACGGCGCCGCGCGCTTCCTGCACGAGCTCGAGAGCTTCCGTTTCGCCTGCGAGCCCCACCCGCTCCTCGATCCGCCGACGATCAACACCGGCATCATTCGCGGCGGCTCGGCACCGAACAGCGTCGCCGCCGATTGCGAGGTCACGCTCGATATTCGCTACCTGCCATCCCAGAGTGCCGAGCGCATCCTCGCCGATCTCGAAGGTGTTGCGGCGAAGGTAGAGATGCCGGGTTGCCGCTTCGTGATCGAGAAGGTGCAGAACGCGCGGCCGTGCGAGGTCGCGCCCGACGCACCGATCGTCAAACTCATCCAGCAGGTCGCGCCCGACGCGCGCCCCCTAGGGTCGGGCGGCGGCACCTTCTCCAAGCCGCTCGTGCATGCAGGGATTCAGGCCGTTGGCTGGGCTCCGGGCCACGAAGCCACCTACCACCAAGCCAACGAGGAAATCGAAGTGGCGCAGCTGGTGACCTTCGCCGGTCGCATGGCCGCTCTCGCCCGCGCCATCGCCTCGATGCGTATCTGACGCCTGGCTGTCTAGCCGTCTACGGCTTCTGCGCTCGGAAGTTGATGTTGCCATCCGTGGTCGAGAAGACGACGCGGATCGTCCAGGTTCCAGCCACGCCGGCGTTGCTCGCCATCGAACCGCCTTCGCTCAGGCTGCGCGAGTAGACCTGGGTGCCGCTGGCGTCGAGGAGGACCAGCGTCGCCGCGCCACCGGTGATGGCGCAGGATTGATCCACGTTCGCCTGCGTGCCGGTGTTCTCCCAGGAATATTCCAGGGTTTGTGTGTGATTGGCCATCGAGGTGACCTGGAACTGGAAGTTGTCGGTGAGATTCGCGACCTCGGGTTGGATCCCCGGGCTCAACGGTGGATCTTCACACGCCGCCAAAAACAGCACCGCGACGATCGGCAGGAACCGTTGGATCATGCGTTTGTCCCCAAGCATCTCCTCTTGCCCTCCTTCACGCCCTCGGCGTGTTTCACGTCAGCGCCGGTACCGCAGTGATCGTGCCAAGGCACCATTCGGCACCCCTCGCGCGCTTCCACTTTCCGCGCTCGCAGGTTGCTAGGCTGGGACGATCCAGATGTGTCTCCAAAGGGAGAATCGTGTTGTGTTCGATTTTTCGACAACGGCATTCGAATGCATCGAGACCCTGGCGAAATGCAGGGGAAGCAATTCTTCGCCGAACCGATCGCCACTCTTTTGTACTCCTCCCGAGCGTTTCGGCGACGCACCCTCTTGGGCGCGAGCTGAATCCAAAGACCCCCTCGTATCCGTACATCTACTGATTCCTAGGTCCGAATTCACGTTGTGCGGTTTCGCTCCACGACCGCGTTGGAGGTGACACAGGGGGGTCTAGGCCCTCTTGCGAAGCGCCCGGATCGGTCGACCCCCCAGGCTCGAGGGCTATGCGTCCATGCCACGAGCGACCCAACAAAGCCGATGGACTCGACCCAGCAGAGTCGAGGGACCCCTGCGTGGCAGCCTGCGAATCTCCAGCAGCAGCGCAGGCGGGAGTGCTAGTCTTGAATGCTCGACAACATCGACATGGCTGGACGAACTCCTCAGGCCAGTCCGAGGAAGTCACCCTCGGGAGGCGGCAGTGGCAGCGGTTCGCTCACTTCGGGCGCCCGGCTCGCCCGGGACCGGGGATCTCGAAACGACCATCGTGCTGCTCGAACGCGTCCGCCGCGGTGAGCGTCGCGCGACCGAGCGCTTGGTCCGCCGCTACATGCCAGAGCTCTTACGCTGGGCACATGGCCGGCTGCCTCTCAGCTGCCGCCCACTCGACGACACGCAGACCCTTGTGCTCGACAGCCTCGAGAGTGCGTTGTCCCATTTGGAGAAGTTCGAATACAGGCGGGAGGGGGCGTTCCTCTCCTACTTGCGAACGATCTTCATGAACAGGTTGCGGGACAAGTGTCGCAAACCGCGGCCGCTGTTGCTGCCGCAGTTGGACGTCCCAAGCACGATCACGCCGCAGGACGACATGGAGCGCGCGGAGTTATGGGAAGCCTACGACAAGGCACTGGCGACGCTCCCCGAGCGCATGCGGGAAGCCGTCATTCTGCGCCTCGAGCTCGACTGGAGTTTCGCGCGTATCGCGACGGCCATTCACAGTCCAACGGCAAACGCAGCCCGGATGTACGTGACGCGCGGCATTGGGCGCTTGGCGTCGGAGATGAACCATGCAGGCGGCTGACGAAAACGGGGGTCGAGAGAACCTCCAGCGCGTGTCCGACGCGCTTGCGGATGCGATCGCAATCGATTGGCGTGCCGAGCTCGCCGCGCATCCGGAGCAACGCCAGCAGCTGGCGAATTTGCAGCGCCTCGAGTCCATTCGCACGAGCTTCTCCGGATCCTGCAGCATGGATTCTTCCACCGGCCCGGGCAAGCACCAGGCCGTCGACTTCCCCGGCACCTGGGGACATCTCGAGATCAAGAAACTAGTCGGGACAGGCGCCTTCGCCGAGGTGTTCCTCGCCTACGATCCACGCCTCGACTCGCACGTGGCGTTGAAGCTGCTGCGGTGCGATCGCATTCGCAGCGATCGCGCACGCTTCTTGCGCGAAGCTAAGCGCCTGGCGCAGATGCACCATCCGAACATCGTCACCGTCCATGGCGTCGACGAGCACGAGGGTCGGCCGGGCATGTGGATGGAGTTCCTGCAGGGCAAGAACCTCGAACAGCGTCTCGACGAACAGGGAACGCTGAGTTGGCAGGAAGCAGCCACGATCGGCACGCAACTCTGCCAAGCCCTTGCTGCAATTCACGCCATCGATCTCTTCCACGGTGATCTCAAGACAGCGAATGTCGTCCGCATCGCCGACTCTGGACTCAACGTGCTCATGGATTTCGGCGCCTCGAACGAAGTTTCTGCGTCCGAATGCGTCCAATCGTCCACGTGCGGCACACCGCTCGTCATGGCCCCCGAAGTGTTCTTGGGAAAGAGTCCACAGAGCCACGCGGGTGACATCTATAGCCTGGGCGTCCTCCTCTATCGAATCGTGAGCGGTCGATACCCGGTGGAAGCGGACCGGCCCGAGGATCTGCGCGCGAAGCATTTGCAGCGCGAGGCCGTGCCTCTCCGCGACCGGCGTGCGGACTTGCCGGCCCGCTTTATCCAAGCGGTGGAACGCGGTCTGGCCTACGACCCCGGAGATCGCTTCCCGAGTGCTGGGGACATGGAACGTGCCCTCCTGGCGACACTCACCGACCCCACAGACATCGTCGAGCCGGTGCCTTGGTGGCTACACATGTTGCGGTCGTTTTCGTTTTCCTTCCGTCGCTACGGACCTTGGGCCATCCCGGCTCTTGCCGCTGCGGCTGCCGGGATCTGGCTGCTGCTCTATTTCGAAACGAGAATCAAGCTGGATCTCTACAGGTTCGACCAGGGTCGGGCACAACGGATCGAATCACGCGATGGACCTGCGCTCGCCCCCGGAGATTCCATCTACATGAAGTTCCAAACCGGCCACGACCGGTACGTCTACGTGCTCAACGAGTCGGCAAAATCGCCTTGCGAGCTCGTCGCGCTGTTCCCGCTCGGATACATGGATCGCGGCAATCCCTTGCGTGGCGACACGGCCCACATGCTGCCGGGGACACTGCGAGGCAAGGATTCTTACTGGGAGATGGACGAGCAAGGTGGGCAAGAGCGCATCCTGATCGTCGTATCTCGGCAACCACTCGACCAGGTCGAGGCCGTGGTCCAGGAAGCCTCGAGACGCCGTCAGGCCGGCGTGCTCGACGGCCTCGCACAGACATCCTCTACCGACGATCTCCGCGAGATCAAACCACCGACGCCACCACCCTGCTCGAGCGAGCTCGACAAGGTCATGCAAACCTTGGGCGACACGCAGAGTCGGACGCTGTGGTGGAAGATCATCGAGTTGGAGTGCCCACCGAATGCAACGGCCGAGGCCCACGGCACGAGGTCGTCGTTGCCGCAGACGGCATCGACCTCGCCGGTTTCCGCTCCGACATCGACGAAGGACAGTGACCCGCAGCGATGAGACCCAGCCTCCGCAACCAACGCACCGCTCGGTGGTCTATCCTCCTCATGGTGGGAATCGTGAACGGAACTCCACCCGCGGCCGGGGCGGGCGTGCGTGAATCTACCGTCGACCCATCGTTCCTCGAACGGATCGCTTCGATCCACATCATGCGTGAAGAGGGTCGCTACATCTTCGCGGAGAACCAAGCGCGCGCGCTGCTCGCGGAAGCCGAACGCGTGCACGGCCCCACGTCGGCGGAGGCGGCCGCGACACTGGACGCGCTGGTGCAATGCCTGCCGCACGGCCCGAACGCCAACGCCCCAGAGTCACGCCTCCTGGCGCATCGTGCCGTCGAGCTCAAGCGCAAGCTCTATGGCCGAGAGAATGTCCAAGTTGCGGAGAGCCTGACATACATGGCGGTGCTGCTCGAAGAAACGGGCGATTTGCGCCAAGCATGCAGCCTTTACGAGCAGGCCCTGCGCATCACGGAGAAGGAATTGGGCCACGACCAGCCGCGATTGGCCCCGCTCCTGAAAAACATGGCCGATGCGCGCGGACGTCTCGGCAACTACGCCGGCGCCACACGAGATTACGAACGGGCACTCGCAATCCTGCAGGGGGCTTCCGTCCCCGATGCATTGCTGCTGTCGGACGTCCTGAACGGGCGCGCCATCGTAGCGTATCAAGTCGGCGACTACATCCACGCCCGTGATTGCTGGCAGCAGGCGATCGCGCTCCGTATCACGCGCTACGGCCCAGAGCATCCGCGGGTGGCATCCATCCAGTACAACCTGGCCATACTTCTCAAGGACATGCACGACGATGCGGCTGCCATGCAGCTGCTGGAGCACGTGCTGGACGTGCATGTGCACACGTTGGACGACCCCGAAAACGTCCTCATTGGCATGGACAAGTTGGCTCTCGCCGAGCTCGAGAAGCGATCGGGAGACCTCCACGCGGCAAAGCAGCTGTTCGAGAGCGCGCTCTTGATCATGCGTTCGCGTCGTGGCGAGGAGAACGAGCTCGTCGCCAAATGCCTGCACGGGCTGGGGACCGTGCACATGGAGCTCGGCCAGCACGAGAAGGCACAGGAGTATCTCGAGCAGGCTCTCGTCGTCCGGACCAAATGTCTTCCCCAGGAGCACTACCTGATCGGGTACACATTGCGCTGGCTCGCAAGACTGCACTACGAGCTGGGGCGCATCGTCTTGGCCAAGCAGCTGTGCGAGCGCGCGCTCCTAATCTACGATCGAGCTCTGGGCCCTCAACACTCGGAGCTGGCAGAGGTCCTGGCGCTGCATGGTGCGTTGCTCTACGAATCCGGCGATGCCGCTGGAGCCGTTGCCAGCGCTCTGCGTGCGGAAGTAATTGGAGCCGCACATCTTCGGCTCGTGGCTCAGGGCGTCGAGGAAAGGGAAGCGCTCTTGTATGCGCGCATCCGGCCGCGAGGGCTCGATGTCGCCCTGCAGGTCGTGACCGACGATCCATCGAATTCCTCGGCCGCGCGTCGGGTGTGGGATGCCGTCATCCGCTCGCGCGCGCTCGTTTTCGATCAGATGGCTGCGCGCAGCCAGGCCGCCGCTCTGGCGCCGACCGCCGAGACGGCGCGAATCCTGGCCGATCTGAGACATGCCGCGTCGCAGCTCTCCAACCTCGCCCTGCGCGGTGCGGGCGATTCTCCGGATCGGCACGCAATTCTCCTCGCCGACGCTCGCCAGAATAAAGCCGCGGCGGAGCGAGCTCTGGCGGGTCGAAGCCGATCCTTCCGGAACGAGGTCGCCCGCACACACATCGGGCTCGATGCGGTCATCGCCAAGTTGCCGCGTGGCAGTGCTCTCGTGGCTTTCTCCGCTTACACGCGGACAGCTCGCACTCCCCTCGCCGCCCCCACAGCGCAAACTTCCGACACTTTGACGCGCGTTCCACACCTCATGGCCTTCGTTCTTGCACCGGACCAGCGAATGCACGTCGTCCCCCTCGGACCGGCGCGCGAGATCGAGACGTCGGTCGCCATGTGGGTGGAGGAAGTCGCCTTCGGCACCATGATCCCCGACCGCACCCCGGCCCAAGCCGCGGCAGCCTGCTTCGCCGCCGGCGACACCTTGCGCGCAAAGGTTTGGGATCCACTCGAGTCGTCGCTGCGCGACGTGGACATCGTGCTGGTGGTTCCCGAGGGGGCGTTGCACCAGCTGAACCTCGCTGCATTGCCTCTCACTGCCGACAGTTACTTGATCGATGCCGGCTGGCGGTTGCACTCCCTCTCGGCCGAACGTGACGTGGTTTCCTTTTCTGGTTCCCATCCCCGCGGCAGGGATCTCGTCGCCGTCGGCGGCGTGGACTTCGATGCTCTTCCGCCACCGCGGGCGCAAGTCGACGAGGCGACGCTGGTCTCGCCCTCCGCTTCTCCAGCCACTGAGTCGCGTCCCATTCTTTCGTCTCGAACCCGTGGCGCGCAGCTCCCGTGCAGAGGGTTGGAGAGCTGGCTTTTCCCTCCGCTCCCCGAATCCTTGGGCGAGGTTCATGACCTGATCGAAATCCTGTCCCGGGCACGAGCAGCAAGAGCAAGCATGAGGCTCGAGGCCACACGCCTCACCGGCCCCGAAGCCACGGAAGAGACCTTCAAAGCCATCGCCGAAGGCAAATACTGGCTGCACCTGGCGACACATGGCTTTGCTCTGGGATCGGATTGTCGCATCCCGGTCCCGGGCTCGAGAGAGATCCACGTGCCGCGACCGGCGGAGAGCCAGTCGTATCCCGTGCTGGAGATAACCAACCCGCTGCTGCTCGCAGGGCTGGCCCTCGCCGGCGCCACCCACCGCAACCAGGTTCCCGTCGAGCGCGAAGACGGTATTCTGACCGCCGAAGAGGTCGCTTGCATGAACCTGCATGGCGTCGAGTGCGTGGTTCTTTCCAGCTGCAAGACCGGTGTTGGGCCGGTGGAGAGTAGCGAGGGAGTGCTCAGCCTGTGCCGGGCATTCCAGATCGCCGGCGCGCGCACGTTGGTCATGAGTCTTTGGTCCGTTTCCGATGCGTACACACGTTCCTGGATGCGCGCGTTCTACACCTCCGCTCTGGAAGGCGGGCTCGGGGCCGCCGGCGCCGCGTATGCCGCGAATGTCGCCATCCTCGCCAGTCTTCGCGGAGCTGGCGCCAGCACACACCCGTTCTATTGGGGTGGGTTCGTCACCAGGGAGCCTGGAAGTAGTGACTGTCGCTGATTGCATCCTGGAGGGGAGAAGCCATGCAAGGAAAAGACATTGCCCCGGAGCGCCCAAGCGCCAGGCGCGTGACCTGGGAACCGCGTCGAGTGCAACCCGTTCACGAGTACGACGGCGTCTATTTCTTCCCCGGCGGTCAAATGGTGATCACGAATCCGAACCTGAAGCATTTGGTCGCGATCGTCGAGAAGGGTACACCCGTTCTCGGCGACCAGATCACTCTCGATTACCGCTGCTAGCTCAGGCAGTCGGGATCTCCCCTGGGGTTGGGGATGACGCGGCACGATTGACCTTTTCTGACAGACTGGAGGCCATGAAATGAGTTCCATCCCAGACATGCTCAAACATCTGGTGACCAATGCGAAGACCGATCCGAGAGGAGCGCCACTCAAGAATAAGATGTTCGAGGTCAAGCCAAACAATGAGCCCGTGCATAATACATTGCACATGGACAACCACTATTTCTTCTTTCCACCTGCCACGATCGGGCGCTACCCGGACCTCGATGCGAACAACAAGCCGAAGGCATCGATGTCCGTCAAGGTCCAATGGGACAAACCGGAATCAGGTTCATTCGATTTCGACGCGAAATTCCACGAAGCAGAGATGCAGGACGGCGTGTACTTCATGCCCGACGGAACCGTCTTGATCACGCTGCCCAAGGACGGGTCCAAAATCGAGATCGTCACCTTCAAGAACCCAGGCGACACGGCGCTCAACTACAAGTGTTGACCCTGTCTTGCTGAACGCGCGACCAGGAGCTACGGAAGTGACATTCGATTCTCGCATCGCAAACGGCATCGCCAACGACGTGTTGCACCTCGTGATGATGCCGACGGAGGCGTGCAACTTCCGGTGCACCTATTGCTACGAGGACTTCCGGCTCGCGCGCATGCAGCCGGGCGTCGTGCGCGGTGTCGAGCGCTTCCTCACTCTCCGGGCACCGGGCCTGCGTCTCCTCGAGATTTCGTGGTTCGGCGGCGAGCCGCTCCTCGCCGTCGACATCATCGAGGACGTGTCCCGTCACGTGCGCGACCTCCAAGTCGTGCATCCGGCACTCGAGGTCAAGGCGGGCATGACCACCAACGCCTACACGCTGTCGCGCCCGCGCTTCGAGCGGCTGCTCGACTTGGGCGTCACGCATTACCAGATTTCCTTCGACGGACCGCGGGATTGGCACGATCGCAAGCGCATCCTCGCCAGCGGTCGCGGCACCTTCGACCGGGTCTGGGCCAATGTGCTGGCGATGCGCGAGGTGGAACGGCCGTTCGACGTTCTCGTGCGACTGCACGTCGACCGGGAGAATGAAGCAGCCCTCCCGGAGTTCATCCGCGACTACGCGGCAGCGTTCGGGACCGACGATCGCTTCCAGCTCTTCATCCGCACGCTGGCGTGCCTGGGAGGCCCCCAGGACGCGACACTCCCCGTCTTCGCTGCCGAGGCGGGGAGTGCCGCCGTGCGCAAATTGAGCGACTTCGCTCGAGATCTCGGCGTACGCAACGTCACCATCGAGCAGCATGCGCCGGTTTGCTATGCGGCGCGCGGCAACTCCTATGTCGTGCGCGCCGATGGACGCCTGAACAAATGCACCGTCGCTCTCGAGCATCCAAACAACCAGGTAGGCCGCATCGGCGAGGACGGGCTCCTGGACCTCGAGGTCCCCCGGATGCGCATGTGGATGCGTGGCCTGTGGTCGGGCGACAAGGAAGAACTCGAGTGCCCGATGCGCGGCTATGCCGATCCGCCGGCCGCGATCGGACTGCTGCTGCTGCGTTCAGGCGCGCGCGACGTGGACAAGTCGGCCACAAACCACGCCCGTTTGCCGACACCAACGTAAAATCTTGCGAACCCTGCCGACATCCCCCTCTCCCCTGCGCCTGGAATGGTTGTGAACGCTGCTTGCAATGGGCGACTGGAAAGGTTTCCCGACGGTCGCGGCCCGCACCGAGTCGTGATCGCGTGAGAGCATCATTCCTCGGAGATAGACGTGTCTGAATCGATCTTCACCGCGATTCTGCGGCTGCGTTTCCTGGTCGGCTCCGCCTGCCTGGCGCTGGCGGCCGTCGCACTCACCGTCGCGCTTTCCGGTTGCGCACGACGTACCGTCATCGTCCTGGATCGATCGCCGGGGCAAATTGTCGTCGTGGAGAAAGGGCACTCGCATTCGTCACATTGCGGGCACTATCGCCACAATGACAATTGGTACCATGCGAAGGGCCACGCTCACGGGAGGAAATGCGGCCACAAGAAACAGCACGGTGTTTGGGTTCAACACTGATGAGGTGGCGTCCGCGCCCCGATCCGCCTGCCATTCACGACGGCCGATCGTGTCCTGTGTGGCGAGTCCAGCAGAAAGGGCGCGCCGTTCGGCGCGCCCTCGTTCTGGATCTCCGCTTGCAGCCCTTGATCGTTTCTCGCCTCAGCTCTCGGCCAAGATCTTGCGGAAGCGCTCCAGCTGCTTGACGTAGACTTCGTTGCCCGGATCGGCCTGGATCGCTTGCTCGGTGAGCACGATGGCATCCTTGCAGTTGCCTCTGGCGTTGCAGATCTCGGCCGCGGTGTCCAGGATCGCCGCCTTCGTCGGTCCGTCGCTCGCGAGCGGCACGCCTTTACGCGCCAGAGCGTCGGCCTCTTCGAGGTTGATGCGGTTTTCGAAGCACCACCACGCGAACCCATTGAGGCCGTCGGCGTTCTCCATCCAGCCCGACGCCATGCTCTCCTTCTTGAAGGCCACCGCCTTCTCGGGATCCTTGGTGACGAAGAGCGCGTGATCGGCGCGGAGATTGCGCCGCGCCTTCACCAGCTTCTCGTCCGTCGCCCCGTCGGTGACCTGCATGGCGAGCTCGAGGTAGGGAACCATGATGTCGCGATTCTGTTTCTTGCGTCCGAGCGACGTCGTCGTTCTCGCGATGGCGATCACCTCGTCCGCCGTGCGACCCTTGTAGGCGAGCGCCGCGTCTGCCGCTCGCGTGACGTCGTCGAGGGCGAACTGATCTTCGCGGCATCCCGAAGCCACGACTTCGAAGATGGAGAAGCATAAGTCGCGATTCCCCGCGGTCGATTTGGCTTGTGCCTCACGATAGTAGCGCTCCGCGGCAATGTACTCGTCGCACGATTCATGATACGCGCCCAGCTTCTCGGCGTCACTCCAGGTCGGCAACGCAGTGTAACGCGCCCGCTTCTCGTCGATGGAGGTGGGATCTTTCAAAGCCCCGCCCAGCTTGGCGACGAAGTCCTGGGCTTCGCCATAGCCGATCCAACGCTCCAGTGTCGCGCCATCGGCGCGCACGAGAATGAAGGTCGGATATCCATGCACCTTGAATTCCTGGCGTTGGGTCGGGCCATCGCCCTTTTCGCCGTTCACTTTGTGGAGGACCACTTGGCCGAGGATTGCTTGAAGCTCGGGGACGCTGCTCGCCTCACGGGCGAATTTCTTGCACGCGCCTCAAGTGTCCGAGTAGAAGTCGAGAAGCAACGGCACGCCGCGCTTCGCGGCCAGCGCCTGGGCCTCGGCAGTGGTGGACCCAGCATCCGCTGCGACGGGCCCTGCCAGGAGCAGCAGCGTCGCAACCGCGAGGAAGGGCTTGGAGATCGTCATCGGCTTTGGTCCTTTCGCGAAGTATTCGGAACGACGAGGTTGGTGATTGTACCAGGCCACAGGGCTCACGCGAAGCGCAGAGCCCCGCGGCGGATCGCACTGCCGCGCCGGCGCAACAATGCCTGACGCACTTCCCACTCGCCCGCACCGGGTGCCAGCGATTCCAGCAGTCGAACCTCACCAGCCATCCGCACGGCGATGGGGACTCCGTCACGAAAAAGCACCCGGTTGTCGGTATGGGCGGGGACGCGCGGACCCGGAGTCAGCACTCCCACGACGTTGAGCGGATCCGCGGCGCTCAGCGCCACGAGCACGCCTTCGCGCGGACTCCGGCGCACCTGACGCAAGGTCCCGACGGCCTCCGGCAGTGCGAACTGTTCGCCGGAAAAGCCATCCACGAAACGACCGCCACGGATCTCGCCGCGTGCCTCCATCCGACGCAATACCATCAGAAGATCTCGCCAGGCTGGCGCAGCCGTTTCGCGCTCGACGAGCTTGCGGAACAACACCCCCCAACGCCGCAGCAGCACTTGCGCTACGGCGTCGGCACCGCGTGCAGGTGTGCCAATCGAACCGGCGGCATCGCATCCAGCGATACTGGTGTCCCGACGCCGCACCAATCCCCAGCGACCGGCGTCCTCGACACCGAAGTGTGCAGCGGCATGCCGGCGTTTGACACCTTCGCGCAAGGGTTTGCGCCGCGCCGAAGGCACGAGCAAGGCGCGCAACCCCATGAAGCTGTCGGCGGTCACCACCCCATGGGCCACGAGCTCACCGAGCGCCGATTCCACTTGCGTGCGGAGGAGACGCGTCGAGTGCACGATGTCGTCGAAGAACGAGGCGCCGTGAGTTTCGAGGTGGGTCACCACGCGATGCGCCGCCGCTGACAGGCTTACGTCTTCTGGCCATGATTCGAGCTGCGGCCAGGCCGGCAGATTGCGCCGCTCGAGTAGCGCCATCGGTGTGGTCCGCACCGGGCCGGCGCGACCGCGACGCCCGCTGTCGGGCGACGTGTTCACGCCTTCCGCGTCGCCGGGCGCGATCTCGCTGCGCGCCCCCGCACGCGCCGGCGACAAGCGCGACCACACGCACCGCCCCGAAAGACACAGCAAATCGAGCCATGCCGGGTCGTAGTTGGCCACGCGCGCGGGCAGGATCTCGCTCTCCCACGCGCTCGCCGGCGCTTCGAAACCTTCGAGTTGCCCCACGACGGCGGCAACTCCCTCGGGCCCTTCGACATCGTGTTGCGGCAAGAGACGCTGCCATTCGAACAGGAAACGGATGAAATCGGCTGCCGACACGGGTTCGATCTCGCGGCGCAAACGCTCGAGCGTGTAGCGATGAATCCGCGCCAGCAGACGCCGCTCGCACCACTCTTGCGTTTCGGCGCCCGGAGTGAACCGCCCGCGCAAGACGAAGCCTTCGGTCTCGAGCGTGAGCAGCGCAATCTCGACGGCCGAGAGTGAGACTCCGAGCGGCAGTGCCAGCGCCTGCACCGTGGTCGGTCCAGCGCCTTCGAGACGGCTGCGCAGGATTTCAACCAACGCCACCTCGGGAGTCATCGGCGCATCGGCGAGCGGCGCCGTGCGCTGAGGCGCCGAGAGCGGTGGATCGGGCCGGGCTCCCGGGAACAGGGCTTCGAACTGCGGCAAACGCTCGGCCGCGATCCACAGTTCGTGGCCACCATCCGGGCGCAACACTGCCGCCCGCCGCGCCGAGACGAGTTGCTCCAGGAAACCGCCCCATTCCAGCGGCGGCGATTCGTGAGTCGCGACGCCCGTGGGCACGAGGCCCATGCGTGTCACGGTCCGCGTTTCGTCGACGCTCAGGAATCCGAAGAGAACCAGGGCTTCGTGCATCTCGTCGGCATTCTCTGGCTGCGGCCAGATCTCGGCGCAGAGGCGCGCGATGGCGTCGGAATCGAGCGCCCCGAGATCCGCCGCTCTTTGGGGATCGAGCCAGCGACGGCTCGAAACGGCCTGCGTGCGTCGTTCTTCGAGCGGCGCGTCATCCAAGAACGCATACGGCCTGGCGTTCAGGATCTCTTGCGCCAGCGGCGAGGGTTCGGTGCGATCGCACGCCACCACGGCGATGGCACCGCTCGCCATGCGCTCGAGCAGACTTTCCAACGCGCGAATGTCCATCGCCTCTTCGAGACAATCGTGCACGGTTTGCCGCACGAGCGGATGATCGGGGATCTCGCGGTCACCGGGAACGTTCTCGGCACAAGCCAGTTGATCGGGAAACACGACAGCAAGCAGATCTTCGGCCAGGATGCGCTGCAGTTGCGGCGCGAGCTTGCGGCCACCGCGGCTGCGTGGGACAGCCAAGCTGCGCGTGCAGTTCCAACGCCAACGCACAGTGAACATGGGGGCGGCGAGCAAGGCCTGAACCAAGACGTCCCGCACGGTTTTCGCATTCAGGTACTGCGCCACATCGGCAAGCGGGAAACTGTGTGTGGGTCCGAGCGAAATGACGATGGCGTCTTCCGTGGCGGCCGCTTGCAACTCGATGTTGAACTTGCGGCAGAAGCGTTTTCGCAGCGCCAAACCCCAAGCTCGGTTCAAGCGGCTGCCGAACGGCGAATGCACCACGAGCTGCATGCCACCGGTTTCATCGAAGAAACGCTCGAGAACAATCGTCTCTTGGCTCGGCATGACACCGAGCGCCGCCGCGCCCGCGGCCAGGTAATCGACGATCTGGCGCGCCGCCGGCGGCGTCACCCCGACCTCATCCACCAACCAGCGGCAGCTCGCGAACGACAATGGCGTGGCAGCGGGGGTCGATCTCGTGGCCGGTAATCCCGCGGTGGGTGCTCCTGTGATGGTCGGTCCCGTGGCCGGCGGGCTCATTGCGATTTCTGCGTTCACCCCTTCGCTGTCGATGCGCGAGGCGATATCGAGGCGCAGGCGCGACACCGCCGCCGACAGCTCCGCCGTGCGGCTGGGCGCTTCGCCCACCCAGAATGGCAGGCTCGGCGGCTGGCCATGCGCGTCCTCCACCCGCACTCGGCCCGGCTCGACACGCCGGATGCGCCACGAAGTGTTGCCAAGCTGGAAGATGTCCCCGGGCATGCTTTCGATGGCGAAGTCTTCGTTTACGCTGCCGACGACAATCCCCGCTGGCTCGAGCAGCACCTGGTAGTCGGCGGTGTCAGGGATGGCGCCCCCATTCATGATCGCCGCGAGCCGGGCGCCCCGGCGCGCGCGCAGCCGCCCGTTCACGCCGTCGTGATGCACATGGGCACTGCGGCGCCCGCGCCGGGTGCTGAATCCATGCGCCAACATTTGGACTACGGCATCGAAGTCCTGGCGTTGCAAATGGCGATACGGGGACGCGCGGCGCACGAGATCGAACAGATCGTCTTCACGCCACTCCTCGCACGCCACCGCGGCCACGATCTGCTGTGCGAGGATATCGAGTGGCTGCAACGGAATCGAAAGTCGATCCAGTTCACCACGGCGCACCGCGTCCAGCAGAGCCGCACACTCTACCAACTCGTCACGGCTGAGCGGGAACAAGCGTCCCTTCGGCAAGCGCCCGAGCCCGTGACCAGCACGACCGACGCGCTGCAACAACGTCGCGATGGATCGCGTCGAGCCCAGCTGGCACACGAGATCGACATCACCGATGTCGATGCCCAATTCGAGCGACGCCGTGGCGACGAGGGCGCGTAGTTGACCATGCTTGAGGCGCTCCTCGGCCTGCAGGCGGTGCTCCCGCGACAGGCTGCCGTGGTGTGAGGTGACATTCTCGACGCCGAGACGCGTGCTCAAATGTCGCGCCACACGCTCGGCCATGCGCCGGGTGTTGACGAAGACGAGGGTCGTGCGGTGAGACGCCACCAGTGCTGCCAAGCGCTCGTATGTTTCCTCCCACACTTCCCCCGCCATCACCGCTTCGAGCGGCGAGGCGGGAACCTCGATGGCGAGATCGAGCGCGCGGGCATGGCCCACGTCGACGATGGTGCAGTCCGGCGTGCCGTCGGGCTTTTCCCCGGTTCCCACCAAGAAGCGCGCCACGTCGTCAATCGGGCGCTGGGTCGCGGACAACCCGACGCGGACCAGACGCCTGCCCGCCAACGCTTCCAAGCGTTCCAAGCTGAGCGCGAGATGGGACCCACGTTTGTTGCCCACCAGCGCGTGTATTTCGTCGATGATGACGGTGTGTGTGGTCTGCAGCATGCGGCGGCCGCGTTCGCTGGTGAGCAAGATGTAGAGCGACTCGGGCGTGGTGACGATGAGATGCGGCGGGCGTTTCACCATTGCGGCGCGCTCGGCCGCCGGCGTATCGCCAGTGCGCAAGAAGACACGGATCTCCGGCGCCACGAGACCGCGCGCTTCGAGCTCGGCGCGCACCCCCGCCAGCGGTTCTTGCAGATTGCGCTGAATATCGTTCCCCAGTGCCTTGAGCGGCGACACGTAGACGACCTGTGTTGCGTCGGGGAGCGGCCCATCCTGTGCCTGGCGCACCAGCGTGTCGATGGCGGCCAAGAATGCCGCCAGCGTTTTCCCCGAGCCGGTGGGAGCGGCGACCAGCGTGTGGCGCCCGGCCCGAATGGACGGCCATGCCCGAGCTTGGGGCTCGGTCGGCGCGTCGAAGCGGCGCGTGAACCAGGCCGAGACGGCGGGATGGAAGTCTGCGAGACTCATCGGGAAAGTAGATCACACTTCGGGTCGGGCGGAAAGAGCCAATGCCACCGCCGCAGGACGGCAGGAGAGCGATTTGCGTATCGTGCGTTTGCGTGATCGGGCACGTATCGTCGACGGGGACGATGTGCTGAGCGAGATCCTCGATCATGCGGGTCCGACGGACACGATGTTCGACGTCTTGGCCGCGTGCATCGCCGCGCTCGCTCCGGGCCCGCGCGTCGCGGTGCTCGGCTTCGCCGGCGGCGGCCTGGTGGCGCCGTTGCGCGCCATGGGCTTCGCAACGCCCCTCCTCGCCATCGACATCTCGCTCGAGAGCTTGGCCTTGTTCGACGAGCTGTCAAGCAATTGGGCCGGCCGCGTCGACGTGGTCGAAGCCGAAGCCGCCGTGTGGCTGCGCCGCACGCGCCGGCGCTTCGACCTCATTCTCGAAGACCTCTCGGTGCCCTCGCCGCAGGATGCAGTGAAACCTGTCGTCAGCCTTGACACTTTGCCGGACCTGATGCAGCAGCGATTGCGTCCGCGCGGGATCGCGATCACCAACGTGCTGCCGGTACCGGGAACCTCGTGGCCAGCGCTGCTCGAACACCTGGCGCTGCCGTTCCCACGCGCCGTGGTCATCCATTTCGATCATTACGTCAACCGCATCTTGGTGGCGGGCAACCTGCCGAGCGCGGCCGAGGTGGCGCGGGCGCTGCGCGCTGCGCTGGCGCGCATCGGATCGCTGCAGACACACCGATTCTCGGTGCGGCGCCTGGGTCAGTCGGCGGCGCCGGTGCGCCGCGCCCGCTCTCGCGCGCGTTCGACCAGCTCGCGTGGATAGCCGCAGCGCTCGAGCCAGCGCAGCGCGTTGTGCGCGGTCGTCAGACCTTCTTGCACGCGGTACGGAAAGACGAGTCGATCGCCGTCGATCTCTTCGCCGAAGTGCAGTGCCACGATGCCCGGCGCATCGGCCGCGCCCGCCAGTCCCGCCACCTCTTGTTCATGCGTCGCCAGGAGGAACAATCCGCCGCGTGCGGCCAGCCATCGTGTGACCTCGAGACTCGCCGCCAGGCGTTCGGTCGAGTTCGTGCCCCGGAACAGCTCGTCGAACAGGCCCAGCACGTGGGTCTCACGCTCGGCGAGTGCGAGAATGCGCTGCACGCGCTCGACCTCCACCAGGAAGTAGCTCTTCCCGTCGGCAAGTGAGTCGTGCACGTTGATGTTCGCCACCAAACGCAACGGGGTGAAGCGCATCGACGCAGCCCGCACCGGCGCGCCGATCTGCGCCGCAACGCAGTGGAGCGCCACCATGCGCAAATAGGTGGACTTGCCCGCCATGTTGCTGCCCGTGACCACGGCGACGCGCCGGTCGCCGCCGAGACGCACATCGTTCGACACCGCCTGCGCCAGCAGCGGGTGCGCCCCCGCCTCGATCTCGAGCCGGGGTTGCGGGGCCTCGAGAACATCCGGAACACACCACTCCGGGTGCTCGGCCCGGAACACCGCGAGTGCCAGGAGCGCCTCGAGATCGCAATAGGCCTCGACGATCTGCTCGAGAGCCCGGGGCTCACGCCGCCATCGCGCTTCGAGCGCCAGCAACCAATGCAGCTCCCAAGACGTGAGCAGCTCGATGACTCCGTACAGAAAGCCCATCCCACGCAGATGCAGGAGGCGCGTCAAGCGCAGCGCCGCCGGCACGCAGGCATGAGCCGCGGTGGCAGTGGCAAAGGCGCGGCGTTGCGCTTGAAGCACGACGCTGGTCGGTTCGCATGTCAGGAGCGAGCGCGCCACTTCCTGGATGACGCGCAGCAGTGGCTCCATTTCGAGCCACGTTTCCCGCACCGGACCCACGCGCTGGCGAATCGGCAACGACATCACGAACAGCAAGATGAACGCGAGGCCAGCAGCGGGCCATGCGATCGGCACCACGAACCCGAGCGCCAGCAGCAGCGGCACCAGGAGACCGCATGTCGCCAGTGCCGGTCGCATCCAGCCGCCGGGAAGCTCGGCTGCGCGTGCCAAGAACGCGGGCAAGCGCTCGAGGCGCAACGAGCGCCCGCCGCAGGCGGCGAGCATGAATGCATCCCGCCGTGGCAGAGCCGCCGCCAGCTCGTCGACGGCCGCTTGGCGCGCCCGAATGGCGCTCGGTTGCAGCAACGGTGCGCGCACCATCCAACGCAAACGGCGCGCGCCGAGACTCGACTGCGTCGTGTTCAGCAGCGTGAACAAGGACGGTGATTCGTCATCGATGCCGAGATCTTTCACCGCCCACGCGTCGAGCTCTTCGGCGGCGCCCTCGCGCAGCAGTGCCGCATGGCCAGCGTCGAGAGCCGAGCAGGGCGCAAGCGGCAGGCGCGCTTCGGCTCCGGGCCCATGCACACCTTGCATACGCGCCAGACTTTCGGTCGCCAGTGTGTGCCGGCGCCATGCACGCACACGCCGCCCGCGCACACGCGAGTGCATCCCCACGAGAGCGATGAATCCCGCCGCTGCCGGCAGCATTCCGCGCCACAGCAGCGCGGTCGAGCCGCGCACCGTTTCGATGCCAAGGATGGTGAAAGCAATGAACACCAGGAGCCGCGCAGTGCCGATCCACCACGATCGGTGGTGCCACTTGGCTTCTTCCGCGCGTTGCGTCTCGACTTCGTCGATCCGCATCCGCCGCAGGGATGCGCGCAGATCTTCCGGCTGAGTGGGGTTGCATTCCCGCATGGGGGACATTGTAGTTGCCCCGCCGACTTGGTGCTCGTCTGGCGTGTGGGGCTCCGTGGAGCTCAGGGGCGCCTATTTCCAAGACCGAAGTGTCGCACCAGCACGAACTCGGCCAGACACTGGTGCGCATCCTCGCTGAGTAGATAGGGCTCGAAGCCACAGAAGGCACGCGTGTAGCCCGGATCCAGCGGCGAACCCTTGGCGAGGACAAAGGTGGGCTGTCGATCCGCGGTTTCGGGATAGGCAAAGCCGGGGCTCTCCGGAAAACCGTTGACGTAGCAATACACTGGAACCGAAATTCCCGGCAGCGGGATGAGTGGGATTCGCTGCGTCGTCATGGCGTTCGGCATGTTGTAGATCTCGATGTTGGCACGCCCGCCGGTTCCGGCTTGGTTCCAAGTCGGCGCCACCACCAACAGCGGCACGGAATCGCCGGCAACCTCGGCGCACGGCGTCATCCCGCGGCAGAAGTGGTCGCGCAAGAAGCGCTGGCTGCCCGTGATCGCACCCACATCGAACATCTCGATGCCCATGGCATAGAGCAGGCTCCTGGTACCGACCGAGTCGATACCCGGCGGATGCGGCTCGATCGGGTCGTCCCAATTCGGCACGTTCACGGGATCCCAGTCGTGGCCGCGCACGCGCTCGATGGGCCACAGCTGCCAGGCCGGGCGGAACCCGTTGATCCACAATTCGCCACCGTTCGCCAGATACACCTTGATGTAGTCGAAGGGTTTGAAGGCGTTCTGGTTGCGCACTGGGACGGGATCGACGAAGCGCCCCACCGTCCGCAGGCCAGACTGACCGCGAAAATCGGTGCGCGCGCTCCAGACGACCATCTGGTACTCGAAGAGCTTCCAGATTGGCGGCGGCTCGCGACGGTTGAGCCCGACATCGTACACGTCGACGGATGGCTCGAAGTGCAGATCTTGCTTCGCGGCGACGCGCGATAGGACGCCGATCCAGCGCGTATCGTCGATGATTTCGGTCAACGCGTCGGCAAGGTAATCGCTGTCGTCCACCCACAGCAATGGCCGCGTCCGCGTTACTTGGTGCACCGCCAGCTCGCAAACAGCCTGCGTCACGGTCTCGGCGTTGTCCTTGACCTGCACATAGAAACGGTGCGTCCCTGAGGAGAACGTACGACCTGGCGCCTCGGTCGTGCTAAGGCTCCAACTCGACCACTCGGATGCGTCACCCAGATCGCGGATGTCCCAGCCAAACCGATAGCCGGCGACACCACCCCCATAGTGTTCGACGTCCGCTTTCCATTTGAAATGGATCGACTGACCTCCGGCGATGTCGAAACGCACCGCCCGCGAGCCGGTCACGAACAGCATTGGACCCAGGAACTCGTCGTTCACATGCAGGAGCGGGCCCAGCGTCCCGCTCACGCGTACGAACACGCAGTTGTTTTTCTCCGGTGTGCGCGCATCGAGCACGGCGGTGACCGCACCGGCTTCGTCACGCGCCTGCACCGCGAAAACATAGTAGCCCGACCCAGGAAAGTCCCCGACGTGGGTGAGCCCGGAGACAACCGCCTGTCTCCCGAGGCTGTCGGCAGCGTTCCATCGCCGCCATGGACTCCATTGGTAACGCACCGGCAGCGTGCGCAACGAGTCGGGGAAGCTGGAATAGGGGGTTCCCGGGCGCCCCGGTTCCAAATTGCTGCTGATGATGACCCAGCGCGAGGCCTCTGGTTCGATGTTCGCGATCTCATCGAGCGGATCGTGGCCATCCCAGCGGAACACGACGATCGGTGGGGATTGGAAATCTTGCCCGGCGACCACGGGTCGCCGCAAACGCACGACCGGCGCGATGTTGCGGGCGTTGAAGGACCGGTAGTCTGGCGTCGGGTCAGGAATGCCGTCGTTATCCACCGCGCGCACAAAAAACGTGTGCCAGCGCTTGAACGCGCTGTTGCGAACGTCCTCGTCGCTCTCCCCCGGGCGGGCCCATGGCGGCCGATGCAATGTGTCCGCGAGAGCGACGAGAATCGTATCCCTCGCCGTCGTTCCGAGCCAGCGCGGGTCGTCGAGGGCGGGTACTTCGACCACCACCCGCGTCAGGTCGCTGTCGCCGGGCACGCCATCGATGTGACTGTGGACCTTTGGATGATCGACGAGGATCACGTCATAGTGATCGATCGTGCCGTCGCGATCCGTCCCCGACCAGAAAAACTCCACGTGATAGCCGCTGATCGTGGTCGAATCCGGCGGGCCGCTGGCCAACACGGTCTCGGGCGGCTGGTTGGGCCGGCGCACCTCGATCCCCAATTCGTTGTCGTTGCACGCAGCGACAACGAGCAGCACTACCAAAGATCCCGGTACTCCGTGCCACATGATCCCGCACCTTGGAAGGGATGCTGTCTCAAGATCCCTCGAGAGTACGGCTCCTCCTGGTTGCGTCGACGAGCATAGCACGCTAGCCTCCAGGATTGCTTCGAGACTCTTGCGGCCCCGAAGGGACACGAGGCTCGAAGCGACACGGGAGACCGCATTGAAGCGTTGGCTGCGGTTCGCGCGCGCGATCGATCGCCTCAGCGAACGGCTCGGACGACTGTCCGCATGGCTGATCCTGGCCATGGTGCTGATCGGCGCTTTCAACGCTATCATGCGCCACTTGGGACGGTTCCTCGGCCTGACGTTGAGCTCGAACGCCTACATCGAACTCCAATGGTACTTGTTCAGTCTGGTTTTCCTGCTGGGTGCAGCGCATGCACTCGCGCACAATGCTCACGTGCGCGTCGATGTGTTCTACAGCCGGCTTGAGCCACGCTGGCACGCCTGGATCAATTTGGCTGGCACCGTGTTGTTCCTGCTCCCATTCACGGGGATCGTGCTCTGGCTCGCTTGGCCTTCGGTGCACAATTCCTGGAGCGTGCGCGAGGGATCGGCAGACCCGGGGGGCCTTCCCCGCTATCCGATCAAGGCCATGCTCCTCGTCGGTTTCGCGCTGCTGGCCTTGCAAGGGCTCGCCGAAATCGTCAAGTGCGTCGCCATCTTGCGCCGCCAACGGGACGAAACCCCCGAAGAGCTGGAGGTCGTTTGAGCACGGACTGGCTCGCCCCGGTCATGTTCCTCGTGTCGCTCGTGATGATCTTCACGGGTTACCCTGTCGCCTTCGCTCTTGGCGGCACCGCGCTGTTGTTTGCCATCCTTGGCATCGGTCTCGGCGCCTTCGAGTGGCGGCTGCTGTTCGCCTTGCCGGAGCGCATCTTCGGCATCATGTCGAACTACGTCCTGCTCGCGGTGCCGTTCTTCATCTTCATGGGCACGGTGCTGGAAAAGTCACGTCTCGCCGAGGATCTGTTGCACACCATCGGCATGCTGTTCGGTTCCATCCGCGGCGGTCTGGCGCTCGCGGTGGTGTTCGTCGGCGCGCTGCTCGCCGCCGCCACCGGGGTTGTCGGTGCTTCGGTCGTGGCGATGGGGTTGATCTCACTCCCCATCATGCTGCGCTACAACTATTCGAAGGAGTTGGCGACCGGCGTCATCGCCGCTTCTGGAACCCTGGGCCAGATCATCCCGCCGAGTGTGGTGCTCGTCGTGCTCGCGGATCAGCTCGGAGTTTCCGTCGGCGATCTCTTCCTCGGCGCTTTCGTGCCGGGGGTCATGCTTGCCGGTCTGTTCGCCATCTATGTGGCCGTGCTCGCCTTCTTGCGCCCGCACCTGGCCCCCGCGCTTCCGGCGGCGGAGCGCAGTCTGCGCGGGGCGCGACTCCTGCGCCGGGTGCTGATCGTGATGGTGCCGCCGCTCCTTCTCATCCTGCTGGTTCTCGGCAGCATTTTCTTCGGCGTGGCCACCCCGACCGAAGCTGGGGCGTTGGGTGCGGTTGGTGCTCTCGGGCTCGCCCTCGTGCACCGGAGGCTGAGGCTCGCCGCCATCCGCGATGCCACCATGGATACGGCGAAACTCACCGCCATGGTCGTGCTCCTGCTCATCGGCTCGACCTTTTTCGCGCTCGTCTTCCGCGGCCTCTCGGGAGACCTCTGGATCGAGCACCTGCTCACCCAATTGCCGGGCGGCAAGATCGGTCTGCTGGTGGTCGCCAACCTCGCGGTCTTCGTTCTCGGCTTCTTCATCGATTTCTTCGAGATCGTTTTCATCATCGTCCCGCTGCTGCTGCCGGCGGTCCGTGCGCTCGAAATCGACCTCGTCTGGTTCGGCGTCATGCTCGGGGTCAATTTGCAGACGTCCTTTCTCACACCTCCATTCGGCTTCGCCCTGTTCTATTTGCGCGGTGTGGCGCCGCCAGCGGTGCGCACCATCGACATCTATCGGGGTGTGGTCCCGTTCATCGTCATCCAAGTGCTGGCCCTCCTTGCCGTCTGCTTCTTCCCGCAGCTCGTCACGCGCTCCTCGCACTAGGAGGATTCGATGGCCGCAAGATGGGTGCTGATCCTCACCGTTGCGCTGAGCGCGGGGCCGCGTTCCGCCACCGCCACCGACACCCCTCCCCTGCAGCTCGTGGAGTCCTTTCCGATCGAGACCACGCTCGACAACCCCGATCTGCCCGAGGCGCACGCGGTATGGCTGGCGATGATCCGCGGCGCACGACGCAGCCTCGACTTCGCCCAGTTCTACGCCAGCAACGAGGCTGGCTCCCGGCTCGAGACCATCGTCCGCGCCATCGAGAAGGCAGCCGCGCGCGGTGTGCGTGTGCGCTTCCTGTCCGAGGAAAAGTTTTCCCGCACGTACCCTGAGACCTTGGAACGGCTGGACAAGCATCGCAACATCGACGTCCGGCGCTTCGATTTCGCTCGGGTCTCCGGTGGAGTCTTGCACGCCAAGTACTTCGTGGTGGACGGCGAGGACGTCTTTCTCGGCAGCCAGAACTTCGATTGGCGAGCGCTGACGCACATCCAGGAGCTGGGTGTGGTCGTGCGCCTTCCTGACGTGACCCGAGCTCTGCTCGACGTGTTCGAAACCGACTGGGCGCTCGCGGGTGGTGAAGATCCCTATACGCACGCGCCGCAGGAGATTGGCTTCCCCGTGCTCGTGCCCCAGGATGACGACACGCTGCGCGTCACACCTGTGTTCAGCCCCGAAGGGCAGTTGCCCGACATGCGACTGTGGGACTTGCCGCGACTGGTCGATCTCATCGCTTCGGCGCGCCACACGGTGCGTGTGCAGCTATTGACCTACCGCAGCGCCGGTCGCGACAGCAGCTATTTCGGCACTTTGGAAACGGCGCTGCGTGGCGCCGCCGCCCGCGGCGTCCTGGTGCAGCTCTTGCTTTCGGATTGGTGCAAGCGCCCGGGCACCCTCGAAGGCCTGCAGAGCTTGCAATCCGTCCCGAACATCGACGTCAAGCTTGTCACCATTCCGCAGGCGACCACGGGGTTCATCCCCTTCGCGCGCGTCATTCACGCCAAGTACCTGGTGGTCGACGCCCGCGCCTTCTGGCTCGGCACCAGCAACTGGGAGAAGGATTATTTCTACAAGAGTCGCAACGTCGGATTGATCGTGGAGGGAACCTTGGCGCGCCGGCTCGACCGCTTCTTCACCGACAATTGGAGCAGTGCATACGCGTACGATCTCGATGCCTGCGTCACCTACGAGCCGCCGCGTATTGGCCCCTGACTCGTGCGCTTCGGGCACCCGACTGCCGTTGCCTTTCCATCCCGAGATCCACGACCCCAGCGAAGGACGTCGGGCGCACCTGTAGGCCAGTCGTCGTCAAAACTCTCGCCTTGGCTCGTTCGCCGCGTGCCAGAGCTCGGTGAATTTGTCGCGCACCGAGAGATCGAGGTTGTCCGAGAACGCCACCGGAAGTCGATTGACCCGAACGAGCGCCACGACATCGGCGAGGTCCTGCAGGCGATCGGACGCCGAAATCCCCGACGCGAGCTTGAGCTCGATCAAAGTGCGCAGGTCCAGGACACGCATTACACCTTGAGCTTTCGGGATGTTCCCGGGGTCCGGAAAACACACCGGCTTTGGTTTCCCATCCCCTGGGAATTCCCCAGCGAGCAGGAAGTCGATCTGGACTTGGGTTTCCACGTCGCGCACGCCGCGCGACCCGGAGAACTTTTCGACGTAGTCGCGGCCGAGCCAACGCTCCTTGAACCGCCGCAGGCCGTCCTCGCTGACGACGACATCGACATCCACCGTCAAGCGCAGGTGACCGTGCTCCGCGACCGCGAGCGCTCCCGCCAGGACGAATTCGACGCCGGCATCCTCGCACGACCGCGTCAAGCGTGCGAGCGTGCGATGAACCTTCGATTTGCCCACGAGAAAGTCATCGACCTCCCGGATCATATCGTCGAAGTGCTCGTTCATGGCAAGGAGCATACCGCCCGCCGGCGCCCGCCGCCAGGCGTGTGCTAATCTGACCTCCAAGCCCTCGCCATACTCAGAACAGGAGGAACGCGCGTGTCCACCTTCTCGAATCCGGCGGGGAATGCCGCCGATGCAGCCGCCAAGTACACGCAGGCATTGGTCGATGTGCTCGGGCGTAGCGCCCCACTCGACGTGATGCGCGAGCAAGTCGCGGCATTGCGCCACGCCGTTGCCGACCTTTCCGCTACCGAGCTCGGCACGCCGGAGGCGAGCGGGAAATGGTCGATCCTGCAGGTCCTCGACCACTTGACCGACTCAGACGCCGTCTTCAGCTACCGATTGCGTTCGGTCCTCGCCGAAGACGAGCCACCGCTGCGCGGCTACGATCAGGATCGCTGGGCGACGCATCTACGCTACGGTGTCACGGCAGCAAGCACCGTTCTCGCCGAGCTCGAAGCGCTGCGCGCCCGCAATTTGCGTCTGCTGGCGTCGCTCCGGCCCGACGAGCTCGAACGTGCCGGACTGCACAGCGAACGTGGCTTGGAAAGCGTCCGCCATATGTGCATGCTCACCGCTGCGCACGATTTGGTGCACCGGCGACAGATCGGCCGTATTCGTGGCGCCATTGGCAAGCCATTGTGATGTGGAGGTGACCGGCATTGTTTTGGGTGACAGCCGGCAACACGTGCGTCAGCCGCGCATGAACTGATCCATGAAGTGGGCGTAGGAAAGCTCTGCCGTGCCGAACCAACGCAAGGACTCCTGGCGCGATTGCCGCCAGTGCTCGTAGACACGGCGATACGTCGCGTCCTTGACTGACTCCTCTTCGAGAAGGTCGCGTGACGCGGCTGCCGCCGCCTGCATCAGGTCATCGGGAAACGGCCGCAGCTGCACGCCGTTTTGCAACAGGCGCGACAACGCCGGCGGATTGAGCACATCGTAACGTGCCTGCATCCCGACCGCGGCTTCCTTCGCGGCGCTGGCGAAAATCTCCTGGTAGAGCACTGGGAGTTTGGCCCAGGCATCGCGATTGACGTAGAAGGAAAGGTTGGAGCCTGGCTCCCACCATCCCGGATAGTAGTAGTACTTCGCCACCTTGTAGAACCCGAGTCTTTCGTCGTCGTAAGGACCGACCCATTCGGTTGCATCGATGGCACCGCGTTCGAGTGCCGGGTAGATGTCGCCGCCGGCCAGCACTTGCACCGTCGCTCCCAGTCGGTCCATCACCTGGCCGCCGAGACCCGGAATGCGAATCTTGAAGCCTTTGAGATCCCCGAGCCCATGCACCTCGCGTTTGAACCAGCCACCCATCTGCGTGCCGGTGTTGCCGCCAGGAAAAACCAGAATGTTGAAGTCGGCGAACAGCTCGTTCATGAGCTGCGATCCGCCGCCTTCCTGCAACCACGCCGTTTGCTGGCGCGACGTCATGCCGAAAGGCACGGCGGCATCGAAGACGAGCGCCGGATTCTTGCCCACGTAGTAATAGCTCGCGGTTTGACCTAATTGCACTGCGCCCTGCTGCACGGCGTCCATCACCTGCAAGCCTTGGACGATCTCGCCGGCCGGGTACGAGCGAATCTGGAAACGGCCTTCCGAAAGCGCGAGCACGCGTGCCGCCAATGTTTCGCAACTGCCGTAGAGTGTGTCGAGTGAGCCCGGAAAGCTCGACGCGAGCCGCCACATCACCGTGGGATGTGTGATCACGGCGGGACCTTCCGCCTTCGGCGCGCAGCTCGTGGCCACCGCGCCCATGCTTCCCACACCCACCACGACTTGCGCCGCCTTGGCGAGGAAATCCCGGCGCTCGAAGACAGGCAGGTCACGTTTTTTGGGCACGGCCCGGACCTCCAAGGCATCAGCGCTTCTGCACCAGCGTGTAGGTGCCGAACAAGTCGGTGTCGAGATTCATGTCGGCATCCCAACCCAACAGTTTCCCCATCTGCCGCGCCGCCGGCGAATCATCCTGATCGAAGGCGAGGACCTGGAAACCGGCAGCCTCGAAGGTCGTGCGCGCAAACGGCGATCGGCCATCGGACCACGGCTTATACGGCTCCTCCGGCTTGGATGGCGCCGGGCTCAGATTGTAGATCAACATGAAACCACCGGGCACGAGCAACGCATGTACGGCCTGCACGAACGTGGCGTCGTCGACCTCCAAGTGTACGAGCTGTCGCGGATCCGCCTGGCGCTCGGGATGCACGTAGCCACGCTTGAGCGTGTTCTTCGACACGAAGAGAGAATATTCCTTGCCGGCGGCATCGACGATCTTCGAGTCGGCGGGGAACTTGCCGAAGAGTAAACGCAGCTGGCCAGGGTCACCTGCGGATGCGGACTTGGACTTCGCGATGGGACCGGTGTCGCCTGCTTCCGCGTAGAGCTTCTCCAACATTCGGTCCACCTCGATGCCGGTGACTGTGGCGCCAAGGCTGGCGAGCAGGCGCAGCTGTCCGATCGAACCGAATCCGAAGTCGAGCACTTTCTTGTCGTCGACCCGCGACAACCCCGCGGCGCCGACCAGATCCAGTGCCCGCACCGCGGCGAGCGGTGTCCCATAGCGTGTGTAATAATAGAAGCGTTCGTCCAGCTCACGCCGCTCGTAGCCGGCGAGCGCCTCGGGCTCCTGCTGCTGCGCTTCCGCCGCGCTCATCGCCTCGCGCGTCTCGCGGCTGTAATGGACGACTCGCAGGCCGGGAATCGCCGGGAGATCGGGAACCGCGGCGAGGAATTGCTTGGCGAGCACGCTGTGCACGAACGGCTCGAGCTGCACGGCCTCGGCGCGCAAGGTCGCGAGCGCTCCCGACCCCGGAGCGGGCGCATTCTGGCCGCGCGCCAACACCGAGAGACACATTGCCCCGACCAGCGCCACGATCCCGATTCGGTTCATGGCGACTCCGTTTTCTCGCGCCGAGCATCCCAATAGAGCCACGCCGCCAGACCAAGGAATACGGCGAGCCCCAACCAATTACCCCACGCCGCGAGCCAATGCCCCAACGCCCCGGCTCGCGTCAGATCCGGAACCAGCGTCACCTGCGCCGAGTCCTCGATGAAACGCAGCAACGCAGCGAGCACTCCCACCAGGGCGCCGCCAGCGATGAGGCCGCTCGCCACCAGTGTGCCCTTGTCGTAGCGTGCCTTGGCGAGTGCTTCGTCCTTCGACGACCGCCGCAGGAACCAAGCCACCGCGGCCCCGAGCACGAGCGGCGAGTTGAGCTCCATCGGCAGGTACATGCCCAGCGCGAAGGCGAGACCGGACACGCCGCACATCTCGCTCGCCAGCGCGAAGACAGCCCCGATGCCGTAGAGAAACCACGGCGCATCCCCGTTGCCCATGACCCCACGCAGCACTGCCGCCATCGCGTTCGGCTGCGGCGCCGGCAGCGGGTTCGCGTGTTCCGGGCCCGGCGCGAACCCATAGACGCGCGCCATCAACAAGATCACTGCCGTCGTCGCCGCCGACGCCAGCGCGGCTCCCGCGAGGTTGCCGATCTCGATACGCTTCGGCGTCGCTCCCAGCCAGTAACCGATCTTGTACTGCGTCACCAACGAACCGGTCATCGACAGCGACGTGCAGACGACGCCGCCGATGAGGAGCACCTGCAGCATCCCGCTCGGCCCGGTGAGCCCGAGCGACGACAGAACCACCGCCGTGATGATGAGCGTCGTCAACGTCATGCCCGAGATCGGCGTGATCGAGATCATGGCAATGGCCCAGGCCGAAACTGCCGCGAACAGGAATGAGATCACCAGCGTCAACAGCGTCGAAACCGCCGAGAGAACGGTGGCATTCGCTTCCGACGCCAGCACGGAGAAGCGGAAGTACAAGAAGATGAGAAACCCTGTGCCGACGATCCCGAGCAGATTCACCGACATCGGCAATGCCCGGTCGGTGCGCACCGTCGCAGCAGCCCGGCCTTGGCGGCCCTTGCTCAGGCGCGCCACTTCGCCGAACGCTTGGCGCGTCGCTTGCACGATGACGGGCGAGAGTTTGAGGATCGAGATTACGCCGGCGGCGAAGATGCCGCCGATGCCGATGGGCCGCACGTACTCGAAGAAGATGTCGTCGGCCGGCATGGATGCGAGCGGCGCGTGGCCGTCGATGAGTGCGCCCGGAATGTGTTGGCCGAGATAAGCGAACAGCGGCACGAGGACGAAGAACGACACCATCGAGCCAGCCATGATGATGGCGGCGTAATCGAGACCCATGATGTATCCCAGCCCGAGCACCGCCGCTGAAGTGTTGAGCGTGAACACCGCTTTGAATTTCTGCGTGAATCCGGCCAGCGAGCCGATGGCCGCGGTGGAAAAGTTCTCCGCCCAGGCGTGCATCGAGGGTCCGAGGAAATCGAACACGGCGGCCACCAGCGCCGAGTAGGACAGAATGAACGCGCTCCTGCCGCCACGTTTACCCGCGACCAGGATCTCGGTCGTCGCGCGCGCCTCGGGGAACGGCAGCTTGCCGTGCAGGTCGCGCACGAAGTAGCGCCGGAAGGGTGCGAGGAAAAAAACGCCGAGAATGGCACCCAAGAACGGCACGAGAAAGATCTGGAAGTACGAGGACCGGCCCTCGAGCTCGAGGATGTAGATCGCCGGCATGGTGAACACCGAGCCACCGGCGACGATGCCCGAGGTCGCGCCAATGGCCAGGACGTTGACGTTCTCGAGCAGAGTCGACGCGCGCGATTTGATGAAACGAACGGCGACGACCGAGAAGCCGACGGCGAGGATCGAGATGGGAATGGCCGATTCGATGCCTTGACCGAGCTTGAGCGCGATGTATGTCGCCGCCGCCGAAAACACCACCGACCACAGAAGACCCTGGATGACCGACCGCCATGTCACTTCGGCGACGGCGGCATCGGCACTCACGACCGGTGCGTATGTTTCGCCGGCTTTCAGCTCGCGGAAGGCGTTCTCGGGCAGCCGCACTTCCTCGAATTCGGCAGGCACCGGCGCGCCGGCGGCATTGCCCTTATGCTCCTGCCGCGGACTCGTCAAGCGCTTCGACCTCCACATCGGGGGATGCCGGTGACGCGGCATGGTACACAGGCCGGCACACCAAAGGAAATGCCCCGCGCCATCTCGGCACGGGGCACTTCGTCAACTCCCGTTTGTGGGCGTCGTTCCTACCAGCGTTCGCGACGGCCGCCACCGCCACCGCCACCGCCACCGCCACCGCCACCGAACCCACCGCGGCCACCGCCGCCGCCGCCACCGCCACCGCCACCGCGCGGGCCGCGCTCTTGGGCTTCGTTCACCCGCAGATCGCGTCCTTTCATGTCGTAGCCGTTGAGGGCTTCGATTGCAGCCGCTGCCGCGTCGTCGTCGATCTCCACGAATCCGAACCCGCGCGGCCGGCCCGTTTCGCGATCATTGATCAGTGCCACCGAGTGCACTGTCCCATGCCTCGAGAACAATTCCATGATCTCGGCTTCCGTGGCACTGAAGGGCAGGTTGCCCACATAGAGCTTCTTCACGATCTCATCTCTCCCAAATACCGGCAATCCGGTAATCAACGAGCACGAAGACCCCGGCCGATCCGGGACGTCCCCGACGCTCTTCCACACGGTTTCCGGTTGTTGACCGGTCACCGATCCCTCGACTGTCGAAGGAATCCGAAGAATAGCACGGGCCCATGCGGACTGAAAGCCGGCCGGACCGCGTGGGGGGAGCTCCGGGGGGCGCGTCGTCGCCGCGGAATCCCCCTGGCCGTAGGGGTTTCCGGGGTTCATCGCCTTGCACGAACACGATCGGCTTCCCGTTTCGGCTTTTGCTCGCCCCTAGGCCCCTTGGACACGTAGCATCTCTCGGGCCGCTACGTGGTGCTTGCCGCACCGCCGTGAGAATCGCACCAAGATGCGATCGGCTGTAGAGCGCGTGTCTTTCGATCGCGCGGATCCTCATCGGGACGGGAGGGTGGTCATGTCGAGAACGGTGTGTGGAATCGTCGTCGCCACGTCGATCTGGGTTGCTGGCGGGGCGCAGGCGCAGACGCCTGGTGTGGGAATCGAGTTCGAGCCGTACCTGGGTGGGTTCGTGCCACTCACGGATTTGGTCGGCGACGAGGTGGCCGGCACCCAGATCGCAGTGCGACAGCAAGAAGGCTTCGCTCTCGGCGGTCGATTGTTGTTCAAGCTCGGCGGCGCCATGGGCATCGAAGCCAACGCCCTGTATGCACTGAGTGAAGTGGAAGTCGAAACAGGTGCAACCGGATCGACGGAGGATGCATACGCCTGGGTCATCGATGGGCGCATCCACCTCTCGCTCCTTCCCGGCCCCATCGGCATTCATGGAACGGGCGGCGTGGCGATGATCGGTCACGGTGGAGACGGGTGGGATGATGTCATCTCCGGCGAGTTGGACGTGGCCGGTGTCCTCGGACTGGGTGCCAAGATTGGGCTGGGTCCACTCTCACTGCGTGGGGACGCGGATGTGTACATCTACTCGGCGCAACTCACGTTCCAGCTTCCGACAACCCCTGGAGCCGAGTTCGAAGCGGGCAGCGAGGTGCAAACGGACCTGGTGCTCTCGGCCGGCCTCGTCTTGTCCTATTAGGAGTAGAATGGCCTTACCTGTCCGATCACGATGAGGAGTGCTACTTCGTGTCGATCGCTTCCGGTCGTCTTTTTGGCGCTTTCAGTGCCTGTTTCGTTCTCGCCTCCGCACCAGGATCTTGGGGCTACAGCAGCGGCGCCGGAACGTGCTCCTATCCGAGCTCCGGTTGGTCCCAGATGGGGTCGGGGCAAGCGGGGGCGGGCGGGTTCGTCATCCATGTGCGTGACGATTCGGGCCCGGTGACGCATTACTCGCCGGGCGAAAGCTACACGGTCGAGATCTCGAACTCGGTCGCCTACGCCGGTTTCCTGCTGCAATCGGTCCAGGGAATGCCCGGCTCACCGAACGTGAACGGGATCGGGACCTTCACCTGGGCCGAGACCACGATGTATCACAACGGCCCGTGCTCGACGCCCGCTTCGAGTGTGACCCATGATTTGGTGCGCACGTATCCCATGACCAACCGTCGTCTCGCCGATGCATTCAGCTGGAAAGCTCCCGCAGCCGACACCGGAGCCGTGACTTTCCATCTGGTCGGCGTCGTCACGCAGTACGCTTGGTACGGTCGCCAAGCATCGCTCACTCTTACTCTGCTCGAAGGGAGCACGCCGGTCCATTCTCAGACCTGGTCGGAGATCAAGAACCTGTTCCGTTGAGGTGCAGCGCGATCGGCACGGTTCAGGCGGAGCGCGGCACGTCGTGCTCGCGACCTGAGAGTCCGTCGATGGCGCGCGTCGCGGCCTGCATTGCCGAGTCGATATGTGATTCGGCACCGGACATCATGAGTCGCCCGAAGGCGCCATACGGCTGCACGTGCACGAGCTTGACCGTGGCGGCTTTCTCGGCTTCGTTGGCAGCGAAGACGACATAGGCCGCGGGCACCGTCTCGAGAATGAGAAGCGACTCGCCCGGGATGATCATGGAGCCCTCACGATTGCGGTTGATCACCTGCGCGTGCATGGGCTCGATGGCGCGGATGACCTGGTGGGAGACGACGGCGGGTTTCAGGCGGTCGGCTTCGTCCATCTCGAGGAAAGCGAGCACGGCGCGCCCTGCTTGCCGCACCTCGCCTTGATCGCGATCGTGCAGCTCGAGGATGCCGAAGGCGCGTTCGACCACCTGGTTGGCAGGCTGGACGCGCGTGGCCTTGAGGCAGATGTCGGTGATCTGATTGATGGCGATTCCGGGGGCGATCTCGATCCACAGCGACGCCATGTCCTTGACCGGCGGGAATCCGCGTCCGGTGACACCGAGGAGCGCGGCGAGCTGTGGCTGCAAGCTGTCGAGGAACACGTACGTGCGCAGCGTGATCGAATCTCGTGCCATGGTCCACAACCTCCATCGCTCGCTGTGCGTGCTGGATGCGCCGGAGTGTGCCGCCAATGTCGCCAGAAGTCCAGGAGCGCCACCCGCGCCCTCCCCGGTGTGACCTTGCCCGCCGGGTCAGGCCGCGCGCTGTCCCATCTCGATGGCGACGCGCTCGAGACGCGCGATGCGGTCGGCGGTGCTCGGGTGCGTGGAGAACAGGCTCGCGAGCGCGCGCCCGCGCAACGGGTTGACGATGAACTGGTGCGCCGTCGCCTCGTTGGCCATGCGCATGGGGACCGAGGCCGCACCGCGCTCGAGCTTGGCGAGTGCCGAGGCCAGAGCGAGTGGTTTGCCGCAGAGCGCGGCGCCCGACTTGTCCGCCGCGAACTCGCGCGTGCGTGAGATCGCCATCTGCACGACGACGGCTGCAATCGGCGCCAGAATCGCGACCAAGATCATTGCCAGCGGGTTGCTGCCGCGATCGCGGTCGCGCCCGCCCATCATCGCGCCCCACATCGCGGCCCGCGACAGCATGGTGATGGCGCCGGCCACGGTCGCCACGACACTGCTGATCAGGATGTCGCGGTTGCGCACGTGACCGAGCTCGTGGGCCAGCACCCCTTCCAGCTCGTCGCTGCTCAGCAGGCGCACGATGCCCTCGGTGACGGCCACCGCGGCGTGCTGCGGGCTGCGACCGGTGGCAAACGCATTTGGTGAATCACTCGGAATCATGTACAGGCGGGGCATCGGCAGCCCGCCGCGCTCGCACAGCCGCCGCACGACCGCGTACAGCTGCGGCGCTTGCGCCTCAGCCACCGGCTTGGCGCGGTACATGGCGAGCACCATCTTGTCCGAGAACCAGTAGGCGAAGAAATTCATGACGCCCGCGATGACCAGGAACAGCCAAGCGCCCTGCGGCCCCGCCAGCGCGTCGCCGATCCAGACCAGCAACAGGGTGAGGACGGTGAGCAGAAAGGTCGTTTTGAACAGATTCATGGGCTCCTCCAAGGGCAAGGCCGCGTCCTCGAGGCACAGGGCATGGGAGGTCGTAACTGTTCTGCGAAGCGGCCTGGCCCCTCGACCCCAAGGTCCGCACTCCCGGATCGGCCCCTGGGTCGATGAGTATTGGGTTCGGGGGAAGGAGGGTCAAGCGGAGGGGGGTCGAAGTCGAGCCTGAGGCTTGGATATATGCATAAGATCTTATTTTTGAATTAATTAGAGCTTTTTATCGGCCGCGCCCGACCCCTGAGCGCCCCGGAAATCGACCCAGGCGCATGGATGCCTCATTCTACTTTGAAACGGGCGAGGCGCTGGATGCCATCAATCCTCGGCGACCTCGGCGGTGGAATAGTCATCGTAGTAGGTCTGGATGAAGAAGGCGTAACCCTGCTCGAGCGGCTCGGTCAGCTCGTCCGTCTGCTCGTCTATGACCTCGCCGTTGAGCCGGATCTGCCAGGTCAGCTGATCGCCGACCTTGGGTTCGACAGCGCCAAGTTCGATGTACCCGCCAGCCCCACGCGGGATGTCGATCGTCCAAGAGTGCGGGCCGGCCGCCAATTCTTCCGACGCTTCGAGCGCATCCTCGTCTTCCGAAAAGGAAATCATGAAATGGGTCGGACAAGTCGACCTCACGTCGATCGTCAGCTGGCCACCGCCGCCACCCCAGACCGATTTCGGGATTCCATCCGTGTGCTTGGAGCCCGAGTTCCCACCGCGGATCGACCACCATGCAAGGGTCACCGCAACGGCTAGCGCCGTCATGAGCAATCGTCTGATCAGGCGGTTCATGGTCGCCTCCTTTCGCTTTCGGAGGCGCTTGGCAAACTCAGTGCCAGATCAAGGCGATCGTTGCTCGAGCGCATGGATCCGCGCCTGCACTCGGCGCGCGTCGAGCTCCGGCGGCGCACCCGATGGCTGCGGTGTGGTGATCATCTGCAGGACGTGCCGATAAGCCGCGAGCGCAGCATCGATCTTTCCGGTTTTTTCCAAACAGCCAGCGCGGACGTACTGCGCGCCCACATGATTCGGCTCGCGCGCGAGCACGGAATCGCACTCGCCGAGCGCCATTTCGTAGCGGCGCTGGCGCACGAGCACGCGCGCCAAGCTGGTACGTGCCAGAGCATCGTGCGGTTCGTAGTGCAGAGACGTCCGCAAGTGCGATTCCGCTTCTGCGTACTTTTCTTGTTTATAGAGAATCTCCACCAGGTTTCTCCGCGCCCAAGGCGCTGCTGGATACTGGCGCAGCGCCGTTTCGAAATGCTGCTTGGCCGCGTCGTCTGCACCGCGACTCACCAGTACATTGCCCATGTTGTAGTGCGCCCGATACGAGTTGCTGCCGGCGCGTAATGCTGCGGACCACAGGGTTTCTTCATTGCGCCAGTCGCGATTGCGCCCCATCGTCCTCGCGGCACCCGCACCGGCGAGAACCGCAAAGGCGACGAGCGGCACCCAGGCGCCTCGCCCCCGCCTCGATTCCATCCACTTCGCGAACCCTAGGCCACCCAGCAGACAAACACCGAACGAAGGCACCAACAGATATCGGTCGGCAACGAAGAAATGGGTAAGTGGCACCAGATTCGATGCCGGCGCGTAGAGCAGCAGCATCCACGCGAACGCCAGGAACACGAGAGGCCTGTCGCGCCGGAGCGCGAAGAGCGCCATCGCGACACACACAACCACGGCGAACAACCCGGCGATGGCGCCGGGCGCGAAGAGGCTGCGCTGAATCGGCGTGTCGTAATCGACCGAGAGCCGCAGCGGGAAGACGAGAAGCCGAATCACGTCGAGGAAGGATCTCGCGCTCGTCGCCAAGACCTGCGCGTACGTCGTGAGCTTCCCCTCCGTGATCTTGATGATCGCTTCCGAACCGAAGCGCGCCCACACGGAGCCGCCACCCTCCGGCGTGTGCAGCGTTCGATTGAAGAAAGGAATGGCGATGGCGCCGAGAACGAGCAAGGGCAGGAGGCGGAGCGCCGCGCGGCGTGCACCACTAGGCGCGGCGCGTGATCGACCCTTGGTCCCTTGGCCCAAGTGAACCGCGGGGGCTTGAGCGGCGCGACCCTCGGCGCCGAGACGCAACCAATCCAGGAGAAAGAGAAACGGCAGGAGGCCGATCACTGCAACCTCCTTGGACAAGAGCCCGAGGAGGAAGCAGACCGCCGCCGCCACGTTGCGGACGACGGCGGACCGCGCCGTCATCCACACCAGGAGCGTTGACGCGGCGAAGATCATCGCCAGGATGTCCTTGCGAAACGAAATGGACGCAACGGCTTCGACGTGGACCGGATGCACCGCGAACAAGAGACCGCAGAGCAGCCCAACGCGTGACGATCGGCTCGCGCGATAGGCGGCGAGGCTCACCAGACTGGTGGCGAGCGCAACCAGCACGAGGTTCGTGACGCGCCGACCCGGCAGCCAGCCACGCCAGATTGCTTCGTCGAGCAGATGGGTGGTGTAGGTGAAAGCCCGGCCGAATTCGGCGGAGCCACCCTTCACGATCTCGGCCGAAAGGCCGAGGGTGGTCTTGTCGTCGTAGGTGAGTTCGTTGCCGAGTGTGTTGAGAAATACGAGCGCCGCCACGAGCGCGGGAACGAGCGCGACCCACGGTTTTAAGGCTTGCTTTTCCAGGTGCGCCGGCTTGGCCGGTGCGATCGAATGGCGCCTGCTCTTGCCCATGGAGCCTCCCGGGGCCCAACACTATAAGGTGCGGCGCGGCTTGCCGATGGCCTATTCTGTCGCGGTGACTCGCCATTCCACCTGCGGAGGACGAAGATGCAGCATCGCGTGGGACTCGAGACGCCATCGGCCCGACACCAAGCTCGCGCCCGGCTCCTCGCGATCGTGGCTGGTTGTGTTCTCCTCGGCTGCGCCAAGAAAGGGAGCGAAATGCAGTTCGCGTCCGACATCGAGGCACGGCGGGCTCAGTTCATGCGCCAGGAGCTCCACGCCAACCTGGAGCATCTGACCGCCGGCGACCGTAGCGCCGTGGACCATTTGATCGCTGCCGCGCGCATCATGGACGACATCTTCTGGCGCCAGGCTTGGGCCGGGAACCCCGATTTCGCCAAGCGAGTCGCGGACCTCGAAGGGCCCGGTTCGCAAGCCGCGCGGGACTACTACCGCATCATGTTCGGACCCTGGGATCGCTTGCGTTCACATGAAGCTTTCATCGGCAGCGTGCCGCATCCGCCCGGCGCGGGCTTCTATCCCGAGGACATGACCAAGGAAGCGTTCGAATCTTGGCTCGCCGCACACCCCGAAGACAAGGCGAGCTTCACCAGCCCGACGACCGTGATCCGGCGCGAGGGCGAGCGCTTGGTCGCCGTGCCCTACAGCCGCGAATACGGCGATCTCTTGCGCCGCGCCGCAGGTTCATTGCGCACCGCGGCACAAGCAGCGACAACGCCGAGTCTCAAGACATTCCTCGAGTCGCGTGCTGCAGCCTTCTTGTCCGATGACTACCTGCAATCGGACATGGACTGGATGGACTTGGATGGGAATCTAGAAATCGTGATCGGCCCTTACGAGACCTACGAGGACGAGATCTTCGGCTACAAGGCGGCGTTCGAGGCCTTCCTCTGCGTCGTCGATCCGCTGGACTCGGAGAACCTCGTCAAGTTCAAAGCCGAGCTGCCCTGGCTCGAGCGCAGTCTCCCCATTCCGGATGCACACAAGAATCCAAATCGCGGTGCCGAGTCTCCGATCCGCGTCGCCGATGAAATCTTCACGGCCGGCGACACGCGCGCCGGCGTGCAGACGATCGCCTTCAATCTTCCCAACGACGAGCGCGTGCGCGAATCCAAGGGCTCGAAGAAAGTGCTGCTCAAGAACATGATGCGCGCCAAGTACGATGCCATTCTGGTGCCCATCGCCGAGCGTGCCATCCCGTCCGACCGACTGAGCGATGTCGACTTCGACGCTTATTACCATTTCGTTCTCTTCCACGAGCTGTGCCACGGCCTCGGGCCCGGTCGCATCGTCATCGACGGCCGTGAGACCGAGGTGCGCCTCGAGCTCAAGGATCTCTATGCCACGCTCGAAGAGGCCAAGGCCGACGTCATGGGTGCGTGGGCGTTGCATCTGCTCGCCGACAAAGGCCTGATGGAGGCCTCCGTTTCCGCGCAGCTGCCGTGGACCTTCGTCCCGGGTCTCTTGCGCTCGGCGCGCTTCGGCATCACCGAAGCGCACGCGCTCGGCGTCATCTGCCAGTTCACCTATTTGATGGAGAAGGGCGCGCTGGTGGAAACGCCAGAGGGCCGCCTGGCCCCCGTGCCCGCGCGCTGGTTCGAGTCGATCACCGCGCTCACGCGTGACATCACGATGCTGCAGGCGCTCGGGGACTACGACGCCGCCAAGGCGTGGGTCGACAAATACGGCCAGGTCCCCGCCGGCATGCAGAAGATCCTCGACGCGCTCGCCGACATCCCGGTCGACGTCGACCCAATCTACACCGCCGTGCCATTACAGCTGAGCCAGCGACCCTGAGACGAGACGGCACGATGGTGCTGGCCTTCAATCGGTAGATTCAGAAAAATCTACTATGACGTCCCGCATGGCAGCTCCAAATCACCCACACCTCGTTCGCTAGCGTCCCTCTGTTCGCAGAACGCACCGCTTCAGCGGCGGCGCTGCCCCGCCCGCCTCGTTCCTCCCGACCATGGCACCGGATCGGTTCGCATCGGGCATCATGAAGGCGTCCTCCTTCGAGCCTCAGCCAAGGTTAACGAATGGCACATGTTCTGCCATCACAGTCTCTGCCGGCTCGATCGTGTCTACATCCGGAGAAGCATTTCAGTTTGACCGGCCACAACAGGGAACATTACGAACCATGACGTCACGACACATCACGAAGCTCCTCTTGTTGCCATGGATTCTGGTTGGCCTTGTTTCCGTGGCTCTCGCCGCCGACCTGGAGGGCGAAGTTTTCGTGTCGCCCTACTACACGAGCAACGCCTTCGGATTGAAGGACGACTGGATCGACAGCTTCGCGCTGAAACAAGGTCCAGGCGACCGCTTCGAAGGGCTCACGAGCCCCTGGGACTTCGTGACGCCTCTTCGCGCCGAAGCCAAAAGCCGCTGGAAACGGCAGGGTGGCCTGGGCTTCACCGCCGGTGGCTCCGTCGAGTACGAGCACTACCTCCAGAACCGTCTGGCGAGCTTCACCGAACTCCGTGCCGGGGTCGGCCTGGAAGCGGGCAAGAATGGGCGCACCCGATTGCGACTCGATTGGACGCCCCGGCGCTACAAGCGCAACTACGAGAATCCGGATCTGGGCTTCGACGAGTTCATCCAGGCATTTTATGGGCAGTGGGGGCTCTCCCTGGATCACACACAGCGCCTGCGGAAAACGTGGTCCGTGCAGCTGGTCTTGGATCACGAGAGCCGGAGTTACGACGACCCCTTCACCAACAGTGACCGCATGCTCTGGGCCGGCGGTCTGGGTGTGGAGCACGATCTGAGCAAGCGCATGAGCGTGGAATTCGCCTCGAGACTTGGAACAGCTCGCGCGCCGGATGGGATCGAAGAAGGCATCGTCGTGGACCGCTCCTTCGTTCAGGTCGAGCTGTCCTCGCGTTTCGCGACCCGTCTGGGTGCCTGGCGGTCCGCCCTGTTCGGCGAGCTGCAGCTTCGCGACTACACGACGAACAACCTTGCCGACGCATCGCGCTACGAGCGCCGGGATCGCACCTGGGAAATTGGCACCCAGTGGGATCGACGTCTCGGCCCCCGGGAGATGCTGTCCTTGCGACTTGCCCGCGCGAGCCGGGTGTCCGACCGGCCCGCCGATCTAGACGACCCCGACCTCGTTCCTTACCACGAGACCCAGCTCGGCGTCGGCCTCACACACCAGTTCTAAAACTCGATCCGGGGATCATTCTCATGCCTGAGCCCAAGAAGAGAATCATGTTCAGCGGCTACGCGCCGGTGCATTTCCTTTCCTTCCTGCCCGTGCTGCGCCGTTTGGAGATGACTCCCGGGGTCGAGGTCTGGCTCTCCGGCGGCTTCCGCCACAAGGAACAGGACGGGACCATTCGCTTCGACAGCGAAGGTTTCTACGACCCCTTCGAAGTCGATCCTCGCCGTGTCCTGTCGGTAGAAAAAACGCGGCAGGAACACTTTGACGTCGTCGTCTGCTCCCATCTATCGGACGCGCTCTTCCCGCGCTCTACCGGCCGCACCGTGCAAATCTTCCACGGCGTCTCATTCAAAAACTACGCCGTGCGGGAAAAGGCGCTGCACTTCGACTACCTTTGTCTTCCCGGGCACTACCACGCTTCGCGCTACCGAGAACGGGGGCTCGTGCGACCCGGGAGCACACAAATCTTCGTCACCGGATTCGCGAAGATGGATCGCCTCTTCTCGGGAGAGCTCGATCGGGACCACCTGATCCGCGGCCTGGGACTTGACGCCTCCAAGGCGACACTTCTCTATGCGCCCACGGGGGATCGGGCGAACTCGCTCGAAACCATGGGCGAGAAGGTCATCGCAGCGCTCGGCCGGCGTGGGGACTGGAATGTCCTCGTCAAGCCCCACGACCATCCGAAGGAGAAGATCGACTGGTTCTCGCGCCTGGCGCACCTCGAATCCCCCACGGTACGCCTGGTGCGAGATCTCGACATCGTGCCCTACTTGCACGCGGCGGATCTGCTGCTCTCCGACGCCTCGTCGGCGATTACCGAGTTCACCCTGCTCGATCGCCCCATCGTCTTGCTGAACGTCCCGAAGCTGCTGCACCGCGTCATCGACAGAGGCGGCGCCCTCGACCTGGACGGCTACGGCCACAAGCTCGGTCCCGTGGTCGACGACTCCGAGACGGTGCCCGATGTCGTGGAAGCGCAACTGCTCGACTCCTCGGCGTACGCCATGGTCCGGCGGCGCGTGGCCCGCGAGGTCTTCTACCAGCCCGGATCGGCCGCCGAGCGCGTCGCCACGGTGGTGCGTTTCGCTGCCGGTGTCCTGCCGCAGATGCCTGCGGACATCGAACGCCTCGAGCCCCATCGACACTTTCCCGGCAAGCCGAACCCAGTTAGCGCGAAGAGCTCTTCATGAAGTCCGGTCGCGGAACATGGATGTGGCTCGTGCCTCTGGGAGCGGCGCATCGCGGTCTCCTGCTGGGAGGCCTAGGCTTCACGGTGGCCGCGGTCCTGCTGCGGCTCGCCCTGCCCTGGCCATTGCGTGGCTTCATGGACGTTGCTCTGCGCGAGATTGGACAAACCACGGCCGGCTTGCAGAGCAGCCGGTGGTCCAGCACCACCCCTGTGATGCTGGCGTTGCTGTTCGTTGTCATCGTTTCACTGCTGGGCTGGGTCGAAATGCACCAGCGCATTCTGCTCAAGAGATACTCGACCCAGTCGGTGCATCACCTGCGGGGCGTCGCGGTCGCCGCCGCCCGGCGCCGACGGAGTCATGACGTCGCCGATCTCGTGAGCCGCATCATCGGAGACAGCGCCCGTCTCAAAGCGGAATTTGCCGGAATCCTCGTTCACGGCAGCCAAAGCGCGCTCTATTTTTCCGGCATCGTCGTCGTCTTCTTCTTCGTCTCCCCCAAGCTCGCCGGCATTCTGCTCCTGGGGGGGCTGTATTCCTTCTTCGTGGGCTACCGGGGACAACTGAAGGTCGCCGCTGTTGCGCGCAAGCAGCGCGAACGGGAAAGCCGCTACGCGGCGTCGTTGGCATTCTTCGATGCAGACTCTCGCCGCACACAGAGGATCAATGCGGAGAGCGCCCGCAACGACGTGAAAACCACACGCCTCATCATGCGCGCCTCCTGGGCCGTTCACGTCGGTTTTGCCTTCCTCACGGCGGCCGCGCTCCTGGTCAGCCTCCACGATGTTCGTGACGGCAGCATGCAACCGGGGGATCTTTTCCTTTTGATCGCGTATGCCCTGACGGCACATCGCCGCCTGGTGCAGGTGGGCCGGCAGCTGGCTCGCTGGGGCAAGGTCGAAGCACACACGGAACGGCTCGTCGAGCTCATCGAGTCCACGCCGCGATCCCAACAGAGCAGCGCCGACTCGGGAATCGGCGGCCCGAAGAGTGGGCTCGATTCTCCCCGAAGTGATTCGCGTCGCACGGAAGTCCGTTTGGGACCCCTCACGGGCGAGCTCGTGTTGCGTGAGATCCACGTGGGTAAGCACTCGCAGCCCGGCCAACGCCGCCGGCTCCATCGCACGGATTTGCATATCCCCGCCGGCGCCAAGATCGCTGTCGTCGGTCGCGCTCAGGCGGGACGCACCGTGTTGCTGCGGGCTCTCGCCGGCCGAGTGGAGGCGCAGGGTCGAATCACATGGAATGGACAGCACGTTGGAGCACGGGATCTCGCCAAGTCTGCGGAGATTCGCTTCCTGCCCCACACACCGCTCTTTGGTCACGAGCGTCTCGTGAACTTGCTCGGCCTGAATTCCGTGCTGGAGCTGGAAAAACACGGGGAACTGGCAAGTACCCTGGGCCTCGACCGCATCATCGCGGAAGCTCGTCGAGGGATCGAGACGAAGCTCTCCTCGTCGGATATGTCCAGGGTCGAGGCAAGAGCCATCCTGCTCTTCGATTGGCTGCGCGACTCAGCCGCCAGCCTGTGGGTCCTCGATGATCCCGTGGAGGGCTTGGGGCGCCGGAAAGCCGCCGCCTGGATCGATCTCATCCTGAGTCGTGCCGGCCGCCGAACCGTCGTGCTTGGACTGTCCCGGCTGCCTCCAGCGCCGGCCTTCGATGAAGTGCACTTCATGCGCAAGCGTCGCGTCGCCGCGCCTGCTCTCTGAGGAGAACCATGGGGACACAGGTGCTCATCTTGGCCGCGGGACGGGGCAGCCGCCTCGGCCCCAAGACGCGGGACATTCCCAAGCCCTTGCTGCAGATCGGGCCCCAGTCGCTCATCGAGCATCAGCTGGAGATGTTCGCAGATGCCGGTGTCGGCCCCGTGGGAATTGTGGTTGGCTACCAGGCCGATGAGATTCGCGAAGCAGTCGGCATCCGTGCCGAGTATTTGGAGAATCCTCGCTGGGCCACGTCGAACAGCCTCTACTCGTTTTATTTGGCCCGTGAATGGGTGCGCGAAGATCTCGTCGTTCTCAATTGCGACGTGTTCTTCCATCCCCAGATCCTGGATCGCCTGCTCGCTACGGGTGGCGACTGCTTCGCCTACGACTCCCGCTCCGGTGGAGGACGTGAGCACATGAAGGTGCGGCTCCAGGACGGCCGCCTCGTGGAAATGAGGAAGGATCTGCCCTCCGAGCACACCCACGGTGAGAACTTGGGGATTCTCCATTTCAGGGCGGAAACGGCTCGCATGCTCTTCGACGAGGCGGAATGCTGGATCAGAGCGCGAGGTTCCAGCGACTGGCTGGGCGCCGCCGTACAGCGCCTGGCGCAACGAGTCCCGATTCTGGGCAGCGACATCGCCCCCCTTCCCTGGGCTGAGATCGACTTTGCCTACGATCTGGACCGGGCCCGCAAGCAGGTCTGGCCGGCCATCCAGCGTGGTCGGCCGCGCGTACGCCGCCGGACTTTGGGTCTCGCCACGGCGGGACTCGCTGTGGCGGCCTTGATGCAGACTGCCTTCTACACCAGCTCCCATTCCCGGCAACCGCCGCGGGACTGGGAGTCGGTCGAGTTCGAAGCGGCCGATGCGGTGGAGATCGTCTCACCGCGCGGCAAGCGTCAAGTTTGGTCGCTCGTGGAGCCCGGACGATCTCTGGAGACCGAGATCCTCGGACCCGATGCGATTCGCCTCGAGTCGCGCCTAATCCTGCCGGGCCGAGATGTCGAAGAGCGACCCTACATTCTCGGCGTGTATCTGGACGGCGAGATCGCCCAGTGGATCACCTGCTCCGCCACGCCGAGCCGTTCCACCCGCTTGGGGGCGGAGATCGTCTCCAAGCGCAATCGCAATCTCGTGAACATCCCGCCGGGGGTGCACTGCATCCGCATCGAGCTGCGTTCCATTGCCGGCGAGAGCTGCCTCGTGCGCCTCCGACAGGCGGAGGGTTTCACCGACGACGAGACGTAGATGCCGCACTCGCGATGGGGATGAAGGGCGGCGTCTCCGCGAGCTTCGATCGTCTCGCCGAGTCCCTGCCGAAATCGACATTGAATCGACTGTCGTGATTTTGGTCAGCGTCTGCGCAGTGGGGGCGGAACGATCGGCGAACGGACCCCTGGGTTGCGACCGAGAACATCCTCGTAATAGGCACGGAGCACTTCGCCAACACCAGCGGCGGAGGCCGGGCATCCCCGTGGCCAATGCGGGGCGCTGCCCCAGCTCTTTTCGGACACTTGTCCCAGGCAGTCGTCGAGCAAATGGCGTTGGACGGGGTCCAGGATGCGGGCGGCCTCGGCGCGGCCCGATTCGCCCCTGCACTTCACGAGCGCGGTGACGTAGGCGCCGAGCAACCAGGTCCATGCCGTGCCTTGGTGCGCGGCGCGGGCGCGTTCGTTCTCGTCGCCGTCGTAGGTCGGGCGGAACATCGGATGCGCCACTTCCAACGTGCGCAGGCCAATCGGCGTCAGCAACTTTTCGCCGACCACGTGGACGACGCTCTCGGCGCTCTCGCTGTCGAGCAGCGGGAACGGCAAGCTTACCGCCAAAATTTGGTTGGCGCGGATGCCCGCATCGGGACCTGCAGACGTCACCAGGTCATGCAGGCAACCGAGGTCCGGGTTCCAGAACGATTCGTAGAAGCTCGCTTCCACCTGCTCCGCGCGGCGGGCGAAGCGCGCCATGTCGTTGGGGATCGAGAAGCGCTCGGCCAGCCGTTCCATGATCTTGAGCGCGTTGTACCACAGCGCATTCATCTCGACGGGCTTGCCATCGCGACGCGTCACGGGTTGATCACCGACGCGCGCGTCCATCCAGGTGAGTGCGATTCCGGGCTCGCCGCACTGGAGCAGACCATCCCGATCCACGCGCACGCCGAAGCGCGTGCCTTCCTGGAAGTAGCGCATCACCTCGAGCAAGGGGAGACGCAGCTCGGTGCGCACGAAGTCGAAGTCGCCGGTGTACTGCAGATACTTGAACACCGCGACGAAGAACCACAGGGTGGCATCGACGTTGCCGTACTCCGGGCGCGTGCCGTCGTAGAAGCGTTTGGGCAACAGTCCCTTCTGCAGTGCGCGGGCGTATGCGCGCAGAATCGTCTTGGCGTCGCGATGGCGGCCGGTGACGAGCAAAAGCCCGGGCATGGCGATGAGAGTGTCGCGCACATGATCCGTGAGATAGGGATAGCCGGCGATCAGCGCCGGCACGTCGCGCTCGCGGCGAACGACGAACTGGTCGGCGGCGAGGACGAGGCGGCGCGCGAACGGGGTCTCGTCGGGCGCTTTGGCCATGACTTGCGCCAGGCGAATCACCTCGCGCTCCTCGGACCACTGGGTCGCATGCGTCTCGGGCGGATGCATGGTGCACGCAATGGTGAGTGATTCGCCCATGTGCATGTCGATCTCGTAGTAGCCATAGCTCCACAGATCCTCGCTGTAGTCGAGACCCCGATAGCGATCCTGTGGATACTCGACACGCTTGTACCAGTCGGGTCCCTCGACGAAGGCCGCCTCGTTGCACACGAGATACACGGGTTCCCAATTCGGGTATGGCGTGCAGCGCACCACGGAACCCCGCTCGCCGACGCCGCGACTGCCGAAGTTTTTCTGAATGCGCTCGTTGCGCTCGCCCAGCTGATGCACGTCGCGAAAGGCGAAGAGCGGGCGCACGCGCAACTTCAAGCTCTCCACCGGACCCGTGACGCCGGGGTCGGCAGAGGCGGGGGCATTGGCTCCTGGATCGGTGGCCGTGCCTCGGGTCCCTGGGGCTCCGGTCGGCGTCACCTGCACCGCGGTGCCGCGGTTTTCCCGTGCAGCGGCGCCGGCCGCGGCAGTGCCGGCGGCGCGATTCGCGCCGGTGCCGTCGGTCGGCTGCGGCGCCTTGCCGCCTGCCGCCCCGGAAGCGTAGGCAGACTCGGGGCGGCGCGTGCTATCGGGACGGCGCTTGGGCAGCGGTTGCATGCGGTAGGTGACGACGACCGTGTTCTGGCCATGCACGAGAGCGACATGTTTCTCCAGTCGCCATCGCTGGCCGGCAAAGACGAAGGTCGGGAACGGGTACAACCGGAAGCTGCTCGAGAGCTCGTAGCCGCGCGGGTGCACGACGCCGGGATAGAACGTCGTATCGAGCGAGCGCGTGGCCCCGGGGATCACGACGGTCTCTTCCATCTTCGACAGCACGACATTGCGTCCGGCGAGACCACGTGTCGCTGCCACCAGCAATCCGTGCTCGCGCCGCGTATTCAAACCGACCACCGTCGACATGGCATAGCCGCCGATGCCGTTCGTCACCAACCATTCCTTCTTTGCCGCGCGCGCCAGATCATGGCACTCGTCTTCGCCGATGCGGATCTGCACCGGCACGAAGTGGGCGCGACTGATCCGCTGCGTCGGCGGTGGCGCGAAGCGCATCGCGCCGCTCCCGAGCGCGCGATCGTGCGCCGACATCGGCCGCACGTTGGCACTCGTCGCCTCGGCGCGCACTTCAGTAGGACCGCTGGTAACTGTGCCGCGATCGCGTGTTTCCGACATTCTTTCGTCCTCGTCAGGCGGCTCCACGGAACCGCGCGTGCAGCCAGTCGATCGTCACCCGCGTGGCTTCGTCGAAAGCCGGGGTGCTGCCCGCCCACGGGTGCACGACGCCGAATGTGTGGCCGGCGGCGCCAATGACATGCAGATCCGCGCGTCCCGCCGCGGCTGCGTGCAACTCGCGGGCCTCGTCTTCCGGCACCGAGAGATCTTCGTTTCCATGCACCAGCAGCAACGGCACCGCGAGCGCCTGGACCGCCGCCACCAAATCGAAACGCGCACGGTTGGCCTCCAAATCGTCGAGGTAGCCGGAACCGATGCGCATGCGCTGCATCGTGCGCATGTTCAAGAACTCCATCGCGCCTTTGTCGCGCCACTCCTGGACCTCGCGTGCGGAATACCTCCAGAGCCTGGATACTCCGGCCCAGCTGGCGACGGCGACGAGGCGCCGGTCTTCGCGGGCGCGCAGGATCGCGACCGCACCGCCGCGCGAGTGACCGACCACCGCCAGTCGCTGCACGTCCAGGCGCCCGTCCCCCACCATTCCCGCATGGAGAGCGTCGACGATGCAACCGAGGTCGGCGACCTGTCGCGAGATGGTGTCCTCTGCGAAGGCGGTGAAATCAGTGAACGTGAGCAGATCCGGTCCGACGCCGGCGCCGGAGAAGTTGAAGAGCACGCTCGCGAACCCGGCGCGTGTCAGCCGCTGGCCGAGCTCGGGGAAGAAGCCCCAGTCCTTGAAACCCTTGAACCCGTGGCAGACGATGACCGCGGGGAATGTGTCGCCGGTTTCCGGGAGGTGGAGGTCGCCGCGTAGCGTCCTTGCCTCTGCATTGAGGATCTCGAACGGGACGCTACCCACCCCACCCTCCCACCTCGGCCTCTGGAATTCCGTGCGCGCTACACTTCGCTCGACGGGCAGAGGTCGTTCAAGACGCATTCGCCGCAACGCGGCCGGCGTGCCACGCACACCCTTCGTCCATGCTCGATGAACAGGTGGGCGAGGTCCGTCCACTCGTCGCGCGGAACGACCCCCATGAGGTCGATCTCGATCTTGTTCGGGTCCTGCTGAGCTGTCAAGGACAGGAGATTGGCGATGCGCGTCACATGCGTGTCCACGACCAATGCCGGAATGCCGAAGGCGTTGCCCAGAACGACGTTCGCCGTCTTGCGCCCGATCCCTGGCAACTGCACCAGACTTTCCAGATCGGCGGGCACACGGGCGCCGTGGCGCTGCACCAGCTCGCGTGCACAGGCGATGATGTTGCGCGCCTTGTTGTGAAAGAAACCGGTGCTGCGGATTATCTCCTCCAGTTCGATCGGGTCGGCACCGGCGAAATCGTGCGCGTCGCGGTAGCGCTCGAAGAGCGCGGGCGTCACCATGTTGACGCGCGCATCCGTGCATTGTGCCGACAGGATCGTGGCGATGAGCAAGTGAAGAGGCGTTTCGTGCCGGAGCGAGCAGCGGGCGTCGGGGTGGGCGCGCTCGAGGCGGGCGAGGATCGTGGCCATGCGTTGCTTGGCGGCGCGCGGCGTTTCCAAACCGCGCCGGGTTGCCCCCGGTTTCACCTTCGGTGTCGTGCGCTTGCGTCCCGTCGCAATTTTTCGCCGTGTCGAAACACTCGCGGTCTTGCGGTGTGAGGTCGCCGTTCCCTTCGGAACATTTTTCATCGCCCCTCCATGCGCTCGCGCCGGGCTTGCAGGTGGGCCGCCATGTTTCCCACGTCTTGGGTATTGAGAACGTGACGCTTCTCCAGCCAGCCGCGACGCGCCAGACCGACGCCGTACTCGACGTTGCCCAGTGCACGCACTCCGTGGGCATCCGGATCGACGCAAAACAATGCACCATGGTCGCGCGCCTGGCGGATCATGTCACCGTCCGGATCCATGCGTTTAGGCTGGCCGTTGATTTCCACCGCCACACCCGAGCGCGCCGCGGCCGTGAAGACCGCGCCCAGATCCAGGTCCATCCCGGGCTCTTCGAAGAACATGCGGCTCGTCGGGTGTCCGAGAATGGTCGTGCATGGGTTCTCGAGCGCGCGCAACACGCGCCGAGTCTGCGTGTCGCGATCGAGGCGGAACTCGGTGTGCACCGACGCAATGACGAAATCGAATCGGCGTAGGATCTCGTCCGGATAGTCGAGCGACCCGTCGGGAAGAATGTCCGACTCGACGCCACAGAAGATGCGAATGCCGCGTTCCGTGGCCGCCAACTGCTTCAACTCCTCGAGTTGCTCGCCGACCTTGACGGGGCTCATGCCGTACGCGCTCGAGCTCTGGCTGTGATCGCTGATGCCGATGTACTGCCAGCCGAGGGCGCGAGCTGCACGCACCATGTCGGCGAGGGTGTCCCGGCCATCGCTGTACTTCGTGTGCACATGGAAGGCGCCGCGCAGATCGCCGAGCTCGATCAGCGCCCCCGGGATCGCGTGACGTTCCGCCGCATCGATCTCGCCGGTATCCTCGCGCAGCTCGGGCGGGACGAACTGCAACCCCAACGCCGCGAAAATCTCGCCTTCGTCGGCGCAAGGAATCAATTTGGTGCCGCGGAACAGCCCGTACTCGTTGATCTTGATGCCCATACGGACGGCGCGGCCACGCATGGCGATGTTGTGCGCTTTGCTGCCGGTGAAGTGATGCAGTGCATAGGGAAACTGCGTATCGCTCACCACGCGCAGATCGATCTGCAGGCCGCTAGGGTGCAGGAGGCTGGTCTTGGTCGGACCGCTGCCCAGCACGCGGTCCACCCAGGGACCGGTGGCGAAAGCTCCCGAGACCGCATCGGGGTCGCGTGTGCTGACGACGATGTCCACGTCATGAACGATCTCCTTGCGCCGGCGCAGGCTGCCGGCGAGCGCCGCGCGCTGCGCCGCAGGGTGGGCGCGAAGCGCCTCGAAGGCTGGCAGGGCGTGTGCGGCTGCCACACTCCAGAAGAATCGCGCCGCCGCGCGGCGCGCGTGATCGATGCCACGCAAGATGTTCTCCTGCGTTTTCTCGCCAAAGCCGCGGATGTCGAGAAGCTTGTTGTCACGGCATGCCTGTTCGAGCGAATCCACGGATCCAATGTCGAGAGTGTCGAAGAGAAGCTTGGCTTTCTTCGGACCGATGCCCGGGATGCGCAGCATCTCCAGCAGTCCGGGCGGAATCTTGGCGCGCAATTCGTCGTGGTAATCGAGCCTCCCCGTTCGTGCCAGCATCTCGATGCGCTCGGCAATGCCGCCGCCGATGCCGCGTACCTTCTGCAGCTCACCGTTCTGAATCAGCGCCGGCAGCTCGTCACCGAGACCCGGTATCAGCCGCGCGGCATTGGCATAGGCGCGCACCTTGAAGGGGTTCTCTCCCAGGATCTCGAGGAACGCGGCGATCTCCTCCAGCACGCCGGCGATCTGCTCCGCCGTCATGACGTTGGCCGAACCCTGCACCTCTGGTTCGGGCGCCCGTTGACTCGTCGGTTGTGGCGACGGTTTCGGCTCGGGTTTCTTTTTTCGCATCATCGGTGAAACTCGCAAACGGACAGAGTCGCGCGCGATTTGGCCTCGAGCTCTGCGATGCGCCGGTGGGGTCCTGCCGCCAGATCAATGCTGCGGGAGTGTCCGCCGCGAGGCCGCTTGGGTTATTCTATCGCGCGCGAGGTGCATCTTGAACAGCGAAACCAGCACGACCGAAGCCGGAGCCGAGTTCCACATCGACTCGGCACTTTGCATCGGTTGCGAGGCCTGCGTCGAGTCCTTCCCCGCCATCTTCCAGATGCGGGAGGATAAAGCCTGGGTCGACGCCAAACCGATCCCGGGGGTGCGCCCACGCCAGGTCGTGCAGACTTGCCCGGTGCGCGCCATTGTTTGCGACTCCGAACCGCAGCCGGAAGCGGACGTCGTCGGCTTGCCGGTGGTTGCGGGCTGGGAAAAACAGTGGGCGGCACACCAGAACGATCCCGAGGATCTCGCCGACCGTGAACGCCGCTACGGCCGCCGGCTGCATGTGGAGGCTCTGCGCCGCGGCTGGAAGCTCGTCATCGAGCTGCCCCGGACGCTCCCCAACCACCGCCTGGTCTATGTGCACGGCATCGAACGCGAGCCACCCGAATACGATTTCACCTTGCAGCAGGTGGGGCCGAGAACGATTTCTCTGCGGGCGCAGATCGTGGGCGCCGCGTTGCGGTTCATCGCCGGCAAGATCAATTCCTTCCCCAACTCGTTCAAGGTGGACCATCACTTTCCCGCGGCGATCAGCGCCTGCTTCCATCGACGCGGGGATCACGGTGTCGAGATCTACGCTTTCGCTGTGGGGGTCGAGGATCCACTGGCTGAATTGCGCCAAGCGATTCGCGGCCGGCACAGTCGCTGATGCGCTCCGAGCCGGCCTCGCGCCGATCCGAGGCGATCCCAACCCAGGCCTGACGCGGTCCGCAGGCTCTGCGCTCGCAGAGATCAATCGGCGACCAGGTACTCCATGGTCGTCACGACGCGCACCTTCTTCTCCAGCTGGCTCGGTTCCGCCACCGCCTGCGATTCGTCGCGCGGCAGGATCTGGAACAGGCCCTGTGTGGCGCGGTGGATCCCCGCGATGCGGCTCTGCGAGTCGGCGGCGAACTGCTCGGCACTCGCGCGCGCGTTGCGCGTGGCCTCGGCAATCATCGCCGGTTTGATCTCGTTCAGCTTGGTGAACACGTACACCGGCCCGCCGAGATCGTTGATCACGACACCGCGACGGACAAGCTCGCCCGTCCGCCGGCCGAGAGCGGCGATGACATCCACTTTCTCGCTGCGAACAATGAGCGTGTGAGAAATGGTAAAGCGCGCCTCGCCAACCGGGCCCGATCTCCACGCTTGTGCCAGTGCGTCCTGAACTTCCAACCGCTGCGGCTGCACCTCGTCTTCCGCCACACCGCCCGCGGTGAGGAACGCTCGGATGGTGGCGACGTCCTCGTCGATCTTGGCCTGCAGGCGGGCGAGATCGTTGCCGCCGGCACTCAGCTGCAAGGTCCAGATCGCCACATCGGCTTTGACGATCTTCTCCGCCAGGCCGCGCACGCTCACGTAACGGTCGGCCGTTCGCGCGTCGCGAAACCCCTTGCCGATGAGACCGCCACCCAAACCCGATCCCGCGGCGATCAAGAGCGCCGCGACGACGTGTCCGCCCGTGCCCTTGGACTCCATCATCGCCCCCTTCAGTAACGAGGGATGGACGGATCGATCTCCAACGACCAGCGATCGATGCCACCGCGCAAGCTGCGCACGTTGGCGAAGCCTTGCTGGGCCAACGCCATCGCCGCGCGCATGCTGCGCACGCCGTGGTGACAATAGAGCACATGGGCGCGCTCGGGATGTAGCTCGCCGTGACGCTTCCCGAGCTCTGCCAACGGGATGTGCACGGCGCCCGGCAGATGCACCAGCGCGTGCTCCCAGCCCTCGCGCACGTCCACGATCACCAGTTCCTCTCCCGCATCGAGCGCGCGTTTGAGCTCGCCCACATCGATCTCGACCGACACGTCCGCCTCCAATCGCAGTGTGTTCACTCTCCGAGTGCCGCCGCGAGCCTCCGCTCGAGCTCCCCCGGCTCGAGGCCGCGGATCCGCAGGCGTTTGTCCGGCGACGCGGCCCCGCTCACGACCTCGATCGCATCCGATGGCAGTGCGAGCGCAGACGCCAGCACGTGCACCAGCTCCGCGTTCGCCTTGCCGCGTTCGGGCGCCGCCCGGACCGCCACCTTGATGCCGGTGCCATGGCGCCCGAGCAAGCCCGCGCGCGCTGCTCTCGGCTTGACACGAACCGGCAGAAACACTTCTTCGTCGGCGCTCCCGGACTTCATGCGCGCGGTCGAACGGCCAGCACGGAAACCTCGGCATTCGCGTCAGCCACCGCGGACGCGCGCGCACTCTCCGTCGCGGCAGTCACGCGCTCGATGCGCACGGCCACCGATTTGAACACCGGCGTGCGCGAGCGCGGGTCCACTCGCCGCGGCACGAGAACGTTCGCCTCGGGATAATACGCCGCCAGATTTCCAGGCCGAATGTCAGCCACGAACACGCGCACCGGGCCATAGATGCCGCTCTCCGAAACCAGTCGCACGCGATCCCCTGCCGAGAGACCCAATCGCGCCGCGTCTTCGGCGTGAACGAAAACGACGTCTCGCCGTGACGTGCCGCGGTACACGTCTTCGTACTCGTACACCACGGTGTTGAACTGCCCTTCGGAGCGCACGGTCATCAAGCGCAGCTCCCCGTCGCGGAGCGGAAACTCCGGCACTTGCGTGGCGTGGAAACGCGCCCGACCGTCCGCTGTGTCGAATCGCGGCTGGTGGCGAATCCGACCCTCGAGGGTGAACTCGCGTTTGGTCGCGTCGATTGCGGCAAGAGCTTGGTAGCCGGGGACGACACGAGCCATTTCCGCGCGCAGCGTGCGGTGGTTCTTCCAACGCTCCCAGTCGATGGGCCCGGATGGCAGCACGCGCGCCGCCAGCGACGCCACGATCTCCACCTCCGACAGCATCTCGGCCGACAACGCACGCGCCCCGCCTTCGGACATGCGCACGAAGTTGAACATGCTTTCCTGCGTCGTCGCTTGGGTTTCCTCGTCGCGAGTGCGCGCCGGCAGGATGAGAGCCGTCTGGCCGTGCCCATGCACATGTCCGGGGTTGAGCTTGGTGGACACGAAGATGGACGTCTCGACGCGCTGCATGCAGCGCGCCGTCCACTCGGGATCGGGGGATGCACTGAAGAGGTTGCCGCCGAGATAGACGGCGGTTTGGATACGGCCATCCCCCATGGCTTCGAGACCGGCGAACGTATCGAGCCCAGGCTCACGCGGCAGTTGCAACCCGTAGGCCTGTTCGAGCGCCTGGGCGAACGCCGCCTTGAGCTCTGGCGTCACCCCCATGCTGCCCACGCCTTGCACGTTCGAGTGGCCGCGGATCGGCAGCAACCCGGCGTGCGGCTTGCCGAGCATGCCGCGCAGCATCGCCAGGTTGGAGATCGCGAGCACGTTGTCGACGCCATGCGCGTGATGGGTGGCACCCATGGCCCACATGAAGACGGCGCGCTCGGCGCGCATGTAGGCCGCCGCCACGCGCCGCATCGTTTCTTGCGGCACGCCGCTCGCGCGTTCCAAATCTTCCCAGAGAGCGCTTCGCACTTGATTCTCGAACATCTCGAACCCGGTCGTGCAGCGCGCGATGAAATCGCGGTCGGCGCCGCCGGATTCGAGCACATGCTTGCCGACACCGATCAAGAACGGGATGTCGCCGCCGATGTGCGGCTGCACGTAGAGATCCGAAACCCGTGAACCGAAAAGGAGACTGAGCGGACGCGAGGGAATCCGGAAGCGCACCAGGCCCACTTCGCGCAACGGGTTGACGATGACGACCGCGCCGCCGCGCCGGCGGATGTCCACCAAACGAGTGATCAGGCGCGGGTGGTTCGAAGCCGGGTTGGCGCCGATCACGAGAGCGAAATCGGCGTGCTCCAGATCTTCGTGCGTGACGGTCGCCGTCCCGGCGCCAAGAGCCAGGCCCAGACCGACCCCGGACGCCTGATGACAATAGTAGGAGCAGTTGTTGATGTTGTTGGTGCCGTAGGCGCGAGCGAAACACTGCAGCAAGAAAGCCGCTTCGTTACTGCTGCGCCCGGAGCTGTAGAAGTGTGCGCGTTGCGGCGGCGTGGCGCGCAACGCCGCAGCGGACAGTTCCCACGCTTCCTTCCACGCGATGCGCCGCCAGTGCGACGCGCCTGCTTCGCGCAAGAGCGGGAAGCCGATCCGTCCAGCATCCTCGAGCTGCTTGTGGTCCCAGGTACGGAGCTCCGCATGCGAATGGGCGGTGAAGAATGCGGCAGGGATTGGCGGCTGCATGTCGGCGGCTTGAGCTTGGAAGGACTTCTTGCACACCTCGAGGCCATGGCTGGTCTCGTTGCGCATCCCACCGCGTTGCCCGCCCATGCCGAGCGCACAAGTCTTGCATGCGTTCTTGAGACGCATGCGCCGGTAGAAGCGCAACACGCCGCCGGACTGCCGCGCCTTGCGCACACCGTAGAGAATGGCCGGCCAGCCACCGCCGCTTCGCATCGCTCCTCCATGTGGTCGGCTTGCGTTCAGCAAGTTCAGGCAAGACCGGCCTCACCGCGCTTCGAGTGCGCGGTCAGTATAACAGCCGCACGTGCAGCATCTCTATGATTCGGACAAAAGACGGTGGCGGTTCGTGCTGTGCGGCAGTTCCGCGCGCAAGCTGCGTACGACGGGCGCGAATCTACTGCCTGGACGAAGTTTCCTCCACCACTTGTATCCGTTGCTGTTGGCGGAGCGGCCGCCCGACCACGCATCGAAGCCGCTAGGGCAAGTGCGGTCGCCGTTGCCCATGCCGTCGCCCCATTCGCCCAAGGAGCGGTGGTTTCCAGCAACGAACTTATTGGACCGACTGACGCTTGGAGAACTTCCGGGCGTAGCCACCGCCGCGCGCGCACAACGCGCTGAGCTCTTGCGAGCTTACACCGTGATCTACCTCGAGGAAGAGCTGCGGCGTGAGGCACTGGTGAAGAACTGGCCCGCGTTCGCTCGGTTCCTGCAGTTGGCCGCTGCCGAAGCCGGCCAGATGATCAACTACGCCGCCATCTCCCGCGAGACCGGCGTCAGCTTGCCCACGGTAAAGAGCTACTACCAGCGGCTGGAAGACATGTTCATCGGGTTCAGGGTCACCGCGTTCTCCGGCAGTCCACGCAAGAGTCTCTTGTCCACGGAACGCTTCTACTTCTTCGACCTGGGAGTCCGCAACGCTGCGGCAGAACTGCCACTCAATGCTGCTACCGTGCGCGCAAACCCGGGGCCACTCTTCGAGCAGTGGGTTGGAATCGAGTTATGGAAACGCTTGCAGTATCTGGCCAGCGGCCGCCTTCATTATGTGCGCACCAAGGCCGGCGCGGAGGTTGATTTCATCATCGCCCGGGCGGGCCAATTGATTCCGATCGAAGTCAAGTGGACGGATCAGCCGAGGCTCGCCGATGCGCGACATCTGCTGACTTTCTTGGACGAACAACCGCGACGCGCCAAACACGGTTATCTGGTTTGCCGGTGTTCCAGTCCACTGGCGCTCAGCGACCGCGTGACTGCTTTGCCATGGTCTTCGCTGTGAATGCTTCTCGCACACGCCGGATGCCGACCACAAGCTCAAGTACGAACCCTTCCCGGGGCCTACCGCTTGACCAGTGCCAAACGGTAGTTGTCGAAAAGCCCTATCCATGGATCCTCACCCCGACGTGCTCGATGTGCTCTCGCAGTGCGCGATCCTGGATGGCGGACAGCGCCTTGACGTCGAAGCGGTAACCCACCTCACGACCCAGGCCCTCTGCTTGCGTGGATTGCGAGCCAGATGTACAGTCGGCCGCCAGCGACCTTCGGCGACCCCAGGGTTACGAAATGACACACGGCGTGCGTTCGGATGTCGCTGGGCTCCCCAGACCGGTCCATCGCCAGTTGCCGCCGAGAAAGCAGCCATGTTGCGGTTCCTGAGACTCGTCGTCGCGCTCTTCTTCAGTCAGTTGTTGCTTTTCGTTCTCGCCGTGTTCGTCCTCGGCGGTCTCCTCGGTGGCGGCACCGCACCGGTTGTCACGTCGGGAAGCATGCTGCACTTGGGTCTCGCCGGCGAGATCATCGAGTACCCCACGCTGCCCCCGGTGCCATTCGTGCGCGAGCGGCCATTGTCGCAACACGCCCTCCTCGAAGGTCTCGAAGCCGCGGCCGCGGACGATCGCATCGGCTCGGTGCTGGTGGAGCTGGAGAACCCTGGCATTGGCTGGGGAAAAGCGCTGGAGCTGCACCAAGCCCTTCTGCGCTTCCGCGAGTCTGGCAAACCTGTCGTCGCTTTTGCGCCAGCCCTCGGCGAAATCGACCTGCTCATCGCATCGGCCTGTGACTCGATCTACATGCCGGCCACGGGCCGGGTCTACCTGAATGGTATCGCAGTCGGACCCATGTACTTCAAGGGCACCCTGGACAAGCTCGCCATACGGCCCAACGTCAGCCGCATTGGTGCCTACAAGGATGCCGTCGAACCTGGACTCCGCAGCGAAATGTCCGACGCAGCGCGCGAGCAATACGAATGGCTCTTGGATGATCTCTGGGGCGAGTTCCTCGAGACGGTGACGTCGCGCCGCAACCTCGGCCGCGCCGATCTGGAGGACGCACTGGCTCGCGGCGTTCTGCGGCCCGAGGAAGCCGTCGAGCTTGGCCTGATCGATGGCGTGCGTTACCGCGACGATCTCGTGCGCCAGTTCGTTGCGGATTCGGACGGCGATCCGTTGGTCCCGGTCATGGAATACCATCGCGAGGCGCGCGCGCGCCTGGGCGGCAGCGGTGCTGCGATCGCGGTCGTGCACGCGCGCGGGCTCATCCTGCGCGGCGGGCACGATTATGCCCCGGGGTTCGGCGCCATCCTCGGCGCCACCGAGGCGGTACGCGATCTCGAGGACGCGGCCGACGACGACGGTATCGCCGCGGTGGTGCTGCGGATCGACAGCCCGGGTGGCGAGATCGTGGCCAGCGACATCATTCGCGACGGCGTCGAACGCGTGCGCCAGCGCAAGCCGATCATCGTTTCCATGGTGGATGTCGCCGCGTCCGGCGGTTACATGATCGCGTTCCCCGCCAGCCGCATCCTGGCACTGCCCACCACCATCACCGGCAGCATCGGTTCGTATACCGAGAAGTTCAACCTGCGCGGTTTGTACAACAAATTCGGCGCATCGCGTGACTTCGTGACGCGCGGGTCCTACCCGTTCTTGTTCAGCGACTACCACGATTGGAGCGCCGCGGAAGAAAGTCTGATCGCGCGTCAACAATGGGCGGATTACGAGCGCTGGATCGGCGCCATCGCCAAGAAGCGCAGCCTGACGCCGGAGATGGTCGACAGCCTCGGTCGGGGTCGGGTGTGGACCGGACAACAAGCCCTCGAGCACGGCCTCGTCGACGAGTTGGGCGGGCTCGACCGCGCCATCCAGGTGGCGCGGGAATTGGCATCGCTGTCGGCCGACGCCAAACCACCGCTCGTGCACTATCCGGAAGAGCGCAGCTTCTTCGATCTGCTGCTCGACGAAAGCGATGCGCTGTGGGCCGGCGTTGTGGAACGCTGGTCGCGCACCCCGCGCCTGCCGCGTGGAACCATGTGGAGTGTCCTCGACCTCGACTTGCTCCAATGACGCAGATCGCGTCAGCCCACGCGTTGCGCTGCCCGGACTGGATGGCGCAGTAGCGCCACGACCCCGTGCTGCAAGTTCCGCGTGACCGGCAACGCCGACACCTCGCCACCACTCGCCAGCACCTTGCTGATCAGCTCGGGCCGCATGTCCATCGTCCCCACGGTGCCGCGGCAGAACGGACACGACAACGGCACGTTGGTCCCGAGAGCGCCGCAGCTGCTGCAACGCCAACCGCGCGCATCGTAACGCGACGCCACGAACAGGCGGCGCACGGCATGGGTGTTGGCCGCGTGCAACACCTCGTCGGTGCCGCGCGCGCCACGCACTGGAGACAGCGCTTCGGCGATCTGACGTTCGAGCTCACGTTCGTGGCGCTCCTCTACGTCTTGCTCGAGCCCGTTCAAGATGCGCCCGACGATCTCTTGCTCCTGGGACTTGAGCGCCACCGGCACGCCGACGATCACACGCTGCGCAACGCGGTCGGGCAGGAGGGTGCGGAAGCTGCTGACCACCGTTTCGGGGCCCGCAAGTACGACGGGTAGTCTGGGCTCGCGGTCGGAAAGATGCGTCAGCGCCGCGGCCACTTCACGATGGTGATGTTCGATCTGTTCGTCCACGTGGCGTTGGAATCGCATTTGCGACCAACCACCTTGATGATGCCGGCGCGGCACGTCACTGTGGATCTCGGCCTGGGTCTGCACGGTTCCCGCCCCGATCTCGAGAATGCGACCCGAGCGTGAGTCGACCAGGCACGCGAGCACGCGTTGCGCGTTCTCTTCCGCCTTCAGCGGTTCGAGGAATGGCCGCTCGGCGACGACGAAGGCGCTGCCGAATGGCATCGGCGAACCGACGACTTGGAAGAGCTTCTGGCGCGCGCAGGCGAACAATGCCAGCCCGAGGCTGCGGCGCTCGACACGGGCGTGGATCACGTCCTCGAGGTAGGCCAGGACGTGGCGGCCATCGGTTTCCAGCAACGTGCGCTCACGAGCGCCGTGCGCTTCCGATTGGGCCTGGCGCAAACGGCTCCGGACGAAGACACGCATCGCTTCGGAGGATGCCTCGTTGTGGCCGACGTCGAGATAAACGCTGAGAAAAGGATATGCGGGTGGAACGGCTTCCAACTCGCGCAGCTCCCGTGTGAACGGCATCTGTGTCTCCCTCGGCTCGAGTGTGACGCTTCCCCATCGCGGGGAACGAATGCGCGAACGAGCTGGCGAAGAAACAATTCTGGCGGCGGACGCGCGGCGAGGGAAGCGCAGATGTTCCGGTGCTCGAGTCCTCGGATCGACCGTGCTCGCGTGCATGCACGCACAGGCACATGCCGACTCGGAGGGCGGAACTCTTCCCCTCGAGACGTGCTTGCCGAAGTTGCAGCATCAGGTGGTCCTCACCACCTACTCTACACCTCGGCCGACAACGAAAGAAAGGGGCCCCGGCTGTCCGCAACGGCAGTCCGGGGCAGGGCTCTGGAAGGATCGTTCGATGGGGTCTCTGAGTTCTTCGCGGCGTGTGGAGAAACCTGGCCGCGCTTGCCACGTCCCGAGGTCGTTGCACCTGCTTCTTGGGCGGCGTGGAGGTGCCGGCTTCGCCGCGCTGCATTGGCACGGCACACTCCACGGCCCAAGCGAGGCGGCGGCGTAGCAAGTGTCAGCCGGAAAGCCTTAGCGCGGAGCCAACGACGTCCGGTCCATTACCACGGCCGCCGCACACCTTTCATCGCGGCGCTGACTGCATTCTCGAGGTGCCGACCGCGTCATTGGGTCGGCGAATCGACGACGGACGGACGCGGACCGCGCGAACCGCTAGGTCCACGGTGCGCGACGCGCCCTCCTGCGACGCAACCGCACCCGTGCACCCGAGGGGATGGGGCGGGGCCTTTCGAAGGCGCAGGGTTAGTGGGACAATCGAGCGGGAGCGACCGGCGCTGCAGGCCGCCGGATGCGCTGCTGGCGGTGGGTGCCGCCAGTTGTGGGCCCGCACGGTGTACCCGCGTCCGTGTTCGACGACCTCCTCGTCTGTCACCGCGTGCGCGGCAAATTCCCGCAGCGCACGCATTGAACTCGCGACGCACCATCGCAAGCTGCGTTCCGCCGTGTGGAGCCTTCCCGAATGGGCGCGCGCCAGCGGTCGAAGGCCCAAGGTTCCAAGGAGTTACACGCCAAGCCGCAGCTTCGGCACAGGTCGCGGCGCGCTCTAGACGTCACGCAATGGGGGATCTGACGCGATTCCACGCCGCGAAATGTGGCTGTTGCCCCGACCGGAGAACCGTGGGTTCCCGAGTGTGGCGCAGCGTCTCGCGCACGTCTTGCGCCTGTCCCATCACCCGGCTAGGATCCTTCGCACCGACGTTCGTCACGCACCGCGCCACATCGAGGCCCTATGCCAAAGCGCCAAGTCACACGGCGGACCCCACCGTCGATGGAGGAGTCGATCCGCCAAATGCTCGTCGACCTTGGCGAGGACCCCGAGCGCGAGGGCCTGCGCAAGACGCCGGCGCGTGTGGCCGAATCGCTGCGATTCCTCACCCAGGGCTACGCACAGAACCTGGAGCAGATCCTCAACGACGCTGTTTTTCGTGAGAACTACAAGGAGATGGTGCTCGTCCGCGACATCGATTTCTTCAGTTTGTGCGAACACCACCTGCTGCCGTTCTACGGCAAGTGTCACGTGGCCTATGTTCCGGATGGCAAGTTGATCGGGTTGTCCAAGATCCCGCGCGTCGTCGAAGTTTTCGCGCGCCGGCTGCAGATGCAGGAACGCCTGACCCAGCAGGTCGCCGATTGCTTGGAGCGCACCTTGGAACCCCGCGGCGTCGCGGTCGTCACCGAGGCGTACCATTTGTGCATGTCCATGCGCGGCGTCGAGAAGCAGAACGCTTGGGCCGTGGCGAGCGCGATGCGTGGTCTCTTCCTCAGGGACTACCGCACGCGCGAGGAATTCGTCGGGCTCATTCACCGCCGTCCCGCGAGCTGAGGCAGTCGACCATGCGCCTCGTGAGTTTCGGAGCATCCGGCGCCGAGAGACCGGGAGTCCTGCGCGACGATCGCATCGTGGATCTCCTCGCGCTCGATCCGATGTTGCCCGCCAGCTGGCGCGAAATCCTGGCCGCAGGTCGCCTGGCTGATGTCGAGAGACTCTGCCAGCGCGACGTGCCTTCGCGGACCCTGTTCCCTGTCGCTGGTGCGCGTCTCGGCCCGCCGATCCCGAACCCGTCGAAGATCGTGTGCATCGGGCTCAATTACGCCGACCACTGCCGCGAGCAGAACAAGCCGTTGCCGGAATCGCCGCTGCTCTTCGCCAAGGCGCCGTCGGCGTTGTGCGGCAACGGGGACGCGATCGTGTTGCCGGCGGACGAAACCGTCGACGCCGAAGCGGAACTGGCCGTGGTCATCGGCCGCCGCGCATCGCACGTCGAGGCTACGGAGGCGGACGCCTTCATCGCCGGCTACATGTGCTTCAACGATGTCTCCGGCCGCAAGGCACAGTACTCCGACCGGCAGTGGTTCCGCGGCAAGAGCTACGACACCTTCGCGCCGTGTGGACCGTGCCTGGTCACACGTGACGAGATCCCGGATGCGCATGCCTTGGCGATCTCGTCGCGCGTCGACGATCGGATCATGCAGACCAGTCACACCGACCAGATGGTGTTCCGCATCCCACAGCTCATCGAAGCGATCACACACTCGATGACGTTGCTGCCAGGTGACATCATCGCCACCGGGACACCGGCGGGTGTCGGGGTCTTCCGCAACCCGCCGGTGTTCCTCGCGGCCGGAGAGCGCGTCACCATCACCATCGACGGCCTCGGTACGCTCTCGAACCCCGTGCTCGCTAGACCTTGATCTCGGGTCGGCTCTGGCAATGCCGCCCGCACCGTCATCGCCTTGAGTCGGATTGGTCAACCAGCTAGGCTTGTCGCCTGGACCGAAAACGGGAGGTGTTCTTACCGTGACGGACGATCATCCGGATCCCAACGGAGATACCTCTTCCGATTCGAGCGAAACTTCACGGCGCCAACAGCCGCCCGCTTCTGAACAGACCACTCGAACTGCACATGGAGCATCGGGAGAGCAAGAGCGGATCGGTCCTTACCGCATCCTCGAGCAGGTTGGTGCCGGGGGCATGGGCGAGGTCTACCGGGCCGAGCAGACCGAGCCCATTCGTCGCACGGTGGCGCTCAAGATCATCAAGCGTGGCATGGACACCAATGCGGTCATCACCCGCTTCGAGGCTGAGCGTCAGGCTCTGGCTCTGATGGATCATCCCTGCATTGCCAAGGTCTTCGAGGCTGGCTCGACGCCGCGCGGCAGCCCGTACTTCGTCATGGAGTATGTGCGCGGCGTCCCCATCACCACGTACTGCGACGAGCACAAGCTCTCTACACGGGAGCGACTCGGACTATTCATCCAGCTGTGCGAGGGTGTGCAGCACGCACACCAGAAGGCGATCATCCATCGGGATCTCAAGCCCTCCAATGTGCTGGTCACGATCCAGGACAACAAGCCGGTTCCGAAGATCATCGACTTCGGTGTGGCCAAGGCCACTGCACAGAGGTTGACCGAGAAGACGATGTACACGGCCCTGGGAGAGATGATCGGGACGCCCGAGTACATGAGTCCCGAACAGGCTGCGATGACCGGCGAAGACGTCGACACGCGCACGGACGTCTACTCGCTCGGAGTGATCTTGTACGAGCTGCTCGCGGGAGCTCTGCCCTTCGAACCCACGGAGCTGCGAAAAGCAGGCTTCGAAGGAATCGTGCGCATGATCCGCGAGCAGGATCCGCCGCGACCGAGCGCCAAGGTGGGCACGTTGGGCGACCGCGGGGCTGGTGTCGCGAGAGCGCGGCGCACGATCCCGGGCAAACTCACGAGCCAACTGCGCGGCGATCTGGATTGGATCACGATGCGGGCGCTCGAGAAGGATCGGACACGGCGCTATGGCTCACCCTCCGAGTTGGCGGCGGACGTGCGCCGTCACCTGCGGCATGAACCCGTGCAGGCAGGCCCACCGAGCGCCGCGTACCGGATCCGGAAGCTCGTTCGTCGTCACACAGTTGGCGTGGTGGTCGCCTCGACGGCGACACTGGTGCTCGTGGCGTTCGCGGTGACGATGGCCGTGCAGGCCAACCGCATCGCCCGCGAACGGGACCGGGCGGACCAGGAGGCGAGAACGTCCGATCGCGTGTCGGAGTTCTTGGTGAGCGTGTTCAACGTGTCGGATCCAGGTGAGGCTCGAGGTAATACCGTCACTGCGCGCGAAATCCTCGACAACGGCGCTCTCCGGATCCAGCGGGAGTTGCACGATCAACCTCTCTTGCGGGCCGAGATGATGGACTCGATGGGGCGCGTGTACCAGAACCTGGGTCTGTACACGATGGCCGAAAGCTTGCTCGCGGGAGCGCTTGCGCTCCGACGGACGCAACTGGGCGACGAGCACGTGGACACTGCTGAGAGTCGCAGCCAATTGGGGTGGCTGCATTTGTATCAAGGGAGGCTCGATGAGGGCAGGAGCCAACTCGAACAAGCATTGGCGGTGCAGCAACGAAAGCTGGGGGCTGAGCACGTCGATACGGCGTGGAGTCTGTACTATCTCGGAGTGATCGAGGTTTATCGCTTCGAGTGCCGCGGTCGAAAGTTGCTCGAGCGCGCACTTCCCATCTTCGAACGGGAATTGGGACCGACGCATCTGGCGGTCGCTTGGTGTCTCAACGATCTCGGGAATGCGCTTTACGCCGACGCTGTTGCTGCACTTCCACTCTACGAGCGCGCCCTTGCGATCAAAGAAAAAGCGCTGGGTCCGAATCATCATGACGTGGCGTTGGGATATAACAACGTTGGCCATGCGCTGGCGAGGTCGGGTCGATTGGCCGAGGCGAGACATCAGCTGGAGAAAGCTCGCGCCATCCTCGAGAAGACATTGGGCCAGAATCATCCTCTTTTCGCCAGCTATCTGGGGAGCCTGGGGGACCTTCTGCGTCGCCAGGGCGATTACGGCGAAGCACGGCGCACTCTGCATCAGACCATTGAAATCTACGGAGTCAACGTGGAGCCGGGGCATTGGGGCTACTTGACCGCGATCCTCGACCTCGCACGGATCGCGCGCGACACGCACAATTACACAGATGCAGATTTCCTCTTCCGACGCGCGTTCGAAATCAACGCGGGGGGTCGAAACATCGTCCTCTTGGAGGAATACGCCGCGTTCTTGCGTGAAATGGGGAGGAGCGAGGAAGCGGTGACGCTCGAGGACGGCGCCAAGGCGATTCGGAAGGAAGCCGAATGCATCGATTGAGCGGATGTTCTCCGACGTCTCACCAACGAGGAACTCTGGCCACGGAGCCGGCCCGCTCTGACAGCTACGCATATCAGATCGACGTCCCTGAGAAGCTCGCTGCCGGCTGGCCGGCAGGCCGAGCGATCCAGCGGCCTTTCGGGCAAGCGGGCGCGATTGGCACCAGACGCCGGCAGAGCTCGCGGCTACTTGGTTGGGCTTTGACACTCGCCGTCGTGCTCGTGGCAGGAAATGCCGGCTGCGGGTCGGGCGATGCGCCGCTGGCCACCGTCGATCCGGATGCGGCGCCATTGCGTCCCACCTACGACCAGGTCGCGGCGATCCTGAACCGCAGCTGCGTGCCATGCCACGGCGGAAACAGCGCCGGCACGGTGACAGCCGTCGCGGTCGATCCGGATTACTCGCAATGCGAGAGCACGTTGGCCGAGCTCGAGGGCCTTCGCGCCACGGTCTTGCAATCCGGCTCGATGCCGCCTGGCGCCTGGCCGCGATTGTCATCCGAGGAGAAACTCCTCATGGAACGTTGGCTGGATCAAGGCGCGTGCGCACCTTGTTCGGCGCCCTGCCCATGAGGACGAAAGCGGCGTTGGCGCGCCAGGCGCGGGCGCAGACCGGTGGGGGTCGGTGGTGCGCTCGCGCGGCGACCCATCGCTGCACGTTCTTCGGCATTCTTCTTCTTGCACTGGCACCAGTGGCCGCAAACTCCACGCCTGTCTATTCCGCCCGCGCCGGACGCAGTTGCGACAACTGCCACCTGACGCCCAATACGTGGGTAAACCCACGTCTCTTCGATCGCAAGTGCAGCCTATCTTGCCAAGTCTGCCACGTGGACCCATCGGGCGGCGGCATGCGCAATGCTTCGGGACGTTTCTACCAGCGCGCCACACTGCCCGCTGTCGCCACGAGTCCGCGTCCGACCCAAGATTGGGACCGCGATTTCCTCGGGCTCTTCGAGCGCCATGACCGCGCCACCACCTATACCGACAGCTTGCCCCAAGGCCCCGCGTCGGCAGCGCAGCGCACCGCGCCGCAATTCGCCCCGCAAGACATCTGGGCGCTCGGGCGGCCGCTCGGCGATGCTTCGGTGCATGCCCTGTTTCAGGGACGCTATGGCGCGCTGCATGCGGATCCAGCGTTGCGCATCGGCTGGGATCTGCGACTTGCGACTTACTGGGCCGGAAGTGTCGCCGTCTTCCCCATGCAAGCCGATGCCAACGTCACCGCGCATCCGCTCGAACACTTCACGCTTCTCGCCAATGTCGGCGTGCGCGCTCGCGCGGGCGGTTTCCGCGACACACGACAAGATCCGCGCACACCCTATTTTCGTGAGCTCTTCGTCCTCGTGCACGAGGCGCCGCTTGCGAGCTACGTCAAGATCGGTCGGTTCGTTCCCGCATTCGGCCTGCGTCTCGACGATCACACGGCCTTCACGCGCCGCCTGTTCGAGCTCGATGCTTCGTTGCCGGAAACACGCGTCACCGGAGTCGAGCTGGGTCTGGCGCCGAATTACCCCTTCGCCAGCATTTCCTATTTCGCCGGCGGCTCGCGCACCGAGGCACCGCCTTCCTGGAACGTCTTCGAACCTCCGGAGGGCCATGGCGCAGCACTGCATCTCGGCTGGCGCGACGAAGGCTGGAGCCTGGGCGGGAGCGTGCTCGCTCGGCGCCGGCCGCTGGCACACGGTGGCGATGCAACGAGCGCTGCACTGTTCGCCAGCTTCAATCCGTGGACCTACTGGCGGCGCCTCCCGGTCACGTTGCTCGCCGAGCTCGACGTCGGCTCGCGCATGCGTTCCAGCGGCCAGCAAACCCACGGGCTCGCCTTCCATCAGGAGATCACCTGGCTCGCGGGGAACGGCGTCAACTTTCTGTTGGCCCAAGATTGGTCGGACCCGGATACGGAAGTCCTCGACGATCATGCCTGGCGTCTCACCGGCGGCATCCAGTTCACGCCCGCACCGGGTGTGGCGCTCGACACCCGCGCGCGCCTGCTCGTTCCCGCGGGCGACCTCACGGATGCAGACATCCTCGTGCAGCTCCGGTTGTACAACTGAGTGCGCAAGACCCTACAGAAATGTGTGCATCGGCGCTGGACTGCGTTCGAGGCGTGATCAAGAATCCGCATCGAGTGCGGCATCCGAATGCATTCCGAGCTGCGACTCGGAAAACACCTCGGCCTCGAAACGATGGATGGTAGCGCCGCGCCGCCATGCGTCCGCAGGCAGGTCGGCTTTGCGGCACACGGCGTCGAGGAACTGCAGACGATTCCAGCCCATGTGCGCGGGAACCTGCGGCAGCAGGATGCCGCGTTTGCCCTCGTGCACGACGGCGAGGCCGTCGCGCCCCATGCGGATCTCCTCGACCCCACTCGCGTCGAGCACCGGACCCAGGACCGAGATCTCGATGTCGAGGTGTGGCAGCTCCGCGGCCACAACCGGATCGAAGCGCGGGTCTCGCAGGGCCGCGGACGTCGCATTCTCACTCACGGCGGCATGGAGCTCGCCCTTGGGCTCGAGCCAGCCGATGCAACCGCGCAACCTGCCGTCGCGCCGATCGTGCAAGCTGACGAAAGCGCCGCGATGCGTGCGCAGCGCCGGTGATTCCGCCGCCCTGGAATCACACTTCGGCGCGCCAATCGCGTGGGCGATGCTGTTGCGCGCCAGTTGCAACAGCTCGCGTTTGTCCGCGGTGGAAAGCCGCTCTTCCCCCGTCCCCGTGGGCGGCGCGTCGCCTTCGGCAAACGCCAGTGCCGCGTAGCTCACCGAATGCGACCAGTCACCCGTGAGCGATCCCGACGTCGTATACGCCAGCAGCTCGCCCCTCCAGCGCGACCCTGCGAGACGAAGGAGTAGCAGCAGCGGGCGCCGGCCGCAGATGGTGTTGCCTGTGCGCAGCAAGACCTCTTCGAACTCGGCCGCTGCGCCACGCTTGAGCGCTGCGAGGGCCTGTGCATCGGTCGCCTCGATCCGCCCGGGCACATCCTCGGTAAATGGGACGTAGTCGAAGGCGCGGCCGTAGTGCATGAAGTCGCTGCTCACCACAATCAGTGTGCGCTCGTCGAGGAGCGCCGCGACGCCGGACACGAGGGCCGCTTGCGTCGCCGCGTCGGCATCCTCGCCCACCAGCACCGGCACGAGCGACGACTCCGGCAAGCAGTGTTGCAAAAACGGGAGCTGCATCTCGATGGCGTGTTCTGTCGCGAATGGGCGCGCCGAGCACACGACACCCGGTAGTGCGGCGAGTCGTTCGACGGCCTCGACGTCGATGCGCATGCGCCCGAGTGGCGACTCGTAAGACGACGACGGATCCACCGCAAGACCACGCAGAGCGACATGGTGGCTCGGAGCCAGAACGAGGATGCGCTGGTGACGCGCGGGGGAGAGCCCGACATACGCAGCCGCGGCCGTGGGGCCCGAATACCGCAGTCCCGCGTGCGGTGCCACCAACGCGCGCACCCGATCGCGTGCCGCCGGCGGTGCAGCCGCGTGCAACATTGCCTCGATCTCTGCGGCGAGAGCAGCAGGATCGTCCGGGTACCAGCTGCCTGCAACGGCTGCTGGACGAACTCCGGCCGACTGGAAGCGCGGAACCGACATACCGCACTCCTTTGGCGCGGCGCCACGCCGCTCGTGAAACGACACCAGAAGGTTTGGCGCTGCACGACTGCAGGGAACTCGAGTGGCGGCCCGGCTTCACAGCCTAGTCCTGGCGCGCGGAGCCCGCAAGGCCTCGTACGACGTCCGGAACATGGCATGTGCGTTGCTTTTGCGATCACCGGACGGCTGCCCAGAGGAGAATCGCCATGCTGCGCAAAGTCTTGTTCGGATGTTTACTCTGTGTCGGTCTCGCTGGCCGCGCTTCTGCCCAGGTGAGCGCGATCGACCTCGAGGTATCCGCCGCGTTCCTCTCCAAGTACATCTGGAACGGCTTCGATCGCATTCGTGGCTTCGGTCTGGACACGGGCCCGGTGCTGCAACCGAAGGTGAGCCTGGGAATGGGCAACACACCGATGCATGCGGCAGTCGGCGGCTCCTTTGTGATGAACGACGACAGCGAGCTGCACGAGACCACGTACACCGTGTATGTCGAACGCTATTCCACCCCGTTGACGCGCCTGGGGTTTGGCTACACCTACTACGACGACCGCATCGAACCGCTTCTGGGCAGCGAAGATGGCGACGCCCACGAGATCTGGGCAGCGCTCAGCTCACGCAACGTCGCCGGCATGCGCACCGCCGCCGCCGTCAAGTACGAGATGTCGGCGCGTGAGCACTACGACTCCTTCTTCTTCGGCTTGGCCGAGTTCGGATACTCGTTCCCGCTGGTGCCCGCGGCCGCCACCGGCATAGGGCTGGACCTGGAGGCAACGACCCGCATCCTGTACAACACCAGCATTCAATCGCAGGGAATCGAATCGGTGCAGAGCGGTGTGTCTGCCTGGCAAATGGGCCTGGCCGCCGAGCTGCGCGCTGCGCGCGTCCTGGTCAAACCCTCGCTGCAATACCAAGTGACGCTCGAGGACAGCGTCAACGACGAGAACCCCTTGTGGGGAGGAATCTCGGTCGCGTACTCGTTCTGACCAAACCCCTGGGCCCCCCCACACAGCCGCGCCACGAACATCGAAGCGGCATGGTTGGAATCGAGCCACCTCGCGGCCCGGTACGGCGGTCGCATGTCGTTTGCCGAATCGACTCGAGTCCGAGCGCCGCACGGCATCCAGGCAGAGATGGACGCCATCCAGACCGGCGCAAAGGAAATGCAGCCCTAGATTCCGCGGCGATTCGGCACGTTGTCCGCATCACCAGAGCCGGTGGGGTGTTGACGCTAGAGCCGGTGGGGTGTTGACGCTGGAACCTCAGGGGCGCGGCCCGGGTCCATACGAAGCCGCCCTTTCACGCCCCCCGCGGTGCGGATATATTGATCCCCCTGTGCGCGACGTTGAATGACGACGTGCGAATCGAGGAAGGGATGACGCGATGCGATTGACGCCCGCCGTGTTGCCGACCAAGGTCGCCTACTTCTCCATGGAAGTCGGGGTCGATCCGAACATCCCCACGTACAGCGGCGGCCTTGGCGTGTTGGCGGGCGATACGCTGCGGCAAGCAGCGGACCTCCACGTCCCCATGGTCGGCGTCACCCTCCTGCAGCGCCGCGGCTACTTGCAGCAGAAACTCGATTCGGTGGGGAATCAGTCCGAAAGCCCGACGTTGTGGCGACCCGAGGACCGGCTCGAACTGCGGCCGCAACGCGCCTCCCTCAGCCTCGAGGGCCGCGAGGTCACGATTCGCATCTGGTGCCATTTGATCGAAGGTGTGACGGGACACACGATCCCGCTCTACTTCCTCGATGCCGATGTCGAAGGCAACGACGCCTGGGACCGCGGCCTCACCGGGCAACTCTATGGCGGTGACGAACGCTACCGTTTGTGCCAGGAGGTCGTCCTCGGCGTCGGCGGGCTGGCGGCACTGCGTGTGCTGGGGCACGGGCCAGACCTGCAACATCACATGAACGAAGGCCATTCGTCGCTGCTCGCCCTGGCCCTGCTCGAGCGCCAGATGCGCGACCGCGATCTGCGCCTAGCGACTGCGGCGGATGTCGAAGTCGTGCGCTCGCGCTGTATCTTCACCACCCACACGCCAGTGCCGGCGGGGCATGACGTGTTCCCCGTCGATCTGGTACGGCACGTCCTCGGCAACGAACGCACCGAAGTCCTGCAGCGCTTCGAGTGCATCCGTGACGGCAAACTCAACATGACGACTCTGGCGATGACTTTCTCGCGCTACATCAATGGGGTGGCGATGCAGCATGGCGAGGTGTCGCGCAACATGTTCCACTTCCCGATCAATGCGATCACCAATGGCGTGCATGCGATTACCTGGACTTCGCCGCCCTTCCGTGAGCTCTTCGACCGCCACATTCCGGCATGGCGGCGCGACAACCTCTATTTGCGTTACGCGCTCAAGATCCCTCTCGAAGCAATCCGTGCCGCCCACCGCGAAGCCAAGGGCCGGCTGCTGGCGGAGATCGAGAACCGCGAGGGGCTGCGGCTCGACCCCGACGTCTTCACCATCGGCTACGCGCGGCGCGCCACCGTCTACAAGCGCGCCACCTTCATCGTTCAAGACCTGGAACGTTTGCGGCACTTGTCCAAAAACATCGGCCGGATGCAGATTCTATTTGCCGGCAAGGCGCACCCTTCCGACAGCGGCGGCAAAGAGATGATCCGCGATCTGTTCACGGCCGCGACGCAACTCGGCACCGATCTGCGCATCGTTTTCCTGCAGAACTATGAGATGGAGCTGGCACTGCAGCTGGTGTCCGGCGTCGATCTGTGGCTCAACACCCCGCGGCGACCGCAGGAAGCGAGCGGCACCAGTGGCATGAAGGCGGCTCTGAACGGTGTGCCGAGCTTGAGCGTCCTCGACGGTTGGTGGGTCGAGGGACATCAAGAAGGCGTGACCGGTTGGGCGTTCGGCGACAGCTTCGAGCCCGATTCGCCGGCCGAGCTCGAGTCCCTGTATGACAAGCTCGAACGCGTGATCGTGCCGCTCTACTATCAGCAGCCGCTGGACTACGCCATGGTCATGCGCAACGCCATCGCGCTGAACGGCTCGTTCTTCAACACCCAGCGCATGCTGCTGCAGTACCTCACCAACGCCTACTTTCCACCTGGACAAATCCCTAACTCGACACCCGCCGGCGCCGGCATCCGCACCTGATCTTCGCGCTTGCCCTCTGACGCCGCGCTCATTAACCTTTTCGGCGCCGATCGCCCCCCCGCTCGACTTCCGCTAACGCAAGGACAACCCAATGAGTGCTCCAAAGCGCAAATCCTCCGGAGTCGGCACCGGGCCGCGTGGTGCCTCGCGTCGACATCTGGTGTTGTCGATCACACTCGTGGCTGCCGGGATCGGCCTGGGCATATACGCAAACCTTTCGCGCTCGGGCCCTGACGCTCCCGGCGCCGCACCACCGCGGGCTGCAATGACACCCGTGGACGGCCTGCAGAGTGATGCGACGGGCATGGTGGCCGCCATCGATCCGGAAACAGGCGCGCTCACGCAACCAACTGCCGCGCAGATGCAGGAATTGCAGGGCCCGAAGACGGACGCTGCGCAGAAAGCTTCCGAGGTCGCGACCTACCGACTGGCGGACGGAACGGTGATCGCGCATCTCGACGAGAGCTTCGATCACTACTCCGTCGTCGAGGTCGGAGCCGACGGGAAGTTGCAGCACGTCTGCCGGCAACCGGCGCACGATTGCTCACTGCATACACAGCCGGCTGGTCCGAGTACGACGGCGGTGGCAAAGTGAGCATACATATCGTCAGAGCCAACGTGCCCCTCACCCCCATCCTCCTCGTCCTTGCCGTCGTCATCGCCGGTGTCTCCATTCCCAGCCTGGCCTCGGCGGCCACGATCACCATCGTCAACGTCGATGGCGCCAACGAAGGGTTCAACTCTTCCACGCCAGTCGTGCCCGTGGGTGGCAACCCCGGCACGACGCTCGGGCAGCAGCGTCTCAACGTCTTCGTGCAGGCGGCGTCGATCTGGGGCAGCATCCTGCCGAGCACCGTCACCATCCGGGTCGAGTCTTCCTTCGATGCTCTCACTTGCGGCGCCACGAGCGCCGTGCTCGGTTCAGCCGGGGCCATCAACAGCGCACGCGATTTCGCCGGCGCGCCTTTCACCAGCACCTGGTATCACATCGCGCTCGCCAACAAGATCGCCGGGGTCGACTTGATCCCAGCGTCGAACGACATCCGCGCCCGTTTTAATTCCAACATCAACGGCAGTCCGAGCTGCCTGGGCGGCACCAACTGGTACTATGGCTTCGACGGCAACGAGGGCACCAACATCGAGCTGCTTCCCGTGGTGCTGCACGAAATGGCACATGGCCTCGGGTTCAGCACCTTCATCGACTCGTCGACCGGACAGCTGTTCAACAGCTTCCCGGATGTGTACTCCCGCTTCATTCTCGACACGACGCTCGGTTTGCACTGGAACGAGATGACGCAGGCGCAGCGCCAAGCCTCGGCGGTGAACACGCAGGGCCTCGTGTGGGATGGACCGGCGGTGACGACGGTGGCCCCCTTGCTCCTGGGCGGCAGGCCTCGTGTGTTGGTGAACGCGCCCGCCGCGATCGACGGCAGTTACGTCGCCGGCACCGCCGCCTTCGGCGCCGCGCTCAGCGACGCCGGTATGACCGGCGATGTCGTGCTCGCGGCCGACAACACCGGAACCTCGAGCGACGCCTGCGAGCCAATCCAGAACAACGTGAGCGGCAAGATCGCACTCATCGACCGCGGCACGTGCTCCTTCGTGTCCAAAGCGGTCAATGCTCAAGCGGCCGGCGCCATCGGCGTCATCATCGCCGACAACGTGGCCGGCAGCACTCCCCCAAGCCTGGGCGGCTCCGACCCGAGCGTCACGATCCCCGTGGCGAGTCTCACGCTGGCCGATGGCAATACTCTGAAGGCCCAGCTCGGCAATGGCGTCAACGCCACCCTCGGTTTGGATCCGACCTTGCTGGCCGGCGCCGATGCGCAACGCCGCGTGTTCCTCTACGCCCCGAACCCGGTGGAGCCAGGTTCCTCGATCTCACACTTCGATAAATCCGCGCTTCCCGACGTGCTGATGGAGCCCGCGCTGTCGGCGACGTTGTCGAGCGGCGTGGATCTCACGCGCTATCAGTTCGAAGACATCGGCTGGTTGCCGCAGACGACGGATGCCGCCGAGGCCTACGCGACGCGCGTCCGCCTGCGGGCCGCAACCCCGAATCCATTCGGTCTCACCACCGCGGTGCGCTTCGAGCTGCCGCGCTCCGAGCACGTGGAGCTCGCCATTTACGATGTCGCCGGCCGTCTGGTCCGCCGCGTGGCCTCGACCGTGATGGGACCGGGGTCGTACTCGATTGTGTGGGACGGCACCGACGACCGTGGCCAGCCGACAGCGCCAGGCGTCTACTTCTCCGTGCTACGCAGCGCCGGCATGACCGAGTCGCAGCGGCTCGTGCGCCTGCACGGCTGAATCGCCGCACGCTCGAAAAAAGAGGGACCTGGGCAGAGTTCCCTGCTAGAGTGCGGCGCATTGGTCAGCGCGATCGGATTGTCGCATCAGTTGCTCTACACACGCGGTCGGCATCTGCTCGCTCGCCTAAACTTCTCGTTCACGAAGTAGAAATGAGGGATGATGAATTGTCGCATCGTGGCCGGCTCGATGTTCTCGTTGCTGGCCATTGCCTTGAGTTCGTGCGGTCCGAAGCCAGAGAAGGCATCGCCAGCAGCCGGATCCGCGGATCCTCGCATGGCGGGCTTCGAGGGTGTCATCGCCAAAACCTATGCGGAATCGAAAGAAGACTGGCCAGAGCGAGTCAAGGCACCCGCCGGCGCGCCCAACGTACTCCTGATCCTGCTGGACGACTGCGGCTTCGGCCAGCTCGGCCCCTACGGCGGTCTGATCGACACGCCCAACTTGAACGAACTGGCAAGCAACGGCCTCGTGTATAGCAACTTCCACACCACCGCACTGTGCTCGCCCACGCGTGCCGCGCTCATGGCCGGGCGGAACCACCATTCCATTGGGCTCGGGAGCCACGCTCTGACCGCCATGGGTTTCCCTGGTTATAACGGCTTCGTGCCGCCCCAGGCTGCAAGCGGCGCCAAGCTGTTGCAGCAATCCGGTTTCACGACCTATGCCCTCGGCAAGTGGGATCACACGCCATTGTGGGAAATCTCCTCCACTGGTCCGTTCAATGGCTGGTCGAGCGCAGAGGGCTTCGATCATTACTATGGATTCATGTCGGCCGACATCCACAACTTCGTTCCGATCATGTACAACGATCACTGGCCGACGAATCCGTCCATCGGCAAACCCGACTACCATGTCAGCACGGACATGGCCGACCGCGCGATCTACTGGATGACCGCCCAAAAATCCATCAGCCCGGACCGTCCGTTCATGATGTTCTGGGCCCCTGGAGCCGTGCACGCCCCGCACCACGCCACCAAAGAATACTTGGACATGTATAGGGGCAAATTCGATCAGGGCTGGGATGCCGCGCGCGAACAGATTCTCACCAACCAGATCGCCAGGGGAATCTTCCCAGCGGGCACGAAGCTGGCCGAGCGCCCCGCCGATATCCCAGCATGGGAGTCGCTCAACCCCGCGCAGAAGAAGATCTATGCGCGGCAGATGGAAGCCTTCGCGGCCCAGCTCACGCATGTGGACCACGAGATCGGCCGCATGGTTGCGACTCTGAAGCGAACGGGCATGCTCGACAACACTTTGATCATGGTCACTTCCGACAACGGCGCGAGCGGCGAAGGTGGCCTGGAAGGAACCCACAACGAGATGCTGGTTCTCAACGGCATTGCCAAGACCCCTTTCGAAGAGAACATGAAGTTCATCGACGAGTGGGGCACGACCGAAACCGATAACCATTACCACGCGGGATGGGCGATGGCCGGGAACACGCCGTTCAAGTACTTCAAGCAATCCAGTCACAATGGTGGGATCACCGATCCGCTGATCGTGCATTGGCCGAATGGGATCCAAGCGAAGGGTGAGCTTCGCACGCAGTACCATCACATCATCGACATCGCGCCGACTTTCTTGGACGTGGCTGGTGTACCGTTCGCGGCAGAGGTGGACGGCGTCCAGCAGATGCCGTTGGACGGGGTGAGCATGCGGTATTCCTTCGACAACGCGGCGGCACCCACCGCGCACCCGATTCAGTACTATGAAATGTTCGGAAACAGGGCCATCTATGCCGACGGGTGGAAGGCCGTCGTGCTGCACGGCAATCGCATGCCGTGGGTCGTGGCCGGGACCTTCGACTTCGCCCGGGACACCTGGGAGCTGTACAACCTCGAGGAGGATCCCACCGAAACCACCGATCTGGCGGCACGCGAGCCCGCGAAGCTCGAGGAACTGAAGAAGAAATGGGACGAAGAAGCGCTGAAGTACAACGTCTACCCGCTCTACGACGATATCGGCGCGCGGGCGGCAAACGTCACCAAGATCTTCGGCGCCAAGACGAACACTTTCACCTACTATCCACCTGGGGCCGAGTTCATTGCGGAGGCCACTTCACCGCCGGTGAAAAATCGCAGCCACACGATCACCGCCCTGCTCGAGACCGACGGCCGGACGGATGGCGTGATCACCGCGTGCGGAGGGTATTTCTCCGGCTACACGCTGTACGTGAAGAACAACATCGTGACCTACACGTACAACTACTACGACGAGTACTACTACACCGTCAAAGCCTCCAAGCCATTGACGGCCGGGAAACACGAAATCAAGCTCGTGTATGAAAAGCTCGAGGGGAACACCGCGAAGGTGACGCTGCAACTCGACGGCGCGACGGTGGGTCAGGGGACGATCGACAAGGTCGTGTTGTCCAAGTATTCCATCTCCGAACCGTTCGATGTCGGGGTCGACAACGGCGGCTCCGTGGCCCGCAAGGAGTACGCGTCGCCCTTCCACTTCAGCGACGCATTGGACAAGGTGACCTTCGATCTGCAGTGAACCTTGGTCAGGCGCGCATCACGGCGCCACGTGGGAGCGGCTGTTGCTGACGCCCGCGTGGCGCTGATCGCGATCGAGGAGCGGTTGGATGGACGGCGCCAGCACCTTGAAGGCTTGCAGCGCCAGAGAGCTGGTGAAGGTGTAATCGCCGGCCGATTCACCGGCGACGTGTGCGGTGATCACCCCATAGTGTCGATCGCCGATGAAGAAAACGAACGACGCGGTGCGGCTGATGGCGCGTGATGTGAGCAGCGTGCCGTCGGCCGCGAAGGTCTCGTAGCGATTGTCACCCGAGCCGGTCTTGCCCCCGATGGCCACACGCGTGCCGTTGCGCGCTTGCACTGCGCCCCGCGCGCGCACGGCCGTGCCGTTCTCGACCGCGTCCTGCATCAAGGTCTTGAGAGTGCGAGCCACTTCGGCCGGCATCACACGCTCGGTCGCGGGCGGGGCGCTGGCGAAATGCGTCTCGTACGGCGTGTCTTCGCCGAAGTGCACCGCCGTGATCCGATGCGTCGGCGCGCGCAACCCGTCGTTCTGCAAGATCCCCACCAGCTCCGCCAGCGCCGCCGGCCGGTCGGCCGAGCTGCCGATGGCGGTGGCCAGCGACGGCACCAGCGAGCCGAACGGATAGCCGAGCTCGCGCCAGGCGGCATGGATGCCTTCAAATGCCTTGCGTTCCATCTCGATGCGCAAGCGGATGTTCTGCGACCGCCAGGCGCCCTTGTTGAATAGCCACGCAAAGGCATCACGGCGCACTTCGGCGCTGCGCTCTGCCAGCTCGGCGAACTTGGCTGCGGGGTGACGCTCCCGATCCCTCACCAACCAGATCTCGAGCGGATCACGCTTCATGAGCCAACCCTGGTCGCTCAGGCTGAGCGAGCGCTGGCCATACGCGCGCAGCAGGCGCGGTGCTGCGGCGGCGAATTCGCTGGCGCGCGCCGGGAAGAGGCGGCCCGCGGCCGCCACCAGCTCTTCGGCCCGTGCTTCGGATCTCGCCGCAAGATAGAACACCGCGAAACGCTCCAACTGCCGGCCATTCTGGCCGCAGAGCTTGCGCACGGCTGCATCCGCGCCCAAGTCGCGGTACTTTTCGTACGCCGCCAGCAATTGCGCCCGCGACTCGCGCGCCACCGACGATTCGAGCAATGTCACGCGTTCAGGATGATTGCGATTCTCGAGGATGGCGTGCTCGTCGTAGCCGCGGGCAGCTGTGTAGTACGACACCAGATCGCGCATCAATCGGATGAAGACGAGATTCACCGAATGGCGGAAGCCCAAACGCAACGGCACGTCCCCCTCGATCTTGTCATCGAAGTTCTCGAACGTGTGCAACCCGCTGCCGGTGAAGAACTGCGCTTCGGGATCCGCCGAGTAGGTGCGCTCCAAGCTGGCCTCCAGCATGCGATCGAGCGCCGCCTCCGGGTGCGCGCCAAGCCAACCCGCGGCCCAGCGCGTCAACGGATCGGGCGCCGTTTGTGCCACCTTCCAGCGCTCCTCGACGGCCACTTGGCCCAGGCGCTCGTGCAGCGCCGCGATCACCATCAGATAGCTGGCCATGGTGCGTAACTTCGCCGTCGAACCCAGCTCGAGCTTCGACATGTCGTTGAGATCAAGCGGCCGGTCGAGGTCGTCGGCGTGAACCAACAATCGGTTGCCGGATGGATCGCTGCCGTAGAGCGAGAAGGTGTAGATCACCTGCGTCGGATCACCGTCCCCGAGCAAACGCTCGCCAAAGAGGCCGTTGCGCGCCAGGAACGCTGGATCGCGCATTCGATGCAGGGTCGCGAGCACCGCCGTTTGCGCCGGAATGTCGAGTGTGGTTTGGACGCGCAGGTCCAGATGATCCAGGTCGTAGTATCCACGCATCCCGAGCAGATCGAGCAAATCGGTGCGAATGGCGTTGGTCGCCTTGCGATCGGCGAAGCCGACGCTTGTATGCTGCGGGCGGCGGTGGCGCAGCGCCAGCGGCAACGCGCGAGCCGCCGTCGCCAGTTCCGGGGTCACGATTCCCGCTGTGACCAGCTCGTCCCAGTAGAACTCGAGCCGTTGTTCGAGGGCGGTGCGATCGGAACCGAGATACAGCGAAGGCCGGCGCGTGGCGAGAAGCAACGCCAAGGCCTGCTTGGTGCTTTCAGCCTTGCGTGTCAGACCTTCGCGTTCTTCCGGCAGCGACAGATCCACGACCAGTTGCTCGAGACTCTTGCCGAACCAGACACGCAATCCTTCGCCCAGGCCAACCACCTCGCCGACCTCGGCCGCGGCGCCGAGCGGCAACCCGTTGACATAGTCGAGGACGATCCGCCGGCGCGCCGCGCGCGTATCTTCTCCGCCGCGGTACGCGGCGTAGGACGCGCCCAGCATTTGATGCAGCTTGTCCTGCACTCCCGCGGTACGCCCCTGGGGCGAATGACGAAACTTCTGCACTTGTGTCGCCAGCGTGCTGCCGCCGGATGTGTTGCCGGTCTCGAACAGATTGTCGAGCGCGTAGCGCCAGCCCGAGATCAACAAACGATCCCATTCGAGCGCCGGATTCATGCGCGGGCGCGAATCGTCGAGAAGGGTGCGGTCCTCCACGTACAGGAGCGCGTGCACGATGAGCGGCGGGATGTCGACGAACTCGCGGAACACGTTGTGCGCAGGCCTGGCATCGAAGAGCGTGCGTCCGCCGTCGTCCAAGATCTGCAGGCCGGCGCTGTTCTTCTCGCGATAGGGCGGCGCGATGTTCTGGGCCACGAGTGCGCGCAGCTCGTTCGATGGAGCTGCTTGGCGGGCGACGCGGAAACCGTTCGACTCGAGTCGCGCCTGCATGTCCCTGAGCCGCGCATACCCGTGCCGCAGGTCGTAAGGCCCTTGGGGCGCCTGCAACGGTGACGCGCTGCCGCCGTCGCCGACAGTCCACGTGAGTCTGGCGGCACGCGTCACGAAGTAGCGCGACTGCAGGCGTGACGTGCGCAGCTCCCATCCCAGGAAGCCCAAAAGACAGGCGAAAAGTGTGACGGTTATCAGGATCCAGGAGCGCCGTGGCCGAGGCACCACGACCCGGGAGACCCGCAGAACGAGAGGTCGTCCGGCTGGCCACCAGGAGCGGAGCGCTAGGCGTCCGTTGGCGGGGACCAGCCTGGCTGGGCTCCAAACCCCACCGCCGAGGCGCAGCAAGCGCCCGCGGGCCATCGCCAGGGGAGGTGGCGCCGAATCGGCCGGCCGGGACGCGCCCAGACAGGCTTCAGGCGGAGGTGGGTTCATAAGTTCACGAGCCCAGCCCGGCTTCCCCGTAAGAATCGGCGAGGGGGCCTTGGGCCAAGCGTCCGGTGAAGCTCCGGGGGGCGGATCGAAGCAGGATGACCGGTTTCGCCCCCAAGCCTAACATACATCAGGCTCGTGTCGGGAAGGGCGTGCGCGCACACCGCGCTTCGGTCACATTCTTAAGATGCTACGCGGGCTCTATGCTTCCCCGTCTGGATTCACCCCCTGACGGGATCGCGGGTGGGGCCACGGCAGCACCGTCTCGGCGCTCCACCGAAAATCGACCATAGCACAGAAAGGATGACATGCGTCGGCGAGTGCAGCGTTTTCGACCAGACCCGCGCCAGGGCTTAGTCCTGACACATGTCGGTGAATCCGGATTGATCCAGCGCTTGACGACGCTGCTGCCGAAAGCACCCGCGAACGTCCTTGTCGGCGCAGGACTCGACGACACCGCCGTCGTCGACGTCGGCACATCGGACCTGTGGTTGCTGACCTGCGATGTCCAGTGCGAGGGTACTCATTTCGAGCGCGAGTGGATCGATGCGCACACCCTCGGTCGCCGCGCCGCCGCCGTGAACTTGAGCGACATCGCCGCCATGGGCGGGGAGCCGCACTTCGCCCTCGTGTCGTTGCTGCTGCCGCCAGGGCTTCCGGTGCGGTTCTTCGACGATGTCATGCGTGGCCTCGCGGCGCGCTTCCATGCCGCGCGAACCGTCATCGTCGGAGGCAACATCGCGCGCGCGCGGCGCGACATCGCCATCGACGTCTGCCTCGTGGGCCGTGTTGCCCGTCGCCAGCTGGTGCGCCGCAGCGGCGCCCGCCCCGGTGATCGCATCTTGATCACCGGTTCTCCGGGCGACAGCGCCGCTGGGTTGGCGTTGCTGCGTCACGATCCGGAACGTGGAGGAGCACTGCGACGCCGTTTCCTCGAGCCGGAGCCGCGGCTCGCAGCCGGTCGCGCCCTTGCGTTGGGCGGTGCGTCGGCGATGATCGACGTGAGTGATGGCTTGAGCACCGATCTTTTGCGTTTATGCGATGCGAGTGGCGTCGATGTGGAGATCCATGCCGATCGTCTGCCGATCTCCGCCGCGTTATCCCGCGCCGCCACTCGCCTGGGGGAGGACCCGCTGCGCTGGGTTCTTCACGGCGGCGAGGCCTACGAGCTCTTGTGTGCGCTGCCGCCCGCGCGACTGGCGGGAGCGCGCCAGCGCCGGTTGCAGGCGCGCGCCGGCGTGCCGCTGCACGACATCGGCTGCGTGCTCGCTCCGGGCGCCGGTCGCTGGCTGGTGCACGATGGCCGGCGTTTGCCACTCGAACCAGAGAGCTTCGAACATTTCCCGCGCCCGAAGGCGGCGTTCACGCGGCCCTCGGTCAGGCAAGGCAAGACCGCAGAAGGCAGACGGAAAGCAGGCGCGAAAGCGCGCCGGGCTTCGCGCGCACCGCGGTCTTCCTGACATCTGCGAATCCGAGCCGCGCGCTGGCCAGCCGTGAACTGGCCCGTGGTACGGCCTATGCTGACCGGCGTGCGGAGGCTCTATGCGCGACCCGAGAACGATCTGCGAGCTGTTCCAACACTCGCTCGCCGCGCGATCGCGTGCGAACGCCTTCGCCGAGAAACATGCCGGGCGTTACAGACTCTGTAGCGATCGCGAGATCGCCGACCGCGTCCAGGCGATCGCTGCCACGTTGCGCCAGCTCGGCGTGCAGCCGGGCGACCGCGTCGCCATCATCGCTTCCAACCGTCTCGAGTGGGCCATCGCCGATTATGCCATCCTCCATTGTGGCGGTGTCACGGTTCCGGTGTATCCAACGCTGCCGGCGACGACCGTGCAACACATCCTGGGTGATTGCGACGTCATGCTGGCCTTCGTCGCCGACGCCGCTCAGCTCGCCAAGCTCGGCGGCCACGAGCAACTGCCGCACTTGCACCACGTGGTGGTTTTCGACCCGGCGCCCGCAACCGATGCCGCGTCCGGTTCGGCCGGCGCCGCGCCGCCACGCTCCGTCACCGCCTGGCGCGACTTCGAAACGCGCGGCGCTTCCTTGCATGATCCCAAGACCTTCGAACGCGTCTGGCAGGCCGTGAAGGCCGACGATCTGGCGACGATCATCTACACCTCGGGCACGACCGGCGTGCCGAAGGGCGTGATGCTCACGCATGCCAACATCGTGTCCAATGTACTGAGCACGCTCGCGCGTCTCCCGATCGGTCCCGGCGATACGTGCCTTTCCTTCTTGCCGCTGTCGCATATTCTCGAACGCATGGCGGGCCACTTCGTCATGTGGTATGCCGGCGTTTCCATCGCCTACGCCGAGAGCTTCGACACCGTGCCGCAGAACTTGCTCGAAGTGCGGCCGACGATCCTCATCAGCGTGCCGCGCTTGTACGAGAAGATGCACGCGCGCGTGCTCGCCGCGCTCGCGACCGCCTCGCCGCTGCGCCAGCATCTGTTCGCATGGGCGGTGGAGACGGGCCGCAGTCGCGTGCGCATCGAGCAGCAGGATCGACACGTGCCCCCGTGGCTCGCCATCCAGAACACGGTCGCGGACAAATTGGTGTTCGCCAAACTGCGCGAGCGCCTGGGCGGGCGCATGCGCTTCATGTTCTCGGGCGGGGCGCCGCTGTCGCCGGCCATCGCCGAATTCTTTCATGCCGCGAACCTGATCATCCTGGAAGGCTATGGGCTCACCGAGACGGCGCCCGTCGTCACGCTGAACCCTCTCGACCGCCCGCGGCTCGGCACCGTGGGCCCAGCCATCGACGGCATCGAGGTGCGTATCGCCGGCGATGGCGAGATTCTCACCCGTGGACCCAATGTGATGCGCGGTTACTACGGCATGCCGCAGGAAACGGAACAAGCGCTCGCCGGCGGCTGGTTCCACACCGGCGACATCGGGCGTCTCGACAGCGATGGCTACTTGCGGGTGACCGACCGCAAGAAGGATCTCTTGGTCACCTCCGGCGGCAAGAACATAGCGCCGCAACCGATCGAAGCCCGGCTCAAGGCGCTCGGCTTCATCGCCGAAGCCGTCCTCATCGGAGACCAACAGAAGTACGTGAGCGCGCTGCTCGTGCCGCAATTCGTCGCCTTGCGCGAGCACGCGCGCAGCATCGGACTCGCCGGCAGCGACGCGGAGCTCGTGCGAGCGCCCCAAGTGCTGCGACTCTACGAGGCAGTAATCGCGCAGGTGAACACGCGTCTGGCTCCCTATGAACGCATCAAGCGCTTCTGCCTCCTGGACCGGGAGCTGCAGCTGGAATCCGGCGAGATCACACCCACGATGAAGGTGAAGCGAAATGTCGTGGTGTCGACCTATGCCTCACTCATCGATGGCATGTATCGTGACCCGGCGCCAGCCGGTGTCGGCTGTCCTCCGGCGGACTTGCACGAGCCGCGGGCGGATCCGGTTTCGAGCCACTGAGGGATCGCCAAGTGAGGACGACTCCCATTGCTGCCGTTCCGATCGTCCGGGCCATGCTGGCTTCCCTGTGCCTCCTCGGCAGCCGCGCCTGGGGCACCGATGCCGACCACGTCATCCACATCAGCTTGGATGGCTGCCGGGGCGACCTCCTGGCCACGATGTTGGCGCAAGACACGAACGGCGAGCTGGCTAATTTCAGGCGCTTCGTCGACGAGGGGGCGAGCACTTTCAACGCGCGCGCCGACTACACACACACCATCACGCTTCCCAATCACACCTCGATGCTCACGGGCCGTCCGGTGTTGCAGCCTGCCGCACAGCCGAACACGGTGCACCACGGCTACACGGACAACTCGGATCCCGGGGCCACCGTCACCTTGCACAACTCCGGCAATCCCAACCTGAGCTACGTCGCCAGCGTTTTCGACGTCGCTCACGACGCCGGCTTGTCCACCGCCCTGTACGTGAGCAAGAGCAAGTTCGTGCTCTATGATCGCAGCTATGACGCCGCTCACGGGGCCCCGGACTCCGTCCTGCCCGATTACGGCGCGGACAAGATCGACCACTATGTCTATCTGTCGTCGGCAGCGATGCATGCTGCCTTCCTGTCCGAGATGGCGCTTGACGACTACGCCTATTGCTTCGTCCATTACCAGGATCTGGACACGGTCGGTCATACGGACGGATGGGGAAGCACGAGTTGGCAGGCAGCGATGCGCACAGTCGATGATTACCTGGGCGAGATCTTCCTCTTGGCGACGACGGATGCAGAGCTCGCCGGTCGCACCGCCATCGTGTTGACCTCGGATCACGGCGGCATCGGCACCGCTCATTCCAATGCGGCGTCGGTGGAGAATTACACGATTCCCGTGCTGGCCTGGGGCGCGGGTGTGGCGCGCGGGGTCGATTTCTACACTCTCAACCCGTCATCCCGTCAGAATCCCGGCAGCAGCAGGCCCGATTACGACGTCCGGCCACAACCCCTTCGCAACGGTGACACCGGCAATTTGACGCTGCGACTGCTCGGTCTCGCCAGCGTTCCCGGCTCGACGTTGAACAGCGCGCAGGATCTCGTCGCGGGTGCCCCCGCGTCGGTCCGAAGCTCAGGCTGGACAGAGATCAAGACGCGTTTTCGCTAGATGCGTCCTTGGCCCCGTTCGACGCTCCGTCCTCTCCATCCTCCGGTTCAGGAACACGCGGCAGCGCCCCCGCGGCGAGGGCGAGGCGCAACGCTTCCTCGAGCCATGCCAACCGCTGCGCCGGCGTCGCATTCATTTGTGAATCGAGCTGCGCGCGCCGGCTCGTTTCCCAGTCGGCCTGCCAGCCGTCGTCAGCCATGTCGCGAACCCTTCCCGTGTTGCTGAATCCGCTTCAGCTGCTCGATTTGCCGTGCGCTGCGGCGATGTCCGCTTCGCGAACCGCCCGCCGCAGAATGTGCTTCTGCTTGTGGATGGCGTGCCGGACCTCGGCGAGCTTGTGCTTGTCGCCGGACTTCAACAGGTCCTCGCGCTGCTTCTTCAAGGCGCGAATCTTCTGTTTCACCGCCGACTTGTCGATGTCGACAGTCCCATGCGCGTGCTTGGCGATCCCAAGCTTGGACGCCAGCAGATCGACGAGCTGGTCTTTTTTCAACCCCACGAGGCCTTGGGCCCCGGGATCGCGTGCCGCGATCACCTCGCGCAGTTTGACGGCGGTCATCTTCTTGATCTCGTTGTAGTCCATCGGATTCCTCCAAGAATCCCGCGGCGCAAGACCCCGAACCGCGGTGTGGGCCATTTCCTGAGCGGGCGGGGCCCTCGAGTGCTGGCGCCGCCCCGAACCGGCAACATTATAGGCAAGACGGGCGGGGGGCTCCACGCCTCCAAGCCACGTTGCGCACCGGCTTACACCGCGCCGATCCCGCCCGCGTGCCGCGCCAACCGGAGCTCAGATCCCCGTCTTGGTGATCGTGACCTCGTCACGCACCGCGCCAGACTCGCTGACGATGGCGCGGATGCGGACCACGTTGCCGCGCACCGTCACGTGCGTGAAAAGGACGGTGTCGTCGACGGCGACGGCGTTGATGGCGCAATCGCCGGTCGCTGCGCTGTTGGTCTTGGACCCGGCGCCGCTCACGACATAGATCGTCCCCGCCGGGTTCGTATAGTGCGGTTCTTGTTCTTGATTCACCGGCGTCGCGCCACGCATGGGATACAGCCGCTCGTAGGTGTGCGCATGTCCCATGAACACCACATCGACACCGAACTCGTCGAACACGGGATGGAAGCTCTCGATCACGTCTTGATCGTAGCCTTTGTACGTGCACGTGTAGCCCGGATGATGGTAGAAGACGAACGTCCAGTCGGCGTTTCTATGCGCCGCGAGGTCGGCGCGCAGCCAAGCGATCTGGTTGTCGCGGTCGTAGATTTGTCCATCCTGGGTGTCGAGCGCGATGAAGTGGGCGTTGCCGCGGTCGAACGAGTAGTAGTGCTCGTTGTTCGGCAAGTACCACTGGGCACAGAAGTTCGGCTCCGGGTCCACATGCCAGTCGTGATTGCCGAGCGCCGGCCACATGGCAACGCTGCGCATGAGCGGCGCCCAGGGCTGCATCAGCTTGGCATCGTAGTCCGAAGCCTCGCCGTCGGGATAGATGATGTCGCCAGGGAGCAGGCCCATCTCCGCCCTCGGAGTCGTTTGCAGGATGCGCTGCGCCGTGACCTCATGCTCCCCACCCGAGTCGCCGACGTCGCCGGTCACGAAGAAGCTGAACTCGTTGTCGGCCGGGCCGGCATCGGTGTCGAAGAAGTAACTCTCGCCACCGGCCAGGGTCGTGTTTCCCGTGCGCACGCGGTAGTAGTAGCGCTGCCCTGAGGTGAGCCCCTCGACTGCAATGGCGTGAATCTGCATCGCAGGTCCGGTGACCGAGGCGCCATAACTGAGCGACGTGCCGTAGTCCACCGCGACCTCGACCGCACCGGCGGTGCGGAAGGCGACGAGGACCGAGGTGCGACCGAGGGCTTGCAAATAGGGAGCGCGGGTGAGGAGCGGCGAAACCGGACCGGGATCTGGATTCGGGCCGGGGCCCGGTGGCGATGGCGGATCGCTCGGTGTCGATGGGGTGCCGTCGTTGACGAGGTAATCGCACGCCACCGCGCTCAGCAGCGTGAACACCACGACGTGGAGTGCGAGCGTGATTCTTCGGAGTCCCGCGTTGCGGGATTCGAGGATGTGTTGCAAGTAGATCATGACGCGTCCCTCGAGCGTAAGAAGTGGAAACTTCAAGGTACTTACTCGCGGCGCGCGCATACGACATGCCAGTTCTGGAAACAACCCACCCTCGGCTGCGGTTTTTGCCGCGATTTCGTCATTCGATGCAAGCACCTGAGCTCCTTCCATCCTTCGACATCTTTCGGGATTCCTTTCCCCTTTCAAGGTTCTGGTCTGTACTCTGGCGGCATGACACCGGACTTCCCTCCTGCACAGGTCTGCGTCGTGGGTGCCGGAGCGGCGGGCCTGATGGCGGCCATCTGGGCGCGGCGCACGGCACCGGAGCAGCGCGTGCTCTTGCTCGACGGAGCTCGCCGGCTCGGCGCCAAAATCCTGATTTCGGGCGGCGGGCGCTGCAACGTCACGCATGAAAGGGCCGGCGAGAAGGACTTCGCCGGGTCGTCCCCAATGGCGATCCGCAAGGTGCTGCGCCGGTTCGACGTCCCGGCGACGATCGCGTTCTTCGGCGAGATCGGTGTGGAGCTGAAGCGCGAAGACACCGGCAAACTGTTTCCGACGAGCGACCGTGCGCGCACGGTTCTCGACGCGTTGCTTCAAGAGGCGAAACGCTGCGGTGTCGACATCGCTCACCCGTGCCGGGTGGAAACCGTGGTGTCCCTCGACGGCACGCGGCGCGATGCGGTCGCTCCCGAGCGCAACCCTCAGGTGGAAACGCACCGGGGGGCGGACCGCGAGCTGCGGCCTTGCTTCCGTGTCGCCGGGCCGTGGGGAAGCGTGGACGCCACGCGCGTCGTCCTCGCGACGGGTGGGCAGAGCGTGCCGAGCACTGGCTCGGATGGCGCGGGCTACGGGTTCGTGCGCGCGCTCGGGCACAGCGTGACGCAGTTGCTCCCCGCACTCGTGCCGCTCACATTACCCCGAGACCATTTCCTCACCGCGCTGCGTGGGATCGCCGTTCCCGTGGAGCTCGAGCTGCGATCCACGAACGGCAAACGCGTGCGCAGTGTCACGGGTCCGTTGCTGTGCACGCACACTGGGGTTTCCGGGCCCGTTGTCTTGGACATCAGCCGGCACTACCTGGAAGCCTTGCGCCAGGATGTCGGCGTTTCCGTGCACATCAACTGGTTGCCAGGCCGCAGTCGCGAGGAGATCGACAACGATCTCCTCGGCCTCGAGGCCAGCACTCCGGGCGTCTGCTTGAGCCGGAACCTCCCCGAGCGCTTGGCGCGCGCTCTCTGCGACGCGGCGGGATTGCCGGCCGGCGTGCGCGGCTCCAACCTGCTGCGCGAGCATCGCCGCACGTTGCTCGACTCACTCGTGGCGTTGCGCCTGCCGATCACGGGATCGCGCGGATTCGCGGTGGCAGAAGCCACGGCCGGCGGCGTGCCGCTCGCCGAGCTGCGGCTCGAAACGATGGCATCACGCCTGCAGCGCGGCTTGCACATCTGCGGTGAGATCTGCGACGTCGATGGGCGCATCGGCGGTTTCAACTTCCAGTGGGCTTGGTCGAGCGGCTATGTTGCAGGCGTCGGCGCCGCTTCTGGCCAACGACAAGCCTAGACGACGCTCGCAACCTTGGAACGTTCATGAAATCGCGCGCCACGTTCCCGATCCTGATCCTCCTGGCGGTCGCTGCCGGCGCCATCCCGCCCGCGATGCGACCTTGGATCTGCGACGACGCTTTCATTACCTTGCGCTACGTGCAAAACGCCAGCGAGGGCCTCGGCCTCGTCTACAATCGTGGCGAGCACGTCGAAGGCTACACGCACTTTTTGTGGACGATTCTCATCTGGTTCTTCGCGCGTTTGCGCCTCGATCCGGTGCACGTGGCAACCTGGCTGCCCGTGCCGTTCTACATCGGAACGCTGTGGCTGCTGCTGCAAGCGAGTCGCGCGCTCTGGCCTGCGCCCGAGTCCGCGCGCGCCAAGACGATGCAATGGCTGGCACTGCCGGTCGCAGCGGGCATCTGGGCGCTGCACCGCGACGCTCTCGTGTTCGCGACCAGCGGTCTGGAGACATCGGCCTACACCTGCTGCCTCCTGCTCGGTTTCACGCTGCTCACGACTTCCGGTTCCGCGCGTCGCCGCGACGCCGGCGTGGTGGCGTATGCGCTCGCCGCATTGCTTCGCCCCGAGGGGCTGATCCATCTCGGCCTGGGCCTGGCCGCCGTCGCGCTCGGCGGCCGGGATGGACGCACGAGCGATGGGCGAGCGCGTGAGGGCCGCTTGCCCAGATCGGTAGTTATAGCCGGCAAGAAGGCCTTGTCGGAGTTCTTGCGGGCGTGCGCGATCGCTCTCGTTCTGGTGGTACCGCTCTACGCCTGGCGACTCTCCTATTACCATGATGTCCTGCCCAACGCCTTTTATGCGAAGTCCGCTGGATATGCCTACTGGAGCCAAGGCTGGTTCTATGTCGGGCTATACTTCCGCTACTACGCGGCCTTGGGAATCGCCGCGGCCATCGGCATGCTGTGGGTCGTGCGCGCGAAGACTCGCAGCCCATTGACGCTCGCCATGGCCCATGCGCTCGTGATCGTGCTCACGACCGCCTACGTCGGCGGCGACTTCATGTTCGCGCGCTTCTTGTTGCCGGCAACACCCTTCCTCGCCCTTCTCGCCGAGCATGCGGTCCGCAGGCTAGGACGCCTGCCCTTCGCCTGGGCCACGCTCTTGATTCTGAGCACGCTTGCCGGTGGAATCTGGCGCGAGCGCACCTTGCGTTGGCCGGCGATGCCGCGTGGCATCACCGACGAACGTTCCGTGTACCCGCCCGAGGACGTCGCTGCGCGTCGCGTACATGTTGCGCAACTCGCCGCGTGCTTCGACTCCACCGACGCGTCGTTCCTGGTGCTGAGCGCCCAGGCAGCACTCGCCTATTTTGCCCGCTATCCCGTCGCCGTCGAGGTCAATGGGCTCACCGACCGCACGCTTGCGCGACAGCCGCTCGCTGCCCGTGGCCGCCCTGGGCACGAACGCAAGCCGTCCTTCGAGTATCTCCTCGAACGGCGCATCCGATTCATGGTCCTCCACAGCGGCAGCAAGCCTCAGAGGCAGTACGCAGCGATCCGTTTCGGCACCCTCCATGGCGAAATCATCACCTACGACCGTGCGCTCATGGAGCGGGCGCGGCGCTGCGAGGATGTCGAGTTCGTCGATTTTCCACAGTACCTGGATGACTACATTCAGCGCGCGCCGAGCCTGTCGGCAAATGTACTCGTCCGTGATCTCGCCGCATTCCGTGACTACTACTTCGCCCACAATCGGGACCCGGAACGACTCGCGCGGCTGCACGCCATTGTGCGGCAGAAGCAGAGTCGATGAAGCGTAGCGAGGAAAAACTGAGCGCGACGAAGGATCATTCCATCGAGGCCGTTGCGATGGACAGCGAATCTTACGCTTAACGGAAGAGACCCTTCATCTGGGTCCACGTCGTCGATCGAGCGTTGGTCGTTTCAGCAAAGCGCTGGACGCGCGAGTTGAGAGCATCGGTGACGTACACGGTGCCGAGCGCGTCCACGACGACACCCGCCGGATAGTCGAAGAGGCCGTTGGATTGACCCCACGAACCCCAGCGGGTGAGAAACCCACCGCTACTGTCGAACACTTGCACGCGGTTGTTGCCCGCATCGGCAGCGAAGACCCTTTCTCGGTCATCGATGGCCAGTCCGGCGACACCCGCGAATTGTCCAGGTCCCGCCCCGCTCGACCCCCACACTCCCAAGAACACGCCGTTGGTGTCGAACATTTGGATGCGATTGCTGCCAAAGTCGCCGACGTAAACGGTGCCGGCGCGGCTCACGGCGATGGCCACGGGTTCGACGAACTGACCACTGCCCGTGCCCTCGGCACCCCACTGCCGCACGAAACGGCCCTCGGGGTTAAACTTTTGCACCCGATGGTTGTGGTAGTCAGCCACGTAGACGAAATCTTGAGCATCGACCGCGACGCCGAGCGGCCAATCGAGCTCTCCCCGGCGCGAACCTTTCGAACCCCATGTGCTGAGGTAGCGCCCGAGGACGTCGTATTTGACGATACGATTGTTGCCGCGGTCAGCCACGTAGACATTGTCCTGGGCATCGATGGCGATCCCGACCGGACCGTCGAGATCGCCCCGCCCCGATCCTTGACGCCCCCACACTTTGACCAAATTGCCGTCGCCGTCGAACTTCTGAATGCGGTGGTTCTGCGTGTCGACGACGAAGACGTTGCCCGACCGGTCGATCGCGATCCCGGTGGGGTTGTAGAACTGACCTTCGAGGTTCCCCTGGCTCCCCCACGATGCGATGAAGGCATAGGCCTGCGCCCCGGCCGAGGACACGAGACAAGTGAGTCCGATGAGCGTCAAGATTGCGGGCACGCCACGACGCCGAGCCGACGCCCAACCGAAACCCCGCGGCGCAAACGACAGGCGACGAATCGCCAAGGGCATCCCACCCAACGCAGCCACGATTGGCCGTGGAATAGATTGCGTCTACCGTCTGGGGGCAGCGCATTGATTGTACAGCAGGCGCACACTGCGGCTGGAGCGTGGGACAATTTGCTCTTCGTCGCGTTCCATTTGCCGAGACCTGCGACTCGTGCGGGCTTCGGCTGGGTGATTTCGCCCGCTTCTCGCACTGCACGGGCACTCGAGCGCTGGCTACTGCCACCGCTGTTGCAACTTTTCCAAGGCCTGGAGGATGGAGCGATTCTCCGGTTCGAGCCGGCGCGCGGCTTCGAGGTAGCGCGCGGCCGCTTCGAACTCCTCGATTCGCAGCGCTAACGTCCCGGCCATGCGCAGTGCATCGAAATGCTCGGGCTCGAGGGCCACGGCCGCTTGGAACTCCGCGTAGGCGCCCTCGAGATCGCGAGCGTTCGCGAGCAAACGCCCGAGGTGCAGATGCGCACTCGTGCTGCCTGGTTGCAGCTCGATGGCCCGCCGGAATGCCACCGTGGCACCGCCCGGATCGTGCTTCGCCTGGCGCAGAACGCCGAGATTGTACCAAGCGTTGAAGTTGCCGGGGGCCAAGCCCACCGCGCGTTGCGCCGCGATTTCGGCGGGCGCATAGTCGCGGCGTTCCGTGTACGCGAGCCCCAGGCGATCCCAGAACGCCGCGCGGTCGGGCTCTTCGCGGACTGCTTGCTGCCAGACGCTGAGGTCATGACGCCACAGGCGAGCCCGCCACGTCGAGATCCCCAACAGACCCATTCCAACCGCCACCGCGAGCACGATCCACGCGCGCCTCGCGCTCGCGCCACGATCCCACGCCCAAGCTCCGAGCACGCCGACCGGCACCAGCAAGAATGCCGACGCGAGATAGAGGAACCGCTCCGAGAGTCGTGTCTCCTGCGGCAACCAATTGAGGATTGGCAACAACGACACGAGCCCCGCGATCGCCACGCGAGCCAACGCCGCGCGTGCTCGGGGCTGCAAGCGAAAAGCCGCGTACCACATCGCGATCGCTACGAGCAAACCGATCGAAGAACGTGCCCAGCCGAGCTGCTGTGGATCCGGCTCGATGGCGAGACGAAGGACTGGAGCGAACACGGAGGCGCAAGCGAAGGCGAAGGTCTGCAATGGAAGGAGCCCGATGCCGTCGCGCGCCGAATGCGCCGTGGTCGGCAACAACCCCCCTTCCAGAGCCGCGACGCGCAGGACCAGAGCGATCACGACGGCCGCCGCGAGCGCCGCCAATGGTCGTACCTCCTGCCCCCATTGCGAAGGCCGTTGGCCTCTTTGCCACCACACCAGAAGCAGAAGCGCCGGCAGAACGACGGCGATCTCCTTGGAAAGGAACGCCAGCAGGCTCGAGACTCCGAGGCCCAACCATGCCCCGCGTCGCGCCGAACCCGCCGCCACGAGCGCCAGCATGGCGAAAAGCGTCGCCAGCACGTCCACGCGACCCGACACGAATGCCACCGATTCGGCGTGCAGCGGGTGCAGCGCAAACACGGCGGCGGTGATCCATGCCGCAGGCCCCGGCACTCCGAGCGCGCCCAGCGCCAGCGGCACGAGGAGCGAAGTCAGGGCATGCAGAACGAGGTTGGTGAGATGCGCAAACTCCGGGCGCCCACGTCCCACGTGCACGTCGAAGGCATTGCACAGCACGGCGATCGGCCGATAGTAGCCGGAAGCGCCTGGGGAGTCACTCGTGGCGTAGTAGTCGCGCGTGAATGTCGACCACCAGATGTCGTTCTGGCGCAGCGTGTCGTTGCGTTCGATCAGGACGTGATCATCGAAGACCCAACTGCCGCGAGGCACGACGGCGGCGAAGGCCAATAGGGCGGCGAAGCCCACGAACCAGGCGCGCAAAGAGAGCCTGGTGCGCACTATCGGAGAAGTTTCCACGCCAGCGCCACCAGCCCCCATGCGCCGCCAACGAATGCGACAACGCACCATTCCCCGGCGCGCAGGTAGGGTGTGGCGTGCGCGGCGCGCAGCGGCAGTGTAGCGCGCAACACCTCGGACTGCCACAGAGCGGTCCGGGCCAGGATGCGTCCATTCGCATCGATGAGTGCCGAAACGCCGGTGTTCGTCGCGCGCACAATCGGGCGGCCGGTCTCGAAGGTGCGCATCCGCGCCAAGGCAAAGTGCTGCTGGGGCTCGGCGTAGCGCCCGAACCAGTAATCGTTGGTGATGTTGAGGAGCACATCGCCACCCAGGCGGATGCCTTGGCGCACGTAGCGCGGGAAGAGCAACTCGTAACAAATGAACGGCGCTACGTGCACGTCGTCGATCGCGAAGGCGCGGGGACCGCTGCCCGGAGTGAACTCACCGGCGCTGGGAATGACGTCGAGCAGGACCGGAAAACGATCGGCGAACGGAATATGCTCGCCGAGCGGCAAGAGCTTCGACTTGTGGTAGCGCTCGCGGATGCGGCCACGGCGATCCATCCAGAACAGCGTGTTGTAGACGCGCCAGCGTCCGGTGCGCTGTACCTGAAAATCGTAACCACCGAAGACGAGAGCGATGTCGAGGTCACGCACCATGGCGCGCACGGGCTCGAAAGCCTGGTCTCGCGGCGAGACGGGGATCGCCGTCTCGGGCCAGATCACGAGATCAACCGGGCCCTGTTGCAACGTCGCGCGCGTCATGCCGACGTAACGGCCAATGACGGTGCTCGCCATGAGCGCGCTGCTCCCGAGTTCTTGCACGAAGACACCGGCATCGCCAATATTGGACTGCACCAACGCCAGGCGCAACTCGCGCTCCACAGGCAGCGCATCCATGGCACGTTGCCGGCGCACGCCGTACGCCCACAACCCCGCGATGCATGCCAGGCACATGGCGAGCTCGACACCGCGCCGGCGCCGGATCGCCGGCGTGCTCCACACCATCCAGGCCAGGCACGATGCGAACCATGCGAGGACGAAGCCGAGACCGAACGTGCCGACGAGCGCGGACGCCGATGGCAGAAACGGCACGTTCACCATCGCCGAGCCCAGCGTGTCGGGAAAGATCTTCGGCACCAGCACTTCCAACAGCGTGAACAACGCCGCCGTCGCTGCCGCCGGCCAGCGTTCGAGCCGCGCGCGCCAACGGTGCAGCAGCAGCGCAAAGAGAGTGAAGTTGATTTCACCGAAGGACGAGTAGACGAGAAGCAGCAATGCCGCTACGGGCAACGGTGCGTGCCAGAAACGCATCGACATGTCGGCAATCCATGCGTAGCCGATGGCACAGATGACGGCCGCGGCGCCGGCGCCGCACAGCGCCGCCCGGCGCCATGTGCGCACCCGACGCACCGCCAGAACGAGCGGCACCAAGGCTACCCACGCCAGCGGGCTGGCCTGGAACGGAGGAAACGCCAGCACATACGACGCGCCGGCGAGAATGCTCAACGTCGCCGGATGTTGCCACCACTTGCCGATTCTGTGCACGTGCTCTCCCACGACGCCGCACGACGCATCGTTCCGCGACCGCGTTGCCGCCCGAGCGACCTTAGGCGACGAAACCGGGAAGAGTAGCCGTCGCGCCAGGTCTTCTCAACGTCACAACGGCTGGCCGGACCTCGCCGCGCTGTGGTAGTGTCCGGAATGCTGGCTGCGGGCGGGGCGCCGCGATCGGACCACCGGTCTAGAGCTCCGGCTCGTATTGCTCGGGTCCAAAGATTGCCACTCGAGAATGCCATCACGACCAGCGGAGTGTTGCCTCGACATGCCTTTCTTCATCCAAGATCAGCGGCGGGCTCTAGACCGCCTTCACGCCCACGACGCGCAGCATTCGGATCTTGTCGAGTTCCTCGCCACGACCGTGGACCGATTCGCCGCCCAACGCCTGGCACCCCATGCCGCCGCGAACGATGCAGCCGAGGTCTTCGACGCCGACGCTTTCCGGGCCCTGGGCGCGACCGGTTACCTGGCACTTTCGTACGGCGAGGACGTCGGCGGTCTCGACGCTGCCTTCAGTTACACCGTGGCTGGTCTGGAGACGCTGGCCAAGGCCGATGCCGGCTTCGCCCTCGGCGTCGCCATTCACGGCACGACCACCGATGGCATCAATCGATACGCCAGCCCGACGCTGCGCCAGGGTTTCGTCCCCAGTCTGGCGCGCGGCGAACGCCTCGGTTGCTTCTGCCTTACCGAACCCGATTCCGGCAGCGACGCCAAGGCGCTGCGCACCACCTACCGCCGCGATGGCGACGACTACGTGCTCTCGGGCAGCAAGTACTGGATCACCAACGCCCCTTCCGCCGACGTCTTCTTCGTCATCGCGCGCGACGCCAGCGACGGCCGCATCTCCTCCTTCGTCGTCGAACACGGCTACGCCGGGACCTTCGAGGTTCAGCCCATCCAGGACAAGATGGGTGTGCGTGGGTCCAACACCGGCATGCCGGTGTTCGACGGGTATCGAGTTCCCGTCGAGAATCTGGTCGGCGAGGAAGGTCAGGGCTTCAAGCAGGCGATGCAGATGTTGAATGGCGGCCGCATCACCATCGGGGCCTGGGCGACCGGCGTCGCCCAGGGCGCCTACGAGAAGCTGCTGCACTATGCACACGAGCGCAAGCTCTTCGGCAAACGTCTCGTCGACCTGGACAACACCCGGCGCGAGCTATCGGAGATGCTGATCGGAATCCATGGCGGGCGCATGTTGTCTTACGCCGCGGCGCTCGACAAGACACGCGGCCTCGACATCGCCGCCGAAGCCGCCATCGCCAAGGTCGCTGCCAGCGAAGCGGCGGTGCGGGTCAGCGAACGCGCCATCGAGCTCGCCGGTGGCTACGGCTACGCGCGCGAATCGCGCATCGAACGCCATCTGCGCGACGCGCTCCTCGCCCGCATCGGCGAGGGCGCCAATGAGCTGCTCAAGATCATGGTGATCCCGCGCCTCATCGAAGATCGCTTCGCCATCGAGCCCACGCCCAGTCTGTGGTGAGCGCGACGCCCGCGATCCCCTGCACGTTTCAGGAGCCGCTGCGGACAAGCTTGCCGCGTTGCACTTGGCCGGGAGTCACCAAGCGATAGAAATAGAATCCCGGGGCCACGCCATCGCCATGCGCGTCGCGGCCGTCCCAGGCGACGACGTGCCTCCCGGCCGCGAGCCGGGCCGCGAGCACGGTGCGGATGCGCCGCCCGCGCACGTCGAAGACCTCGAGCCTGGCATCGCCAGCGTTCTGCAGCGCGAAGCGAAACTGCGTCTCGCGCACGAACGGATTGGGAAACACCGTGTCTCCATGCCCGATGTCCGCGGTCGCGACATCGACGGGAAAGTCGGCGCCGCCTGTTACTTCGAACTCGATGCGCAAGGTCAGATCGTTGCTCGTGAGCGCCGTGTTGAGGCCGACAGCGGCCAGCACGTTGGGGCCTTCTTGCAGCAACGCCAGAATCGAGGGTGTCGTGATCTCTTGACGCACGAAGACATGCGTTGCTTCATGGGAGCTGGTGGAAACGCTGGTGTTGGTGATCGTGACGGGGGCGCGCTGGTCGAAGATGCGTGTGCCGTTGAGGTAGACGGCGAACCCATCGTCGTAGTCGTAAAGAACGGCGATGCGCGTCACCGACTGCACCTCGTGCAAGGTGAAAGTATGGCGCGTGTACACCGTCGAGTAGATGCCCTGCATGTCGGCGAGAATTGTGGCGTCGTCGAGATCGCCAAACCCGAAGCCGCTCGCGCCCGTGAGCCAGGCCGAATCGATGAAACCGAGATTCGCCCAGGTGCTGCCCGGGTTGGTCGTGCCTTTGAAGTAGCGCCAGATGGCGCCAATGGGCACGATCTTCCGCGCCGTGCCGCCAGCGGTGATGCTCCAGGCTTGCTCGACGAAGCCCATTGCGTTCGTGGCGCGCAGCGTGACGTTGAAGGTCTGCTCGGCAGTCGGGATGCCGAAGACGACACCATTGAGATCATTGACCGTGAGCCAGCTCGGCGCTTGCGTCAGACTCCAGGTGATCGGCCCCGGGCCCGTGGCGGTCGCCGCATAGACGTACTGCGCGCCGACACTCGCCGCTCCGGATGGTGTCGATCCGATGACCGGCAGATCTTCTGGTGCCGGTGCAGCATAGAGACGCACGAAACGCCCGAGTGAGGGCGCGCCGGATTGGTGCACCAAAAACATCAGATAGGGTCCTGGCGGAGCCGCGTTCGGGCTGCTTGGAGATGCGGCTTTGATTTGTCCGCTGGACCTCGCGAACCCGAGGTCGAGTGCGCGCTGGTCGGCGTTCCATCCACCGCTGGTCGAACCGGCGCGGACCCACCAGACGGCGGCGATGGAGTCGTCGGGCGTCGCGACGACGAGGCTGTCGCCGTATCCCACTGAATCGGGAGCTGTTGTAATCACCGGGCGCTGGCCCCTGAATAGATACGGCGGCGAGTAGATCTCGGCATCGGCATGGAGCTCCGAACCGCTGGCCCCGGTCCCGCCACCCCCTATGAGCACGCGCGCGTCGGGCAGAAGCAACGCCACCGAGTTCTGGCGCCGCGACACGTTCATCGAATCGAGATCGGTCCACGTTTCCATCGCCGGATCGAACACCTCGGCGGCGCGCACCGTGTATTGCGACTCGTCACCAATGAGCGTGCCGCCTGTTACCAGCACGGTGCCGTCGGCAAGCAATGTCGCATTGTGATGGCGTCGCGCCGCCGACATGGACGCAGTGGATCGCCAACTCAATGTCGTCGCCAGATCCAGGATCTCGCAAGTCGAGGTTGCCGGACTGCGGCCGCCCAGGATGAGAATGCGATCGGTGCTGCCGGGAACGAGCACCGCCGTGCCGCCGTCGCGTGGGCCGAGCAGCATGTCGTCGACCAGGGTCCAATCCCCGGGCACGGAGACATCGAGGACACGTGTCGTTCGATCAGGGCCCGCGACCGCGACCGCGCCGGTCGAAAGTTGGAAGCTCCAGGGTCGAAGCGGTAGCGAGCGCGACGCGTCCGAGAGGATGATCCAGTTGGAACCTGGTTGCCCCAGCTCGGGAAATGCTGCGGCGAAACCGGGTGACACGTCGCCCGCGAGCGCCAACACGCGCCCATCCCCCAAGAGCACCGCGGCGGCGGCGGCGCGACCTGCATTGAGCGCGGTGAGAGTGGCCCAGCTGTTGCCGGCAACGTCGAAGCGCAGAACGGTCGTCAAACCCGAATCGGTCTCGGAGCGCCCGCCGAGAAACAGCACTCGCCCTTCCTTGGTGATGACTTGCGCCACGCCTGCCGGCAGCGTGTCCGGGGCCGCAGCGCTCGCAAAGAGCGCCGTCGAGGGGTTCCAGATCTGCGGCAGTTCGCCCAAATCGTTCCACACCAGGACGCGCCCGTTGCCGAGAAGGACCGCGTGCGAAACGGCGAACGGCCAGGAATAGGGTCCGTTCCACTGACCGACCACCGCTGGCTGTGCGGCGACAGGCACAACGTACAATAGGCAGAGACAGGCTAAACAGCCCAACGCGCGCGCGATCGAGCGCAATCGGGGTACGCCCTGCCTCGAGCGGAGCACGAAACGACCGGCGAATGTCCACAGGTGTGCGGCGAACTGCATTTCGAGCGCCCTCATCCGTCGGGTCGAAGTTCGATGATGGAAGCAACGCCCAGGCGCACGAGCGCCGGGACCCGCAGGGAGGCGATCTCTATGGTAGCCTTGGGTCTTCCGCCGGGTCAACGGGACTGCCGCGCGCCTCCCCGCGTCGCGCGGCTTCTGGCGCCGAAGCGCGAGGAGGAACCCGGTTCGGCCGCAGCGAGATCCATCGCTTGGAGGGGACTCCCCCGTGGAAGTTGTCGTCGTCGGCCACGCCGAGGTGCGAAGCCTGCTCCCGATGCACGAATGCATCGAGATCATGGAACGCACGTTTCGATCCTTGGCCGACGGCAGTGCTCTCCAACCCTTGCGTTCGATCCTGTGGCTTGGCGAGCGCTTCGGGGGACTTGGCCTCATGCCGGGGCATCCAGGAAACCCCGATGTCGTCGGCGTCAAGGTCGTGAGCGTCTACCCTGGCAATGCAACGACGCGCTACGAGTCGCACCAAGGTGCCGTGATGCTGTTCGAAACCCAGAATGGCTGCCCGCTCGCCATCGTGGATGCCGGCGCGATCACCGCAATTCGCACTGCCGCGGTGAGTGCGCTCGCGACCAAGTTGCTGGCGCTGCCGGACGCGGGCGATCTGGCGTTGCTCGGCGCCGGCACGCAGGCCGGAACCCACCTCGAGGCCATGCGCAACGTGCGCAACGTGCGGCGCGTGCGCGTGTGGAGTCGCACCGAAGCCCAAGCCCGGCGTTTCGCGCGGCGCGAATCCGATCGTCTCGGGATCGAAATCGAGCCGGTGGCAGAGGCACGCGATGCGGTGCACGGCGCCGATCTCGTCTGCACCATGACCGCAGCGCGCGACCCCATCTTGTACGGCGACTGGTTGTCCCCGGGCGCGCATGTCAATGCTGTCGGTTCGTGCACACCAAAGACGCGCGAGCTGGATGCAAAAGCCGTGGCGCGTTGCCGGCTGTTCGTCGATCGGATCGAGTCGGCGCTCCGCGAGTCCGGTGACTTTCTCCTCGCCAAGAGCGAAGGAGCCGTGGGCGACGGTCACATCCTGGGCGAGCTCGGCGATGTCGTCCTTGGCCGCGTCCCCGGGCGGATGCTTGCGACCGATGTGACGGTCTTCGAATCGCTCGGTCTGGCGGTCGAAGATGTGGCCGCTGCACACCACGTGTTCGAGAAGGCGCGCGGCGCGAGCCACGCGACGCGTGTCGAGCTTGGAGGGCTTCGCGATGCCGTCTCTTGAACCGAAGCGCAGCGTGCGAACTCTGGCCCCCATCGCCGTCGAGGAAGTGCGCGCCGCGCGGGCGCGAATCTCTGCATTCGTCCCGCGCACGCCGCTCGTCCGCTTGCATTTCGACGCGCAGGATCGACAAGAGATGACCGCCGCGAGCCCGCCGCCGGGCAGGAAGTCGGCGTCGGGGGTCGGCGCCGCCGTGATCGGCTGGGAGGCTGCGACCTTCCCGACGGAGATCCATCTCAAACTCGAGAATCTGCAACCCATCGGTTCGTTCAAGCTGCGCGGCGCCGGCAATGCCATGCAACAGTTGTCCCGATCGCAACTGCAAGCCGGCGTGTGGACGGCGAGCGCCGGAAACATGGCGCAAGGGGTGGCGTGGACGGCAAGACGTCTCGGCGTGCCTTGCACCGCCGTCGTCCCCGACAGCGCGCCGCGCACCAAGCTCGCCGCCATCGAGCGCCTGGGAGGGCGCATCGTCACCTTGCCCTTCGACGACTGGTGGAGCTGCATCCGCGACAGCGCCTGCGCGCAGATGGACGGCACTCTCGTGCATCCGGTGAACGATCCCGCGGTCGTCGCCGGCAACGGCACGATTGGTCTCGAGATCTTGGAAGACTTGGCCGACGTGGACACGGTCGTCATCCCATACGGGGGCGGCGGCTTGAGCATCGGGATCGCGAGCGTCATCCGTGCCCTCAAGCCTGACACGCGCATTTACGCCTGCGAGGTGGAGACCGCCGCGCCGCTCGCGGCGGCCTTCGCTGCCGGTGCGCCACGGGACATCGAACGGACCGCCAGCTTCGTCGATGGCATCGGCAGCAGCCGCGTGTTGCAGGAGATGTGGCCCGAGGCGCAGCGATTGCTCGATGGTTCTCTGGTCGTGTCGCTGGCAGAGGTTTGTGATGCCATTCGATTCCTCGCCGAACGTTGCCACGTCATTGCCGAAGGTGCTGGTGCCGCTGCCGCAGCGGCTGCGATGACCGGCCGCGCCGGCAGCGGCAAAGTCGCCTGCATCGTTTCCGGGGGCAACATCGACAAGGCAGTTCTATCCCCGATCTTGCGCGGCGAAATGCCGCACGCGCCCTGAATTCGTGAGGAGACCGATGTCTGTCCGTATCGACATTCGCTACGAAGGCGAACTGCAATGCACGGCGGTGCACACGCCGTCCGGGGATCGCGTGCGCACGGATGCGCCACTCGACAATCGTGGACGCGGCGAACATTTCTCTCCGACCGATCTCGTCGCCGCGGCGCTCGGAAACTGCGTTGTGACGCTCATGGCGATCGCGGCTCGCGACCATGGCATCGACATGACGGGAACCCACGCGCAGGTGACCAAAGAAATGTCTGCGGTGCCACGCCGCCACATTGCCAAGCTCAGCGTCGACCTCGTGCTCCCGGCGCATCTCGGGCCCGACGCGCGCCGCGTGCTGGAGCGCGCCGCACACGCGTGCCCTGTGCATGCCTCGCTCGGTCCCGGAACCGTGGTGGACTTGCGCTTCGCCTACGAATCGGCCTAAATTCACGCGACTCCGCTCTGCCACGCCGTGGACCGAGCCCTTGCGATTGGCTGGGGAAGAACGATGGATTCTCCACAACGGAAGAATCCGAAGCCCACCGCCAAGGATTCCCCTCCGGGAGCGCGACCGCATGCGCAAGCGGGCGGCGAAGACCTCGAATCGCTCTTCTTGCTCAGCCTCGACATGCTGTGCATCGCCGGGTTCGATGGCCGGTTCAAGCGTGTCAACCCGGCATGGGAGAAGACGCTGGGCTGGACTGCCGCGGAATTGCTCAGCCGGCCGTACATCGATTTCGTGCATGCGGAGGACCGCGACGCCACCGTCGCCGAGGCCGGGAAAATCGCCGCGGGCGCTGTCACCATCACCTTCGAAAACCGCTACCGCTGCAAGGATGGATCCTGGCGGTGGCTGCTGTGGAACGCGAGCCCCTCGCTCGAGCACGGACTGATCTTCGCTGCCGCGCGCGATATCACCGCGAGCAAGACCGCGGAACAAGCGTTGCGCGAAGGCGATGAACGCCATCGGTTGATCATCGAGCGTGCGTCCGACGCTTTCGTCGCCATGGATGCGGAGGGCGTGATCACTGAATGGAACGTGCGCGCCGAGGAGCTCTTCGGTTGGTCACGTCAGGAAGCCATCGGCAGTTACCTGACGGTGCTGCTGATCCCGCCGCGCTATCGCGCCGCGCACTGGCGCGGCTTGGAACGCTACATCGCCACCGGCGAGGGCCCGATCATGAGCAAGCGCGTGGAACTGCCGGCGCTGCATCGATCCGGCCACGAGATTCCCGTCGAGCTCTCCATCACGGCATTGCGTTGGGGCCAGCACAATTACACTTTCTATGCATTCTTGCGCGACATCGGCGAGCGCAAAGCCCTGGAGCGCATGAAAGAGCAGTTCATCTCCATGGTGAGCCACGAGCTGCGTACGCCGCTTTCCTCGTTGCGTGGCGCGCTGAGTCTGATCGAGTCCGGCAAGATGGGCGCCCTCGACCCCCAGGGTCAGCGCCTGCTGGCCATCGCGCACCAGGACACCGAGCGCCTGGTGCGTCTCACCAACGACATCCTCGACATCGAACGCATGGAGGCCGGGCGCTTCACCCTGGTGCTGCAGCTTTGCGATGGCGCCAGTCTGCTCACACGCACGGTGGACGCCATGCGTCCGCTGGCGGCCGAGGCCGGCGTGCAGTTGGAGGTCGCAGCCGAACCGTTGACGGTGCGCTGCGACCCCGATCGCGTGCAGCAAGCGCTCACCAATCTGATCGGCAACGCCATCAAGTTCTCGCCTTCGGGAACCACCGTGCGCGTGCAGGCGTTACGACGCGGCGCCGAGGCCTTGTTCGAGGTTCGGGATCAGGGGCGCGGCTTTTCCAACGAGCAGCGCGAGGCGTTGTTCGAGCCTTTCCGCCAGCTCGAGCCTTCGGATGCATGGGAAAAGGGCGGCACTGGGTTGGGATTGTTCATCGCCCGCAACATCGTCAGTCAACATGGAGGGCGCATCTGGGCCGACAGCGTCCCGGGCCGGGGCAGCACCTTCTGCTTCACGCTGCCGGCAGAAACGGCCGCGAACGTACCCACAGAGCGAGGAACCGCCGTGCACGTCGCGCCCCCTATGCCCGACGTACCGCGCACCGATGCGAGCGATGAAACGCATTCTGATCGCTGAAGACGATCCGCACCTGCGCGAGGTGCTCTGCCATCTCGTGCAAGCCGCCGGCTTCGAGGCGACTGGCGTCGCCGATGGCGCCGAGGCGTTGGCGCAACTCGAGAACCACACGTTTGCATTGCTGCTGCTCGACATCTGGATGCCGAACGTCGGTGGCATGGAGGTGCTGGAGCGCCTGCGCGCGCATCCTTCCCCACCCAAGGTTCTGGTGCTCACGGCGGACGATGCACTCGAGACCCTGCTGCAAGCCGTGCGCCATCAAGCCTACGACTACATCGCCAAGCCCTTCGAGCCGGCGGCATTGATCGAGGCGGTGCGCCAGGCGGTGTTCGCACCGTCGGAGCCGGGTCCGATCGAGGTCGTCTCTGCCGAGCCCAATTGGGTCGAGCTGGTGGTCCCATGCCATCAAGGAATGGCGGAGCGCGCCCAGGGGTTCCTCGAACACTTGCGCGCCGATCTACCCGAGGAGGTTCGCCATCAAGTCGGGCAAGCCTTTCGCGAGCTGTTGGCGAACGCGATTGAATGGGGTGGCCAACTCGATCCGCGCCGCACCGTGCGCATCGCCTACGTCCGCTTCGACCGCATGCTCCTGTATCGCATCGCCGACCCCGGAGAGGGCTTTCGTCTCCAAGATCTCGCCCACGCCGCCATCGGCCACGACTCGCGCGACCCGTTCGCGCACACGGAGATCCGCGAGGCCCGGGGTCTGCGCGCCGGCGGCTTCGGGCTCCTCATCGCCAAAGCCTATGCCGACGAGGTGATCTACAACCAGGCGCGCAACGAGGTCGTCCTCATCAAGTACTTCGCCTGAAGCCCACCAGTGTCGTCGCCCGCGTGTCCAAATCGAGAAGCGAATCCGGAGCATGAAAAGGCCCGGCCGTCACTCGTGGACGGCCGGGCCTCTCAGAGCGTCGCGCCCTTCGGGCGGGCACGGAGTTCATGGCGTCACTTGAGCAACACCATCTTGCGCGACAGCTCGCCGTCGGCGTTCAGCAAACGGTAGACGTAGACGCCGCTCGGCGCGCGCCGGCCGTTGCTGTCCTGGCCGTTCCAGATCACGGAACCGGGACCAGGCACGACTTCGCGATCGAGCAGCGTCGTCACCAATCGGCCATTCAAGTTGAAGATGCGCAGACTGGCGTGTCCGGGCTTGGCAATGCTGTAGGCGATCGCCGTGCTCGGGTTGAATGGGTTAGGTTCGTTCTGCGCCAATTGCGTCCGATACACCGGTGGCGGCGCGTCGGACACTTGGGCCTTGCTGTCGACGTGAATGTCGCCCGTGGGTGGTTCGCTCCAGTTGCGCGGCTGCACCCGGCGGTAGGGCACGGTGCCGCTGAAACGAATCACACCGACGACATCGATCACGTCGCCGCGCCACGGCGTGTAGGCCGATTCCTCGATGGCGAGATCGTCGACCCGCACGGTATCGATCCCAGCCGTCGACACGGCCACATCGAAGGAATTCCCCGACCCCGCTTGCGTGAGCACGGTGACGTTGTTCATCCTGACCAGCATGCCCTCGTACCTCTCGGCCACGGGGTCGTTGTTGGGTCCGGTGAGATCGGGTGCCGTGACTTCGATCGGAAGGATCGGCGGGGCAAGGATCGACGGCATCCCGTTCGCCGAGGACTTGGATACGCCGCCGAGCACGGTGACCTCGTCGACGCTCACGATCTGGGTTTCCGGTCCGATGCCGAACTCGCTCACCGCACCGCTGACGAAAACGCTGTCGTTGCGGGCCGGTGGCGCAAATGGAGACCCGAAGACGAAGATGCCGCCGAATTGGGTGACGCCGCGCTGCTGCACGTAGAAGCCCGTTCCGGGCGGGAACTCCCCGCAGCCGCCGGATGCGGTGACCACCCCGCGGAAGGACACCTGTCGGAAGTTCACCCGGCTTGAGTCATTAGTCGCCGAGACCGGCGTTTGGATGAAGGAAATCGTGCTGATACCGCCGATGAAGTTGAAATTCTCCAGTGCAGCCATAATCCGGTTGTTAGCGTTCCGAACGTCCTGCACGGTCAAGATGTGCGGGGTCGTGGCGTCGGGCACCAAATTCGTCCCCGTCGTGAGCGTGACCGTCTTGGTCGAAGCATTGTAGACGGCGCTTGTGATCGTTTCGAAAGTGCTGAGAGCATAGTTGTTCACGTCCTGTGCCGAGGCGACGCTCAGCGCCACATTGAAGCGCACCTTGATCTGGTTCTCCGACGAGGAATAGACCAGATTGGGATCGGGCGCCGGGCCCTGCGAGGTAAAGACGAGGTCGTCGCTGTTCCGCGGCGCGATGCGGCGCTCGCCGAACTCCCACTGCGCCACCCCGGTCACGGAAGCTAGCGTGTCCCCCACCAATGGGACCACCTGGCCAGAGATCATCTTCTCGTAACCGGAGAGAACGCTGTTGCGCCGCGTGGGGCTGGTCAAGTTGCCGCAACCGATCAGGTCCAGATACCAGTTGCCGAAAGAGTTCACCGCTCCGACGGCGACGTTCTCAACGCGGACGAGAACGCCTTCCCAGCGCTCGGCATTCGGGCTGTCCGTGTGCAACGAGCATGCACTGATGACGACCGGTGCGGGCGGTAGCACCGTGCTGTCAGGGTAAAGGATGGGGTTGGTGAGCTGGGTCAAGCTGCCGCCGCCGCTCACGAACTCCGTGTAGATTCCCTCCACATCGATGATGTCACCGACGGCGACCGGATCGCCGCAGGCGTACACGGGAGTGCTTCCACCTCGATAGGCCAAGAGACCGCTGAACGGGCCGCCTGCCTGTTCCTGCACGTAGACACCGAAAGTCGTCGGCCGGATATCGATCCCGACAACGACTACATTATTGATCCGCAACGAATCGGCGAGGGCGTGCATCCCGGTCCTGATGTTGTAGATCGTGGTGTTCGTGTAGACTGCGTGCGCCGTTGCCGACACTAGAACGAGGATTGCCACTGCCATTGTGGCATTCCGAATCAGTGCTCTCATTCTGTCTCTCCCCCCATTGGACGCCTGAACTCGGTGTTTTCGCTGTCTGTTGGCTCGACGGACCCTGAATCCCATTCGGATACGATGGCGACTCTGCCCGACCTCACGGGAGAATTCCCACCAGCTTCAGGATCTCTTGGATCTCCGTTTCGTTCTCGCCCGTGTTCGTGTTGATGGGCAGGCCGAGCGGGAAACTCACGTAAGCCGTTTGCCCGCCCCCTGCGACCATGTTCGCCACCCCGATGTCATAGCGCTCCGGGTTGCGAAAGCCGCCCCGCACCAAAGTCGACTCGGGATAGAAATAGAGGAAGCGCGTGGCCGTGCTGGCGACGGAACGGAAGCAGTCCATGATCGGGCGCAGCCCCAGGCTCCTCATCCGAAACGACGTCAGGCCGGGGTGCACGGCTGCTTGAATCGTGTCCTGCAAGCTGAGGGCGAAGTTCGTGCCGCCCGCCGGCGCGCCGAACACGGTCTCGATGCCGAAGCGCTCGCGGAAGAACGGTTCCAGCTCTCCGAAAGCGCTCCGCGTGCCGAACACGAGCCCGCTGCTGATCACGAGCGTGCCGTTCCTGTCGATCAGCGCGAGCAGGGCACTGCTGGCAAGCTGCAAGGCCCCGGAAGACGTCGTGTCGGCGTCAGTATACCAGATCGTCTGGTCGAAGAGCTCGAGCGTCGCGGCGAGGTCGTTGCCGTTAAGACGAGGCAAGGCCTCGATGTCGAGAACGCGGGTGCGCTCGGCCGCGGTGGCGTTGAGAACGTTGCGCCAGGAGGTGTCAGAAAACCGCTCCAGGTTGCCCCCCATCCGGCAATCATCGACCAGCAGGATGCCGTCCACAGGGGCAGACTGGACCTCCCAGGTATGCTGAATCGTCGAGCTCACCGCGCCGCCTTCGTCCACCACCTGTGCGAAAATTGTGCGCGGTCCGTAGCGATCGCCGAAATCCTCCTCCCGCAATGTCACCGCGCCTTCGGCACTAGCCACGATCCTGGGAGAGAATTCGTTGCCGTCGAGCCAGACGACGAAGTGGGAGAGGTATCCTGGGGAGTCCTGGTCGTCCTCTTTGGGAGTAGTGTCCGAGTCGGCAGCGACGAAATAGAAGGTGATCGCCGGCAAAGACTGCTGCGGCAACGTGCCTGTTTCGAAGTTCACCACTGGCGAAGTGTTCAGTAGATCGAATGTCTGGGTGGCCGGGGCGACATCCGGCGCGCCTTCGTCGTCCACGGCCGCGACGGAGAAGACATAGCGCGCCTCACCGTTGGGAACCGGCAGGACGAACAGCTCCGACAGGGCCTGCGTTTCGCTCCAGGCCGTGTCGAGGGGACATCCGGTGGTCCCCGGGGGACAGGTCCAGCGGCGTCTGTACGCCACGACGTGTCCATCCGCGTCGCTCCCGAGCCACGAGAGCTTCAGGCGATACAGCTGCGGCGCCAGGCTATCGGACTCGACATACAGGAACGTTTCCGGTGCCCGGTTCTCTTGCTTGGGCGGCGTCGGGCTGATGGTGTCGTCGCAGCTGCCGAGCCACACTGCAGCCGCCAGGAGTGCCAATGCGAAACCTCGGCGCGCGATCGCGCCCCCAGCGAATCTTGGTTCGTCACATCTCACCGGATCACCATGAATTTGCCTTGCTGTGTCTCGCGCGTTTCCAGATCTTCGACCGTGAAGATGTACATCCCGGATGCGATTTCCTGACCGTCGGCGTTGAGCAAGTCGAACCCGGCCATGGAACCACCCGTGATCAAGTTGCGCCCGACCGCGAGATCGCTTCGATCTGGGCTGATGCCGGCCGTCTCGGTGCCGCCGTAGGTGGCGGCGTCGAAGTCGTACTCGCGCACGCGGTCCCCTGCGAGCGTGTAGATCCGGATTGTCGCTTTCGCGGGCAGGTTCACGAACCACAGCACGCGTTTGCGCGGATTGATGCTGCCATCGGGGTTGTGTACGTCGTAGTCCGACTCGCCACGGTACGGGTTCGGGAAGACGCTGACACGATGGCCACTCGCTCGAGCCTGCTCTTGATCGGGCCCAGGAATGAGATAGATGCTGTTGGAGAGCACGCCGCCTTCGAGAGTCTGTGGTTCCGCCACCTGATAGTCGTACGACGTGACGGAAACGTAACGTTTGAAGCCGTCCGGGAGGCCGCCCAGCACGACCTCGTACCACAGCGAGTCGCCGGTTTCGGTGATGAAGGGCTCCTGTCGCCGAACGGCTTCCAGTCCCGTATCGAAGCCGATGCCATCGCGCACGTCGTACTGATGGGCGATGCGGAAATCTGCCGCCAGCGCCGTTTCGCTGAGATAGACGCGATAGCCCTGGAAATCGACCAGCTTCGACGCCGGGTCGATCTCCGTTTCCGGGTGCGCGCTCCAGCGCAACACCACTTCACGATGACGTGGCGCGACCTTGACGATGGGCGAGCTCGGGGGTGATGGCAACGCGTAACGGTCGTTGTACGCCTTCTGTGCCCAGAATGCGTTCTTGCGCAAATCGGCTTCGTCCTCACCGGCCAGGAACGCATACACGATCTGCACCGTGTCCCCAGGCGCGACCAGAGGGAAGGGCCCCACCGCCAGCACCGTTGTGGGGTTGACCTCGGTGTTGTCGGGATCGGGAATGCCCTCGGGCCAATTCGTCAGCCCGCGGTTCATGAAGGTGTAGAGCGAATCGTCGCTCCAAGTGTAGAAACGCGATGGGCTCCAGGACCATGCCGTCATCGTCACCAGCTTGGTGGAGATCGAATCGGGACCGCGGCCGAACGGACCGGAACCGCCGGAGCCGAGGATCTTGATCCCTCCCCATTGCGTTGCTCCCGTGTTGGCGCCGCGATCGTGGTGGTTGCTCAGCAAGCGCTCCGTGTCGTCCCACGCCGGGTCCTGGAAGTCGAACCAGACGCCACCGGGCGGCCAGGTGCGGTAGTAATTGCGGTTGTTGGTGACCATCTCGCTGTAGATCCCGATCCACATGTCCTGCAACCCGCCGTCACCAATGTTGACGACGTTGAGCTCCACAATGACGAGATCGTCCACCGGGTCGAAACCCCAGCTATAAGTGTTCTGGATCACGGCGATCTTCATCGGCGTGTGCCGCTCTTCGAAGCTCAGCTTCACCACGGGGACGGTGTCCACCAGCACGGTGTAGAGGTTCTCGTCGGAGACGGTTCCGGCGCGGTAGTACGGGCTGGTGCGCAACCGCGAGTATTCCTGCGGCGCCACGCCGCGCGCCGGTGTGTACTCGGAGTGCTGGAAGATGGCGTCGAGGTAGAAGGCATCGCGCCCGCCCGTCGTCACCAAGGTGTCGCCTGTGGTGACGCTCAAGGCCCCGATCCAGACCGCGCCGCGGACCAAGTGATCGAATCCCGAGCGCGCCGGCCACTCCATCGACGGGTTCTGGCGCGAGTCGAAGCCGCGCCCGAACGTTCCTGCGTTCGACGTCACCAGGCGAATGTTGCCTATGTCCGTGATCGCGAGCTTGAGCGAATCGACTCGCGCCTCGACATGGGGCGGTGCGAACCGCTCGCTCTCGATGACGAGGCGCGGCCGTTCGCGCGCTCCTGCCCACACCTTGCCGCCGATCACCACGACGGCGAGCACCAACAGCAGCCCGACCCCGGCGCGTGCGCGGGGAGCCGCGATGGCACGATGGTTGCGGTCGCTCACGGCAGCTCCTCGCTCACGGTGTTGATCTGATAGATGGTGCACCGCTGTCCCAGCGGATCTGCCACCCAGACTTGCGTCGTGTTCGCCACCACGGCCGCCGGCAGTGGCGCCGCTTGCGCGTCGAGATCGGTCACGATTTCCTTGATCCGCCCTTGGGACGTGATCTGCAGCACACGGCCCTGCTCCGCCACGTAGTAGCGGCCCGACGTGTCGACCCATGCGTCCACCGGGTCGTGCAACACCAGCGGTTCGTCGGTGGGTCCGAGCACTTGGCCACGCCCGGAGCGCGGCACGTCCGCACTGATCACCTGGAGCCAGTTCTTGCCCGCATCCACGACAAGGAGAGAGTCGCCGTAACAATAGAGACCGCGCGGTTCGCGCACGGTGAGATCGCCGTTCCCCTCGATGGCGAGCAGTGTGACCCTGCGGCCACCCGTGCTCGTCGGTTCGTACTTCGAGATCTGATTTCCTTCCACATCCGCGACATAGACGAAGCCGCTGTCGCTGTCGGCAGCGATGCCTCCAATCGATTCGACTTGCCATGCATCCACCCAAAGACCGGTGTCCGCCGGTGGCGAGGTGAGCCGGAATTGCACCAGGCGGTGGCTCGGTTCCTGGAATGCCACCCAGAGCGTCTTGTTGACGCCGGCAGCCAGTTGGACCGGCTTGCCGAGCGTCTGGCCCGCCACGACGACGGGGTCGGGCAAACTGAACCCTTGGTTCACCACCGGTGTGGCCTTGTCGGAGATATACGCGCGCACACGCGTGCTGTCCTCGATGACAAAGAGAATGCCGACGGTCAACGCCATGTCGCCGAAGCGCGGCACGTTCGGCCAGCGATACTGCACCACGTACGCGATCTCCCCTGTCCCCGTCCCTTCGGACTCCGGTTCGTCGGGCAAGGGCAGACGGTTGGTGCACCCGGCCGAAATCCCGACGGCGAGCAGAACGGCCGTCCACATCCGCCGCCGCAGCGCCAGAAGCTGCGCGGAGATCTGCCTGTGGTTCGGTTCGCGCACCGCAGGTTTCAAAACTCGACCTCCAAGCTCAAGCGATCGACGCGACCCAGATCGCTGCCGTCGGTGTAGGCGTAGTCGAGGTGGAAGGTGCTGCCCGCGAGAACGCCGCGCAGGCCGAAACCGGCGGCGAACTGCATCGCCGAGGCGCGCGGGTTCCATCCGGCGCGCAACGCCACGATCTCGTCGAGCCAGAGCTCGGCGCCGGCCTTGAGCAGCTCGCGCGTGTCGGCCGGGTGATCGAACTGCACGGAGGTGAGCAAGCGCGCGTGCGCCGATTGCATCGGCTCGATGGCTGCACCGAAGGAAAAAATGCTGGCTGGCGAAAAACTCTGATACTCCACGTCCTGCGGCGCAGCACCCGGTGGCGTGCTGACGAAACCACCGGAGGGCCGGAAATCGGGACCGATGTTCGTCCATGCCATGCTCATGCGGAAGCTGCGGTAGGGCAACGTGAACACCGTGCCCACATCGATCGCCCACGAATTGACGGTGCTGCCGCCCACCTCCGATCCCAGGTCCTCGCGCACGTACTTGGCGTTGAATCCGAAGCTGAAGCGGTCCGAGAGCTGTCGCCCGAACCCGGCGCCGATCACGAGATCGGAGAACCCGAAGGTGCGGCCGTTGGGCAAGGGCTCTTGTTCGGTCGTGTAGTCGAGAGTGGTGCGGAGCGACGCCACCTCGAAGCCCAATCCCCCGCCGAGCGCGGCCACGGGCAGGGTGAAGAAGACCGCCTCGTAGTCGATGTCGGCCGGCCACTCGGTGTGCGACACGTGCACACGCGGCTTGGAGAGCAGGGCCAGGCCGGCCGGGTTCCAGAACATCGTCGTCGCGTCATCGGCGACCGGCACGAACGACTGGCCCATGCCCTCGGCGCGCGCGCCGACGCCGATCTTGAGGAAGGTGAGCATCGAAGTCGCCACGCGCTGCTCGCCGAGCTCCTGCGCCGCGAGCGGCGACACCAGCAGCAGCATGCCCGCACCGACCAGCGCGAGGGCGCGTGCCCGCGCCCTCACCCAGGCACGATCGGAGTTCGCAGGACGTCGGGACATCAGAATGTCAACTCCAGGCCAAAACGAATGTTGCGTCCCTCGCTGTAGAACGCCGGGTTCGACAGCCGGTCGGAGACGACTTGCTCGGACACGTCGCTGCTCAGATTCGAGTAGATGCCTTGTCCGACCTGCTGCGCCTCGCCCGTATTCGGGTCGACCACACGCAATGACTGCTGATTAAAGAGATTGCGGAACTCGAGAATGGCGGCGATGCGAGTGTCGCGCTTGAGCTCCCAGTACTTGTCGAGCTTGACGTCGAAAACGCTTTCGAAGGGCGCGTTCTCCGAGTTGGTCTTGCCGATCTGCTGCCCGCGGGTGTCGGTGGGCGTGTACGGCCTGCCGGAGCGCAGCGTGTAGTAGAAGTTCGCGCCACAGCGGTCGGGGAGCTGCAGCTTCCACAGGCGCGGGCGGTCACCTTTGCGCAAGCGAACATCCAGGTTGCCCTGCAGCCGGTGCGGGCGGTTCCAAGGCATAAACTCCTCGTTGAGATCCGGTTCCGCATCGCCGGTTTCCAGCGCCTCGGGATCCACCTGTTTGATGCGATTGGGGTCGGCGGGCTTGCCGGTGGCGATCTGGTACTCGTAGCTCAGGTTCCCCGACAGGCGCTTGTCGCCACGATGCTGGTAGACCATCTCGATGCCGCGCGTGCGCGAGAAGTCACTGTTGACGTAGACGAGCCGGTTGCGCGTCGCCTCGAACGTGCGTGTGGCGGTCGGGTAATCGTACGTGTCTTTGTTGAACAACGTGACGTCGATGGCATCGTCGTCGCTGAACTGGTGTTTGACGCCGAACTCGAACTGCACAGAACGCTCGGGGTCCAGGTTCAGGTTGCCTTCGATCGGAAACGCCTCGCTCGAGCGCGAGCTGATCTTGGCGAAGTAATACACGAAGCGCGGCCACTGCACGAAGTGGCCGAAGTTGAAGTGCATGGAAGTGTGATCGGTGATGGGGTGATTGATGGCGAGGCGGGGGCTCCAGAAGAGCTTGTAGCGTGACCCGAACAGCGAGTGGGTGTCGGCAGCGTACTCGGGCCCGGCGGTCGGGCTGTTGGCCGCCGCATCGTCGGCGGCTTCGCCGAGGAAGATATAGTCGCCGCGCATCCCCGCATGGCCGGTGAACCCCTGGTAGCTGAAGCTGTTTTGCGCGAAGAAAGCGCCATCGTTGGGGTAGACGCGATAGAGATCGCGCACGCTCCCCAGGCCGCCCTCGCCCTCCACGGGGTTCGTGATGTCGATCATCTGCAGCGTGTAGTAGCTGGCTTCGAAACCCGCCTTGAACTCTTGGTGCTGGCGCCAGCGCAGCTTGTAGCTGCCATCGGTGCTGAAACGATCGACGAAGAGATTGCGGTATTGCGGAAAGTCGCCATTCTCGTCGGTGACGAAAAACGTATCGGCGCCGGTCGAGCGCCACTCGACGTACTCCTCCCCTGGCTCCCAGGGGCGCTTGCCTTGCACGGCCGTTTCCTGATCGTTGTAGAAGTGCGACATCGAGAAAGTCGAGAACGCCTTGTCGGCGATGGCCCAGCGCCAGTTGACGACCTGCGAGGTGGTCACTTCGGTGAAGGTCGGGAATTGGTCCATCTGGTCGCGAAAGGAGTAGTTGTAGCGTGTGTTCGCCGACGCCGCATCGGCGCCTTCGTCGCCGACGCGGTAGTGGAAAAATCCGTGGTCGATGCCGACATACTTCGTGAACGTGCTGTTCACCTTGTGACGTGGATTGATCGTCCAGGTGAGCTTGGTATAGAAGTTCATGCTGTTGTCCTGTCGCGGGCGCATGAAATCATCGTACTCCCACTGCAGCCCGGCGAAGCTGGCGAACGAACGCGAGCGCAAAGTGCGGCGGAGGTTGGTGAAGTCGGTGGCTTCGCGCAGGCTGGGGAGGTAAGTATCGGAGGCGAGAACGTCGACGCCGAGCAGGAACGACAGCTTCCCCGGCACCGGGTAGCTGCCATCCTGTGGCAGCAGCGGGCCTTCAGTCTGCAGGAACATGCGGTTGGTGTCGAAGCTGCCGCCATGATACTCGACGTTGGTTCGGAAGTGGTCGCCGCCCTCCCGGAGTTGTACGTTGACCACGCCGCTGATCGCCTGACCGAACTCCGCCTCGTAGCCGCCGGTGATGACTTGCAGGCTCTGAATGGCCTTGGCGCTGAAGGTCCCGCCGGCGGCGGAGCCGGTGATGACGTTCTTCATCGCCACATTTTCGATGCGGAACAACGTCTCGTCGCTGCGGCCACCACGGATGTGGAGCTGCTCGTCCTCGCCTGCCACGCCCACCTGCTTCTCGACCACGTCGGAGAGGTTGTCGACGACGAGCTTGGCGATGTCTTCCTTGTTCTGCATGCGGACGCTGGAGATTTCGCTCACGTCCACGAGCGGCCGCTCGGCCGTGACCAGGACCTTCTCCGTGACGCCGGCGGCCGCCTTCTTGCGCAGCCGAAAGCGGGCGACCGCCGTTTGCAGTGCCGCGACCGTGACGCTCAGTTCCTGCGGTTCATAGCCGATGAACGAGGCGCGGAGCCTGTACGTGCCGGCTGCCAGCGCCCGAATGACGTAGCGACCATCGCTGCCGGTGTTGGCGCCGAGCGTCGTGTCCACCACGCCGACGCTGGCGAACGGGAGTGGCTTGCCGCTCGCGGCGTCGAAGACGGTGCCGGCGATCTCGCCGGTCGACTGCGCCTGCAGGGGCACGGCCGACCCCATTACGCCTGCGACGCAGAGGACGACGCCCAAGATCCGCGGCATCGACCGAGGCACCGGGGGCTTTCCTCCCCGGGTTACGCCCGTGGCAGCCATTCGAAGACCTCGAGGGGCCGGGAATATAGACGGCACCAAGATGAAGCAAGCCGCGGAAAATGTAACACAGCCGCACGGGATGGCCGGGCGGCCTGTGTGCTTTTTCGGCCCACTCTCGTGACCCCCGGGCCGCCAAACCGGATCCCGGCGGTCCTTTGACCACGAATCCATGCAGGTGTAAGTTTCAACGTGCCCGGGGCCAAGGAGACGAGGATGTTCAGAGACCGCGGCGCGGTGACGGCCGGGGTCGTCGCGTTGCTGGTCGCGGCATGCATCTCGATCCTGGGGTGCGAAGACCCGATCACCCCCCCGCCGGTCGAGCCAGCCATCGACAGCGCCGAGGCGTTGATCGAAGCGCTCGCCCATGCCTACGGAACGCGCGATTTGGAGCTCTTCATTTCACTTCTTGCGCACGATCCGAGCGCCAACGCCGGATTCGTCTTTTCCTTGAGCGAGCCTACCGATCTCGGTGAAACCAGCTGGGGCTACGACGAAGAAGTCCGCATCCACCAGCGCATGTTCCATCCGCAGACCGCCGAGCCCCCCCTCGCCACGGATCTCTGGCTGGACAGCCTCGGGGTCGATCTCGCCATGCTCGACGGTTTCACCGAACGCGACGACCTCTACTCGGCGAACGCGGGGCTGGACGGCAAGCTCGACCCCCAGCGTTGGCGCGCCGTGCAAGCGCGCTACACCACCGACTTGTTTCTCGATCTGAAGGGCACTGACTACGGGGTGGAAGGCGAGGCCAACTTCGTCGTCATCGAGGACCGGTCGAAGTCGACAGGCAACGCGGGGAAATTCTTGTTGTTGAGCTGGAAGGACTCGCCCTGTGGGCGTGCCGTGTTTGCCACATATTCAGACTGCGGAACCTGGGGAAGGCTCAAGCGTCTCTATCGTTAGACGAAGGTGCAAGAACGATGACCTCTGCGCGCGAATCCATGCTTTGGGAAATCGACATGCGCCGATCGATGCTTCTCTGGGGGCTACTCGCGTTGCTCTTGCCATGCGCGTGCCTGGAATCCAACATGATCATCGATGACCCCCGGCCCGCGCAACCCCGAATTGATAGCGCCCAGGCCCTGGTCGACGCGCTCGCGCGCGCTTATCTGACGCGCGATTCCGAGCTTTTCAACTCTCTCCTCGCCCACGAATCCACCGCGAACGCCGAATTCATCTTCTTCCTGGGCGCACCCACCGATCTCGGCGAGACCCAGTGGGCCTACGACGAAGAGACGCGCATTCACCGCCGCATGTTCAATCCGGAGTCCGCCGAACCGCCCCTGGCAAGTGACCTTTGGCTCCAGAACCTCACTATCACACTCACGCAACAGGGGGCCTTCACCGAGCAACCCCTCCTCTATTCGGCGAATGGCGGGCTGGACGGCAAGCTCGACCCCGAACGCTGGCGCGCCATGGAGGCGCGCTATACGACGTACGTGTACTTCGACTTGACCGGCTCTGACTACAAGGTGGAAGGCGAAGCCGGTTTCGTCGTCATCCAGGATCTGACGAAGCAGCCAGGGGAGCCGCAAAGCTTTTTGCTCTACCAGTGGGACGATGCGATCCGCAGGCCTGCCAAGGCCGGCACTCATCAATCGTCGGCTTGGAGTGATTTGAAGTCTCTTTATCGCTAGATTCGGGTCGCACCTCCACGCGGGCTGTTGAATCACATCTCGCACCAGATGATGGATGTGTGCCTTGGGAGATCGAAATGCGCCGATGGATGTTTCTTTTGGGACTGCTGGCGTTGCTCGTGCCATGCGCTTGCGAGGAACCGCAAAAAATCATCGCCGTTGACCCGCCAGGGGTGCGTCTGGCCGTCATGGAAAGCCTGTCTCGCGCGTATCTCACACAAGACCTCGGATTGTTCACCTCACTTCTCGCCAACGATCCGGCCACGCACGCCGAGTTCGTCTTTCTCTTCAACCGGCCGACGTCTCGGGGCGAGACGCAATGGGATCGCAGCGAAGAGATCCGCCTGCACCAGCGGATGTTCGCTCCGGAGGGCATCCTTCCCGACGATTCCCCCTTGCCGACCGACCGTTGGCTCGACGTCGTCACGCCCCAGTTCACCCAGCTCGGGTCATTTCGGGAGCGTCTGGATCTTTACAGTGAAAACGGCGGACTCGACGGCAAGCTGGATGCGGAAAGGTGGCGCGCCATGGCGGCGCGCTACGCGACGTACATGCTGCTGGAATGCGCCGAAAACGACTATCTCGTCGACACGGAGTCGAGCTTCGTCGTGATCGAGGATCGCAGCAAAGGAATCGACGAGGCGGGCAAGTTCTTGATCTACAGATGGGAAGAACTCTGTAACGGCCCTTCGAAGGCAGAGTCGGCCGCGATCTTCCCGCACTGCCTGAGTCGCGTCAAAGATTCGTATCGATGAGCCCCGACCTCGAGAACGGGGCCGCCGTGGCGGGCAACCCGAAGGAGGAGCACGTGCAATCGCGATCGTTGCTGGCGCACACACAGCGCTCGTTTCTGGCCGCGACGATCGTCGCGGCGTGCATCTCCCTCTTGGCGTGCGAAGACCCGATCACGCCCCCACTGGAAGAGCCCCTCATCGACAGCGCCGAGGCCGCGGTGGCCGCACTCGCCCGCGCTTATGTGACACGCGACCCCGACCTCCTGCAGTCGCTGCTCGCGAACGAGCCCACCGCGAACGCGACTTACCTATTCTTGCTGAGCGAGCCCACCGACCTCGGCGAGACCCAATGGGGGTACGAGGAAGAAGTGCGCATTCACCAGCGCATGTTCCGGCCGGATACCGCTGTACCGCCCCTCGCGGCCGAGCTTTGGCTCCAGAGCGTCACCATCACGCTCGCGAAGCAAGAGAACTTCGCCGAGCGACTCGATCTCTACTCGGCGAACGGCGGCGTGGATGGCAAGTTCGATCCCGCGCGCTGGAGTGTGGTGGATGCGCGCTACACGACCTATGTATTCTTCGACTTGGCCGGCACCGACTACAAGGTGGAAGGCGAGGCCAACTTCGTCGTCCTCGAGGACCTCGCCAAAGCCGCGGGAGCCAGCGGTAAGTTCCTGCTGTACATCTGGGAGGATATCTCCGTGCCCGCCGCGACACCTGCTCCGGAGGTTTGACGCGCACGCCAGCCCACCCCAGAGCTCGGACGCGGAAGGCGCCACTGCGTCGCCCGCTGCGACCGCCGCTCCTCCTGGAGCTTCCGGCATCTGACGTGGTATGTTCGCACCTCTCGCCCGGATCGTGCCACCAGAACGGCGCCCAGCGACTCGCCATCGACGTCCGGCGCGGTCGCCGGATTCGCCAGCCCGGTCACCGAGAACGACTCGCGAGAAGGGAATCCATGCACACGCATCTCCCGGCACTCCGGATCATGACCCTGATCGCCGCGTTGGCGATGCCCTCCCTTTCGCCCGCGATCGACACGGGCCAGATCGAGACACACCAGATGGCCAACGGCATGAAAGTCGTCTTCTGGCCCGATCACTCGATCCCCAATTTGGCGCTCTACACTTTCTATCGCGTCGGTTCGCGCAACGAGCGCCCGGGGATCACTGGGCTGTCGCACTTCTTCGAGCACATGATGTTCCTGGGGTCGAAGAACTATGGTCCCGGCGAGTTCGACCGCACGATGGAGGCAGCGGGCGGCGCCAACAACGCCTACACCGCCCAGGACATCACGGTGTACCAGGACTGGTTCCCACGCTCGGCCACCCAGACGATCTTCGAACTCGAGGCCGACCGCATCGCCTCGCTGTCGATCGATTCGACCAGCGTCGAGAGCGAGCGCGGCGTCGTGGCTTCCGAGCGCCGGCGATCGGTCGACGACAACAACATCCGCGCCCTCGACGAGGAGAACTGGGCTGCCGCCTACAAGGCCCATCCGTATCAGTGGCCGGTGATCGGCTGGATGGTGGACATCGAGAACTGGAAGATCTCGGACCTCGAGACCTATTTTCGCACCTACTACGCGCCGAACAACGGCACGCTGGTCGCGGTCGGGGATTTCGAGCCGCGCGAGATGCTGGCATTGTGCAAGCAATACCTCGAACCGATCGCGCGCGGGCCGGCGCCGTTGCCGGTGACGACGGTCGAGCCCGAACAGAAGGGCGAGCGCCGGACGGAGCTGCGCCGTCAGGCCCAGGTGGCGGCGCTCATTTCCAGCTATCACATTCCGGCCACGTCTCACGCCGATTACCACGCGCTCCGCGTCCTCGAAACGCTGCTCTTGCAAGGCGAATCGTCACGCCTGCACCTGCGACTCGTCGAACGCGACCAACTGGCGCTGCGAGTCTTCGGCGGCATGGACTTCGCTCTCGACCCGACGCTGTTCCAGGTCTTCATGCAAGTGCGCCAGGGCATCGAAGCGTCCGCATGCGAACAAGCCCTCTCCGAAGAGCTCGAGCGCCTGCAGGCGGAGCCGCCGGCCGAACGCGAGCTACGCAAGGCCAAGAACCAGCTCGCCACCAACTTCTACCGCCAGCTGCAAACCATCAGCGGCAAGGCACAGCTGCTCGGGACCTCCGATGTTTATTTCGGCGATCCGAAAGCGATCTTGGGACTCGTGTCGCGCTATGAAGCCGTGGGAGCTGCCGACATCCAGCGCTTGGCGCGGACCTATTTTCACAAGAGCAACCGCACCGTGAGCACCCTCGTTCCCGAGAGCGAGAAGAGCGAAGACACGGGTGCCACCAAGGAGGCCGGCTCGTGAAATCACGCTCGTCGCGCGCATTCTTGCGCACGCTCGCCGGTGCAACTCTGGTGGCGGCGACGCTCGCAATCCTGGGCATGGCCACAAATAACACGACGCCTGCCGCGGCGCCGGGCGAGCTCCTGCCGCCCTATTCACGCCTCACGCTCGAGAACGGACTCGTCCTGCTCATGCTGGAGCAACACGAGCTCCCGCTCGTGGACTTTCAGCTGCTGCTGCGCACGGGATCCATCGCCGACCCGCCGGGCAAGGAAGGTCTTGCGAGCATCACGGTGTCGCTGCTGCGCAAGGGCACGCAGAAACGCAGCGCCGAACAGATCGCCGAAGAGTTGGACTTCCTCGGCGCCGAGCTCGACCTGTCGACGTCGCTCGAGTTTGGTGTGGTTTCTGCACAGTTCCTGGCCAAGGATGTCGAGGTCGGGCTCGGGCTGTTGACGGACATGCTGTTGCGGCCGACTTTCCTCGAAGCTGAGTTCAAAAAGGCGGTCGACCTGGCCGTGGACGAGCTCGCCGAGGCCAAGGACAATCCGCGCGCCGTCATCGGCGACTATTTCACCGGCTTCGTTTTCGCCGGGCATCCCTTCGGGCGCGCACTCGGCGGCACCGAGACCAGCCTGCCGACGCTGACGCGCGGCGATGTGCTGCGCTTCCACGAGGCCTACGTCCGCCCGAACAACGCCATCCTCACCGTCGTCGGCGACTTCAACAGCAAGTCTCTGCAGAAACAAATCGCCTCGGCGTTCGAAAAATGGGAGAAGAGCCCGGTCACTCTCACCCGTCCGGTCGTGGCACCTCACCTCAGCGGGCGTCAGGTCGTGTTGGTCGACAAACCAGATGCCGTGCAGACCTACTTCCAGATCGGCAACATCGGCGTCGCCAAGGGCGATGCGGATGAAGCCACTCTGGATGTGGTGAACACGATCTTCGGCGGGCGTTTCACTTCGTGGTTGATGACCGAACTGCGCACGAACACCGGCTTGTCCTACAACGCCCATTCGCGCTTCGTCTTGCGCACCGTTCCCGGCGCTTTCTATATTTCGTCGTTCACCCGCACTGCCGACACCGAGAAGGCCATGGATCTCGCGCTCGAGATCCTGGACCGGTTGCACAAGCAAGGTGTGACACAGGAAGAAATCGCCTCGGCACAGAACTACATCCGCGGACAGTTCCCGCCCAACTACGAGAGCTCTGGCGACCTGGCGGACGCCATCGCCGAGATCGAGTTCTACGGGCTGGACCGCTCTACGATCAACGAACACACGCGCAAGACCGATGCCGTGACCCTGGAGCAGGCACGTCAGGCGATCGCCAAGCACTATCCGCGCGAGAATCTGGCGATTGTGATGATCGGCCAGGCCGACTCCGTGCGCACGGTGGCGGCAAAATACGGCGACATGCGCGCCAAGAAGATCTCCGATCCGGGGTATTGACCGGGTTCACTTGGACACGCCGTTCGCGTCCGGGACGGACCAACGCACCAGCACGGAACCCCACGTGTAACCCGCACCGAAGGCCGAGAGCACCAGGCGCTGGCCGCGTCGCAAGCGGCCATCGGCCCAGTATTCGGACAGGCACATGGGAATCGTCGCCGCGGTGGTGTTGCCGTAGCGGTCGATGTTGATCATGACTTTGGCCGGATCGAGGCCCATGCGTTTGCCGCAGGCTTCGATGATGCGCAGGTTGGCTTGGTGCGGCACCAGCCAATCGATGTCGTTGGCCGTCAAGTGGTTGCGTTGCATGACCTCGACCGAGCAGTTCGCCATCCCCTGCACTGCGACCTTGAACACCGTACGACCATCTTGGTACACGAAGTGGGCGCGCTGTTCGACACTGTCGTGACTGGCCGGCATTAGGCTGCCGCCCCCCTTCTGGTGCAAGAAGGGTCCCCCGGCGCCATCGGCGTAGAGCCTGTAATCGAGAATGCCGAAGGCGTCGTCCGGGCTCGGCTCGAGGAGCACGGCCGCTCCGGCGTCACCGAAGAGAATGCACGTGTTGCGATCGTTGTAGTCGGTGATGGCCGTCATCTTGTCGGCGCCGACGACGACGACGCGTCGATAGGTGCCGCTGGCGACAAACTGGGCTCCGGTGACGAGCGCGTACAGAAACCCCGAGCATGCGGCCGAGAGATCGAAACCCCACGCGTTCTTCGCCCCAATCTTCTCCTGCAGGATGCAGGCCGTCGGCGGGAACATCATGTCGGGGGTCACGGTGGCGACGATCAGCAGCTCGATGTCGCTCGGGTCCATGCCGCGGCGTTCGAGGAGCCTGGTTACCGCGTGCGCTGCCAAGTCCGATGTGGCACCACTCTCGAGGATGCGCCGCTCGCGGATCCCCGTGCGATCACGGATCCACTCGTCCGTCGTGTCGACGATCTTTTCGAGGTCGGCGTTGGAAAGGATCTTGTCCGGCGTCCAGTGCGCCACGGCCGTGATCGCTACCCTCTGCACCCGAGCCCCCTTTTGCGCCTCCGATAAACTACACGGCGGCTCGGCTCCAAGTCCAACACTCGCTGCGCCGGCCTACGGCCGCGCCGATGGGCTTGGCGCGACTTGATACAAGAGCACATAAATGACGACACCCGTGATGGAGACATAGAGCCAGAGCGGCAGCGTCCAGCGCGCCAGACGCGCATGGCGGGGAAACTCGCGGCGCAGCGCCCGGCGCAGCGTCAACGCCACCAGGGGAACGATGGCTGCCGCCAGGATCGTATGGCTGGTGAGGATGCTGAAGTAGAGCGGCCGGATCCAACCCTGCGCGGTGAAACGCGTCGTTCCGAACTGCGCGTGGTAGGTCAGGTACGAGACCAGGAACAGGACCGACGTCAGGACCGCAGCCCCCATGCAAGCACGATGTGCGGTGATCTTGCGCTTGCGGATGCAAACGAATCCCGACAGCAGGAACACGGTGCTGAGCGTGTTGAGACAGGCATTCAGCGCCGGCAGGTCGTGAACGGTCATCGATCCTTCCTTCGGTCCGAGCGCAATCCTGTCACGGTCACGACGCCCACATCACCCATCGGGTCATGGGACATTCGCGGCCAAGAGGCGTTCGACGTCGCGCTCCAGCTGCTTCATCGCGCCGGTGTCGGTGCTGTCGTAATAGCCGCGGATCCTGGCGTCGATATCCACGAGCACAAAACGCGTGCTGTGCATGATCGCGTCGGCGCCCTTCGCGATGTCCGCGGGAGTGGCGTCATCGACCCCCAGGTGAAAGCCATCCTGTACCAACCGGCGCACATCCGCCTTCTCCCCCGTCAGGAACAACCAGCGCGGCGGCTTTGCCCCGTAGCGCGCGGCATACTCGGCCAGCCTCCGCGGCGTGTCCTGCTCCGGATCGACGCTGAAGGAAATCAGCCGCGCGCGCTCGTCGAGCCGGGCGGACAGATGTTCGAACTGCGCGCTCATCACCGGACAGATGGATCCACAGTTGGTGAAAATGAAATCGGCGATCCATACGCCGCGCAGATCGTGACCGCGCACCGTATCTCCAGTCTGCGACACGAGGGTGAAATCGGGGACGGCGCCGAAATCTTGCATCGCGTCTGGTGCTGACTCGGAACCCTGCGCCACGATGCCGCCGCGAAATGCGACCTGCCGCCCGCGAACGACGAACCAGGCGATGACCACCAACAGCGCCGCCAAGACTGCAGCACCCCAAAGTTTCACGACGATTGGCCTCCGCGTGGCAGCTGCACCAACCACAACCCTGCTCCCAACATCGCCAGCGCGAAGGCGATGCTCACCGCGAGCGGGGTCGCGATCGAGGCCATCAGCGCCCCAGCGGCCATCGCCCCGGACCCCGCCGCGATGGTGTGCCGCAACGCTTCCAATGCATGGCTCATCGGGTTCACGGTCATGATGAAACGCAGCCACGACGGCGCGCCGCTCTGGGGGAACAGCGCCCCGGACAGGATCCACATCGGCATGAGCAGCAGGTTCATGAGTGCGTGGAAGCCTTGGGTGGAATCGAGACGCCAAGCCAGTAGAAATCCGAGCCCGGTGAACCCGAACCCGACCACGAACAACACCAGCGCCGAGCAGAGAAAGGACGTCCACGTCGTGTCTTGTACGAACAGTGCGCCGATCGTGAGGACGAGGAGAACTTGCACGAGCGCCAGCACCGTGCCGCCGAGGATCTTGCCGAGCACGAGCCCCCCGCGCGAGCCAGGCGCCACGAGCACCGATTGCAGAAACCCCTCGCGACGATCCTCGATGACGGAGATGGTGGAGAAGATCGCCGTGAACAGCATGATGAGCAGCAACGTTCCCGGGAACAGGAACTGCATCGAGCTCGTAGCTGTCACGGCGCCGGCGGGCCGGAACGATTCGCCCAAGCCCGAGCCGATCAAGAACCAGAACAGCAACGGCGGCGCCAGCGCCCCCACCACCCGGCTGCGTTGGCGCAGGAACCGCACGATCTCGCGCTCGGTGAGTGAAAGGGCGGCGAGAATCATCCAGACCCCTCGAAGCGACGGCCGGTGAAGTGGATGAAGACATCTTCGAACGTGGGCTTCGACAACGTGAGCGCCAGAATCTCGGTGGGGAATGCCGCTGCCAGTTGCGGCAACACCGTCACATCGCCGCCGCGTTCGATGCGCACGCTCGCATCCACCACGCGCGGCGCCAGCGGAAAGCGCGCCGCGATCGCCGCGGCGAGCCCGGACGGGTCGTGCGTGCCGATGGTGACGATATCGCCACCCACGGCTGATTTGAGCTCGAGAGGCGTGCCGCTCGTCACCAATCGTCCTTGATCGAGGATCGCGACGCGATCGCAGCGTTCGGCTTCCTCGAGAATGTGACTGGTGAGCAACACCGTCACTCCACGCTCACGGCGGATCTCCTCCAAGCTCTTCCACAGCTCCAATCGCGCCCCCGGATCGAGCCCTGTCGACGGCTCGTCGAGAATCAGCACTTGTGGCTCGTGCAGCAAGCACTTCGCCAGCTCCACCCGGCGCTGCAAACCACCCGACAGCGTCTCGACGCGCTCGCGGCTGCGGTCCCCCAGACCGAACCGTTGCAACAGCGTGTCGATCCGCCGGCGCAAATGCGCGCCGCGCAACCCGTACAGATGACCCTGATGCCGCAGGTTCTCGGCAACTGTGAGCCTGCGGTCGAGGGCCGGGGACTGGAAGACGACGCCCAAGAAACGCCGCACCTGCGCGCGGCGCTCGCTCACGTCCCAACCGAGGATGTGGATGCGCCCGCGCTGCGGCATCCACAGGGTCGACAAGAGGCGAAACAGCGTGCTCTTGCCGCCGCCGTTGGGCCCGAGCACGCCGAAGACCTCGCCGCGCTTGACCTCGAAGCTCACGTCTTGAAGTGCGGTGCGATCGCCGTAGCTGTGCCAGACATCCTGAAGGACCACGGCGGGACCGTTGTTTGCGACCGCGCCCATGGCACCTCGAAAATCGTTCGCGCTCACGCCAGCAGTGTGTCCAGCACCATGAGTCCGAACAGCAGGGGCAAATAGAGGATCGAGCCGAGAAAAACGCGACGTGCCCTGGCGATTTCGTGGCGTTTGAGTATGCCGAGAGCGAGGACGAAGAAGCCGGCGCCGAGAAGAGTGGCACCGACAGCGTAGATCCAACCGCTGGCACCGACTACGACGGGCAACAGGCTGACCGGCAACAGCACAGCCGCCCAGGCCACGATCTGGCGCCCCGTGCGTCCCCCGTCGGGGTCGAGGACCGAAAGCATTTTGAATCCAGCCCGCGCATAATCTTCGCGGTACATCCAGGCGATGGCGTAGAAGTGCGGCAATTGCCAGATGAATTGAATCGCGAACAGCGCTGCCGCACCTAGGTCCAGATTGCCGCGCGCCGCGGCCCAGCCGATGAGCGGTGGTGCGGCACCGGGGATGGCGCCGACGCTGGTGGACCACCACGTTCGCGTCTTGAGCGGCGTATACGCGAACACGTAGGCAACCAATGTCGATCCCGCCACCAACGCGGCGAGAGGGTTGACGAACATCGCCAAATCGAACAAACCGATCAGCGACACGGCGACGCCGAAGACGAGCGCTTCGCCGTATGGCAATCGGCCGGCGGGCAACGGCCGCGTCGCAGTGCGGCGCATCATCGCATCTCGATCACGCTCCCAGACTTGGTTGAGTGCGCTCGTCCCGCCGCAAACGAGCGCCGTCCCGAACAGCGTGTGCAACAGCTGCCAAGGCTGCACGCTGCCCCCGGAAGCGACGAAGTACGCCACCCAGGTCGTCAACACGACGAGCGTGGTAATGCGTGGTTTGGTGAGCTCGGCAAAATCGGCCAGGCGTGCCCGTGTCGAAGTCACACTCAAGGCCTCGGCGCGAACATTCATGAGATCACCGCCTGGCGGGCGAAATACGCATCCCGCCGCGTGCTTTCGACGTGCAGGAGACGGAAGCTACGCATCGCCAGCACCAGGCTCGTCGCCAGAATGAGGGCGCCGCTCAGCACGTGCAGCGTCGTCGGCACGACCGCCTTCGCCGACCATACGGTGAAGGCGCCGAGCACGACCTGCATGACCACGAGACCAACCAGGAGAATCGCCGGCTTCCACAACGCCGGGTGCGCGGGCTGGTGACGAACCACGTGAACCGCGGTGGCGACAATGCACCCGGCGACGACAAGCGCGAACGTGCGGTGCGCGAAGTGCACCGCGATGCCGAGCGTGGTGAAGTGCGGCACCAGGCGACCAAACGCCAGGGGATAATCCGGGATGGCAAGACCCGCGCCGGTATGGCGCATGAGCGCTCCGAGAACCAATTGCAGGAACACCGCCGCTGCCGACACGACAGCGAGAGTGCGCGGGGATCCTGCACCCGCGGGCACGGACACCGGGGCAGGCTCCGCCTGCCAGCTCGGAGACGTGAGCAACGCGATCGCCACGACGATGCAGAAGAATGTCTGTCCGAGGCAAGCGTGCGCGACCGAGACCGCGGGCGGCAACATCAGCAACACCGTGATGCCTCCCAGCACTCCTTGCAGCACCACGGCCGCGAGGGCGAACCAGCCCAGCCGGCGCACGCGCGGCCGGGCCTCGCGCCGCTGCAACCAGATCGCGAGCACGATGGTCATGAGGCCGACAGCGGTCGCGATCATACGGTGGCCATGCTCGTAGAGCACGTTTCCCACCATGGGGGGGAAGATCATCCCATACGAGAGCGGCCAGTCCGGGACCGAGAGTCCCGCCCCCGTGCTGGTGACGAGCCCGCCCGCGAAGACGAGGAGCGCGGTGCAAACCGCGACGCAAACGGCATACCGGTGCAACGCACGGCTCGGAATGCTGGTGCGCGTTCGCGTCTGGCGCGGTGTCGTCACCGTGGCGGTGGAGATCATGGCGGATTGGCCCCGTCGGTGCTCGTTTGCGCGTCTGGCGCGTCCGTCAGCGCCCCTCGCGCGTGTGGGGAAACCCATTCTCGGCGCACAAGTTAAAGCCGGAGGATGCTAGACGACTCGCCGCGGTCTTGCAATGCACTTGCCTGTGAGCGCCCAATGTGTGCGCAATCCAAACAAAATCAATCGGTTATGCCTGCGCCAAATCCGGCAACGGCCGCTCTGTGTCGCCGCCGCGGGACCGCGTGCCTGCGCGCTCACGACCCTGCGGACTGGTAGGAGAACTCGATCTCGGCTGTCGGTGTGTCGCCCACCGTGATCGTTTGTGTTTGCACGCCGAACTTCTCGTGCCAGGCCTCGATCGTGTACGTCCCGTGCGGCAAGTTCGCGATCGTGAAGGTGCCGTTCTTGTCCGTCACGGCGTAGAACGGGTGTTCCACGACACCGATGTACGAGACCATCCACGGGTGCACGTCGCACCGCACCGGAATCATGATCTCCGGCTTGGCAAAGGTACGAACCGATTCGCCACCCGCTCGCGGCATGGCGAGATTGAACTCCTTGTTGCCCTCCACATTCGGGTGTGAGTGGACGTTGTGCAGCGTCGGGTCGCTGTTCAAGACTTTCAAAGGCTGATTCGGCATCATCCCGAGCACGTGCGGCACGTACATACAGCCTTTCTGATCGAGCACCGCGGGAGTCGTGGGCGTCGTGAAGCTCTTGCCCTCGAGGCCGCTGCGGACGTAGACGAAAGCGTTGGCCACCATGCCTGCCGCATCGACGACGACCTCTTCCGACACGGGGGGAGAATCCGCATGCGCGTGGGCACAGTGTGCATCGGAGTCGACTTTGAGAACGGCAGGGGCAGGTGGTTCGCCGATCAAATGGATCTTGCCCGTGAGCGCCACCATCGGCTCGCTCGTGGCGGCTGACCCGCCCGGTGTTTCACCCGTGGTTGGAGCGGGTCTGGCCGCGTCCGCGCCGGCCTTTTGGTTGCGTTCGGCACCGGCTCCTCCGTCCCCCCGACCGCATCCGAGCGTGGCCACGATGGCAACGCACGCGAGATGAACGACAGTTTTCATGGCCTGCTCCTTGGGCGATTGCGGATCCTCGGATCTCCTCGCGGCCCGACTCGCGTCCAGCCGTCGAAACCAGCGGCAGCAGACTGCAGTGCTCCTGGCAACGCGCAGCCGCGCCTTCGGGTCGCATGGTATCGTGGGCCCATGCAGCGGCGCAACAGCGGCAAATCCAATCCACGCAGACGTGTGCGCGGCGGCTCGACACGGCTCGACTCGCTGCAACACATCGCGCAGGATGTCGTCGGATGTTCACGGTGTCCGCGACTGCGTCGCTATTGTGAAGGTGTCGCCAGCGTCAAACGTCGCGCATTCCGCGATCAGGAGTATTGGGGCCGACCGGTTCCAGCGTTCGGCGATGCATGTGCCCGCCTGTGGATCCTCGGACTCGCACCCGCCGCGCACGGCGCCAATCGCACCGGGCGGATGTTCACCGGCGACTCGAGCGGTGATTGGTTGGCCGCGGCGTTGCACGACACCGGCTTTGCCAGTCAGCCAACCTCCGTCCACCGCAACGACGGGCAGCAATTGGCAGATGCTTACATCAGCGCCGTCGTGCACTGCGCGCCGCCCGACAACAAACCGTCGAGCGCCGAGATCGCCCGCTGCGCCGGTTTCCTGGAGCGCGAGATCGCCGCCCTACACGAGGTACGCGCATTGCTCTGCCTGGGCCAGATCGCATTCGCCGCCGCGCTCCGACTCTTGGGCGAAGCAGGCTACGACATCCCGCGCCCGCAGCCCCGCTTCGCCCATGCTGCCGAGTTCCGCCTCGAGCCACGACGGCGCGACGGCGTCGAACCCCGGATCCGCGCACAGCGCCCTTCTTACGACTTGCGGCCGTTGACCTTGCTCGCCTCGTATCATCCGAGTCGGCAGAACACACAGACGGGCCGGCTCACGCGCCCCATGTGGCAGGCGGTCTTCCAGCGAGCGCGTACGATCGTCGACTCCTGAGACAATGTGCGCGGTTCCCTGTGGCATCGTTCTACAGCGATCACAACGCCTCGAATCCGCCCACGCCCTCTCTGGCTCCAACAGTATGTCAGGCCACATTCAGGCCAAACATGCTGAGGACATACACGGTCCCCACGGCTCGAAGTCTGTCCCCTTGGTCAAGGCGAAGATACTGGCTCCGAGCACAAGCGAGGCAAATCCGAAGGTGACGTGGGCGATCCCTGGTGCATTCATTCGCCAGCCCGGTCTGTCGAACGCGCGATTCGCGGCCTGGAAAACTAGGGTTCTGCGCTGGCGCGTGAACGCCGTCCGCTGCAACCGCTGGCTCTGAATCGGTGACAACCATGCAGCAAAGCGGCTGCCGTGATGCCGGTATCGTCCCAGGTCAGGCGGCTATCGAGATACGTGACGATTCCGCCCAGCGCGAGGGCGATGGCCAGCATAGCTTTTTGCATCACAAAGCTCCCTCTCGATCACAAGACCGGGAACTTGACCGTCGTTCCCCGCGCGAGCAGATGTTGCGCTTCAGCCATGCGAAGGCAGCGACTACGTCATCAGGCTGTCCTGGCCATTCGTGGACGGTTCCCCTCGCGATTCTCAAGCGCGCTTGCGTCGAAGGGGATGCTCGCAAGGAGATTCGTCAAGAGCAAACGAAGGGAGCGATGGTACAAGGCGTTCTCCGTCAGCGATCTAGCACTGCACCATACTTGAATCGATGGTCAGAGATCCTCGCGTCGCAGTCCGGTGCGCTTGGCAAGGCGCGCAAGCATGCGTGGCCCGATCTCTTCACGATCATGAAACGCAAATACGAAGTCGGGCCAATCTGGCCGCGATAGAGTGCGATGAGAACCAGTTTGACATTTGACCTGCCAACCAATGCGGAGCAGTGCCGCGAGAACTTGGCGCGATCGAGTGTTCGACCACTCGCTCATGCGGCTTTGAATGTAATATTGACTGCAGGTCCAGATTCGCCATGCTCGAGTCGATCCGCGACCACGCGTAACGCCAGGGCCTGGGCCTTCGCCACCGCCTCTTCCCGAGTGGTCCCGTAGACCAGCGCCCCAGGTAACTCCGGAATCTCGGCGATCCAGCGACCGTCGGTCTCTCGCTCTGTCTCGACTGTGAAATTCATCGTCCCTCGTTCCTGTGGACACCGAATGATAGGCCACCGGTTGTGGGAGAGCAACTCCTGTGGCTGACCCTGGTAGGTGATGCCTGCGCGTATGAAGTTCATTCCGCTCCGCCAACGGTTCCTCGCGGCATGATTGGCCTCCGTGGAGGACATCCGCTGGGATGCTTCAGCGAGGGGCCTGATTCCACCCCACCGTATTCGAAACAATGAATGTTGTATCGCGCGGCGGTAGGAGGCGCAATGCCAAAGGTGGCAAGATCCGCTGGCGCCATACCCCCGTGGCGCCAGGAAACAAGCGCGGCGGTGCGTGAGCGCGCGACGGCGGGCGTCGCATCTACTGCCGAAGTAGCTCCGGCGCCGGGGGGAATTCTCGAATCGACACTGTCAGCGTGAGTGGTCCCTTTGGAATTCTCGCCTTGGAACACCCCTTTGACCTCGAGCTCTTGAATAGGTCGTCAACATCGGAAACCAAGAGCCGGAGCATCGGTCGTTCTGTTCGTGACCATTCGCTTCCGTCATGCCACTGCAGATGCAGCTCGACTCCATCGCGGCGAACAACCGCGTACGCCGGCTTTTCGGCGACCTTGAACGCCAGCCAGAATCCAAGGCGCCCGACATAGAAATCGATGGACGCATCCACGTTGTGAGACGGGAGCACGGGTTCACCTGCTTGAGCACGACCTTCCGGACAAGGATTCTCAGCCGCAGACTGTTTCGAACAAGCGCAGAACGTTCTCGCCCAGAATCTTGCGGATGTCCGACTCGCTGAAGCCGCGGTCCTGCAGCAGCTCGGTCAAGTGTGGCAAGTGCGCCACGTCGGGCATGTCGTCGGGAAGCGCATTGGTGCCGTCGAAGTCGCTGCCGAGCGCCACATGGTCCGGGCCGGCGAGACGCACCAGGTATTCGATGTGATCGACGATCCGCGTTGCCGGCACCGGCACATGCCCCATGCAACTGCGGAGGAGCTCGGCTTCCAACACCGTACGGCGCGGGTAGTCGAAGGCGAAGTCGCGCTCGAGCGTCTCCATCGCTTCCTTGCACTGCTCCTCCGCAGCCTGACGGCGCTGCCAGTATTCGGCGTCGAGGAAACTGCTGTAGAAATTGACGCCGATCAGGCCGCCACGCGCGGCGAGAGTGCGAATCTGCGCGTCCGTCAGGTTGCGGAAGTGCGGCGACAACGCCCGCGCGTTCGAGTGCGAGGCCATGACTGGCATGTCGGACACTCTGAGCACGTGCCAGAAAGTGCTTTCCGCCGCGTGCGATAGGTCCACGATCATGCCGAGTTGGTTCATCCGCCGTACGACGTGCTCACCGAACGTGGTCAGACCACCGTGACGGGTGCCATGCAACGTCTCCTCTTTGGCCGCGTCGGCCCAGTCGTGCGTGTTGTTCCAGGTGAGCGTCATGTAGCGCACGCCGCGGCGATGAAACTCTTCCAGCTTGCCGAGATCGCTCTCGATCGCGTGCCCGCCCTCGACGCCCAGCGCGGCCGCGACACGGCCGCCGGCGATAGCGGCACGCGCGTCCCCTGCCCCCCGCACCGGCAGGATCTCTTCCGGGTGCCGGCGCATCGCGTCGTCGAAGGTGTCGAGCAGCGCACTGGCGCGCGCATAGCTCTGTTCCGCTTCCCCCTCGTGCGCCGCGTAAACGCTGTCCACCCAGACGGAAAAGAACTGCAGGTCCACCCCGCCCTGGCGCATCCGCGGCAGGTCGAGTTGGCCACGGGTCCCCGAAAGCGACTCGCCCATTGCGAGATGCTGCAACGTGTCCGCGTGCAGATCGCAGACGACGGCCTTTTGGTGCAGCGTTTCACTCGTGCTCAACGACATCTCCACGGTTGCTGTACCCAGTACGGAAAACGGACACCGGCTCTCGATCGACGTGATGGACCGTGACTGCGCATCGCCAACCTACAATTCTTCCGCCCCGTCTCGCAACACTTCCTGAGGGCGTCGTGTGATTCCCTCAGGCAGATTGCCGGTCGTTGTGCACGAGCGGGCCAGGTTTGCGCACGTCCCCCGCCCGCATCGTAACGCCCTTGCGATCGAAGTACTCGAGCAATGGCACGGAGTACTTGCGCGAGATTCCGGCCAGGTCCTTGAAGTCCGCCATCGTCATGACGTCGTGCGTGCGCAGAAACGAGAACAGCTTGGCGCGCATCGCTTCGAACACTTCGTGGTGGTACAGCAGCGACTCGGTGATCCTGACGATCGTGCCGCGCTCTTCGAGGACGCCCACGTACGCCGCCAGACGGGCGCCGAAACCATGCTCTTTTTGCAGCTCCGGCACGGTCGGGGGTGAAACACCGGCGCCGCGCAGGACCGCTTCGAGCTTGGCGATGCCGTCGCGATCCGGCGGCGAAAATTCGCGGTCGACCGAGCCAACGCGCACAGCATCGGGCCGCAAGTGGATCGTGGGGCCGTCCGTGTGTTGCGATGCCAGGTAGTCGAGCAGCTCGTTGAATCGGCTGCGGGCACTCTGCTGCCCCAGACGTTCCTGCAGTTCGGCGCGACCGATCCCCCAGCTCAATGGGTTGGCCTGCTGGTAAGCCGTGGCAAACCGTTCGATTTCGGCGCGAGTGCGCGCCAGTACTTCGTTGGCATAGAGCGCGTCGCCGACACTCGTGATCTTCGCCTGTCGCAGCAACCCGGCAACCAGATCATCGATCGTGGCCGGAGACACCAAGCGCTGGCGCAACAACTCGTCGCGGCTCTGGCCTGCGCTGCCGGCACGGCGGATCGCCTCGAAGAGCAGTCCGGGAGCATCGCCGCTTTCCTTGAGTTGCATTTCCTCGAGAACCGCGGCGCGGAATCGCTTGTGCTTCGCCGGTGCCGGATCGAGCACGCGCGCGCCGCCAAGTGTCCGCATGGGCGAATAGAAACGCAGCACCATAGCGTCGCCGCGTTCCACGGCCAGCGGCTGTTCGAGGCGCAACTGCGCCGGTGCCGATTGTCCCGGATCCAGCATTTCACGATCCAAGAGCACGATGCGGCCGAGAACCTCGGCCGCCCCATGATGAACGCGCACGCGAGTGCGGTTCGCCAGCGGCCGCGCGAAAGTCGGCAGCAGGAAGATTTGCACGTCGACCATGTAGCTGGCTTGCAACATTCCTGCCGACGCGACGAGCATGCCACGTTCCACATCGCTCGACTTGAGGCCGTGCAAGTTGATGGCGATCCGCTCGCCCGCAAATGCCGTGTCGCGCTTCTCCCCGTGCACTTGCAAGCCGCGAACGCGTGCCGGCAGTGCGGGGGGAAGAACTTCCACCGTGTCGCCCTCACGCACCGTGCCTGACCACGCGGTCCCGGTCACCACGAGACCGACGCCGGAAAGTCCGAAGACGCGATCCACCGGCAGGCGAAACGTATCCTCTGTTGGACGGGAGGGCAGCGTCGCGGTCAGCTCGTCCAGCGCCGCCAGCAGCTCGTCGAGGCCGCGTCGGGTGCGGGCCGAGGTGTGCACGATGCGAGCGCTGGCAAGGAAGGTGCCGCGCACCAGATCCTCGATCTCGGCATCGACGATCGCAGCCGTTTCTTCGTCGACGAGATCGCACTTGGTGACGACGACGACGCCGGCGCGCAAGCCCAACAAGTGCATGATGTCCAGGTGCTCGCGCGTCTGCGGCATGATGCTCTCGTCGGCAGCGACGATGAGCATGCCGAGATCCATTCCGGCAGCACCCGCGACCATGGCCTTGATGAATCGTTCATGGCCCGGCACGTCGACCAGCCCGACGCACTCGCCACTCGGGAGGATCATGGGTGCGAAACCGAGCTCGATGGAAATGCCGCGCTCTTGCTCCTCGCGCAGGCGGTCGGTGTTGACACCGGTGAGCGCACGCACGAGCTCGGTCTTGCCATGGTCGACGTGGCCCGCCGTCCCGACGATGATGTGGCGATTCTTGCGCATCGCCGCCAGTATACGGAATCGAGGCCCTACCGATCATGGCGGGCTCAGCGCCAGCGGGTTGACCGATTGTTGCAGGTCCGGCGACCGGCGCTGGCGGATCGCGCCAGGCCGCGACCACACGTCTTAGTTGAACGTGGCCGAGAAACGCAGCGCGAAGCTCGGTCCGCTCCAGTTCTCGTCGGAGCCGTCCTCGGGAAAAGAGTGCAGGCTGAGCGAGCCGGCAAGGCCGAGGCCCCAGTTGGAGCTCACCCACCATTCCTTGCCCAGGGTGCCTTCGAGGATCAGCCCGTTGTCGGTGTCCGCTTGTCCCACACCCGGCAGATCGAACTCCAGCTGTCCCAGCCCGAGGGTTCCCGACAGGTAAAGATTCGTCGGCATGAAGTAGTAGGTCACGCCGACCCCGATCGCTGACATCGAGATGTCGCCAGCGATCTCGCCCGAGAAGGAGCCGCTTGAATCGAACCCTTCGACATCCGGATCGCTGATGAACCAGCCGAGGAGCGTGCCATGCAACGCTAGATTCTGCGACAGCATGCCCCCGATGGCGATGTTGGCGTCGCCGGTGCCGCCGTTGAACTCGAGCCGCGCGTTCGCGTCCTCGATTTCCGTCGAGGCGTAGCCGATTCCACTCGAGAGACGCAGAAAGAACCCGTCGTGCTTGTGCGCCGCCTTGCCGGCCCACGCCGTCGCAGGGCCACTGAGGCCGATTGCAGCGCCCAGGGTCGCCAGAATCACGCACTTGCTCCGTCCCATCACGACCTCCTCATTCGAGCCCCTCATGAATCATGATCGATGGCCACGATGCGTACGCTCGTTTCCGGCTGGCGCAACAGAGTGACGCGTACCGCCGGCGTCCAGTTGCCTGTGTGCGGCAGCGCCGAGCGGATCTCGACGCGGATCAGGTTGCCCTCGACGCTGGAAGTGGGTGACTTCCCCATCGACTGCAAGGTCGACGCCAGTGGCACCTCGGGGGAGTCGAGCACCAGCGTCTGCGCCGCGGCTCCGGGCACTTCGATCTGGACCTGGTACTTCCGCGCCGGCTCGAAACCGTACTGCACGGCGAGGTCCGTGAAGCCGAGCCCCACGTCGCCGCCGGCAGCCCGCAATTCGAATCGATCCAACGGGTTCACCTGCGTGAACCAGCGGCGACCGATGCGCTCGCGGCGCTCGATCAGCACCGCGGTGATGTAGTCGGTGGCGCGCGGATCGGAGAACTCGGCCGCTTCCACTGCCGCCCGGATCAACGCGTCGTCGAACCGCATCACGATCTTCGCGCCCCAGAAACCATCCTGTGGCGTCAGACGCTCGAATGCCGGGTTGGGATAGTCGGGCTTCCAGCCACCGGGATCGAAGTGTTTGGCTTCGAAGCGACCGACACCACGAATCGCTGGATACTCGATCCCGGTCCATGGACGCTCGTAGATCCCCGCGCTGGCAAAGGATTTGAACATGGTGCCGAAATCCACCAGGTACTCGTAGCCCTCGCTCTTGAGGTTGATGGCGTAGCTGCGGCTGCCGAGGGTGGCACCGAAGTCGATGAGATAGTGCTTGATGAAGTGCCGGCCGTCTTCTTCGACGAAGAAATCCTTGGCATTGATCTGGCGCGAATCGTTGTGGTGCAACCAGGCGCAGAACACGCGGTAGGCGCGCAGCTCGCGCCGGTGCTCGTGGGGGATGACGTCGTTCGGGTCATCCTTGCGACGGCCGAGCCAGGCTGGTTGACCGACGACTTTGCCCTCGATCAGGCGACTGGCGATGGCACGCAAGCGCCCGTCCAGTTGCACCGGGACTTTGGCGAGGATGGCATCCAGGTCGTTGCGCGTCATCGCCCGTTTCTTGCCTCCTTGACGCACGGTGGCCTTTTGGCCGATCTGCAAGATCGCAGGATCGAATTGCACAATGTAGTTCTCCGGCACGTTGTAGCCGATGGCCCAGTAGAAACGAGTGGAGGTCGCTTCGGCACCGGTCGCGAGCTCCGGATCCGCCTTCGGATCGAACTTGATGATGAAAATGTCGCCACGTGGATCCTCGATCGTGAACCCGGCGGTGACCCCCTCCGTCTTGGGGCGCACGATCGTCCACGGCCCGCGTACATCCGGCCCCTGCGGTGCGTTGGGTCCCTGTCGCAGTTCCTCCGCGGTCAGATGCTTGCTCCCGATGCGGTTGGTGAACCAGGAGGAATCTTGGATCTCGTCGAGCGGCGTGACATTGAGCGCCTGCTTGGGCGCGTTCCCCAGCGCCCGGAGGCCGCGTGGGATGTCGAACAGGCTCTTCGTCGGTTGATACAATGTGTAGTCCAGAACGTCGTAGTAGTCGTCGCGCACGCGCTCTTTGGGTTCGGGCACGTCGTAGCGGTCGTCGTCCTGCACCGGAATCGGTGTCAACGCTAGCCGTGGCCCGCTGCAGGCCTCGAGACCGGCAACGAGGGCGAGCACCACAAACGCGCCACGAACGTGTGTGTTCGCTGGTCGATCCATCAGTGCAAGCTCCCGAAGCCGATATGTACGCGACTGTCTTCCTCGCTCCAGGCGAAATCCGTGCGCACGAAGACTCTGTGGCCGGCAACGATGCGAAACCCAAAGCCCCCCGTCGGTTGCAGATCGCGCCACGTCACCTCTTCGAGATTGGGCAACACGGTGCCGAAATCGAAGAAAGCGAGGGCATCGATCGCCGCATCGTTCTCGAGCCCGAGGTACCAGAATGGGAAGCGATACTCCAGACCCCCTCGCAGCATGTCCTTGTCGGTGAAACGATAGGTCTGCACGCCACGCAGCGTGCGACTGCCGCCGAGACGTTCGAGCCGGAAGAAAGGAATCGTCGCGTCGGCGAAATTGTCGGTAATCATCCCGGCGAGACGCAGCCCGAGCGCACGCCGCGCACCCGGCAACGGCAAGTATTGGCGCAGTTCGATGCCATACTTGGCGAAGGAATTGTCCGTGTCCCCCACGCCACCTACCAGATGGACGCTGGCCTGCGCAAAGCTGCCGCGGGTGGCGTAGGTGGGATTGTCGCGACGATCCCAGGCGAGGGCGAGGCCACCCTCGACGAAATCGAAACGTCCCTGTAGGCCTTCAATGTCTTCGTTGCCTGCGAACTGAGACTGCGACGTCGGATAGTCGTCGTTCTCGCCGGGACGCGTGTCGTTGCGCGAAAAACCGGCGTCGAATGCTAGCTTGACGCTGGTATCGCCGGCGATCTCGCCGTGGATCATGCCACTGGCAATGCCGAGCTCGTAGTTCGAACGCGCATTCAGATCACTGTCGATCCCCAGGCCGTAGAACGACTCTTGCGCCAATTCCAGATACTGACCCCGTAACCACAGTCGCGCACCCCCCAAGCGCAGGGTATCGAGCTGCACGTAATACTGTTGGTAGCCACGATTCGTCGCTCCACCGAAGAACCGCAAGTTCACCGGCCCGGTGAGTGCGTGCGGCAAGCGGTAGCCGACACCGCCGCCCAGGCCGCTGTGCCCAGACTCGAGCCTCGCCTCGATGCTCACGCCATCCTCTTCAGCAGCTCGGAGGAACGTCCCAATCTTTTGTGTCAGCGGATCCGGCCGCTTGCGGACGAACCAGTGCTCGACCGGATAGTTCAGGAGTTGGAAGGGAAACTCGATGACTCGGACTGGGAACAACGCAATCGACTTCGCCGGGTGCGAGGCGTAGCGCTGGCGCCTTGCCTCCAACCCGGGCTCTTCACGCAATGGGCGATCCGACGGCTCCTCCTGCGCCAGACCAACCAGCGGGAGAAGTGCCAAGCCCAGCCAAGCGAAGAACGAGAAACGACGCATGCGCTGGCGTTGGCTCGCATCCTTCATGTCGCGACCCATTCTCGAACGATCCGCGTCTCGTGTCCGAATCCATCCCGCCTGCGCAATAAAAACCGAGGCGTCACGATAACGCAATCGTGCGCGCCTTGCAATCACCGGTGATGATGACGCGACGGGACGTCACTCGCCAAGTTCGCGCTGGCGCTGAATCGGTGCGCCCAGAGCCGCGAACTTCTCCTCGAGGCGTTCGTAGCCGCGATCGATATGATAGACACGCGAGATCTCGCTGCGTCCTTCGGCCGCGAAAGCGGCGAGGATGAGCGCGGCGCTGGCGCGCAGATCGGTGGCCATGACCGGCGCGGCGCTCAGGCCCGGCGCACCCGTGACCACCGCGATGTTGCCGTCGAGGCGGATCTTGGCGCCGAGGCGGCGCAGTTCGGGGACGTGCGTGAAGCGATCCGGATAGATAGTTTCTGTGATCAGGCTGACTCCCGGCGCGACGGCAAGCGCTGCCATCATTTGCGCCTGCAGGTCGGTCGGAAATCCTGGATACGCTGCCGTGGTGACATCGACAGGTTGCAGAGCGGCCGCGCGCTCGTGGACCTGAACCCAGCCATCGCCCACTTCGATCGCGGCTCCCATTTGCTGCATCTTCTCGAGCAAGGCGTGCAGGTGATCGGGGCGGCAGTTGTCGACGCGAACGCTGCCTCCCGTCAGCATGCCGGCAATCAGGAACGTACCGGCTTCGATGCGATCCGGCATCACGGTGTGTTGCAACGGCTGCAGCTCGTGCACGCCGTCGATCACGATCGAGTAGCCGCCGGCACCTTCGATGCGCGCGCCCGCATGGTTCAACGCCGCGGCGATCTCCGCCACCTCGGGCTCGCGCGCGGCGTTCACCAACGTCGTTCTTCCATGCGCCAGAACCGCCGCCATCATGACGTTGATTGTCGCGCCGACGCTCGAAATCTCGAAGAAGATTTCCGTGCCGTGCAGGCCGCGGGGCGCGTGTGCAAGCACGTAGCCGTGGGAAAGCGAGATCTGCGCTCCCAACTTCTCCATCCCCATGAGATGGAGGTCCACGGGTCGCGGCCCCCAGGCACAGCCGCCCGGGAGGCTGACCTTGGCCCGACCCTTCTTCGCCAGCAACGGTCCGAGCGCGTAAACGGACGCGCGCATCGTTTTCACCAGCTCATACGGCGCTTCGCAATAGTCGTAGCCCGTGGTGTCAATGCGCATCGTGCTGCCCACGTGCTCGACCCTGCAGCCAAGTACGCGCAACAAGTGCGCCATCGTTTCGGTATCTCGCAGGTGCGGCACGCCTTCGAGTCGGCTCGGCCCATCCATGAGCAAAGCGGCCGTCATGGCCGGCAAAACCGCGTTCTTGGCGCCGCTAGCCGCCACCGTGCCCGCAAGCCGCACCGGCCCATCGATCACAAACCGATCCAAGTCTTACTCCCTCTCTTCCCCCGCAGCGACTGCCGCACTTTCGGTTCGGGCGGCGTCACGAGCGCGTCCGCGAGCGCAGGAGGCGCGAGCAGCGCTCGTGCCGAGCGACGAGCGCGCAGGATGCGCGCGAGGAGCGTCCGCCCGAACCGAAAGTGCGGCAGTCGCCGTCAGCGTCGAGCAAGAACGACGCGCTCGTGCCCGCCGTAGTCGCGCAGCACCGTCACGTCATCGAGCGCCGCGGCGGCGAACAGCGCCCGCACCGCCGCGCCTTGGTCGGCGCCGATCTCCACCGCCAACGTCCCTCCGGGCACCAGAAAGCGCAAGCCTTCGCTACAGAGCCGATGATAAAAGTGCAACCCATCGGCCCCGCCATCCAGCGCCGTGATGGGCTCATGGTCGCGAATCACGCTGGGAAGTCGTTCCAGGTCACCGCTGCGCACATACGGTGGATTGGAGACGATGGCGTCGAACGTTGCCGCTAGCTCCGGCGCCACCGCCGCGAACACGTCGCTGACGATCACCTGGACGCGATCATCGACGGCGTGCCGCTTGCAGTTCACGCGCGCGAGACTCGCGGCTTCGGCGCGAATCTCGGTGCACCAGATTTCCGCGCGCGGCAGCAATGTCGCCAAGCACACCGCGATGGCCCCGCAGCCGACACCGAGCTCGAGAATGCGTGGTGGCGCTGCCGCGGCGCCGAAACGTTTGGCGACGGCCTCGACCAAGATCTCGGTTTCGGGGCGCGGAATGAGCGCACGCCGGTCGGTTCGAAATGGCAGCCCCATGAACTCGGTTTCGCCGACCAAATATTGCAGCGGTTCGCCGCCCGCGTAGGCGCGGACCAACGTGCGGTAGGCAGCGAGCTCGGTTGCCCCCAGTTCGCGCTCGCTCGTCAAGTAGAGGTCGACTCTCTTGCAGGTGAGGACGTGCGCCAACAGACGCTCCGCCGCCAGGCGCGGCGCGCTCGCGCCACGGTCGGTGAAGAACTGCGCCGTGGTGCGCAACAGATCGAGCGTCTTCCAGGTTTGCACCGTCATGGAGTTCTCACTGCGCCGCGAGCAGCATGCGCTGATGCTCGGTGACCAGCGCCTGGATGACAGCGTCGAGATCGCCATCCAGAACCTCGGCCAAGTTGTGCACCGACAGGCCGATGCGGTGATCCGTCAGCCGCGACTGCGGGAAGTTGTAGGTGCGGATCTTGTCCGACCTTTCGGCCGTGCCGATCTGGTTCTTGCGCTCTGCCGCGCGCTTCTCCTGCTGCTCCGCCCGCTGCGCCTCGTACAAGCGCGACCGCAGGATCTTCATTGCCTTCTCGCGGTTCTTGAGCTGCGAGCGTTCGTCTTGGCAACGCACCTCGATCCCAGTGGGGACGTGCACGATGCGCACGGCCGAATCGGAAGTGTTGACATGCTGGCCACCGGGTCCCCCCGCGCGCATGGTTTCGATCTGCAGATCGGCGGGGTTCATGTCCACCTCGACGGCTTCGACTTCGGGCAACACGGCGACGGTGGCGGTCGAGGTATGAATGCGGCCGCTGGCTTCGGTTTCGGGGACGCGCTGGACACGATGCACGCCGCTTTCGAAGCGCAGCCGGCCGTACGCCCCCGGTCCACTCATACTGAAGATGATCTCCTTGAAGCCGCCGATTCCTGTCGGACTGGACGACAACACGTCGATCTTCCAACCCCGGCGCTCGGCGAAGCGGTGGTACATGCGCGCCAGGTTGGCGGCGAACAGCGCCGCTTCGTCCCCGCCCGTGCCGGCACGGATTTCGACGATCGTGCTCTTCTCGTCCAGCGGGTCCGGTGGCACCAGCAGTTGCTCGAGCTTGGCGTGCAACTCGACTTCGCGCTTGCGCAGTGCATCGGCTTCCTGCCGTGCCAGCTGCCGCATCTCGGCATCGTCGCTCGCCTGCTGCAACTCCATGGCTTGCTCGCGCTCGCTGGCGACGCGCGAGAATTCGCGCGCGGCCTCCACCACGTGGCGCAGGCGGGCGTGCTCACGCGACAGCTCCAGCAAGCGCCGGGCATCGCGCAGCACCTCGGGATCGCCGAGCTGTTGCTCGATCGATTCGAACTTGGAAATGATGCCTTGAAGCTTCTCGGGTGTGATCATGGCCGTCGCCGGGAGCCGCGAGCAGCGGCGTTCAGGCGCCGACGGCCGCGGCCTGCAGCGCCGATTGCGGCGCTTCGCTCTCCAGACCCTCGTAGACCAAGCATGCCTTCACCGCCACCATCGCCACTTCCACTTGTTCCAACGTGGGTTCCTGAGTCGTGATGCGCTGCAGCCACAAACCCGGCTGGATGATGGGCCACATCCAAGTCTGCCACCTGGGCTTCGCCGAAAGCTTGATAAGCTCGTAAGCGATGCCCCCGATCAGCGGCACGCACGCCAAGCGCAAGAAGCGCTCTCCCACGCTTTCGGGGCGCCCAAAGAAACTGAAAACGACGATGCTGGTCAACATCACCAGCAGCAAAAAGCTCGTGCCGCAGCGCGGATGAAAGGTCTTGAAACGCAAGGTGGATTGCGGCAGCAGCGGCAATCCGCCTTCGAAGACGAAAATCGATTTGTGCTCCGCCCCATGGTACTGGAACACACGCCGCATTTCTTTCCACAGCGAGATCACCCAGATGTAGGCCAGAAAGATCACCAAACGGAACACGCCGTCGACCAGGTTGAAGGCGATGCCGCCGCGCACCCCGGTCCATTCGGTGAGCACAAGTGGCACGTAGAAGAACAGCCCGACGCCGCCGACGAGCGCCACTCCGAGCGGCACCGTCATGGTCAGTTGCTGCACCCAGCCCTGGCGCTGCTTCTGTTGCTTGCGCTCTTCCTCGGCCATCGCCTGCTCGGCCGACCAGCTGAGCGACTGCATCCCCAGATACAGCGTCTCGACGAGATTGACCGCGCCGCGCAGCAATGGAATGTCCAGCCATCGCAGGCGCGCGGTGATGCCGCGGAACGGCCGATGCGTCACCTCGATGCCACCGTCGGGCTTGCGCACCGCGGTGGCGACCGCCGACGGCGACCGCATCATCACGCCTTCGAGCACAGCCTGGCCGCCGATGGTAAAGCGCGGAGAATTCGAGTTCGGAGTCGGCAACGGCAGTCCTCTGCTCTGGTGTTTCGAGCCCGCCACGCAGCCGGCAGGATCACGACGCGCCGGCGGACGCGGGCTTCTTGTTCTTGGCGTACCTCAGCCGGAAGCGTTCGACACGACCCGCGGTATCCACCAGCTTCTGCTTGCCGGTGAAGAACGGGTGACAGCTCGAGCAGATTTCCACGCGGACCTCTTCCTGCGTCGACCGGGTCTCGATGGTGTTGCCGCAGACGCAGATGATCCGCGCGTTCACGTACTCGGGATGGATTTCGCCTTTCATGCTCCTCCAATCGAAAGGGGCCCCCGGCTCCCTAGCTGGCGGTGTTCATCGACTCCAGGAACTTCTTGTTGCTGCTGGTCTTCGACAGCTTGTCGATGAGGAACTCCATGGCTTCCACCGACGGCTTCTCGTCGAGAAACTTGCGCAGGATCCAGACCTTGTGCAGGACCGCCGGCGGCAGCAACAGCTCCTCTTTGCGCGTCCCGGACTTGTTGATGTCGATGGCCGGGAAAACGCGCCGGTCGGCTAGCCTGCGGTCGAGAACGAGCTCCATGTTACCCGTGCCCTTGAACTCTTCGAAGATGACCTCGTCCATGCGGCTGCCGGTCTCGATGAGCGCGGTGGCGATGATGGTGAGGCTGCCGCCGTGCTCGATGTTGCGCGCCGCACCGAAGAAGCGCTTCGGCTTCTGCAGAGCGTTGGAATCGACACCGCCCGAGAGGATCTTGCCGCTGTGCGGCACGACCGAGTTATGGGCGCGTGCCAGGCGCGTGATCGAGTCGAGCAGAATGACGACGTCCTTGCCGTGCTCCACCAGGCGCTTCGCCTTCTCGATCACCATGTCGGCCACGTGCACGTGGCGCTCCGCCGGCTCGTCGAAGGTCGAGCTCACGACCTCGCCTCTCACCGAGCGCTGCATGTCGGTGACTTCCTCCGGACGCTCGTCGATGAGCAGCACGATGAGGACGATCTCCGGATGATTGGCGGTGATGGAATTGGCGATCTTCTGCAGCAGGATGGTCTTGCCGGCCTTGGGCGGCGAGACGATGAGACCACGCTGGCCTTTGCCGATCGGCGACAGCAGATTGATGATGCGGCAGGAGATCTCCTCGGCCTCTGTCTCGATGTTCACCTGCTCTTCGGGGTAGAGCGGCGTCAGGTTGTCGAACAGCGTCTTGGTCTTGGCGATCTCGGGATTCTCGTAGTTGACGGCTTCGACCCGCAGCAGGGCAAAGTAGCGTTCGGTGTCCTTGGGCGGACGAATTTGCCCCGAAACGGTGTCGCCGGTGCGCAGGTCGAACTTCTTGATCTGCGACGGGGAAACATAGATGTCGTCTGGCCCGGGCAAGTAGTTGTAGTCCGGCGAACGCAGGAATCCATAGCCCTCGGGGAGGATCTGCAGCACCCCTTCGGAGAAGATGACGCCGTTTTTCTTGGTCTGCGCCTCGAGAATTTCGAAGATGAGTTCCTGCTTCCGCAGCCCGCTGGTGTTGGCGATCTTGAGGTCGCCCGCGGTCTTGAGCAGTTCTTCGATCTTCTTGTTCTTGAGAGCCGCAATGTCCATCACCGCCGATTGGCCGTGTTGTTGCGAGGCCGTTTCACGGCTGATGACATCGGTTTCTTCATGGTTATTGCCGGCTGCATCCACCGTCGGGTCCATCGTCGAAGGCCCGGGGTGCGAGCGGCGTGTGGGTCTGGTAGGCACTGGCTTCATCCCGTGGGTTTTAAGGGGTTCTCGATCGGATCGGTAGGTCACTTTCCGCCCGTACTTCAACTCAACCTCGTCCTCGATGACCGCTGGTCACAGCCTGCAGAAAACCTCGTGGCAGTCTCGACCTCGGATCGACCGATTCCCGTCGGTAGGTGTCGTGGCCGTACGACTGAGGAGGGCAAGGCCGGGAGCGGATGCGGTATCGTGTAACCGACACTAGCCCTCGGCCCGATCTGGTGTCAAGGGGTGTTAGGCCAAAGATCCCAGGAACATCGACAGCAACAACCACGTTGGGTCGACGCGCAGTCCCTGGGGTCCCCCCAGGAATCTGCATAGCCCATGCCACACCGTCAACCCTTGGATCTGGCGGCCGTCAGCGGCCACCTTTCAGATCCTGGTATTCCTTCAGATCGCGCGCCGCTCCGGCGAAATCACCGACACCGCGCTTGCACAATCCGCGCACCTGCCAGTATTCCGACTTCTTTGCATCCATGCCGATCAGTTTGTCCCCGATGCCGATGGCCTTCGAATAGTACTGCTTGGCCGTGGGCATGTCGCCGTTCTTCTCGGCTTCGTCGCCGGACTTGTAGTATGTGACCATTAGATTGTAGAGAGTGCCTGGATCGTCCGCCTTGAGCGTCAGCACCTTTTCGTAGGCCGCGATCGCTTCGGGACGCCGGCCCAGTTGCGACAAGGCGCTGGCCAGCGCCGAGTAGTTGGGGGCATCCTTCTCGTCGACGATGTTCAGACGCTCCTTGAGGCTCAACCCATCCTGGTAATAGGCCGCAGCGCTCTCCCAGTCCTTGGCGTTGTAGAAGCGGTCGGCCACCGTCATGATCAACTGATGGTTCTCGGGGCTGAGCGCAATGGCCTTCTTGTAGGCCTCCTGCGCCCCTGGGAGATCGCCACGACGGTACAGGACCTCGCCACGCGCTTGATGCACGGTGACGGTGGCTTCTTTGTCCTTCGGGTCCAGCTCGAGGACGCGGTCGAGATCCTTGAGCACGACATCGGTGAGCGCCGTGAACTCCTCGGTCTTTTCGAGCTTCTTGGCGACGTTGGCCTGCTCCAAGAGCGCGAGCGCATGCTGATAGTAGCCCTGGTAGTTCTCCGGATCGGCGATGGTGGCGAGCTTGAACTCGGTGGCGGCCATGGCCTGATCGTTGTTCTTCGACGCGATCAGACCGCGATTGAAGTGCCGGCCGTACATGGACACGATGTTCTCGTCGGCAGATGCACCCCAGCTGGTCTCCGCGAGATGCTTCGCCTTGGTGAAATGCATGTACGACTTCTCGAGCCACGCCGCACAGGAATCGGCGTATCCGAGCGTCTCCTGCGTGATCTCGGTGTCCTTGCCGAAATACGCCGCGCCCATGAAATAATGGGTGTCGCCGTCGTTCTCGTTCTGCGCCAGAGCCTGCGCACCCTGTGCGATCGCCTTGTCGTACAGCTTCTGCTGCACGTAGATCTTCATTCCTGTTTTTTCTTTCGACGCGCAGCCCAGGCCACAGAACACCAGGGCGGCGACGATTGCCCGCGTGGTTCGACGCATGCTCGTTCAAGCCTCCTCGAGACGGGATGCCGTGCTGGCCTCCCAAAAGCGCGACAACAGCCTAGCCGCCGGCCGCGTGCGGGCGGTGATTCGTTGCTGGGAACGCGACCATGCGAGGCGTCGGATGGACCTTCCAGGCCGATGCACTAGGCTGCGTGGCCAAATCCCCGCGTGGCGGTTTCGGGGCTGCCCGGCGTGACCTCGTGGCCGCCTATATTTAAGAACCTGGCCAGTCGCTGTCAAGAACCGTAAGGCCATGTCAGAGCGGGGGATCGCCAAGCACCGCTCACAGCATGTTGACCGGGTCGACGTCGACTTGGAATTCCACCCCCGGCAGACCGCGAGTACTTTCGGCGACCTGCTCGAGGAGCCGAGTCTTGTCGTTTGGGCTGAGCGACCCCTTCACCAGGATCTGCTCGCGATAGCGACCCCGCAGGCGCGGAATGGCGCTCGCCGCTGGTCCCAGAACCTTGAGGGTCGTTGCCGCCATTTCGACCCTGGCCCCGGGCGAGGAGCTCGGAGCCGCCAGCGGGGCCGGACGCAGCGCTCCCGCCAAGCGCTCCATCGCCCGTGTGAGCCGCGGCAACTCCGGTCCCTGGCCGGTGATTCCGACGAGACGGGCAAAAGGCGGGTACCCGAGATCTCGGCGCAACTCGGCCTCCCGGGCGAAGAAGCCATCGAAATCCTGAGCCGCAGCCATGACGATACTGAGGTGATCGGGGCTCAGTGTCTGGAAATAGACATCCCCCGGTCGCTCGCCACGCCCGGCGCGACCGGCCACTTGGGCCAAGAGTTGGAATGTGCGCTCGGACGCCCTGAAATCCGGCAGCGACAGACCGCCGTCGGCCTGGATCACCCCGACAAGGGTGACTCCCGGGAAATCGTGTCCCTTGGCCACCATTTGGGTGCCCAGGAGGATGTCGACCTCGCCGCGGGCGAATTCTTCGAGAATGGCCCGATGCGCGCCGCGCCGCGTCGTAGTGTCGTGATCCATGCGACGCAACCGCGCCCCGGGCAGCAGCCCGCCCAAGTCCTGCTCCAAGCGCTGCGTGCCGACGCCGCGGAACACCTGGCATGGGCTCGCGCATTTGGGACATTGCCGCGGCACCGCGCGCGTGTGGTTGCAATAGTGGCAGCGCAGCGCGCTCCCGACCGAGTGATACGTGAGCGAGATGTCGCAATGCGGGCAGCGCACGAGCTCGCCGCAGCCGAAGCACTGCACGTAGTTCGAATGTCCGCGCCGATTGAGGAGCATTATGCTCTGTTCGCCAGCCTCGAGCCGCGTCGCGAGCGCATCGAGCAACACCGGCGCGAGCACAGCGCGACGATTCTCCTCGCTGCGCATGTCGACGACGTGCACGCGCGGCAGTGGCCGGCGGTCGACGCGTTCCGGAATGCGCAGCAGAACGTGCTTGCCGGTGTTGGCATTGTGGTAGCTTTCGAGACTCGGAGTCGCCGAGCCCAGCAGTACCGTGGCGCCTTCTAGCCGGCCACGCATCAGCGCCACCGCGCGTGCGTGGTACCGCGGCTTCTCGCTCTGCTTGTACGACGGCTCATGTTCCTCGTCGACGACGACGAGACCGAGTTGCCGAAACGGCGCGAAGATGGCGCTGCGCGCACCCAGCACGACTTGGATCTCGCCGCGCGCGGCCGCATTCAAGACGTCGTGGCGCTCCGCCATCGTCATGGCACTATGCAGGATGCCGAGCTCGGTGCCGAGCCGTGAGCGAAAACGATCCGCCGTCTGCGGCGTGAGCGCGATCTCGGGGATGAGGATGATCGCGCTGCGCCCGCGCGCAACCGCTGCGCGCACCGCGTGCAGGTACACCTCGGTCTTGCCGCTCCCCGTCACCCCGTGCAGCAGAAAGGATTCGTAGCCTCCCTGCGCGAGCCGCCGCGCGATCGGCACCAGCACCGTTTCTTGCCAGGCGTTGAGCGCCAACGGCGGTGCCGCCTCCAGCAGCGCCGAGCTGCTCGACATCTCGACGCGCCGGCCGCGCAGCGCCCCGCGTTGCCGATACGCCGCCGCCGGCAGCACCGCGCGCAACGCCTCGCCGAGCGTGCAGGCGTAGTAGCTCGCGATCCAACGCCCGAGCTCGAGGAGCTTATCGGTCAGTAGTGGCGGGTCGTCGAGAATAGAGGCGATGGCTTTGACCTCGGCGAGCGCCGTCGTTGCCGGGAAGCCAACCGCATAGCCAACGAGGTTCCGGCGCCCGAACGGCACCTTGACGCGCGCGCCAAGCGCGAGACGCGCCTCCAAGGTCTCCGGCACCGAATAGACATAGACATCCTGCAGCGGCAGCGGCACCGCGACCTCGACCAGGCGGGACATGGCATGCCTTCGTGGTGCAAGAACCTGAGCGGGAGGACCCACCGGGGGAACGGTAGAGATTCAAGCAAGCCACCGCGCGCCTGTCAACGCGGCAGCCTGCTCGGTGAGAGCCGCCTGGCATCTGCGTGCACCGGCAATGCGCCGAATCAGCGTAGCAAGACGAACTTGGTCGATTCGAACCCCGCTCCGTGCACGAGACGGAGAACATAGACGCCCGTTGGCGCCGTGCCGCCGCTATCCATCCGACCATCCCAGAGGATCGAGTGCCTTCCTGGCCCGAACTCGCCTTCGGCAAGCTGGCGAATGCGTCGACCTCGAGCATCGTAAATCTCCGCGCGCGCATGTGTCTCGCTCTCCAACTCGAAGTCGAACTCGACATGCGCACGCGTGGCCCGCGCCATCAAACCGCTCGCTGCTCGTGGAGGGCAAATCGTGGCATCGAAAAGTGGTCCATCGTCGATGCACCCGGTGTCCTGCGTTGGAGGGACGCACACGGTGACGAACCCAGTGCAACTGTTGCCACCTGGGTCCTCGGCGCGATAACGCAAGGTGTAGACACGACCGTTCCCAGATTCCACTCTTTCGGCACGAAGCCTGGCCGATTGGACATTGTTGATGGCGTCCGGACAACGGTCGCCACGCCGGCCCTGGGTCAGTTCGTCGGTGGTGATCCCGACGATTCGAAGTGTCGTCAGGTCCCCATCCGGATCGGTCGCGCCAACCACAGCTACGTCGACGTAAGCGTGGTTCGGCGGCCAAAGTCGAGTCACTGTCGAAGTCACGCCGGAGCAGTCGGGGGGCGAGTTGTTGCTGAGGAAGAGATATACACGCCCGGAGTAAGCACCAGCGGCATCATTCCGAAATGCACCGAGAACAAAGTCATCGGATCCGTCCATGTCGACATCTTGTCCGGTCCCCGATCCGTTCCAACCGAATGCATCCAAGGCTGCTACGCCGTCGAACGCGGCGTCGAAAACGGCATCGACGGCCGGCCCGCCTTCGTAGACGTACGCGCGTCCGGGACCGCCGTTGTTGAGCGCCGGAGCACCGACGAGCAGATCGGCGTAGCCATCCGCGCTCACATCGGTACCCACGGAGACGAAGCGACCGAACCAATCGCCGACCACACCGGTTTGGAGGACCAAATCCGCGGTCGCGTCGACGGCCGCGCCGCCGAAATAGACGTAGGCACGTCCAGCGGCGCCGGCGTACTGGGACGCGCCGACGAGGATGTCGCCGACCCCATCCCCATTGAGGTCGCCCATGTCGAGAGCGTCGCCGAAGTGCGCGCGAGTTCCCTCGCCATTCAAAACCAAATCTGGCGTCGCATCGACCGCCGACCCGCCGAAATAAACGTAGGCGCGCCCGGTCTCGAATCCAAACACAGGATTGTGATACGCCCCAACGACGAAATCGGCGTGCCCATCCCCGTTGACGTCTTTGCCGCCGGCGCTGGCGAAACCGAGCCGCTCCATCGGCGTCTGTCCATTCAAAACCAGGTCGGGAGTGCCATCGACGTTGGTCCCCCCGTAATACACATACGCCCGTCCGGTTTCCGCACCACCAGTCGAGTTGAACCGGGCCCCGACCAAAAGATCGTCCGCGCCATCGGCGTTCACATCCCCGATTCCGGCCACCGAGATCCCAAATTGTTCTCCCGCCTGCAGACCCGTGAGCACGAGATCGGGTGTCGCGTCCAGAGACGGGCCGCCGTAATAGACGTAAGCTCTCCCGGAGTTGGTGCCATTGCCATCGTTCAAATATGCGCCGACGAGCAGGTCGGCGTGACCATCGTCGTTCACGTCCCCTGCGGCCGCATGCACGTAGCCAAAACGATCTCCGTTCGCCTGCCCGGTGAGGACAAGGTCGGCGATACCGTCCACGCTTGCGCCACCGAAGAAGATGTGAACCCGTCCGGGATTTACCTCTCCTTCGCCATCGAAAGTCGTGGCGCCAACAGTGACGTCGGCGCCTCCATCCGCATTGAGATCTCCTGGAGTGAGAACGGAGACGCCAAATCCAACATCGGCGGAAGACCCGTTCAGTGTCAGCACGCGATCTGCCTGTGCGCAGGGCACGACGCAGATCCAGGCCCAAAGCAGGCTGCAAGAAATGAGGCCGTATTGCGGCCGGACGTGGAAAGTCATGGGATCACCCCTTGGGAGTGTTCACGAATCGCGATTCGAGGCCGAGATGGGATGGGTCGCGCATCGAGATTTCCTCGGGAAGGCTTAAGTTAACCGAATTGTAATCACGCGAAAGGAGAGAATCAACCGAGTCCTCGAGTCTGAAAACGAGTCAGCGCCCGGGGAATAGGGTGAAGCGGGCTGCGCTGTGGCTCGTGGTGCTCGTGGAACGTACCCAATAAGACCCGGGCGCTGCGCGCTGGCCGCGGTCGTCATGACCGTCCCAAACGAAAGTGTGGGTGCCTGCGAGGACTGGCCCGTTCCACAGCAATTTCAGCCGCCGGCCGCGGACGTCGAAGATCTCGATGCGGGCGCTGGCAGGTCGCGCGAGTGCGAAGTGCAGCCTGGCATCGCCGCGGGCTGGGTTCGGCCAGGCGCCCAGAGCCACGCCGTGCAGCGGATGCGCCTGAGCAGATGCCGGAATCGGGAGGCCGCACTGGGACGGCAGGATGAAAAGCCCGGCCTGTCCCGAGGCGACCAGCAACAGATTTCCGGTCATGGTCGCGTCTTCAGGCCCGAGGGCCTGAAGCGCGGTTCCGATCAGGATGGGAAAGAACGCGGAGACATCGAAGATCTGCAGCCCGAGATCACGCAGAGCAACATACGCGTAGGGGGAGACAACGAGGACGTCGGCGGCGAAGTCCGGCGTCGGCACCGTCGTGACCAGCATCGGGAAAGAGGGATTGCCGACGTCGAAGATGCGCAGACCCGCATCGCCATCGGCAACGAAGGCGTAGTTGCCGGACACGGCGATTCCGACCGCAGAACCGAGCGGCGTGCTGCCGAGAATGGCGGGCGAGCTCGGACTGGAGATGTCGATCACATGCATGCCGCCTTCGTAATCGGCGACGTAGGCATAGCGACCCGCTAGCTCCAAAGCGACGGCTCGTCCTGGCGTGTTGACGCTGCCGACGATCGCCGGCGCCGTGGGATCCGATACATCGACCACTTGCAGCCCCGAGAAGAGGTCGGCCACGAACGCGAACGTTCCCGAGATCTCGACGTCGAAGGCACGGCTCGGCGTATCGAGGCTGCCGGCGACGAACGGCGCGGCGGGATTGCCCAAGTCGACGATTGCGAGCCCGAGATCGCGACCGGCCACGTAGGCATGGTTACCGAAGAGAGCCACGTCGTGCGCGGTTCCTGGGGTGTCGGCGGTGCCAAGAAGCGCCGGTGCGCTCGGGTCCGCGATGTCGATGACATGGAGTCCACTATCGCCATCGGCCACGCAGACGATCGTGCCCGCGGCCGCGACACCGAGAGCGGAATCGAACGTGTCAATGGTTCCAAGAGTCGGCGGTTCGGGCGGCGAAATGTCGATCACACGCAGCCCCCATCCGAGGCCGCGACGTAGGCGTAGGCGCCAGCAATGGCGACTCCCATTGCCGAGCCGGGGAACATGGCACTCTCGACACGGCGCGGTGCAGCAGGGTCGGCGAGGGAGACCACGATCAGGTCGGCGGCACCGGAAGCGACGAAAGCGTAGCCATCAGAGACCGCGAGATCCAAGGCGCCGGGCAAGAAGACGAAGCCGGTTTCCACGGGCGCCGCGGGGTTCGCGATGTCGATGATGCGCAGGTTTGGATAGTCGGCCAGCACCGCGTAGTGATCGACGATGACGATCTCCCGTGCGTACCCCGGTGTATCGAGACCGCCGATCAAGTTCGGAGAGCTGGGTTGCGACACGTCCACCACTGCCAGCCCCCCGCCGCCTTCGGCGAGGTAAGCAATGTGGCCATCCAGAGCCACGCCAATCGCGCTCTGGCGGTCGATGGCTGCGAGGCGCGTGGGCGCCGTCGGCTGGCTCACGTCGAGGACGAGGAAGGAGTCGTAATCGGCAACGCAGGCGACATTGCCGGCGAGGGCGATGTCGAGAGCGTAATACGGTGTGTCGTAGCTCCCGACAATCGATGGCGCGCTCGGGTTCGAAACATCGAGAACGAAGACGCCAGCACCAGTAGCAACGTAGACCAGCGTGCCGTCGGCGACTAGGTCGTTAATACCTGCGGGCAGGAGGAGGGTGGCGACGAGGGCCGGCTGTTCCGGGTTGGAGATGTCGATGACCTTGAATGCGGTGCCGTCCGCGACGAAGGCCAACGTACCGGAAACGGTCACGGCGCTGGTGCCGCCCGTGAGATCGATGCCGCCTGCATGGAAAACGTGGGTTCCATAATCGATGCAGGGCTGTGCGGCAGAACTCGCAGCCGAGAAGGTACTCAAGACAACGAACGCGGCCGGTAGGCTACGGAATCTCACCTCATGACCACCATCTTTCGCGTGATGCCGGCGCCTGCTACGTCCAAGCGATAGAAATAGACACCGCTCGCGACCGGTTGGCTCTGGTCGTCCAGTCCGTTCCAAACCACGTCGTGGGCCAAACCGACGGGCATGTCTTTGTCGAGGAGGCTTCGGACCAAACGCCCGGCGACGTCGTAGATTCGTAACGTGACGCGACCACTCCGGGCCAAGTCGAAGCGGATTCGCGTCGCTGGGTTGAACGGGTTCGGCATGTTCGGGTACAGCACGGTCGCACGCGGCGCGTTCAGTTCATCGCTTTCGCCCGTGTTCGTGGTGCCAGGCGCGCGGAGGCACGGCACCGGGAGCGCACCGTTCAGCACTTTGCCCAGCAGGACGAGCTCCGGCGAGTCGACCATCGGCGCCCCCTGGTTTTCCCGGATGTCGAACCACGGATGCGATTGCATGATCGTGTTCCAGGCGTCGGAGTTGTTGCGGTTCATGACGATGGCGCCCTGGTTCTGGCCGGGTTTCCATGCGTGCGTGTACTGGTGCGTCCGGATCGCGCTGCCCGAGTGGCCGAGCGCGTCGTAATTCCGCACCGTCGGGCAGCCGCCATCGAGCGCGTACGAATCGCCGGCGAAGGCTTGGTTCGACGTTCCCACCCCCTGGTCGAAGGTGAAGCTCGCGATCCCATTCACGTTCGGGTTGACGTTGAGCGCCTGATCCGCCGCCGCGAGGCTCACGCCCATTTCGGTTGCGATCAGTGCGTTGCTACCACGCTCTTCCGTGGTGTTGGACCCAATGATCCAGAGCGTCGCGAACCCAGTCTCGGAAATAGCGGCCTGGTTCAGCCAGTTTCGGAACCACTGTGCCTGGTCGATCTTGTCCGAGTCGATGTTGACACCGTTCGGGAGGAGCGGCCGGCCAGGGGTGCCGTTGCCATTGTCGTAGACGATCAGGTTGTAGCCCTGAGCCTGTGCGACCGTGGCGCGACCACCGAGCTGGTTGTTGGTGTTCCCCATCCCCTGGTGATCGTACGTGTCGTAGTGACCCCGGTAACCCAGACGATCCAACGAGTACATGAACGACGTGCGGTTGACATCACCGCTCCGCCGCCTCGTGTTGATGTTCTGGACATACAGGACGCAGTTCGCCTGCACCGACCCAGCCAGCTGCGCCGGAGTGGGCGCGAGATCGCCCGTCCCATGTGCCGCGATCGCCGTGAGGTAGGTCAGATCCCAATCGATCTCCGGCAAGGCGCTCACTTCAAACATTCCGGCCGTGGCTGCTTGGGCAGCAGCAATGCTAGCCGGCGGCCCGGTCAGACCTACTGGATCGGACGTGAAGCCGCCGCCGTTGTCTGTCGCGGCCCAGAAGTAAACCAACTGGTCGCCGCCGCGGAGGTACGTATCGTCGATGTCGATGGTAAAGAAGTTGGGGATCGGAACCCCTGGACTGGAACCAGAAACGAGTCCTTGTGACGCGGCGAAGGTGAAGAACCCGTTGGCGCCGACCGTATGCGGGGCCGGAGCCTTGCCCACGTGTGGCCCAGCGATGATGGCGCCACTCCACGTGACAGAGGTCACGGTCTCGCCGCCCGGACGCACGCCCCGCACCTGCACGGCGATGGAATCACCCATGAGGAGGTTCGGGCTGCTCTTGCTGATCCCCAGCTCGGTTCCTTCGGAGAAGGGCACCGTGCCGAAGCGATCGCCGGAGGGCTCGAAACGCGGACCCGGCGCAACGACAGGTTCGTCGACGCCGCCGAATGCATCCTGCGCCTGCGAACGCGCGTCGATGCCTTCGCTGATGACTGGACCCGAGAGGACGCGCCGGCCGACGCGGGTGCGATCCGTGTACGGGCCAGGGCCGGGCCGGAATGGCGACGGCGGGCCGGCGCCTGCGATGAATTGCCAGTCCGACGTGCGGTGACGGATCTGGAGTTCCTCGGAATCCACATTGATCGATGACGTCATGTCGAACGTCAGCGT
>CAZMNW010000050.1:0-8856 GCA_964567755.1 uncultured bacterium
GCTCCGAAATCGTGCGGCGGACGCGTGCCGTAAACGGAATCGTCTCGATGGCGCCAGTGGCGACCGTGAGCCGGCGCAACTTGCCGCCCTGCGAAATGATGATTGCCTGTCCGTCGCGCGCCCAGGCGTACCCCGGGAGCGCGCGGGAGATCTTGCCGCCCTCGGACATGTCGACCTCGATCGGATCCATGATCACGCGCTCGGTGCCGCTCTCGAGGCGTGGCACGCCTCCGGTGCGCGGCCGATCGGCCCCCGCATGGAACACTCCTATTGGGGAACCGAGTACCACTCCACCGCGATCGCGGACGTGATTCGGGAGAGTGAGGTCGTCGATCAGGGGCGCTGCACGTGGACGACGCTGGAGGATGAGCCGGCGCTGTGCCACGCCACCGCTGCGCGGCTGGCCGAGGGCGACATCGTCGGGTGGTTCCAGGGCCGGATGGAATGGGGCGCGCGGGCGCTCGGCAACCGCAGCATTCTCGCGGACCCGCGCCGCCGCGACATGCGCGACATCATCAACCAGAAGATCAAATTCCGCGAGCGCTTCAGGCCGTTCGCCCCGTCGATTCTCGCCGAAGCGATCGACGAGTACTTCGTCGATGCGGTGCACGACCCGTTCATGATCCAGGTGTATCCGGTCCGGCCGGACAAACGTGACGTCATTCCCGCCGTCACGCACGTCGACGGATCGGGGCGCCTTCAGTCGGTGAGCCAAACCAGCAATCCGCGGTATTGGGCGCTGATCCGCGCCTTCGCCGATCGGACCGGCGTGCCCGTGCTGCTCAACACATCCTTCAACGAGAACGAGCCCATCGTCGAACATCCGTCGCAAGCGGTGGATTGTTTTTTGCGCACCAAGATGGACATTCTCGTTCTTGGCCCGTTCCTGTCCCGGAAGACGAGCGAGCATGCATGAGCTGGATGGTGACCGAAGAGCCCGCGCTGCGCGGCTTCACCGTCGAGTGGCTCGCGGGTGAGGCGCAGATTCTTTCGCGCCGGGAACGGCTCTATCGTCGAGAGCGCGATGAAAGCCCGACTTCATTGGGGCGTGTGCCGGTCGCATGGTGGCGGGCTGGGCTGAGCCGCATACGACCCGCACAACGCTTGTTGCGGGCCATGGTCTACAACGTGGCGCCGCTGCCCGACGATTCGCTGTTCGTGACCTACGGTAGGCAGGTGGGAGTTCTTCGCAACGGACAATACGCTGCGCTCGCCGGCCTGGTGCGTCCATGCCGGGTGCTGCGCGGCGGTGCCGCGGTGGACGACGCAGGGCACGTGTACTTCGGCGAGTATCTGGTGAATCACGCCCGGGGACCCATGCGGGTGTATCGCCATGAAGCCGGCACGGAGCGCGTCGAGATCGTGCACGAGTTCGCAGCCGGCGCCATCCGGCACGTGCACGGTGTAACCCGTGACCCCTTCGATCGGTCGCTGTGGTGTCTCACCGGAGATGTCGGCGACGAGTGTCGTCTCCTGCGCACGCAAGATGGTTTCCGCAGCATCGAGGTCGTGGGCGGTGGTGACGAGACCTGGCGCTGCGTGAGTCTGCTGTTCACGGCGTCGCATATCGTGTATGCCACCGACGCCGAGTTCACGCGCAATCGCATCTATCGCCTCGAACGCGCCACCGGCCGACGCGAGGCCATTGGCGAGTTGGATGGGCCAACCTATTACACTTACGCCTGTGGCGAGGATCTCTTCTTCGCCGTCACGGCCGAGCTGTGCCCGAGCCAAGTGGGCCGTTCGGCTGCTCTGTGGCGGTTGGATCCGACCGGACGGCTCGAGTGCCTCGCAGTCTTCGAGAAAGATCGCCTGCCCGTTTCCATTTTCCTTCCCGGGACGTTACATCTGCCACGTGGGCCCGGCCGATCCGATGAGTTCTATTTCCACGCGGTCGGATTGCGCGCGGCGGACAATCGCACGTTCCGAGTCCGGCACCAGGCTCATGGCGGCAACGATCAATCCGCCATTCCGCTTCGATCCTGAATCGTCATGAGGGTCGCCTGCATCGCGGCGATCGTGACCTGCCGGTCATCGTGGCAAGCGTGGACCTCGCCGGTGCAGACCGTGAGCGTGCGCCCGGCGCGCAAGACTTTCCCGATCGCATGAAAACGCGGACCTGCAGCCGGTTGCATCAGATTGATCTTGAACTCCACGCTCAAGACCGCGGCTCCCGCGGGCATGAGGCTCAACGCCGCGTAGCCGCAGGCGCTGTCGGCCACCGCTGCCACGGCGCCCGCGTGCAAGAATCCGTGCTGCTGAGTGAGGTCATGTCGAAACGGCAGTTCGATGACGACCTGACCCGGCTCGATGGCGACGAGCTCGGCGCCGAGCGTGGCCATAAAGGCCTGGCGCGCGAAGCTCGAACGGACGCGCGCTTCGAAGTCCGGATCCCGAGGCGGATGCAGCATACGACGGATCTCCTCATGTCAAGGCGTTCGGGCGATCACGAGCCTGCTCGTGGGACAGAGCCCGTTCGATGCGGCGATCCGGAATCAGCCACCACCCCGCGACCGCGGTGTACAGGATTCCTGCGATCCACTCATGGATCATCGTCGAAAGTATCGCGACGATATAGATCACCGGGGACAACTTGCCCTTGAAGTCAGTGCCAATGGCCAGCGCCAGCAACGAGTCACGACCGTGCTCGGCGATGATCGCCCGCTGCAATAGATAATAGGAGATGGCCGCCATGAGCAGGACGAACCCATAGAGCATGGACGGCACGGCGGCGAAATGATTCTCACCCATCCAGCCGGTCACGAAGGGGACCAGCGACAACCAGAAGAGCAAGTGCAGATTGGCCCACAAGACCGGGCCGCGAACGCGATGTGCTGCATGCAGCAAGTGGTGGTGGTTGTTCCAGTAGATTCCAAGATAAACGAAGCTCAGGACGTAACTCAGAAACACTGGAAGGAGTGGGCGCAGCGCCGTGAGATCCGTTCCGTGCGGCACGTCCATTTCCAAGACCATGATCGTGATGATGATGGCGAGCACGCCGTCGCTGAATGTCTCGAGCCGTCCTTTTCCCATCACCGACCGCCTCCTGTGCGCCGAGATCGAGGCAGCCACCGGCCGACCTGTGCGCGATACCGGTCGTACTCACCCGGAAACTGACGCTGGAGATGGCGCTCCTCGTAGAGCACGACCAGCGAGTGGAAGGCGAGGCCGATGGCCAGAGCATAGATCCACAATCCGCTCGCACGGAACAAGACGGTCCAACCCAGGAGCACAGTGAGAATGCCGGCATACATCGGATTCCGGGTGTAGCGATAGAGACCGCGCACGACCAGTTTGCGCGGCGGATCGATCGGCGCGGGTGTGCCACGCCCAAAGGTGGCGAAATCCCACAAGCACCAGAGGTAGATGCCGCCGCCCGCGGTGAACAACACCACGGCCAGTACGAGGAGGGCCCCCGAAGCGGGCGAATGATGCCGGGCGATGAGCGCCGGGATGTAGACGGCCACCGTTCCGGGCGCGACCAGCACGAAGAGTAGATTCTTGAGCAGGAGGAACACCGTCACGCTCCTTGTGTGCCATCGGCCCTATACGAGTGGAATTCGGCTCTTGTTCTCGGCCAGCCACATTGCGAATGTCTGCATCGACGGGTTGAGCGAGCGCGCCCCATCGAGATTGCGAGCGCCGCAAAACACGTCTTCGAAGTCGCGTTTGAACTGAAACATGTTCCCGAGGTCATCCGCACCCGGAAAGCCCAAGCTGCGGTATGCGTGCGGGGAAATGTCGTTGTAGCCGACCTGTCGCCCAAGTGCCGTGCTGAGCGCGGCGGCCATTTGTGCTCCCGTCAGGTGCTCGCCAGCCACGCCGACAGTCTTGCCGATGAGATCGCGCCCGCGCTTGAAGATGCCGTATGCGCACTTGCCAATGTCCTCGGCAGCAATTCCCGGGAGTTTTTTGTCGCCCATCGGCAGTGTGAGCGCGAGCTTGCCGTCGGGGCCCTTCTTGGGGCCCATGCCGGAGTGAAGCAGGTTGTCCCAATAGAACGACGTCAGCAAGTACGTCGTCGGCAGACCCAGATGCGCGAACACCTGGTTGGATTCGCCCTTGGCGTCGAAATGCGGCACCTTGTACTTGCCCATGAGCGTGGGCATCCGATCATCGGCAAGGGGCACCCACCGGCGCGTGTCTTCGAGTGTGGACCAAATCACATGCTGCACCCCGGCGGCCTTCGCCGCATGGGCCATGTTGCGAGCATCCGCCATTTCCTTCTCGGGTGAAAAGTGCGCCCAGAAGAAGGTGACGCAAAAGACGCCATGGGCACCTTCGAACGCCTTGCGAAGGCTGGCTGCATCATCTACGTCCGCCTCGACAAGCTCAGCCCCGATTCGCGCCAGCTCTTTGGCTTTGTCTGCCTTGGCATCCCGGGTCAGCGCCCGGACCGAGAAGCCAGCGCTCGAGTCTCTGGCGATCGCTCGGACCAGACCGCCGCCTTGAGCGCCGGTTGCGCCAACCACTGCAATGATCTTTTCGGCCATGACGCTGCTCCCTCAACCGCGGGGTCGAAACCTGCGAACCTCGGAGACCAGGCACGCAGTTTAGGGCAGTTTAGGCCGCGGGGGAATCCGGACCCGGGTTCACGAAGTCGAGGGCACTCTGCGACTGCCAGAGCCGGAAAACACTTCTGGATCTCGATGGTGACGCGTGTACCGAATCCAGCTCTCCCCGGCAATGGTCGTAAGACCGAGCCCGAGCCAGAAGGACTCGCCGATCAGTTGGAGCCGAGTCAAATGCACGGTAAAAGAGAGGACGAGCCCGACGATTCGGACCGTCGCAATTCCGACACCGGTCGCGACCATTCGGATCATCCACTCGCGGTGGCCGAGGAAGTCACGTCGACGAATGGCCCTGAAGGCGCGAAAGGCAGCGATGAGAAAAAACGCACCGAACAATGCGACGGCGGACCGCGCCGCGAGGTCCTCGTGTGTGGACAGCGCACCGAGCAATAGCCCGGTCAAGGCGGTGGGGATTGCCGCGAAAAGCAGCAGGCGCCCAGACCGGCGATGAAACAGGGTGTGACGCCGTCGGATGCGGGCCGAGAATTGGAAGGGCGCGAGCGCGAGCACGATTCCACCGAGGACGACGTGGAACACGGTCAAGATCCCATGGGCGGCGAACCAGCGATCGAAGTCGAGAGCAGTGCCAGAAGCACGAAGCCAAACCAGACCAGGAACCGGAGCACCGCATCCGCACGGCCCGATGAGTGCGTCAAAGCGTGCTCCCGGCGGCTTCGTTGCCAAGGAACCGGGCATCGACGCATTCCAAGTAACCGGTCTTGTTCATCTCGGAAGCGGCCTGCTCCGCGGCGAAATTCGGCTCGGAGGCCCACATGTGGCCGATGTTCTTCAGGACCGGAATCTGATTCTCCGAGTGGGCAGTGTTGCCCAGCCCGCCATGCAGGTGGATGAGCGGCGTGCCATCCCCGTGGATTTCGTAATACATCTGGATATCGTTGACCGGTGCTCTGCCGGTTGCAGGCGTGGTCGTCATGGTCGGCGTCGAGGCGGGCCGGAAGGCTGCCAGGGAGATAGCCGCGACAAAGACCACGACCATATGAGTGTGTGCAAGCGGATCATGGGAGTGTCTTCTTTGTCAGGGATTGAATCTGTCTTGTTATGTAAGTCCAGCTAACGACCTGGCGCTCACCCGCGAGCGCCGAACTCCGTTCGGCGGGTGCAGCACCCGGTTCGGCCGCGACCGCTAGCTCGCCCTGCGATCTCCGCCTTTTTCCGCCGAGGGTCTCGGCGGAAGCGAGACAAGCTGCCGTCCCTCGTCCACGGACGCCTTCTGCAGGGCCCGGACGATGGCGTCAATGTCGTACTCATGACGCTTAGCGAGTTCGTCGCGGATGGCGCGTATCTCTTCGACGATGGGATCCCGGATCATGGCTACTCCTCCGTCAACTCCTCTGGCGTGCAGATCACCGGTGGAACCACGCCAGCGGTGCGACACACACGATCGATCATAGCACGCGTGGCGGCGTTGGCGATGTGCGCGCAGTTCCACGTAAGGAGGAAATCCATCCCGTTGACGGCCGCCACCGCTATATGGACAGCGTCCACAGCCGCCTTCGCCGGCACGGCCTGCCCCGTGACGAGGTCGCGCGCCAAGTTCGCAGCCGCCTCGGTTACGGCCAGGACCGGGATCCCCTGGAGCGCGGCGATCCGTCGAGCGGCCGCACTCGGATCGCCGCCGGCCGCTTCCTGTAGGACCGCTTCCGACACGAAGAGATCGAAGCGCTCGCGCCCCTGCCACCACTCGCTCGTCAATTGCTGATGCGCGGCGAGCACAAGGTCGCGACTCAGAAGTGCAGTCAGATAGCTGACGATGGTCGTTTCAAGGTAGACCCGGGGTTTCACGTCGCCTCCATGATCTCAACGAACACAATCGAGTCGGCCGAACGCTCCGGTTCAGCGGCGGCGCTTCAGCGCCGTCCGCTGCAAGCGCTTGGCTTCATGCAGGCCCGCCTTGGTGCCTACGTGTAGGCTCCGGGCAACGACTCCGTGAAAGGAGGACCGCCGATGAGATTCTACGCCGTCGCCCTGGATTCTACTGCGGCATCGATCTGCATGCTCGTTGGATGTACGTCTGCATCATTTCCCGCGAAGGCGAGATGGTCTACCACGAAAATCCTCTCTGGAATGCGCTGTACATGTGGAAATCCGCGTGACGCAAACGCATGACGGCAGCGGAGTCGCGATTCACGCAGGCAAGCCAATTCTCTTCGTAACGCCGTTCGAGCGCAATCTTCACGGCCGCAGGGTCAAGGCCCAGTCCGATACGGTTCTCGATCGATGAACCCGGCTTTGGCTATTTGATTCCGATCACCATCGAATCGGGTCCGACAAGCGGCTCGACGCGGGTCGCGGAGAATCCCGCTTCAGCCATCCAAGCGGCGCAATCGGCACCCGTGTAATCGAAGCCACCTGGCGTCTCGATGAGCATGTTGAGGCTCATCATCAATCCGAAGGCGTTCTTCGACCGATCATCGTCGATGATGGCTTCGTAAACAACAAGAGCGCCACCGGAGGGGATCGCCTCGAACGCCTTGCCAATGAGAACCTTCTTGGTCGGCAGATCCCAGTCGTGCAGGATATGTCCCATCAGCACGACATCCGCTTTCGGAAAACCGTGCTTGAAGAAATCACCGGGAACGAAGGAGAGCCGATCCGTGACACCGGCCGCCGCGACGGACTCCTCGAAAATCGGCGCCACCTCCGGGAGATCGAACCCCACGCCCCGAAGGTGCGGATTGGCGAGCGCGATCTGCGTTGCGAGATCTCCCTGTGCGGTGCCCACATCGACGAAGGTGCGGTAGTCCTTCCACGGGAAGGCGCGGGCGATCGTCATGTTGGCGCCGTGACTGATGCCGGTCATCGCCGCGAGAAACTCCTTCAAGCGCGCTGGATCGGCGTAAAGAGTCTCGAAAAGACCGGGTCCACCGCTCTTGAGTTCGTTCTGCGGCAGCCCGGTGCGAAGCGCCTCGGTGAGGTGGCCCCAGAAAGGATAGAGTCGATGATTCGCCATCTCGAGGATGCCACCGATGTACGATGGCTTTTTGCGGTCGAGGAAAAGGTCGGTCTCCGGCGTGTTGCTGTAGCGACCATGATTGCGCTGCAGGAATCCAAGGGCCACGAGAGCGTCGAGGTAATCGCGTGCTGAGCGTGGGTGCAGTCCAAGCCTGGCGCTCAGGATCTCGAAGGGCTCGGGACCACGGGACAGTTCGGTGAAAAGACTCATTTCGATGGCGCTCAGGAGCGTCTTCGAAGCCCAGAACCCGAGTCCTGTCTGCATGATCCTGTCGGGATTTGGTTGCTCGTGCATTCACTTCTCCGAGTCGGGATCGCCAACGTGTCAGGCCACAAGCCGTAGAAAGCAGAGATTATATCCATCCGGATCTGTGAGTGCCAATTGTTCTGCCGGCCGAGCAGGTCACAAGTAGCTCGACCACCAGCTCCTCTTTCTTTCCTTGAGACTAGCGCTAGGTCGACGAAGCCGGCCTGCCTTGGCGGCGAACACGGTCCAGGACTATGGCGAGCACCGCACCAGCCAAGCCGAGAAAAGCCCCGAGAATGCCACTGGCAATGCAGAATGCCAGCACCTCAACCCCCTGGAATCTTTGGCCTTGTATCCAACCGATCACCTCGTCAACGGCCCCCCCCTTCATCACCAAGAGTGTAACTTCAGCGCTCAGCGCTCCGGCCAGCATGCCGCCCCCGATCCGGTCACGCGATCGAGCCGCGCGTTCCGCCGTCGACGCCCGCCACTGTCCCACAAGAACGCCGGCGATCAGAGGTGTAGTGAGGAGGAGCACCACAACCCGGCCAGGTATGCCCCCGGTCCAGGTCAAAAGGTTGACCGCCAAGGTCGCCAGCCAGTACCCAAGAAACAACACCGCAGCCCGCTTATGGGTTTGAAAATCGTGCCAGAGTCTTCTCATCTCAAGACCCCTCCTTTACGAATTGATAGGGGACGCCCAAGCAGTTCCTTCCCGAATGAAGAGTTCGACTTGCCCAGGAAGAAGAGGCACCATCGCCTAACGTCCAGCATCAGCGGCGGCGCACAGCGCCGACCGCTGCATGCTGTTGTTAGGTCGTTCGCTTGGCCTTGTAGATCGACTTGCCTTCCTTGAAGGTCTCGATGACTTTGATGTCCTTGATCGTCATGGGATCCACCTTGAGAGGGTTCTTGTCCAGGATGACGAGATCCGCGAGCTTGCCGGGTTCCAGCGAGCCCTTCGACTGTTCCTCGAAATATTGGTGTGCCGCGTTGATCGTGATTGCTTTCAGCGCCTCGAGCGGCGTGACGCGCTGATCCGGTCCGATCACTTCTCCGCCCCGT
>CAZMNW010000051.1:0-52951 GCA_964567755.1 uncultured bacterium
CGGCGCGCCGCTTCACGCGCGACGGAACCTCCGGACTCGATGAGGCGCTGCGCGATCCGCCGCTCTCGACGTTGCGCGTGCTCGCGCCCGAAGACACCGACCCGGTCGAGTTCGTGCGCCTGCCCGAGGCCGAGCTGGCCCAGCGACTCGCAGCGCGCGGCTGCGAGCTGGGCGATGACAATGTCGCGGGTGCGCTGACGCTGCGCGTGCTCTTCGACGAGTACGGAGGCGCCGCGGAGATCGACGCGCTGCTGCGCGGTTGGAACGGCGATCGTTTCCTGCAGATCGACTGTGCTGGCACGTGGGAGCTGGTCTGGCTCACGCGCTGGGACTCGGTCGAGGCGGCCGCGCGCTTCGCATCGGCCTATCGCGCGATCGCCGACAGCATTGCCGCGAACGCGCCGCTCTCTGGTCCGCCCGAGGTCATCGTGCGCGAACGAACCGCGCTGGTCGTCACGCCGGGTCTTGTCGCACATGCCGAATGGATCATCGCAGCCAGCGAGATCCGCGCCTACGCGAGCTTCGCGGAGTGGCGCCAGGACGACTGCTTTCCCGAACGTCCCTGTCCGCCTCTCCGGTGGTGGGAACGAATTAGGCTAATCTTCGCCCGCGCTGCGCCCGTAGCTCAGCTGGATAGAGCAGCGGACTTCTAATCCGCAGGTCGCTGGTTCGAGTCCAGCCAGCCGCGCCACTTAGTCGGGTGTGATTCGGTTACGACGCCTTGAGGACGAACGTCTCGACCTCGAGGTCGTTCGTGGCGGAGCCGGGTTCGACGTGTAGAACTTCGAACCCGATGACGCGGTTGTTGATGTCCTTCATGACGACGACTTCGTCGTTGGTCTCTTCGCACATGTGTTCTCGCGACGGATCGTCCAACCACACCGTGAGTGTATGGCCGACCGTATCGTAGATTACTTTGATCTTGTCCATACCGTCTCTCCGGACTTGATCGAGTCGGTGGGGTACGCCGTGATCAGAAACCCCGATCCATCCTCGCGACGGGCAACCGCGCACAGCCAGCGTGGTGCGGCGCCCTGGTAGAAGAGTAGCACGTTGTGATCCTTGCGACTACGGCGAATCTCGTCCGGCGTCGCCAGAACGCGCACGATGTCCCGTTCGCGCCCCGCCAGCGTCGGATGCTTCCGCGTCGAAATGAAAATCCAATATTCGGTGGAGCATCGAACGACAAAATCGAGCGGGGTCATCACCTCGAAGAGCATGGCGCCGGACAAGGGCTCTCCATTCGTGTCAACAGTGGCGTTTACTTCCGGCTCCGCACGGCCTTGACCGCCGTCCCGATGTCGGATCGCTTGAGTCCCGCTTTGCGCGCTTGGCGCCGGGCCTTGGCGATAAGGTCATCGAAGTCGTCGGTCGAAGGCGGCGTGATTTCCTTCAGGATGACCACATCCCGGCCTCCGACGACGAGGAACTGGGTCCCGGTCGTCAGGCCCATCTCCTTGCGAATATCCTCTGGAATGACAACCTGACCCTTCGAGGACATTTTCGTGGTCGCGAGTTTTCCCATTCTGGCCTCCGTCGAGTGACGGAACGATCTTACCAGTAAGCATCGCGGCCGTCCAGCGTGCTTGTCCCTTGCTTGTCCGCTGTGCGGGACGGCCCAAGACGAGGCGGGACGGATCGGGAAGACGGCCGTCCCAAGTGACGAGGTGGTAACGCGAGGCGGGATGCGCTGGGATCACCAGGGACGACGTCTGCAGAACTTCTAATCCGCAGGCCGCTGGTTCGAGTCCAGCCAGCCGCGCCAGTCAAATCACAGTGTCACAGGATCATCCGCGCTTCAGAAACTGATCGAGGAAGGTTCTTGGCGTGACAACTTGCACGCCTGCGAAACCATCGACGCGGAGTAGGGCGCGATCGCCGCTTACGATCACGGGCACACCGCCTGCGATGGCGCACGCTATGAACTTGTCATCGTCGTGGTCGGTGCAAATCGGTTCAAGCAGGTCTGGCGCGACGAAAACATCGGCTGTGACGAGGACGAGGCGAAGGATCTCGCCGATGTCGGTACCTTCGTGCTTCCGTGCAAGCTCGGCAGCGACCTCCTCGTACTCATCGAGAATGGCGCGAGACACGACGATCTGAATTCGTTGGTCGCGCCACGCTTCCAAGATCCGTGCCGGTGGCCCGCCGAAGAAGATCCCGGACACGAGTACGTTCGTGTCAAGGATGACTCTCACTTGCGTTTCCGCACAACGCTGATGGCGGACTTGATGTCGGAACGCCTGACTCCGGCCTTGCGAGCCTGGCGGCGGGCCGCTGCGATGAGGTCATCGAAGTCCGCTGTCGACGGTGGTGTGATCTCCTTGAGAATGACCACGTCGCGGCCCCCCACGACCAAAAACTGAGTTCCAGTGCGCAGACCCATCTCCTTCCGGATGTCTTCCGGAATGACGACCTGGCCCTTCGAGGACATTTTCGTTGTCGCGAGCTTACCCATGGAGGGCTCCCTTCGTGGCGGCCGAGGTGGATCTTACCAGTAAGCACAACGAGTGTCCACCATGCTTGTCCTTTGCTTGTCCGCGCAGCGAGATGGGCGGGTATAGCGTGGGATGGATGGGGATGACGGCACCCGGATGTGCTTGCACAGCAACACGCTAAGGGACATGCGAGGATGACCGGGAACGACCGAGCTGAGACTTCAATTCGCCTGCGATGAGGTCATCGAAGTCCCGCTGCAGAAACCGATCGAGGGAGGTTCTTGGCGTGACAACTTACACGCCTTGTGAAACTGCCCGACTCAGATGGCGTTCACGAGGATTGCCGGCAAGTCACGCCACGGCAGCGCGGTCACGGTCTTGCTCAGGCGGATTGCCCTTGGTGCTGTGCAGACGACGAAACCCTGCTTCGCCTTGTACTCTTCCAGGAAGACGTGAAGATGGCGCGCGTCCTTTGACGACGGCCGTGCGGTGAGCTTCACCTCGACCGGCAGGTAGGCGCCGTCGTGGTCCACGACCCAGTCGACCTCGGGTCCGTCGGGATCCCTCCAGAACCGCACGCGTGCCCGGGGGGCATGGGCGCGGCAGAAGCGAACGATCTCGAGTCCAATGAACTGCTCGAACAACTCACCCATCCGGGTCGGGTTTAGGCGCGCCCCTTCACCCGCGGCCATCCGCCGAACACCCAGATCGAAGAGGAGGTAGCGACTCGACTTCGTGAGTTTCTTCCGGGAGGCGCTGCCCGTGATGGGTTCGATGCGTTCAGCAACGAGGCAGTCGCAGAGAATCTCATAGTAAGCTTGGACGGTCACGGCTGATACGCCGACGTCCTGAGAAACCCTCGAGTAGTTGACGACGCGCCCTGCTTCCTGCCCTGCGAGTTCCAGAAACCGACTGAAGGCGCCCATGTTCCGGACCAGCGCCTCCTGGCGAACCTCCTCCTCGAGGTAGGTCTCGACGTAGGAGCGCAGGTCGGCGTGCTTGTCGCGTGCCTCGCGTTGGGTTCGAATCGCCGGCAGCGCGCCAAAGAGAAGGGCCTCGTCGAGTCGCTTCGGGACGCTCTCTTCGATCATCAAGGGGTCCAAGCGCAACGCGACGACACGACCAGGAAGGAGATTGATCGCATGGCCACGGCGGAGCCTGCGAGCCGAGGACCCCGTGAAGACAAACTGCGCCTCGCCGCTGTCGATCAATTCCTGGCCCACGTCCATCAGCGCCGGGACCTTTTGCACTTCATCCACGGTCACAAGTGGACCTCGCTTGCCACGGACCCGACGTCGTGGTAGCGCCCGAATCTCACCGGCGAGAAGGGACGGATTCTTCTCGTACCGCTGTCGCACCCCGGGGGAGATGAGCGAGATTGCGAGATCGGCGTCCAGGCCACGCAACAAGGTGGTCTTGCCGGTTTGACGTGGCCCGAGGAAGAGAATGCTCTTCCCGCGCGCCAGGTGGCGGGCAATTTCGGGTTCGATGGATCTTCGAAAAAGAATACCCATCTTTGGATTTTCGCCGAAAATCCAAACCGATGTCAATGGCTTGAAGCAGGCGGCCGGCACGTCCGGATCTGTGAGGGGGGGCCGGGTGACTGGCGCTTCTACTCGACCAGAGAGGGCCTTCGGATGGGCGAGGATGACGGTTACCGGCATGTGCTTACAGCGCAACACACACTGGCCTAGAGGACAAGCAGGGACGAGCGGGAACGGGCGAGCAGAGACTTCTAATCCACCCGCTGGTTCGAGTCCAGCCAGCCGCGCCACATCCGGCAAGAATGTAGACTATGCCGTCATTTTGTAGTCGACTTTGCGCGTGTCGGTAACGCGGCGTGATGCGTCCAGAATCTCGAGAGACACGAGGTTCCCATCTGCATCATAGTCAAGGACAACTCCAGGCTTCTCTTCGTCGCTCTCCGCGACGGCCGTGTCGTCCTTGAAAATCACGCTAAGGCTATCGGTGCGAGGATCGTATGTCACCTTCATGATTCGCGTCTCCAGTACTTCTCGATCTTGCTCGTTCTGTAAGCTGTTACGACCTCGGCCGGGTGTCGATCGATATCGATAAACACTCGCAGCAGATGGTTCTTACCCGAGCCGCCCACCGAGATTCGTGACTGCACGACAATTCGACCGGGGCGAACGTCAAACTTCTGCTCTGGCTCGGACACAACCCGACGCACTTCGTCGACTTCGATGCCGCGACGGTGGATCTCAACCGCGGCATGGGCCGTGATGACGAAGTCTGTCAAGCAACCACCTTTCGGGTCAAAATCGCGCCCGATGCTGCCATGGCAGATTCTATCCTGTTTCCAAGTGAGTGTTCCACTTCAGAATGAAAATCGCATCACTCCGCCAGGGAAGAGGTATTGAACCGCCCCGACCATCAGACCACTGAAGGTCTGGTTGAGGCTCCTCTCCTGGAACAACTCGAATTCAATCGACGTCAGGTTGGTCGCTTGGATCGAGTTGGAATCGCGCGCACGGCTCCACTATCCTCCCCGCTTGCGGCTGACGGGCGAGGAGGAGCTACGGCGCGCGATCGGGCCGGACTTGGGCGCGACGCAGATCTTGGCGCCGGAGAAGTGAGCCTCTGGGTGACGCCGAGTTGGGTGGCGCCAGTCATGGTCGCGGCGCTGCTTCTCGCTGTCGGCGCGTTGACTTACGCGAATACTGTCCACAACCCATTCGTCTTCGATGACGACGCTGCCATCGCCGAAAACCCCCACATCCGGCATTTGTGGCCGCCTTCCCGGGTGCTTACGGCACCGCCAGGGTCCGGGGCCAGCGGCCGGCCTCTCGTCGCGTTGTCGCTGGCCGCCAACTACTCCGTGGGTGGTCTCGACCCGTTCGGCTACCACGTTTTCAACGCCGGCGCGCACTTGCTCGTGGCCTGGGTGCTCTTCGCGCTGGCACGGTGCAGCTTCGGCGCACCGCGGCTGTGTGGACGACGCTTCGGCGGGAGCGCCACGGCGCTCGCGCTCGCTGTATTGCTGATCTGGATCGTGCACCCGCTGCTGCAACTGGAACCCGACAACGTCATGGCGCAGTGCAACCTCGGCCTGGCGTTGCTCCGCAAGGGCGAGCTGGATGAGGCCGTGGCCGCGTTCCGTGCCGCTCTGCGCATCGAGCCCGACATGGCGGAGGTAAACCATTACTTGGGAGCGGCGCTCCTGCAGCAGAGGAAGTTCACGCAGCAGTGGAACCTCTGCGCGCAGCCTTGACCCTCGCGCCCGAGCACTTGGAGGCGCGCAACAACCTGGCGTGGTTGCTCGCCACGTGCCCGGACGAGCGGTTGCGCAACGGCGCCGAGGCGGTGCGGCTCGCGGAGGAACTGCAGCGTCTCGCCGCGCGTGCCCGGCGGATCGCCAGGAAGGACGATGCGGCGCAGCAAGTCTCGAAGCTGGATGTGGAGTATCTTGACACGCTGGCCGCTGCTTACGCAGAGGTGAATCGCTTCGCGGACGCGAGCGCGACGGTGCAGCGCGCACGTGCCCTGGCGGCGGACGCCGGCCACGCCGATCTGGCGCAGAAGCTCGACGCGCGAGCCGAGCTGTACCGCGCGCAGCGGCCGCACCGCATGCCGGCGGAACACACCTCCGATCCGTAGCCCTCCTCAGACCCACGAGATGAAGTGAATGAGGCACTTCGCTATACGGGGGGCTCAGAGATGCAGAACGAGTTTCCTGGTCGTCGCCACCGCGCCGACTTGCAGCCGCACGACGTAGACTCCGCGAGCAACACGGGTGCCGATCCCGCTGTTGCGGTCCCAAGAGGTGAGGTGTTCCCCGGGCGGACGCATGCCTGGCTCGATCTTCCGCACCCTTCGGCCCAGGACGTCGAGGATCTCGAGGTGCGGTTGCCCTGCGACAGCGAGGGAATAGCGGAACACGATCCCGTCCGGACTCACGATGGGCGGGTAAAGGACCGTGCGCAGGCCCGCGAGGCTGTACTCGACCTGCAACGCGGCAGATGCTCGCATCCCTGCGGCGCTCACGAGTACGAGTCGGTACCAGTAGGTCTGCCCCGGACTGATCGCGGTGTCCACGAAGCCTGTCATGCGGGTCGGCAGGAGAGTCGTGAGGTCGACCCATGGTCCGCTCGCGTCGGCGGCGCGCTGGACATAGATCCCCGCGAGGTCGGGCTGTGCTTCGCTTGCCAGCTGCCAGCTGAGCGCGACACCTTCCGGGCTCGCCGCCGCGGTGAACTCCAGAAGACTGATCGAAGTCGGGTTGTCCATCCTCTGGGCATAGATGTCGTTGCTTCGGTCACGACCGTCGTTCCAGGCGATGAGGGCTCCACTGGCCCCGTTCAACATCAGACGCGGTGGTCCCTGATTGTGGGGAGCGGTGCAAACGTCAGTGAGACCCGCGCCATCGACGCTTCCGGAGGGAGTGATCCGTTGGGCGTAGAGATCCGTTTCGCCACTCGGGCTCACCCGCTGCCAGGCGATGGCGGCACCACCGGACGTGAAGGAGACCAGAGTCGGAAACGCCTCTGTCTCCGCAGATGTGGAGATGGCCACGCCATCGTTGGCCCAGACCGAGTTGCCCGACCCGTCGACTCGTTGGGCGTAGATGTCGGAACCACCATCCCGCGAATCCTGCCACGCAATGATGGCCCCACCGGCTCGGTCGGTCGTGAGCTCGGCGCTCTGCTGGATGCCAGCGGCTGTGCAGACCGGGACGGCCTCGGTGCTCCAGAGACGAACCCCGGAATCGGTGATCCTCTGTGCAAAGATATCCAACGTGCTGCCGCGATCGTCGAACCAAGTGACGAACGCCCCACCCTCACCGTCCGCAATCAACTTCGGGCGATTCTGATTACCGCCTGCGTTGCAGACAGGTACACCGCCGAGGGTCCATAGCAGGCGGCCCGCAGCATCGAGCCGCTGGGCGTAGAGGTCCCTGCCAGTGATTGCGGATGTCCTGAAGTCCACCCACAGGAGGATGGCCCCAGCGGATCCATCCGCGATCAGCTCGACGCCGCCTTGCGTGTCCTCCACGTCGCACACGGCCACTCCATCGGTGCTCCACATCGGCAAGCCCGAAGCATTGATCCGCTGCGCGTAGATATTCCCGGAGCTGGTGCGAGAATCCGTCCAAGCGATGATCGCACCTCCGGCTGTGTCGGAAACCAGCTTGGGTGCGGATTGGTCGTAGGAGGCTTGGCAAATGGCAACACCATCGGCGGCCCAACGCCGAGTGCCGGAGGCATCGATGTGCTGCGCGTAGATGTCCTTGTTGGCGACGCCGTGGCGAATGTCTTCCCAGACGATGATGGCCCCGCCCATTCCGTCGGAGACGAGCTGCGAGTTGAGCTGGTTGAACGGGAAGGTACAGACAGCGACACCATCGCTCGCCCAACAACCCGCGCCGGATGCGTCGACTCGCTGCGCGTAAATGTTTCGCACCGCGTTGCGCGTATCCTCCCAGATGACGATTGCCCCGCCTGCGTCGTCGGGGACCAGCCCCGGCGAGACTTGCTCGCCCGCTGCCGTGCACACGGCGATGCCGTCCTGTGCCCATTCGCCATGCGCCGCAGCAACGACGGTGGACAGCGCGACAGCGCTCAGAACCAATGAGTTCCGGGGACGGTTCACGAATGTTCTCTCAGGAGCGCAGCGCTGGCCGATGGCACAGACTCGAGCGACATGTGGAGGCAGATCCAAGTCGCCGGCTCAAATTTAGAAAGCGGGGGGCGATCTGATGCGTGGGAACGAGAGGGGGCGAAATCCTGTGGGCTCCAAGCGACCCAGCCACGCTTCGGGCAACGGACCTCCACGCAGAAAACGTGCCGTCATGGTGGGTGTGCGGCGTCCTCATCGGGTCACAGAAGTCCGCGACGTCTCCCGGACTGGGCCTCACCTGGTGAAAACACCGCAGTACAAAGGCGGCGGTTGGGCGAATTCGCCAGGATGAGTTTCCGCTCGCTTCTCGATGAAAACGGGTTTCAAGGAACGTATCGGGGCGGGAGTCCAGTCCCCACGCACTCGCCGGGGAGGTCGCGCAGCCCTTGCAATGGACGTGCACGCGATCAACCGCTTCCGCTCACTCGAATGTGGCGATGCCGATGGCGCTCACAATCAATGTCGCGTCGCCCACCATGAACGATGACTCACCCGTGAACCACATGCGCAGCAGGGAGCCTTCTTGGAGGACGTAGCAGCCCTTCAACGCGCGTGCGTCCCAGCTGCCCGCGTCGCCCGGGCCGAGGACGTGGCGGTTTCCGGTCCAGTCGATGCCATCGAATGACTGAGCGTAATCGATGGCCGCCGGCTGCGCGCCGCCCCCGGTAGTTTCGTGGATCGCGCCATACCAGATCCGGTACAGGCCGTCGCCGGCGAGCACGCATGGCGCGAACGTGGCTGCTTCGAGCACCTCGGGATGCAGCACTGGGGTCATGAGCCGGTTCCAGAGCAGGCCGTCGTCCGAGCTGGCGTAACCGATGGCGAGGTAGCGGCCACGGCCGGTGTACCACATGGAGTGGTCGTTGCCGGCGACGAGAACCCAGGGCATGAAGACGCGCGTGTCGTCCCAAGACCCTGGCGAGCCGGCGGGCAAGACGGGATTCGCCGCGGAGCGCGACCAGTGGATGCCGTCGGTTGACGTGACGAGGCCGATACCGCTGCTCGACGTACCGGTACCGGTACCGGTGTAGTACATCGTCAACAGGGTCCCGTCGAAACGCACGTTTGGGTGTTCGACGCCGAGCTCTTCCCAAGTGCCGACCGCCCCCGTGTCCAGCACCGGGCTCGCGCCGTGCTTGATCCAGGACAACCCGTCACGCGACGTGGCAAGGCCGATGCGACTCTTGCCGCCGTCGCGGCCCGTGTACCACATCATGAGAGAATCGGGCGCCATGCGCAGCACACATGGCGACGACACGCCCTCCGCATCCCAACCCCCGAGATCGCCACCTGCGAGCACCGGGTTGCCGGCGAATTTACGCCAGGCGGGAGACTCGGGGAGGTGTGTCGGGCCTTCGTCGCCACAGCCGGAGAGGACGAGAGCAACGAGCCAACAGGTGAAGGGCAGTCCAAGGTGCCCGCGCTGCGGGCCCGCGTCGAGCTTGGATTGCAAATCGTCGAGGAGCGGCACCTGACCGGGGTTGACCTTGTGGCGCGCCGTCGTCAACGAGAAGAACGCAGCGCGGTCGACTTCGGGAAACTCGGCAATGCGCCCCGAGTGCGGCGGCCATTCCATGCGAAACGTGTTGCTCCGCAATGCGGTGGGATCGCAGTCACCGGCCACAGCCCAGGCACGCACGAGCTTACCGCTGCGGAGCGTCACAGGAGCGAGTTCGAGGAACGGCCCCGCAGGCTGCAGGCCAGTCTCCTCGGTGAACTCGCGACGCGCCGCGTCGAGCGGCGCCTCGTCGGCGTCATGCTCGCCTTTAGGAATCGACCAGGCGCCGTCGTCCTTCCCCTGCCAGAGCGGTCCACCCGGGTGCACGAGCAAGACCTCGAGCACGTCTGCACGCTTCCGATACAGCAACAACCCCGCGCTCGTCCTTCGCGCCATCTCGTCGCCCCTCGTGTCGAGTCCGACGAGAGTATGGCGCCACGACTGCGTTTCAATCTACCTTTCGCTGTGTTCCGATTGAGAAGCTCGCAACCAGAATCTCACGATGCTGCCGAACATCGCGTTGGCGGCGAGACACCAGCCAAGCGCTGCCAATCGGTGACACGGATGCTCACTTGGATTTCCCGTGCGCCACTGGGAATGTACGGCGACATGTCGGCGATGACCGTGGACCACTTGAATGAGCCCAGGCTGTTCCAACTGGTCGGTTGCGCCCACACGGTGGCCACCTCGATCGAACCGCCAGGCGTCGACGTGTCGGTGTTGTCGCGGCGCACGCGCGAACGCACCCGTGATGCCGCCGATTCCTGTATGGCTCGAGCCGACCGCGGCCAGAATTCATCCGCATCGTTAGCGCACGAGCACCGCGGAGCGCTCGACTGCTCGACCTCGCTGTTCGAGTCGCACCCAGTAGATGCCCGAGGCCACGAGGCGACCCTGGTCGTCCCGCCCATTCCAGGAGAGGTTGCGCTCACCGCGGCCGGGGTCTTCCTCGAGGAGCGTTCGCACGATCCGGCCGCGCACGTCGTGGACGCGCATGGTCGCCGTTCCCGGCTCTGCTACTTGGAAGCGCAGAGTGGTCCAAGCGTTGAATGGGTTGGGGCCGTTGGGGAAGAGCTGCAATCCATCGACGGCCACCGCAGCTGATGAGCTCCCTGGAAGAGGCGGGGAGCCAGCATCGAACCACGCGGTGAGCCACATCGCTGCGACAGCGAGCGAGGCTTGCCGCAGCCAAAGCTGGGTTTCCGCCCCAGTCTCGCGCCAAAGGGCTTCGTAGTAGATCTGATTCCCCGTTTCACCGCCCGCGGCGCGCTTGGCCCGATGGTCGGCAAGAAGGACTAGGCGGACACCGGGATAGATTCTCTCCGTCCACTCGAAAATGGCATCCAAAGGTCGTGCATAGGCCGAGGCGTGCCCGGGCTGGATCGTGAGCTCGCGAAGATAGATCTCGGTGAGCACCGACTCGTAGCGGGAGTGAATGCCGTTCTGACCGGTCAGTTGTCCGTCGTGGTTGCGTGTGAGATGAAAAGGCTGATGGCCATCGGCCACATAGTGCCCGAGATCGGCCGCAACGGCTACGGCGCGTGGCCAATCGCGGTCGCGGAAATGTTGCGTGAGCTGTGCCAGCACTGACTCGATCGTCCAGGGGAGAATGCCGATGCTGTCGACGCGATCACGGCCGAAACGTGCCACCATCTCTGGATAGGTTCGTGGCAGGGTCCTCGAGAAGAACTCTTCGTACTCGTCGATGTCGATGTAGTGGCGGATCGCTTCGTTGGGATCGCAGCAGCGGCGCGCGTCGGCTTCGACGGAGAGTCCTTCGAGGCTGTCGGCCCACTGAGCGAAGGCGGCGAACTCGGCGGGGAGGTGCGTCGTCGCCGAGCGATTCACCAGCGCATGAACTTGTGCGCCCCACGCGCCCGCAGCTCGAGGCCCAAGCATTGCTGCAACGAGCACGGACACCACGCGGATGGGCCAGCGCACGATCCCACCTCCGAGCGAAGGATAGCACCCGAAGGCGGTGGAGCGTTCACCGCATGACGATCGCACGTGTGGTGACGGCGTGCGTCGCCGACGTGGCACGGATGTAGTAGACACCGGAGGACGCTGGCATTCCGCCACGGGCGCGGCCGTCCCAAATGAGCGCCTGCGCTCCGGGCGCGAGAAACCCGGCGAAGATGTTCGCCACCCGCTGCCCGCGGGCGTCGAACACATCGACGCGCCAGGAACCGGGGACGAGGGTCTCGAGCGCGCTCTGCACGCCAGACGGCGAAGGGTTCGGCCAGGGCGGGAGAAGGCGCGTACCGCGTGCGCCCCCCATGTCGATCGCATCCACCGGATGGTCGACGCTGGCGTAGAGCAAGGCGCGCCCGTTGTCGTTGGCGCCATAGCCGCCCAGAAGCAAAGCCCCGCGGCCATTGCGACGAATGTCGCCGAGTGACGCCGCCGAGCTGCCAAGCTGGGCGGACGGAGCGGGCCCGTCGAGGGTGGCATCGACGACAAGGTCGAGACCAGCGCCGCCGAAGTAGATTGCGCAGCCTCCTGCATCGGTGCCCCCCGCGTCCGCACCCGGTTTGCCGATCGCCATATCCGCGCTCGCGTCCCCATCCCAGTCGAAGCCGGTGGCGACGGCGCTCCCGAAGCGCGAGCCCGCGCTGTTGCCAGCGAAACGCAAATCGATGAGTGCGTCGAGCGCCAATCCAGCGCGGAAGAGGTAGGCGCGGCCGGCATCGGTGTTGCCGTTCACATTGGCAAGCGGGGCGCCGACGAGGATGTCGGCGCCGCCATCGCCATCGATGTCGGCTCCGGCGGCAAGGCTGGTACCGAACTCGTCGCCCGCACCTTCCCCAAGAAGGACCAGGTCGGGAAGCGTGTCGAGAACGGCCGTTCCGCGATAGAGGATGACTGCGCCGGCCCAGGTCGCAGCCTGCGAACAGCGTGGCGCTCCGACGAGTAGCTCGTCACAGCCATCGCCATCGGTGTCGGGGAGCGGAGCGAGGCTCTTGCCGAAACGATTGTCTGCTGGGCGAGCGTGCACGACACGCGCGACGCCTGCCTCGAGGAAGCTCGCACCACCACGATAGATGTGGATCTCGCCGTTTCCGGCGCGGGGAGCGCCGATGACGAGATCGCCTTGGCCGTCACCATCCAGGTCGGCGCCGACGAGAACGGCGGCACCGAACTGACCACCCGGAACGACCCCTTCGAGGATGCGATCGGGAACGAAGTCGAGCGCAGGGCCACCGAAGAAGACATAGACACGACCGGCAGCGTTGCCGGTTGCACCGAGCCCGGGAGCACCGGCGACCCAGTCATCGTAGCCGTCGCCGTTCAAATCGCCACCGCCGCCGATTGCGGCGCCGCAGTTCTCGTTCTGTACGCTCCCTGCGGCCACAGGCAATGGAGAAACGGCATACTCCGTTCCACCCGCGTAGACGGAGACCGTGCCGCCGCCGGAAACCGCGGCGTCGCTCACGTTCGCACCGACCAGGAAGTCGGCGTAGCCGTCGCCATTGATGTCACCCGCAGCGTGTACCGAGTAGCCAAACTGGTCACGCGGCTGTTCACCGACGTACGTACGCTGCAAAGTGAACGGCGCCGCCCCGGCCGTTGCAAGCGGTGCGATCACGAAACAAACGGTGAGTTGGAACGGCGTCGATCGAGGGTCGAGGCGGGAGAAAAGCATCGATTCCTTCTTCTGCGGGACAGCCGGGGCGGCAGCGAAATACGGGACGCCGCCGGTTTCCCGGACGGCGCCCCAAGTATCGAGTCGCGCTAACGATAGAGCCGCTTGACGTCACTCATGCTGAGTGCGCTTGTCGGCGTGGCGCCGGCTCCTCCCGTGAGCGCGATGCCCACGCTCGTGCCGAGCTCACGCAGCGCCGTCTCGTCGGACGTCTTCATCGAGCCGTTCACGATGGTGAGACTCGCGATGGCGGTATCCGTCTCGCCACCAGCATTCGCGGTCACGGTGATGGTCAGCGCACCGCGCATCGGCAGCGGCGGCAGCACGAAGGGAATCTCCGCGCTCCGCTCCTCGCTGGCTGCCAATGGCAGGTTGAAGGGAATGTCCCCAGTGGACAGACTTCCAAAAGCGATCGCGACGGTGAAGTTCGCCTGAACCGGCTCGCTCGACAGGTTCGCGATCGAAGCGAACAGCGTCACTTTCTGGCCGGGAGAAGCCGTGTCCGGCGTGAAGGCGAGCTCGACGTCGACTTGCGCCAGAGCCGCAGTCGTACCGAGGACGAAGACGGAAGTTGCGAGCATCAGAATCCCTGCGATGCGCTTGCGCATACGGGTGCCTCCTGTGAAAACGAAGAGCGAACGGTTGGCGAGGCGCGGATGCCCCCTGCGTTCCGCAATCACTTTGCGCCCCGCCAACCTTTTTGCTCCCCGCGTGTTGTCGATGCCAAGGGAGTTGGGGAGCCGTACTCAATCTCGGCGATTCCGCCAGTTGACTGAAGTTGGCAGCGGTAGGTAACGTGAGGCGCCTTGAGGCGGCCTCCTATCTCTACGAAGAACAAGGGGTTGCGCTGAGGCTCCCAGGGTTGCCGCGATTGTTGCGCCGCGGTGGCCTGTGCTGCGGGGAGGATGCATGGCCACGGGCGACGCGGACAACCGAGCGGATGGGGTGGAAAATCCGTCGGCAGCGGCTGTGCGCGCCGAGCTCGAGCGCATCCTCGAGAGCCCACACTTCACCGCTGCGGATCGTAGTAAACGATTTCTGGGTTTCCTGGTCGGTGAAACGCTCGCTGGTCGCACCAACCGTTTGAAGGAATACACGCTCGCCGTCGAGGTCTTCGACCGCGCCGAGTCGTTCGATCCTCGTACCAACCCGAGCGTTCGCGTCGAGGCGAGCCGGCTGCGCCGCAGGCTCGAGTACTACTACCTCACTCTCGGGCGCGAGGACTCGGTCTTGATCGAGATGCCTCGCGGTAGCTACACGCCGGTTTTCCGACTGCAGGCGGATGTCTTGCATTTGCGCGAAGAGCTGGCGGCGCTACGGGCCGAGGATGTGCCCGAGCTGCCGTCCGGTCTCACGGGAGGCCCCTCGATCGCGGTGCTGCCGTTCGAGAACCTGGACGGCGGCGAGCGCCTCTTCGCCGACGGCGTCACGGTCGAGATCATGACGGCGCTGTCGCGGTTCCGCGACTTCCACGTCATCGGCCGCAATACGATGTTCCAGCACGACGCCAAGGATGGGGCCGCGCGGATCGGCCGTCAGCTCGGCGCGCGTTACGTGCTGCATGGGAGCGTGCGCCGGGCGGAGAATCGCGTGCGTATCCATGCAGAGCTCTCCAACGGTGCGACCGGCAGGGTTCTATGGGCCGAGCGCTACGAGCGCGACCTCACCGTCGAGTCCGTATTCGACATCCAGGACGAGATCGCGAGCCATGTGGTGACCACCGTCGCCCAGCCACACGGGGTCATCGTGCGGCCCGAGCTGGCACTGGTCCGACGTAAACCAGTCGAGCATCTGGACGCTTACGACGCACTCTTGCTGTTCTATGACTACAGCGCCCGCCAATCCCCGGCAGGACACGCGCGAGCGTTCATGGCAATCGAGCGTGCCGTCCAGTCGGAGCCCGACTCGGCGACCCTCGCAGCCGTGCGCGCCCACCTCTATCTCGACATGTATCGTTTTGGATTCAACTTGCAGGGCTCGCGGGAACAGGCGCTCGGAGAGGGCACGCGCGGTGCGCATGCGGCGGTCAACATGGACCCGCAGAACCCCAAGGCCTACCACGCGCTCTTCCTGGCGCAGTTCGCGCACGGCGATCTCCGTGGCTTCCGGGAGTCGGGGAAACGCGCCCTGGGACTCAACCCGAACGACACGGACACCCTCGCCGATTTCGGGCTGCATTTGATCATGAGCGAGGATTACGAATTGGGGCGTTTGTTCATGAAGGTCGCCCTGGCGCTCAACCCCGAGCCGCCGGACTGGTACTGGTTCGCGTTCTTCTCGCTGCACTTCGCCCGCGGCGAGTTCGACGAAGCTCTCGACATGGCGCTACGCGCCCAGAACGAAGCCTTCTACTGGATGCACTGCATGCAGGCCACTGCTTTCGCGCAGCTCGGAATGATGGACGAAGCGGCAGCCGCCGTGCAGCGCCTGCTCGTGTTGTTCCCCGATTTCCCGGCGCAAGCCCAACGCGAGATCGAGCGCTGGCTGAGCCCGGCACGCGCCGGTCTCGTTCTGGACAATTTGCGCCGCGCCGGTCTCGCTGTCGAATGACGGAATCCATGGGCCCGTGGGTCAAACGACTGCGAACGCGTGGTCGACAGGTTGAACCAGCACCGCTGCGCTCGGCTCAGCCGTCGTTGCCGCGTGGGACCGGCGATCCCTTGATCTTGTCCGTTTCGCTCACGCCCGAGACGATCTCGATCTGGATGCCGTCGGAGAGACCAGTCTGGATCTCGCGGCGTTCGAATTGTTGCGGCGAAATCTCCACCTCGACGAACTTCTTGTCGTCCTCGAATTGCAGCAAGCTCTCGTTGATCGCCAGGACCTCGTCGCGTCGATCGAGAACGATGTCGGCGTTGGCGCTGTAGTTGGCGCGGATGAGGATCTCGGTCTGGGGTTTGAGCGCGGCACGGATTTGGAACTGGATGGCGCCTTCCTGCTCGACCCCCTTCGGCGCGATGTGCTCGAGCGTGGCCTCGAGCTGCCGGCCCTCGACGGCGCCAATGGTGAGCAGGAGAGCCATCCCGACTTGCAGCTTGCCGACCTCCGATTCGTCGACGCGGCCTTCGAAGATCATGTCTTCCATGTCGGCCACCGTGGCGATGGTGGTGCCGGCGTTGAACGTGTTGGTTTCGATCACCGAGTGCCCGACCTCGACCGGCATCTCCAGCACCGTGCCCGTGATCGTCGAGCGCACCAGTGTGTTGGAGGCATTGCCGGCGCTGCGCAGGATGCCTTTCTGAATGAGGTCGAGATTGTCGTGCGCAGCCTCCCGCTCCGTCTCGGCGGACTGGTACGCGGACTCGAAGGGCTGGAACGCCGCTTGAGAGATGATGCCGTCGGCATTCAGCGCTTTGTTGCGCGCGTAATCTTTCTTCGCACTTTCGAAGCCGATCTGCGCGCGCGCCATCCGGTTCTGCGCGTTGTTGAGGTTGACCATGTCGGGCACGAGACGGATGCGGGCGATGAGATCGCCTTCCTTCACGCGTTGTCCCGGTTCGACCGAGATGGCCTCGACGATGCCGGAGACGCGCGGTTTGATCTCCACTTCTTGGCGTGGCACGACGGATCCGGTCGCCACGGCCTTCTTGATGATCGTCGCTTTCTTGGGTGATTCGGTCTGGTAGATGGTGTCCGGCTTCTGCGACTTGGCCCACAGGAAGTACACCGTGCCGGCGAACAGGCAGAGGACGACGACTGCGGCCAGGATGGAGAGGATCTTCTTCATGATTCGCGACCCCTGTCTGCTCGTGCCGGGCGCGTCTTGTGCGCCAGTGAAACCCTTGTGCGTTCGCCGCTGCTGCGCGGGTCGGCGCCTCACTCGCTGCGGAGTGCGACGACCGGGCTCACTTGCAGCGCCCGTTGCGCCGGCGCGAGCCCAGCCAGCACGCCTGCTGCGACCAGGATGCCGAGAGCCTGCAGCGCCTCACTCACGCCGACGTCCGGGTTGGTGAACATGCGACTCGCGTCGCCCGGCGGCAGCAGGTTTCCCACCAATTCGATGAGCGCGATGCCAGCCACCATCCCGATGTATCCGGCGACTGCGGTCAGGATCAGGGCTTCGAGGACAATCTGCCACACCACGGCCGCGGGCTTGGCGCCTACGGCGCGACGAATGCCGATCTCCTTGGTACGCTCCTTGACGATGATCAACATGATGTTCGAGACGCCGATGGCCCCAGCGGCGAGTGTGCCGCTCCCGACCAGCCATACGAGGATGCGAATACCGGTGAACAATGCCTGTACCTTGTCGTACTCCTCTTCGATGTTGAAGTGGCCGAATGCACGCAGATCGTCCGGCGCCACCTTATGGCGCGACTTGAGCAACGTGAGCGCCTTTTCCTCGGCCTGCGATGCCGGCACTTCGGACCGCGAGATCACGGCCAGCCAACCGACCCGCTCACCGAAGTTGAAGGCGCGCTGAAAGGTCGTGAAGGGCACGAACAGCGTCTGTGCGTCACGATCGGCGTCGTCGCCCGACTGCGCCGACTTGAACACGCCGACGACCTGGAAGTAGACCCCCTGGATCACGATGGACGCGCCGATGGGCTCCTCGCCGCGCTCGAAGAGGACTTCGCGCACGCGCGTGCCGATGACCGCCACTTTGCGGCGCTCGTCGATGTCGATTGGGCTCAGGAAGCGCCCGACTTCGATCTCGAGCGACTGGATGCGCTGGATTTCCGGGTGATCGCCCATGACGCTGAAGGCACCCGCTTTGCGACCGCGCGTGACGTTGTTGCCGCCGGCAAAGCCACCGAGTTGATTGCGCGCGGCCACAACCTCCACCTCTTGAACTTTGTCGCGAATCGCCTGCACGTCGGCGTTGGTGAGCTGGATGCGCCGCCCCGCCGGCATGCCGGCGAATGGCTTCTGTGTGCGCTGTGTCCAGATGAAGAAGCTGTTGGTCGCGCCGCCCCCGAAGTCCTGCATGACGCCGTTGCGCAGGCCGGACCCCGAGCCCAGCATCACCATGAGGAGAAAGATGCCCCAGAAGATCCCGAATGCCGTGAGCGCGGTGCGCAGGCGGTTGCGCATCAGGGCGATTCTGATCTCCTGCCAGTGGTCGAGGTCGAAGAGAAAACCCACTTCGTACTCCTACTCCTCGCGCAGCGCTTCGACCGGTCGTACGGCCGCCGCCCGCCGTGCTGGAAAGAAGCCGGCGATGGCGCCGGCCGTGACCAAGAGCCCGGTGGCGGCGATGGCGACGCCGAAATCCACTTCGGGGTTGCGGAAGTAATCGGACCCCTGGATGCCGCGCGCCATCAGCTCGAGCAGCGCGACGCCGGCCACGAGACCGAAGTACCCGGCCACCGCGGTCACCAACACGGCTTCCTGCAACACGAGCTGCATCACCGACCAGGGTGTCGCACCCAGGGCCTTGCGGATGCCGATCTCCTTGGTGCGCTCCTTCACCGCGATCATCATGATGTTGGAAACGCCGACGACCCCCGCCAGCAGCGTGCCGATGCCGATGACCCACACGAACGTGCGGATGCCACCCATGAGATTGACGTAGCGCTGGAACGTCTCGACCGCGTTGAAAATGGAAACGGCTCGCTGATCTTCGGGGTCGAAGTCATGGCGTTCGGCGATGCGATTGCGCAGATCCGTGGCGATGGCCACACTTTCGTCCACGGTCGCGTCTCCCACTGTCATCATCATCATGCCCACTCGGTTGGCGCCGTTAAAGGTGCGCTGCGCCGTTGAGATCGGCAGGTAGATCGTCTCCATCTCGCCCTCGCTGCCCTCGTCGATGAACACGCCGACGACCCGGAAGGGGATGCCGTTGACCTCGATGTACTCGCCGAGCGCCGGGCGCCCCTTGAATAACTGCGCCTTGACGCGGTCGCCGATGACGGCCACCTTGCGGTGCTCGCGCAGGTCGAGCGGGTTGATGAAGCGGCCTTCGCTCACGAGGGTGCGCTCGAGGATCTGGTGGTCCGGGTGCACCGACCGTACGTTGAAGCTCGAAGTCACACCCTTGTATGCGACCGTGAGATTGCCACGAATGAAGAAGCGCGAAGTGATGTGATCGACGCCGTGGAGGTTGGCCCTGATGTCCTCGTAGTCCTCGTTGGTGAACTGCACCGTGCGGCCGGGACGCAACCCCCGGTACGGCTGGCTCGTCTGGCCGCTGCGCACCCAGAAGCTGTTGGTCGCATCGTCGCGAAAACCGTATTCGACGCCGTGGGTGAGACCCTTGCCGGAACCGAGCAACACGACGAGCATCAGGATGCCCCAAGCGACACTGAAAGCGGTGAGCACGGTGCGCAGCTTGTTCTTGCGCACCGTGTCGAGGATCTCCTGCCATGTGTCGACATCGAGCATGGTGTCACCCCTCGGAGCCCGGAGGCGCGGCAGGATGGCGCCAGATCCCGGCCGAAGGCACAACGACAACGTCCGCCGTCTCGGCGCGCTCGTCGCTCTCGACACATCCGTCCCGGAGCCGAATCACGCGGCGCGTCGTGGCTGCCACATCGCGCTCGTGCGTGACGATGAGGATCGTGACCCCGTTCGCGTTGATCTGCTGCAGCACCTCCATCACCTCGCGCGAGGTCTGTGAATCCAGCGCTCCGGTCGGCTCGTCGGCCAGAATGACCTTGGGCTGGCCGATCAGCGCCCGCGCGATGGCGACACGTTGCTGCTGGCCGCCGGAGAGTTCGCGCGGCAGGTGCCCAGCCCAGTCGAGCAGGCCCACCCTTTCCAAGTATTCGAGCGCCCGGCGGTTGCGCTCCCGCCGTGGCACACCTTGGTAATAGAGCGGCATGGCCACGTTCTCGGCAGCCGTCTTGAACGCAATGAGGTTGAAGGACTGGAAGATGAAGCCGAGCAGCTGGCTCCGGAGCCCGGCAGAGCGGGTTTCCGACAGGTTCTTCACCACGCGGCCATCGAGAACGTATTCACCCTCGTCGTAGTGGTCGAGAAGCCCCAGGACGTTCAGCAAGGTCGACTTGCCCGAGCCCGAGGCGCCCATGATGGCGACCATCTCCCCCGAGGCGATATCGACGTCGATCCCCTTGAGAACATGGAGCTTACCACCCCCCATGGGGTAGCTCTTGTGCAGCCCCCGCAGTCGGAGCAGAGGGGTTCCGTTCCCTGTTTCCCAGCGATTCGAGGGCCCAATGGACGCCATGACTGGATTCTACGCACTCCGGACGCCCGTGGTTACCCTGCGCCGCCGGAATCCGCTCGCGCCCAGGAGGGGGGTTAGGTCTGTCGCGCGACCCAGGGCATCCGAGATTCTTGCGGAGTGGGAGCAGGTCTAGCCGCCCAGTCGCACAGGCCGCCGTCCCACCGAGTGCACTACGAGGGTGCGCAGGCGCATCGGTGGTAAACGGATGGGTCCCGTCAACGCGGTCGACACTTCGCGTCGCCCAAGTTTACAGTTCCGAGGTGCGGGCGAGGCAAAACACACGCTCTTGCGCCATATTTTGAACGGCATGGAACTTCCATTCTCTCCGCATGATGAGAACCGGACATTTCATGAAGTACGCGGTGGGTGCGCGGCAAACCGTCGATCGTCATCCTCGTCGGGGTTTGGTTCGAGCGGCCAGGCTGTGCACATTGAGAATCCGGCCCAGGCTGTCCAACGTTTTCCGGGCCCGACATTTGGAATCCGGGGGCCCAAGTCGTCCAACGTTTTCCCGGTCCGACAGTTGGAATCGGCCGCTCCACGTTTTCCTGGACGGCAATTTGGATCCGGGCGGCCAGTGGCCAGACTATTCCTCGGGCCGCGAGGACGATCAGCGGCCGATTCCGAAGGTCACCGAGAGGCCGTGGGCTCCATCGTCACCAATGGCGTCGAAGTCGGCGAAGACGTAATGATAGCGCAGGTCCACTGCAATCGAGAAATCATACGTTCGCAGCGCCAGCAACCCGACACCCACATCGGCGGTGAGCGTGGTCTCGCTCGAGGTCTCCGTGTTCACGTATGTAAACCCGTCGTAGGTCACCGGCACCTGCTTTTCAATGCTCAGTGAGTGGATTCCTAGACCTCCGCCGAGATAGGGCGAAAAATCGCCGGTGCCGAAAATGCGGGCGGCGAACAAATCGAAGATCGTCCATTCGACCGTCTCGTCCCTCCACGAGAATCCGAGCAGCGGTGTGCTCTCGATCATCAGATTCCCGGCTTCGTGTTTGATGACGAGACGAAGACTCGTCAGTCGATCCACACCGCCATAGCTGTCCGACGCCGGAAACAACCCGCCGGCTCGGATGCCAAGGCCCGATCGGGAAGCCCGGCGCCGAGGCTCGATCGTTTCCTCGAGTGTGACCGTATCGACCGTCGCCCGATCGGACGACGTCGCGCCGGTCGCAATGCCATCGGCCGCGCGACGGACGACGGCATCGAGGTCTTCTTCGGCGATGGCGGTGATCTGATCGGCGTAGTACGGATCCGTCTCCCCGGTGCGTAGCGCTCGGATGCGAAGGATGATCTTCTCTCCCAGGCGGCTCAAAGAGCCATAGACGACTTGAGCCGCTCCATGATCTGCAGCCAGGGCGGCCGCGCACTCGGCGTCGTCGCATGCATTTTCGCCGAACGGGAGTTCTGCGCCGAGTCCATTCGTGGACATGACGTCGATGCCAGCGGACTCGAGCTCGCCCTGCAGGAGATCACCGACGACGAACACCGTGGTGTCGCTCACGCCGATCGCGCGCAGCGGGAGCAGTAGAGCTGGCGAATCCTTCGCAGCGGAAGCGGTAGTGGAAAGAATCGCGAGCAGAACCGGCAGGGCTATCGAGCGCGCGATCATGCGGCGCAAGAGCCATCTCCTTGTCAGATGACAGGCACGTACGAAGTCTATTTTTCAGGTTCCAATTTGTCAACCGTAGGCACACAAGCCACTGCGACACTCTGTTGAGTCGGCGTGCGGGGCTTCAGGATCGGATTGGTTGCTGCAGAACTTCGAGCAGGATGCGCTCCAAGCACCTGGCCGCGAAGCGCTTGTGCAAGGCGGTGAGGAGCCAGGGCCAGATGAGGCCCCAGAAACCGGCGTGGAAGAAAAGTTGCAACCGATCGACTGGGTGCGCGATGTGTGCCCAGAGGAGACAACACGCCATCAAAACGACGAACAGGACCGCGCCAAGTGTGACGCAGTAAAGCGTCCATTTCCAATAGCGCGCGCGATAGAAGATTTCGCCAGCCTTCCTTTCGACCACGACCTCGTTCAACCCGACGGCGATCGCCGTCGAGAGTGTGGTGGCACGGAACGCGATGCGATCCGCGCTCAAGGATTCGACCTCGTATTCCGCGCGGCGACGGATTCCAGGGGCGATGAGCCCGGTACGTACTCGTGCGGCGACCCTTGCCGTGAAGTCGTGCGGAATCTGCAGCACCGCGACGCGTCCCTCGAACTGCGGCAAAAAAAGATGCATCCCGACGTACTCCAGAAAGCCGGTTTGTGGGTCACGAATGCATCATCCAATCCAGCCCGTGCGGCTCGGCCTGTGCATGGGAAGCAGCGTCTCGGTCCCTTGGAGCCAGCAACTGGAAGGAGGCGGGTCGTGATGGCAACGATCGCCGCTCTGATTCTGGCCGCCGTCGCCGTGGCGGCCGTCGCCGGTGGCGTCCGCGCCGCCCGCCGGCGCGCCGCAGCCCAGACACAGCGGCTGCTCCAACTTGGCTTCGCTCCGTGCGAGGCCGAATTGTCGCAGTTGCAGGACATTGCACGGCGACTGCGGAGCTCGAGCGAGTTCGATGTGCGCCGGGCTTGGAAGCGCAGCGGATCGGCCGGGCCGATCCACTGGTACGAGGTGATCCAGGCACGGCGTGACGAGCCGGCCAATGCGAGCGACGAGTTCCTGTGCACGCTTCGCAGGCGATCCCGTGAGCCCTTCGTCTTGTACCTGAAGCCGGTGCCGCTGGACCGGGGGTTTCGTTCCAGTCTGATCGAGAATCTGCTCGCATTCACCACGCCCAGACATCTGGAGAAGATCGATCTCGGCAACGGTGCCTACGCGCAGTCCGTGCTCGCAGCTTTCTGTCCAAAGGGCACGGGCTTGTCCGAGTTGATCGATGAAGAACAGCTGCAGCTGCTGGCGCAGGGAGCGCGTCATGGAATCTTCGCCATCCGCGGCGAAGGCGAGCACTGCTCCTTAAAGCTGCTTGGCGCCTATGCGGCCAAGTCCTTGGCGCCCGTGAGTTGGGAGGACACCTGCACGTTTGTCGAAAAGATCGCGGCGTGTTCCTTGCCGGGTGCAACTGTCCGCCCCGCCATGGCTGCACGAGGATGATCGAAATCCGCGACGCGCGCGAGGCGTGTCGAGAAACTGGCGCATCGCCGCGAGGACCATGCGACGAAACTGGCGACGGAATCCTCATGTAGAGCTCGGGCTGGTGTTTGTCCTGCTCGTGCTACTGCCGAGCTTTCTGCTCGGAAGCTTCAGCCTGCGCGCGGTGGAGAACGAGCGCGCCGCGGCGCGGCAGCGATCGCTGGCAGAGCGCAGCGGAACCGCCGACCTCGCTGGGCGCATCGTGCACCAGGAGATGAAGGCTCTGGAGGCGGGTTGGAGCGCGCTCGTCCCTCGACGCGTCGGTTGGGAAGCGGATCTGGATGTGGTAGTGGCTGCGCTCGATTCGGCCCGCGGTCGGGATTTCGTGCGCGCCTGCCATCTCCTGCACGTTTCCGGCCGGCGCTTGTACCCGCCAGAGCCAGCGCCAAGCGAGGCGCTCCCCGCTCCCAGCGACGACGCCTTCGACGCCGGCGATGCACGCGAGGTCCGCGATCTCCTCGCAGTGGCGGAGGCGGCGGAATTCGAGCGCGATGCGCCGACGGAGGCGCTGGGAGCCTATCGTGCCGTGCTCGAAGCCGCGCGGACGCCACGGCTGCAGGCCATCGCGCACGCCGGCATCGCACGCGCGTACCTGCACCTACGGCAATGGCAGCAAGCGATCGACGCAAGCGAGCGGATCCTGTTGGAGCACGCCGACGCTTACGATCTCGACAATCAACCGCTGCGTTTGCAGGCGCGCCTGCACATCGCTCGCGCGCGCGGGGAAATGGGGCAAGCGATGCCGGCAGCGACAGCGCTGGTGGCATCCTACGAGGATCTCGTGGCGCATTCCGACGAGATCGGACGGCTGCAGTTCGACATCCTCGTCGAGCGGATCGAGGAGCGCATGGCGCGACTGCTGCCGCGTCCCGTGCCGGATGCATGGCGCAGCCTGGAACAACGCTACTTTGCCGTGGCGGCGCAGAAGAAGAGACCCATCGGATTGGATTACTTTGCCAACAAGTTGTCACGCAAGCTTGTTCGCGCCGCGCTCGAAGGCCTCGCGTACACGACGGAAGTGCGTTATCTCTCCGACACAGTCGATGGAGAACCCTTTTTGCTCGCCTACGTCTACTTGCCCGACGCGAGCGGCACCGCCGTTGCCGCACTCGCCGGATTCGAGATCGATCTGGCGACCATGTCGAATGCGATGTTGCCGGGAATCATGCAGCAGTTTCAAGCCACCGATGATCTCGTGTTGGCTCTCGTCGATAGCGAAGGCAAGCCGGTCATCGGCGGCAGCGCGGTGCCGGTGCCGGCAGGCGTGTCCCACCCGTTGGGGGTGCCGTTCGATTTCTGGGCGGTGGCCGTGGTTCCGCCGGCGAACGCCGACGCCGCTCTAGGTTTGGATTTTCGCACCAAGGTCTATCTATATCTGGTTCTCGTGTTGCTGCTCACGATCAGCACGGGGGCGGCGCTCGTTGTCACCGGATTGCGGCGCCAGTCGCGCCTCGCCAACATGAAAGCGGGCCTGGTCTCTAGCGTTTCGCACGAGCTTCGCACACCGCTCACTTCCATTCGGATGTTCAGCGAGTTGCTCGAGGCGGCAGGGGAAGACGCAAGCCTGGAGCAGCGCCGGCAGTACCTGCGGACCATCCGGCGCGAGGTCGATCGCTTGCAGCGGCTCATCGACCAGGTGCTCGATTTCGCGCGCGGTGAGCGTGGCGCGCGCCAATTCCGCTTCGAGTTCGAGGAGATCGGCGCATTGGTGCGGAACGTCGCCGAAGACTTTCGGTCCCAGGCCGAAGGTGCCGGGTTCCGCTTCGAAGTCGACATCGAACCGGACTTGCCGGAAGTGCGCGTCGATGCAGACGCCTTGCGACAGCTACTGCTCAACTTGCTCGCCAACGCCATGCAATATTCGGAGACGGATCGCGGCATCACGGTGCGTGTTCGGCGAAGCGGGCTCGAAGTCGGCATCCAGGTGCAAGATCAAGGCATCGGCATCGATCCTGCCGATCAAGAGCGCATCTTCGAAGACTTCTATCGCGGCGACACACGGCTGTCGAGCCAGCATGGCGGTCTCGGTCTCGGGCTCGCGCTCGTGCGGCGCATCGTCACCGCGCACAGCGGGCGGGTCACTGTCGACAGCCGGCGAGGCCGTGGCGCCACGTTCACCGTCTGGTTGCCGGTGCCCGAAGACGGGGGAATCGAGTCTGCTGTCCGGGAGGTTCGACGTGCCCGCTCGTGACGCTGCTTCCAAGATTCTGGTGGTCGAGGACGATCGCGGCATCGTCGAAGGTCTGCGCGCGGCGTTGATTGCCGAGGGTTTCGTGGTCGAGAGCGCCATGGATGGGCGGACCGGGCTCGAGCGCGCCCGCGCCGGCAAGCCGGACCTCATCGTTCTCGATCTCATGTTGCCGGGCATGAGCGGACTGGAGATTACTCGGAAGCTGCGTGACGAAGGACACAAGGTGCCCATCATCCTGCTCACCGCCCGCGGTGCGGAGGACGACCGAGTCCTCGGCCTCGAGCTCGGGGCCGATGATTACATCACCAAACCGTTCAGCGTGCGTGAGCTGATGGCACGTGTGCGGTCGGTCCTCCGCCGCACACACGCCGGGCGCGCCCATCCCGAGATTTTCCGTTTCGGCGACGTTGCGGTGGATTTCAAGCGGCAAAGTGTGACCAAGAACGGTCACGCTGTCGAGGTGTCGGCGCGTGAATTCCGCATCCTCGCCTACTTCATCGCTCATGAGGGCACGATGTTGTCGCGCGAACAGCTGTTGAACGACATTTGGGGTTACAAGGTGTTTCCCACCACGCGCACGGTGGACAATCACATCGCCAGACTGCGCAAGAAAATCGAGGCATCCCCGGACGCTCCACGCTATATCCGCACCGCGCGCGGGTCCGGCTATCTCTTCGATGCCTCGGGAAGCGACGAGATCGACCCGGATTGAGATCGTGCCCCGCATGCAGTCGATCACGGTGGAAACGCGCGACACGACCCGTTCCATCGCCTGCGACTAGCGGCAACGCAGTTGCATCCGCTTGAACGTGGGCAATTTCACCCAATCATACGCGTTGTGATGGAAGCCCCGAGTCCAATCTCACTGTACAAATGATTCCCAGGGAAGGGGAGGGCAAGCGCCTCGATTCCAAAATGCCATGTGCCGGCGTTGACATCGATAAGTCATGAGGATAGAGTGATCGCTTCACAAATGAGACGAGCACCGCGGGCACGGGTCCATCGACTCCCGGCGGTGGTTTCAGACGAAGCGGATGCGCTGTGAAGTGCCGCTGGTCTTCGACCCGGAGGGATTCGTGGCGTTACCTGGCTCCCCTGAGATCGACGATTCGGCATCAGGCGACTCCGAGTCTGGCGCGGCCATTCTGCCGTCACTCGCAGCACCCCAGGGTTCAACTCGATCGCATGCCAACGAGGGTGCGATGTCCAACGAACTGCATTCTGGCGTAACACGTTTGCTCGTGTATTCGCACGACACGTTCGGTCTCGGCAACCTACAACGTTCGCTCAAGATCTGCGAACAACTTGCTGCAGAGATCCCGCAGATCTCGATTCTCGTCCTTACGGGCAACTTCGAGTGTCATCGGTTCCCAATGCCGCCGCACACGGACTTTGTGAAGCTTCCGAGCATACTACGTCAAGCGCGGAACCAGTACGTCGCCCGCTACCTGAACACACCGTTCAAGGCAGTGCGGAGCATGCGTCGGGACCTGATTTTTTCTACAATCAAGTGGTTCGCACCCGACGTCGTGCTCGTCGACAAGGCGCCCATCGGGGTCAAGGGTGAGCTACAGAAGAGCATTCGCTGGCTCAAGAAGAACAAGCGGCAGTCGAAACTGATCCTGTACCTGCGCGACGTTCTGGACGACGCGCCATTTGTACGCCGGATGTGGCAACAGAAACGGTTCCGCGACGCCATCGACCGCTACTACGACTCAATCTGGGTGTTCGGCTCGCCCATTGTGTGCGACATGGTCAAGGAGTACGAGCTGCCGGAATCGATCGGACGCAAGATGAGCTACTGCGGCTACATCATGCCCAACCCGGAGATCCGCGACAGCCGCGAGGTGCGCAGCGAGCTTGGCATCCAGACGGGTCGGTTCGTCTTGGTCACCGGCGGCGGCGGCGGCGACGCCTACAAGCTCATGAAGAACTATTTGGCGGGTGTCGAGCGGCTGCGGAAGTCGACAAATGGCGATCCCGGCGCCGAGATCCACAGCCTCCTGGTTCTCGGACCCGAGATGCCCGTCGCGGAGCGACGACGGCTCCAGGCGCAAGCAGGTTCCGGGAAGGTCCGAATCATCGATTTCACCACGGAACTACTGAACTACATGAATTCTGCGGACCTGGTGGTGTCGATGGGCGGCTACAATACGGTCTGTGAGATTCTGTCGTTGCGCAAGCGGGCCATCGTGGTGCCGCGCGAGAGTCCGGTGAACGAGCAACTGCTGCGCACGACACGTATGGAGGCGCTTGGTTTGGTCGAGATGATCCGTCCGGAGGATCTTTCGCCCGAGACGATGGCGCTCAAAATAAAGCAGGCGCTGGGGAGCAACGGCACTCTCCGTCCTGTTTCCGAGGTGCTCGACACGGGCGGTCTGAGCCGAGTAAGTCGAGGCGTGTTGGACGAAATTCGGACGTGGGTGCGTTGATGAATGAAGCGGCGATCACGGTCGGCTACATTCCTAAGGCCTTCCCACGCATTTCCGAGACCTTCGTCAGCAATGAAATTGTGGAGCTCGAGCGCCTCGGGCTCGACCTGCGGATCTACACGCTGGTGAAGAGCCGCGATGGGGAAATGCAACCCAGTGCCCGGAGGGTGCGCGCTCCGATCTACCATGTCCCGGAACGAGTGCTCGTTTCGCTGCCGAGGCTGCTGCTGGGACATCTGCTCTTGCTGTGGCGCCGGCCGCGCGCCTATTTCAAGTGCCTGCGTTGGATGCTCTGGAGCATGGTACGCGGGCGGAGCCGGACGACAGCGAAGCGGTTCTTGCAAGCAGGGTTTCTCGCTGGTTGGGTCCTACGCAACAGTTCGATCCGTCACTACCATGCACACTTCTGCCACGGGCCCGCGACGGTGGCGCTTTTCCTCAAGTGGATGACGGGATCGACCTTCAGCTTCACGGCACACGCCAAGGATCTATGGCTAGCGCGTCCGGAGGTGTTGCGCGAGAAGATGCGGGAAGCAGAGTTCGTGCTCACCTGCACGGACTTCAACCGGCGCTACTTGGAGGGAATCGGGGGTGACGTCGCCCGGGTGCACCGCGTCTATCATGGCATCGATCTGCGGCAATTCACGCCCGCCCTCGAGGCGCAGCCCGTGCCTGCGGGCGTTGGTGGTGTGCCGACGGTCCTCTCGGTCGGGCGTCTGGTTGCCAAGAAGGGGCACGACACGTTGATCCGAGCCTGTGGACTGCTTCGCGACCAAGGCGTCCGCTTCCGCTGCGCCATCTACGGTTCGGGACCGGAGCTCGCGCGCCTCGAAGTGCTGGCGCGCTCCCTGCGTCTCGAGGGCGTGGTCGAGCTGCGCGGCCCGATCATGCAAGACGAGCTCGTGCATGAATACGAGGGCGCCGACGTGTTTGCTTTGGCTTGCCAGGTGCAAAATAATGGCGACCGTGATGGCTTGCCCAACGTCCTCATCGAGGCGCAGGCGATGGGACTTCCGGTTGTGTCGACCGAGGTGTCGGCGATCCCCGAGCTCATCGAGGACGGCGTGAACGGCTTGCTGGTGCCGCAGCGTGCCCCCGAGCTCTTGGCAGGCGCCATCGGCCGCTTGCTGCAAGACCCGGCGTTACGGCGGCGCTTGGGCGCGTCCGGGCGTCAGCGGGTCGTCACAAGTTTCGACGTACGGCGCAACACGCAGCGGGTCTTCGAGCTGTTGCTCGAGGCGTGCGGCGCCGCCCCGAGTCGCGACAGGCCGCCCGCGACGAGCGTCGTGGTTTCTGACCCGGGAAGCGTCGAGAGGACGACGACCGAAGTGAGGTAGGGTGATCCGCGAGCGAGCGCTTCGCGTCCGCTGGTTGGCACTCTACGGCTCGGCCCGGGGAATCGATCGTGAGGCCCGTCGTGGCTCATGCCGCTTCGGGAGATTCAGGGTCATGATCCCCTTCGACGGGTGAGTGCTTTCATGGGAGAGACATTCAAACGGGATAAGCTGACGACGCTGCCACAGGCGCGGGATCCTCGATTCATGCAAGGAGTGCTCGCACTTGTCTCGGGTGAGACGTCCATCGACGCGGTCGAGGTCGAGATCCTACGAAGGCGCAAGCGGCGCTGCGTGTTGCGGTACCGCGTCCGCTACGGCGACAGCAGCCGCAGCGAGACCACCTTCATTGCAAAAGTCTACAAGCCGGGCCGTGGGGCGCCGGTGAGCGCGTTGATGCAGCGTCTGTGGCAGAATGGATTCGATCGAGCCGCCACGGATCAAATCGCCATTCCAGAAGTCGTGGCTTATTTGCCCGACCTGTCGCTCATCTTGCAGGAAGAGGTGGGGGGACGACCGGTGGGCGAGTATCTCACCACGCCGGACGCGGAACACGCCGTGCGCCGCATGGCCTGTGCCGTCAGCAAGCTCCATCGCACGCCTCTACGCCTCGGCGAGCCGTATACGCTGGAGGACTACTTGCGTCGCTGTCACCCGACCCACGTCGTTCTCGGGCAGCGTGTGCCGGAGGTGGGTTCCGCCATCGACGAGATCGTCGAGGAATCGCGCCGGCTCCTGGCTTCATATGCGGGGTGCCAGCCCGTGCTCATGCACGGTGACTTGCACATGGCGCAGGTGCACGTGGGGCCTGAACGCACCTGGATGATCGATTTCGACGCTTGCGCAACAGGGGATCCCGCGGCGGACCTGGGCAACGTCTTGGTATTCCTGAAGGACAAGAAGCGTGTCGTCCCTGAGGTGCAGCGCCTCGTCGATGCCTTTCTCGATGAATACTTCAAGACCATGCCGGGAGAGATCCTCATGCGGGTGCCACTTTTCGAGGCCTTGACGAATTTGCGTCGCGCTTGCAAACGCCTGCGCCTGGAGGAGAAGAATTGGCGCAAGAGGGTTCGCCGCAGCATCGACGCTGGATTGCAGCAACTTGCCGTCGCGCGTGGCTGAAGGGACGCGTCCAGTGAACAGGGATGTAGCCAAGAAACAGGGATTCCTCCACGCGCGCTTCGACTGGCGCACGTATCGTCAGATCTGGCGTGTTTTCGGCCGTCATTTATTGCCCTATTGGCGCACGCTGCTGATCTCTGTCCTCGCCATGGTGGTCGCCATCCTGCTCGACTTGGCGAGGCCATGGCCTCTGAAGCTCATCTTCGACTACGTGCTGCTCGAACGCCCTCTTCCGGGCAGTGCCAGCTGGTTGCGAGTTTTCGGCAGGGATCCCCTCGCTCTCCTCCTGCCCGCGGCGGCGCTCATCGTTGTCATCGCCGCTTTGAATGCGTCATTCAGCTTCGTGAACAAGTATTTCATGTCGGTCGTCGGTGAGAAGGTGGTCATCGACGTGCGGGAACGTCTGTTCGTGCACCTGCAAGCCCTGAGCTTGGGCTTTCACGAGAAGTCTCGCTCCGGAGATTTGGTGTTTCGGATGACGTCGGACATCAGCAAGCTGAAAAAACTCTTTGTCGACTCGATCCAAGACTTTGGCAACCACATCTTGCGACTCGTCGGTCTCCTGGCCACGATGCTTTGGATGGACTGGCAGTTGTGCCTCGTGGGCCTGGCGATCCTGCCGATTCTGTACGTGACAACTCATGCTTTCTCGGGCAGCGTGAAGAAATCTCAGACGGAGAAGCGCGCCCGCGAAAGCGATGTGGCGTCGATCGTACAGGAGAACATGCTGAGCATCTCGTTGATCCAGGCGTATACGGCCGAGGCCGCCGAGCGCGAACGCTTTCAGCAACAGAATCTCAAGAGCCTCGCCGCACAGATTCGAACCGACCAATTGAGCAAGGGGTACTCGCGCACTTTGAAAATCGTGATCGCCATTGGGACCGCGGCTGTGGTGTACGTCGGTGCCCGTCGCGTTCTGCTGGGGGAGCTGTCACCGGGCGATCTCATCGTGTTCGCCGAGTACCTGCGGCAGTTGTACGGACCGATCGACAAGGTTGCGGACACCTTCGTGAACTTAGCGGAACACCTGGTGAGTGGTGAACGGTTGGTGGAGATCGCGCAGCAGCCAGTGGTCATCTGCGACGCACCTGGCGCCGTTCCGGCGGCGACCTTTCGGGGCGAAGTGGAGTTCCGCAATGTCTCGTTCCATTACAGGGAAGGCGCTCCGGTGTTGCAGAACGTGAACATGCACATTCGGCCCGGACAGAAGGTAGCCCTCGTGGGTTCCAGCGGCGCTGGCAAAACGACGGTGGCGAACCTGCTGATGCGGTTCTACGATCCCGTGGAGGGTCAGATTCTCATCGATGGCAAAGATATTCGGACATACACGGTGGCGAGCCTGCGTGACCAGATCACGGTGCTCTTGCAAGACGCTTTCCTGTTTCGCAAGACGGTGCGAGAGAACATCGCCTACGGTCGCGAAGACGCCGGCGAGGAAGAGATCGTGGCAGCCGCGAAGGCAGCGCAAGCGCACGAGTTCATTTTGGCGTTGCCGGAAGGATATGACACGCTACTCGCGGAAGGCGGCACGAACTTCTCAGGCGGTCAAAAGCAACGTCTGAACATTGCGCGGGCCATCCTGCGCGATCGCCCCATTCTGATTCTGGATGAGCCGACGACTGCACTCGATGCTTTGGCAGAGGTCAGGATCAATAAGGCGCTGGACCGGTTGACCAAGGGGCTCACCACTTTCATCATTGCGCATCGGTTCTCCACCCTGGCGAATGCGGATCACATCGTGCTTCTCGAGGAAGGCAGGTTCAGCACGCAAGGGACCCACGCCGAGCTGATGGCGAGCAGTGACACTTACCGCAAGATGTGGCGCCTGCAATCCGGAGGAGGGAGCCTCGATGACCGGCAAATCGGGTGAGGCCGAGGGCTCCGCATGGGAGCTGGCCATGGGAATTCCTAGCCGTCGCCCACGCTTGGGGGCAGTTCACAGCGAGGACAGCGAGTGGAGCAGGTGACGATCGAAATGCACGGGGTGCGGTTGTCTCTACGCTCCGCAACCGTAGAGCTGCCTCGCTACGTGGCCCGACACTTCGCGGGTCTCCAGGTCAACGACTCGGAAGCGCAGATCGATGTGCTCGTGCATTGGTCTGAAGGCGATGCAGACCCGCATGAGCTACTCCCTGGACCTCTTGTGCAGCAGGTCGGCAAACGTCTGTACGCGGGACCGGGGGTCCTCCTGTGGAGCGACCTGGCGCGAGTTGGCAACCTCTCGTTGCGGTTCGAACTGCAAGGGGAGTGTTTGTGGGTTGAAGCGGTGTACCGTTACGCCCCCCGCACAGACAAAGCAGCGCAGCCCGACCACCGCTACAAGAAATTGTTTGAACTCATGAGCTGGTTAGTCTTGAACCCCCTGACCTGGTATCTGGAGCGCTTTCGCGGCTTGCAGCTGCTCCATGCCTCCGGCATCGCCTGGGACAAACGCGGAGTCCTGATTGCCGGGTTGGGCGGTGTCGGCAAGACGACAACCAGCGTTGCGCTTCTAGCCCACGGGGCGCGCCTGGTGTCGGAGAACCTCGTTTTCCACGACGACGAGTTCGTCTACTCATGCTACGAGCCGATCCGCCTCACCGCCGCGAGCGTTGACCTCCTGGATGCGCTGCCCATGTTGCAGCAGGCCGACATCCCGGAGGGGGCCAAGAGCAAGAATCTATTCCACGTCGTCGGCAGCCAGCGGGTCGACTCCGTCGCTGCTGCCGCCGTATTCTTGCCGCGCTTCACCGCCGCAAACTCCGTGCAGGCTCTCGGCGTTGACGACTGTCTCGAGCGACTCCAGGCCTCCAATCAACTGGCCCAAGAGGTGAACGACTACTATTACTTCGACGCAGCCCTGAGTCTGGTGTGGCCGGTACAAGAAAAGTGGCGGCGACGCTCAGCAACTCTGCGGGCTCTCTTGCAGAGGAGTCGCTGCTACGAGCTCGGCATCGATCGACGGCGGGGTGTCGAACCCGTGGTGCAAATGGTGTTGCAACACATCGCGGGGGATCCTGCCACGACGGGTCCCTTTGGCTCAACGCGAGCGTCCCGTAAGTCGCATGACGACGGCGTAAGGGCGAGGCGACTACGGATCCTCTACGTTTGCAGCGATTTCGGCGTCCCAGTCTATGGGCACAAGGGTGCGTCCGTGCATTTGCGCTCGATGGCGACGGCTCTCGTGGAACGGGGTCACGAGGTGTGCATTGTGTCGCCGAACGCGGAAGCGCACGGGAATCTCGACTTTGGCGTGCCCGTGCGCCACCTACCCCTGCCGCAGGCCGATAGCGAAGTGATGCGCGAGTTGCGCCGCGTGGATCGGCAGCTTGGCCGGCTCGAATCTGGACATGAGTCGCGGCTCGGGCTCGAAGTCCGCAACCTCCTTTACAATCGCACGGTAGCCAGTGGTGGTTGCATCGCCGACTTCGCACCCGATTTGGTTTACGAACGTTACGCGTTGTTTGCGCAGGGTGGTCAAGAGCTGGCGCGTCGACTCGGGGTACCGCACGTGCTCGAGGTGAATGCGCCCCTGGCAGTCGAGCAGGAACGCAACCGTGGGCTGCAGCTGCGTGAGTGCGCTGCTCGCATCGAACGACATGTGTGGAGCCGGGCCGACGCCGTTCTGGTTGTCTCCGACGCGTTGCGCCGGCTAGCACTGCAGGTCGGCGTGGCGGAGGAACGGGTTTACGTGGTTCCGAACGCCGTGGAGCCGCGATGCTTCGAGCTCTCTCCGACGGTTCGGCCCCGTGTGCGCCGGGAGTATGGGTTCGGCGCTGAGCCCGTGGTTGGCTTTGTGGGCAGCCTCAAGGCGTGGCACGGGATGGAAGTGCTGCTGCGCGCCTTCGCGCCCCTGCTGCGAGAGGGGCGAGACGTGTCCTTGCTCTGCGTGGGCGACGGCCCAATGCGCGAAGTGCTCGAGCACGAGTCGCTCCAGCTCGGCATCGACGCACGCGTCCGCTTCACGGGGGCCATCGATCACGCGCGGGTACCAGAGATGTTGGCCGCTGTCGACGTCGCTGTCGCTCCATACTTGTCGTGCGACGACTTCTATTTCTCGCCGCTGAAGGTGTACGAGTACATGGCAGCGGGCCGCCCCGTCGTGGCCTCGTCGATCGGGCAGATCGGTGAGTTGGTCGATGCTGGGCTTGTCAGCGGAACGATACCCGACGACGTCGACTCCCTTGCCTCCGAGCTGCGGCGGGTCTTGGACGACCCGGATTCGGTGCGGGCGCAGGCAGTACGGGCGCGTGACTGGGTCCTGTCGGAACGGACCTGGGAGGCCAACGCGAGGCGACTCGAGGGGCTGTGCACCTTGCTGGGAGTATGAAAGACGGGGATGCCTTTTTACAGAACTGAGCGTGCGACCAGCGCGTGACACGCTGGCTGGGAGTCTAGGGATTCGTCGTTTGTTCCACCTGCACGGGAAGGTCGAAGAACGTGCAGTCGGCCCGCAGGCGGACGTTTGTGCTGACAACGCGCAGCATCCCTCCGCGGGCGTCGATCACCTTGGCCGGTCCTAAGAGCTGCTGCTTGTAGCGGATCACGCCGTCTTTCACCTTGCTCACGTCGAGTTGGATCGAGCGCGCGAGAAAAGTTCCATTCGGTTGCAGCTGTCCTTTGATCTTGACGCCCTCGTCATTCTGGAGCTTCGAGCTCAGGACGTGTTTCTTGTCGGCGTCCTTGATCTTTGTTTCCGCGTTCCAAACGATCTTGTAGTTGAGGATGGTCATGCTGCTGTTGCGGCGGTCGAGATTTCGAATGGCGCCGCGTACTTTGACCTCGCTCATGTTGGCCAGGTCCTCAGGGTGGAGGATGTCGACCTCCTTGGCGAGGAAGGCGCCGTCGTCCTGCAGCTCGCCCTCGATCTCGATCCAGCGATCCGACTTGGCGAGGATCTCGATCGCCGTGTCTCGATCCAGGGGCAGCCCCTGTGCTGAAACCATGCTCCCAAGCAGCATCAGACCCGACGAGGTGAGTCGTGTGATCAATCGTGTAATGCTTCGAGTGTTTCGCATGGGAGTCCTCCTTCGGGTCCGGCGGCTGCTGCGCCAGGGTCGTGTCGTGGCCGGGTTGGATTGTAGGGGAGTCGGGTTACACCCGCGTCTCCAAGCGGTCACGCATTCGTCCCAGAAATGTAAAAAGAGTCCTCGTTAGTCAGACCGCACGGCGGGCGCGCGGGCCCTGGAGAATTTCCGCTGCTGGGGTCGGCGCCTCATTCGCGCTCCTCACGCCGGAGGCACGGGCAAAGAACGGCTCGATTCGGAACAACAAAGAATACACGATGGCAGCTCGGAAGTCGAGCGTGTGCCGGCATGGGTCCAAGCTGGTGGAAGCGCAGGCAACAATTCATGAACCAACCAACCGGCGGCGCCTCCCTTGCGCACCGGTCCGCTCTTTTTGCATTCTCATTACATTGGCGCGACGTGACCGTGACCATGGGCAGCGCATTCTTCTGCTAATCTTTTCCTTGCACCCGATCCAGCGCTTGGCCAGACGGCGACGCCCGCCGGCTGTGGACAAGGCACGACGGAGGTTGACGATGTTGCGTCTCGCGACCGTTCTCATTCTCTTCCTTCTCCGCGGTGTCGCCATGGCGCAGGAAGAGCCCCCCATCGAGTCCTGGTTTCCGAAACTGCGCGCAGGCATGTGGATCGAGGTCGATGGCAGCCTGACCCCCGAGGGCGTTCTAGACGCCCAGGTGATCAAGCTGCTGGACGGCGAGCTCGACGAGTGGCAAATCGAAACCAACGTGCTGTCGGTGGACATGAAACGCAGGACCATCCAGTCCACGTTCGGCATGCTGTTTGTATCCACACCGAAGACGGTGCTCAAGGGCCCGAAGAACGAAGCGGTCGACTTCTCCTTTTTTGGCGTCGACGATCGGATCGAGGTCGAGGGTCGGTTGCAGAAGGACGGCTCATTGCTGGCGGACGAGCTCGAAATCGAAAAATCGAAAAAGCAGAAGTCGGACCTTCAGGTCAAGAACCATCACGAGCTGCGGACGCGGATCGAATCGGTGGACGCCGAAAACCTCCAAATCACGACCATGGGCATCAAGGTGCAGCTCAGCGCCCAGACGCGCAACAAGACAGCCATCGAGTGAGGCATATAGTGAGGCATATGATGACTGGTCGCCTGCATGGTGCGTTGTGGCTCTTCGCCAGCATGCTGCTGTTGTCCGCGACGACCGTCGCGCAAACGGCGGACTGGCGCGGTGCGCCCGCGGTCGAGCTGCCTCTCGCTCTCGAAACCTGCATTGCCATCGCGCTCGAGCGCAACTTGCCGCTGGCAGCAGCCGGGCTCGAACGCGAAGCGGTCCAGAAGGAAGTGGGAGCCGCTCTCGGCACTTGGCTGCCCGAGTTCGGTGTCGTTGCTGTGCGCACGAACACGCATGGCGATTCGGACGGCCTCGGCAGTCCAGCGCAGGGCACGTACGTCGAGACCACGGCGAACGAGGTCGTGGCCAGGGTGAGCCAGCGCCTGCCGCTCGGTGGCTCGCTGCAACTGCTCTACGATCTCGAAAAAACTGGCGAGGATGACGCGGGCGGCCACGCCGGCGGCTTCCAGATCACACAGCCACTGCTGCGTGACGCCGGTTGGCGCCGCGCCACGGCCGATGTGTCCGATGCGCGCCGGGCGGCCGCGGCCGAAGAGGCGACCTTGCAGGCTCAGCTCCTCGACGTCGTTTTCCGCGTCAAGTCGGCCTACTATCAAGTGCTGCGCCGGGCCAAGCTCATCGAGGTCAACCAACAGGCCATCGCCCGCGACCAGCAGCTGCTCGATTTTTCGCAGGCCAAGGTGGAAGCCAAGCTGGCGACACGGCGCGACGTCCTGTCCGCGGAGATCATCCTGGCCCAAGATCGCTCGCGGTTGGTGAACGCCGAGACCGAGCATGCCGCGGCGTTGGACGCGTTGGCCGACGTCCTCGGCCTGCCGTTGCAGGATTCGCTGGCGGTGGTCGCGATCGAGCTGGGGCTCGAGCCCATCGCGGATGAGCAGGTGCGTTGGGTGGAGAAAGCAGTGCGGGACAATCCGGATTTGTTGCGGGCACGCATCGACCTGCAGCGACACGAGTTGGCGAAGAACGTCGCCGGGAATTCACGCTTGCCGCGCTTGGATGTGAAAGTTCTGTACGACGATGCGCGCGATGCCATTCCTGCCGGGACGACGATTCTCGCTGGGCGTCGAGGCGCCCGCACTTGGCAGGGAGCGATCGAGGTCGCGATGCCGATCCTGAACAAACCGCTCGGCGACGCCTATCGTGCGGCCCAGCTGCGGCAGGAGCAAAGCCAGAGGTTGCGCCAAGAGGTCGAGCGGCAAACCGTGCTGGAGGTGCGCGATACCGCCCGCAACTTGCGCCGCATCGAGGAACGCATCGCCGTGTTGACGAAGGAAATCCAGGGCGCGCGCGACAAGGTGGAGTTCGCCAATGTCAATTTTCAACTCGGCAGGGCGTCCAACCTGGACATCACCGATGCACAGGAGGACCTGGTCAATGCCGAGAGCGACTTTGTCGATGAGGTCGTGAGCTACAGGGTCGAGCTGGCCCGGCTCGAACAACTCTTGGGCGGCAGCCTCGATTAGGACCCTTGCTCGAACCGCAGAGGAAAGACGATGAAATACTTACAGAAACCATGGCTCGTGGGCGCTGGCCTTGTGGTCGTGATTCTGATCGTCGCCACGCGCTTCGCCGTCTCCGGCGACGACAATGGCGACATCCCGACCGCCGAGGTGATGCGCGGCTCCTTGAAGATGACTTTGGATGAAACGGGTGAGCTCAGAGCCAAGCGTTCGGCCACAATCACCGCGCCCAACGACAAGCTCATCACCTACTTGGCTCCCGAAGGCTCGTGGGTGAAAAAGGGCGACCTGCTGGTCCAGCTCGAGTCGGGGAAGTACGCAATCGGCGTCGAGGAAGGCGAGTCGTCGCGCGACGTGGCCCAAGCGCAACACGAGAAGGCAAAGGCCGACCTGCAGTCGCAGGTCTACAAGGAAGAAGCGGCGAAGAACCAGTACGATTCGCTGCTGGAGCTGCAGCGCAAAGGCTTCGCCATGGCGAGCGAGGTCGAAGACGCCCGTCTCAACCATCTGGAGCTGCAGTCGAAGACGGGGGCGTTCCGGGCAGCGGTCAACCAGGAGCGTGCGCAGGTCGAGCGCGCCAGCAAGACTCTCAATCAGGTGCAACTCAAACTGGCGTCCAATGCGGTGTTTTCTCCCATCGATGGGCTCGTGGTGTATGCATTCGTCGGCAGTCCCGAGGATGGCAGGAAAGTCGAAGTCGGCCTGTTGCCGTACGAAGGCCAAACGCTCATGGAACTTCCCGACGTGAGCTCGATGCAGGTGCTGACCGAGATCAATGAAATGGACGTCGACAAGATCCAGCTGGGCCAGGCGGCGGAGATTCGACTCGACGCGGTGCCGGAGGTCGTGTTCCACGGCAAGGTGTCGCGCCTCGGCTCGCTCGCACAGCACAAGGTGAGCCGGGCGAGTGGCAAGCGCACCGGTGAGAAGGTGTTCGCCGTCGACGTGGACGTCGACGATGTCGATGCGCGTTTGCGTCCGGGACTATCCGCCAGCATTTCGATCCGGGTGGAGGACCTGGCCAACGCAGTCTACGCGCCGGTGGAAGCCATCTTCGACGAGGACGGCAAGACCATGGCATACGTGAAGCGCGGCCGCCGCACTCAGCAGGTCGCTGTCGAGTGCGGCAGCAGCAACGACAAGTTCGTGGTGATTCGCAGCGGCCTGCAACCCGGGGATCGTGTGCTGCTCGCACATCCCGGATGATCGTGCCGGAGGCATCGTGCTTGTCGATCTGCAAGGCGTGAGCCGCGTCTACCCAATGGGCGGGACGGAGTGTGTGGCGCTACGCGCCGTGGACATCGAGATCCAGGGCGGCGAGTTTGTCAGCATCATGGGGCCTTCCGGCTCGGGCAAATCCACGCTCATGCACCTGATCGGGTGTCTCGATCGGCCGACGTCGGGGAGCTATCGGCTGGACGGCGTCGAAGTGCAGAGCCTCGACGATCGCGCTCGCTCGCGACTTCGCAATCGCAAGGTCGGGTTCGTGTTCCAGAGCTTCAACCTGATCCCGGAATACGATGTGCTGGAGAACGTCGAGTTGCCGCTCGTGTACGGCGGTGTGGCGCGGCAGGAGCGCCGCGCACGTGCCGAAGCGCTGCTCGAGGCGGTAGGGCTCACCGCCCGCCGGCAGCACCGCCCGAACGAGCTCTCGGGGGGCGAACGCCAGCGCGTCGCCGTCGCGCGCGCGCTGGTGCACGAACCACCCCTGCTGCTCGCCGACGAACCGACGGGTAATCTCGATTCGCGCACCGGCCAGGAGATCATGAAGCTGTTTTATGACTTGTTTGCGCGCGGTACGACCGTGGTCATTGTCACCCACGATGCGAACGTGGCGCGCTGGAGCCAACGCACGATCGAGGTTCGCGACGGTCGAATTGCTGGCGATTCGAAGCTGGCCGGAGGCGCCACGGTGGCAATCGTCGGCGCCGAACCCGGACGCGCGTGGCGCGAGGAAGAATAAGGCGCCCATGGATTTGCGCGAGATGCTGCGGAGCGGGATCAAGAGCCTGATCCGACACAAGTTGCGGACATTGCTCACGATGCTCGGGGTCATTTTTGGCGTCGCCGCGGTGGTGGCGATGATGTCCATCGGTGAGGGAGCACGCCGCGCGGCATTGGAGCAGATTCGTCTGCTCGGAACCAACAACGTCCGCGTGCGCGCCGTCGCTCCGCCCGAAGCCGAAGGCGAAAACAACTCGCCCGGCCTCACGCCCCGAGACGCCGAGCGTATCCGTGCGCGCCTGCCGACGGCGTGTGCGGTGTCGGCGCTGCGTTTCGTTGAATCCACCATCGCGCGCGGGAGCCTGCAACCGAGTGCCGTCGCCGTGGTCGGCGTGGGTGCCGAGTACGCGACGCTCACCAACGCCGACTTGCGCCGGGGACGTTTCGTCGGTGCTCTCGACGACCAGGCGGCGCGGCGCGTCTGCGTGCTCGGCGACGAGGTCGCCCGCGAACTCTTCGGACCGAGCGATCCACTCGACCAGGAGGTACGCATCGGGGACACGCGATTTCACGTCGTTGGGGTCATGCAGCGCAAGCGCGTGCGCAGCGGTGGAACGCGTGTGATCGAGATGCGGAACTTCGACCGTGACGTCTACATTCCACTCGAAACCGCTCTGCGTCGTTTCGCCGACCCGGACCATCCACGGCACATCGACGAAATCGCGGTGCAGGTGTCGCGGGCATCGGACGTCATGCCGGCGTCGCGCGTGGTCCAGCGCATTGTCGCCGCGGCGCATCGGGGGGTCCCCGACTTCCAGATCGTCATCCCCGAGGAGCTCCTGGCCCAGAGCCAGCGCACCCAGCGCATCTTCAATATCGTCATGGGGTCGATCGCGGCGCTGTCGCTTCTCGTCGGCGGCATCGGCATCATGAATATCATGCTGGCCACCGTCACCGAACGCACCAAGGAGATCGGCATCCGCCGCGCCATCGGCGCTTCGGAACGCGACATCCTCGGGCAATTCCTGCATGAGACGCTGCTGTTGTCGGTGAGCGGCGGGCTCATCGGCATCGTGCTCGGCGCCCTCATGGCGTTCGGGATTCATCTGTTCGCCAAATGGGACACGGTGTTGTCGCCATTCGCGATTGTCGTGTCGTTCGGCATCGCGGCGATGGTGGGCGTCGTCTTCGGTCTGTATCCAGCGCAGCAGGCGGCACGCAAGGATCCGATCGAGGCCCTGCGTTACGAGTAGTGCGCGCGAACGTTTCGGGAAGCATCGTGATCTTGTCGGTACGTCCCGGCACGAGTCGGCCGTCGCTATCCTGATCGGGCAACGCGCGCCCGTGCCGCGGATCCTGGGGCGCGATCCAGGACATGCATGCACGATGCGCAAGCACGCGATACAACGAGCACTCTGTTCGCGATCGCGGGCGTGCGGTCGTTGTGTGTCATGACCCAAGACGACATTGTTCTCACGAATGAGAATCGTGCAATGATGGCACGTGGCCTAGCCGTGTTAGAATCTGCAAGCGCCAGTGCGTTGGAAGGCGATTCCCACCGGCGCGAGAAGCATCCAAATACATCACGGATGTCTCGGATGGAACCGCACGCTGTTTCAGGGAGAGAACAAGACCAATGATGAATAGGGCCAAGCTCACCAGCTTTGCCCGTCGCTCCACGCCCCCTTGGATTGTTGCCATCATGCTTTTCTGGGTCGCCGCTGCCGCGGCGCAGCCCAGTGGTGGCCTGGCCGCGGGTGTGTTCGAGATCGACGGGAACCTCGTCAGCGAAGATGCTTCGCGTTTCGATTGGTTCACGGGTACTCCCGGCACCAATAACGGCGTCATCGACCCGGATTCGTGCAAGGGCCGGGTGCAGCTCCTGCCCGCGTTTCTGGATGCGGCATTCTACCGGGACGACCACTGGGCGGGGAACGCTGCCGACCTCAGCACCTTCGCCGGCGGCAGCAACAAGAACAACGATTGCATCGCGCCGTCTGCCGACCCCTGGTCTCTGGGCGCCGGCAGCGGCCCCGGCAAGACCGACATCACCGAAGCCTACAGCGCTTCCTATGTCGATCCGGCGACGGGGGACAACTGGCTCATGCTCGCCTTCGCGACGCGCTCGACGAACGGCTCGAGCGAAATGGATTTCGAGTTCAACACCGAAGGGCTGACGGTCGGCGCTAGCACGATCGCGGGTCCCGGTCCGGACTGCGGACGCACCATCGGTGATTTCATCGTCTCGATCAACTTCGAGGGCGGCGGCACGCTGCCTCAGCCGGCCATCTATACATGGGATGGCACGACATACGTGCCGCTCGACATCACGCCACCGCCCGGCGGGCAACCCAGCTTTCTCGTGAGCGTGAACACGGCGCCCGTCGGTGCGCCATGCGGCGCCATCACGCCCGATGGCACGATGTCCACCGAGTACGTCACGCGGCAATTTGCCGAGATGGCCATCAATCTCACCGCCGCCGGCGTCGACCTGGTCGATTATTGCGGCAAGCCACAGTCCACGCTCGGCTTCAAGACACGCACCTCGACCGGATTCACCTCCGAGCTCAAGGATGTCAAGTTGTTCCCGTTCCATCTCGTGCCCAGCACCGAAAGCACGATCACGGGAACGTTCGGTCTGTGCGCCGAGGAAGTGACGACGCTCTGCGGCCCGGACCCGGCGCTGTCGCCGAGCCCACTGTCGTTCCTGTGGAGCACGGGCGAGACGAGCCAGTGCATCACTCTGTCGGCCGATGCGCTCGGCCCGGGGAATCACCCGATCTCGCTCGTCGTCAATAATGCATTCGGTTGCCGTGATTCGAGCGCGGTCGAGGTCGTCGTGCACCCCGAGCTGCAGGCCTCGGTCGCGAGCGCCAGCGTGTGCACGGGAGAATCCACGACCCTGACTGCGGTCGTCGGCAACGCCACCGCGCCGCTCGCTTATGCGTGGAGCAACGGCGCCAGCACAGAATCGATCGTCGTGAGCGAGGCAGGGGAATACTGCGTCACCGTGACCGACGCGAATGGCTGTGAAGCGCGCGCCTGCGGCACGCTCGTCGTGCATGCTCCCGTGGTGATCGCGGTGTCCGATCAGGCCGTGTGCGCCGAAGAAACGGCGACGATGACGGCGGCGGTGACGAGCGGCGGCACGGCTCCCTTCACCTACTCTTGGAGCAACGGCGCCAGCACCGAATCGATCGCCGTCACCGCGGGCGGTGAGTACTGCGTCACCGTGACCGACGCCAATGGCTGCAGCGGTCGTGCGTGTGGAACCCTCACGGTGCGGGCCGCTCTGCAAGTGGCGGTCGACGACGCGGCCGTGTGTGCGGGCGAGACCGCGGTCTTGCGCTGCACTACTGCCAACGGTACCGGACCCTTCACGATGGCGTGGAGCACCGGATCGACTGTCGATTCGATCGCGGTGAACGAAAGCGGTGACTATTGCGTCACCGTGACCGACGCCAACGGCTGCATCGGTCAGGCCTGCGGCACACTCACGGTGCACGCGCCCGTCGAGGTCGACCTCGGCAACATCGAAATCTGCGCCGGCGAGACCGCCACTTTGAGGCCCGGAGTGTCGGGCGCGGTCGAACCAATGCGCTGCCTCTGGAGCACCGGGGCGACGACCGAGTCTCTCGTCGTGACTCAGTCCGGTGATTACTCCGTGACCGTCACGGATGCGAATGGCTGCACCGGCAGGGCCTACGCCACGGTGACTGTGCACCCCGCGATTGTGGCCGCGGTGGCCGATGTCGCGGTCTGTGCGGGTGAGAACGGCACGTTCGAGGCCGTGGTCACTACGGGCGATGCTCCGTTCCGTTACGAATGGAACACTGGGGCCACCGGTGCCAGAATCACGGCGACGACGGCCGGTGAGTACTGCGTCACCGTGACCGATGCCAACGGTTGTGTCGGCCGTGCCTGTGGAACGCTCGCGGTGCGTCCGGCTTTGCAAGTGACGGTGGACGACGCCGCCGTGTGTGCAGGCGCGACAGCGACCCTGCGCTGCGCCACTGCCAACGGCACCGGGCCGTTCACGATGGTGTGGAGCACCGGATCGACGGCCGAGTCGATCACGGTCGACGAAGGCGGCGACTATTGCGTCACCGTGACCGACGCCAATGGCTGCGTCGGTCAGGCCTGCGCCACGCTCACGGTACGCGCGCCGGTCGAGGTCGACCTCGGCGACATCGAACTCTGTGCCGGCGAGACCGCCAGTTTGAGCCCCGACGTTTCGGGTGCGGTCGCGCCGATGCGCTGTGTGTGGAGCACGGGAGCGACGACCGAGACCCTCGTCGTCTCTCAGTCCGGCGAGTACTCTGTGACGGTCACGGATGCGAATGGCTGCACCGGCAGGGCCTACGCCACGGTGATCGTGCACCCTGCGATCGTGACCGCGGTGTCCGATGTCGCGGTCTGCGCCGGTGAAAACGGCACACTCGAGGCGGAGGTATCCGCGGGCGAGGCGCCATACAGCTACGAATGGAACACCGGTGCCAGCGGTGCCAGGATCACGGCCACCACGCCCGGTGAGTACTGCGTCACCGTGACCGACGCCAACGGTTGCACTGGCACTGCATGTGCCACTCTCACCGTGTATCCGGAAATCACGGTCGAGGTGCGTGACGTCGAAGTCTGTGAGGGCGAGGAAGGAACCTTGTCGGCGAGGGTCTCGGGTGGCACTTCACCCTATCTCTACGCATGGAACACAGGCGAGACCTCGCGCTTCATCACGCACAACCAAACCAGCGAGTACTGCGTCACCGTGACCGACGCCAACGGTTGCAGTGCCCTTGCCTGCGGCCAACTGCTTCGTGCCGGGACCCCCGTGTGCGAGATCCAAGGGCCCACCTGGTTGTGCATGGGAAGCACCGCGACGTTCTCTGTCGATCCCGAAAGTGGCGCGCCGATTGTGACGACGGCCAAGCTGTTGCCCTCGCTTTGGCCAGCGCCTGCGGCTCACGATCTTCTCGATGCGACGGTGTCGAGCACTTGGCTCGAGGAAGCGTTGCACGCAGGGTCGCAACCGTTTGTCATGCCCGGCAACTCACCGCAGGGTCCGATCTCCAAAATCTTCGTCGATCCCAATGCGGTGACCGGCATGACCATCGAGTGGAAGCTGGAGAGCTCCGAGCACTGCGAGGTGCTGAGCGACCTGAATCAGCCGAGCCTGGACGTGCGCTTTACGGCTGTCGGGCGCTACGTCATCGGCGTGGAGGTGACCTCCGGAGCGGGTTGCAGCAGCGAGTGCAACATCGAGGTCGTCGTGCTCGACTGCGAGTCGGCCAATTGCCCGCGCACTGTCGGGTTCTGGGGCCGCCAGTGCGAGCAGAGCGGCAACGGCGACACCAAGTTCAGTCGCAGCGAGATGTACAAGATCGTCGACTGCGTGGATGGGAAGACAGACGCGTTGGAGCTCGGCGGTGGCCGCCGGGGCTTCGAAGCCTTCTGCGAGATCATCAGCACCGATGACATGAATCAGCGTCATCAGGCCAAGCGGCAGTACGCGGGCATGCTCGCCAACGTCTGCACCGGAAACTTGGGGCTGGTCGCCGCGAACGGCGATTCGATTCGTCTGTTCGAGCCGCAGCCGATCGATTTCCCGCCGTTTGAATCGAAGACGATCGGCGCGCTGATCGACGAGATGGACGAATGGCTCTTGGATCTCGAAGATCGTAATTTGGACGATTCCGAGGTCAAGAGTCGTTACTCCCAGATCATCCGCGTTGCCGATTCGATCAACAACGCCATCGGCATCGGGACCACCTGCTTCGACAACCCGCAGGAGGAGATCGAGACGGCTCGACCGGGCACTGGCACGGCGGCGTTCAAGCCGACACCCAACCCCTTCAAAGGTCAGATGTCCATCTTGTACACCTTGACCGGGGTCCAGGCTCAGAACGTCGAGATCGCGGTCTACGACATCGCCGGACGGCGGGTGCGCGTGCTCGAGAGCGGGCTCCGCGCGCCAGGGAACGCCATCGCAGTTTGGGACGGCCGTGACGATCACGGAGTTCAAGCCGCGCGCGGTGTGTATTACGTCCGCGGCCGGCTCGGAGGCCAGAAGTTCACATCGCGGGTCGTCTTGCTGCGCGAGTAACCAGAGCGCCGCGATCCCGATGCATCGACCGCAGGGCCCCGCTGCCGAAGCGGGGCCCTCGCGATTTTTAGGCCGTGAGCACGCGCAGGCACTGACCTGCGGAGGTTTTGTCGCCGGGCAGTGCGGTTTTTCTTTCGTGCGGTACCCGGCAACCACTAGAGTGCGCGCATGAAGCTCTCGAGGATTCAGGTTCTGATGGCGGCCCTCGTGATCGCAGCGTCGGGCTGTGGGCCACGCATTGCAGAGAGTCCGGCGACGCTGCGGATCTATCTCGCGCGCCACGGACAGACCGATTGGAATGCCGAGCGCCGGCTCCAGGGCCAAACCGACAGATTGCTGGACGACACCGGCCGCCAACAGGCGGCGCAATTGGCCGCATCCTTGCGCGGGATCACGCTCGATGCAGTGTATTCCAGCACGCTCGGGCGCAGCCGCGAGACGGCCGACATCGCGCGCGGGGCCACGCCGCTCACCAGTGTGGACGGCCTCCGCGAACGTGCGCTCGGCAAGTTCGAGGGGTTGCGGATCGCCGGAGACGACACGGCGAGTGTCTCCGAGTATCGACGCCGGAGCCAAGACCCAGAAGATTCTCTGGACGGTGGCGAATCCGGTACACAGTTCTTCGCGCGTGTCCGCCAAGCGGTCGAAGCGATCCGCGATGGACACCAAACGGGAACGATTCTCGTGGTTGGGCACGGAGGCACCAACCAGATGATCTTGCGCACGCTCTTCGACCTCAGCCCCGAGCAGGCGGATTCGATCCGGCAGGCCAATGACGAGATCTACATGATCGAGATCGAAGCGGGGCTATCACCGCGACTGTGGAAGCGGATTGCCGCCACCAACCTGGTTGATCTCTGACGGGCGATTTCCGCTTCAGGACCACTTCGCCTCGCCAGCCGCGATCGGGAGGGTGTGAGGACGGTAGCGCGGCAGGGGTGACCCGAAGATGCGATCGCCCATCTTGGGATTCGGCGCGGGCGCCGCGTTCGTGGCTCTGGCGGCCACGCAGGGTGCGCATGCCCTGCCGAAACCGAACGAAAAGTGGGTTCGCGCCCAGTCCGCGCATTTCACCCTGATCAGCAACGCCGGTCGCGACAAGGCGGCTGAGGTGGCGCTGACGCTCGAAGGCTTTCGCCGAGTCGTCGAGGACGAGGGTGGCACTCCGGGCGCATATTCGCCGACGACAATCCTCGTCTTCGACAGTGACGATTCCTATCGACCGTACAGTCTCAAGCCGGACGGGCAACCGGACGCTTCGGCCGGTAAGTTCATCTCCACGCCGGACGGCAATTACATCGGGATCGACTTGGCAGGCAAGTCCGACTGGCGCCAGATCATTCTCCACGAGTACGTGCACTGGATCGTGAGCCAGAACGAACTGGACCCGCCGCAGTGGCTGAACGAAGGCATGGCCGAGTACTACAGCACTTTTCGACGGCGTGGGAACACGCTCGAGATCGGCCGACCCATTCAACAACACCTCGACTGGCTGCGGAGAAGTCCTCTCATGCCATTGGCGGAGCTGTTCACCATCACGAGGGAATCGGAGGAATACAACGAAGGGTCGCGGCGAGGGTTGTTCTACGCCGAATCCTGGGCTCTCTATCATTTCATCCGCCTCGGTCGCCCGGAGCTGTACGAAAGGCTCGAAGTTTTCCTCGAGTCCCTGAAGGCTGACGTGAACGTGACCCAGGCCTGGAAAGAGGCCTTCGGCGTCGGGTTCTTGCCGATTGAGACAGAGCTGCAGATGTACGTCCACCGTCCAGAGCACCCTTACCAGCAGATCCGCGTCCGCGGTCTCGGAGTGGACGAGAGCATCCAGGTCACATCCCTGCCATACGCCGAGCTTCTCTACCATCTCGGGGAGTACTTGGTGCACATGACTCCGGAACAAACGACGGGCGCCGAGGAGCATTTGCGGTGCGCCGTGGCCGCCGATTCGCAACAAGCCCGGGCGCATGCGGCGCTCGCGAGCTTTCTCGCCGCTCGCGGATCCACGCATTTCGCAACGCCGGCCCAGGTGGCAGCGGAGAGTTCGGAGGCGGCGCGGCACTTCCGCCGGGGGGTCGAGTTCGCGGGGAACGATGACGAGCCATTTTTCCGTTGGGGCATGAGCGAGGTGCAACAGTATCGGAGGCGCCGGCCGTCCGTTTCCATGCATCCAGGCCCGCTGCCGGCGGACCTACAGCATGCGCGCGAGATGCTCGAGCGTTGCATTGCCCTGCAGCCGAATCGCGTGGAAGCGTACGTCGGGCTCGGCATGACCTATCTTCACGATCCGGGAGAGGTGAATCGAGGGATCGCGCTGCTCGAGCGAGCGCGCAATCTGATGCCCGCGCGCATGGACGTGACCTACGGTCTCGTCGTGCTCTACCTGCGAATAGCCGACCGCGCCAGCGCCACGGGCCTCATGGAGCATGTGATGGTCCATTCCCGGGATCCGAGTTGGCCGGCGGCGGCACACTCCGCCGTCTACGCTCACGCGGTGACACTGTTCAACGCGGGGCAGTACGCTGAGGTTGTCCACCTCCTCGACTGGCTGCGCCCCAGGGTCCAGGATCACGAACTCGTGGAAAGAGTGCAGCAGCTGCGCCAAGAGGCCGTCCGCTAGATCGGTTGGAAATCACGGCCGCGCGGGTTACTCTGGGGCGTCATGGAACGACGTCTGAGTGCAGGGAATCGGCTATCGACCGGAGAACTGGTGCCGGCTCGCGCCAGAGGCTGGTCGCGTGCACTCCAATGCTGGATGTTCGTTCTCTGTCTGGGTGCCGGGACTGTTCGCGTCCACGCAGCACAGAGCTGGCCGATTCTGCGTCATGACATCCAAGCGACCGTCGAGCCGGCGACGAATCATCTCGTTGTCATTGATCGCATCGAGCTAGCGACTCCCATCGATCGTGCACAGCCGCTGCATGTCCTCTTGCACGCCGGCCTCGCTGTCGCTTCAGTCGTTCTCCACGAGGCAGGATCGGAGGCCGGCGCACCCCTGCAGTTCGCGACCCACGAGCGCTTCCAGCCGCGGCATTACTGGGAACGCCCTAATTATGAACGCATGCAGGACTACGCCATCGCGCGCGAGCTCACCGTCCACGCGCCGACCGGAGGCTGGCCCGATGCGCCGCACCTCACGTTCGACTACGCGGGTGTGGTCTATGACAGCTTGCGCCCGCCGAAGGTGGCGTACCAGCGCGGCTTCGACACGTCGACCGGTCTCATCGATGCACGTGGCGCGTATCTCGAGGGCTCGACTTTCTGGATTCCGTGGAGCGGCGAAGGACTGTTTCGCTTCCACTTGCGGGCGCAAGTGCCCGGTGGCTGGGAGAGCGTGAGTCAGGGCACCTGGGCCGAACGGCGCACGCTCGCGGATGGGCGCGTCGAATCCCTCTGGGTGGTCGACGACCCGATGCCCGAGGCGTACCTCGTCGCCGGGCCATACGTCGTGCGCCAGGCAGTGCACAACAGCGTCAAGATCTACACCTTCACCTACGCGAATACGCCCGAAGACCTCTGCCGCACCTATCTGGAGGCCACGGGGAAGTATCTCCAGATGTACGACGAGATGATCGGTCCGTATCCATTCGACAAGTTTGCCATGGTGGAGAACTGGTGGCAGACGGGATACGGGATGCCGAGCTTCACCTTGCTGGGCGATCAGGTCATCCGCTTGCCGTTCATCGTGCACACGAGCTTCGGCCACGAGATTCTGCACAACTGGTGGGGAAATGGCGTCTACGTCGACGAAGGGCAGGGGAACTGGTCCGAGGGGTTGACCTCGTACCTCGCGGACTACACGTACAAAGCCAACGAAAGCGCCGCCGCGGCGCGCGACGATCGTTCGAGCCAGTTGCAGGGCTACCTCGACTACGCGACCTCCGGTGGGCGCGACTTCGCGCTGCGGCGGTTCACCGAGAGGTCGGATCCGGCGACGCAGGCCGTGGGTTACGGCAAGACCATGATGGTGTTCCACATGGCGCGGCGTCTCGTCGGTGACGCGGCGTTCTTCGCCGCATTGCGGCACTTCTACAGCGAACACCGCTTTCGTTACGCCGGCTGGGACGAGCTCGTGCGCAGCTTCGAGGTCGCAACCGGGAACCCCGTGACTGCGGGGACGCCCGCAGCCTTCAATCCACCGCGCCCGTCACCGAAGAGCAGCGATCGCTCGATCTCCGTGATCGCGGCATGGTTTGCGCAATGGATCGACAGACCCGGGGCACCAGTGCTGGCCGTTGCACGTGCGCGGGACCAGGATGGAATCGGTATCGAGATCAGTCAGCAGGAGCCCGCCTATGCGCTGACGGTGCCGGTCCACTACGAGGTGAACGGGACCTTGGCCACGCTCAATGTCTCGCTTGGGCCGGCGCCGGTGCGCGTCGAACTCGAGTCCGGCACGCGCTGGGTGGCCGTCGACCCGGACATGGAAATCTTTCGCAAGTTGCATCGGAGCGAAGTGCCACCGGCGCTGTCGCATGTGCTCGGCGCCGATTCCACCGTGGTCGTGATCGGGGCGCGTTGCGCCCCCGAGATGGCGAGCGCGCTGCGCACACTCGCTTCCGGCTGGAGCCACAATCAGAAGCAGATCCTCGTCGATGAACAGAACTGGAAGGGGGCGGCGGGGCGCAGCGTTTGGCTCTTCGGTGCAGGCGAGCGTGTCGATCGGTTGTTCGCGGAGACCGCCACATTCGGTGCGGCTCCACGCCAGCTGCGCGAGGCGGCCCAAGCGGAGGGGCATTCGCTCGTGGCGTGCTTCCGCGATCCAGAGAATTCGGAGATCGCGTGGACCGTGGTGCTGCCGGCGGATGCGGCGGTCGTCCCGGCGCTCGGCCGCAAGCTGCCGCATTATGGCCGCTACAGCTATCTCGTGTTCGCGGCCGAAACGAACGTCGACAAAGGAAAATGGCAAGTGACGACATCCCCCATGCGGCTCGAGATCGAGGAGGGCTCACGATGAATCGTTGGCACCGGAGCTGCACGTGCGTGCTGGCTGCCGGGGTGTTCATGGTGTTCGTGCCCACGGCGCGAGGCCAGGAGAATGTCGAGCACTTGCAGCGGGACGTGCAAGCCTTGTGTGCGGAAATATTCGAGGGGCGTGGCGCCGGTAGCGCGGGCCTGACCCTGGCGGCGAGCTTCATCGAAGAACGTTTCCAAGAGCTCGGCCTACGGGGGCTCGGAGAAGCGGGATACCGGCAGCAGTGGCAGACGTCCGATGGCAAGGCGATGGTGAACCTGATCGCGGTCCTGAAGGGTGAAGCGTCCGATTCGGGCAAGTCGACGGCCGGAGAAGTGGCCTCGCGACACGTCGTCCTCGGTGCGCATTACGACCATCTCGGGCGTGGCGAGCCGGGAAGCGCGAACGCGGGAGCGCTCCATCCCGGCGCCGACGACAATGCTTCGGGCGTGGCAGCGCTCCTCGAGTGCGCACGGCAGATGCGGTCCGCGGGCCCTCCGGCACATGACGTCGTGTTCGTGGCCTTTTCGGGTGAAGAGACCGGACTGCTCGGGAGCGCCTATTACGTCGAGCATCCCGCGCGGGCACTCTCCGAGTGCACGGCGATGCTGAACCTCGACACGGTGGGGCGACTTGCTGGCAACAAGCTCACGATCTTCGGTGCCGAGACGGCACAGCAACTGCCGGACGTTCTGCGCGGAGTCAACATCGGTTTCGGTTTCGAGCTGCAGATGCCGGAAAAGGACCCCGGCGGCAGCGATCAGATGAGCTTCGTCCGCCGCGGCGTGCCCGCGATCCAGCTCTTCACCGGAGCTCACGCCGATTATCATCGGCCGGCCGACACACCCGACAAGATCGACTACGAGGGTCTGGCTCGCATCGCCGACTACACGCACGAGTTGGTCCGGTACGTTGCCGATCGCGACGAGCCCTTCGGCTTCGTGCCTCCGGGCGCGGCCAGCGCCGCGGCACAGCCCGCTGCCGGCCGGAGCGGCGCCCGGCGCGTCACCTTCGGCAGCATTCCCGATTTCAATCATAAGGGCGTGGGGGTGCTGCTCTCCGGCGTCGTCCCGGGGAGTCCGGCGGAAAAGGCCGGCATGCGCGCCGGCGATGTCATCGTCGAGTTCGCCGGCGTCGCTATCGAGGATCTGCAGGGATACAGCGACGTATTGAAGGGTATCGCCCCTGGTGACGAAGCCGATGTCGTCTTCGTGCGCAATGGCGAACGCCACACGGTGCGGGTGACGGTTGCCGAGCGCAAGTAGAAGCGCCTGCAACCGCAGTCGTGTCCCGAAGACTTGTTGCGTGTTCACAAATCCTGTTCATATTCGCGTAGCGCAAAGACACGCAGGAGATTCCGGATCTTCGCCTCGACTGTTCACGAATGCCTACTTTTGTGAACAGCCCAGCGTGGGCGGATTGATCCGTCAACTTTGGTGAGCACCCGGCGACATCGTGAGTGGGCCGGAACCATGGCTTGGTCGCCGAAGCCCCCACGCGACCGCCCCCGACAGGTGACTCTAGGACCCGACATGCGCTACAGTGTTTCCTCTCGCGGCGTTAGGGGCACGGGCGCGATGGAGGCAGCTGTGACAGACGAGAAAAGTGTACTTGTGATTGGTCTGGATCCAACACTGATTGATTTCTCACAACCCGGCTACCCGCCGGGCATGGACTCGACGAAGGTACTAGCCCGGATTATTCATGACGGACTCGTTCCGTCGGAATTTGGTGCGTGATCGGTTTCACTTGGCTGTTGGATCTCAGGACCGTTCGCTTTTCGCTCAGGAGTTTGAGCTTGGATGCAGAGGCAGTCAAGCGCCATCGCC
>CAZMNW010000052.1:0-94678 GCA_964567755.1 uncultured bacterium
GGCGATGGCGCTTGACTGCCTCTGCATCCAAGCTCAAACTCCTGAGCGAAAAGCGAACGGTCCTGAGATCCAACAGCCAAGTGAAACCGATCACGCACCAAATTCCGACGGAACGAGTCCGTCATGAATAATCCGGGCTAGAGCTTGCTGAATGGCAATGGAGAAGGCCCCCGCTACCATTACACGGCCCTGGCAGGCGCAGCCGAAACGCTCGCGCCTGACCGGGGCCGTCATTTTTTACTCCGTGTCCGGTGTGCAAGCCGGTCCGGCTGAACCACTGATCCTTGGGGCGGAATCGACGCGTCAACGCGCGATGCGTTCGCCCCAGCGCGCGGAGTGCACGCCGTCTGATTGCGGCGCCGCGTCGATCTCCACGAACGAGAAGCCCTCATGTTTGCCGATCAACGTCATGACATCGATACCGCGCACGGGGTGCGATTCGGTGCGTAGCGTGTGGATGTTGTCGCGTGCGCTGGACATGATCGACACCACACGGCCCGGTGTGAGCAGCTGATCCTGAGTTTCGCGCAGCTGGAACTCCAACGGATCGTCGAAACGGGGAATCTGTCCCACGGGATCGAAGTTGCGCATCCGGCACTCCCCTTCCAACCCCAGCGTGACACCATTGTAATGCGGGTGATTGTGCGCGGGATAGGTGAGCCCGGCGGCCATGGCCCACTGCACCACCACGATGCCCGAGCCGCGGTAGTTGCGACCGGTCTGGATGATGCCCTTGTAGGGTTGACCGAAAGCGACCGCGGGCACGTCGGCGATGCGCCGGGCGAGCGCGGCGACCTGGAACAAATAGGCGTCCTCGTCGCGATCGGCATCGGCGATGACCTGAAGCGCCATGGCGCCGACGCGGTCACAGAAATCGTCGAACGTGATGCGACCGGTTCCCTCTTGCGCCAATAACTCGTCGCGCAGGCCGAGCCAAGTGCCGATCGCCACCGCGGCCGGCAGGCGCAGGAACGTGCGCCGCTCGATCCCGAGGGTGCGATCGTGCGCCGACAAGACATTCCCCTTCCCGGCGAGCGCCAGCTCAGTCGGCCAACGCCTCTTGCCGCTTGTGCAAACGCAGGCGGGAGGTGAGCCGGCGCGCGAGCCGCGCCAGCCAACCGCTGGAGTCTTCAACCAGGGTCGTCGCCGTCGGCATGAGGATGAGGGTGAGGAAGGTGGACAAGGTCAAGCCGCCCATGATGACGAGCGCCATCGAGTAGTAGTACACACCGCCCAGCGAGGGCTTCTGCACCACCATTGGCACGAGAGAGATGAGCGTAGTGAGGGCGGTCATGACGATCGGTCGCAGGCGCTCCCTGCAGCCGCGCACCAGCGCCTCCTCGCGCCCCAAGCCTTCGCCGCGGTAATGATTGACGTGCGCCAGCATGACGATGCCGTTGTTGACCACCGTGCCGATCAATAGCAGCAAGCCGACGGCCGCCGGCTGGTCCAAGTCGGTGCCGGTGGCATAGAGGGTCCAGAAGGCGCCGGCGAGCGCGAACGGCAACGCCAAGAGCAAGGTCAACGCCTGGCCCGCGGACTCGAACAGCGACGCCATGACGGCGAAGATGAGCAAGAGCGCCAGCAGGAGGTTGGTGAGAAACTCCTGCGACTTCTCCTTGCGGCGTTCCTCCCAGCGGCCGAAGGTCCACGAATAGCCGTACGGGAACGGCATCCCATCCATCGCCGCGGTCACCAACGGCATGTAGCCTTCGCGCGTTCCGTCTTCGAAACGCGCCCCGACCCACACGCTCGTGAGGCGGTTGTCGCGGTTGATGTTGCGTTCGCCGGCCTTCTCCTCGAACGACGCCAGCGACGCCAATGGAATCTTGTCGCCGTCGCGCGTCCAGATGGGGAGATTGCGCAGCTGCGATGTGCTCTCGGTTTCCTTCTCGTCGAGCGCCACGCGCATCTCACGCTCGCCGTCGGCGGTGCGGAAATGCTGCAGGCGCTGGCCACGGTAGGTGAGCCCGATCACCTGCGCCGGCTGCATCGCCGCCACCCCCATGCGCGCGGCGCGCTCGCGGTCGATCTCGACGTGAATCTCCTGCTGGCCTTCCTCGCTGCCCGCGAACGGATCGACCAGCCCCGGCACCTCGGCGATGCGGCGCTTGGCCTCGTCGGCCAGCTCGCCCAAGACCTCCGAATCCTCGCCGACCAGCTGCAAGGCGATGCGCTTGCCACGATCTTGGCGCCAGAACTGGTTCGATTCCGCCACCTCGAGCTTGATGCCGGCGATCTCGGGCAGCCGTTCGCGCAGGCGCGCGCGCACGATACCGATGTTGGCTTCGTTGGCCTTGCCCTCGTCGAGATAAACGCGCGTCATCGTCCAGCCGTCGCTCCAGAAGCTGTAGATGGAACGCGCCAGCAGCGCCTCCCGATGCGGCTCGAGCGCACTCTCCACCCGATCGACGAACTCTTCCTTGCGGTCGAGCGACAGGTTCTCGCTGAAATCGTAATTCACCTGGACGAACAGCTCGCTCTCGTTGGTGTCGAAGTTCTTGTCCACCTTGGAGAACGGGATGTAGGCGGAAGCGAGCGCCAGCACCAGGATCACCGGCGTGAGCCAGCGGTGGTGCAGGTTGAAGACGAGCAGTCGCTGGTAGATGTCTTCGAATCGGATCATCCGAGGCGACTTCGGCCGCGGCGCCGTCTTGATGAACCAGGAGGTGGCAAGCGGAATCAGCGTTTGGCTGACGAAGAGAGAGGCCAGGATGACGACGCAGACGCTGATGCCAAGCTCCTTCAAATACACGTTCATCTCGCTCGGCTTGTTGTAGATGAGCGGCAGGAACACGATCACGGACGCCAATGTCGCGGCGGTGACGGCGATGGCGACCTCGGCGGAGCCGCGGCGCGTGGCCTCCTTGGCATCCTCCCCGAGCTCCTGGTGGCGGAAGATGTTCTCCATCACCACCACGGCGTTGTCGACCAGCATGCCGATGGCCACGATCAGACCGAGCAAGGTCAAGGTGTTCATCGAGCCGCCGCGCGCCCAGACGAAGCCGCAGGCGACGATGAGCGAGAACGGGATGCAGGCCACCGAGACCAAGGTCGTCGAGTTGCGGCGCAAGAACGCATACAATACCAGCGCCGCCAAGATCGCCCCGAAAATACCAGTGAAGGTGAGGTCCCTGAGTGTCTTGCGGATCTCCTTGCCCTGGCTGAACCAGGTGAGGAAGTTGACGCCTTCGAGCTCGGGATCGCTGTTCATCGCCGCGATGCGCTTGTCGACGGCGTCGCAGACCTCGACGGTGTTGGCCTTCGATTCCTGCGCGATGGTGACGCCGATGGCGAAGTCGCCGTCCAGGTGCCGGCCGTACTCGAGCGGCGGCTCCTCGTAGCGCACCTCGGCGATGTCGCGCAGCTTCAACCCGTCGGCGCGAATGGGGAAGCCGCGGATCTCTTCGACGCTCTTGAACGACCCCACCATGCGCAGCGACCAGCGCGAATCGCCGTCGGTGATCTTGCCGAGAGACTGATCGAAATTGGAACGCTGCAGCAGGGTGATGACCGCGCGCACGTCCATGCCGTGCGCCTCGAGACCCTCGACATCGAGGTTGATGCGCACTTCCTTGGGGTTGACGCCATCCAGGCGGACGCTGGCGACCCCGGGGATGCGCTCCAGCGGCTTGACGATGCGGCGCTCCAGCAGGTCGTAGCTTTCGCTCAGGTCGCGCTTCGACGCCAGACGCCCTTCGATGATGGGCCGGTCGGCCTCGCGGGAATCCCAATTGTTCGACACCATGACGTCGCCGATGTCATCCGGGAGGTCGCGCCGGACGCGATCGATTTTCTCCCAGATTTCGGTGCGCGCCACTTTCATATTCTGCGCCCAGTCGAACTCGAGCCCGATGGTCCCGCCCTGGTCGCCGATGTGCGACCACATGTTGCGCAGCCCCCCGACCGAGCCGAGCGCCTCTTCGACGGGGCGCACCACGAGCCGCTCCACCTGTGCGGGTGAGGCGTTGGTGTACGGCAGCTGCACGAACAGCATGGGTTGCTCGATGTCGGGCAAGAACGCCAGCGGCAGCCGGAACAATGCCACCGTGCCCAGCACGGCGAGGCTGACGATGAGCATCAGCATCGACACGCGACGTTTGATGGCGAACTCCGGCAAGGTCATGGCGTGCCTCCGCGTGACGCGTCCCGCCCGCTCGCCGGCTCGACGGTGACCTGCGACGGCACGAGAACATAGATGGCCGGGATGACCACCAAGGTCAGCAACGTCGCCACCGACAACCCCGAGAGCACCGTGATCGCGAGCGGCGCGCGCAGCTCGGCGCCCTCGCCCCAAGCGATGGCCATCGGCGCCAGGCCCAGCACGGTCGTCAGCGCCGTCATGAGAATCGGGCGCAGGCGAATGTGGCCGGCGCGCACCACGGCTTCGGCCTTGGCCATCCCCGATCGACGCAGGCGATTGACGGCGTCGAGGAGCACGATGGCGTTGTTCACCACGATCCCCACCAGCAGCACGACCCCGATGAGAACCATGACGCTGATCTCGGTGCGCGTGAGCAGCAATCCCGCCACGACACCGACGATCCCGAGCGGGACACTGAGCAACACGATCAACGGATGGATGAACGATTCGAAGGTCGCGGCCATGACGAGATAGACCAAGAAAACGGCGAGGAGGAGCGCGAAGCGGAGGCTCGCGAACGACACCTGCATCTCCGCATTCTGGCCGCCGATCTCGGAGCTCAAGCCCGCGGGCGGCGCTTCGCGCTCGAGGGCGCTCTGGATCTCGCCCACCGCCGAGCCGAGGCTGCGGCCGTCGAGGTTGGCGCTGATGACGGCGGCGCGCTGTTGCTGCAGCCGATGAATCTCGGCCGGTCCCTCGTCGACATGCACGTCCGCCAACGCCACCAGGCGAATGGAGCTGCCATTCGGGCCGGGAAGCACGAGGTTGCGCACGTCGGCCACGGACGTGCGATCGGATTCCTGGTTGCGGATGCGGACGTCGATCTGCCGATCCGCTTCCTTGTAACGCGTCGGGACCACGCCTTGAACGCGACCCTGCAGGGTGGTCGACAACGTGCCCAGATCGAGCCCGAGCGCCGCCACGCGCTCGCGGTCGAAGACCACCTGCAGCTCCGGATTGCCCGCTTCCAACGACGATCGGAGGTCGGCCAGCCCCGGGATCGTCGCCAGCTGTCGCGTCAAGTCGAGGGAGTAGGTGCGCAAGGCGTCCAGATCCTCGCCGTAGAGGATGACCTCGATCGGGGTCTTGAGACTGAAGTACGACGGACGGCCGAACCGGGCCTCGACGTCGGGCATGTCGTCGAAGCGCGCGCGCAGCGCGGCGGCAACGCGATCCTCGACCGCGTCGTCGGTGCGGTTCACGAGCGTGATGTTGACCTGCCCGAAGTGCTCGCCCAGCGCGTTGGTCGACATGCCTCCCGAGACGAGCCGGCTGCCGACGCGCGCATAGGTGCGCGCGATCTCCGGGTTCGCGGCTGCCGTGGCTTCGATCTCGCGCACCACACGATTCGTCGCCGCGAGCGAGGTGCCCTCCGGCAGCTTGATCTCGAAGGCGAACTCGCCCTCGGTGAGCGGCGGGATGAGCTGGGTGCCGAGGAACGGAACGCAGGCGATGGCGCCGACGAAGAGCGCGACCGCGACCGCGAGCGTCGCCCAGGGTCGCGCGATGGCACCGCGGACGAGGCGGTCGTAGTGACGCGAGAAACGCCCCAAGCTGAGCGGCAGGCTCGCATCCTCGTCGCCTTCGTTCCCCAGGTCGAGAGGCGGGCCGGCGAGATCCGCTTTGCGAATGGGGGGACCGAGCGCACTCAACATCGGAATGAGCGTCAGGCCGACGAGGAGCGACGCGATCTGGCTAATGCTCACCGTCAGCGCCTGATCGCGGAAGAGCTGGCCGGCGATGCCCTCGACAAAAACGATGGGCAGGAAGACGGCGACCGTCGTCAGGGTCGAGGCGACGACGGCAGCGGCGACCTCGTCGGCCCCTTCGAGCGCCGCGCGCCCGAGACCGAGCCCGAGCTTCTTCTTGCGATGAATGGATTCGAGCACGACGATGGAGTTGTCGACGAGATTGCCGATCCCGAGCGCCAAGCCGCCCAAGGACATGACATTGAGCGAGATGTTCAAGCGGTACATGAACATGAACGTCGCGACCACCGAGATGGGGATCGTGGCGGCGATGATCAGCGTGCTTCTGAGCTCGCGCAGGAAGAGGAAGAGCACCACGATGGCGAGCAGACCGCCGTACAATGCCGAGTCGCGCACTTCCTGGATCGATTGCTCGATGAAATGCGATTGGTCGAAGAGCACCGTGAGCTCGTGACCCTCGGGCAGTTTTCCCTGCCATTCGGCAAGCCGCTCGCGCAGCAGGCGCGCCACCGTCACCGTGTTGGCGTCGCCTTCTTTGAAGGCGGCGATCTCGACGCACTCCTTGCCGCCAACGCGGGTGATCTCCTCGCGCTCCTTGGTCCCCATACGCACCGTCGCCACGTCGCGCAGGCGGACCACGGCGCCGGCGCGATCCTCGAGGATGACGGCGCCGATCTCGTCGACGCTGTCGAACTCGTTGAGCGTGCGGATGAGGTAGTGGCTGTCGGCGCCGCGCAGCGAACCACCCGGCAGGTTGACGTTCGAACCGCCGACGACATCGCGCACGCGCTGCAACGGGATGCCGAGCGCCGCCAGGCGCTCTTGGTCGATGTCGACCAAGACTTCGTCCTCGAGCCCGCCCTTGATCTGCGCCGAGGCCACGCCATTCAGGGTCTCGAGATCGAGCTTGATCTTGCGTTCGGCGAGATTGCGCATGTCGTTGAGCTCGCCCGTGCCCGACAGCGCGATGCGCATGATCGGGTCGAGCGAGGGATCGAAGCGCAAGACGATGGGTTCCTCGGCCTCGACGGGCAGCAGCAAACGGTCGAGCTTTTCACGCACCTCCATGGACAGCATGTCCATGTCGGAACCCCAATCGAACTCGAGGGTCACCTCGGAGATGCCGGGGCGCGACACCGAATGCACCGCTTTGAGGCCGCGCAGCACGCCGACCGCCTCTTCCACCGGGCGGGTGACGAGGTTCTCGACTTCCTGCGGCGCAGTGTCGGGGAAGTCGGTCTGCACGGTGAGCGACGGATAGGAGATGTCGGGGAACAATTCGAGCGGCAGGCGTTCGTAGCCGACCATCCCGAACGCCCCGACCGCCAGCGAAGCCATGACGACGGTGACGCGGCGCCGCACGGCGCCGGCGATGAACCCGCGCATCAGGAGTCCTTCTCGGCGCTCGTCGTGTCCGAAACCTGCGCGGCGGCGTCGCCTTCGAGCACCTTGATCGCCGCACCGTGTTTGAGCGACCGTTGTCCCTTCACCACGATGCGCTCTCCCGCTGCGACCCCGCGCGTGATCTCGGCGTTCCAATCATCCTGAAAGCCGACGTCGACGACGCGGCGTTCGGCGGTGCTGTCGGCGGACACGTACACGACTTGCTCGCCGCGATCGTTGACCAGCGCGACCTTCGGAATCAGCGTGCGGCCGGCTCGGCGCTCCGTGACGATGCTCACCTGCGCGAAGTCGCCGGGACGCACGTCCGCGGGCGCATCGATGATCTCGACCGTCACTTTGATGGTGCCGCTCGCCGGATCGATGGTCGGGCTCACCAAGCGCACCTTGCCGCGCATCTGCGTGGCGTTGCTCTCGATCACGATGTCGACGCTCTGGCCGGGCTCGAGCTTGTGGAACTCCTTGGCTGGAACGTGCACGCGCGCCAGCAAAGGCGTGAAGTCGGCGATCCCGAACAACGGCGTGCCGACGTTCACCGTTTGTCCGACGTTGACCTTGCGCGTGACGATGCGTCCGGCAAAAGGCGCCACGACGCGCGTGTACGACAGGCTCAACTGCGCCAATCCCTCGGCGGCTTGCGCGGCGGTGAGATTGTTCGTCACCGTTTCGAATTCCTCGGCCGAAACCAGTTCCTGATCGCGCATCTTGCCGATGCGCGCCAACTTCGCTTCGAGATCGCCGCGTTGCGCCTGCGCCTGCTGCAGGCGGTAGCGATACTCGTCGTTGTCGATGTGAAGAAGTGCCGCGCCGTCTTGGACCTCGTCACCCTCTTCGCAGTCGAGCTTCTGCACCACGCCCGAGACGCGGGCGAGAATCTCGGCTTCTTGGTCGGCGGCGAGCGTCGCGGTGGCCGTGTAGTAGCTGGCGATCTCCCCGGTCCGGGCCTCCGCCACCGCCACGGGGACGGGCGGCTGTTTGGGGGCGCCCTCTGCAGAGCCCGCGGCAGCGGCGCCGTGTGGCGGGGCAGCGTCGCCCTTTTTGCCGCACCCGGGCTGGAATGCAATGCTTGCGGTCAAGAGCCCGGCGAGAATGGAGGTGAGGATCGGGAATCGGTGCGGACGCCGGTTCGAAGTCATCGCATGAACCTGCTCTCGGATGGAAAAAAGCCTAGGGCCCCGTTGGATTCGGTACCAGGAATGCGCTGAGCCGGACCCAAACGGCCCGGCCCATGGAGCTACTCAAATGGTGTACGCCGTTCCTCTGTCTCTGTTGCAACCTCTCCCCGATCTCATTCCCCAACTTCTCTAGGCCTCGCTCAGGGCGCAGACGGCTCCCGCTGGGTCGCGAATGATGCAAACACGGCCCGGCCCGGACCCCTGCGGCGCGCGCACGATCTCGCCCCCGAGGGCGATACAGCGCTCGAGACTCGCATCGAGATCCGCCACTGTAATGTAGAGCAGCCAATGGGGTGGAATGCCCTCGTTCACGCCTCGGGCATGACACACTCCCGCCATCGCTTCGCCGGTGTCCGGAGATGTCATGTTGTAATCGGCGTAACCGCCCATGTCCACGGGCTCGGGCTTCCAGCCGACGACGGCGGCGTAGAACTCGCGGACGCGGCCGGCGTCGGCCACAGTGAGATCGCGCCAGGCAATACGACCGATGCCTGGCTTGGGGCTTGCGCTCATTCGGTCCTCCCCGAACGCCGGAGCTCGAAACCGCGCAGAATCACGAACGCCACCATGGCGAAGACGAAGAATACCAGCAGCAGCCACGCCGTGCTCTGCAAGGTTTGGATGATGGTGCGGTAGATCTCGAGCACCCAGCGGTTGGCGTTCAGAACCACGGGCGGCTCATCGGGGCCACGCCCAGTGATGTACTTCTCCAGCTCCCAGATGCGCACGCCACCCGACACGCCAACGACGTAAAGGGCGAACACGAGATAGCGGTGCCAGGCACCGCTCAGGTCCGCGGAAACGATGCGATCGAGAATCGCACGAATGGAGTGGCGAAACAGCCGTGCCACGCTCGTCGCAACGGCCGAGGCGATGACGAGTGTGATCGACAGAAGGACGACGAACAATGCGCCTCGCTAGCCATTGAAGACTGCCGCGACACTCGCCGTCTCCGCCGAACGTGCGTGATCGCGGCACCACGTCGGGACCTGCGAGTGACGCAGTGTAGCATCGGGCGGCAATTCGCGCCTCGGAGGGCTCTCTTCTCGCGCCAACCTCGTTTGTGGTAGAACGCCATTCGCCGCCCCCGTGGCGCCGGCCCCTGGACGCTGCTCGCGGTTCGAAGGATTCCGAGGACGTTGCGCATGCCCATCATGAGTCCCTTCCATCCGCGCACGGCCGCGCTGTGCACGAGCCTGCTGTGGAAGGAATGGGCCGGCTACTACGCAGTGCGGTCCTTCAACACCATTCTCGAACCGGAATACCAGGCCATTCGCCACACGGCCGGTCTCCTCGACGTGACCCCGCTCTACAAGTACGAAGTGCACGGACCCCATGCCGCCCAGTTCTTGTCGTGGGTCACGGTGCGTGACATCACCAAGCTCGCGGTGGGCCGCATGACCTACCTCTGCTGGTGCGATGACGACGGCAAGGTGGTCGATGACGGCACCGTGGCGCACCTCGAAGATGACCGCTTCCGCGTCACCGCGGCCGAGCCCGCCTTCGCCTGGCTCTCCCGCCAAGCGCGCGGCTTCGATGTCCGCATCGAGGACAGCAGTCAGAAGCTCGCCGCATTGGCGCTGCAAGGACCCGTGTCGCTCCAGATTCTGGCCCAAATCACCGCTATGGATCTCGCGGCGCTGCGCTATTTCGGCATCACCCCCGCGCGTGTCGACGGCGCCGAGGCTTGGATCTCGCGCACGGGCTACACCGGCGACTTGGGCTACGAGATCTGGGTGCCGGCGGCGCAGGCGCTCGGCGTCTGGGATGCATTGATCGACGCGGGTCGCGCGCACCGCATCGTTCCGATCGGCCTCGACGCGCTGGACGTGTCGCGCATCGAAGCCGGCTTCATCATGAATGGCGTCGATTACTGGAGCGCCAATCATTGCCTGATGCCAGCGCGCAAGTCCAGCCCCGCCGAGATCGGCCTGGGTTGGACGGTGAAGGTCGAACGCGAGCCCTTCGTCGGTCAGGCGGCATTGCGTGCCGAGGCCGCCCGCGGTGCGGCCACATCATTCGTTGGCCTCGTCATCGTTTGGGAAGAGTTCGAGGCCCTGCACGCGCAGTACGGCTTGCCGCCCCGTGTGCCCGCTGGCGCCTGGCGCACACCCGTGCCGCTCTACGACGGGCGCGGCAAGCAAGTCGGATACGCCACGAGCGGCGCTTGGTCCCCCATCCTGAAGCAGAACCTGGCGCTCGCCAGTGTGCGCAGCGGCTCCGCCACTCCAGGGACGAGGCTCGAGATCGAGGTCACGGTGGAGTTCGAGCGCCGTCGGGTCGGCGCCATCGTCACCGCCTTGCCGTTCTTCGATCCCGAAAGGAAGAAAGCGTGAGCCAGGCCGCCGGCAAGCCGAAGCATTCCGTCTACGACGTCATCGTCGTCGGTGGCGGACACAACGGTCTCGCCTGCGCCGCGTATCTGGCCAAGGCCGGCAAGCGCGTGCTCGTGCTCGAGCGCCGGCACGTGCTCGGCGGCGCGGCGGTGAGCGAGGAGATCTATCCGGGGTTCACATATTCGACGTGCTCGTACATCGTGAGCCTGTTGCGCCCCTGGATCGTGCGCGAGCTCGGATTGCCGCGTCACGGGCTCGAGATCCTGCCGCTCGAGTCCACGTTCACGCCGTTCCCGGATGGCCGGTCGCTGGCGCGCTGGAGCGATCCACAGCTGACGCGGCGCGAGATCGCAGCGTTCAGCCCGCGCGACGCCGACGTCTACCCGGAGTTCGGCCTTCTGATGAGCCGGCTGGCGCACTTCATCAAGCCGACGATCGATGCGCCAGCGCCCGATCCGGCGTCGCTGTCACCGCGGGAGCTCGGCGTGCTGCGCCGGCTGGGTCTCGGCTTCCGCGCCCTCGATCACGAGCTGCGCGAGCTGGCGCTTCGTCTCATGACCATGAGCGCCGCGGACTTTCTGGATCTTTTCTTCGAGAGCGAGCATCTCAAGGCGCCGATGTCGGCGAGCGGGATCATCGGCACGTTCCTGGGCGTGCGTTCGCCGGGCACTGCATACGTGCTCCTGCATCATTACATGGGGGAGATCGATGCCTCGTACCGTGCTTGGGGGTTCGTGAAGGGCGGCATGGGACGAATCAGCCTGGCGCTCGCAGGCGCCGCCCGGGCGGAGGGGGCGGAGATCGTGACGCAGGCACCGGTGGCGCGCATCCACGTGCGCGGCGGGCGGGCGCGCGGCATCGTGCTGGAGAACGGCGACGAGATCGAATCGCGCGCTGTCGTTTCGGCGTTGGACCCGCACCGGACTTTCTTGAAGTTGGTCGAGCCCGCGCATCTCGACTCCGAGTTCCTGACGCGGATCCGGCGCTTCAAGCTGCGCGGCAGCTCGGGGAAGGTCAACCTGGCGCTCGACCGCTTCCCCGACTTCACTTGCCGGCCTGGCATGGGCCCGCACTTGCGCGGCGATGTGTCGATTGCGCCCGACATCGCGTATCTCGAACGCGCCTACGACGACGCCAAGTACGGCGAATATTCGCGCCGGCCTTTCCTCAACATCGTGTTCCCGTCGCTCGTCGATCCCACCGTGGCGCCACCCGGCAAGCACGTCATGTCCATCTTCGTGCAGTACGCGCCCTACCATCTGGCCTGTGGCCCAGCGCGCTGGCCCGAGAAGCGCGAGGCTTTCGGCGACGCCGTCATCGCGACATTGGCGGAGTACTGCCCGACTCTCCCCGCTGCCATCTTGCACCGGCATGTGCTCACGCCTTGGGATCTCGAACAGGAGTATGGGCTCACAGAGGGCAACATCTTCCACGGCGAGCTGGGTCTCGACCAGATGTTGTTCTTGCGCCCGACGGCGGGATGGTCGCGTTATCGCACACCGCTCGGCTCGCTGTGGATGTGCGCGTCGGGCACGCACCCCGGCGGCGGCGTGATGGGCGCACCCGGCGCGCTGGCGGCAAAAGCGCTGCTGCGATCGGGGGACGCTTGAGCACGCAGTACGACGTGATCGTCATCGGCGCCGGGCACAATGGCTTGACTGCGGCCGCGTTGCTGGCGAAGGCGGGGCGCCGTGTCCTGGTCTTGGAGCGGCGCGACCGCATCGGCGGTCTCGCCGCCTCCGACGACTTCCACCCCGGAGCGCAAAGCGCCGGTTTTTTTGCCGACACGACGCTCGTGCAGCGGCGGCTGCTGGAAACGCTCGCGCTCGAAGCCCATGGCTTGCGCTGGCGCACCGAGCCTCCTGGAGTGCTGGCGTTGGGGTCACCAGGGGACAGCTTGTGGCTGGCCGGAGATCCCGGGCAAGCCGCGGTCGCGATCGGCCGGCGCAATGAACGGGATGCCGAGCACTATCACCGGTATCACGCTTTCCTCGCACGCCTAGCGCCTGTCCTGCTGAATTTCCTCACCGAGCCCGCGCTCGATCTTACCGAGGTCGAATCGGTGGGCGCACGCGAGCTTTTTGGACGCGCCATGCGCCTGCGCCGACTCGGGCGGCGCGATTTCTTGGAGCTGCTGCGATTGCCGCCGCTCTCGGTCGCCGACTGGCTCGACGAATGGTTCGCCGACGATCTGCTCAAGTCGGCGCTGGCGTTGCCGAGCCTGGCTTCCACTTTCATGGGACCGCGCTCTCCGGGGAGCAATGCCCTGCTGTTGCGCCAAGCTTGCGCGCGCGGCCCCGGTGTCGAAGGCGGCGGTCCAGCGCTCGTGGCGGCGCTCGAACGCGCCGCCCGCGGCCAAGGTGTCGAGATTCGCACCGAAGCCGCAGTCGCGCGTGTGCGTCTCGGCGCGGGAACGGCGCCGAGCGGCCACGCCGGCGCGGTGCCCGCCGTCTCTTCGGTGCAAGGTGTGACGCTCGAGGATGGCGAGAACATCGATGCGCCGCTCGTCGCCGCATCCTGCCACCCGGCGGTGCTCTTCCTCTCGCTCTTGCCGCCGCGGTCGCTGCCCATCCGACTCGCGCACGCGATCGAGAACATCCGCTCGCGTGGCACGACATCGCAAGTGCTGCTGGCGTTACGCGAACCGATTCGCTATCTCGGGCACGAGGACACCGACATCGAGTTCGCACGCACGGGTGCGCGACTCGACGACATCGAGCGCGCATTCGATGCGATCAAATACCGCGAGATCGCTTCCCGCCCGGTCCTCGAAATCCACGCCCTGCCTGGACCGGCGGCATCGATCCTGGTGCACTTCACACCGCACGACCTCGCAACGGGGTGGGACGCGAGCGCGCGCGAGCAGCTCGGCGATCGCGTCGTCGAATTGTTGGCGGAGCAGACGCGGGGGCTGGATGTCGTGGCACGCCAGGTGCTCGCACCTCCCGATCTCGCGGCGCGCTACGCCATTCCCGGCGGCAGCGTGCACCACGGCGAGCATGCGCTCGACCAGATGCTGCTGCGACCGGCCGCCGGTTGCGTGGGTTCGCGCACACCCATTCGCGGTCTCTTCCTGAGCGGCAGCGGCACTCACCCTGGCGGCGGCCTCACCTGTCTGCCCGGTATCCTCGCCGCCAAATCGATCCTCACGTCCTAGCACAGGTCCTTTGGTGATTCGCCTACTCCGGAGCGAGGTGGAGTTGGTCGGCTTGGACTCGCTCCCAGCGTTCATCGCCGCGGATGAGCCCCGCGCCTGGGATTGCAAACACGACCGCGACCCGCGCAAGTGCCGCGTCGTTCGCCGGTTGTTCCGCGTCCAGCGAATGGAGCGTTCCCACCATCGGATTCACCTGGAAGCGCGGCGATTCGACCCGAACGAGGTCACCGCGCTCGACGCTCGGAGAATCGGCGGATGCGGCTGCGACAACAAGTAGAGACAGGGAAAGCGGCGCGAGGATTCCCCACCAAGAGATGGGTGCGGTGCAGACTGGATGAAGCGATCGAGATCGCGATGGGTTGCTCGCGTTCGATGATCCACCAAGGGATCGGGGTCCGACGGCTTTACGAGCCCGACGCTGCCTTCGGCTTGCTGAAGCGCTTCTTTCCCGGAGACACTGCGCGCGCCACCAAGCGGCGACGGGCTTCGTCGTTGTCGAACACGTGGCGCAATGGGATGCGCTTGATCTCGCGCAGCTGCGCTTCCTCGTCGCTCAGTTCGTCGCGACGCCAGGGGGCGATCTGTGCTTGGAGAACCTGCTGCATGCGCGGGCCCGGGCTCGCGCCGGTTGTGGAAACTGCATCCGCATCGGCCTTCCGATTGGAGCGCGAAGTCCGTGCCGATTCCGGTCTCGGCGACGACGACTTGGCGACCACCGGTTTGGCGGTCGTGGATTGAGTCGAACCCGGCTTGGCTGCGGGAGGTCGGGGTCGAGCAGGCTTGCCGGGCACAGGCTCGGTTCGCGCAATCTTGGAGAAAGCCGGCTTGGGGGTGGCGCGTTTTGCTGCGGAGTGCGGCTTGCCGGCCGCTTGCTTGACCTCGGCCTGCCTTGGCTCCGCCGACTTGGGCTTGGCGGGCTTGGTGACTGCCGGCTTGGCAGAAACCAAATGCTTGGCCGAGGGAGTCTTCCCTTGGGCGGTCTTGGCCATTTGTGGCTTGACCTCGGTCAGCTTGGCCTCTGCCGGCTTGGCTGCTGTTTTTGGCCGGATGGCTTCCCGGCCGGGTTTACCCTTGGAATTCTGCGGTTTACTCTTGCTCAAGATCGACCTTCCCTCGACCGGGGCAGACCAACACGGCCGTTCCGGTCCCCCCCAAACACGAAACTACGTCGACCCCAGTGGCGGCGCTAGGGACCGGTTCCTGGCTCCCCTTCTTTTGGTATCCTGTCCGCATACTTGAGCCTGACCCCATGCGGGGGCCCAGTAGCCAGTGCCCGAGCCGGAAGAGTGTACCATGTCGAATCAACCCCCTGTGCCAAAACCGAGCCCGGAAGCAAAAAAACCCTCAGGATCGGAGGAGCCGGACGCGTCGGCTTCATCGCGCATGGTGGTGTGCGTCAAGCTCGGGCGCGAGTTGCCCGGCTTGGCCGCGCCACCGTTTGCAACCGATCTCGGGCAGAAGATCTATGCCACGGTCTCGCGCGAGGCTTGGAACCTGTGGCTGCAACACTCTTTGATGCTGGTCAACGAGAAGGGACTTCGCCTCGGAGATCCGGCCGCGCGCGTCGTGTGGATGCAGGAATGCGAAGCCTTCCTCTTCGGTCACAACAGCGCGCCTCCTCCTGGGTGGGTCCCCCCCGCTGGATTCGTTCGTCTGTCGACGAAGAAAAGCTGAATCACAGGAGCCTCGATGCAACAGGCAGAATCCTCGCGCAAGAGCCTTCAGGAAACCTACGCTCCCGAGAATCGTTGTTTCGGCTGCGGCCCGGCCAACCAGGAGGGCCTGGGCGTGCAAAGCCATGTCGCCGGTGAAGAGGTCACTGCCGAGTGGACGCCGAGGCCTTTCCACGAAGCATTTCACGGCGTCTTGAACGGCGGCATCATCGGCACGCTGCTCGACTGCCACTGCAATTGGGCGGCAGCGTACTTCCTCATGCAACGCCGTGGTGCGGCAACTCCGCCATGCACGGTCACCGCCGAGTACACCATCAAGCTGCGCCGACCGACACCGAGCATCGGCACCGTGCGCCTGCGTGCACATCTCGTCGACGCGCGCGACGACCGCGCCACCATTGCCGGCACTCTCGAGGCCGCGGGAGAGATCTGCGCCACCTGCACTGGTGTCTTCGTGGCCGTGCAGCCAGGACATCCCGCCTACCATCGTTGGTGATCGGGAAGGTCCGCGCTCAGAGCCAGTTCCCGAGCTGGGCCAGATCGACGTTGCCACCGCTCAAGACCACGACGACGCGTTCTCCACCCGTAACCGACACACGCCGCGCCATCAAGGCTGCGAAGGCGGCGGCGCCCGCGGGCTCGACGACGAGCTTGCAACGCGACATCAGCAAGCGCATGGCATCGAGGATCTCGGCATCGCTCACCTTCACCACGCCGTCCACGTAGCGCTGCACAATTTGGAAGTTGAGCTCACCCACCATGGGCGGGGCCAGGCCGTCGGCAAGCGTGGAGAGTTGGTCGACGCGTAGAGCGCGGCCAGCCTCGAGGCTCGCCCACATGACGGCCGCGCCCTCCGGCTCGACGCCGATCACACGCGCGCGCGGACGCAGATGCTTGACCGCCAGTGCCACACCCGAGATGAGGCCACCGCCGCCGATCGGCACCAGAACGGTGTCCAGCTCAGGCACCTGCTCCAAGACTTCGAGACCGAGCGTGCCGGCGCCGGCAACGATCTCGGGATCGTCGAAGGCATGGATGTAGAGCAGACCGCGTTCTTTCTCGAGCTCGTGGCAACGCACGAACGCCTCCTGCACACTGCCGTGCAGAACGACCTCGGCGCCATAGGCTTCCGTGGCGCGTACTTTGGTGGGGTTCGCCGCTTGTGGCATCACCACCGTGCAGCGCAGCCCCGCTTCGCGTGCCGCATAGGCGAGGGCTGCGGCATGATTCCCGGCCGAGATCGTGACCAGCCCGTTCGCGGCCGCGTCCGCTGACAGACACGAGAGCTTGTGGAGGGCGCCCCGCACCTTGAAGGATCCCGTGCGTTGGAACAGCTCGGCCTTGAAGGCGAGATCGATCCCGAGAACGGCACTGAGCGAGCTCGAGCGCAGCATGGGGGTCCGGTGCACGCGGGACGCGATGCGTTCGCGCGCCGCGAGAACGATGGCTGGATCCAGCATGGCGCAGTCCTCCTCGGAGCGCCTGGATTGTACCCTGTAACACGGTCTACTTCGGCTCGTGTTTGGAGAACCCGGAGTCCCTTCGCGGCTGGCGAACCTGCTGGACCTGCCTTGCGTAGTGAGGGGTGAAGACCCCCGTGCCGAAAAACGCCCTCGAAGAGGAGCCCGTCTTGAGCGACCCGCGACCCCGCACTCGCCCGCGCCGCCGGAGGGTGCTGCGCGCCCTCGGCGGCTTTCTGCTCGTCGCACTGATCGCGGTCGCCGTGGTGTCCATGCGCCAGGCGCGGAATGTCAATGCCGAGAACGAGGAATCCACCCCCAACAGCGGGACGGTCCCAGCCGACAGCGGACAGGTCGCCGGCGCAGTCGCGCCCGACAGCACAGCCGCGGCGGACTCGACCGCGACGTCTCCGCACAAGGAAGGCAAGCGGCGCGGATTGATGGCCTTCCTCGGCGGCAAGAAGGACGACAAGAAGGACGAGAAAAAGCGCGAGGCGGTGCCGGTGGAAATGGCCATGGTGGCGCGACGCGACGTGCCCTCCTTTTTCGTCGGCACCGCGACGATCGAAGCCGAGCAGCGCGCGCAGGTGCTGGCCAAGATCGCCGGCACGGTGCTCGAGTTGCGCGTCGACGAGGGCGACAACGTGCGTGAAGGGCACGTGCTCCTGCAGCTCGACGACGCCGAGGAGAAAGCGCGGCTGCAGGAGCTGCGCGTGCGTTCCGCCAGCGTCCAGCGCGAGCTCGAGCGCAGCGCGGCGCTGCACGCCCAGGAAATGATCAGCGCCCGCGAATTCGACGACAAGAAGCTGCTCGCCGACGAGGCACAAGCCAAGCTGCAAGTCGGCGAGATTCGTCTCGCCTACACCCAAGTCAAGGCGCCGTTCTCGGGCCGCGTGACCCAGCGTCACGTGCACGTCGGCGAGTACGTGCAGCTGAATCAGCCGCTCTTCGACATGGCCGATTTCGATCCGCTTCTCGTGCGCGTCTACATGCCCGAGAAAGAAGTCGAACGCATCCGCGGCGGCCAGACCGTGCGCGTGGTGCCGGATGGAAACATGACCAGCGCCTGCGACGGACGCGTGCGCATGATCGCGCCCGTGGTCGACACGCGCTCCGGCACCGTCAAGGTGACGGTCGAGCTCGACGACCCGCCCGCGGTGTTGCGGCTCGGGGCCTTCGTCCGCGTGCAGATCACCACCGACGTGCACCCGAACGCGCTCGTCATCCCGAAGGTGGCGCTGCTCGAAGAGGGCGGCGAATCCTTCGTCTACCGCGCCGCTGCCGACAGCGTCGTCAAGGTGCGCGTCGAGACTGGATACACCGATGACCGCCACGCCGAGGTGCTCGTGGGACTCAAGGACGGCGACCGGGTCGTCACCGTCGGCCAAGGGGGGCTGAAGCACGGCACCCGCGTGCGCCGGCTGCCCGATTCGGCCAGCGCCGACACGAGCGCCGCACGCAAGAACGACACCGACACCCTCGCGGCGCGGCCGTGATCGGAGTCGCATGATCCGTTTCTCGATTCGCCATCCGGTCACCATCTTGATGGTGACGATCGCAGCAGTGCTCTTCGGCATGGTGGCCGTCGGGCGCTTGCCGGTGAACCTCCTGCCCGAGATCTCCTACCCGACGCTCACGGTGCAAACCGAGTACCCGGACGCGGCCCCGGCCGAGGTCGAAGCCTTGGTGACCGAGCCGCTGGAAGAAGCGGTGGCCGTGGTCCAGGGCCTGCGACGCATGCACTCGATCTCGCAATCCGGCATGTCGCAGATCATCCTCGAGTTCGACTGGGATACGGCGATGGACTACGCCAGTCTCGATGTGCGCGAGAAGATCGATCTCGTCCAGCTCCCCGACGACTCGCGCCCGCCCATTCTCTTGCGCTTCGACCCGACGCTCGATCCGGTGCTGCGCATCGCCGCCTTCGGCGATTCCAACCTGGTGGCACTGCGCTATTGGGCCGACCGCACCCTGAAGAAGGACCTCGAGGCACTCGATGGCGTGGCCTCGGCGCGCGTCCAGGGGGGCCTGATCGAAGAAGTCCACGTCGAGCTCGACGAGGGCAAGATGGCGCTGCTCGGCATCTCCACCGCGGCGGTGTCGCAGGCGCTCGCCCAGAACAATATCAACGCCTCCGGCGGCCGCCTGCGCGACCGCGACGCCGAGTTCCTCGTGCGCACGCTGAACGAGCTCGCCGATACGGACGACATCCAGCGCATCATCCTGGCCGAGGATGGCGGCCGCAGTGTCACCCTCGGCGACATCGCCCGGGTGCGTCGCGGCTGGCAGGAGCGCGAGATCATCTCGCGCGTCAACGGCCGCGAGTGCGTACAGCTCTCCGTCTACAAGGAAGGCGATGGCAACACCGTCACCGTGGCGCGGCGCGTGCAGCGCCGCCTGCATGAGCTCGAACGCCAGATGCCCGCCGGCGTCGAAACCGCGCTGCTCTTCGACCAGTCGGTGTTCATCGAGGGCGCCATGAAGGAAGTGCGTTCGAACGTCATTGGCGGCGGCGCGCTGGCGATCGGCGCCTTGTTCCTGTTCCTCAAGGACTTGCGTTCGACATTCATCATCGCGATCACCATCCCGGTGTCGATCATCACCACCTTCGTGTTGATGCTGCAGATGGGCGTGACGCTCAACATCATGTCGCTCGGGGGACTGGCGCTCGGGGTCGGCAACCTCGTCGACAACTCCATCGTCGTCCTCGAGTCCATCGCGCGCCATCGCACACTCGGGGGCGATGCCGCGAGCAGCGCCGAACGCGGCGCGCGCGAAGTCGGACGCGCCGTCACTGCCTCGACGTTCACCACTGTCGCCGTGTTCCTGCCCATCGTGTTCGTCGAGGGCATCGCCGGCCAGATCTTCAAGGATCAGGCACTCACCGTCACGTTCTCGCAGATCATTTCGCTCGTCTTCGCCCTCACGCTCATCCCGCTCGCCGCTGCGCTCGGACGCAAGCAATGGCTGCAACTGGTGTCGATGCAGGACGAGACTCCTGCGACGGCACCGGCGGACGCCAACATCCCCGCCGCGCCGGGGCTGGTGCAGGGGATCGCGCCACCCTCGAGCCCCGAATTGCCGCTGCGCGCGCCGCCACGTTTCGGCAATCGCTTCTTCGCGCGCACGTGGCGCCTCTTGGGGCGCGTCGGGCGCACGCTCTTCTGGCCCATCTGGTTGGTCCTCGAGGGATTTTTGTGGCTGCTGTTGCGGCCGATGTTGCGTGGCTTGCGCCGCGCGGGAACCTTGCTCGTCGTCGTTCTCTTCTTCCTGCAGCGCCGCATCGGCGCCGGGCTCGCCGGCGCACTGATGGCGGTGTCGCGGCGCACGGTCTTCCCGGCGTTCGATGCCGTGTACGGCCGCATCGAACGCAGCTATCCGCGTTGGCTCGATTGGGCACTGGAGCATCGCGCGCGTGTCCTCGTCGGCACGGCCGTGCTCGCCGCAGGCACCGCCGCGCTCGTGCCACTGCTCGGCATGGACCTGATCCCGAGCTTCACCCAAGGCGAGTTCACCTTCGAAGCGCAGCTGCCCGACGGCACGCCGCTCGAGGTGACGGACGCCACCGTCGCCAACATCGAGCGCGACCTGGTGCGCGACAAACGTCTGGGCCAGGTGTTCGTCGACGTCGGCGGCACCGACCGGCTCGGGGCCGACACGAATGCCAAGAAACCGAGCCTGGCGGAGATCAACGTCACCATGGCCCAGCGCGCCGACTCGCGCAGCGAGGCACAGGTGGTGGAGGAGTTACGCGCGGCGCTGGACGCGGTGCCCGAGCTCGACTACGAGTTCCGCCGCCCAAGCTACTTCAGCTTCCGCACCCCCATCGAGGTCGAAGTCTACGGCTTCGATCTCGATCAGCTCGCCGAAGCCACCGACCTGTTGACGCGCCGGCTGCGGGACGTCCCCGGGCTGCGCGACGTGCGCGCCTCCTTGCAGCCCGGCAGCCCCGAAGTCCAGATCGCGTTCAATCGCGCCCGCGTCGCCGCCATGTCGCTCGACATCGACGCGATCTCGCGCACGTTGCGCAACAAGATCCGCGGCGACGCCGCCACGCGCCTCAAGGAGCGCGACCGGCAGATCGACATCCTGGTGCGCACCGAACACGCCGGCCACATCGACATCGCGCAAGTGGGCAACCTGGTGGTGTCGCAAGCCGACGGCATCCCGGTGATGTTGTCATCGGTCGCCGACATCGCCGTCAAGCGCGGCCCGAGCCAGATCGAACACCTGGACCAGCAGCGCTCGGCGCTCATCTACGCCGATCTCGCCGGGCGCGACCTCGGTTCGGTGTCGCGCGATATCGAAGCGGTGCTGGCGAGCACGCCGCTCGCCGCCACGGTGACCGCAGGGCTCGCCGGGCAGAACGACGAGCTGCGGCGTTCCTTCCGCAGCCTGATGCTGGCGGTGCTGCTGGCGGTGTTCATGGTCTACATCGTCATGGCCTGCGAGTTCGAGAGCCTGCTGCATCCACTCGTGATCCTCGGCACCGTGCCGCTGGGCCTGATCGGCGTGGTGTTGGCACTCGTGCTGACCGGCACGGCGTTGAGCGTCATGGTCTTCCTCGGCGTCATCATCTTGGCCGGCATCGTGGTCAACAACGCCATCGTGCTCATCGACTACGTCAACCAGCTGCGCGCCGCCGGCATGCCGAAGTTGCAGGCGCTGCGCACGGCCGGACAGGTGCGCCTGCGCCCGATTCTGATGACGACGCTGACCACGGTGCTCGGACTCCTGCCCATGGCGATCGGACTCGGCGAGGGCGCCGAGATCCGCACGCCGCTCGCCATCACCGTCATCGGCGGTCTCACGGTGTCGACGCTGCTGACGTTGGTGGTCATCCCGGTCGCGTACGCGGTGGCCGACCGCCGACCCTGAGGGTGGAGAGAGCATGAATCTCGCCTCCATGTCGATGCGCCGGCCGGTCACCACGTTCATGATCGTGCTGTCCTTGCTGGTGCTCGGCACCCTGTCCATCACCCGCATCAAGATCGCCTTCCTGCCCGACGTCGACTTCCCTTTCATCGGCGTCTTCGTCCCCTACCCCAACGCCATCCCGAGCCAGGTGGAACGCCAGATCGCCAAGCCGATCGAGGAGGTGCTGGCGACGCTCGGCGACATCAAGGACATCTTCTCCGAGAGCAACGCGCAGGGCTGTTTCGTCGGCGTCGAGTTCGACTTCGGCCGCGACGTCAACGTCATGCGCATGGATGTCCAGGAACGGCTGGATCAGGTGCGCGCCGATTTGCCCGCCGACATCCAGGATCTCTTCCTGTTCACCTTCAACTCCAACGACATCCCGATCATGATCGGGCGCATCTCGGCCAAAGGCCGCGATCTGGCCGGCTCGTACGATCTGCTCGAACGCCGGATCATCAAGCCGCTGGAACGCATCGACGGCGTCGGCCGGGTGCAGGTGGACGGCATCGCCCCGCGCGAGATCTCGATCTACCTCAAGATGGATGCGATCAAGGCCCACTCGGTGGATGTCGGCCAGGTCTTCCAGCAGCTCAACAGCAACAACGTCAATCTCTCGGTGGGGCGGGTGACGCGTGGCGGCATGCGCTACAACCTGCGCACGCTGGGCGCCTACTCTTCGGCCGCCGAGATCGCGGATTTGACCATCTCCGATGCCGGACTCACGCTCAAGGACATCGCCGATGTCGAAGAGCGCGAGCCGGAAGCGCAGTGGTACCGGCGGCTGAACGGCGAATCGGCCATCGCCTTCGAGATCCAAAAAGCCTCCGGCGCCAACGTCGTCGAGGTGTCGCGCGCCGTGCACGCGGAGCTCGAACGCATCGGGGGCGACCCGGCGCTCTCCGGCGTCGACGTCGTGCTCTTCTTCGATCAGGCCAAAGAAATCGCCGAGTCTTTGAACAACCTGCTGTCCTCGGGGCTGCTGGGCTCGCTGCTGGCGGTGCTCGTACTCTATTTCTGCTTGCGCAACGTGCGCTCGACACTGGTGGTTTCGATCGCCATCCCGTTCTCGGTGGTGGCCACCTGTGTGTTCCTCTATCTCACGGGCAAAACGCTCAACCTCCTGACCATGATGGGGCTGATGCTGGCTGTGGGCATGCTGGTCGACAACGCCATCGTGGTGCTGGAAGCGATCTTCCAGCGCCATCTGCGCGGCGAGCGTGGCCAAGCCGCCAGTCTGGCGGGAACCGCCGATGTCGGGCTCGCGGTCACGGCGTCGACGCTGACCTCGATCATCGTCTTCGCCCCCATCGTGCTCGGCGGCAACGACGAGATCACCACCTGGCTGCGCGAAGTGGGCGTAACGCTCTCGGTGACCTTGATCTTCTCGCTGCTGGTCTCTCTGACGCTGGTGCCGCTCATGCAGGCGCGGCTCAAGCCCGCCAAAGTGGAAGAGCCGTCGCGGTTGATGGCGCGCTGGCAGCGCCAGTACGGGCGCATCCTGCGTTGGACCACGATCGAGCACCCGATGCGCACGCTCGGCTGGTTGGGGTTGCTCATCCTCATGACGGTGGGACTCGTCGCCGCAACCGGTTTCAAGGCCGAGCCGTTCGACGATCGCGCCATCAAGACCAATCGGCTGCGCGTCAGCCTGGTCTTCCAGGACAACGTCAACGTCTACAAGGCCGACGAAACCGTGCAGCGTGTGGAGGCCTATCTGCTGCCACGCGCCGATTCGCTCGGCGCCGAGGTGTACAGCTTCTTTTCCGACAATCGGGGCGAGGTGACCCTGTTCTTCGATCGCACGCTCAAGGACAAGGATGTGCGCGCCCTGCGCCAGCAGCTGCGCAAGGGGTTGCCCGAGCTCGCCGGCAGCACCTACGAGTTCGGCGAGGAGGATGCGGGAAACAAGGGCGCCCAGACGCTGCAAGTGCGCGTGTTCGGCGAGGACTCCGACCTGCTCGACGAACTGGCGCTGGAGGTCAAGCGCCGGCTCGCGCTCGTCCAAGACCTCCACGACGTGCGCACGAATGCCGAACAAGGGCGCCAGGAGGTGCATGTCGTCGTCAACCGCGACAAGGCCAGCCGCTTCGGCGTCAATCCCTCGAACATCGCCGGCATCCTCGACCTCACCTTCCGCGGCATGGACCTGCGCGATGTGCAAGCAAGCGATCGCGAGGTGCCGATGAGCTTGCAGCTGGACCCGGAAGACCGTCGCAGCCTGGAGAACTTGGCGCGCATGACCGTCGACATCCAGGACGGCAAAGCGGTGACGCTCGAACAAGTCGCCGATTTCAGCTTCAAGCGCTCCCCGACCACGATCCACCGCGAGGGCCAGCGCACCGCATCCAACATCACCGCATCCTACGAGGGCGAAGAGTTCGGCAAGACCCGCGACCGCGTCGCCGAGCTGATGAACAGCCTGGCGCTGCCGAGCGGCTACAGCTGGTCCTTCGGACGCGAGGATCGGCAATCGCAGCAAGAGGCGACGCAGATGGGCCAGAACATCCAGCTCGCGCTCGCCTGCGTCTACTTCGTCATGGCGGCGCTGTTCGAGTCGTTGTTGCACCCGATGGTGATCATGCTCACGGTGCCGTTCGCCATCCTCGGCGTCATTTGGCTTCTCGTCCTCACCAACACGCCGTTCAACATCATGGCGATGATCGGCCTGGTCGTCCTCATCGGCGTCATCGTCAACAACGGCATCATCCTCATCAGTCACATCAACGAGCTGCGCCGCCGCGGCCACGGACTCGAGTCCGCCATCCTCGTGGCCGGGCACGAGCGCTTCCGTCCCATCTTCATGACCGCGAGCACGACCGTGCTCGGGCTGGTGCCGCTGGCGCTCGGCGAAACCGCGATGTCCGGCGTGCAGTACTACCCCATGGCGCGCACGCTCATCGGCGGCTTGCTCTCGGGGACGATCTTGACGTTGATCGTCCTGCCGACGTTCTACGTGCTGGCGGAACGCCAGTTCACGTGGGCGCAACGGATGTGGGCCGAGAGCGTGCGCTTCCCGGTGCGCTTGCCGCGCCGGCGCCGTCCGGCGCCGGCGGAATGAAGGGCTTCGTGGCCGTCTGTGCCTCCGCCGACCGGCGCGGGTGAGTGCTCGGCCAGTGCTCAGTCGTCGTCGCCGGCGCCATTTTCGCGACTGCGAGCCCGCTCCCGTGCCTGGGTCGCGTCCTCGTGCCGGCCCAGCTGTTCGTAGACTTCGGCGAGTCGGGTGTCGAGGTCGCTCGACACCAGGCCCTCGGCACGCACCTGCTCCAGCTGTTTCACTGCATCGCGACAGCGACCGCGCGCGGCCAGGAGATACCCGAGCGACAACCGCGCCATCGTATACCGCGGATTCGTGTCCAGTGCCGTGCGCAGATGGCCCTCGGCCTCCGGCAGCTGACCGAGATCCTCGAGCAGCAAGCCGAGGAGATAGCGCACATCGGCGTAGCGTGGCTGCAAGCTGGCGGCATGCTGCAGCTCGCGGATGGCTTCCTGCGGCCGGCCGCAGGCAGCATAGAGCTGTCCCAGCTTGATGTACGGCTGCGCGCGCCTCGAATCGAACTGCAGCGCCTGCCGGAAGCTGGCCTCGGCGTCCGCGTCGCGGGCTTCGAAGTCGTGCTGCTCGCCCACCGTCATCCAGAAATCGCACAGATCCAACGACAGCACGGCGCTCCAACGCAGGATGTGCTCGCAATCGGAGAATGCCGCGCCCGCGGCGCGCAGGCGTGCGCTTTCTCGCAGCAGCGCTGCGACATTGGGATTGCCGCGGAAACAATCGCTCCAGATGGCGAACGCGGCGCGGCGCGCGCTCCCCCGTCCCACCAGACCGACCTGGTGCAGAATCGGACCGATGGCGGCTTGCTGCGTGACCAATCGCCGCACCTGGGCATCGACCGCGTCCCAACGCTCGAGCTGCACGGCCAGCCACAGCCGATCGAGCTCGTGCCAGGCATCCGGCTCCGGACGCGGTTGCGCCGCGTAGGCGTCGAGCACCCCGAGAGCGGCCTCGGCCCCGTCGCGGACCTGCGTTTCCAGCACCTGCAGGTGCACTCGCAATGCCGGGCGCAGCCTGCGCCCGCGCGGCTCGCGCAACACGGCGCGGACCAGCTCGGGCTCGCGGCGCTCGGCGTGGAGCCACGCCATGTTCATCAGCGCGGCCTCGTACTGCGGGTGGAGCCGCAGCGCTTCCACCAGATCGGTGAAGGCACCGTCGTGATCGCCGCTGTAGGTGCGCGCCAGACCACGCAGATTGCGCAGATCCGGGTAGTTCGGATGACGCTCGATGCGCGCGTTCAACGCCCGCAGCAGCTCACCGATCGCCCGGAGTGGTGTCCGTTCCTTCGTCATCGATTGCCTCGTCCAGCGCTGTTGCGCCCTGGATTTCGCCACCGGTCCCGTGCTTCTTTTTCCTCTTGTCGTCGTCGAGGAAGACCTCGCCGGTCGGACCCTTGACGCGCCAGATGCCACCCTTGCGCCGCACGTTCCTCAGGTTGAAGACGACGTCGCGCACGCCGCGCAGCCGGCGCATCTCCTTTTCCACCAGCAACAACAGGCGCAACACCCGCTTCGCCGGATCACGCTCTTGCACCTGCCCGACGCGCTGCAATGCGTCTTCCACCAGCGGCTCGAAGCTGCCCATGAGATAGACGACGCCATTGGTAGTGCCGATCTGGAGCAATGCCACGTCCACCCATCGGCTCACCAGGAACCGACGCACTTCGGCATTGATCCGATAATCGTGGCTGGACACGTTTGCTCCACGGGCGGGAGTTCCCGTGGGTGCGCAAGAAACGCGCCGCACCTTGCACTCCATACGCGCGAGGCGGCTCTGTTTCAGCGCCGAAATGTGGCCCAACAGGTCGGGGTTTCGACGAAACGAACCTCGGCCACGGGCAAGCCGAGATCGCGCGCCTTGTCGAACATGAGACGCGCGAGGTTCTCCGCCGTCGGGTCGAAGTCCACGAGCACCAGCGGCTCGCCCAGGGCCTGCAAGGGCGCCGCTGCTGGATCGTCCCGGCGCAGGATCATGCGGTGGTCGAGCTCGCGATCGATCCACTGACCGAGCCGCGCACGGATGTCCTGGAAATCGGTGACCATTCCTTGCGCGTCGAGATCCTCGGCCTCCAATGTCAGGACGACCACGCCATTGTGTCCATGCAGGGCAGCGCACTTGCCCGGATGCGACAGGAGGCGATGCCCATAACTGAGATGCAGCTCACGCGTGATCCGGTACATCTACATCTGCCCCCGCCGTCCGTTCGCCGCGACGCTCCCGCGGCCGAGCGAGTATAGCGATCGCGGTGACCCTGGGCCTCCCCCCCTTCTCACGGCCCCCTTGGGCCAGAGCGCCGGATGCGTTATGCTCCCGGTCAACCCGTCAGCCTCGCCTGACGCCGCAGCCGCGGGAGACTGCATGCCGCAAGAGTTCGACGTGCCGCCGGCGTCCGAGTCGTCTCCGATGGAGACGATGCGACCAGAGACCGCCAGCGCGCAAGCCGCTCCCGATAGCGCGTCCGCACCCACCGATCTTACCGGAGCCGAATCCAACGTCGCAGAGACGACACCCGAGTCCGCTCCAGCGTGCCCAGTGACCGAATCCTTCGCTCTCGCTCCAGAGCCCGAGTCCATTGCCGGCGTCCCCGTGTCCGAGTCCGGTCCAGGAGCTCCGACTCCCGATTCCTCGTCTCTTGCACCGCCTGCCGGTCCACGCGTGCTGCAGGTCGGCGAGCGCGTGCGCGGGCGGATCGCCGCCATCGACGAGGAGTACACGCAGATCGATTACGGCGGCACCGCGCTCGCGCGCATCCGCAGCGCCGAACTGCGTGATCGCAGCGGCACGATGCTCTTGCGCCTCGACGACCGCTTCACGGCGAGCGTCACGGCCAGCGATGAGTTCGTCGTCTTGAGTCTGGGGAAGAAACGCGGCGTGCTCGACGCCGCCCGCATGCGCGAGGCGCTGGAAAAGCGCACGACGGTGACGGGAACGGTTCAAACCGTCAACAAGGGCGGTTTCGAGATCCGGATCGGCCGCGTGCGCGGCTTCTGCCCGTTGTCGCAGATGGACACCGGCTTCGTCGACACCCCCGAGAGCTTCCTCGGCAAGAGCTTTTCTTTCCGGGTGCTGCGCTGGGAAAACCATGGCCGCAATATCGTGCTGTCTCGGCGCAGCGTGCTGCGCGAAGAAGCCAAGACGGTGGCCCAGGAGCTGCGCAAGCAGTTGGTGGAAGGCGCCGAGCTCGAAGGCACCATCAAGCGCCTGCAACCCTTCGGGGCTTTCGTCGACCTGGGCGGACTCGAAGGCCTCCTGCACGTGTCGCGCATGAGTCACTCGCGGGTGGACGACCCGGCGGCGATCGTCGCCGTCGGCGCCACGGTTCGCGTTCGCGTTGTCAAGGTCGAACATCCCGGGACCCGGCGGGAGCGGATCGCGCTCGCGCTCGCCGATCTCGGCCCGGACCCTTGGGCCAGCGTGCAGGAGCAATTGCACATCGGCGATGTGTTGAGCGGCACCATCGTGCGCTTGGCTCCCTTTGGGGCCTTCGTGCGCTTGCCCATGGGGCTGGATGGTCTGGTGCATCTCTCGGAGCTGTCGCACCAGCACGTCACCGAGCCCGGCGAAGTCGTGACCCCAGGACAAGAAGTTCAGGTGCGCGTCCTGCACATCGATCTCGACAAGCGGCGCGTGTCCCTTTCGCTGCGTCGCAGCGCCGAGGCAGCCCCCGCGCCGCGCAAGCGCGAGCGCGACACACGGCGCGAGCGCTCGGCTCCGCCGCGCGAACAGAGGCCGAACCCCGCGAGCGGCGGCGTATCGCTCACCCACACCATGGCCGAGCAGCTCGGAAGCTTGAAAGCGAAGCTGCGCGGCCACGCTTGACCTTTGTCCCCGCCTCCCTTTCAGCCGACCGCCGCGGTCTGATAAGCTGCGCTCGATCCAATGCGGGGAGCCCGGTCCGTTGCGCAAGCTGACCATGCATGAGAAAATCGCGGCGACGCGCAAATACGTCTCCAACCGCATCCACGGCCGGCCGATGCTCGCCAGCATCGAGATGACCAAGCACTGCAATGCGGGCTGTGATTTCTGCGATGATTGGAAGACGAAATTCAGTCCGCAGCTGGGCGATGTGAGCGACATGGTGCGCCAACTCAACCCCATGGTCCTGGCGTTGACCGGCGGCGAACCGTTGCTCGAAAAACGCCTGCCCGCGATCATCCGCGACGTCAAAGCGAGCCAGGGATTCATCTACCTGTATCTGATCACCAATGGCTCGTTGCTGAGCGAGGAAAGGGCCGAAGAGCTCTTCGCCGCCGGACTCGACCAGATCAACATCTCGCTCAATTATCTCGACGTCCGACAGGACGAGGAACGCAAGCTTCCCGATCTCTATGCCCACATCGCGGCGTTGATCCCCAAGCTCGTGGCACGCCGGCGGATCGTGGTCGCCAACACCGTGATCATGCGCGAAAACCTCGATCAGATCCTGCCGATCGCACGGCAAATGCACGCCTGGGGTGCCAAGGTATCGCTCAGCTGCTATACCGACTTCAAGAACGGCAACCGCTCGCACTATTTCTCGCCGGCACAGATGCAAGATCTACAGCAAATCGTTCCCCAACTCGTGGCACACAAGAAACGCTTCGGCAACATCACCAACTCACGCTTCTACCTGGAGCGCATCGTGCCCTATTTCCACAACGGCACCGGCATCGCGGGATGCAAGGCGGGCAACGGCTTCATTCAGCTCACCCCCGACGGGCACGTGCGCCAATGCGCCGACTTCGCGCCCTTCGTGCACTACACCGAGTACCGCGGCATGGAACCGACGACCTGCACCCGCTGCTGGTACAGCTGCCGGGGTGAGTCCGAAGCTTCGCTGACCCTGGAACGGGTGCTCGAGTATTGGCGGGTGACGTGAAAGGGCCCCTTGCCCACCGACTTGTTCGCCAGCGCCGCTCTGGAATCCTGCCTCGAGGGCGTGATCGCACGCATCGTCTTCTCGAACCCCGACACCGGTTGGAGCGTCGCCAGCCTGCGTCCGCACGCGGGCAACGAGCCCGTGGTGGTGATCGGCAACCTCGCGGGTCTCGGCCCGGGGGAAGAGGTGCGACTCGAGGGCGCCTGGGAACGGGACCGGCGCTATGGCCGCCAGTTCCGCGTGCGATCCTGCCTGCGCCTCGCACCGCGCACGGCGGCAGAGATCGAGAGATATCTCGCTTCCGGAGTCGTGCGTGGCATCGGCCCGGTGCTGGCGCAACGACTCGTGGCGCATTTCGGCACCGACACGCTGCGCGTGCTCGACGAAACTCCAGCGCGCCTGCGTGAGGTGCGCGGTCTGGGCACTTCGCGCGCAGCCGCGATCGGCACCGCGTGGCAACAGCAACGCGATCTGCAGGAAATCGTCATGTTCCTGCAGGCACACGAGCTGAGCCCTGCTTTGGCCCCGCGTGTCTTCCGCGCCTATGGTGCCGGCGCGGCCCATGTGCTGCGGCACGATCCCTATCGACTGGCGCGCGACCTGCCTGGCATTGGTTTCCACAGCGCCGACCGCATCGCGGGCGCGCTCGGGCTCTGCCCCGACTCCACGCTCCGCATCGAAGCCGGCGTGCTGCATGTTCTCGACACCGCCACCAGCGCAGGGCATTGCTTCCTGCCCCGGCCGCTGCTCGCGGCGCGGACACTGCGCCTCCTCGCCGCCCCCCGCGATGGCGAGACGGCGCCCGACACCGCAGCCGCGCTCACACTCGCCGTGGTCGATCGTGCCATCCAGGCGCTGGTGGAGAATCAGAGCCTGTGCGTCGATCCGGGCGCGCCAGAGATCGCGGTGTACACGCCGCGCCTGCTGGAAAGCGAAATCGCTTGCGCGCGGGCGCTGCAGGCGCTGTTGCAGCGCGGCACCGCCCCTTCGGATCCCGAGAAGATCCTCGCAGGCTTCGCCACGCACTCCACCTCTGCGCTGTCGGCAAGCCAGCGACAGGCGGTCGTTGCCGCGCTCGGGTCGCGACTTCTCGTGATCACGGGCGGCCCCGGCACCGGCAAGACCACGCTCGTGCGCACGCTCATCGAGATCTTCGAGCACCAGCGCTTGCAAGTGGTGCTCTCGGCCCCCACCGGGCGCGCCGCGAAACGCCTGGCCGAAGCCGCGCGCCGCCCCGCGTCGACTCTGCACCGGCTGTTGGAATGGAGCCCGCGCCTGGGGCGATTCCACCGCCATGCGTCTTTGCCGCTCGACGGCGACGTCTTCATCGTCGACGAGACCTCGATGGTGGACTTGCCACTCCTCGATCATCTCTTGCGCGCGTTGCCACCGCGTGCCCGCTTGATCTGCGTCGGCGACGCCGATCAGTTGCCCTCGGTGGGACCCGGCGCGGTGCTCGGCGACATGATCGCCTCGGACGTGGTGCCGACGGTGCGTTTGACCGAGCTCTTTCGGCAGGAGGAGGACAGTCTCATCGTGCACAGCGCCCATCGCATCCGCCAAGGCCACATGCCGCAGTTGCCGCCCGCCCGCGAGCGCGCGAGTTTCGTCCTCGTCGAGCGCCGGGAACCGGAAGCCATTGTCGGCGCCGTGCTGCAGCTGGTCGGCGAGCGCCTGCCGGAAGCGCTGGGAGTGGATGCCCGGACGGCGATCCAAGTGCTGACGCCGATGCACCGCGGCCCGCTCGGCACCACTGCGCTCAACCTCGCGCTCCAGCAACTGCTCAACCCGGACGGGGATCCAGTCGGGGACACGCCGCTGCGTTGCGGCGACAAGGTGATGCAGATGCGGAACGATTACGATCTCGATGTGTGGAACGGCGATCTCGGACGCATCGAAGCCATCGATCCCAGCACACGCAGCGTCGTGGTGCGATTCGACGAACGCAGCGTGCGCTATGGATTCGACGCCTTGGATGCACTCGCGCTCGCCTATGCCTCGACGGTGCACAAGGCGCAAGGCAGCGAGGTTCCGGTGGTGGTATTGGTGCTGCATTCGCAACATCACATCATGCTGCAGCGCAACCTGATCTACACCGCCGTGACGCGCGCGCGGCAGCAGGTCGTGATCGTCGGCGAACAGCGTGCGTTGCGGCAGGCCGTCGGGACCGCGCGACGACTGCAGCGCTACACGCGCCTGGCGTCGCGACTGCAGGCGCTGTCCGCGCCGGGTCCGCGTCCGGCATAACGCCGGAAATTGTTGCGCGGGGAACCGCTGAGCGTGGAGACGGAGACACCACGCAGAGCCGCCCGGTGCCTGGCGACGCGCGCTGCCTCAAGCGTCGGAGGGCTCGGGAACGTCCCAGCCGCGGGAACGCTCGCGCTCCTGAACCTGCTCCAAGGTCAACGCCTCCGGCAGCTTCTCCAGCTCGGTGTCGCTCGTCACCTGCTCGGCGTGAGCGGCGAGTTCGTTGTTCTTCTCCAGCCATTCGGAGTAGACATCCGGCAGCTCGTCATCGGGCCAGATGGCATGCACCGGACATTCGGGAATACATGCCTTGCAGTCGATGCACTCGTCGGGGTTGATCACCAACATGGCAGGATCCTGCACCAGATAGAAACAGTCCACGGGACAGACCCGCGCACAGTCGATATAGCGACAGTCCACGCACCGCTCGGTCACGATGTGTGTCATTCGTTCCCCCTCCTTCGGGATCGTTCGTGTCGGGGCCTGCACACCGGCCGGACATCATACCCGCCGGTCCGGGGCCCAGCAAGCGCTCCAAAGGCCCCGCGTGCGCATCAGCTCGACGCGGTTCGCGACCTTCAAGGCCGCGGCGCGACCTTCGGTTGCACGTCCACGACGGAGATGATTCCGGCCGACCGCTCCAGCTCGGCGTTCAGTTCGCCGCCGACGAGCACCGCCAGACCCGCGATGTACAGCCACAAGAGGAACACGACCACGGCCCCCAAGCCGCCGTACATGAGCTCGTATTTGCCGAAATGCGCCACATACGCCGAGAACAATCGGGTGCCCACGAGCCAGAACAGCACCGCGAGCACCGACCCTGGCGTGATCCATCGCCACGGGCGGCGCACGTTCGGCGCCACGTGGTAGATGCACTCGATGACGAAGAACAGCGTGCCGCAACCGCTCGTGAGACTCCCGACGCGCCAAGCAGTCGCCCAGGCCGCGCCCGCGTGGCCGGCGATCCAGACATCGAGACGGCTGGAGAGAGACAACAAGATCGCGCCGGACATCACCAGCACCACGAACACCAGGGTGAGCCCGAGCGCGAGCACCGTGCGGTGCCAGAAGGAGCGGCCTTCGGGAACTCCCCAGGCGCGGTTCAAGGTCGCCATGACGGGCCGCATGCCGCTGGATGCAGCGAGCAACGCTCCGAGCGCGCCCAACGACAGTAATCCGGTGTGACGGCCCGTGAGCGAATTGACTGTGCGGCGGACCAGGTCGGCGGCCGTGCCCGGCATCACGGTGGCGAAGCGCTCGGCCTGGCCGATGAGGTCCTGCTTGCGGAGCACGACCTCATCGAACGGGATGAAAGCCGTGAGCGCCACCAGGAAGACGACGAAAGGGAAAAAAGCGAGGAGAAAATAGTACGCTAGCTGTGCTGCGGCGCCGAAGACATCGTCGCGCAGCATTTCGGCCCAGAGCCGGCGGAAGACCCTGAGCCAGTTGCGTTTCCAGTATCCGCTGTAGCTCATAGGAAATCCGGCGATGCTGCAACCGCGGCCAGTCTAGCATGCGCTGGCTTGGTTTCGAGGCCGGCGGGATGTATCTTTGTACTTGGCCGCCCCGCCAGGACCACGAGGTCGCCCCGGAGGCCGACCGTGAGGCGTTTTTCCCTACTGGCCCCCTTGCTGGCGGCGGTGCTCGCCGGGCCAGCAGGCGCTCAGTTCGGGCAGAACAAAGTCCAATACCGCAGCTTTGACTGGCGGGTGCTCGAGACCGAGCACTTCGTCCTTTATTTCTATTCGGACGAGACCGCCGCCGCCCACGAGGCGGCGCGGATGGCCGAGCGCGGCTACAACTACTTGTCGGGTTTTTTCCAGCACGAGTTCGAGGACAAGATCCCGGTCATCCTCTACTCGACGCACCAGGACTTCGAGCAGTCGAACGTCATCGGCGGGTTCGTCGGCGAAGGCACGGGGGGAGTCACCGAATCGCTCAAGGGCCGGGTGACGCTGCCGCTCACCGGCTCATTCGCCGAGCTGAATCACGTCCTCGTGCACGAGTTGGTGCACGCCTTCCAGTTCGATCTGCTCAATCGCAACATTCTGCCGCAGATGAACGCGCGCTCGCTGCCGCTCTGGATGATGGAAGGCATGGCCGAATGGGTGAGCAACGGCGTCGATCCGATCACCGCGATGTGGGTCTTGGACGCCCAGCGCGCCGGCAAGATTCCGAGCGTGCAGCAAATGTCTTCGGTGCAAGACATTCGCGTCTATCGCATGGGGCAAGCGCTCTACGAGGTCATTGGCCAGCGCTACGGTCCCGGTCGCGTGCGCCAGATCCTGAAGCAGCCCGAACGCCAGCGCCCGGGGCAACCGGATTCCCTCCCGATGCTGCCGCCGTCGCCCGCCTCCGATACCATGGGGGGGCAAGCCGCGGCGCCGCCGCCGGCATTCGGCTCGGAAACCCCCGAAGGACAATCCCTCGACCAGCTCTGGCACGCCTATGCCGAGAGCTTGGCGACGAATCTCGGCGAAGGTCTGGTCGAGCCCGATTCGGTCGCCGAAGCGGTGGCGCAGAAATCGGGGTACGCCAAGGCGTTTCATCTCGCCCCCGCCGGCACGGCCGCCGGCGATCGCGTGCTGTTTTATTCCTCACGCGGAATGCACAACGAGCTCATGGTGGCCGAGCGGGCGGAAAACGGATGGAAAACGCGGAGCCTAGTGGCAGGCGAGCAGAGCGCCGAGCGCGAGGCGTTGCCGCTGCTCTCGGCGTCGGCCGACTGGTCCCCAGACGAGAAAACGGTCGTGTTCGTCGCCACGCAGCAGGGGCGCGACATGCTGCAGATCCTCGATTTCCGCAAGCGCAAGGTCATCCGCCAGATCAAGACCGACCTGCAGGCCATCGCCAACCCATCGTTCTCTCCCGACGGCCGCTGGGTGGTGTTTTCGGGCCTGCACCGCGGGCATGGCGATTTGTTCGCCGTCGAAGTGGAAACGGGCGACCTGGTGCGCCTGACGCAAGACGCCTTCGCCGAGCGCACGCCGCGGTTTTCACCCGACGGCAACACGCTGGTTTTCGCCACCGATCGCGGTCCGCACACCGACCTCGACGGCTTGGTGTTCGGCACCTGGAACATCGGGACGATGCAGCTGCGGCGCGATGCGCGCGGCGACCTCGTGCCGGGCGAAACGACGCCGATCGTGGTCACCGAAGCCGATGATTTCGCGCCGGTGTGGAGCCCGGACGGTAAGACCATCGCCTTCATCTCCGATCGCTCCGGCACCTATCAAGTGCACACCTACGATCTCGAGACCGGCGAGCTTCGGCAGCGCACGCGCTTCGCCTCGGGAGTGATCGGCATCATCCCCACGGGACCGGCGGTGTCATGGTCACGGTCCAACGATATTTTTTATTCCGTGTTCCATCATGGCGGCTGGCATCTGTACCGCACGACGGGCTGGCCCGAGGATCTGCCGAGCGCGGCCGACAGCACCAGCCAACAGCTGGTGCGCTCCCAGCCCGCGGCCATCCACACCGGCGCCGACATGCGATTGGACGCCGACGAGCGCGATTACAAGGCGCGGCTCACCCCCGAATATGCGGTCGTCGGCGCACTCTACATCGGCAACTCGGGTGCCGCGGGCTCGGGCCAGCTGCTTCTCGGCGACATGTTGGGCAATCAATACTTGCTGTTGTCCGGATACTTGCGCACCGACTTCGACCAGTCCGAAATCCTGGTGCAGTACGCCAACCTCGGACACCGCTGGCAGTGGGGCCTGGCGGGATTCCAGTATCGCGACGACATCTTGGTGTACTCGTCACCGACACGCGGCAATGTCGAGAGCACCGTGTTCCGCGGCGTCGGCGGGCAGCTGTACTACCCCTTCAATCGCTTCCGCCGCCTCGAGTTCCAGCTCGACTTCCGCAACGAAAACGTGCACACCTCGGTGTGGACCACGGTGGGCGATTCGCTCGGTTCGGCGCAAATCGTCGAGGAGCGCGTCGGTAACTTCTATTACTCGACACCAGGCCTGGCCCTCGTGCACGACAACTCCTCGTACTCGGGCTTCACCCCGGTTTCGGGCGGACGCTGGCGCGTCGAGGGCAGCAAGGCCTTCGGCGACCTCGACTACACGCTCGCGATTCTCGACTGGCGGCGTTACCTGAACGTGCACCGGCGCGGCGCGCTGGCGCTGCGGTTCATCGGCGCGTCGTCCTGGGGCCGGGATCTGCGCCTGCTCTACATCGGCGGACCGGAAACATTCCGCGGCACCGATTTCGGCGGTCTGGCGGGAACGCGCATCGCTTTCGCCAATGTCGAGGCGCGCTTCCCCTTGTTCGCCGGCACCGAGCTCGTCCGTGGCGTCGTGTTCTTCGATGCCGCCACGAGCTGGTATGAGAATCAGAGCTACGCCGATCAGCGGGTGCAAACCGCGTTCGGATTCGGCGTGCGCGCCTACGTCGGGCTGCCGCTGCGTTTCGATGCCGCCCTGCCACTCAGCACCGATCCGAGCAACCCGTTCAGTCAAAGAAAAGAGTGGAAAACCTTCTTCGCCATCGGCTTTGATTACTGACATGCGATGCGGACGGCACAGAATCGCCCCATGGGTCGTGTGCGTCGTCGCCAGCCTTGGCGCACCATCCTTGGCCCAAGACATGGCGGACGTGGCGATCGAAGCCATCCCCGTCGCCGGCTCCATCCACATGCTGAAGGGCCGGGGAGGCAACCTCGGGGTTTGCGTCGGCCCGGACGGCAGCTTCTTGGTCGACGACCAGTTCGCCCCGCTCACCGACAAGATTCTGGCCGCCATCGCGACCATCCATCCGGGCCCGCTGCGTTTCGTCCTCAACACGCATTGGCACGGCGACCACACCGGCGGCAACGAGAACCTCGGCAAGGCCGGCACGCTCGTCGTCGCTCACGACAACGTGCGTGTCCGCATGAGCACGGAGCAGTTCAACACCGTCTTCGCCGACACGACGCCGCCATCGCCGGCGGCCGCGCTGCCGGTGGTCACCTTCAACGACGCAGTCACCTTGCATCTGAACGGCGAGGAGATCCACGCCTTTCACGTGCCCCCGGCGCACACCGACGGCGACGCCATCGTTCACTTCCGGCGCGCCAACGTCATCCATGCCGGCGACATTTACTTCAACGGCATGTATCCGTTCATCGACATCGATAGCGGCGGCTCGATCCGCGGCGTGCTCGCGGCCGTCGATCGCATCTTGGCGCTCGCCGACGCCAACACCCACATTATCCCCGGCCACGGACCGCTCTCCAACCGCATCGAGCTCGAGCGCTACCGCGCCATGCTCGCCGGCGTCGTCGATGCCATCGCGCCGGCTATAGGGCGCGGCGCGACGCTCGAGGAGGTGGTGGCGGCGGCACCCACGGCCACCTTCGATGCCATCTGGGGCAATGGCTTCATGAAACCGCCACAATTCACCAAGATCGTCTATCTCGATCTGAGCCGGAAGTAGGGGCTTCAGCCGCCGCTCAGTGCGCAGAGGATGTGCACTTCCTGGCCGGGGGCCACCTCGCGCGCGAGCTGCCGCGCCATGTCGCCATCGACGAAGAAGCGGATGTGCTCGCGAATGCGTCCCTGCTCGTCGACGATGCGAAAGCGCAGCCCAGGAAAACGCGAATCGAGCACGTCGACGATCTCCGCCAAGGTGCTGCCACTGGCTTCGACTTGCGCCGCGCCCCCCGTGTAGGCGAAAAGCGGCGACGGGATGTGCACGCGCGTCATCCTCTGACCCCGGTGGTGATCGAGTAGATCTCGGGCAGATGCGAGGCCAACGCGCGCCACCGTTGTCCGCCATCGTCGCTCGCCCAGATCTCACCGCTCGTGGTGCCGAAGTACAGTCCCACCGGCTCGCTCGTGTCGGCCGCGAACGCCTGTCGTTTGACGGTGAACCAAGCTTGCCGCTCCGGCAGACCGCGTGCTTGACGCAGCCAGCTGCGGCCGCCGTCGCGGGTGCGGTAGACGGCGGGCTTGCCGCCGGGGCTCGTGCGCGGCCACACCGTGGTGCCGTCCATCGGGAACACCCACGCCGTGTCCGGATCGCGCGGGTGCAAGACGATGGGAAAGCCGATGTCACCGATCACACGCGGCATGTTGTCGCCGATGCGCTCCCACCTTTCGCCCGGACGATCGAGCCGGTAGATGCCGCAGTGGTTCTGGTGGTAGAGCCGGTCGGGGTTGAGCGGGTGCATGGCGATGCAGTGCGGATCCTGGCCGAACTCCGGATACTTGGTCGGCAAGAAGTCGGCCAAGATGCCTTGGTTGAGCGGCCGCCAGTCCTTGCCGCCATCCTGACTTTCGAACACACCGCCCGAAGACATGCCGAAATACATGTGCTCGGGGTCGCGCGGATCGATCAGGATCGAGTGCAGGGTCGGCCCGTCGGGAGTGCCATCGCCGCCCGCCCAAGTGTCGCGACGCGGATGCGCGTTGAAGCCACGCACACCCTCCCAGGTGTCGCCCGCGTCGTCGCTGCGAAACAGTCCCTGCGGCGACGTCCCCGCAAACCAGACGCCGGGTTGCTGTGCGTGTCCGGGGGTGAGCCAGAAGACATGCTGCACCGCAAGCTCTCGCGACCCACCGGCCGCGAAAGCAGGAGGGCGGCTCGCCTCCTGCCACGTCCGCCCCCAGTCTTGCGAACGGAACACCGTCGGCCCCAAATGCCCGGTCCTGACCGCCAGCAGCAGGCTCTGCCCGTCACGCGGATCCAGCACCGCGTGATGGACGATGTGTCCGAGAAAATGCGGTCCGGCGAGCTTCCATGTGGGCCGCCCCGCATCCGCCGTGAGGAAGAACGCGCCCTTGCGCGTACCGACGAGAACGACGGATTTTTGCGCCCGCCGGCGCGCCCGAGCCTGCTGTCGCGGTCTCACACTGGCCACCTCCGTGATCAGACGATTCCGTGTTTGTGCCCGACCTTGGCGAAAGCGGCGACGGCGCGGTCCAGATGCGCGCGTTCGTGCGCGGCGGACACTTGCACCCGGATGCGGGCTTGTCCTTGCGGCACGACGGGAAAACTGAATCCGATGACGTAGATGCCTTCGTCGAGGAGATCGTGCGCCATGTCGTGGGCCAACTTGGCATCGCCGAGCAAGATGGGAACGATCGGGTGCACGCCTGGGCGGAGCGCGAACCCGGCGGCGGTCATCTGCGCGCGGAAGTATTCGGCGTTGGCGGCGAGCTGGTCGCGCAACGCGGTGCTGTCCGCAAGCAGCTCCAACGCCCGGAGCGCTGCCGCAACCACGACGGGAGCCAGACTGTTCGAGAACAGATACGGTCGCGAGCGTTGGCGCAGCAGCTCCACTACTTCGGCTCTTGCCGCGGTGAAGCCGCCGCTCGCGCCACCCAGCGCTTTGCCAAGCGTCGAGGTGAGGATGTCGACCTTGCCCTGCACGCCGCAATGTTCGGGGGTGCCGCGCCCGCTCGGCCCGACGAAGCCAGTGGCATGCGAATCGTCGACCATGACCAGGGCATCGTAGCGCTCGGCCAGGGCGCAGATGCGATCGAGCGGTGCGATGTCGCCATCCATGCTGAAGACGCCGTCGGTCGCGATCAGACGCACGCGGGCGCTCTGACTCGAACCGAGCTGCGCTTCCAGATCGTCCATGTCGGCGTGTTTGTAGCGCAAACGTTCCGCCTTGCACAGCCGAATGCCGTCGATGAGGCTGGCGTGGTTGAGCTCGTCCGAGATCACCGCGTCCTCGGGGCCGAGGAGGGTCTCGAACAAACCGCCGTTGGCGTCGAAGCACGACGTGTAGAGGATGGCGTCGTCCTGGCCGACGAACGCCGCGAGGCGCTGTTCCAACAGCTGGTGCGGCGCCTGCGTGCCGCAAATGAACCGCACCGAAGACAGGCCGAAGCCATGCGTTTCCAGCGCCGCGTGTGCCGCGGCCAGGATTTCCGCATGGTTGGCCAGGCCGAGGTAGTTGTTGGCGCAGAAGTTGAGGACCTCGCGCCCCTGCACCGCGATGCGCGGCCCCTGCGGCGATTGCAGGACGCGCTCGTCCTTGTAGAGACCGGCGGCACGGATTTCCGCCAGCGTGTCGCGCAGGCGCGCCTGCAACGAGCCGTTCATACGCAACCTCCGAAGCTCGAGATGCCCCAGCCAGCGCCCACCCGGACACAGCCGCTCGCGTTCTCAGAGAGATCCGCAGCGCAACAAGATCTTGGGATGCGCACGCATCATGGCCTCGAACTTCTCGGCGTCGAAATCGCAGAGGTCGAGGATCGTGCCCTGCCCATGGCACAGGACGAGAGATTGGATCTTGTCTTGGATGCCGTTGTCGCGTTCTTCGAGCAAGCGCTGCGTGAACGTCCAGGTGCGGAAGATCTCGCGCCCGATCACACTGTACAGCGACAGTCCCTTGAGGATGACGCTCTCGTACTTGTGCACGGTGAAATCGCCGGAGTGCAAGCCGAAGAGCACGACCTCGCCGCCACGGCGCACGGCGCCGAGGGCGTTGTTGAGCGCGCTGTTGAAACCGGACATCTCGAGCGCCACGTCCAGCCCGACGCCTGCGGTCGCGCTGTGGATCGCCGCCAACAAGGCGGCATCGGGGGATGGATCGTGCGTCGCGGTCTGGCGGACCGGCAGCACCAGATCCGCCCCGGCGCGCAGAGCCAGCTCGCGCCGCTCGGCCACGGGCTCGATGGCGAACACGCGCGTGGCGCCAAGCGACTTGGCGATCATCGTCGCGAACAGGCCGATGGTGCCGCAGCCGAAGATGCCCACCGTCTTGCCGCGCAAATCGACGCGCGTGCACGCGTGCACAGCGTTGCCGAAAGGCTCTTGGATGGCGGCGACTTCGAGAGCGATCTTGCCGAGGTCGGTCGGCCACAGCACGCGCGCCGGAATCTGGATGTGCTCGGCGAAACAGCCATCGCGGGAGATGCCAAGAATGCGATCATCGCTGCAGATGTGGGTTTGCCCGCGACGACACTGATAGCAGCGGCCGCAGAACAGGTGGGATTCGGCCGCGACGATGTCCCCGAGCGCGAACCCGTGCTCGCGGCCGACCTCGGACCCGGCGGCCGTGATGCGGCCGACGAACTCGTGGCCGACGACGCGTTGCTCACGCCCTTCCGCCCGGAGCGAGCGCAGGATGGTATCCCCCAGGCTCGACCGGTCGTAGATGCCGCGGTCGGTGCCGCAGACACCGGCGTAGAGAACCTGCACGATCACCTGTTGGGCATCGCCTGGGTTGTGACGTTCGTCGAGCACCGGGCGCGGCACGCGGGTCTTGCGAAAACCGCGCTCGGCGTCCCAGGTCGCAGCATCGACCACCAGGGCCCACATGTCGTTGTGATCCGCCGTCGGGTCCACGTCGGCCGTGGGAGTCGTGCGGGTCCTCTGGAGCGTCAAGCAATCCTCCATGCTGTGTGGGGACGATAGCCCAGAAGCACAGGTCCATTCAACGATCGCGCGCTTCTCATGGGGGTTGCGGCAGGCCTAGAATGGCGGCCCGTCGCCGCGCCGGGCCTTAAGGGGCTGCGGTGGCGAACGGGCCTCGGAGGTGCGTGTGGCGGGTGGGGTGAAGGCGACGGGCACGGCGACGCCGCGCCAGCGTCCGCTCCTGGGCTCGGCGGCACTGGTGAGCGTGGCGACCTCGCTGTCGCGCCTCGGGGGGTTGGCGCGCGAACAACTGTTCGCGGCGCTTCTCGGCGCCGGCATGTACAGCGACGCATTCGTCGTCGCCTTTCGCATCCCCAACCTGTTGCGCGATCTGCTGGCCGAGGGCGCGCTGTCGACCGCCTTCGTCCCGACCTTCACCCAGCATCTCCTGGGAAAGGGCAAGCCGGCGGCCGATGCCTTGGCCAATCTCGTTCTCACCACGTTGTTCGTGGTGACGTGTCTTGTCGTGATCGTCGGCTGGATCTTCGCCGCACCGATCGTGCAATGCATCGCACCGGGCTTCGCCGCGACACCGGGCAAGATCGAGCTGACCACGACCTTGACGCGGATCCTGTTGCCGTTCCTGCCCATGGTGGCACTGGCGGCGGTGCTCATGGGGATGTCGAACGCGCAACAACGCTTCTTCGTCCCGGCGCTGGCGCCGGCGCTGTTCAATGTCGCAGCCATCGCGGTCGCACTCGTGCTGCTCGTCTATGACTTCGGCGACCAGGCCACGGTGCTGGCGTGGACAGGTGCCGTGCTGCTCGGCGGCTTCTTGCAAATGGCCGTGCAGATCCCGGCCCTGGCGCGACGCGGCTGGCGTTTCCGCCCACGCTTCCGGCCGCGATTCGACGATCCGGGGCTGCGTCAGATCCTGCGCCTCATGGGACCCGCGGTGCTGGGCCTCTCGGCAACGCAGGTCAACATTTTCGTCAACAACATCCTGGCGAGTCAGCTGGCGGAGGGCAGCGCGTCGTGGCTGAACTATGCCTTCCGCCTCATGCAGCTTCCGATCGGCGTCTTCGGCGTTGCGGTCGCCACCGTCAGCCTGACCTCTCTCAGCCGCCACGCCGCAGAGGCCGACATGAACGCATTTCGCACCACGCTCGCCGATGCGTTGCGTTTGGTCGCATTCCTCACCGTGCCGGCGACGGCGGGACTGGTGGCGTTGCGCCAACCGATCATCGAACTGCTCTACGAGCACGGACGCTTCAGTGCCAGTGACACGGCCGAGACTGCGGCGGTGCTTTCGATGTACGCGGTTGGGCTCTACGCCTACGCCGCGGTCAAGGTCATGGCTCCCGCCTTCTACGCGTTGCAGGATGCGCGCATCCCGTTGGTCGCCAGCGCCTGCGCGGTGGCCTGCAACATCGCGGCGAGCCTGCTGCTCTACCGGCCCCTCGGCGCCGCAGGGCTCGCACTCGGCACTTCCATCGGCGCCGTGGTCAACTTGATCATTCTCTACGCCAGTTTCGTGCGCCGCCGAGGAGGTCTGGGTGAACGTGCCCTCTTGGGCCAACTCGGGCGCGTCATGGGCGCGGCACTGGCGATGGCGATCGTGTGTCGCTGGCTGGCGTCGGCGCTGGGCACGCGCTTCCCTGGAACCTCGATCGGCGCCGATTGCGTGGTGGCGCTGGTTCCGATCGCCGTCGGCGCGCCGCTCTACTTCGGACTCGCGTCCTTGTTGCGACTGCCCGAAGCACGAGTCTTCAAGCAACGACTCCTGAGCCGCCGGACGCCGGCCTAGTCGCATGCGGTCACGGTTCCGACAGCAGATCGGTGGCAGTCGCCTGGAAGATCGAGCGATTCGGGCGTGAAGACGGGTGCGCCGCCACTTCACCCTCTGCCTCCAGTGTCTTGAGCGCCACCAGCGTGTCCTTTTCGGACCAGGCGAGGACACTGGCCAAATCGTGACAGCCAGCGACGAGAACATTGCGCAAATAACGCCCGGCAATGCGCTGCCGCGCCACTTCGGGAGAAGTCGCGCGTGCGCGTTCCATGCACTCGGTGTACACACGCGGCAGGAGATCGCACACCGGTTCGGGATCCGCGCTGGCCACCGGTCGCCAATCGATCGGCGCCAGCAGCAATCCCTGCACCGCTTCGTCCAAGAGGTGGCGCAGCCTCTGCTCGCCCAAGGCGCCCTGGATCTGCATGCGCTGCGCGAGCTCGGAGCGCGCGAGCGCGTGACCTTCACGCACCAGCCAACCACAGAGCGCACTGGCTTCGGCGCTCAGCCCCCCCTTCTTGCACAGACGCACATGGTCGTCCGGCTCGCCGCGATGCCCGGAGAGGGCGAAAAAATCGCCGATGAAGTCGAAGTCGATCAAGCTGGCGCGACGCGAGAGCACCGCCGCGTGCAACAGCCGCTGGGACACGACGCTCTCGCGGATCCACACTTCGGCCTTGCGACTCTGCTCGTCCGCCACCGGCTGCTGCTGCGGCCGGCCGGCAGCGGCGGCGAGAATGCTCGGGTAGTGTAACCCCGGCACCGGAGCGCGCAGCACGAATCCGCGCGCGGCCGTGAACCGCACCAGGTCGGGCTGCGAACGGACGCTGGAGCTTTGGCGCTGACCGAAGGTGTCCCAGCGCAACTTCTCGACCGCGTCGGGCGCGAGCCCGGGCGGCAATGGGCGCATTGTCACCGCGACACCTCCCGATCGGCCAGGCGCTCGAACAGCTGCACCATCGCCGCCGCCTTTGCATCCCAACCATGTTGCCGCGCCACCTCGCGGCGCGCTGCCGGATCCCCCGGCGCCGCCATGCATTCCCCGACCAGGCGCACCCAGCCGTCGGCGTCGGCAGCGACCCGCAGCAACGGCTCGAAGCGGCAGAGGTAGGGCGAAAAATTCGTGCTCACCACCGGTTTGCCGAGCGCGAAGTACTCGTACAGCTTGTTCGGGTTGACACCGCGCGTGAGCGCGCTCGGGCGGAACGGAATCAAGCACACGTCCATGCCGGCAACGAAGTGCGGCAGCTCCGCGTGCGGCACCGGGCCCAACCAATGGACATTGCGATGCGACGCCAGCAGATTCCGCAGCGGTTCCAGGGCGCCGACGGCTGGCCCCACGAGCACCAAGCTCGCCGCGGGAAACGCCAGCGCCAAACGCTCGAGCAGCTCGAGATCGATCCACGCCGCGAGCGCTCCGGCATAGCCCAGGCGTGGCGCCGGCAACGACTGCACGCTCGCTGGCACGACCGGCGCGCGCCACGCCGCATCGAAGAGCGCGAAGTCGACACCGTTGCCAATGTCGAACACGGCCGCCGGACCGAGCGGCTCGATTTCTTCGCGCAGCAACGGCTGGCTCACGACGACGGCGTCGACGCCGCGGACGACGGCTTCGAAGTACCCGCGCGCCCACGCCGGCGTGTGCGGAAACGCCAGGTGGTTGTCGTTGCAGTCGTAGACCGCGGCGTGCCGCGGCAGGAAGCGCAGGATGCGGCCGTAGTAGACGTTGGAAACGTAGAGCAGACTGCGCCGTCCGCCAGAGCCGTGCAGCAGACGCAGGCAGGTCACCCAGATGCAGAGCAGGACATCGGCCAGGGCACGCACCCAGCCGCGCGCCAGAAGGGCGCGGAGTGCCGGCTGCGGCACGTTCTTGAGCACCGGCACCGTGACGTAGGTAACGTTTCCGTCACGCTGCGGCCACCAGTCATTGCGCCGGCCGCGCACATACGGCTGCAGGAACAGAATGCGCCAATCGGCTGGGAACCGGCGCAAGAGCTGCTGCTTGCGCGTGCGCAGATAGCGCCACTGCACCTCGGCGCAGACGACGATGCGCATGGGCTAGAACAACGTGTAGATGAAGGGTGCCAGCGCCGAGCCCTCGGTGAACACGATCAGCATCCCCAAGAGGACCAGCACCAGCAGGATCGGCCCGAGCCAGAACTTCTTGCGCACGCGCATGAAGGTCCACAGCTCACCAAACATGCCGAGCTTGTCGCGAAGTTCGTCCCTGAATCCCATGCGCGCCCCCGTTGACTCTCTTCAATCCAACTCGAACAGGTTACGCCAGTCGACATCCTCGCGCAACGGCTGCATCTCCCGCTTGTCGAGAACGAAACGATCCATGACCAAGTAGTCCATGTTCGTGCGCATGAAGCACAGATAGGCATCGTGCGGCGTGCACACGATGGGTTCCCCGCGCACGTTGAAGGACGTGTTGATGATCACCGGACAACCCGTCCGCTCGTCGAAACGCCGCACGAGATCATAGTACAGCTCGTTCTGCGCGCGGCTGATCGTCTGAATGCGGGCGCTGCCGTCGACGTGCGTCACCGACGGGATGGTGCGATGATCCTCGCGCACCTGCGCCACGATCAGCATGTACGGACTCGCCTGGTCGAGCTCGAACCACTCGGACACCTTGTCCTCGAGCACGGTGGGGGCGAAAGGCCGGAAGCTCTCGCGGAACTTGATCTTCAGGTTGACGACGTCCTTGTTGGCGGGATTGCGGGCGTCGGCGAGAATGCTGCGGCTCCCCAGCGCCCGCGGCCCGAATTCCATCCGCCCCTGGAACCAACCGACGACGTTCTGTTCTTCGATCAGCTGCGCCGTACGGTCGAGCAGCGCGTCGCGGCCGAGCTCGTGGTAACGGATGTCATTGCCGTCGAGGTAGTTGCGGATCTCTTCGGGAGCGTAGGACGGTCCGAGATAGGCGTGCTGCATGCCGGCGCCGCGCGGGTTGCCGAGGATGGAATGCCAGATGAGCGCGGCAACGCCGAGCGCACCGCCGGCGTCGCCGGCCGCCGGCTGCACGAACAGCTGCTCGAACGGTGTTTCGCGCAGGATGCGGCCATTGGCGACGCAGTTGAGCGCCACGCCGCCCGCCATGCACAGGTTCTTCATCCCGGTCTCGGCATGCAACCAGTTGCACATGCGCACCATGATGATCTCGGTGATCTCCTGGACACTGGCGGCGATGTCCATGTCGCGCTGCGTCAGTTTCGATTCCGGCTGGCGCGGCGGTGCGCCGAACAGCTGCGAGAACTTGCCATTGGTCATGGTGAGGCCATAGTCATAGGCGAAGTAATCCATGTTGAGCTTGAAGCTGCCGTCTTCCTTGACGTCGACGAGCTTCTCGATCTCGCGCATGTATTTTGGGGTTCCATACGGCGCCAGCCCCATGACCTTGTACTCGGCGCTGTTGACCTTGAACCCGAGGTAGTAAGTGAAGGCGCTGTAGAGCAGCCCGAGCGAGTGCGGGAAACGGATTTCGCGCTGGATCTCGATGGTGCGATCGCGCCCGACGCCGAGCGTCGCCGTCGCCCACTCGCCGACACCGTCGACGGTGAGCAAGGCGGCTTCCGCGAACGGCGACACCAAGAAAGCGCTGGCCGCATGCGACTCGTGATGCTCGGCGAAGAGAATGGGCCCCTTGTAACCGAGCTCCTTCCGGATCGTGCCGCGTGTCCATAATTTTTCGCGCAACCACAGCGGGATCGCCTTCATGAACGACGGAAACGAGCGCGGGAAGGTCGCCAGGTAGGTGTAGAGGATGCGTTCGAACTTGAGCAGAGGCTTGTCGTAGAAGCCGACGTAGTCGAGGTCGGCGGCGGTGATGCCACCCTCGCGCAGACAGTAGCGCGCCGCGTTGATGGGAAAATCGTGGTCTTGCTTCTTGCGCGTGAAGCGCTCTTCCGACGCGGCAGCCACGATGCGACCGTCTTGGAGCAGACACGCCGCCGAATCATGGTAGAAAGCTGAAATGCCGAGAATGTTCATGGGATTGGATCAAAACTGCTGATGGTACGAGCCATGTCGGAGATCCCGCGGCCGCCAATAGGTCGGCATCGAAGCCGGCCGCCGGTCGAGCAGATCGATCCGGAACGTGCGCAAGCACAGGTTGACGATGTTCACGGCGACGAAATAGAAAACAGTCAAGAGCACCCAGCGGTTGACAACCCCGAGCCCATGAGCAAAGCGTTTCCAGCCCGCCCAGAGCTGACACAGGACGCGTTTGATGACTCGTCTCCTCGAGCGACGGGGTCCGGAGGCACAAGGCGACGAGTATACCAGCTTCGGCGCCGGGAAGCCCCGGGGCCCGGCACGTGCCATTCGCTGCCCGCGCCCCCGCCGGGCGCCAAGGGCGCTTCAGATGCGGAACAAGGTCTCGGCGTCGGCGCGCAGGGCCTCTTCGCACAGGAACGCCTCGGCGTACGCACATCCCGCCGAGACGCCGTGATAACGCCGAACCGTTTGCAGCAGATCCAGGATCCGGTGCCCCTGGCGTTCGATCACCATCTGGCTGGTGTAGGCCTCGATGGCGCGCACCAACACATCGAACTCGGCACTCACGTCCACCAGCATGTGCGGATATGTGTCGCGCGGCACCATGTAATAGAAGAGCCGGCGGACGTCGTGGGCCGGACTCTCGCGCTCGACGCCGCGCATCCGCGCCAGCTTGACCGCGTCGCGCACGAGCGCGCCGGTGGCCAGGTGGTCGACATGCGCCGCGCCGTCGTGGTGCCCGAAGCGGTTGGTATGACTGGGGGCGAAGACAAGCTGCGGGCGGACCTCGCGCACCAGGCGCATGAGTCGCTCGCGCCCGCTCAGGTTCGATTCGACGCGCGTATCGGGAAAGTCCAAGAGGCGATGGTCGCAACCCAGCGTCGCCGCAGCGCTCGCCGCCTCACGCGCGCGTTCCTCGATGGTGCCGTGCGTCGAGGCTTCCCCGCGGCTCAGGCTGACGATGAGAAGAGACTTGCCCGCACGGCAGAGCTTGGCGATGGTGCCGCCCATTCCCATCTCCGCATCGTCCGGATGCGCACCGAAGACAACGACATCGTAAGTCACGGTCCGCCCTTTCACTGCACCCACACGAGTTTGCGCCTGGCGCTGCCCGCGGCGCTCTGCGCCGATACGATGTAGACGCCCCCGCCGGCGATGCGCCCGGCGTGATCGCGCCCATCCCAGATGAACTCTGCCGTTCCCCTCGGCAACGGCGCGTTCCACACCTCACGCACCCGGCGCCCGCGCACGTCGAACACCTCGAGATGAACGTGCGCCGCCGCCGGTAGATCGAGACGGAAGACCGAGCCTGCACCCGCGACCCGGAGAAGATGCAAGGCGAAGGAAACCGGCGCCGCCGGTGGCGCCGCCCCGCGGCTCGGGAGCTGCGCGCGCGGCGCTAGATCCGTCGCGCGAGCGAGAGTGAGCGCTACCGGCTGGGCGCGCGCGCGTGTACTGAATCCCGACGAGGCGCCGCGCGCGTCCACCGCGACGGCGCGATACCAGAAACCGGGCGGCGCGTCGGTGTCGACGAATTGGCTTTGCCCGACGGTGGCATTTCCGACGTAGGACCTGGCGCCGGGAACAAACGTGGAATCGGCGCCACGATAGACACCGTGCGCGAGCCCTGAAAGATCTTGCCATGCCACGGTGGTGTGGGCGCCGATGTGGCGCGCAGTCAGAAGGGTGGGCGGCGCCGGGATGCTGCGTGTGGCCCAGGGTCCGCCGTCGGCGCCGCGGTCGTTGCGCGAGCCGTCGGGATCGTCGAATCCTGGTTCCGGATCGCCGCTGTCGAGCGCCGGTGAATGCAGTCCGAGCGCCAGATCGCCGTTCATGAGATCGACGAACAACGGATCCGCGACGAGGTCCTCCGGCCCCAAATTCCCGCCACGCACGTCACCGCCTGCGTTGCGCCAAAAAATGTTGTAGTCGAGGTCGGCTGCGCTGCCGAAAAAGAAGATTGCGACATCGGGGTGGTCGACGAACAACGAACTATGCAGACCCCAGGAAGCTCCCTGCGCGAAGACGGCACCACCGATGCCCCGGTTGGCAACGAAGGTGGCGTTGGCAATCGCCCCGGGGGCGACGATGGCATAGATGCCACCGCCGAGCTGTGTCGCCACATTGTTGCGCAAGACCGCGGCACGCAGATCCAAAGTGCTGCCCTCGGTGGTGGCGATTCCGCCGCCATTGCGTGCCTGGTTGCCGGCGAAATGCACATCACCGAGCGCGAGCAGAGCGGAGCGGGCCCACATGCCGCCGCCTTCCTCCACGGGGCCGTTCCCGATCACGCGCGAACCATGCAGGCCGAGCGTGCCGCCATCGACGTAAATGCCGCCGCCACGAGTGCCGACGAGTGGCGGTGCTTGGTTGCCTTCCACGACACAATCCTCGAGTTGCAGGTGCGACTGGGCGGCGTAGAGTCCACCGCCTTGGCTGGCACGATTGGCCCTGAACACGCAGCGCAGCAGCCGTGCCTGGGAGCGACGGAAGTAGCCACCCCCGCCGCCGCCGCCGGTGTTGTCGTCTCCGGCCCGGTTGAGTTCGAAGCCACAATCCTGGAGTCGCGGTGAAGCATCGATGCACAACACGCCGCCGCCGAAGCGGCCGGCGGGCTCGGTCAGAAGTCGCGCGGCGCCACCACGAATGAGCCAGCCATCGACGACCGTGGTGCTGTCGAGCCCGGGGGCGAACTCCAACGCCGGGCCCCTGCCGAGTGCGTCGAGGACACTCGGGGCACGAGGATCGCGCGCGCTCCAGTCCGCATTCCAACCACCGAGGAGCCGCCGTTGGCGAAGCTGCACGTACAACGGCCCGAAGAGAGTCGCACCCGCGCGCGCGGCGACAGTGTCCCCAGCCCCACTCGCCGCCATTGCTTTCGCGACGCTGGGGTAGTCATCCGGAACGGTGAGGAATCGATCCCTGAATGTGCGCAGTGCGTTCACACGCCCACTGCCGAGCTGACCGGCGTTTTCCGGGTTGCGCTCGTCGATGTTGTCGGCCCCGAGCTCGATCAAGCGTTGGATCCACGCTCCCGGCAGGTCTGGGTGAACCGACTTCAACAGCCCCACCAGACCGGTCACGATCGGTGCAGCCATGGAAGTCCCCTGCAACGTCCGGTAGCCATGCTGACCGGTCACATGGTCGTAGTACGTGCTGTAGATGTCGACGCCCGGAGCAGACACATCGACCCAGGAGCCGTAGTTCGAGAATCCGGCCCGGTGATCTCCGGCGCTCGTGGCGGCCACATCGAAGCAATCGCCGCGCAACGACAAGTATCCGGGGGCGTCACCTGCATCGTTGCCAGCAGCCACGACGACGACCATTCCCTGCGCCACGGCGATGTCGACTGCCTCTTTGAGCGGCGCCCAAAACACCGAACCCCAGCTGCAGTTGATCGCTGCGGCATGCTTGTCGGCGGCGTAGAGGATCGCCTGCGCCGCATGGCTCATGAGCACGACGCCTTGCTCCGTGCCTGTCTGCTCGTCGCGCACCGAGCCCCCGATGCGGAGCGGCATGATCCGGCAATCGAAGCCGACGCCCGCGACGCCAAGGCCATTGTTCGTGCGCGCAGCCGCGATGCCGGCGACATGTGTCCCGTGGCCGTTCCAATCGCGTGGATCCGCATCGGCTCCGAGGGAGTCCTCGCCGGGCCAGGCGCCGCTCAGGATCTGCACGAAGTCCCAACCGCGGAGGTCGTCGATCTTGCCGTTGCCGTCATCGTCTCGGCCAGGCACGCCGTGGAACTCGGACCAGTTCGTCCAGATGTTGCCGCCGGTCCCTCCGGGCCCGCTGCCCCCCAGGTCCGGGTGCATCCAGTCAACGCCGGAATCGGCAATGGCGAGAACGACGTTGGTGTCGCCCTGCGAGTGATTCCAGCCTCCGGTCATGTGCGCGTCCCTTCCGGTGGCGCTTTCGTGGTGCCATTGCGCCGCGGCATCGTCAGGCTCGAAGAGCAACGGTTGCATCCAATCGAACTCGACCCGTTCGACGCTTTCGAGTCGCGCATACGCTGCGCGCACGGTCTCCAAGTCGAGCTCGGCTGGAAAATCTACGACGAAGAAACGGGCGAGGCGCTCGCGGGCGGCGGCATCCCCAATCGACACGGTGTCGAACAGAGGGGCGAAACGCGACACGGCGAACCGCGCCTGCAGATCGTCGAGCTCCGGAGAGCGCAGGGTTCGTGGCAGAGCGAGCGGTGCGCGCAACGTCAGCACCACTCTGCCGGGCAGCGGGCGGGGTTCGAACGCGCGCGCGGCGGGGGCGAGCAGTACGAGCCCCAGCAGTAGGCAACGGGGCATGCGTGGGTGTCGCATGACGGGATGGCTTCTTCCCGCACCGGCGCAGGAATCGCTCAGTGCCGTACCCATCCGCCACGCTCGAGGATCTTCCACACCGCAGGCAGCAGCGCGGCGGCGGCAAGCATCTTGATCAAATCCCCGAGCAGGAACGGGGTTAGTCCAGCGCGCAGGAGCTCGGCCCTGGGAACGAACGCGGCGAGCTGGGCCAAGCCGCAGGCGAACAACGCGACGGAGCCCAAGCACATGGCGAGGAACGCACGCACGGGCGACCGATCCCAGCCCCGTTCGGCGAGGAATCCGATGGCGAACGCGGCGGGCACGAACCCGAAGAGGTAGCCACCCGTCGGTCCGAGCAAATGCGCGAGCCCGGCGCTGCCGCCGGCGAAGAAGGGCAGGCCGGCCGCGCCTTCGGCGAGATAGGCCAGCATGGCGAGGGCAGATCGGCGGCTGCCGAGCGCGGCGCCGGCCAGGAAGACGCCGAATGGCTGCAGCGTGATCGGAACCGGCGTCCAGGCCAAGACGATTTGGACCTGCGCCAGCAATCCAACCGCGACGCTGGCGCTCAGAATCAAGCCGAGATCGCGACCGATGCTGGCGCTGCCGATGCGATCGGCGAGGGTCTCGACGCGTCCGGCAATCTGCATGGGTCCCAAGCCTCCCGAAGGATGGGGGAACGCTATCACAGCCTGCACACACTGCCAAGGGCAGCAGCAGCTCACTCGCCGCGCAAAGCGAAGAGAACGAGGAGACCCAGCGCCAAGCGATAGGCCGCGAACACGCGCAGCGAGTGGTGGCTGACGAAGTGCAGGAACCATCGGATCGCCACCCAGGCGGACACGAACGACACGACGAGGCCGACGCCGATCAGTGCCAGCTGGCGGAGGTCGAGCGTGGATGCGCTTCGCGCCAAGTCGAGCACTGCGGCGCCCAGGATCGTCGGGATGGCCAAGAGAAACGAAAAACGTGCCGCCGTCGGGCGATCGAGCCCGCAGACCAGGCCGCCGAGAATGGTGGCCGCGGAGCGGCTGAATCCTGGGAGCATCGCCACGCATTGCGCCATGCCGACACCGAGCGCTTGCCGGAACGACATGTCCTCGACCGCGCGCGCACGCGGTTGCAGGCGCAACATCTCGACGATGTAGATTGCGATGGCGCCGCCGATGAGAGCCAGGGCAACGACCCGCGGCGTGAACAAGTGTTCCTTGAGCGTCGAGTGCAACAGTGCGCCCAACACCGCGGCCGGCAAGAACGCGAGCACGATGTTGCCGTAATAGCGCCGTGCTGCCGGCTCGCGCCGGAGACCCAGCGCATGACCGAACAACTGCCGGCGATACTCCCAGACCACGGCCAGAATGGCTCCGATCTGGATGACGATGTGGAAGGTGTTCGCTTCGTCGCCCTCGAATCCGAGCCAATGCCCGGCCAGGATGAGATGCCCCGTGGAAGACACCGGCAGAAACTCAGTCAGCCCTTCCAGGAGTCCGAGAACCACCACAATGCCGAGAATGTCCACTGGCTCCCCCTACGGGTCGATGGTCAGAGCGGCCGTGCATCATACACCGGGCCACGATCCAAAAAAACCTCGAGGGCTGCAACTCACGCGGGCGGCCCAACGTCATCCCAAGTGCCAGTTCGCGTGCAACGAGGTTCCCCGCGGATCGGCTTGGCCCACAAGTGCTTCCGGATCGGCGAGGACGGGGAGCACGGGCAGAGCCGCCGCGGGGATCTCGTCTCCGTCACCCCCTGCCAGGCCCAATGCGCCGGTGGCGCTCTTTCTCCCCTCCCCGGTCGACCCATGGCTTCCACGACGCCTCGAGACGTGGGACAATTGAATCAGGCATGCGCTCGCCGCAGTACACGCCGGACTCTCGACTGTCCCCCTGGGTTCACTAGAGGGAAGCTTCGGCGAGGGTCGACCCGGCCTGTGTGAGTGAGTCAACCTCTTGTTTTGATTCAAATTGGACCATGGCTACACAACCGGACTCGAGCCTGGCACCCGCGCTGCAAGGACACCCATGGAATTCGAACGGGCCTCCGAATCGTGAGGCGAATGTCCCTGTCAAGGAGTGAGGACGCAATGCAAGCTCTCGACAGTCTGAAGCGAGTCCTGGTGGGAATCCCCCTGATCTTGTTCGCGGGGTGCGAGTTCCTGACCGACTCATCCAACGACAACGCGTCTGCCGGCACCGAGTGGGAAGCAGGCACGAACCTCACGGCCGAGTACGGCGGCTACGAGTTCACTCCCGAGCAGCCGGCCTTCGGCGACCCGACCTTCGCCAAGATCGACGCCGAGGAACAGGCGGTGCAGGTGGAATCGATGGACTTGGCCAGCCTGCGCGACGGGATCGTGCTGCGCATCCAGTGGGGCCAGCTGCGTGGGAATCCGGAGCTGGAACAGGCGACCGATTGGAGCGGACGGATCGCGATCAGCGCCGGCGGCATCGCGGTGCTGCGCACGATCGCCTTCGAGGCGCCCGGCGATCATCTGCTGCCGCGAGAGAGTCGCCAAGTCCTGGGCTTCGTTTCGCACACGCGGCCGCACTTCGATGGGCTTCTGCTCGCCATCCATCCGGGTGACGCCGCAGACGTCTCGTTCGGCATGGAGACCGGTCCGTTCACGCGCCGATGGACACTGGAAGAACTGCGCGGGATCCAAACCGTGATTCCAGTCGACGACCTCGGCAATGCAGTCGCCATCGAGGCAATTACATTCGACCCGGCTTGCCCGAACGGTTTCGTCCGCGGGCATTGGGTCCAGCGCGACGAAACGCGCGGCGTGTTCCGTGGTCTCTGGGCGACCGAGCTCGGTCATTCCGTGGGGTACATCCGCGGCCACTTCGGCATGAACGAAGCCGGCGAGCACGTGTGGTTCGGCAAGATCATCGGCCGCGACGGCAAGGTCTTGGGCTTAGCCCGTGGCCAGTGGCTTCCGAGCGACACGGCGGAGGTACCAGGCGGCACGTTTGCCGGTCATTGGGTTGCCGAGAATCGCGAGCTCCAGGGTGGGGTCCGCGGGCACTACCTGCCGATCCTGAGCGGCGAACGCGGCACGGGTGGCTTCTTCACGGCCAAGTGGCACACCGCCTGTGGTGGCGTGCCAGACCCCGCACTACCCTGATCGCGACGCACCGGTTCGCATCTCCGAGGCCCCCTTAGGTGGGGGCCTCATGCTTTCGGTCTGCCGAGGGCACCTCCGATGTCGGCCGTCAGCTGAGCGCGGGCCTGAGGGAAACTGCTACGATTCGTGCCAGGAGCCATCGTGCCGCACACCACCGCGCACCGTCCCCATCGAGTCCTCGCGCTCACCGACAGCCTCGAAAACGGCGGCGCGGAGCGCCAGCTAGCCTTACTGTTGCAGCACATGCCGGCCGAGTGGGAGCGCGGCGTTTGGTCTCTCGCCGACGGGCCGTTTACCCTGGTCCTTCGCAACGCCGGCGTGCCGGTGTGGACACATCGCCGGACTTGGGCTTGCGACCCGCGTCCAGCTCTGGATCTTTGGGGCCTCTTGCGTCGATTTCGCCCCGACGTCGTCCATTCCTGGGGCTGGATGGGATCGGCAGCCGCAGCACCCTGGTGTCGGATCCTCGGGATCCCCATCGTCGACGGTTCGATCCGAGCCGGATACGTGCCCAGTCGCCGTTCCTTCCCGGCGCGACTCGCGCTGCGTGCGGCGACCTGCGTGATCGCAAACAGCAAGGCCGGGCTCGCGGCGTGGGGCATCGCGCCCACGCGAGGCCGGGTCGTTTACAACGGCTTCGCGGTCGAGCGGTTGCAAGAGCAGGAAACCGCCCGCAGGACGGATCCGCTTTGCACCGTGGTCATGACCGGACGCATGTCTTGGGAAAAGGACTTCGACACTTTCCTCGCGGCAGCGCGCCAACTCGCAGCCGCGGACCGCAACGGCTGGCGCTTCCTCGCCGTGGGAGATGGACCGGATCGAGCCAGGCTGGTGCGCTCGGCCGCCGATCTCGTCGAAACCGGCAGCGTCGAGTTCGCGCAGCCAGGCATCGAAGTGCTGGGACTCGTGCAGACTGCCCACATCGGCGTGTTGATGTCGCACCCGCGTCATGCCGAGGGCTGCTCCAACTCCATCATGGAATACATGGCCTGCAGCCTTCCGGTCATCTGCAGCGACAGCGGCGGCAACCGCGAGCTGGTCCTGGATGGCACGACCGGGTGCATCATTGCGTCCGGTGATGCGCGCGCGCTGGCCGATCGGCTGGTGCGGCTGCGCGCCGAGCCGCTCACAGCCGCTCGCCAGGGGGCATCCGGCAGAGCTCGAGTGCTGCAGGAGTTTTCGCTGCCGCGCATGGTACGAGAAACACTGGCTGTCTATGACGAGGCGATGCGAGCCAGGCGCCCGCGATTCCAAGCCATCGCGGCGGGCAAGGATGCGGCATGAGAGAGCAGCACCTGGTGCATCTGTGCTGCCCGAAGTGCAGGAGTGACCTCCGCATTTGGAACGTCGAGCGTCGGCGCGAGGATCGAATCGAGGCCGGGTCGCTCGCCTGCACCGGATGCGACGCGGTCTACCCGGTCGTCGACTCGGTGCCGCGATTCGTGCCGCGCGAGAATTATGCCTCGAGCTTCGGGCTCGAATGGACGCGACATGCGCGCACGCAGTACGACGGCCATTCCGGCGTGCCGCTGTCGGAACGCCGATTCTTCGGCGAAACTCGCTGGCCGCGCCGTCTCGAGGGGGAGCTGATCCTGGAGGCCGGGAGTGGTTCCGGACGCTTCACCGAACACGCCGCATCGACCGGAGCAACGATCGTCTCCGCGGATTACAGCTACGCCGTCGAGGCCAACCAACGCACGAACGGGCATCTCCCGAATGTGATCATCGTGCAAGGCGACATTCGCGCCCTGCCGGTGCGGGAAGCACAGTTCGATCGCATCTTCTGCTTCGGGGTGCTGCAACACACTCCCGATCCGCGCGCAGCGTTCGATTGCCTGGTGCGCCATCTAAAACCCGGAGGCAACTTGGTCGTGGACCTCTACATCAAGTCCTTCGCCAAAGTCGCCCTCGGCACCAAGTACTGGGTTCGGCCGCTGACGCGACGGATGCCGCCCCACCTGCTCTATCGTTGCGTGCGTCGCTACACCGACTTCATGTGGCCGCTCGCTTCGGTCATCCGCCGCGTGCCGCGAATCGGCCCGGCGTTGAACTGGCGTTTGCTCGTGGCGGATTACAGCCGGGATGGAGTTCCCGATTCGTTGCTCAAGGAGTGGGCCGTGCTCGACACCTTCGACATGCTGGCACCACGCTATGATTCCCCCCAAACGGTGGCCACAGTGCAACGTTGGTTTTCCGCAGCCGGCTTGACCGACATCCAGGTCGGCCCCGGCTACAACGGTGTCGAGGCTCGCGGCAGCCTGCCGCTCCTCCAGGGGTAAGTCCATGTGCGGAATCTCCGGAATGCATGCCCCCGGCCGGGTCGATCCGCATGTGCTGCGGCGCATGAGCGCCGCGCTGGTGCACCGCGGCCCCGACGACGAGGGGTTCTACACCGACACCCAAGTGGGGCTCGCCTCGCGCCGGCTTGCGATCATCGACCTCGAAGGGGGTCGCATGCCCATCGCCAACGAAGACGGCTCGATCTGGGTGGTGCAGAACGGCGAGATCTACAACTTTCGCGCCTTGCGGCGCGAGCTCGAGTCTCGCGGCCATCGATTCACCACCCACAGCGACACCGAGGTGATCGTCCATCTCTACGAAGAGCACGGGGCGTCGCTTTTCGATCACCTCCGGGGCATGTTCGCGGTGGCGCTGTGGGACCGCACCCAAGACAAGTTGCTCCTCGGCCGCGATCCCGTCGGCAAGAAGCCTCTCTACTACAGCTTCGACGGCCAGACGTTTCTGTTCGCCTCCGAGCTCAAAGCGCTGCGCCAACATCCGGACACCAGACTCAGCCTCGATTGGCAGGCGGTGAATCACTATTTCAGCCATCATTACGTGCCCGAGCCGCTGTCGATCTTTCGCGACATTCGCAAGGTGCCACCGGGACATTGGTTGCAGCTCCACCACGGCACGCTTACCCTGCGACGTTACTGGCAGCTCGATTTCACCCATCCATTCACCGAGACCGACGAGCGCTGGTACGTGGAGCAGCTGCACGAACGCCTGCGGGCTGCGGTGCGGTCCCGATTGATGAGCGACGTGCCGCTCGGCGCTTTCCTTTCGGGCGGCGTCGATTCGGCCACGGTCGTCGGCCTCATGAGCCAGAGCCTCGATTCTCCGGTCAAGACCTTCTCCATCGGCTTCGACGACGAGACCTTCGACGAGTTGCGACACGCGCGCGTCGTGGCGCGCGCCTTCGGCACGGATCATCACGAAGAGATCCTCCAGCCGCGCGCCACAGACCTGGTGGAAAAACTCGCCGAACAGTTCGACGAGCCCTTCGGGGATCCTTCGGCGCTGCCGACCTACCTGGTGTCGCAGGTCGCGCGCCGCGAGGTCACTGTCGCGCTTTCGGGCGATGGCGGCGACGAGGCCTTCGCCGGCTACCAGAGCCACCGTGTCCATCTGCGCGACGAGGCGTTCCATCGCCGCGTGCCGAGCCCGTTGCGTGCGCTCGCGGCCGGCTCCGTGGGGCTTGGCGCACGTCTGACTGGCAACGTTCGCTTGCGTCGCACCGCAGGCGCCTTGCGCCGCGCGCACCGGCCACTTGCCGAGCGCTACTGCAACGTGTTCGACCCGCGCGGTCGCCGGCAACTGTTCACGCGCGAAACGCTGGCCGAGATCGGCGTGCTGCAGGAACACGAGCACTTCGCCGCCCATGCAGAGGCGCAGGCGTACCCCGATTTTTTGAGCCGCATCCTGGCCGTGGACACGGCGACGTACCTTCCCGGCGACATCCTGGTCAAGACCGATCGCATGAGCATGGCGCACTCCCTCGAGGTGCGCTGTCCGTTGCTCGATCGCGAGGTCCTCGAGTTCGCGGCGCGCATTCCGTCGCATCTCAAGCTGCACCACGGCGTGTCGAAGTACGTGTTCAAGCGCGTCGCCGAGCGGTTCGTGCCCCGGGAAATCGTGCATCGGGAGAAACGCGGCTTCGGCGTGCCGCTTCGCACCTGGTTCCGCACCGAGCTGCGCGATCTGGTGCGCGAAAACCTGCTACATAGCCCCAACGGCGCCCACTCGTTGTTCAACCGCCGCACCGTCGAACAATTGGTGTCGGAGCACGAGTCGGGCCGCTGGGACTGGAGCCTGCAACTGTGGTCGCTCATGATGTTCCACCTGTGGTACGACCGCCATGGCACGAGCCCGCGGGCGGGAGGCGCCGCGCCTGCCTGCGACGCAGTGCAGAGGACTGCTCGTGAGTGAGGTCACCAGCCGCGCGGGTTCGGCGCCGCGTTTCGCCTTCGGCAAGAACTGGCAGCGCTTTCTCGGCCGGCTCGACGAAGATCGGATCGTCAAGGCAACGCAATCCCTGCAGACCTTCATCCCCCCCGAGTCGATGCGGGGCAAGACGTGGCTCGACATCGGCTCCGGCAGCGGGTTGTCGTCGCTCGTCGCCGCCAGGCTTGGATGCGCCCGCGTGCATTCGTTCGACTACGATGCGGAAAGCGTCGAATGCACGCGCGAAATCAAGCGCCGCTATCTTGCAACCGCGTCGCAGTGGACCATCGAGCGCGGCAGCGCTCTCGACCGCGACTACCTCGAGTCCTTGGGGACTTGGGACGTCGTGTACGCCTGGGGCGTGCTCCACCACACGGGCTCCATGTGGACGGCACTGGCGAACGCGGCGGAACGCGTCAACCCCGGCGGGCTGCTCTTCATCGCTATTTATAATGATCAGGGCGGCATCTCGATCCGCTGGCGCAAGATCAAGACCCTCTACAATTGGAGTCCTCCGGGCCGGGCACTGGTGCTCGCGACCTGCATCCCGTACTTCGTACTCCGTGGGCTTGCGGGCGACGTCCTGCGCCGCAAGGACCCGACGCAGCGCTATCGTGAATATCGCGAGAGCCGCGGCATGTCGGTCGTGCACGATTGGGTCGATTGGCTGGGTGGGATCCCATTCGAGGTCGCCACTCCCGAAGCCATCTTGGATTTCTACCGCCCCCGCGGCTTCGTCCTCGAGCGCATCAAGACTTGCGGCGGCAGCCTGGGCTGCAACGAGTTCTTGTTCAGGAAGGCGTGATTGCGGGCACGGCGGCAGGCTCGGTCTGCGTCGGTTCCCCGATGGCGCGCCGATAGCATTGCACCAGACTCTCGGCGGTCGCCGCCCACGACAGCTGCGAATGCGCCCGCAGCTCGATCGCAGCGCGCAGCCGGCGACGCAGCTCCGCGTCTTCCAGGAGCCGGACGAGGGCATCTGCGAGTCCGGATGCATCCCCTGGCTCCACGAGGAGCCCAGTGACGCCATCCTCGACATACTCCGGCAATCCCCCCACGCGTGTGGCGACCACCGCCTTGCCGAATGCGAATGCCGTGAGAACGACGCCGCTTTGCGTGGCGTCGACATACGGGCAGGCGACGACGGTAGCGCGGGCGAACAGCTCCGCCGTTTCCCGGTTGTGCAGGTAGCGGTCGAGCACCTCCACCCTCGAGCCATTGGCAAGGACGGGGGGCGGAGGCGGTGTGTAGTCCGGCCGCGGCCTCCCGGCGACGACGAAGCGCACCGCACCCAGCCGGCGGGCCACGAGCTCCGCAGCGGCGTAGAACACCGGCAAGCCCTTGTAGGGAGACAAACGGCCGAAGAACAGGACCGTGCGTTCGTCCTCGGGCGGAGTCTCTTGCATCCACTCCTTGCACAAACCGTGGGGACCGAGGTGCGCGCTGTCGATTCGTCCTGCCTCGACGCCGAAGCGAGCGGCGAACTGCGGCTTGCCGGCTGCGTTGAGCAGCAAGAATCGGTCGACGCGAGGGAATGTGAGACGACGCGCAAGTTCGATGCGCCAATCGCCTTCGCCGGAGTGCGGTTCGGGATCGTGCAACGTCAGCACCATCGGAATGTGGCGCAAGAACCAGAGCAGCGGCGCCAAGCGCAAAGAATAGTTGTCGAGGTGCAGCACGTCGGGTCGCAGTGCGCGGATGAAGCGTGCGGCGCGCAGGCTCGTCGACCAGGTGCGTGGATGCAACGCCTTCGGGAAGTCGTGGACGACCAGATCGAAGCTCTTGGCCTGTTGCCAGCAGGCACGAATCGAGGCCGGCACGCAGTCCCGGAGTGCGGCGTCGCCGTCCGTGACGCCGCCCGGCAACCGCTGCGGCGGCACGTCGAACAAGGCGCTGGACCAAGCCTCCGGCGCCATCTCGAGCAGCACATGGAAATGGAGGTGCCGGTGCATCTCGCGCGCGAGCGACAGCACCGGTTCCAGCTGGAAACAGCTGCTGTAGAAAACGACCTTGAGCGGCTGATGAGCGGGCGGCAAGCGCTGCAGAAGGTCCTCCAATGCTCCGGCGCACAAACGCGCATCGATAGAGGATAACAGGGCTGCGAGCGTTCAACGCGGGTCGGGATGCGGGACGAAGCGGCCTCAGCCTTCGGTGGCTGGCGCCCCGATTCCCATCCAGAGTGGTCGCAGCCCTCTCTCCGCGGCCAGCAAGTGCGTGAAGGCAAGAAGCATGGGCGCTTGTCCCCAGCGCACCGCCGGCAACGCGTTCGTCCACCGGCGGCCCCGACTCATGATGAAAAACCCGGATTCGCTTTGACCCACACTCGACGGACGAAAGAGCGCGCGGGTGACTGCGTCTGCCACCTGTCGTGCGCGAGGCGTGCCTTCCGGAAGCATGCATCCCAGCAGAGACCAGGTCTGAATCGCTTGAGCGCAGTTCTGGACTTCGATGGGATACAACCGATCCGCCAAATAGCGTGGCAGTCCCTCGCGGGTGAACATCCGTTCGTGATAAAAATGCGCGCCTCGATGCAGGGCAGCTCGCACTTCGGCAGCGGAATCGGGAGCGAGAAACGCCGCTTGCGACAAGGATTCCAGCACGTATCCGGTGTGGAAGCCATCGACCCACCGACCCTGGGGTCCGCGCGCATAGTACCAGGATCCATCCTCATTCTGACCACGGAGAACGAATCGGAGCGCGCGCCGGCCGAGGTCGACCAGGAACTTCTCGCGCGTATGCGCCGCCACGCGCAACATCAGAGTGCCCGTGAGCGCAGTCACGTTGTACACCGCAGCGTCGTGATCGACGAAATAGCGAAACCACAGCCCCGCGTCGCCCTCATCGACAAATCCGAGGTCCTGCAGAACGAAATCGAGACTGGAACGTGCCAGTGCCAGGTCTGCCGAATCTCCCGTCAGCTCATAGGCGTCGAGCAGCGAAGCGGCAATACAAACGGTCCAAAAAAGATTGGGGTCATCGGCTGCGGCGCTGATGAAGCGCGTGACATACGGTGTCGGCAGGCCCCAGCACGCGCCGGAATAACCAGGAAGCGCGTGGCCGCGGACCTGCGCCAAAAGCCGGCGGGCGCTGTCGAGCGCGGTTGCATCCACGCCGAGCCGATGCCGCAGCAAAGCAGCCGCCGCGAGATCGGCCAGACTCTTGGCACTCACCCGTGGCTCGACCCCGACGTACGGTCGCAGGTTGATCGGGCTCTTCTTGATGAGTTGGGTCCATAGGCGCGCCGCGAGTCGATGGCGACGGACGAGCGACCATGGTGCCGCGCACGCCAACCCATCGTAGGGATCGTAGGAGGCGACCCCGTGCTCCTTCAGCCAGCACCGCAGCGCCGCCTCGACGCGCTCAGGGCCGGGAACGGCCTTTTCCCTCACGCGCGCTCACGACCCGAAGACTGCACACCGTTCTTCTTGTGCACGAGGAAGTGGCCAAGCAAGAGATGCTGCAGACCCGAGCTCTTCAGCACGTCGAGGGCGTCCTCGGGTGTGTTGGCGATCGGGAAGCCGTGCAGGTTGAAGGAGGTGTTGAGGACGGCACCGCGGCCGGTGCGGCGGCGGAACTCCGACAGCAAATGATGGTAGTCCGGGTTCCACGCCTTCGACACGATTTGTGGGCGTGCCGAGCGGTCGTAAGGATGGATGGCGGCGGCAATGTCGGCGACGCGTTCCGTCGTGTCGAAGGACAGGATCATGTACGGGGCGGCGATGCGCTTGGGGTTGATGACATAGTCGTCGGCACACTCCTCCAAGACCGATGGCGCGAACGGCATCCAGAAGTCGCGGCTCTTGACCATGTCGTTGATGATGCGTACGCACTCGGGCCGGGTGGGATCGGCCAGGATGGCGCGATTGCCGAGCGAGCGTGCCCCGAATTCCATCCGGCCCTTGCAGCGCGCCAACACTTCACCGGCGGCGAGCAGCTCCGCGGCGCGCGCCTCCAGGTCGCCGCCCGTTTCGACCTCGAGCCAGGAACCGGCTTCGAAGCGTTCGAGGGCGCGCTCCTCGTCGGCAAGGCTGTTGGCCGGACCGAGGTAGAGATCCCCGAGCGGGTGCAGTTGTGGCGATCGCCCGCCCTGCATGTCGTGCTCGGCCTGCCAGTACCACGCCGCCGCCAATGCGCTCGACTCGTCGCCGCACGACGGCAGAATGTAGAGATCTTCCACCTCGTCCAGCTCCATGATCGCCTTGTTGGCCTTGACGTTCATGAACACGCCGCCCGAGAGCGCCAGCTTGCGGATGCCGGTCTTGGCGATGGCGTTCCGTGCCCAGGTGGTGAGCATCTCCTCGGTGAAGAGCTGCAAGCCGCCGCAGACAGTGTCGAAACGCTTGAGCTGCAAGAGATCGCGGAAGAACTGGTAGCTGTAATATGTCTCTGGGCAGCCATTGCGCCGCTCCCACACCAGCGGGTTGTCGCTCTTGAACTCGAGCAGGCTGCGGAAGAGCGCGGCCACTTGGCGACTCTGCTTCGGCGGCGCGTACGGCGCCATCCCCATGAGCTTGTATTCGTGCTCGAGCGGCACCATGCCCATCAAGAAGGTGATCATGGCGTAGATGTTGCCGATGGACTCCGACTCAGGCACCGCCGCCAGACGGCGCAGGCGCCCGCCTTCGCCGACACTTACCGTGGCGCAGAGGCCATCTCCGGCGCCGTCGTTGGTCAGCACCAGGACGGGTTCGTCGAAGCGCCCCCAGCCGTAGTAGGCGCCGGCCGCGTGCGCCGTGTGGTGGTCGACGAAGTGCACGCGGTCTTCCGGGAATCCGAACCGTACCGTCATGCGCTTGCGCTGGGCACGCCGCCGATCGTCGTGCACGGTGCGGACCGCCGTGCGTTTGACGAACCGCCGCAGCGTGGTGCCGATCGTTCCCGTGCGCTCGTATTCCGCCAGGATCTCCTCGCGGCTCTTGGCGTAGGGCATCTGGTTGCCGTTCAGCACCACCGCGTCCACGTCCGCAGTCCCGAGCCCTTGGCTCTGCAGCACCCAGCGCACTGACTGTGCCGGGAATCCCGCCCAGTTCTTGATGCGCGTGAAGCGTTCTTCCTGCACCGCGGCGACGATACGCCCGTCACGCAACAGCGCCGCCGCAGCGGTGTGCCCGTCGTGAATTCCAAGGATGTTCATGCGCCGTTCCATCTATCTTGCACCGCGTGCGTGACTGCGGCGCCAGGAGAACCCCCGCCGACGATGTCGCGATAGACCTGTGCGAGCTCGGCGGCGACGGCCTTGCGATCGAAACGCCGAGCCAGGATTCGATTGCTGGCGCGCATCCGCTGCAGCAGATCCCCGTCGGTGAGCAGTCGATCGAGAGCGGCGCGGATCCCTTCCGGATCGCCCGAATCGACAAACAAACAGTGTTCCTCCGCATGGAGATACTCCACCGCCGCGCGCAGCCGGGTGGTGACGATGCCGAGCCCCGCAGCGACGGACTGGAAGAGCACCATGGGGAAGCCTTCGGTGAGACGCGAGGGGAACACCAGGATGTCGGCCCCGTTGTAGTACTGTGCCGCCTCGCTTTCCGCCAGCGCGCCGCGGAAGTGCACGACGTCTTGCAAGCCGAGTCTCTGCGACTGTTTCACCGCCGCGGCGCGGCATGGCCCGTCGCCGACCACGAGGAGCTGCGCCCCGTGGCGTTGCGCCAGTTGCGGGAACGCCTCGACTACGTCTTCCAATCCTTTGCCGGGAATGAGCCTACTGATGAACAGGACGAGCGGCGCGCCGGCGGGGAGGCCCAAATGCGCCTGCAAGTCGAATCGGTTGTCGTAGCGCCTGGGATCCAGGGAGTTCTTGACCACGAAGCATTGGGGGGCACGAGAGAACGCTCGCACTTCCTCGGCCTCGCGTGTCGACAAGGTGCCCAAGGCATGCACCCAGCGCAGGAGCAGGCGGCCCAGCAGGCGCCAAATCAGCGCCCCCTCGCGCAGAAGATGCGTTTCCGAGCCGTGCCACTTGAGGAACACGCGCCGGCCCAGGAGACGCGTGAGGCCGACGAAGATCGTGTCGCGCACAAGGGCCCGGCGATCCAGGGACGTGTTCAAGTGCACGAGGTCGGGAGATGCGGCGCGGAGGCGTCTGGGATAGCACGCGACGTCCGCGATCTGGTGCCAGATCTTGAGCGACAGTGGCTCGCCCTCCTGCCAGCGACCATAGGGCATGGTGACGAGCTCGAGGTGATCGAGTTCCCGCAAGTCCTCGACGAGCATCGGCAGGTGCAGGGCTGGACCGCCCCCCTTTGCCCCTGGCGCCGGCACGCCCATGAGCACGCGAAGGCGACGGGCTCGGGGCAGGTCGATCGCGGCGCGATGTGTCTCGCTCTGGATCATGCGCGCTGCGTCACCCAGCCCATGCGTTCGCTCCAGGCTGCGAGCTGGAGGAGAATCCACAAGTGCACGCCGTGATCCGCTTCCCGACTGCGGTGCGAATCCACGATCGACTGCAGCGCTTGGCCGTCGACGAGATCGTCCAGGCCGCCCCCAGACAAGCGCCGTGACAGAAGCGCGGCCGCGGCATCGCCGCGGAACCACTCGCGCACCGGCACGTTGAACCCACGCTTGGGCGCGGCCAGGATCGCCGGTGGGAGCTGCCGTGACAGGGCGCGGCGCAGCACGTGCTTGCGCGTGTAGCCGGGGAGCTTCACCTGTGCGCTCACGGGCGCCATGAGCTCGACGAGCCGATGGTCGAGAAACGGCACGCGCACCTCGAGCGAATGCGCCATGCTGGTGCGATCCACCTTCGTCAACATTTCCGCCGGCAACATCATCTTGAGATCGAACCAGTTCAGGCGCTGGAAATTGTCGCGCGCCGGGCAGTCGCGCATCACCTCGTCGACGAAGTCGCGCGCTGGGCGCGCTCCCGATGCTCGCAGGAGAGCGCCACGCTCCGCGGGAGACGACCACGACTGTTTGCGCGCGATACGGTCGACGAAGTCGAGATTCGCAGCTTCGAGCACACGCGATGTGCGCTCCAGCTTCTCCCTCAGGTTGCCTTTGGTCAGTGCTCGAGCCGCGTCCACGCATCCCGGGACGACGCGGCGGCGAAAGACTCCGGGCAACGAGGCATAGGTGGCGCTGAACTTCTCGCCCTGGTAGCGGGTGTAGCCGGCCAAAACCTCGTCGCCGCCGTCGCCGGAGAGCGCGACCGTGACCTTCTCGCGCGCCACACCGGCGACCGCGTGCGCCGCGATGGCCGAGCTGTCACCGAACGGTTCGTCGAAACAGGATCCGAGGATCTCGATGGATTTTTCCAGGTCGGCGAACGTGACCGTACGTTCCGTGTGCCGTGTCCGCGCTCGCTCTGCCACCTGCCGCGCCAGTGCGCGTTCGTCGTAGCCATCGGCATCGAATCCGATGGTGAAAGTTTGCAACGAACCCGGACCGGTGCTGGCCAGCGTCACGATGCTGCTGGAGTCCAGTCCGCCTGAAAGGAAAGCACCGACCGGAACATCGCTGCGCAGTTGCAGGCGCACGGCGTCGGCTAGGAGCGACGTGAACTCTTCGACGACGCGGTCTTCGTCCCGGCGCGCCTCGCTCTCGTCCACGATCGGTGGCTGCCAATAGCGTCGTACCTTCGGCGTGCCACCAGTTTCCAGGCTCAAGTTGCAGCCGGCGGGAAGCTTGTGCACGCCGCGATACAGGGAGTACGGCTCGGGCACGAAGCCGAATGCCACGTAGGCATCGAGCACTTCCCAGTGCGGCTGCGCCTGCCAGCCGCCAGCGAGCAGTGCCTTGATTTCGGAACCGAAGAGCAGTGTCTGGCCATCCCAGGAGTAGTGCAGCGGCTTGATGCCCAGACGATCGCGCGACAGCAGGAGGCGCGACCTCCGCGCGTCCCACAGCGCGAATGCCCACATGCCGTTCAGATGCTGGACACATTCGTCTCCCCATGTTGCGTACGCGTGCACGAGGACCTCGGTGTCGCTCTGGGTGTGAAAGCGCGCCCCGAGCGCTTGCAGCTCCCGCCGCAGCTCGAGGTAGTTGTAGATCTCGCCGTTCTGCACCACGGCGATGCTGCGATCCTCGTTGAACAGCGGCTGATCGCCGCCTTCGAGATCGATGATGGCGAGGCGCCTCATGCCGAGGCCGATCGGCCCCTGCAGGTGAAACCCGTCGCCGTCAGGGCCGCGATGCACGAGGGTCGCGCACATGTGGCGTACGCGCTCGGCGTCGGCCGGGCGCGAAGGGTCGACGTGCATGAGGCCTGCAATGCCGCACATGGGGGTGACCGTTGGACTGGAGTTCCGGGGGGCCAGCTCGGCGTTCGCCGCCGCCGCAATATGGTAGCACAGACCCGGCGGGCCACGCCCGATGAAGGTTGGTCTAGATCTTCCAGATCCAAGGGTAAAACGCATCCATGCGACGAGAATGCCACTCTGTTGACCGCTACAGTGATGGGCTGGCCTGCGTGATGTCACGGCAAGCGGTTCCTGGAGCGGTGTGTAGATCTGCGCCACGATGCAGAGCATTGCAAACGCAGCACCTTGATTTGGACATTCGATGTCGTGCTGCGCTCGGGCGTGCAATCACGGCTGCCGAGACGCAGCGACGGGTTGGAGCAGCCCGCGGCTCTTGAGAGCCCCCCAGAGCGCCTCCTCAGCCACACGCTGGCCCCCGGCATTCCAGTGTCCGTCGATGTAGAAGAACAACTGTTCGCGTCTGCTGCCGTCGCGGAAGGGATCGAATAGGTCGAGAACGTCGATGTCGTGGGCTGTGGCTGCCCGCTGCAGGCGGAGGCGCGGCAGCGACAGGTCATGCGCTTCGGACCGGCAGCCTTCGCCCGCCAGGATCTGCTGGTAGATCTCCGGCTGCACTTGCGAGACCCCGATCACTCCGAGAAAACGTGCTCCGTGGGCGCGACAGAGCTCGGCCATGCGCCGCCACAACGCCGTGTGTAACTGCACGGCACGGGCGACGTCGGTGGGTTCTTCGTTCAGCGTCAAGCGCGATTCGAAGGTCGGGTGTCTCCCCGGACAGCTCGCCACGCCGCCGTGGTCCTCCCCTCCGGGAGGCGATGCGGAGCGCTCGGGATTCAGGTAGCGAGGGCGGCGGGTGCTGACGAACATCCACAGGTGGCTGTGCTGGTAAATCGCCGACTTGAGAGCCGAAATCAATCGAACTCTCAGGGGCAGGCGCTGCTCCGGGAGCACCTGCAGCTCGTCCGCGGCATCGAGCTCGCACAGGCCGGAGCGGCGGTCGTCGTCGAGATCGTTGTGGTAATAGACCGAAACGACGACGTCCGGTTCGAAGCGCAGCACCAGCTCTTCCAGAAGGAGCAACTGCTGGCACGTGCCATAGCCGCTCACGCCGAAGTTGATGACCTCGTACCTTCGATCGTCAGGTGGCGACGCCGCGAGCCGAGCCTCCAGGCGCTCGCTCAGCACCGAATCGAACGGCACCTGCATCGCCTCCACGAACGAGTCTCCCAGCATGGCGATGCGACACGTTCTCGCGGGCTTCTCAAAGGGGTAATCGCGGTCGCGGAGACCGACGTTCGAGAAACGCACCGTGATCCGGAACTCGGACCGTTCGTAAACCATCTGAATGTTGGGCTTGTGCGCCCATCCCAGGCGGCTCGAGCGCCTCACCGCGGCCATGGGTTGAGGCTGGAAGAGCCGCAGACCCGCCTCCAGTAACAACAGAGCGACGAGCGTGCTGGCTGCGATCAGGACAGTGTTGGCGGCGACTCGCGTGCGACGATGGAGCACCTCGTGGTTTCCTCACGCTATCAAGGCCCGCATATCTCGCGCGCGCACGTCCCATCCTCACGGAACGGTATCATTCCAAGAGTGTCACCCTGGCGGGGCAGATATGGTAGCACAGCCTTCAGAGCACTCTGGGTCCCCCGCGACGAAGTCAGCAGCGCCCTTCCGCGCGTGAGGTTAGACTGTCGGGGACTTCAGAACGCCACCTCGACCCAAAGGAAACCGTGATTCACAGTGGTCCTGCACCCCAAGACGGGTCTTCGGCGTCGCGATTGAAGAGCCATTTCCTCGAAAGTGTCATCCTGACCTGGGCCGGGAATCTGGGACGCATCGTCATCGGCTTGGTCGCACTGCGACTGGTGACGGGTGTCATTCCCGAGGCCGAGCTGGGGGCCTATTGGATTCTGACCTCCTTGGCGGCCCTGCTCTCCAATTTCGCCGATCTCGGCATCGGCCTCGCGGTGGCGCGCCATCTGCCCCTGGCGCCCAGCCCAGACTCGGCAAGACGTCTCATGCATACGGTGCTCGCGATCCGCCTTGCAGCGCTTCTCTTCCTGTGCGTCTTGATCGCCGTTGCGAGACCCTGGATTCTGCGATTGTTCGACGCCGACTCCATCGCTGCGCATTACGGCTACGTCTACGTTTTCGTTGTCGTGACGAATTTGAACGACCTTTACATCGGCTTTCTACAAGGTCTGAATCGCTTCCGAGCCATCGCCGTTTTCGCGCTGCTCTCGAGCGTCACGCGGCTGATGCTCATCCTCATCCTGGTGAAGGGGCTGGGCTTCCTGGTCGCAGGGCTATTCGTGTCGGAAGCCCTCTCCTTGCTGCTGGCAGTGGTCCTCTCGGCTTGGAGCTGCAGCCACGGGCTCAGACCCCGCTTCCATCGCGAACAGGCGCTCATTCAGCTGCGTTTTGGCTTCCCTCTCTACTTGAATACTCTGTTGTCTTACTCAGCCACACGACTCAACACATTGATGATCGCCAGAATGATCGGTCCGGTGGCAGTCAGTCTTTTCTCTGTCGCTGCGCGGGTTCCGGATCAGCTTTCCATGGTCCTGCGCTCGTACACACAGGTCTACTTGCCCAACATGTCACGCTTCCTTGCTGCGCGAGACGAGGAGCGAGCACGTCGGTTGCTGACCGCCTCGTTGCGCTTGATGGGGTTCTGTTTCGCCATGCTGACCATGGCACTTGGGTTCTTCCGCCACGAATTGATGGCTCTCCTGGCGCCGCCGGCATATCAACAAGCGGCGGTGGCCATTCCCTTGCTGGTGGGGGCATTGATCTTCGCCGCCCTGGGCAGCATCCTGGGCCACACGCTCGTCGCCATGGGAGACTCGCGAACACCATTGTGGATCAACATCTGGACGACCTTGGTCAGCCTGGCCTTGAACCTCGTTCTCATCCGCGTGTGGGGGTTCTTGGGTGCGGCCCTGGCCAGCTTGCTGTTCAACCTCGTCGGCTATATCGTGACGGATGTCGTGGTGAGTCGCCGGCTGCCGCCAAGCGGGCGCGGCTACCTTGCCCTCCTTGCCTTTCTGTGTCTACTCGTCCTCCTGGGGCTCAACGCCAGTCTCTTCTACCGATTGGTGCTGCTCGTTGTGAGTGTGCCGGGAAGCTTGCTGCTCTTTCCCTCGCTTCGGCACGACTTGGTCGAAATCTGGACTACGTTGCGACGCTCTTCCGTCTCGCATTAAGTGGTTCGACAGGCCGGGGTGTGGCCGCTCGGCGCGTATGGATGCGGGAAGATCCATGCCCGGCGGAAGCGCGGGTGCCGAGGGTGTGGAGGCTCCTGGTCGAGCCCCTGCCGTTCGCCACCCGACACTCGCTTTCAAGGTACCATCCTTTGCGGGTTGTGCCGACTGCGCCGGGGCCCACGGAAACCCCGGACAAAGCGCTATCATTGCCGACACACGGTCGTCTTGCCCGGATCCGATACGGGCGTTGAAGTAGCCAAGATGTTCGCGTCGACTTTGGCTCTCGTTAGTGTAGAGGTCCCGGCTTCGGGGCACGGAGCACTACGTGGATGGGCCGACCATTGAACGCCGCTTGCGTTTCCGAATGGCATCGTGGACACCCGGCGCGAAACGTGCGAGAGCCTCACTCACGCGGCTTCGGATTTGGAACGCCGCGAGGGTCGGAATCGCCATGACGACCTCGAGCAGAGATACATTGCCAGGTTTCAGCTCCCGTGCAAGCATGAGCTGGTTCACTCTGTACGCGAAAATTCCGGGGTGGACCAGAGGCATAGGCACCGCGGAAGAACCCGGCTCCCGCGCTGCCTCCAGGCGAGGAAAGTCTCGCACTCGGGACTCTTGCACAAAAAACAGAATGTTCTGTGCATAGTGAGGCTTGATCCCCTCCAGATTCCAAATCTCACCTCGCAAGCAGTCGATGGCGATGAACCCGCGCTCGGCAAACAGGGTTGTCCAGTAGGCGGGCCACTGCTCGTTCACGTGATTCAGTCCTCCTTGTGCGGGGATCGCCGCCGAAAATAGAACCACGGGCGCCAGCCGTGTCAGCGTATCCACCAAAGTACCCGCGCTCGTGGCCGGCAGATGTTCGGCCACCTCGAGCGACACGGCCAGGTCGAACTTCTTTTCCGAATGGAACGCTCGCGACAGATCGTGCGGCACGAACTCCGCTTCCTCGATGAGAAGTAAATCGCGCTCGACATGGTCGCCATCGACGCCTAAAATCTCGCGAATCCCGAATGACTTGAACACGGACAGCCATGTCCCGATCCCACATCCCACGTCGACAACACAACCGGGCTCGATGTAGCGGAGAACATATGGAATGATCTGGCGTGCCGACTCCAGCGAGCCTTTCTGCTCGTCCAGGTAGAATCGACGGTTGTAAGGCATCATGCTGGCAACAGCCCCTTTCGCTGCAACATCCGGCGTCATCGCCGAGTTCGACTCTGCAGGAGATCGTCGTAGGTTTCCATAACCCGCTGCGACATCACCTCGGCGGAGAACGTGTCGCGCACGCGTGAATGCCCTCCCATAGCGAGACGCTGTGCCAGTGCCGGGTCGCTCAGGATTCGGTGAATGGCGGCGGCCAGCGCTTCGGGGCTCGCCGGCGGCACGAGCAGACCGGTCTCGCCGTCCGCAATCACCTCGGGATTGCCACCGACACGCGATGCGACTACGGGTCGCTTCGCCGCCATAGCTTCTAGGATTGAAAGTGGCAGGCCCTCCCACAGCGAGGGCAGGACGAACACATCGCAGGCAGCCAACAGGCCGGGGATATCGTTCCGATGACCGAGAAACACGACCCGATTGTCGACCTGCAACTCCCGCGCTTGGCCCTCCAGCCTGTCACGATCCGGCCCATCGCCCACGAAAACGAACTCAGCTTCGGGAACCAAAACCGCAGCCCGTAGCAAGTGGTCTTGCCCCTTCTGGCGGCACTCCAGTCGAGCGATGTTGAGAACCACGGGCCGTTGGGTGCCACGATTCAACGAGGCTCTTGCCCTAGGCTTGGCGTCCGCAAATGGCGCCATGGGAATGCCGTTGGGCACAACGCGAATCTTGGACCTCGGGATCCCGAAGGATCGCATGAGTCCGAGCGCCACGGCTTCGGATACTGCGATGTAGCCGTGGAGCATCCTCGAAAGGAGGAGTTGCCTGAGGCGAACTCGCTTCCCATAGGGCTGCTCCACGAAGAGATGCAACGTGGAGACGATGGCGGGGACCCGCTGCAGTGCCGCCGCGACGATCCCGTTGCGACACGCCAAAGGCCAGGTCAAGTGCGCGTTGAAGACATCGGCGCGCAACTCCTTGAGCGTACCGCAAAGCGTCGTAATCTGCACTTTGCTCAGTGCATTCGTCGGCAGGAACGGAACGGGAACCGTGATCACGTCGAGGCTGCGTGCTTCCTGCACCAGCGGCTCGACCCGCGGGTCACGATGGTGAATGAGAACGGAGCGCCAAGAGCGTCCGTCGAGGCAACGCAGCAGGTTGAGAAGACATCGCTCGGCCCCCCCATATCCCGTGGTATCCGTGTAGAACACGACAGTGCGACTCATCATCCGTCACGCTGGTCTTGGGGACGACAACTCCGAGCTCGAGATCCGAACCGAGGCGGTCGCGGTCTCCCGCTCGGCAAAATAGCGCACGACTTCCACGAGCGCGAATGTCAACCCCAGACATGGCACAGCAGGGGGGTACCACAAACTCGGCTGCATCATCGAGGCGAGCAACACGGAAGCGACAGCCCCGATCGCAGCCAAGACGATGCTCCTGTCATCTGGATTCTGCAACGACTTGTAGATGCGACGAGCCCGCGCAAAGAAGATTCCGTACATCGTCAGACACGTGGAAAGCCCGAGGACACCGCTTTGGGTGAGAATGAGTACGTAGGCATTGTGGATGTAGCTCACCGGCCGGTAGTAGTGGTACTGCCAGATGTCGTCCCAGTCCTCCTCGTAGCGATAGACGCCGCCAGGCCCGATTCCAAGCCAGGGACTTTCCACGATGTTTGGCCACGCTGCCTGGATCTCCATCCACCGTGAACCGGCCGAGGTGTCTTGCGCATAGGACTCACTCTTGAAAATGGAGGTGAAACGCTTGATGTATGGAGTCATGTAGTTTTCACGTTCCGTGGATACGAGGCCCAACAAGATCAGCAGCAACGCGACGCTGACAACCATGGCGACGAGGATCCGTGCCACCCCGGCGCGGATCGCGCCACGTCCAAGAATTGCCATGATGACCATCGAGAGGAGGACGCCCAGCCAGATGCTGCGCGTGAAGGTCAGGAGCAAGCCCCCCAGGAGGACAAAGAGTGCGATGTACAAGGCCCGGGCAGTTCGAGTCGAAGAGATGGGAATCCGCGCAATGACGAAAGGAACGACCATCCAAATAAGATCCGTGCCTGGCGGCAGGATGCGCCCAGCGAAGCCACCGAAGGACTCCACCCGCACGGAGTTACCCAAGAAAACTTTGGCTCGATCACCGATGAAAAACTGCACGTACATGAGAACGGCGACCACCAACGACATGTAGAAGCATGCCTGCAAGAGGATGCGCAGTTCGCGCCGGCCGCGTAGGCACAAGACGCCGACGAAGAACATGAGGTAGAAGGAATAGGATCGTGAAGTCTCCACCATCATGGGCAGGCTGACGTCACCGAACGTGATACCGGTGATGGACGCGACCGACATCGCCAACATGAAAAGCAGTACCGCAGGAGCAATCGGAGTGGCCAGACGCACCGGCGCCGTGCGCAGCTCGGGGCTGAGCACGAACACCGCCAGCAGGAAGAGCATGAGCCCTTGCCCGAGCGTGAGCCGCAAGTGCTCCAGAATCGGAATCTCAGGAACGAAGTGGTACAGCGACAGCGTTGGCAGCACGTCGTAGTAGACGATGAAGCTCGTCGAGCACAGGACGAGGATGATGCCAATTTCCGCGCGCCAGAACACCACCATGAACACGACCCCGGCGACCGCCATGAACAAGATGTCCTGAAAACGGACCGAGAGGAATTGCCCCGAGGCGAACTTGCCGACCACGAGCAAGACGAGGCCGAACAGGACAAGACGTCCCAACCGGAACAGCCGCTCTCCGACCCTCGTGTTCTCGATGAAGTCGTAGAAGGAATCGCTGAGATACCGGGCGCCGAGCCGCATCGCCCTCCGCTCAGGAGATGAGCTTGTACACCAAGTCCGGAATGGTGAACCGGCGCCGATTGAGCACGGCGCCGAGAATGGGCACCTTCAGGCTCTGCAAGGGTTCCAAGGCCTTTTGCAGCACTTCGCGCTTCAAACGCCCCTGACGCACGACGAGCAGGACTCCATCCACCCGCGCCGCCAGGTGAATCGAATCGGGGTGGGCGAGGAGCGGGGGCCCGTCGACGAGCGTGAACCGGAAGCTCCGCCGCACCGATTGCAGAATTGCATCGAACTGTGGGCTGTCGAAGAAGGCCACGGCGCTGATCCGCGTGCGTCCGGGAGTGAGCACGAACAAGTTGGTGGTGTCGCCGCGTTGGATGACGTTGGGCAACTCGCGATTGTAACCGTTTTCGCCGACGTCGGTGAGCCCGAGACCCGATTGGACGCCGGCGTGGCGCCCGAGCGCCGGGTCGTGGAAGTTTCCGTCCAAGCACAGCACCGAGCCACCGCACCCGGCCGCGAGCGCGCGTCCGAGGTGGGCGGTGACGTAGGTGGCCCCCTCGCGTTCGACCGCGCCGACGACGAGCACGACCCGGCCGTCCTTGCTCTTGGTGAAGCTGCTGAGAAGCGCGCTGCTCAACCGGCCGAACTCGGTGTCGAGGAGCCGCGCTTGGCGCGGATGCCCCTCCGATACCGGCAGGCCCGGCCCCAGCGGAGGCACCACTGGCTCGGCCGAGTCCTGTTCCACCTTGCGCAGGGCATCGAAGATCTTGCTCATAGTTGCGTCCCGGTTCAGAGATAGTGGTTGCTGACCGAGGCCAGGTGCGGCAAATCCAGGTGGTCCTCGATCTGCTCGCGTTTGCGAACCGTGTGATCGATGTTGTCGATGAAGCCAGCGACGACGAAAGCCAGGATCAAGCTGAACACCACCGCCACCAGGAACTTGAAGCCCTTGCGCGTCTCCACCGCCAGCGCCGGCAAGGGCGCATAACTGACGACCTTGACCTTGTTCATGGTCTCGTCTGGTTTCTCGAGCGTGGCGGAGGTGAACAGCTGCTCCACCACGTCGGCACGCTTCAGGGTACGCTGATTGATGTCGCGCTCGTAGCGATCCAGCTTCGCCGCCACATGCGGATAATCCATGAGCAGGTGGTCGACTTCCGCGATCTTGCGTTGCAACTCCTGCTCACGGCTCTGCACTTGTTCGAGCATATGCTCCTGCTGCGAGATGACGCGATGCTCCTCGAGATCTAGCTTGCCCTGCATCGCTTCCACTTCCTCGCGCTTGGCCACCACCAGCGGATTGTCCTCGGTCAGCTTCGACTGCAGCTGCGACAGCTCCCCGGTATGAAAGTTGAGATCTTGTCTGATCCTCACCACCATCTCGTCCCGGCGCAGGAACGCAGGCACCCGCCCGGTCGCCGGGGTGTGCGCAGCTTCCAGATCGGTCTCGAGCGCCGCGGCGTCCACCTGTAGCTCGTCGAGCGCCGAAATGAGCGCGTGCCGGCGCAGCGCTAGCAACTCTTGTTGCTTTTCGAGGTCGACAACGCGATTGCTGCTCTTGAAGTTCGCCATCGCGTTTTGAAGCGTGTCGATCTCGTCGTCCACCCGGCGGATCTCCTGGGCGAAATACTGCGACTGGCCGGGGGTCTGCTCCATGGTGAGGTTGAATTTTTCGTAGACTTCGATGAGAGCGTTGACGGCCTCGGCAGAGAACGCCGGGCTCGGCGAGTCCAGGGACACCTGGATGACGTTGGATTCGCCGAACTTCTCGATGCGGTATTTGCTCTTGAGGTACTTGTACAGACGCGCCTGATCGGTGGTCGGCAAATCCGCCGACGTGAGCGCCAGGCGCGGCCGCAGTGGTTCGTAGGTGCCGAAGATCAGCTCGCGCTCGCCGATGTCCAGATTCTGCGCCGCGGTCACTTGCGCCAGCATGTGCTTGACGACTTCGTTCAGCACCGCGATCGAGGTCAAAATGTCCACCTCTGAGCCGATCTCCTCTTGTTGGCGCAGGATGGGTACGTTCTGCACCACTTGCAGCTTGCCGCGCCGGATCAAGAGCTGGCCGGTAGCATCGTAGGTATTCGGCGCGCGCGCCAATGTCAGATACGACCACAGCACCGCCGAGCCGAAGATGCCGCCAATCACCAGCCAGCGACCGAAGAGTAGCTCGAGGAAAGAGAAGTAGACAGGCTTCGCCACCGTGCGCCGCGTCGTCGCCGAGCGCGTGGGGACGGCAGTGGCGACCGGCGCTGGGATCGTCGGCGACCCGAGGGAGGATTCGACGAATGGGTGCTTCGCGCTCATGTCACCGGGCCACCGAGATGTTCTGCACGCGCTCCTCGAACGACAAATCCTGGATCAGCAAGGCCGTGATGGCACTCCGTTGTGCCACGTCGAGAAACTCCTTGGCGAAATCCGTGAAGGTGCGAAAACGGCTCTTGGGCACGTAGACGATATCGCCAGGCTGGAGATAGATGTCCTTCGGCGCCATCGCCTCGTGCAGATGCGCGAAATCGAAACGGTAGGCGTGATCGCTGCCATCGAGGTCGCGTCGCATGAGAACGACGCCGTTCTCGCGCGCCGTCTCCTGCAACCCCCCTGCGAGCGCCAGGCTGTGCAACACGCGATCTCCCGGTGCGAACGGGAAGCGTCCTGGCTCGCGCACTTGCCCGAGCACGTAAACATTGCGTGCCGAGCTTTCCACCAGGATCACGGCCAGGTCGAAGTTGCGGAAATAAGACGAATATGCCGTGGTGAGCGAGTCGTCGAGCTGCTGCAAGGTCAGCCCCCCCGCCTGCACGCTGCCGAGCAGGCTCAGGTTGACGCGACCATCCTGCGCCACCGTCACCGTCCCGTTCAGGTCCTCGTAGCTCAACGCCTTGATGAAAATCTGGTCCCCCGGAGCGATGCGTGCCGCATCCGGCGCCAAAAAGCGTTCAGGTGGAATCGGCTTGGTGGGATCGGTGAGATCCACGATCCCCGGCTCCGCATTCATGGCTTCCGAACGCGGAACCGCATTTCCCCCGCATCCACTCGTGGCCGTGAGCATGAGCACGAACACGAACTGCAACCCATCGTGCCGCAACCGGCTCGTTTTCGCTTCGAACCACCAGAGATGGCGGGGTTGGCTATGCACCTTGTACAACACAAAACTCACCCTTGCAGGGTCTTGGAGGCGGTGGTTCGGGGCAGACTCGACGCCTCAGCCGTTGACCAATCTCTCTCGCCGGCATCGAGGGGCAGTCTCGGCGCTGGCGTCGCGCCTGGAGCTTGCAAGGCGTGACAGATTCTAGCACTGGGACGGTCGAACCGCCAACAAGCCCCCGGATTGCGTGGGTCGCGCCCCCCCGCGATCGCACTGGCCGCGAAGGCACTCGCGGGGTCCAACCGCGGTCCTGGCTCCTCGAGGGCGCCAATCAGGGGGCCGCGGGCGTCGCCGAGCCGTGTTGCTGCAGGTCGAGTTGGGCAGCCAGCCTCTCGTTCTTGTCGTCGAGCTTGGTCACCAATGCCACTGCCAGCCCGACGTAGAACAACGGCACCAAGAAGGGTACGAAGCGCCGGGCGCCGCGGTGCGACAGCAGCTTGGAGACGTAGATCGTGCCGCTCGTCAAGAGGACGCAGAACCCGAGGGACACCAGGTAGAGAAAGCGGAGGTTGAGCCAGTCAGTCGGGTAGCGGAAAACGGCGAAGGGCACGACCATGACGTAGATCCAACCGATGTAGAAGCGGATGGTGCGGTTCCCGAACACGACGCCAAAGATCGTATACGACAGCAGCGCCAGGCCAATGGCCACACGGATGTACGGCGCCAGCGCGTAGATCGTGCGCGTGAACGCCGAGGCCGAGGACAAAAGCTCGGAATGCTGCACGGGAAACGCCATGAGCACGAGATAGCGCGGCAGGTTCACCAGGAAGGCGCCGGGATCCACCGGCCCGGTGATCGGAGGCGGGCCGAGCAGCAGGCGCGCCAGCATCGACACGGCCGCCGTCGCCAGCGCCAGGAGCAAGGTCGTGTGCATGACCGGGCGTTGCCGCTCCGGCCGGAAGAAGAAATTGTAGAACAGACACGACGCCAGGATGCTGAATGTCCCCCCGCGCATGAACAGACTGAGCAAGAGGATGACGAAGAAGCCGAAGGCGTACAGTCCAAGGGGCCGGCCGCGGTTCTTCTGCTCGTTCCACACGTAGAGCAGCGTGCCCGACAACACCACCATGGCGTACAACAGGCTCGAGATACCGCCCGCGAACATGAGATTCTTGCCGTAGCTGCCGACGCCGACGGCGAAGAGCACCGCTGCCAGAATGGCCGCCGGCGCGTCGTGCAGCAACGAAATGACCAGCGCGTAGGCGATCCAGGCGTTGAGCACGTGCACGATCAAGTTGACGATGTAATAGGCTCTGGCGTCCATGCCGAAGGAACGATATTCGAGCGCCAACACCGGGTTGGTGTGATACCCCCCCGCGAGCGCCGGGCGAAAATCCATCTGCAGCTCGCCTGCGGCCTGCATCTCCACCAGACGGCGCAGGTCGCCCGCGTCTTCGGGGCTCCAGAACCCCGTGTCGAGCACTTGAGTGAAGAGCGCCGCCGAGGCGGCCGCGAGGATGGCGAGCGCCAGGAGATGCACTCGTATCTCGCGACGCGGTGCGTGGGGGCGCGGCGAGGGCTCCGGCTGCAGGCGCATCACGAACCGCGACGCTGGGTGAAGGCGACGATGGACATCCCCACCAGAATGCAGGCAAAGCCGAGGACGCGGAGCGGTGGAATCGGCTCACCGAGGACGATCCGGGAGGCAAGAAGGACGGCGATAAAATTGAGCGTCGAGATCGAGGCGGCGACGTTGAGCGGCACTCGCGACAAGATGACGAGATACATCGAGAGCGAAAACGCCCAGCAACCGAGTCCGCCCCAGAGGTAGGGATTCGCCGCCAAGCGCCGCAGCGCGTCGAGCGACACGCCAGCCAGCGGCCCGAGACCTGTCATCGCTTTTTTCTGCATGACGTTGGCGCTGGCGGTGGCCAGTACGAAGAGTGCACTCAGAATCACCGTGCTCCCCATCGTCTCCCCTTCATCCGTCGTGCCGCGACAAGCGCACGAGCCGATAGTCGGCGCAGGGCGTCCCCACGGAGTCCGCCCTGAAGGATGCCGATGCGATGTGCAGGAACGCTTGCCAGCGGCGCTCCGATTCGGCGTTCTCGCGCACGCACACGAGAACCGTGGGCTGGCCGTCGAGCGCGGTGAGGATGGCTCCGGCATCGCTCTCCGCCCGCGGCATGGCATGATAGCACTCGACGGCCACGCGCTCGCGACAGAGGAAGAAGTACCCCGCCTCATCGGCGATCCACACGATCGGCGCTTGCTCGAGATGCGACGCCACTCGTTGCGCCGCCACGCAGTCCGCCACGCCACGAACGCGGTCGAGCCGGCGAATCCACAGCTCTCCTGGATGCGGAAACAGCGCCGTCGTCCACGGCACGAGGATCAGCGCCGCACCGAGCAAGACCGCGCCCCACGCGCGCGCCGCGCGCAAGGCTCCTGCGAGCGCAACGCCGGCGTAAGCCGCCGCGATCGCTCCTGCGAGAATGAAGTACCGCGGTTGATTCCCCGTGCCCGTGCTCCAGGTCGCCCCCGCCAAGCTGCCGAGATGCAACAACGCGAGCGGCAGGAACTCGGTGCCACGCCGATGGCGCAGCGACCGCACTGCCCCAGCGCATCCCAGCAGCGCGATCGACAACGGCACCCCCAACCACGCGCTCCACAAGAGATCGAAGACTCGCGACGCGAGCGGCCGCATCAACGTCGGATCGACTTGCAGGGTGCGAAACAAGCGCAACGCATCCCCGTTCGCCACGTGCACGGCAATGCCCCACGCCACCGCCGGCAGCAGACATGCGCTCATGAACGCCAGCGCGCGCCGCCAACGTGGCAAGAGCGGGGCCGCGAACGCCGGCGCCAGGATGAAGGCTTCGAAGCGGCTCCACGAGGCGAAGAAGACGCACACCCACGCACACAGCAACCATGCCGATTTGCCGCGCGCCGCGCGCACCACGCAGCACACCGCCACGACACACAGACAGGCGAACACCGGGTTGACATCTGGGGTGGCGCCGTGGGCGCTGGCGACCGGGAGCACGGCGACGAGAAGCGCCGCCAGCACCCCGGCGGTCGTTCCCCACTCTTTTTGGATCGCGCGTCCGAGGAGCCAGACTGTGGCCGCCGAAGCCAAGGCGCTGAGCAGGATCCCGGCACGCACCGCGTCCCGGACGACGAGCCAAACGAGCGCGTGCAAGTAGAGATGTCCTGGTGCCCAGAGCTCGCGCGGCACCAGCTCCGGGTCCTGCAGCCAACGCAGCAGCCAGGCGACGCGCGCGCCATCGTCGCCGAGGCCGACGTCGCTCCATGCCGAGGCCACTAGTCGCGCCACCAACGTCGCCAATGCCAACGCCGCGATCGCCCAGGCAGAGCCGGCCTCGCCTCTTTGGGGCGCACAACGCACAGTGCCTGCGAGCGCGGCGCGGAATGATCGACTCCACGCCACGGCCGACATCCCGAGCCCGGCGATCCAGGCGAAGATCCAGCCCGAGTCTACGAAGCGCGCGGTGGCGGGCTCCAGGTGGCCGTCGGCCGTGAGCGCCTCGAGCCAATGCGATGGCGGTGCCAACCGCATGCAAAGCCCCAGCCCCAACAACAGGACTCCCGCGGCGAACATCCGCACCCGAATCCCCACGGCACCTCCATCTCGGCGCAAGGCTCCGGCAACGAACCCCACCGATGCCCAGGGCTGTCGTGTGCACGCGGCGAAGCGGTGTGGTGCAACCAGTGTAGGGGATGCCACATCGCGCCCGCATTGGCGGTCGTTGCCACCCGCATCACGCCCGCATTGGCGGCAGTTGCCCCGCGCGCCGCTTCGACGGCATAATGGGGTCGCCCTCCAGCTGGCGAGACCCATCGTGCCGCAGCCTTCGAGCCCCTGCCCCACCGCGAGTCCGTCGACACGACGCCGAGCCATTGCGCTCGTGGCGCTCTACCTCGGGGCCGGCCTTGTCGCCGCAGGCGTGTTTGTCGCTTACCGCGTCTATGTGCATCATGCAACGTTCGCGTCGCGGGAGTTCTTTTTCCTCGGCGGCATCCATGCGGCTGATGAGGACATTGGCTTTCGCATGGCGCCGAACCGCAATGGCATCGCCGTGCTGCAGGATGGCGTGCGCGAGCCCGCGCGGAGAATCGGCGTGCGCACGAATGCATTGGGTTTCCGTGTGCCGCTCGCGGCAGGCAGGCCGGATGCCGTGAGCGGCGGCCTCGCCGGCATCGGCTGTTCGTGCACGTTCGGGCATGGGGTCGCCGCCGAGAGCACCTGGGTCGAGGTCGCGGCCGCGGGACTCGGGCTCGCGGCTGCCAATCTCGGCGTGTGCGCCTATTCGGCGGTGACGAGCGTCGAGCTCCTGCGCCAGCACATCGACACGCTGCGGCCACGACTCGTCGTCTATGCCTTCGGCAACTTTCATCTCGAGCGCTCGCGGCAGCCACGGAGCGACTTCACGGTGCACCAAACACACCTGACGACGCACGCCGGGCAGCCGCAACACCTGCGACCGCAGTTCAGCAATCGCCTGATCTTCGCGTTGTCACCGCGCATCGAAAGCGAGTATTACGCCGCCAAGCTCGAACACCGCTCGTTGCGTTTCGACCTCGACAAGCTCGGTCTGCTGCTCCCGCTCGCCCTGCAGGACTTGCAACGAACATTGCACCCCACCGCCGTGCGCGCCCGTTTCACACCACGTCCGACACTCGGCGACACCGTGCTCGCACGCTGGGTGACATCCGAGCTGCTGACCCTGGCGCGGACCTGCGGCGCGCGCGTGGCGCTCTTGTACTTCCCGGCATTCTATGGCGAGCAACCCCTCCCGGGGCTGTTGCACGTCGTAGGCACAATGGAAGCGTCGGAGGATTTCTTCTTCGTCGACGCTGGGCCGCGGCTGTTCGCGCAAGCGCACGACCAGCAGGAGTACGCCACGCGCTTCCAAGTGCCGCGCGACGGACACCCCAACGCAGCGATGCATGCGGTCATGGCAGGTGCGGTCGTGGAAGCAGCGCTTGCGCATGCCCCGCCCGATTTGAAAAGCGCTCTACCGCGCCGAACGAGCCACTAGGAAAAAGTTCACCACTGCCTCCAGCGTCTTCAGGCCACGGGACGGCGCCGGCAACTTCTTGCTGGAGAGTGACGACAGCCCTGATTCACGATCCTGTCTTTCGGCGTGGCTGGAGCGTCAGCTTCTGAACTGGTTCAGCGGCGCTCGCTTTCACGCAGCGAGAAGACGGTGTAGTCCGGGTTGGGGCCGAGCTGGCCCACGTCCGAATCGGTGCGTCGGAATCGCTCCACCGGCTCGTAGAGGCGGGTGAATTCGGGAGTCGCCCAGCGCGGGAAGTTGGGGGAACGCGTCGACGCGACCACGAACCGCGGCCGCTCGGCGAGCACCAGGGCGACGTGGGCGAGCGGATCTGCGGCGTGATCTCGGTAGAAACGCAAGGTCTCGGGCGACACGAGCCCGGCCCCGTCCAGGATCCTGCGGCCGGAAACCCAGCCGACGTAGCCGATGTCCCCTGCAAACACGGTTTCCGTCACTGCCGAGTGGTCGCGGATCCAGCCACCCATCGGAACGTAGACCGAGAGTATGACGTTTCTGAAGGCCCGCACCGAGGCCAGATTGCGTGGCCACACGAAGGCGGAGAGCGCCAACCACACGAGCGCGATGGCAGCCGATCGAGGTCTCGGCGGCAGGGGCACAATGCCGGCGAGCGCCAATGCGCCGGCCGCTGCGCCGAGCAACAACCCGGGCACCACCATTGGCATGTACCAGGCCGCAAAGAACGGTGGCCGGCCGATCAGCATGAACAGCAGATAAAGCCCGGTCCAACCGAGCCACAACCGGGGGGATGCCGTCCGGCTTCGCCGCAACAACGCCAAGGCTCCCACGACGAACAGCAGCCATAACCCGACCAGCATCGGGTTGCGGCCGATGAACGCGACTATCCAGTCGGCGAACGTTGCCCCCGCGCTGAACTGCTTCGCCGTGAGCGAGTTCGGAATCACGGTTCCAAAGTAGGACAACGCGAACACGAACCACGGTAGCGTCACCGCGAGCGCGCTCGCGACCAGCACCCACAATGCACGTGGCTGGCCCTGCCGTTCGCTGATCCAGATCTCCAACAGGAAGAGCGGCGCCAGAAGGACGGCCTCGACGCGCACTAGGAAGGCCAAGCCCACGAGCAAGCCCGTGCGGGCGAAACGCCGACTTTCGAAGCTTGCCATCGCCACCAAGACGAGAAACAGGAAGAGCTGGCATTCCATGCCGTAGGTGCAAGCTTGCAGCGGAATGTAAAACGTCGAGTAGAGCACGAGCCACAGCCAGGCGAGGGCTCGATCCACACGGTTTCGTAGAGCGAGCCAGCCCACGAGGGCGATCAGAACGTCGAAGACGACTCCCAGCCAGGGCGCCGTCACTTCGGGCGACAGCCCGAAACACGCCGCCAGGCCAAGCACGAGCGTGAAGAGAGGCGTCGTCGTGCCGAGGACCCTTTCGCCCGCGTTGTAGACGAAGCCGAGAGAGTGCGCGAGATTCGCTGCGTAGCGGTATGTAATATACGCATCGTCCTGGGCCGCCGACTGCCGGACGACGATCGCGCGCAACGCGAAGGCCAGACACAGGACGATCGCGAGCGTTGCCGCCTCCGCCGCGGCGATTCGCGGCGGCGAGGTGCGGGACCGGCCGTCTTTTGCCGCTGTCGGCGGTGACTCGACGCTCATTCCCGCAGGGTGACACCTGCAGCACGAACGTGGCAAGCGGAGACTGTGTGCGTCAGCGGGGTTGCGCGCGCCGATTCAAGATGTTGCGGCAGCAGCCCCCGAACGAACGATGGCTCCAGAGTTCCCGCCCTTCTTCGAGAAGACCTTCTCACCGATTTCGGAATTTCCACGCACATGGAGAATGCTCGGCGGGTCCGGTCCAATTTGAAAAACGCTCTACCCCGACGAACGCGCCACTAGGAAAAAGTTCACCACCACAAGGTCCTCTGCAAACATTTGGCTGAACGGGGCGCGGAGTCCCAAGATCCGAGAGTAGGGTTCGATTTGGCTACATTTCAATCACAGGAAGTTTTTCACGAAAGGCTGCGGCGATCTGCGACCTACGTTGGCGATTCTGTAGGAGGGCCTATGCGAGTACATCGCCTCCCAGGCCCAAGCAGGCACACGCAGGAACTCGAACGGCCGCGTGTAGTTCCGGTGGTCGTTGACGTCGACATTGTGCGCGGTTACCCCTCCCGGCCGCAGCACGCGTGCGATCTCACCGGCCAAGTGGTTACCTGGTGATTGAAGGCATTTTAGGCGCCGCCGCGCATCCCCGTGGAGCGCCGGAGCGGCACCACTTGCGGGACGTCGTCGTTCGCTCTCTGGGCGCCTGCGGCCGGGGACTCGAGCGCGCGCATCAACGTCATGAAGCGCGTGGCGAGCTCGCGTGGTTCGGGCGTCGTTCGCAGCAGTTCGTGCAACGTGTGCAGGAAGGATCGAAGGTCCACCGGTTGCCCACCGTCCAGGCGGGCGCGATCGATCTGCCGCACGCTCGTGGGTTCGCTGTGCTCGTGATCGAAGAAGAGCTTCTCGGACAGCTTTTCGCCGGGCCGCGTGCCGCTGATTTGTACCTGGATGTCCTCCATGAAACGCAGCCCCGAGAGCTCGACGAGTGTCCGCGCCAGGTCGAGGATGCGCACCGGCTTGCCCATTTCGAGGACGAAGACCTCGCCGCCTTCACCCATGGCGGTCGCCTGCAAGATCAACCGCGCGGCTTCGGGGATGGTCATGAAGAAGCGTTCCATGTCGGGATGGGTGATGGTGATCGGACCGCCGGCCGCGATTTGTTGCTTGAACAATTGGACCACGCTGCCGTCCGAATCCAGGACGTTGCCGAAGCGCACGATGACGAAGCGCGTGCGGCTGTGGCGATTCAGCTCGCGGACGATGATTTCGGCCGCGCGCTTCGATGCCCCCATGACGCTCGTGGGCTCGACCGCCTTGTCGGTCGAAACCAGCGTGAAGCGCCCGACCTCGTACTGATTGGCCAGGAGCGCGATGCTGTGGGTGGCGAGGATATTGTTGCGGATGGCCTCGTAGGGATTGTGCTCCATCATCGGCACGTGCTTGTAGGCGGCGGCATGGAAGATGTGCGACGGTCGCTGGGTGCGCAGAATCGACTCCATGCGCTCGCGGTCACCGATGTCGGCCACCAACGGCACGATCCGCGTGCGTCCGCCATGCACCATCTTTTCCAGGTCGCGCTCCAGATAGAACAGCCGGCTCTCGGACTGCTCGACCAACAACAAGACGTCCGGGACGTGGCGCAAGATCTGGTGGCAGAGCTCCGAGCCAATGGATCCCGCCGCGCCCGTCACCAGCACGATCTCGCCCTCGAGGAGATGACGCACCTTGGTATCGTCGACTTCGACCGCCTCGCGCGGCAGGAGATCCTCGACGCGCACGTCACGAATCTGCTGCACGACGCTGGTGCCGCGCAGCAGCTCCGCCAGCCCCGGAACGATGCGCACGTGCGCCCCGGCGCGGCGACACCAGGTGAGGATCTCGCGGCGCGCATCGGCGTTGAGGGATGGAATGGCGAGCACCAGCTCGCGCAGCTGCGGGCCGATGTAGCGCACCAGATCGTGGCGGCCGCCGAGGACACGGGCACCGTGGATCTCTTTGCCCCATTTTTCGGGGTCGTCATCGATGAAACCGCACAGCTCGTAGCCGAGCTCGGGCGACTGCAGGATCTCGCGCGCCATCATGCTGCCGGCGCGACCGGCGCCGTACACGACCACCGGGCGCAACGTGGCGCCGCTCTCGAAGCGCTGCGCCTGCGCCAGTGGACTCTCGCGCCAGATGCGCAACGTGAACAGAGATACGGACAGCAGTGCCGTCGACAGCAAGAAATAGATCACGAGCACGGGCCACGGAATGGCCATCGGCTCGGGCATCAGGCTGTTGATACACAACAGCACCAACGTCGCCAGGCTGGCGCCGCGCACAATGCCGAGAAAATCCCGCAGGCTGGCGAAATCGGTGAGCTTGCGGTAGACACGCGACCACAACAATCCGAAGACCATGACGCCGACGCCCAGGGCCAGTGCCAACGACAGGTGACGCCTCTGGAGGTCGGGGATGCGCCCCTCGAAATGCACCAGGTAGGAAGCGATGAAGCATCCCGAGAGCAAGACCAGATGCACCACGAGCCGTCGCGACACGTAGCGCATCTTCTGGGCCAGCATCCACGCACTCCTTTGCGTCAGAGAGGCATGTCGTCGCCAAACCGCGGCCGCAGTCCCTCTGCGTCAGACCTGGACCGTCGCCCGCGTCGCCACCGCCTCGATGATCGAGACGATGCGCGCGATCTCGTCCTCGCGCAGTCCGACATAGAGCGGCAGGTCGAGGATTTGCCGGGCCACCAGATCGGTCGCGGCAAGGTCGCCCGGTCGCGTCGGGCACCACGGGCGATACGCCGCCATGCGATGCACCGGAGGGTCGAAGTAGGTACGCGTCTCGATGCCATTGCGCTCCAGGAGCCGGCGCACGTCATCGCGGCTGGCGCCGAACTCGCGCTCCACAATGCGCAAGCTGAAATCCTTGAACGAGGAGGTGTTGCCGTCCTCGACCTGCTGCAGGCGAACACCGCGCAGCTTGCCGAGTCCCTCGGCATAGAGACCGACCAGTCGGCGGCGCTCTTCGACGTTGCGCTGCAAGGCCGGCAACGACTGCAAGCCGACGACGGCGTGCAGCTCGCTCATGCGCGCGTTGAGTCCGATGAACTCGCAGTCGTAGTTGCCCGGGTTGCCATAGTTGCGGCCAATACGCACCCGACGAGCGATGTCTGCATCCCGCAGACTCACCAGGCCGCCCTCGCAGGCGGTGATCGTCTTGGTCGGAGACAGGCTGAACACCTCGGCATCGCCGAAGGTGCCCGCGGGCCGACCCTGGTAGGTGGATCCGAGCGCGTGCGCGGCATCGAGGATGAGCTTGATCCCGTGCTGCGCGGCGATGCGCTCCAACGCCGTCAGATCGGGCGGGTTGCCGCTCACGTACACGGCGACGATGGCGGCGGTCTGCGGCGTGATCTTCCGCGTCAGGTCTTCGACGTCCACGGCCAGCGTTTCCGGGTCGCAATCGACGAAGACCGGCCGACAGCCGCTCCAGACGATCGCATGCGCCGAGGCCATGAAGGTGAAGCTCGGGACGAGGACCTCGCCCTGCACTTCCAACGCCCGCAATGCCAGCATCAAGCCTGCGGTACAGCTGTTGACGGCCACGACCTCGCGCCCCGGCAGCAATTCCGCCGCCTTGCGCTCGAAAGCGGCCACGTTGCGGCCATTGGTGAGTTCGCCCGAGGACCAGATCTCGCGCAGCAGTGGCAGGACTGATTCGAAATCGGGCAGCGTCGGCGCCGCCACGTGAATCCGACGAGTGTTCGCTCTGGAATCCGAGCTGTCTCGGTCCTTCGGTGCGTGCACGACGACCTCCCTCTCCGCGACCCGGTGCCGGTCCCTGGCGCATGGCGACACGCCGATGTGCGGGCCGGACCTCTGCTTCCGTGCGTGCGGGGTGGTGAAACGCAACAAGCATGCCCGCGGCCGCGCTCCTTGCCGCGATCGCCGATCGCTGTGGAGTCGTGAGCGCCGCCGTTGACAGTCGCAGCACGAAGGTCTATCTCCGAAACGGTGTCACAACTCCACGCCAGCCCGGAGCACCGACGTGGCCTTTCGCGATGAACTGCAGCGCATCACATCCGGACGCGTCAGGACCGACGAACGTCTCGACCGCCACACGACTTTCCGCATCGGGGGTCCGGCGGAGTTCTATGTCGCCCCGCGGTCCGTACCCGAGGTCGCCGCAATCGCCGCCCTCGCGCATGCCGAAGCGGTGCCACTCCGCGTCCTCGGCAACGGTTCGAATCTCATCGTTCCGGACGCAGGCGTGCGCGGACTGGTGTTGCATGTCTCGCGTGCCCTTGCCGGGGTCGAAGCGAGCGCGCATGAACTGCGCGCCGGCGCCGGGTTGCCGCTCGTGCAGCTCATGCAGGTCGCGGCGCGCGCAGGCCTGGAAGGCATGGAATGGGCCTGCGGCATCCCGGGCACCGTCGGCGGCGCCGTGCTCACCAACGCCGGCACACCGGCTGGCGACATGGGCGGCGTGGTGACAGGCATCGACGTCGTCGAACGCGACGGCACGTTGCAGAGTTTGCCACCGAGTGCATTCGCCTTCGCGTACCGCAAGAGCTCGCTGCGCGGCGCCGGACGCATCGTCGTCGGCGCCAGCGTGCGCCTGCAAGCGGGCGATCGCGCTGCCATCTTCGAGCGCATCAAGTCGGCGAACCAGCGCCGGCTACTCACCCAACCCGTGGGAACCTGGAACTCCGGCTGCATTTTCAAGAACTGCCCGCCGCACCGCATCGGCCAGGAAATCGATCGCGCCGGGCTCAAGGGCCATCGCGTCGGCCAGGCCAGCGTGTCCACGGTGCACGGCAACTTCATTGTCAACGAGGGGGGCGCGCGTGCCGACGACGTCCTCGAACTCATCGCCACCCTCAAGCACGCGCTCGAACCGCGGCTCGGCGTTCGACTCGAAGAAGAAGTCGAGATCTGGTCCTGAGGAAGTCGAGCCCTGGCGCCGGGCGCGCCGCTCAGGCAGCGGGTTCGTAATCCGGCAGGATGGCGGCGAGACGAATGCGGATTCCCGCGTCATCACCGGCACGCGCGAGGGCGGTGAGGTTTTCGGCGGCCGCGACGGCGTCGGGGACCTGGAGTGCACCGAGTCGCGCCATGAGAATGTGCGGATGTGGCGAGGGCAGCTCCGTATCGGTTTGCGCCTGCAGCTCTTCGTGCAGCTTTTCGCCGGGGCGCATGCCGGTGAACCGAATCGGCACCTGCTCGGGGTCGAAGCCAGAGAGTGCGACCAACGTGCGCGCCAAATCGACGATCTTCACCGCTTCGCCCATGCGCAAGGTGAACACTTCACCTCCGCGCCCGAGGGCGGCCGCCTGCAGCACCAGCAGGCACGCTTCGCGAATGGTCATGAAATAGCGCGACGCCTCGGCGTGCGTCACCGTGAGCGGCACACCGCGACGTAGCTGGGCCTGGAACAAGGTCACGACGCTGCCGCGGCTGGCGAGCACGTTGCCGAAACGCACAGCGAGCAAGCGTGTCGAGCTCCCCGCGGCCTGCAACGCTTGCAGCACATGCTCGGTCAAACGTTTGCTCGCACCCATGACGCTGCTTGGCCGCACGGCTTTGTCGGTGGACACGAACACGAGGCGCTCGGCGCCCGCGTCCTGCGCCGCGCGCACCACGTTCAGCGTTCCGTGGACATTGTTCAGGATCGCTTCGCTGGCGAAGCGTTCCATGTAGGGCACGTGCTTGTGCGCGGCGGCGTGGAACACGATCTCCGGCAGCAGGCGGCGCGCCATGCGCCGCACCGCGGCATCGTCGCGGATGTCGGCGATCACGGCCTCGCAACGCAGCTCGGGATGCAAGTCGCGCAGCTCGTTGTCGATGTCGAAAACCGAGTTCTCGCCGCGCCCCAGCAGCACCAGCATTTCCGGTGCGAAGCGCGCGATTTGCCGGCACAGCTCCTGGCCGATCGAGCCGCCAGCGCCCGTCACCAGCACGCGCTTGCCACGCAACACCGCGGCGATGGGTTCTTCGACCAGCTCCACCGTCTCGCGTCCGAGAAGATCCTCGGGCCGCACCGGCCGGATGTGTTCGAAGTGCACGTCGCCGCGAATGATCTCGAGCAAGCCGGGCACGATGCGCGAGGCCACGCGGGCGCGGGCGCACAACGCTACCAGCCGGCGAATCAGCGTTCCATGTGCGGTGGGAATGGCGATGAGAACTTCGTCGACGGCGTGGGTGCGCACGATGTCGACGAGCGCGTCGAGCGCGCCGAGCACCGGCAACCCCGCGACCTGGGTCCCGTGCAGACGCGGATCGTCGTCGACGAATCCGACCGGAACCAGGCCGGCCTCGGGATGCTGGCGCACCTCCGACGCGGTCATGCGTCCCGCAACACCAGCACCCGCCAACAGCACGCGCTTCGCCATCCGGCGAGTCTAGCAGTGGCGTCGAAGGTGGCAAAGAACCGAAGCGAGGTCGAGTCGAAAGGAGCCGGTCGCCGCAGCTCGCGCGGGCGAGACTCAGCGCACGCCCGCACCCCGGAAGCGTTGCTTGACGTCGCCCCAACGCATCGCTTCGATGGCGACCTGCAGCCAGGTCGTCCCATCGACGCTGCGCTCGACGACGTCAGCATCCCCGGTGGCGATGAACTGGGTGCCGTCGAAGATCACACCGTGGAAGGTGACCCGGCGCGGCGACGGCACCTCGAACCAACTGCCGGAGGGGCCACTCCCGACGGCGCGCAGGATGGTGCCCTGCGTTCCCACCGCGACGAAGAGCGTGGCATCCGCGGTGACGTCGAGGAGATCCTGCCCGGTCGGGCTGGTGACTTGCGACCAACCGAGACCTGAATCGGTGCTGCGAAAGATGACGCCGCCGAGGCCGACGGCGACGAAGACCGCGCCCTGTGAGTCGACTCCTCGCAGCGCAGGCGCGCCCGACAATTGTTGGCGCGCCCACGAAAGGCCTTGGTCGGTGCTGCGCAGCACCGTGCCTTGATCGCCGACCGCGACGAGGATGGTGCCGTTCGACGCCACGCCGTAGAGCGATGCGCCACCCGGGGACTGCGTCGTGTCCCAGACAGCGACGGTGGAAAGACGGCGAATGGTCGTCCCCGCATCGCCTACGGCCACGAGATAACTGCCATGGTCGATCACATCGTGCAGAGTGGCGCTGACCGAGGAAGTCTCGTCACTCCAGCCCAATCCCCCATCGGAACTGCGAGCCACGCGACCGCCGTCCCCGACGACGACGAAGAGCCCGGATAAGTACGCCGCGCCGTGCAGTGCCGCGCTACTGCCCGTGGCTTGGACACTCCAGCTGGTGGCTCCGGCGCCGCTGCGATAGGCCGCGCCGTCATTTCGTGCCGCCACGTAGCTCGTCCCACCACGCGCTACGCGATAGAGATCTGCCGCCAGCGTTCCACCTGGCAGCAGCAGCGTCAGGAAAAATGGAATCAGTCTGTTGTTCATCATAATAGCCTCTCGAGCCCGACGGTGTCCGCACGGGTACTCGACGATGGTGGTTTGGAAGTTTCGTTCCAGGACCGCCACGATCCGCCGTTTCAGAAGCTGGCTTCCACACCGAGTGTCGGCAGCAGCGGCAGCATCGTCACCGAGTATTGCTGCGTGTAGTTGCGATTCCAGCGCTGCATGTAGACGTTCTCCGCTGCAGTGGCGTTGAGCACCTCGACAAAAACCCGCCAGTCCACCGACTTCGCCTGGAAGTGCCGCAGCAGCCGTAGATCGAGACGTTGGTACACCGGCAGCTGGGCGCTGCCTTTGCGACCGACGAAGCCGTAAACGTTGCCCGCGGCATCGTTTTCGACCGCCACGATCGGGGTGAACGGCAACCCCGAGCCGAGCTGCAGATGCGCGCCAAACTCCCAGGCCCGATGCCGTAGGCGGGCTTCGACGGCGAACTGGTGCCGCTGGTCCTGGACCGGCCGATACCAATAGGGCTCCTCGTAGACCGCACCCCAGACGGCGGCACCGCCGGAGTCTTGCGTCCAACTCCGGCGCCAAGCGGACGCATCGCGCTGTTCGGTTTGCGACCACGCGTACTGGGCGCGCAATACGATCGGTGACCGCGCAGGTGCCAGCTGCAACCAGGTTTCGAGACCATGCGCACGCCCGCGTCCGCCGTTCGCATAGTACGCCGGCTCGGCCTCATACACGAGATCGTCGAAACGTTTGACGTACGCGGACACCCCGCCTTGCAAGGCACCCCGATGCCGCGCAAGACCCAGGGTGGTTTCGGTGGCGCGCTCGGCGCGAAGTGGCGCGCCGCTGCGTGTCGGCTGCACCTCGAGCGGCGTACTGCGCAGTGCATGCGCCACCCCCCAGGTGCCACGAAGGCTCCAGTCGGACGCAGGGCGCAGCGTGAGCGCGAACCGCGGTGACATCAGATCCTGGCGCGCCAATCCATCGCGCTCGTAACGCAAGCCGGTCCCTAGCTCCACGGCGCCGCCGCGCAGTGACCAATCGTCCTGTGCATACACGGCGGCGAAGGTGCGTTCCACGTTCATCACGATCTGGTAGCGTTCTTTCTGATCCGAGACATTGAGCGCCGAGTTCGACTGTCGCAGGCCGAGGAAAGCCGCGTACGCCGAGACCAAGCCGTCGGTCTGGGCCCGATAGCCCTCGAAACCGAGGCGGAAGTGGTGTGCATCTCTCTGCAAGGAGAGATCCTGACGCAGCGTGAACGTGCGTGATTCGATACGTACCGATTCGTCGTTCTCGCCTTTCAACGAAAAGCCGAGTCGCTGCGGGACGTAGCCGACCACGGTTTCGAGCCAGGCGCGCGGCCCGAGCAACGCGCGCCAGGTTAGCGAGCCCACCGCGAGTTGGTTGTCCAAACCCAGGCGATCTTGACTCGTGGAGAAACCGCTCCCGCCCAACGGCGTGGCATCGTCGCGAATGAGATCGTGCCGGAGCGCGCTCGCTTCCGGGCTCGGGATGGAAAGACCATCTCCGGCCACGAGGAGACCGGCCACCACGCGGTGGCTCGCCGACGGCTTCCACCGCGCGCGCACCATGGCGTCGTAGAAGGACGGAATCTGACTCGTGTTCTCCGGGTCGACCCACCGCAGCACTTGGTCGTGGTAGGAACGCCGCAAGCTGAGGGCCCATCCCTGCTGCTCGTCGCCTCCTGCAGCGCGCACGTGCGCCGACACATAGCTCAGACCGGCGTCGCCACGGTGATCCGGGGCATTGGCGCCATGACTGCGGACGAGCAGGACACCACCGGTGGCGCCGCCGTACGCGGCCGGTGCGCCGCCGGCGTAGAACTCGGCGCTCTCGACAATGCCGGGGTTGAAGATGCTGTTGAAACCCAGGATGTGATACGGAAAGAAAACCGGGATGCCGTCGAGATAGATGGCGTTCGCATGGGTTCCGGCGCCGCGAACGAAGAACTCGCCGTGAAAATCGCTGGCGCTGCCGACCCCAGGAAGCGCCTGCACGTTGCGCATCACGTCCTCGAGCCCACCGATGCGCTCTTGCATGTTTGCGCCTGACACAACGTGAGACCCAAGATTCGTGGCTGGTGCGTGCCGCGAGGCCCGCACCACGACCGGCGGGAGCTGGAGATCTCGTCGCCGCAGCCGCCAATCGCGAGCGATCGGCGCTTCTTCTGACGGAATCACGACCTGCGTTTCGATCGGCACATGATCCATTCTGTGAATGCGGATCACATGCACGCCAGGAGGCAGCAGCAGTTCGTAGCGACCGGATGCGTCGCTCGTGGTGCCGCGGCCGAGCGCCATCACATCGATCATCGCACCTGCGACCGGTGAGCCGTCTTCGCTGCGCACGCCCCCATGCACGCGTACCCAGAGTTGTGTTGCGGGCTCCGGCAACGGGTGCAAAGTCGCGGCCGTCGCGCTGGCCGCGACGGCTCTTGCAGCCAGGATGGCCGGCGGGACACGCGGTTCCGGGATGGCACCATGATGGACGATGCGATCGTGTCGCGCAGATGGCAGCGCTCGCGGGGCCGGCGCTGACGTGGGTTCCCGCACGAAAGGCCGCGACGGCTCGAGCCGGGAGGAGTGGTGGCCAGGCCCGAAGAGAGCGGCCAGACCCAACCCGACCAGGCTTACGATGGCGAATGAGACGAGACCAACACAGGATCCCGTCGGTTTTCGCTCCAAAGACAAGCTTCGTCCTTTGCAGCCGCGCATCCAAGGGGCGAACAATGCAGCGGCCAGCTAGCGGCTCCCGTGCACGATTGGGTCATCAAACCCAATCGACGCTCCCAACCACAGGGCCGATCGAGGGCGCGATCCACCAGGCGTGGATGATCTCAAAGTGTAGCAATCCTAGGCGATGGTTGCGAGGTCCGCCCTTGAAGCTATGAAACGGGAGGAACGCATCTCTCGGGTGCGTGGATCGAATGAAGTCCGGTCTACGCCCACACACCGCCGCCAGCGTGTGCACCCGTCTCCCGCGGCCACGCCATCGACCTCAGCGCTGCAACCAGCCTCTATTCCGTCGGGCGACTGCCCAGCCTCCTTTCGTTCCGCCACCACATACCGAGCCCTTGGTCTCCGAGCTGGCAGAGGACATCGAGCGGCGCCCTGCCTCTGAAACGCGCCAAGGTCCCGTGCTCGCCCTGCTGGTGATGGAATTCACATTATGCCGACTTCCGGATTATGCCGCGTAGGTGCGTTTGGCCCTTGAGGATGGCGGAGATCGTGCCGAGGAACGCGGCATAATCAGAGCCCTTCCAGGAAGGCGAGTAGGGTATCGGGGGCCCGGTAGCGGTGTGGTT
>CAZMNW010000053.1:0-104762 GCA_964567755.1 uncultured bacterium
AACGCGCACACGGCGGCTTCGCACTCATCAACAACACCTGATTCCCATTCCCGTACCCGCGCCCCCTATACAAGCGCCGGAACGGGAACCGGAATCACCGGCCATGTCGATAATTCGACGGAAGACCGTGAGCGGCAACAGTTGCTCCAGGTCACGATCGCGCCACCTACACCATCGGGTGCGATCTGGGGATCGCCGTAGCCGAAAAGGGAGGGGCCGAGGATTTGGCCATTGGTGGGCCAGGATGGATCCACCACCCCTGTGGCAAGCACACGCTGGGCATAGATTTTCCACTGAGGATAGGTTCGGCGGTCTAACCACGCCACGATCGCACCGCCTGCGAGGTCAGAAACGATCTGCGGTTTCCCCTGGTCCCAGGTCACGTCGCAGAGAGCAACGCCGTCGACGGGCCAAGCCACCACTCCCGAGGCCAGCACGTGCTGAGCGTAGATATCGGCGTTGTCAACGCTCGTCCCGCTGCGCTGGTCCTGCCATGTGACGATGGCGCCGCCCGCGCCGTCGGAGACCATCTGAGGATTTGACTGCAAGCCGTTCGCGCTGCAAACGGCACGTCCGTTGGTGGGCCAGTCGGGATCCACGGCGCCCGAAGCCACCACGTGCTGTGCGTAGATGTCGTCGTCACTCAAGATCGCGCTGCGTTGGTCCCCCCACGTCACGATAGCGCCGCCCGCCCCATCGGAGATGATCTGGGAAGCCAACTGGTTGCCTGTCGCGGTGCTGAGAGGCACGCCGTTCGGCTGCCACTGCGCGTTGGCATCGGAAGGGGTTAGAGCGCTATAGAAAAGTACAATCCAGACGAGCGCAGGCAGCGCGCTTCGGGGTCGGTCAGCATGAGTATCGTCGGGCACTCTCACGTCGACCTACCTTCGCGCAGAAGGCTACAACACTGGTCCCGTCGGCGTCACCAGTTCTTTGTGAGATGTAGAAGATACGCTCGGGAGATCTCTCGGTCAATCCAATTGGCTGCTTACTGTGAGGCCGTGAAGGCGTAGGCACCCGCCGCGACAGCTTTGACCTCCGCACCTGAATAGCATGGATGGCGCGCCTCTTTCTAACCCGCTGAGTGCGGCTGACTCACACCCATTTGCTGGAGCTGCTGACCACGACCTCCGTAAAACTACCGAACCTCAAGAAAACCGCGACCAGCGATCTTTTCATCATGCCCCGCTAGTCACTTGACACCCCCAGGCTACCAGCCTCCCTAGGCCGAGAGTAGACTCAAGCCATCGCATTTCAGCCAGGAGGGACGTCCATGCGGGCCAAGCAGTTTTTCTACGTGTGTGCGGGGATTCTGATGCTCGTAATCGCCTACCAGGTGATGGCACCAACTGCACGTAGCAACACAACTCCGCTCGCTTCATCCTGTAGCCCGGAAGGTTTCGTAGATGAAGAGGGACAGTTATACGGCGCAACCGGCGATCCCTGGCCACCGCCAACGACCTTTGTTCCAACAGGTAGAATCCAGACGACGGCGAAGATCGTTGCCCTTCGAAAGATCAACCTACTGAATAATGGCGGTACTTTCGCTGTTGCTGAGAACGGCGACATACTCCGTCCAGGCCCAAATGGTCCATTCCGAAACGACTGGCGAGTTGAGGCGAACATCTTCGGCGCAAATAGACCCCCGGGTGATCGAATAGTCGACGTAAACTCCGAGAACTCCAGCGGAGCCTGCGCCATAACGGCTCAAGGCAACGCGTATGACACCGGCGACATTTTCAATTGGCGCTACCTCGGCAACATCTTCGGCGGCACCGTCCAGGTCGAAGGCACCTCGATCACCGACGTGAAGACGAAGTTCCGGGAGGAGGACTAGGATGCATTGGCATCGTCTCGTCATTGCCATTCTGTTGACCGGACTCGCCATAACCATGAATCTGTCCTTCTGTTCCTGGGACCGAAGATCTTTTACAGACAGGCCATGGAGCGAATGGCGCTACGCTGTGGATCCCATGGCCGAAATTTGGGCTATGGACATGGTGAGATGGACTGAGCGACGGACAGAGAACATGCGAACGACGACGTCACCGAGCAGACGCGCCCAGTCCTCGAATGGCCGGTTCGAAGAGATAATTGTCGAGGTTTTTTCGTAGCGACTCATGATGACATCAGCGAGTTCGTCACCGGCATGCGTGGGCAGCTTGCGCAGGAACAGGTCGTCGATGAGCAGCAGATCGGTGGCCTTGAATTGTGCGCGGAGTTTTCGGATCTCGCCGAGTTCGCGCGCTTCGGTGATGTCTTCGATGAGCTGGTGCGCTTCACGGTAGAGGACCTTGTAGCCACGATTGACAGCGAGCGTTGCGAGCGCCTTGGCGACGTGGCTCTTGCCGGTTCCGGGCGGACCGATGAAGAGCACGTCTTCTCTGGCGTCGACGAATTTGAGGGTTGCGAGTTCGAGGACATCGCGTTTGGGAAGACGTGGGTTGTAGCTCCAGTCGAAGTCCTTGAAGTCCTTTCGCTCCGGTAGCCCCGAGAGCGTGTGGCGACGATCGAGCAGGCGCGATCGCCGGCGGTCCAATTCGTCCTGCACGAGCCAGGAGAAAGCTTCGACGAAGTCCATCTCGTGGCTGGTGACCTGGAGTGCACGCGCTTGCAGTGTTGCGGTCATGCCCGACAGGCGCAAGCTGCGTAGGGCGCGCTCGAGCTCAGTGATCGACATGGACATCGGGATCCTCCTGGGTTTGAGAGTTCGTCTCCCAAAACGTCTGGTACTCGGCGAGTTCACGGATGGCCGGGCCCGACTGGGTGAGTGCGGGCCCGGTCGTGGCGGATGCAGCTTTGAGCCTTCGCTCCAGCGCGCGCTTGACGGCAGCGTAGGAGACGCAATGAGATTGGAGTAGAAGCTCACACACTGCCTCCACATCGGTGCGCGGATAGGTGCGCGTCAGATTGGCAAGGCCATAGATTGCCCGCTGTCCAGGGCGGCCCATGCGAGCGAAGATCTCGCGGGCGAAGGCCGCCGTGCAGGGGCCGATGGCGTCGGTGCGCGAAAGCAAGCGTGCGGTCTCGCGCGAGGGATTGAAGAGGCGATCGCTGCCTTCGATCGTGAAGCTGCCCTTGCGAAGCGACTTTTTGTGGCGGCGAAGGACTTGGCCGTCGAGACCGAGGATCTCGATCTCGCGCTCGTAGATTCGCAGCGTGACGACGGTGTGAGGGGCAGCGGGAAGCGCGGCGTAGTAGGAGCCCTTGACCTGGACGAGCCCCGCGTCATCGACGGTGCGCACGTCCTGCTTGAAGTAGCGGAATCCATGGTCCGGCAGCGGTTTCAGATGCGGCTGTTCTTCGCGAAACATCTCGAGCACCTGCCGCTTCTTGCGACCATGAATGCGCGGCGCTGCCCAGCGCTCCTCCCAATGCGCGAGCCAGGTGTTCTGCGCCTCGATCGAATCGAATCGCCGCCCCTTGAGCGCAGTCGCCTGCGTATGCTGGATGGCGTTCTCGACGGTTCCCTTGCGATTCGGGTCTCGCACACGGCACGGATCGGCAACGACCCCGTAGTGCGCGAGCATGGCGGCGTACACGCTGTTCAATTCCGGCTCGTACAGGTCCGGTCGGATCACGCCTTCCTTTAGGTTGTCGAGCACCGTGTACTGTGGGCAGCCGCCAAACGCACGAAACGCTTGCTCGTGCAGTTGCGCCCAGACCTGCTGATCGGTCTTCCACACCGTCTTGCGAAAACTCTTGCCGGAGTACTTGAGCGTCATCACGAAGAGGTACGGCCGCTTGTATCGCCCGGGCTTGGACTGCGTGAGCGCTCCTTGCCCGTAATCCACCTGCGCTTCTTCGCCGGGCAAATACTCCAGCACGTCGAAACGCTCCGGCTCTCGCCGCCGCAGGTGCGCTACGAAGCGTTTCACTGAATTGTATCGGTGACTGAATCCGTGGCCCTCGACCAGGTCCTGGTAGATGCTGACCGCGTTGCGCCCCAGCTGGACCTGCTGCTCGATCCACGCCCGGTGCGCCTCGCACGCCGACGGCGTCGGTCGCGAAGCGCTCTGCACCCCTGGTGCCGGGGCTGCCAAAAACCCCTCGTCTCCCGGTGGCCGGGGTGGGGGAATTTGACCGACCTGGCTCGCAGAGCCGGTGGCCACCCCGGGGGAATTTGCCGCCTGCGCGTGGCGCCGGATTGTCTTGCGATCCACCCCCGTGCGACGCGAAATCTCCCGCTGCGACGCACCGCCCGCTTGCAACGTCTTTATCGTGATGCGCTTATGTGACTTCAGGACGTTCACCCTTCCTCCCTCGCGATTGAATCGCGCGGGAGAGTACGTCCTTGTCGGCTGCAGGCCTGGCGACGCGCTCAGGCGCCTCTACGCGGCCTCAAGGTGGAGGAATTTGAGGTGGCCACGAGTGGAGGAGTTTGGGTGGCCGCCGGGGGGCAGTTTCTGTCGCTTTTGGATTTAGCGCAAAAAGGAGTAAGCCGTGACCACGAAGAGCTTCTTCTACGCGAGCGCCGGGATCTTCCTCCTGGTCGCCGCGTACACCGATGGGCGCCCAATTCGCCACAGCGACAGCGGCTGACTCGGGAATCGTTGTCGCTTTCGCGCGCTAGTCGTCGAGCGCCGGCCTTCCGGATAAAGAGCTCCCAATCTGTCATCAGCGATACTTCCCCTTGACCGAAAAAACACCTCGAGACTTGAAACGGAGATCTCGAGGGGCCCCGTCACCGCTTGGATCCCAGCCTGCTTCCTGCTAGAATCCTAAGGCATTCTCTCAGAATCACACGCACAGGGTGCGGAGGCCATGGCGCTGAGACGGCTCGCGGCCTTTTTACTCCTGGTCCATCTCTTTGCTGTCAGCGTGGCTGCTGCCTCAGACATCCGGTTTGACGTTGCCCCACGCTATGCAGCCGGGCGTGGCGCTATTGGACTCGCCCTCGGCGATTTCAACGGTGATAGCGCCATGGACGTAGCTGTGGTCAATGGCGTCGACAACACGGTTGCCATCCTCTTCAACCTGGGAGATGGCACATTGGCTCCAGCGGTTTATTACTCCACCACGGCCGGGCCCATAGCTGTGGCTTCAGGCGATCTGAACGGCGACGGCTTCCCTGATCTTGCGGTAACCCATTACAGCCCTGGTTTTGTATCAGTCTTTTTAAATGACACGACTGGGCAATTCCCAAGTAGTACTGATTACTCGCTCAACTCACGAAGCTCAACTGTAGCCATCGCCGATCTTACCGGCGATGGCATCGCTGATATTGTGGCAGGCTCGAATAACTATTCAGGCGGACAAGATTCCAACGGAACAGTATCTGTCTTTGTCAACCTTGGGGATGCCGTCTTCTCACCCCGGGTCGATTTCGGTGTCCTTGGTGAGCCATTGCATATCGCCGTCGCCGATCTTGAAAGCAACGGCACTCAAGACATTGTTGCTTCTACGTCTATTAGCACGGTCGTACTCCGCAACCTCGGCAATGGTGTTTTTTCGGAAGCTGAAGAGTACCACTTTGGTGGATACGCGGCGAGCGTGGGAGACTTCACTGGCGATGGAAGACCGGACCTAGCCGTGATCCAGTGGTACGAGCCTGGGCAGCTCTGGGTTTTGAGCGACCGCGGAGATGGAATTTTCGAGTACTTTTCCAATCATGACGCGGGGATCTACCCAAGTTCAATAATCTGCGCCGACATGAACGGCGATCTTCGTCCAGATCTCGCCGTCGCAAGTGCACAGAATTTCGTAACCATCCTGACCACTACAGCAGGAACCCCTGCCTTAGGACCACCCGCACGTTATGGAACTGGGCAATACACTCGCTGTGTTGCGACCGCTGATCTTAACGCGGATTCGTACCCAGATCTCGTCGTCGCTAACGAGTCCGGGCGAAGCATCAATGTGCTGCGCAATCTTGGTGACGGGACGTTCGCCGCCAGGCACGATTATAGACTTCCCGCCGGGAGTATTTTCCTTGCCGCATCCAATCTAGACTCCGACGGCTTCCCCGATCTCGTCACAGCAACTTTTGGTTATCAGCGGATCCTCGTCGTATGGAACTCCCATCGCGGGACCTTTCCCAAGCGAACATTCCTGGAACTCTCTCCAGTCTCTCCATCGGACGTGGCACTTGCAGACTTTGATCTCGACACGGATACAGACATCGCAGCGATTGGAAACGATGACAACGGCAGAGTTGTCATTCTCACCAACGTCGCTTCTCGTTCGTTCTCTCAACAGTACTCGTATATTTCCGACCTTTGGCCCCGAGATATTGCGACGGCCGATCTCGATAAAGACTCGTATCCGGATCTCATAGTTTCAATATCAGGTGACTATTGCAATCTGTCACAGACTAGCAAGCTGTCGATTTTTCCAAATCTCGACGGGCAAGGATTCGGCCCGAAGGTGGACCATTACTTGAGATCCGGGTTGTTCACTTCGATTGTCGCCCTGGACTTCGACGGCGATACCTGGGTAGACATCGCAGTAAGCGGTGGGGAGTGTAACGTAGACGGATTCATCGCCATAGTTCCGAATCTTGGTGACGGCTCCCTTGGTTTGCCGCAGGAATTCCCAGTCGGAGTACTTCCGCAGTGGCTGGTCTCTGGTGACTTCAACAACGATGGCAAGCCTGACTTCGCAACCAGCGAGCCCACGACTTCAACGGTATCAGTTCATCTGAACTCGGGCATGGGTTCACTTCTGCCGCCGACGAACTATCAAGGCGGAATCCAACTCAGGGATCTCGAGGTCACTGATTTCGATAGGGATGGGTTTGCCGACATAGCTGCCTTGGACGAGGATGGGTCCTCCGTTTTTCTTTTTAAAAACTTGGGCGATGGGAATTTTTTGGCCCTCGATTCTCTTGACGTCGGTTCGGAACCTGAGGCTTTTGTCTCTGCGGATTTCAACCTGGATTCGTACCCTGATCTCGTCACCGGTAATAGGTACGGTATTTCAGTTCTCCGCAATCGCACGGGGGCCCCAACCGACGTCTTCCAACCGATCACAGGAACATTGCCTACCTTATCCGTCTGGCCAAACCCAGTAAGGTCAAGTGCACAGATCAGGTACGGCCTGCCAAGCAAAGGTGAGATTTCTATTTCAGTTTACGACGTGCGGGGTAGGATCGTCCGTATCCTGGGTCACAACAATGGGTTTTCCGGATCACATGTCCTGAGTTGGGATGGATTCGACAGCGGTGGCCACTTAGTCCCGCGCGGGACGTACTTTGTTACGTTGAATGATGGAGTCCGTTCAGCAAGCCGCAAGATCGTGGTTGTGCGTTGAACTTCTTTTTAGGCGACGCCAAGACCCAATCCCCCGGCTGTGGGCCGATCGGCAGCCAGGAGTTCCGATCCGGCGTTCCCCCAGATACGGCCTGCGGCCCACAACCGTGCCGTTCGTTGAGAGAATGGAACAGGTTGGCTATTCATATGGGTGACCTGCCCCGCAACGGAATGTGGCGCCTCCCACTACCCATTTGGGGCCCCGGCACCCTAACGGCCGACCTTGCCGTTCCCGCCTCCCTGACCTACGATGTCCAGCCGACACCACTACTTTGTGAGGCAGCTTGTGGGAGCCGATCGCGGCCAAATGCTCTCGCATTACCGGCTCGTCGAGAAGATCGGCGAGGGCGGCATGGGCGTGGTCTGGAAGGCGGACGACACCGTACTCAACCGCACCGTCGCCATCAAGGTGCTGCCAGCTGATCTCGCACTCGACGAAGAGCGCCGTCGGATGTTTCTCGACGAGGCGCGGCTCGCGGCGTCGGTGAGCCACGCACACATCGTCCAGGTCTACGAGCTTGGGCGCGAGGGCGACCTCGACTTCATCGTCATGGAATACGTCGAGGGCCAGCCGCTCAGCAAGCTGCTGCATGGACGGCCGCTTTCGCCCGAGAAGGTGGCCGACTGGGGTTTGCAGGTGGCTGAGGGCCTGGCGCGTGCGCACCGCAAGGGTCTCATCCACCGCGACCTCAAGCCCGCGAATATCCTGGTCACGCCCGACGGCGAGCTAAAGATCGTCGACTTCGGGCTCGCGACCCTCTTCTCCCGGCCCGACGCGACGACGGGCTCGTGGGCATCGACGTTGACCGACGTGCATGCGGGCGAGAAGGCGAGGGAGATCGCCGGTACCTTGCCGTACATGTCGCCGGAGCAGGTGCGCGGCGAGAAGCTGGATGCGCGTAGCGATATTTTCTCCTTCGGCACGGTCATCTACGAGATGACGACTGGGCAGCGACCGTTTACGGGGACCAAGCCCGCGGACATCGCACAGGAGATCCTCAGGAGCCAGCCAACTCCGGTACACGAACTGGTGCCTAAGGTGCCACTCGACCTGGACCGGATCATCGAGAAGGCTCTGGCGCGGCACCCAGGCGACCGTTACCAGCACATGGATGACTTGGTCGTCGATCTAAAGCGGCTGACCAAGGACCTGGATTCCGGCTCATCCCCGTCCTTCGAGGACCTGCAGCAGAACCTCCAACCAAAGCGGCGGCTTCGGTCGATGCCATTGGTGGCAGTGATCTCGCTGCTCGGAATCGCGTCCATCGCCTGGATTTCCTGGGTGCGGCATGGTGAGGGGCAAGACCAAGCGGATACGGCCTCGACGACTCCTGGAAAGCCGAACTGGATCGTCGTTGCCGACTTTGAAGCTCCTGGTTTGGATTCCACGTTCGCAGTTGCCGCGCGTGAGCTGGTCACGGGCGCCCTGCAGCAGTCCCAGGTCGTGATGCCTCTCTCAAGGTCTCAGGTGCGTCGCGCTCTCGAGATGGCCGCCAAGTCTCCCAACACGCGGGTCGTGGGGGAAGTCGCGAGGGAACTGGCGATTCGCGCCACAGCACGAAGCTACTTGGAAGGTCGTGTCGATCGGATCCTTCGTGGATACTCGATCGTCCTGAACGTGGTAGATGCGGAGAACGGCACAGCCCTGCTCTCCGTCCGCGGAATCGCCGAGAATGATGAGGTGCTCATCTCGACTCTCGATCGGATCGTGCGCGACCTTCAAACAAAACTTGGCGAGCGGAAGAGCGTACTTCGCGGCACCCACCGGATCCTCGAGGCCTACACGCCGTCGTTGGAGGCGTATCGCGCATTCCTCCAAGCCGAGGAGTTGGCGCAGGAGGGTTCAAATCGAGCGTCCATACCGCTGTACCGACATGCGTTGAACCTGGATCCGGACTTCGCTCGCGCATGGATGGGGCTTGGCATCCGTTACCGGAACATGCACGCCTCTCTGGTAGAAGGGGCCTTCCTAGATTCAGCGCAGGTGGCATGGAACGAAGCTCTCCGAAGGCCTGAGCGCCTGAGCGATCCAGACCGCCTTCGCCTGCAGGCGATCATCGCATCCAGCGATTCGGCAGCGGTCCAGGCGTGCGACCTGCTCGTGAGACTTTACCCCTTCGATTCACGCGCACACTTGAACCGAGGCGTTTACTTGGCCGGACTAGGTCGAGACGAAGAGGCCCTTGAGGCATACAAACGTGCCGGCGAAGTCGATCCATTCGGGCCAACACAACTTGTCCTTGGCAATCAATTCAACTTGCTCTTCGAACTTGGACGGTACAGCGAAATAAACGCACTATTGCAGAGACTCAGGGGATTACACCGCCAAGACTGCGAACTGCGGTACGGCATTGCGACCACCGACTGGGGCAAGGTGGAGGCGCTGGCCCAGACGTTGAGCACCGATCCGAGCACCGACGTGGGCGTCCGGTGTAAGGCCGATGTCTTTCTCGCTGGGCTGCAGGTGTCGCGTGGCGAGGTCAAGAAGGCCACGAGTAGGTTTGGGCACATACTTGCAGATGCCGATGCAGACTGGGCCCGAGATGTCTGCCTGGCGCTTGCGAACATGGAGCTCGTCCGCGGTCGATTGACCGAATCGACAAGTCCGCCTGACCGCTGTTGCAGTGACACGACAGCGGCGGGACTGATCGTCGCAGGGGTGTGGGCAACCATTCGAGGGGACTCGGTGGCTGGCAGGCGCGCCCTCGACACACTCGGTAGGAAACCAGACCTTGAGCGCAGAAAATATGCCGTTGATACAAGATTCCTTGAGGCATGGATTGCTGCAGGAAGCAGTCAGTGGGAGGACGTGGTCCAACTCCTGAAGCCCTTTGCGGAAAGAGGCCCAGGAGGACCGAAGACCACAGGGAGGTTAGCCATCCGATGGCTTGTGGCCGATGCCTACGAACGCCTCGGGCGCCCTGATGCCGCGGTTGCGTCGTTCGAGCAGGTCGTGTCGCCCGTCGGTCTCGTTATAAATCGCGATGTGGAGCAGCGCGCCATCTTCTATTCGTTCGCACACCATCGGCTCGTCCTGCTCTACGCACGCATGGGTCGGGTCGAGGACGCCCGGCGCCACTGGGAGATCTTCCGGCAGAGCTTCACCAAGCCCGACACGGAGCTCCTGCCGATGATCGACGAGGCGCGGCAGGCGCTGGCGGCGGCGGAAGCGAAGTCGTGAGCCTCATTCCAAGGCTCGCTCGAGTCGCGGCAATGCCCGGTTGGATGCGCGGCCGTGTAGCATCTTACCAACCCTGCATCGGAATCGTGCGCTGCACGACCGGAGTGCAGCTGCAGCTGCTCGGTGATCTCCAGCAGTGCAGGTGATGGTGACACGAGAGCACGCCAGGGGAAGGTCGCCAGAAGCAACCCGCCCGACCCTTGTGGGGAGTTTGTGAAAAAAGTCACAAACTATGACGCTGATGTACGCGACCTCCGCGACATGGGCTCACGCCAGCGGATTACCAATCTGGTGTGCAGGCACAACTCATTGTGCTCGTTGCAGTTCCATTGCCTTGCTTGTCTGCTGCTTGTCCCTTGAAGCCAACCTGAGAACCCTGGCGCGGCATAAGATGTTCGAGCATCGAGTCTGCGGTGGCGCAGGCCACCTAGGGGGCGGTATCGTAACGATCGGTTTTTCGCGGCCGGCTCCAAGGCGCTTTACCTTCGGAATGGGAATCGCGAGATAGGCTGTCGACGTCGCCACCGACTGCACGGCGCTAGGACCTTGATCGTGGAAGGGCTACCGCGTCCACCACCAGCGGCGTCCTTCCAGGTAAGACCTGATCTCAAGCCGCCGCTTTGCGCGGTCGAGCGACCTTTTGGAGATCCTCTCGCCAAATTTTGCCGCTCGTATCAATTGGAAGGCCATTTGCGGGCCGTTGGCGAGGTGCCGCTCCAAGTACTCTGCCGCACGGTCAACCGCAGACCTTGGCGGTGTGACAGGCCTGCAAACAATCTCCGGAACGCCCGTATCGATACGAACGCGCAGGGGCTCAGGACGCTCACCGTCGGTCTTGATCACGCGAAGGCGTAGATCCTTGGTCTCGGGGGCCCAGGGCGAGACGGACAAGATCGTTGCCATCCGCGCAGCGATCGCCGCCCAGCTTCGGACACCCACCGAACGGTTCGATCTCGGCATGTCGCCCTCACGATGGAAGAGAAACGTGATCGCGCAGCCGACATCCCGCGCGACGCCGGCCATAACGTCGACCGCACGGTGTATCCCTGGGGCGATCTCCCCCCGACTGGAGCCGATGGCGTCGACGATCACCCAAGTCGGGCGTCTCTCGGCCACCGCAGCGGCCACGAGGCCCAACCAACGCTCCTGCGTCAGGTCAATGACCTGGCACACCTCGGTGTCCTCGGGATCGACCGGCCAGCGAACATGCTCGAGCGGTGCACCCATCAGCTTCAAGCGATCGACCAGGAGTAGATGGGTGCTCTTTGTGTTGACCCACGTGACCCAGTTGGGGCCGCCTGGTTGGACCGGCGCGCCGTCGGGGAACCTGCCGCTGCCTCGTAGCACCGAGGTAGCCAACCACGTCGCAAGAACGGACTTTCCCGAGCCAAGGGGCCCGGTGAGCATGCTGAGGTGGCCGCGTGGGATCCAACCCGGCCAGAGCCACCGGGCTTCGTCAACCAAGTTCGGCCTCTCAATGGACGACACGGTGCAACCCTCCCGTTCCAATTCAACGCTCTCTGGCTGCTCGCGCCTCATGACTTCTGCGAACCAGGCCCGGTCCGGGTGGGCTGGGGTTTCCTCTACTCTTTGTTTATTCTCTCCATCATGGTCACAATTACATCGCATTGAGTAGTGGAGAGCCTGGACCACCTGGACCAATTCTTTGTACCGCTGTAGTGAATGAGAGTTAGCCAGCCACCCGACCCCGGACCACACCCGGACCGACCCTGGACCACCCCGGACCACCTAGAATGGTGGAGCGCCCCCGAGCGGAGTCTCGTCGATGAGTCGAATTCCTCGGTAGCTCGGCACACGCTTATCGTCACTCCTAGGTTTGCAGGTCTCGACCATTCCGTTTGAGGCTGCTAACAGCCCCGCGCTGAACGTTTCCATCGCGCCGTGATGACACCCTTGCTCTTCGCACCACGCCTTCCAAGCGTCAAAGATCCACTTCTTCGGCGTTATCGCGTCGGGATCCAGTTGGCACCTGTCTCGAATGAACGCGGCTTGGGGCGAGGCAAGATCGCGGAGCTGCTGGATGGCTTGATCAGACGCTGCGGGAAGCACAAAGTGCCCACGTTTCTGCAACCGCCGCCACCCTTTGATGCCCCAGTTCAAAATGCTGGGCCGCTCAGGCAAGAGTTCATCGAGCAACCGGGGATTCTCGCGGCCCACGAAGCTCTCCCGCATGATGAGCGGAACAAAGCGGGAAGCCAGTGCGCCGCTTGCGTCAACGAACCGGGGCAGGACATTCGTCATGATGAAGAACCGGACGGCGAGTAGCCCAGTCCATGCGCTCTTGTACTTTCGATGGACATCGACCGTGTCCTCGCCCGATATCCGCAACAGATTCTCGGCTACTGCGGCGTGGTCCGTTTTCTGCCCTAGGCGCATGTCGCTGATGAGCCCCAGCTGCTTGCCGATCAGTGGTTGCAGCCCAAAATCACCGGACAAGCTACTCAGCGTCGGTGCCGAGGTATTGGGTTTGCCGACGAGATGCGTCAGCACACGAGCAATGGTGCCTTTGCCGCTTCGCGCCGGCCCGACTAGCATGAAAATCTTCTGCAAGGAGGTATCGGGGACCAGCAGGTATCCGAAGATCTCCTGCAGCGTTCCGATTTCATCATTCTTCCCTGGCCAGACCTCGTCGAGGAACTGCAACCAGCGCTCAGGCTCTGGAGCGGCCGGATCGAACTCAAAGGGTAGAGCGTTGCGCGTGTAGAAGCGCGGCGTCGCGTGGTGTAGCTTACCCGTCGGAAGGTGCAGAAGGCCGTTTTGACACACGATGGTTTGGAGAGGTTCCGGTCCAGTACCTTCAAGCCAGCAAGGCGGCGCAAATCGAGCCTGGGCCCGGTGAGTCACAGCTTCTAGTGCGTCAACGATATTTGTTACATTGCTCTTCGTCGGATTGAAGGCTTTCGGCGGTGTACCCGCCTGCCTTGCGCCCTTCAGGAAGTCGTACAATTCGCTTCGAATCGTCGCATCCTCCAGCTCGACGTAAGCTGCGCCGCCGAAATCGAGCCAATCGTCGTTGCAGTGCATGAGCTTCGGCCGACGTCGGACCACAAACTTCTCGGCAGAATTCAACGGCTCCTTGGCGCTCAGAGTAAGCGGATCGTCTTGGTCCCCTTGACTGGGGCCGTGGATATTGATCGCCTGGTGGTTGATTGCTCGCTCGCACTCGGTTGGATCCCGTACCGTGGTAAGCCAAGCTTGAAAGGCTCGGGGGCGGCGGGGCAACGGTGTTTGTGCCAGTTGATCGCAACCAATCTCCCACTCGGTTCCCGTGATTACGGCATATAGGTCCTGCGGATGTTCACCCTGCTCTTTTGTCGGGTCGAGTCCACGCAGGAGACATGCAACCAGGAATGCCCCGCTCGTAGCGACATAATCGCACCCGGACAATCCATTCTTGCCTGCGATGACATCACGTTCTCCCTCTTGTCCGGCGTGACGGGCACCTGTAGAAGGTTCAGAGGTTACGTCAGTATTAGCGCGAACACGTTCCTCCATGACATCAGCGTTCCGTCGTCTCGCGTCCTCGGTGTTGTTCTCAATCACTTGGCCGGCGCTCGGTTGAGCTGCTTGCGAACCAACACCACCCACGAGTTCCAGATCGAATTCGCGAATCACACGATCCATCGATACTCCCATCCGCACCCCATCCCCAACCGCTTCCAAGGGCGTTCCTACTTGCCTGATCGATCACGATTCACGAACTCTGTGCCGACGTACACCACATCTGGGTCGCACGTACAGCTCGAACCACGGAGAGCCGGACACGAATCGTCGTGGCGGACAACGACGTGACTTATCGAGCCCGGGCCGTGTGGAATCTTGCCCTCAAGGAGCAGATTGAAAAGCTTGCTTGCGTAGTTTCCCGATGGCCACCCATTCAGGAATGGAATCGACTCACTTGAGGGCCGGCCGTCCATCTCGCCCACCTCCTTGCGCCGCCGGCTTTACCGCGCCGACGGCGTTTCCGTGTTCCGGATCTCGAAAGATCAATCGGCCCAGTGCAGTCCTCGGTACGCGAATAACTCGACCGATTCGAATTGAAGGGATTTCGCCTCTGCGAACTGCCTCAAAACACAGGTTTCTGCCGATTCGCAACCATGCGGCTGCTTCGTTTACGCTCATCAAGTCCGGCAACTGATCGAAACGGACAGGCTCTTTCAATTTTCCCTCACACGTTATGAATCAGCGATTTCATATCCTTGATGATTCCAACAAACGCGAGCGGTTGCACTGTGCCCCGATTGTTGTAAAAAGCCAAAACCGTGTCTCGACGGTCAGGCTTGTCGGTGAAGACAAAGATCACCCGTGCACCGTCGCGACGGAGTTCGGCTAGGTTGTATCCTGTGCAGCGGAGAAAGCAGGCCAAATAGAAATCGGTCGTTTCGTACATCTGCATTTTCCTTACCCACGGACACCGAATGCCCAGTTCAACTCGGCTCGCCCTCGAAGTTCAGGGTCGGCCTTGCAACGGCTGAATTGATGGTGGCCCTGGTAGGCCGACCAGCGCCAGATGGGAGAGATTTTCAAAAAGGTACCCACAGACTATCTACTTGTACGCCAAAATGTTACGGTTCCTTCAGGATCCTCCGCAGGTAACCACGGATCGTCTCAGGGCTGAGCCCAAGGGACTTTGAGGCTATAGGCACAAACTCATCCCTGGTGTACACGTCATACTCCTGCGTGGCGCGCCAGGCGTCTCGCACGCGTACTTTCCGCTCGTGTTCCAACTGGCGCTTGGGGAAGCGCAACCGCACTGCCTTGCGATCAGGATCGGATCGATATCGTTGTACGATTCTCTTTCTGCAGCTCGTACATAATTCACCGATGTAGGGTCCACCCGGTTGCGGTGGGGAATGGTTCAACCGGATATTCTCGAGCAACATCTCTACACCCCGTTGCATGGCGCACAATTCACTGAATCGCTCCTCGGTTAGCAGTTGCCTTTGAGTCGCGGCGTTACTTATCCTCCTGACCAACTTAGCCCGAACTCGAAAGGCGATGTCAAAGAGCTCCAGAGGGAAATCCGGCTTGAGTGGAGCCTTCGGGAGGTTTTGCTTCTTTTTGTCGAGCATGAAGTGCACCAGCGCGGCCCGGCGAAGTTGATCTGGGCTCCATCCTCGCCGGACTGCATCTTCGTCCAGCTTACGGGGCTGGTCCAACAAGCGGTCTAGCCCACTCGTGACGCTGCCTGACTTCTCTTGATCCTTCCTATCACTCCGCCCGGGTTGTTTTGGCTTCTTAGCCATCGCGCACCTTCCTGTCATCTGCATATGTTGTTGCCGCCAACGGCCCATCGTCCCACCGCGCCTACCGCAAGGCTGCGCCTGAGCCCATCATATCGTGATCCTTAGACCCACATTATCAAGCCCAGGTGGCATGTTCCGGGTTTGCGTGTGTGTCGACGTCGCCTTGGACCCTGAACGGTCAAAACTCTCTGGCCAATCCTATCGGGGCCGAGAAGTGGGCATCAGGTGAACGGAGAAGACTGGTCGGGACCGTTCTGAAAAACGGGACGGCTGTCACGTCAAGCGAGGAGATGCTGGATCTTCGATGGATGGCGGGCTACTCAACCGCTCGGAGAGCCCGCTCTATCGTCAGCGCCGCCTGCTCCTGCATCCCGGGGAGCACATGGCTGTAGGTATCCAGCGTCAGCCCTACCGTGGAGTGGCCCAACCGCTCACTGACGATCTTCGGATGAATGCCGTGCTTGAGTAGCAAGGTCGCGTGACCGTGGCGCAGATCGTGGAAGCGTATGTGTGGCAACCCAGAGCGCCGAACGAGCTTTGTGAACGCTGGTGATAGAGAATCCGGATCCCATGGTCGACCATCAGGAGCCGGGCAAACGAGGTCGTGGTTCACGTAAGCGGGGCCGAGCCGCAATCTCTCCTCCGCCTGTCGTCTCCAGTGGTCGCGAAGTGCCTCGATTGCAAAGGGAGGAACGGGCACTAGCCGGCGACTCTTCTGTGTCTTGGGCTGCTTGAAGGCGAGCCCCTTCTTCGTGGACTCCAGCGCCTGGCGAACGGCCACGGTGCCAGCCTTCAGGTCCACGTCCTGCCACCGGAGCGCCAGGATCTCCCCTCTCCGAAGTCCGCTCGCGACGGCAAGGAGAACCGGGATGTGCAGTTTCGTTTCCCTGACGAGATCGAGGAGCTGACAGGTCTGCGCCTCATCGAGCGTCGGCATCTCGCAACGGACACGGCGAGGTGCTGGCACTCGATCGGCGGGATTCGCAACCAAGAGACCTTCCGTCACCGCGTGCTTCAGGGCTTCGCGCAAGATCCTGTGGTGCTGCAGCACAGTCGTTGGAGAAAGACCGCCCTTGCGATCATGACGACCAGCTTGCTGCGCCCTCGAGTAGTGGGCCCGGATATCCTGTGGGCTGAGCCGTGAGAGCGGAACATGTCCGAGAGCAGGGATCAGGTGTTTCTCGACGATATCTTCGTAGCGTTCGTAGGTGCTAGCGGCGACGTGAGTCTTCGCGTAGTCGCGTATCCACCGCCTGAGGTACTCCCCCGTCGGCTCTCGGGTTGGTTCCTGGTAGACGCCGTTGTTGTACGAGTGCAGAAGACGCACACGCTCACGCTCTGCGTCCTTCTTCGACCCGCGAACCGTGTGCTGTTTGTAGAGCTTCTTGCCCGTCTTCAAGTCGCGGCCGAGGTAGAGGATGATCGTCCACGAGCCCGTCGACCGCTGAACAATCTGACCGCGCATGTCCCCGCCTTGGACCTGATGCCACGCTTCAAGACGCGCATAGGATACCCTGGGTCGGGCCAGACAAGCAAGGGACAAGCAAAGCCTAATTTTGGCCGTATTCAGAACAGGAGGACACCTTGGGAATGCATCTATAATCTATTGTATTATTTAGAGTTAGTGGCGGAGGATGAGGGACTCGAACCCCCAAGGGCCTTGTGGGCCCGGCGGATTTCAAATCCGCTGCCTTACCAGTTAGGCTAATCCTCCGCGTTCCATGTAACTACCTTGTGTCTTGCGGAGTTGTCGCGGTTCGCTCCGGACCTGCGACTCTCATTCGCGTGACTCCTCGCATGACTGGTCCGCGCACACCCAACGCGTCATCTTAGGGCATCCCTGCGAATTCCAGCAACGGCACGGATCTCCACATTGGCCAAGAAAAACCACCGTGTTAGTATGGCTTCGACCATTCTGGTGCGACTTGCGTCTGTCCGACGTGCGACCGGCGCAAGTCTCGAAGACCTCACGTGCGTGTTGGCGCCGTGCGGTTGAGTGGAGCGCACCATGCGCAGCGTTCAGGACCGAGCCTCGTGTCCGCCTCTCGGGCTGCTGATTCTGACGGCGCTGATGATGGCCGGCGCGGCCCGCGCTGACATTCCACCGCAGAATAGCCATTTCTTGCGTCGCGGAATCACGTTCGACTGGGGACCATTCGCAGATCGCGTGACACAGCGCCGCGCAGCACGCGCAGGCGACTTCATCGGCCCCCGCGATTCGACTCTCACTGAGACGCTACTGCGCGCTCCAGGTGCCGGCTCCGTGGACGCCGCGAGAAGTGTTCTACTAGCCCTTCTCAACCCCGACCTCGCTCCCGGCCCGGTCCCCGAGGGAATGGAGATCTGGGTCCCACCCGATGTCGTCCGCCAGCCAGGCATTAGCGACAGCTTGCGCCCCTGGTACGAGGCCTTCACGCTCCCTTCTCGCTTCCAGGAGGCACCCAAGCGAATCCCCGCAGGGTCAACACCGGACGTTTACTACAGATGGGGAACGGAGATTTACCTCGTACCAATCCAGGATGCTATACGCCTGTTTGCTCCGAAGGACGACAGCGCCGTGCAGGGATCGGAGCACGAACGCCTGGTTGCGGATCAGAACGACAGCGCCCTGCAGAAAACGAGGATCGAGACGATTCCAGGCGTGTTGCATGGCGAGATCGACCCGCCGGTAGCCTTCGCTTCCAATGCCGACCCGACTCGAGAGGTCGTGGCCCACTGGCGCCTAAGCGGCGCGCGAGGGAATTCACTCGTCCTCGAACTCGTGGGCGTCGACCGCCTCGACGGAGACGGCAAGCCGGTGAACTTCAATGCGCGCCGAGGTGACGTGATGACTCCAGCCTTCATCCTTGCAGGTGTCGCGCTGCTTGTATTCGCCAGAATGTTGCGGCGAAAACGCCCACCGACACCGATTCCATCATGACATCCCCCGCCGGCGCGGCCGCACTGCGCCTGCCAGCGCCCCAAACGATTGCGGTCGCTGTGATTCTCGCCGGGCTCGCCGCTGCCACGGCCCCGCTCGTCGTGTACGCGGTGTCCCTGGCTTTGTTTGGTGTCGTGCATCTCGGAACCGAACTTCGATATGTGGACGAGCGATTCTCTGCGCGGATCGGTCCCAGGCTCGGCCCCTTCCTGGTCGGGGCCCTGGCTGCCGTGGCCTTGTTACGCATCGCCAGCGTCACCGGAGCGATCGCGCCCAGGACCGAGATGGTAGTGGAATTGGGCTTGGTGGCCGCGCTCGCACTCGCTGTCCTTCCACGACTCGTGCAGGCGGGTCCAATGCGTGCAGCGCTCGCCGTGGCCATCGCAGCCACGGTGGCGCTCGGCGCTGTTCGCTCGACGTGGGCAACACTCGCCGTTCTCGCATTCGTCCACAATCTTACGCCCGTCGGATTCCTGGCCGAGCGACTCAGCGGCCGTCAACGCGCACGCGCGATGATCGCATGCCTGGTGGTGTTCGGCGCGGTACCGCTCCTACTCGCGACCGGTCTCGTCACGCATCTGGGCTCCGCATTGGGTGTAGCGTTGCAGGTCGCAACCTGGGGTTCGACCGGGCCGATCGAGCAGCACCTGAGCGCCTTCGTGCCCCCGGCTCTGTCCACGACCCCGGTCGCAGTCCCGCTGTTCTCAGTGGCAGCCTACCTGCAGTGCATGCACTATGGCGCCGTGATCCGCGTGCTGCCGTCTCTAGGGTCCGGCGAGGAGAACTTCACCCCGTCACCCCTGCTGCCCTGGCCGCCACGGGGCCTCTTCGCCGTGATCCTCGTGGTGGCAGGCATCGTCACACTCTTCGCATTCCACCAGAGCTTCGCGGAGACACGCGCCGTCTATGGAGTTGTGGCGGCAGTACATGCCTGGGTGGAGGTTCCGGTGCTCTTGCTGGCCCTCTCGAGGAAAGCATGAGCCAGTGGCTGGCGTTGGTACTGACGGCCGCCATCGAGGTGCCGCTCGTCTGGGGGCTCGCGGTGCTGCGCGGGTGGGCTCGCGGAGGGCGCGTCTCCCTGCTGCTGGCCGGTATCGGCGTGAATCTCGTCACACACCCGCTTCTGTGGCTGACAGAGCCGGCGTTGCTGCGTCAATTCGCAGCGTTTCCCGGGGCGGGAGTTGGGCTGTGGCTCGTTGGGCTCGTGACTCTGGAAGCCGGAATTGTGCTCGTCGAGGCGATCGGCTATGCGGCCGTGGTCGGGTTGGGCTTCCGACGTAGCCTCATTGCGAGCCTGTTGGCCAACGCGACCTCCCTCGGGATCGGGCTCGTTCTAGTGCTCAGTTTGTCTTTCCCGTTGGGCGCTTGATCGCCCCTGGTGCGGTGCCCTGATCTTACGGGACAGATGGCAGACCGTGCCGGGCGTCCGTCAGCGGATCATGACCAAGCGCCCGGTGCCGACCAGCCCGCCGCTCGCCAAACGGTAGGTGTAGACGCCGCTCGGAAGCTCGATATTTTCGTCGTCACGGCCGTCCCACACAGCCTGGTGAGTCCCCTCGGCCTGCACGCCGATGGCGAAGCTCCTCACGCGCTTCCCGAGCGCATTGTAGATTCCGAGCGAAACGTTCGCTGTCTGTGGGAGTGTGTATTGGATGATCGTGCTCGGGTTGAAGGGATTCGGGGCAGGGCGCGAAGGTAGCTGCCCTGCCGCGACACGAAATCGGCCGGGCGGGTTGCCGCGACCGGTCGAATCGTAGCTCTGGCCGTCGTCGATACAGTGCGCGCCCTTCCCTTGCGACTTCGGCACACACACCTGAACCTTCCCCGAGCACACCACCATGCCGCTGTCGGTGGTCACGTAGGAGATCTCGTACACCCTGCCATTGCCGCCGCCCATTCGTTCGGCGCGCAGCATCGCAGTCGAAGTGCCGACACCGAGCGCATCTGGCGTCGTGTCCCCATCACCCCGGCCGTCGAGCGGCTCGTCTTGTGTGATCGCGGTGATGGTCAACGTGACCGGGTCGCCTTGGGGGTCGCGCACACCGCGAATCGTGACCGGGACGAGCTTGTGGTTCGGGGGCCACAGCGTGTGAACGCTGGGAACACCAACGCCGCAAGCCTCCGTCCTGCTGCCGCGATCGATGTCCGAATCGCCGACCGCGTCCGCAGCAGCGAGCGCGACGGCGAGGAAAACTCCAAGCCCACGGCTCATGAGAAAGCCTCCCGAAATGCCGCCCAGGAGCTGGCGGCGCCTGTGCCTCGGGTCAGCGATACTGCTCACACAAGATCCCAAAGTACATCCCTCGCCTGTCACGATGCAAATTACAAAATCGCACACCGGGAATCTTTTCGGCACGCTCCGCCCGGTGCTCGGGCGCTCGCCCCCCCGAAAGCACGCTCATGAAATCAGCGCCGCCACCTGGCCAACGTACTTCTCCCGCAATCGACGACTGCGCTCTTCGTACCTCGACACAAAAGTTCTTACCGGGCTCGCCGAGAACACGTTCACTGTCTGGTCGAAACCACCTGTCTTCGAAGCCGAGGGCCTCGACGGACAGGAGGCTGTCGTCGAAGCCCTGCACACGAACTCCGCCGCACGCTCAAAATCTCCGTTCAATGCGAGCGGTTCGTTTTTTGTGTTTCCTGCTCCTCGCATTTTTCAAATCCGCTGCTTTACCATGCACCTTTTGAGCTCGATTCCAAGAAGTTCTCGGGAGGCTCACTTCCGGGAGCGTCGAGGGTTTTGAAACGTTACACATCAGCGGATCAAACTCAACTTTCGAACTTGTGTGAGTGAGTTCGCTGTCAACTTGCACAGGTACACGCCGCTCGGCACCTCTCTCGCCGCGCGATCGAGTCCGTTCCACTCGTAACGATGCCTGCCTGAGTCCAGAATCTGGTCGACGAGGACGCGTAGCGTAGTTCCGGCGACGTCATGGATGCTCAGGCGGACGAGTGATGTCGCCGGAAGGTGGAATGTAATCGAGGTGTTCGGATTGAACGGGTTGGGAACGTTCACCATGGGCCGTGCGCCGCCCGGCGTTTCCTGCAGCGAGCTCACGTCTACGGGGATCGGGACCAGCTCCCGAATGAAGCCGTCCTGCTTGGTGGTGACGTAGAGGCGGCCCGCGATGTCGGCGCTGAAACGTAGGTCGGTGCGAGAGATCGTGGGGCTGCCAAGTGCATTGCGCACGACCTCGATCAGCGTGGTCTCGACGCCGCCGCGGAGGACGTGCAGCTGGTAGACGGCGGCGGTCGTGGCGGGGTCGCCGTCATCGGCTGCGAGCATCTCTGCTACGTCGGCATAAAACATCCGTCCACTCACGATGTCGCCGAACACGAACTTCCCCTGCAGAGCGCTGGGTGGACCCTGGCGTACCGCCAGGCCCCCGGCGATGGCGGAGCCCTCGTCGTGGTCGTACTGCGCCACCGGATACGTGAATCCCAGGCTTGCGTCGTTTTCAGGCAGCGGCAGCACCGAATCAGGGTCGGCGTTGACATCGAGAGCGAATATGCCTTCGCGCTCGGGCCAGCCGTAATTCGAACCGGCGCTCGGTAGGTTCACTTCCTCCACATTGCCCTGGCCGATCTCGGCGACGAAGAGCGAGCCCAGGCCAGCGCGATCGAAGTGGAAGTTCTGGGGGTTGCGGAAACCGTAGGCGAAGATTTCACCGAATGTGTCCGGGTCGCCATCGTTCGCGAAAGGGTTCGACGGCGGGATGCCATAGGGATAAGTGATTCCATTGCGCACGAACGGCTGCCCCAACGGATCGATGCGCAGCAAGCATCCGTAGACCGTGTCGAGGCGCTGCAGCTGCCCTGGCTGGCCGAGCTCGATCGATCCGAACTCGCCGGCCGCGATGTAGAGGAGCCCGTAGTCGGGATCCGCGGGCCCGAGGTTGGGATCGAAGCCGATCTCGCCCAGATTGTGGTAAGTATGTGGGGCGCCGATCCGCATCAGCTCGCGATGTGTTCCGCTGAAGCTGTTCTCTGATGGGTCGCTCGTTTGCCACTCCGTGACCACCGCGTGATGGATGATCGTAGCCGGAATGGCGGGCCCGAGGTTCGCGGGAACCGCGCCGACGAATTCGGAGTGTGCCGTGTACATGAGACCGTTGCTGGAGAAGCTCGGGTGGAAGGCAAAGCTCACGAAGCCCAACTGCAAATCAGTGGCTTTGAGCGCCGGCATCAGCACTTTCAAGTCCATGTAGGTCGTCACCGTGGTGCCCTGGATCACGTAGAGTTGGCCGCGCAGATCATTGGCGAATAGACGCCCCGAGCCGTCCGGTACCTCGCGGAGGATTCCCACGCGTGCCAACGGCGGTGAGCCAGCGGAAGCTGGGAGCTGCATCACGTCCCGCAGCTCTGCTCCCACGCCTTCGTCCAGAATCGGACCGGTGAGCCCGCCAGCCCACGCATCAACCGCCGCGATGTGGGCTGCCAGCAGACAGGTGGCGACGGGGAGGAAGATCCCGGCGCTGGCGTGAAAGAACGTCTTGGCGTTCATATGGGCCTCCATTGGCTGACAAGCGTTCCAGCCTCCAGCCGAGCCAGCTTATTTCAATGGTCCAGGATCGGAAAACAATTTTTCAAGTTCAACAATCGCTTCGGTCACTTCTTTCTCGTGAAGGGGCATCATCGTCTTAGCGCGCGCCTGAAACACGTGGTCTCCATCCCATCCACAGCCTCGGAACCGGCATTCCGCACATCGGCCTGCTGCCTGCGCATCCGTTTCCTCATGGCACGCGGCTTGCGCGACTTCGGACCAGCACACGCCGATGATCCTGCGGCAATCGGAGCATCCGGCAGCGACCGGTTGCGAGAGTGAATCACGTGAAGCTGCATTCCATTCACACGGAACCCGACCACCGGTGCTCCCACGCTCGCGCACGGCGAATCCGATTTCAAGCTCGGCGGTCTCGTCGACATCGTCGGCCGCGGCAACCGGGCCTCCGTGTATCTCAACCGCTCGATGTACGGCCTGACCAATTTCGACAATCTGCACGTGCGAGTGTTCGTGAAAGGCGGCAGCGATCGTACCTGCGCCTACCTGCAGTCTCTGGTGAGCGACGTCGGCTCGAACAGTCTCCGCTTCTACGGCGGCTACGTGCAACACCGGTTGTTCGAGGGCCGCGAGATGTTCCTGCAGGTGGGCAAGATCTCGGTGCACGAGGGAACTTGGGCGCCGCGCACGTACTCCGACGAACCCGCTCCTGGGTGTGCCGTTCGCCTACTACTACAAATCAACGCTGCTCGTCGCCCGCCAAGTCGACACGCCACTCGATTCCTCCGTATTTCTACGCTCAGCCTCGGCTTCCTTCCAGATCCAGATGACGCTTCGGAAAACCATATTGGTCCACTAACCAGAGTCGTAGCGCTGCTTTTTTCGCTGTTCCTTCTTGACAATGAGGCCTTAAACCGCAGATTCTCTCTTCGAATTCGCCGAATCTGGTCGGACCGATGAACTGCAGCGGACTCCGCGCTAGGGTCCCCCGCTGCGGATGCCGGGGGGCATATGCACGATGTCCGTGAGGACAACGGCTCGGCCGGGCCATGCCAACGCTCCCACCCGATGCGCCGGCACCAGGAAGATCGCTGCTCCGCCACACCGCACGTCGAGCCCGCATGCACACGAGCCGTTCGTCCCCCGACTTTGGGCCGTGCACCTGCCCGCCCAATGCGGGGCGTTCCGGTTTCCCCGGGAGGCCAGTCATTGTGAAGAAGTCACTAAGGGCACTCATGGTGAAGAAGACACTCTGGTTGGCAACTGCCGTTGCCTCGCTCATGTTTCCTCAAGCGAATGCGGCCTTCGCTCAGGGGGGGGAATCACCCCATGCGCCCTGGCGAGGTGATCCTGAAGTTTCGAGGCAACACACCGGCCCATGAACGAAGCGCGATCCTGTCGGAACTGGGCGCCGTGGAGGTCCGTGAGCTGACCACGACCGCCATCAAGCACGCCCGCATCACCAAGCTTGGAGTCAACGGGGCCATTGCCCGCTACCACAACCACCCGCGCGTCGAGTTCATCGAACCCAATTACATCTACGAGGCCTTCCGGGATCCCAACGATCCGCGCTTCAACGAGCAATGGTCGCTGCACAACACGGGACAAACGGGAGGACTTCCCGGTGCCGACACCGACGCCACGCTCGCCTGGGATACCTTCACGGGCTCCCGAACTGTCCTCATCGCCATCATCGATTCGGGCATCGATTTCGCGCACCCGGACCTGAGCGCCAACATCTTCATCAACCCCGGTGAGATTCCGGGAAACAACATCGACGACGACGCCAACGGCTTCGTGGACGATGTCCGCGGCTGGAACTTCGTCAACAACACCAACAACGCCTTCGACGACAACGGCCACGGCACGCACGTCTCGGGGATGGCGGCGACGCATTGCAGACCCCGCCGATCGACCTCACGGGGTTCTTCCAAGCCGCCTTGACATTCGATCACTATTACGACTTCGACGACTGCAGCGGCGACCCCACGTTCGAACCGGACGGGGGCATCGTCGAGGTGTCGACGGACGGCGGAGCGAATTGGCAACAGATCTTCCCGGTCGGCGGCTATCCCTACGTCCTGGACGACGTGTGCAGCAATCCGCTGGCCTTCAATCAGGCCTACTCGCACACCAGCAACGGCGCCTTCGTGCAGGCCCTCTTCGACCTTTCCCCGTTCGCGGGGAACACGTTGCGCATCCGTTTCCACGCCGGCTGGGATTGCGGCAACTGCCAGTTCAACGAGGGCTGGTACATCGACGACGTGTCGGTCACGTCATTGACGCCGCGCTGGGTTTCCGTGTCCCCACATGCTGCGACCATCGCGCCGCAAGGCGTATTGGACGTTCACGTCGACTTCGATGCCACAGCGCTCGCCATCGGCAGCTACGATGCCCAGCTCGTGGTCGGTAGCAACGACCCGGACGAACCCACTCTCGTGATTCCGGTGAACCTGCAGGTCTGGGACGTGGCCGGCGATCTCGTCGCGAATCCAGAGACCGTGAACCTGGGCCGCAATGGCCACTGGGTGACCAGCTACGTCGAGTTCCCCGCCGGCCTCGACGTGGCGAACGTGATCGTGTCCACGGTGCGCTTCAACCGCGACGCGCCGGCGGATGTCGAGCACACCTCAATCGGCGACGAGGATCAGGATGGCGTTCCGGACCTCGCCCTGAAGTTCGGCATGCCAGCCGTCCGGCAGACGTTGACAGAGGGCGATGAAGTGCAGGTGATCGTGACCGGTGAGATGGTTGGCGGCATGCGGTTCCTCACCAAGGACATTTTGCGCGTCATCCGGCATGGCGTGAACGCTCCCAACGGCGGCGAGAGATTGGCCTTCGGCGAGACCTTCACGATCAGTTGGACCGTGCCCCAGAGCTGGGACGTGCACCACGCGGATCTCACGTACAGCCTCGACGGAGGGATCTCGTGGCACGTGATCGTCACGGGCGCCACCGGCACGAGCTTCGCCTGGTCCGTCCCCCCGGTCGCTTCGCAGCGCGCCCTCGTGCGCGTGACGCTGTTCGACGACGTCGGGATGATCGCCTACGATTCGTGCGACGGAGTGTTCGAGATCCAGGGCATACCGTCCGCAGCGGCGCGAGATACGCATGTGGAATCCCGCATCGCATTGCAGAACGGTCCGAACCCCTTCAAGGCGGGGACTTTCACGACGATCACGTTCCAGCTCCCCCGGCCCGCGCCGGTCAGCCTGAAGGTGTACGACGTGGCGGGCAGTCTCGTGCGGACTCTGCGTGAGGACTGGACAGCGGCGGGACGGCATCTGGTGCACTGGGACGGCTTGGACAATGACCGGCGCCAGGTCGCTGCGGGCATCTACTTCTGCCGCCTTCACGTCGAGGAGGCAGGTCTCACCCGGAGAATGCTGGTGCTGCGATAAGGACATCCGGGGCGGTGGCATGAGACGACCCGACTACCCACACCGCGACCAGGGTGAACACATAGCAGCCGGTGGATCGAAACATCGGACGTGATCCCGATGTTTCCCACGCTGGTCTGGAAGCTTCAGCTCCGCGCCGAGCTGCACGAGACGATGGATGCTCGGATCCTTGCGTTGCTCGAGAGTGTCCGGCGCGAACTGCCGGCGCTTGTGCCCGGTCGGGGCCCAATCGAGCTTCGCAACCGCGGCATCGGCTTTTCGTTCCGGATCGAGACTTCAAGACAGACTTCAAGGTAGGGACTTGAGGAGATCGCGTGCGGTCTGCAACGCCTGGTCGTTCCCATGCCATTCGCCCGCGACCGCGCGTTCCAAGGCGCGACGGGCCTCGTCGCCACGGCCACCGTGCAGCAGCGCCGCCGCCAAGAGTGACTGCGTAGCGCCCTCATCTGGATAGAGCGAAGCGGCACGGCTCGCGAGATCAAGCGCGGAGGCCTGGTTCCCCGACTGCAGCTCAATCCTCCCCAGTTCCAGCATCGAAACCGCATCCACCGGTGAAATCTCGATGCAACGCCGAAACGACGCAGCCGCCTGATGCGATGCATCCACATCGCCGTGGGCTGCCAGCGCCAACAACGTTTTCGCATGCCGGTAGTGATTGAGATTGCGTTCTGGTTCGATCTCCACGGCCCGGCGCGCAGCGGTGACGGCCTGAAGCAGAACCGAAGTGTCCGTCGTCGCCGCCGAGGCCGCCAGTGTTTCCGATCGCAGGCGGTGCGCCCAGTCGGCGAAAGGTCGCAGCCGGACTGCGCGCGTCGCAAAAGCGTCGGCCATCGCCGCATCGTGCGGCAATGCGACGCGTGCGCCGGCAGCGGCACGGGAGGCTCCCAGGTCCGTCCCGGACCACAGACACGCCGCGCCGGCGGCGATCCCGCCGACGATCCAGCCGATACGCTTCACAGGTGCCGCAGAACTCTCTTCGCCGAGAATCGTTCGAGTTTGCCTTGCTTGCAACGGCTGCACGGTGACAACACTTTCTGCCCCATGTTCCGACTCGCGAGCACTCGCGGTCCCCGGCACCGCGGCTGCAGCCAGCGCGGCCGAAGCGGTGACAAGGAAGAGCCAGGCCGAAACACCGATGGCCCCGAAGGCGCCAGCAACGCCGACGGCGCAACTGCCTCCGACCACTCCCGAAACGAGAACTGTCCCACTGCAACCGCGCCGCGACACTCGACGCGCCGTCCACGCGAACGCGAAGAGCCAGCCCATTCCGAGGGCGAAGCCGACAACCCCGCGTGTGGCAAGCGTGTTCAGGTAAAGCGAGTGCGCGTGGAACGGCAGCCCCGTCCACTCGTACCTCCAGTAACTCGGCGTCTGGTAACGAGGGAACACAAGCTCGAACGTATCCGGCCCATGTCCAAGCCAGGGCCGAGCACGCCAGGCTGCAGCGGAGGCGCGCCAGATCTCCACACGGCTGGCGGCCGACCCGCTGCGCGGCCGAAGGAGCTCAGCGAAACGTGACCGCAGCAACTCGCCCTGGGCACCACCCAGGATGAACACCAGGGCGAGAGTGAGAGCGAGTGCGCAGGCAGTTCCGAGGAGCATCCTCTGCCGCGGACGCAGAAGACCTCGCTGCGAACTTCGCCACCCGCGCCAGACGATCATGGCGGACGCAGCGACCCCTGCCACGAGCCCCAGCCAGGCGCCGCGCGAAAAGGTCAAGACCGTCGTCGCCGCGTAAAGAGCGGTCGCCAACGCGTACAGCCATCGCCAGCGCTCCTCTTGCAGTGCTGCAGTCAGGGCGATGGCGGCGCACGCCGCACTCATCACGCCCAGCAGGTTCGGGTGCCCCATCGTGCCGAAGGGACGCGTCATGGGCCCGTAGCCAGCGGTGCGCAGCCAGCGGATCGGATCGAGACCGCCCGCCTGCAAGAGAGCATAGACGCATGCCACAGCTGTCGCTCCAAGGACGATGTCGAGAGACTTGCGTGCGGAGGCGCTCGCGCTCGACAGTCCGCGGTCGTCCAACCCCTGGGTCCCGAAGCGCAGGGCGAAGTAGATCCCCACGAGCCCGAATGTCGTCAACAAACCTTCGTGCTGCTGCGTCTCGCCAACGACACTCAGTAGGGGAGATTGCGAAAAGATCGTCGCCACGGCCTCGACCGGGAGCCAGCCAACCATGGCGACATCGAGTGGGCTCCAGCGGATAGACCGTGCTCCAGCCGTGGCCAAAATGGCCAACCAGGCGAGCCCAACTACGCGCACCACCGTGGTTTTCGGCGTCTCGAACTGCTCGAAGAGGCCGGGAAAAAAGATCAGGACCGAGAGCGCGAGCGTGATGCGCGCCGAGGCCAGAGCAAGACGGGGAGCGATGGCACGACCGCCTTCACGAAAGAGATGCGCCCCGCTGGCCAAAGTGTGACCTAGTCAGCATGTCGACTCGCTGCTGTCATCCCCGCGATGTGACCACAGACTTCGCACTCACACTCGTTGCCCTCACCATCACTCGAAGATCACCGTATTGATGGACCCCGCATCCGCATTGCATCCCCAGGCGTTCGCGACTGGGCTCCGTACGCTGATCACGTGATTCCCTGCGGCCAGCGTTCCTCCCCAGGCGATCTCCGCGGCTTCCCATTGCAGCGTCGCAGTCTGCGTGATCGTCCGGGCGACGAGCAACCCATCGACGAAGAGATGCAGCTCCGCGAGTCCTGAGAAGTTGCGCACCATTGTGGCCGTCACGGACACGTCCGCCGCACGCACCAGTGAGATTGACTGCGTGATCAGATCGCTCCCGGCGGGACGCGTGGGCGGGCAGCCTGTCGCCTGGTCGACCGAGTGGATGACTCGAGGAGCCTTGGAAATGACCCTCGTGTCGCCCGTGAGCTTGATGGCGCCATTGACCTCCAACATTTCTGTTGGTGCCTGCATCGTGCCGATCCCGACCAAGCCGCCGCTACTCGTCATGACCCCGCCGGAGACGCGGTTGAGAGATCCCGCGTCGAGAGTGAGTTTGTCATTCGTCACCGCGCTCGCCGCGAGCTTGGAGCTCGTTACCGCAAGGTCGGCGATGGCGCTGGCCGTGACGCTGTTGGCGCCGAGCTTGGCACTCGTCACTGCGAGATCTGCGAGCTTGGCTGTCGACACCGCGAGATCGGCGAGCTTGAGGCTCGTGACACTGTTGTTGGCCAGCTTCACTCCGGTGACCGCGTCGTCCGCCAACTTCACCCCGATGACCGCGTTGTCCGCCAGCTTCACCGTGGTGACGGCCCCAGGAGCGAGGGCGGCTTCAAGGACGGCCTCGACGGCGAGCTTGGGAGCGGTCACGGCGAGGTCGGCGAGCTTGACGTCGGTCACGGCCGCGACGGCGAGCTTTGCGGTTGACACCGCGAGATCGGCAATTGCGGTGACGGTGACACTGTTGACGTCGAGCTTGGCGCTCGTCACCGCGAGATCTGCGAGCTTGAGGCTCGTGACACTGTTGTCGGCGAGCTTCGCCCCGGTGACGGTGTTGTTGGCCAGCTTCACTCCGGTGACCGCGTCGTCCGCCAGCTTCACCGTGGTGACGGCCCCAGGAGCGAGGGCGGCTTCAAGGACAGCCTCGACGGCGAGCTTGGGAGCGGTCACGGCCGCGGCGGCGAGCTTCGCAGTCGACACCGCGAGATCGGCAATTGCGGTGACGGTGACACTGTTGGCGTCGAGCTTGGCGCTCGTCACTGCGAGATCTGCGAGCTTGAGGCTCGTGACACTGTTGTCGGCCAGCTTCGCCCCGGTGACAGTGTTGCTGGCCAGTTTCACCCCGGTGACCGCGTCGTCCGCCAGCTTCACCGTGGTCACGGCCCCAGGGGCGATGGCGGCTTCAAGGACAGCCTCGACGGCGAGCTTGGGAGCGGTCACGGCCAGGTCGGCGAGCTTGACGTCCGTCACGGCCGCGGCGGCGAGCTTCGCTGTCGACACCGCCAGATCGGCAATTGCGGTGACGGTGACGCTGTTGGCGTCGAGCTTGGCACTCGTCACTGCGAGATCTGCGAGCTTGAGACTCGTGACGCTGTTGTCGGCCAGCTTCGTCACGGTGACAGCGTTATTGGCCAGCTTTACCCCGGTGACCGCGTCGTCCGCCAACTTCACCGTGGTGACGGCCCTAGGGGCGAGGGCGGCTTCGACGACGGCCTCGGCGGCGAGCTTGGGAGCGGTCACTGCCAGGTCGGCGAGCTTGACGTCGGTAACGGCTGCGGCGGCGAGCTTCACAGTCGACACCGCGAGATCGGCAATTGCGGTGACGGTGACACTGTTGGCGTCGAGCTTTGCACTCGTCACTGCGAGGTCTGCGAGCTTGAGGCTCGTGACACTGTTGTCGGCCAGCTTCGCCCCAGTGACCGTGTTGTTGACCAGCTTCACCCCGGTGACCGCGTTGTCCGCCAGCTTCACCGTGGTGACGGCCCCAGGAGCGATGGCGGCTTCAAGGACAGCCTCGACAGCGAGTTTGCCAGCCGTCACCGAAAGATCCGCGAGCTTGACTCCCGTGACGCTGTTGTCGGCGAGCTTCGCACCGGTGACAGTGTTGCTGGCCAGTTTCACCCCGGTGACCGCGTCGTCGGCCAGCTTCACTGTGGTGATGGCTCCAGGGGCGATAGCGACTTCCACTACAGCCTCGACGGCGAGCTTGCCGGCCGTCACCGAAAGATCCGCGAGCTTGGAGCTCGTGACCACGCCGTCGGCAATCGCGGTGGCAGTGACGCTGCTGGCGCCGAGCTTGGCGGCGGTCACAGAAAGATCCGCGAGCTTCAGCCCCGTGACACTGTTGTCGGCGAGTTTCACGCCGGTGACGGTGTTGTCGGCTAGTTTGACGCCGGTGACCGCGTTGTCCGCCAGCTTGACACCGGTCACGCTGTTGTCGGCCAGCTTGACGCCGGTGACGGTGTTGTCCGCCAGCTTGGTGCCGATGACGGCGTTGTCCGCCAGCTTCGCCGTGGATACCGCGGCAGGGGCGAGTGCCACTTCGCCGACTGCCTCGGCGGCAAGCTTCGGAGCGGTCACCGCGAGGTCCGCCAGCTTGGGAGCGGTCACAGCTTGATCCGCAAGCTTGGTCGTCGACACGGCACCATCCACGATACTCAAGGTAGTGAGCGCATAGGGAGCCGCCGTGATCTTCTGTCGAGGAGTGAGAGTGGTGTAGCTGCCGCTACCTGTGGGGCAACGCACCGCGATCTCCAACCAGCGCTCGTCCGCGGTGGTGAACGGAGAAGCTCCGAACTCGCCGCCGCCGTTAAGTTCCACCGAGAAGATCCCGTTGCTGACTTGCACCGAACTGAGCGTCTGTGTCGCTCCCACCTGGGTACCTGCAGATGGGCCATCCCACAGCCCGAACTGGCAATCGCACGCGCTTGTCACTGGACTGCCGCTGAGCGTGAGCTGGCCCTGATACACGAAGCCGCTGCCGAGGGGGGCGGCGCCGGCCAGCGACGGCAGCCGAACGCTGGCCAGTGCAAGAGCAAGGCTGAATCGCCTGATCATTGTGATGCCTCCCCGCCAAGAGCTACTTCAGCATGGTCATCTTGCGGCGAGCAGTGAAATGTTCCGATCTCATCAACAGCAAATACACGCCGCTCGATACCTCGATCCCGTTGCGATCCCTCCCGTCCCACGTCACGCCATGCCGCCCCGCTGGAATGGGCTCATCCACCAGGGCACGGACCAGTCGCCCACGGAGATCGAAAATGCGGACATCGGTGCGACCGGGACTGGGAAGATCGAATCGAATTACCGTTGATGGGTTGAATGGGTTCGGAGCGTTGGGGTAAAGGTGATAGACAGTCGGCAGGGGCAGTTGCGCTTCTTGCTCCACCGACGTGGGAACTCCAGCGCTGGCCCAGAACCCTCCCTGCAACGCGAACCCTCCGCCGGCGGACGTTCCGACATCGGGCTGTCCGATCGTGCCGGTGAGGCTGAACTGTCCGCCCGAACTCGTTCGCCCGCCACCATCGAGGGTCGAGGAGCGCAGCTCGAACGCATGTGTGGTAGAAACCGCCACGATGGCGGTAGCGACGACTGCAGGGATGAAGCAAACAACGCTACGTCCCACGAGGCACACCTCCGGGGCAGCAACGTACGGTCTCTAGAGTAGCCCGCACAGTATTCGACATTGCTCCGAGCGTGACAATACCTTTCTCTCGGCAGCACCGCGGTTCGCGGCCCTGGCGTGTACCGCGGGAAGACAGCGGTCCGGCGATCACTGGCGGGGCGAGCCCGCCCTCAGGGCACTGCGGATGCGGGCCTCCAAGCAACCCGCATGGGCCATTTCCCCTCTCTTTTCCCGAAGGGTGGAAAGCTTGCAGTCATCGCGGCTTTTTGGCGATCCCCCCTGGCGCACTGGAGGACCTGGCCATGCGACTCCGCGCGCTTGCGATCCAACTGTTCGCATCCGGACATCACCGGCCGAGTTCGCGCAGTGGGGTTCGTGGTCAATTGCGGTCAACTACAGCAACTGCAACGAATTGAACGCCGAGCACGGCGGTTGCTCGGGACACTGCGGAGGCATTGCCATTGGACCGCCCAATCGATCCTGAGGTGCGCCGGCGCAGGCGATTCCGACTCTGGTCGAGGATCGCGCTCGTCGCCATCGGAGTCACCCTTCTGGTGGCGCTTTTCGCGGCTTGGGCGCGCCCGACGCTGCACCGCGGCCGCATCCGCACGGCAGTCGTCACCACCGGCCCGGTGGAAGCCACACTCACGGCCTCGGGAACCATCGTGCCGGAGAACGAGCAGGTCGTGTCCTCGCCTCTCGATACGCGCTTGCTCGAGGTGCTCGTTCCTCCCGGCTCCGCGGTCAAGCGCGGCGATGCGCTCGTGCGTCTCGACGTCGGCGAAGCCACGCTCGTCTTCGACAAACTCAACGAACAGATCGCGCTCAAACACGTCGAGAGCCAGAGCGAGAGCATCGCCAGCGGTCAGACCCTGGCCGACCTGGAAACGCAGCGCGACATCCGCAAGTTGGAAGTGGAAAGTGGTCTGCTCACCGTCGAGCGCAACCAGGCTCTCTTCGACAAGGGGATCATCGCCGCCAACGATCTGCGTGCAGCACGCATGGATCTCGAAAAATCCCGGCTCGAGCTCCGCCGGCTCGAGGAAATGGTCATCCGGTCGGGGCAGGCTTCCGAAGCCCGCCAACTGTTCACACCGTTCTTCACCACCAAAGAGAACGGCCAAGGCATCGGGCTCACGGTGGTGCGCGAGATCCTCGAGGCCCACGACTTCGATTACTCGTTCGAATCGACCGCCTGGGAGCGTTCGTTGGGCTCGATGCCGGCTCGACGGGGTACAGGAGAGGCTCGACCTCGTGAATCGGTGAGTCGACGAAGAATCTGCGGTCGTCAAGGGACAGGATTAAGTCAGGTTCGCGCCCCAAGCCGATGTCTCGCTGTGCTCGCGACACGAGCCGGTGGTCTACACGACACAGATCTACACGACACAGAAGTGGCGACAGTGGCTTGCCCATCAACCTGCCAGGGAAAAGCGCGTTTGGTCTATCCTATGCATTCTTCCAGGACGTCTGTCACCTCGAGATTCCTCGCAGTCGCGGGATTCGAACATGGGAGGCTCACCCGTGTGGATCAAGCCCTCGCCGAGACGTTTGCTCCGGCTCACGCGAATCCGTGATTTCACAGGTACGGTTCTCATCTCGAGCTTACTCCTTCATGTGCCGCACAATTGCCTTGCGTCCGACCTGAGCAAGGTCTTCGAGGAAGCAAAGCAACCTGTCGAAAAGCAGGAGGTAGTCTATCGAGACTCCCAGGCTTCCCAGACCTCCCAGACCTCCCAGACCTCCCAGACCTGCGAGACCTGCGAGACCACCGGCGGGGGCCCTGGCCCTTGGGGGTTCGTCGGGATGATCTTGGATGGGTTGGGAGGAATTCACTCGCTATTCTATGGCGACGAATATGTGCCACCGCAGCCGACTTATTCACTCTCGCCATCGACGAGCGGACCGAGCCTCTTCACCGCATTGAAATCTCTTCACGTGCGACCGTCCGACACCTTGCTCGCGAGCCTTGACGGGGCCGGGATCGAGGTCGGCGGAATCCTCGCCTCGGGAGTTCGCATGGGCGTAGGCTTCTATTCGCTTCGCGGAGAGGTTCGTGAGGATTCGCCGGCGTATGGTGCCCTCAAGCATGCTTCTGAGTTCGCGATTGATGCACGAGCACGTTTTCCCCTCTACAACAGCAGATTCCTTGGCATGAACAGCTTCGCCGGGATTCGAGGCGGACGCCTCGGTTGGGATTACGCCAACCCCGTGTTTGCGATCGACGAGTTTGGCCACGGCGAAGAGATCTGGCGCGATTACCTCTTCAATATGTCGGGATACTTGGGCATCGGGCTGACACCGATTCAGACGGACTTCCTCGAGATCGGCGTGGATCTCGGCGCAGGCTTTCGCGGCTACTTCAGCGAATCGCACGAGGGATTCCGCAACGACGTCTTTGTAGACAATTTGTTCATGCAGGTCAGCATCGAAGTGGCACTGCGCTTCTAGCGCCGTATGGCGATGCGTGCCGTTGAACCTCGGGGAGTCGCGTTCGACGATCTCACCAGATTCTCGGTTCACCCTCCCCCCTCACCACCCTCTCCATTTCTAGAGCTCTACGCTCGACTGTCCGGAGGTTTCGCGCTAAGGTCAAGTCGGGATCGAAAGGGGGACGCGTGACGCTTGCGTCCGGCTCGCAACTCGGACCCTATGTCGTGCAGTCGCCGCTCGGAGCCGGTGGCATGGGCGAAGTCTATCGCGCCCGCGACACGCGGCTCGGCCGGGATGTTGCGGTCAAGGTGCTTCCCGCCGCCTACTGCAGTGATCCCGAAAGACTGAACCGCTTCGAAAAGGAGGCGCGCACCGCCGGCCTTCTCAATCATCCCAACGTCCTCGTCGTCTACGACATCGGCACCCACGACGGTTCACCCTATCTTGTAACCGAGCTCCTCGAGGGCGAGACGCTTCGCGATCGCTTGCGCAAAGGCCGTCTGCCAGCAACCTTGGCCCTCAACTACGCGGCGCAGATCGCCCGCGGGCTTGTTGCGGCTCACGACAAAGACATCGTGCACCGCGATCTGAAGCCCGAGAATCTGTTCGTGGTGAAGGACGGCCGCATCAAGATCCTCGATTTCGGCCTGGCCAAGCTCGCGCGTACGGCTTCCGTGGGTGCAGAAAGCCTCACGCAGGACATGCCCGTGACCGACACCGGCATGATCCTGGGCACAGTGGGCTACATGTCACCGGAGCAGGCGCGCGGCGAGCCAGCTGATCATCGCTCGGACCTCTTCGCCTTCGGCGCTGTCCTCTACGAGATGCTCTCCGGTGTACGCGCCTACAAGCGCGACAACAGTATCGAGACCTTGCATGCGATCCTGAACGACGACCCCCCGGCGCTCTCATCGGTGCGCCCTGGCCTCCCGCCCGCACTCGAACCCATCGTGCACCACTGCCTCGAGAAACGGCCGGAGGAGCGCTTCCAGTCGGCGCGCGACCTGGCCTTCGATCTCGAGCTCACCGCAGTGACGATGGGAGTCGCAACGAAGATAGCATCGGGAACACGCGCGCGGGGCGTGTTGCTCGCACGCTCGAAGCGTTGGTGGTTGGCGACACTGGTTGCAGGCGCTGCAGTTCTCGGGGCGGTTGGCGTTACCTCTTACCTGAGGGGAAAACACGCGGCGCAACAACCACTCCCCACCTTCCAGCGGCTCACCTTCCGTCGGGGTACGATCGAGTCGGCCCGCTTCACCACCGACGGTCACACCATCGTCTACTCGGCGGCGTGGGACGGAGAACCTCTCCACCTCTTCATGACTCGCAGGGAAGGCCCCGATTCGAGCCCCCTGACTGCGCACAGCGCCAAGCTCCTCTCCGTCTCCACGACGGGCGAGATGGCCCTCCTTGTGCGCGCGACCCGCAATCCGACCGGATGGGACGGAACTCTGGCACAAATTCCACTCACGGGCGGTTCGCCTCGTGAAATCCTGGACCATGTCAGCTTCGCCGACTGGTCCCCGGACGGCACCCAGATAGCCGTGGTCCACATGTCCGATGTGAAAACGCGGCTCGAATTGCCGCCCGGCCACGTAATTTACGAAACGGCTGGTTACATCGGGGATCCACGTTTCTCGCCCCGTGGCGACCGGATTGCCTTCCTCGACCATCCCTTGCCGGGAGATGTGCGCGGTGATCTGGTAGTCGTCGATCTCTCCGGCAAGGAGCAGATTCTTTCACGCGGTTGGGCAGACGTAGTGGGACTTGCCTGGTCCCCGGACGGCGAGGAGATCTGGTTCTCTGCCACCAAAGCCGGAATGCGGAACGAGCTGCACGCCGTCCGCCTCTCCGGCGAACATCGTGTCGTCATGCGTTTGGCCGGCACGTTGACCCTCCACGACATCGCTCGCGACGGGACCATCCTGCTGACCCACGAGGACTTCCGCATGGTGATCGCTGGCCTAGCCGCGGGAGAGCGCCAGGAACGTGACCTATCCTGGCTCGATTGGTCGTACGGCGCCGACATCTCCGCCGATGGCCGGACGTTCCTCTTCACCGAGTTCAGCGCAAGTGCGGGTCCGAACGGTGCGGTCTGCCTGCGCCAGACGGATGGAACGCCAGTGGTGCGCCTCGGGGAAGGCCGGGCCACTGCGCTTTCGCCTGATGGGAAGTGGGCCTTGTCGATCGTCTCGTCGCAACCGCCACGTATCGTCCTTCTGCCTACGGGAACGGGTGAACCCCGAACGCTCGAGCCGGAACGTATCCAGGACTGCCCCTGGGCGGTGTGGACGCCCGACGGGCGCAGAATCGTCTTCGCGGGCTATGAGGCTGGACATGCAATGCGTTGTTACCTCCTCGACATCGCGGGTGGTGTACCTCGCCCCATCACTCCGGAAGGAACGAGCCTCTACTACCCGAGCAGCCCTGTCTCTCCCGATGGAGAATTCCTCGCGGCAAAGAATGTCGATGGCAGGCCAGCGCTCTTTCCCATCGAAGGTGGCCCGGCACGAACGCTCGCGGATTTCACATCAGAGGACTGGGTGATGCGCTGGAGCTTGGACGGTCGATACATCTACATGCAATGCGGGGGCGGGGAGATCCCCGCCCGCCTGGAACGCGTCGAGATCGCAAGCGGCCGCCGGGAACTCTGGAGGGAGATCACACCGGCAGACGCAGCCGGAGCCTCGTCACTCGGCAGTATCCGTCTATCTGACGACGGCAAATCGTACGTGTATAGCTATACCCGCCGCCTGCACAATCTCTATCTTGTCGGCGGCTCGAACTGACCAAGCCACGAACGGGCAGCTCTATTACGAAGCGGTGGACGACAGCGGCAACGTCATACCGAGAGGAACTTCAACGCGTGGCGGTCGAAGAAATCCCTCGATCATCACCACCGTGTCGCCGATGCGCGGCACGGCGTGCCATGACCAAGCCGTCGGGCATGTCGTAGCGACGGAGCTCGACGCCGCCGAACGCCTTGTGACGAAATCGATCACGCATTGTGCGTCTGTGACGACCAAATTGGCGCGAGGGTGGAGTGTCCTTCGGGTTTCCACGCAAGATTCATTCACTTCTTCTGTCTTGCGTAGCAATCGGCACCCCCACGAATAGCATGTGCACCAGCAGGCCCGTAAATTGTAACTTGATCCGGAACGGAGCGGCCGAGAGCGGCACCACGAGCAGGTTCATGGTGAGGTAAACGATGGAGCCAAAAAGCAATCCGCTCATCCAGGGGCGATTCACGAGCACTGCCAACCTGCGGTTGATCGCGTAGTAGATTGTTGCTGCTCCCAGTGCGATGCAGAATTGCAATAGCAACCCGAGCGCGGCATGTTGCCAGCCGCCTTGAAATGGAACGCGCCGAGTTTTCGTACGACGGAGTTCTTCGCGACCATCAACGTGCGCGCCAAGGACAGCGTCCAGCTGATCTTCCACAGGGGAGCGAAGGTGAAGGACAACACGACGAAAGGACCGAAGATCACGGATCCCGAGGGCCTGATCGAGTGGCTCGCCAAGGACCGCTATCTCGTGACGCTCGGAGCAGATGAAAACGAGCGCTCCCGCCAAGCCGACCCAGACAGGAACGAAGGCCTCGCGTAGCCAAGAGGTCAGGCGGTGATCGCGACGCTGAAGCGAAGTGCCTCGAAGCAGACGCTCGCTGGCTGGCGCGCTACGGCATCCCATCGGACAACACGATCGGCGTCTCCGTAGGCACCCTGCAAAAGTTGGCCAAGCGCCTGGGGCGGAATCACGAGACTCGCCGCTGCACACTGCGAGACTGGCTGGTACGAGGCGCGCATGCTCGCAGCGTTCGTCGACGAGCCAGAGTGCGTCACGCCCGCACAAATGGACCGCGGGGGCCGGGACTTCGACAACTGGGCGATCTGCGATACCGTGCGCCTTCATCTGTTCGACCGCACACCGCACTCCTGGCGCATGGTTCGAGAATGGTCCCGCCGGCGCCACGAGTTCGCCAAGCGCGCGGCTTCCGCGCTGCTGTGGGGGTTGAGCGTGCATGACAAGGGTGCCGGCGACAATCCATTCGTCCAGGGCCTGCGGCTCGTGGAAGGCGCAGCCACTGACGAACGGCACTTCGTCGAGAAGGACGTGAACATGGCCTTGCGTGCCATCGGCAAACGCAGTCGTGCGCTCAACGCTGCCGCGGTGGAGGTGGCCCTGCGACCTTCGGCCGCACCGCAGGCCACGGCGCCGTGGGAACGTGCTCCGGGAACTCACCGGTGCGGCTTATATCCTGCTGCACGAGCCATAGCGGCAGCTGGGCTGCAGTCGCGCCCCCATTGGATAGCGTTCAGTTGTTGACAGCGTAGACAGGAAGTGTCGACGCGCTTGACACTTTCTTGAACTCTAAAGATGAAACTCGAGGTCTAGAACCAGATGTTTCGTTGGCATGAAGCTTCCAAGAGTTCATAGGCCAGTCACTCTGAAGGAAATCTCCAGGAAGAGCAACAGACGCGATTTCATTTCGCGACGGTTTTGATCGACAGGCGGTGAGCTCGAACTTGAGATCGCAAAGTAACCAAGAGCAGCGTTCGCCGGACCGACAATCGTTCACCATCCGACTGAAACAGGGTCGAGAGCCACGTGCGCCGGACCGACAATCGTTCACCATCCGACTGAAACCAGGCCGAGAGCCACGTGCGCCGGACCGACAATCGTTCACCACCAGACTGAAACCAGGCCGAGAGCCACGTGCGCCGGACCGACAATCGTTCACCGCTCGACCGAATCAAAAAAGGAGGCCGCCTACTGGAGTGAGCAGGTTTTGCGTGACATCGCCACCAACACGAAGTGCCGTTCGTGTCGACGATTCTAATCGGCTTGCGGGGAGCGCTGGCCGTTCAAGAGGTGAATCGTTGCAGCCTGCGCGGAGGTGGTTTGGCCTTTAGTGAATGCGTGGACGACGGCATGGGTACGCACTCGCGCGGTCAGGTTGTGGGCGTGCGGCGTTCCTCGAAGTAGATGCGGTAGCAGGCGGCGGCGAGCGCGAGTGTGATCGGCCCCACAACGATGCCGAGGAAGCCGAAGAGCTTGAGCCCGCCCAGGATGGCGAGCAGGAGCCAGAGCAGCGGCAGTTTCATTTCGCGCCCGATGAGATAGGGCCGGAGCACGTTGTCGACGAGGCTCACGACCAGCGTGCCCCAGATGGCGAGTGCGATGGCGCCGCCGGTCTTGCCGGTCAGGTGCAAACCCACGGCCACCGGCACCCAGACGACAACGGGGCCAATGAATGGAATCAATGCCGTGATGAAAGTGGCGCTGGCCAGGAGAAGCGGCACTTGCGCGCCGGTGAACCAGTAGCCCAGTCCCGCAAGGATCGCTTGGGTTGCAGCCGTCAGGATGACGCCACGGAAGACCGCATTGATCGTGCGCTCGGTGATCACAAAGAGCCGTGCCGTGTACTCGGGCGCCAAGGGTAACGCACGACCCACTTGCTTGAGCCAACCCGGTCCATGTCGCAGGAAAAAGAAATAGACGGTGACGGTGATCATGAGCTGGATGGCGGCCGCGGGGACGCTCTTCGTCATGCTCCGCAAACGTCCCAGCAGGAACTCCTGGACGCCGATCGCGATTCTCTGGATTTCAGCCTCGAGGACCACCGGCCCGCGCGTCGAGTCCACCCCGAGCGTCCAATGCGCCAGGCGTCGGAATGGCGATGCGTCGAGCCACTGCGAGATCGTCTGATATGCCTCCGGGCCGACGGTTGCCTGGATCCGCGGCCAGAGACTCTGCACTTCGTCGATCAAGTTGAACACGAGGAGTACTGCGGGAACGAAGATGACGGCAAGCGAGAGGGCGGTGCTGATCACGGCCGCGACCGTCGCCCTGCTGCCGACGAAACGCAGGATCCCACGATGCACCGGGAAGAAAAGCACGGCGAGCGCCAGTCCCCAGAAAATGGGTTTGGCGAACTGCAGATAGATCGTAAGGAGAAGCGCCAATACGGAGAGTGTGATGATCCCGAAGCCGAGCGCGAGAGCACGGCGGCGGAACTCCTGCACGCCTTGGAGCGCGGTCTTTTCCTGCGAGAGCGCCGCAGCGCCTGCAGACTCTTGCTTTTCCGCACCCTGTTCGGCGGATTCAGCAGCTTTATCGATCATACGGGAACCGATCCTAATGCAGATTCCTGTTTTTCGCAGCAACTGTGTTCAGGGCGTCGACGCCGGTGTCTCTAGTGTTTGCAACAGTTGGCCTGCGCCGGGGTCTCCTGGTGAAAGGGCCACGAGCTTTCTCGCCCATGCAGCCGCTGCCTTGCGATCGCCCGCGTCCTGGGAGTACGTGGCAAGAGCGACCAAGATGTCGCGATGCGCCGGTTGTCGCGCGTGCGCGCCTTGCAGCACCTCGATTGCCCGTTGCATCTCCCCCGCCTCGTGCAGAGCCACACCGTAGACGTAGGCATGACGCGGCGTGTCCTCGCGCAGCTCGGCCGCCTTGGCAAGCAGCGGCAGCGCCTCGCCCAATCGCTTCTGGCGCACGAACGATAGACCCATCGCTTCGTACGCTTCGGCCGCTTTCGGGTCGCGCTTCGTGGCCTCCTGCAGGGTTGTGACCACTTGGTCCTCCTTCCCCTGCGCTCGATAAAGATCGGCGAGATTGATGTAAGCGGGAATGAACATCGGTTGCAGCCGCAGGGCGGTGCGATACGCGGCCTCGGCCGCGTCGAGTCTGCCGAGCCGGGCGTCGAGCGTCCCGAGATTGAGGTGCGATTCGACGCGATCGGCGAGTGCGGTCTGTCCGTCGCGATACTCCTGGGTGACCTGATCGAGCAGGACCAGCTGCGCGGTGGTGAATTCCTGCCGCGGCACATCGAGAAGGCTCGAGAGCGCGTCGAAGCGCACGGAGCGGATCGAATCGTCGAGCAGCGGCGCTCCGAGCCGCGCGCGATGCGCTGTGTCGATGGCCGCCAATGCGCCAGCCGCCGCGCGGCGAACGAGCGGGTCGGCGTCACGTAGCGACGCTTCCACGGCAGGGAGAGATCCGGGGCTCAAATACAGCTGCAGCAGGCTCAACGCCGTGGCGCGCGCGATCGCGGGAACTCCTGGATCCTGCATGGCGCGGACGAGCTGCGTTTCAGCATCGACCGTCCAGTTCCTGCCGGCGTGGATCGCCTCGGCCCAATGCCAGCCCTGCTTGCGACTGGTTCCATACCATCGCGCGATCGCGTCTTCGGCCCAGCGTGGTGTGCGATCCACGTGACACTGATTGCAGGCATTGGGCGTCCCGAGCTTCTCGGACAGATCGGGCCGTGGGATGCGGAAGCCGTGATCCCGCCGGCCATCGACGACCATGTACAACTGTCGCGGCATGTGACACGAGACGCACTGGGCAGATTCCGTTCCCAGCGGATGGAAATGATGCTGCGGCCCGTCGTACTGGGTCGCAAGGTGGCATTGCGAGCACACGGCGTTGCCATCGAAGCGCAACCGCGCAGCATGCGGTTCGTGGCAGTCCGAACACGTCACGCCTTCCTGGTACATCCGGCTCTGCAAAAACGACCCATACTCGTAGACTTCGTCGCGGATCTGACCATCGGCGTGGTAGAGCGGGTCATCGAGCAGCGCCGTGCGATAGGTTTGCTCGAGCGACTGTCCGACCTGGACCTCGCCCCAGATCGTCGACCGCCGCGCGTGACACGGGGCGCATGCCTCGAGCTCGGCGCGAAACGTGAGCGGCCGCGTGCGCCGCGCGATGCTGTCGCCCGCCGCTAGAACCCATTCGCCGCCGGAAGTGTCCCGCAGAGCGAAAGTAAACCCCTGCATTGCATCGCTTGCTGCGCGGCCTCGCTCGGCCCATTCGACGTGATGCGAGGCAGGACCGTGACAGGCTTCGCACGCGACGTTCATGTCCGTCCAAGTGGGAGCGAATCGGTCAACTGCCAACTGGTAGTTCAACTTCAGGTTCGTCGAGTGGCAATCGGCGCACATGTAGTTCCAGCTCTGGAGCGGCCCGGTCCAATGCAAGACGTCTCGATGGTCGATCTTCTCGTTCGGATACAAATGGAACCAGCGTTGGCCGCCGGCGTGGGCAGGGCGCGTGTCCCAGGCGAGGCTGAGCGCCTGATATCGCCCGTTCGCGAACGGGATGAGGTATTGCTGCAGCGGATCGACGCCGAAGGTGTAGGCGATCTGAAACTCGTGGAGCCCGCCATCCGCTCCATCGGTGCGCACGACATAATGCCCGTCACGCCGGAAGAACGTCGAGGTCACGCCGTCCTTGGTGAACACGGCGTTGTCGAAGTTCCCGAGCACGGTCGTGCTGTCCGCCGGCAGCATGGCGAGCGCATGATCGGATCGTTGCCAGAGATCGTATTCTCGTGCATGGCAACTCTTGCAGCTCTGGGCACCGACGAACGTCGGCTGGGGCGCCCCCGTCTGCGGGACGTTGCGCGCGGTGGGACGCCACTGCAGCATCGCGACGCCGACGACGATCGCAACGGCAGTCAAACCACCCGCGAGCAGAAACGAACGTGTCGGCCCACGAGTCGGTTCGGGCGGGACAGGCACCGCCACACGTCCGCGGCGGCCTGGCCGCTTGCGTTCACGCTTGCTCAGTGCCGTTGCTCCCGCACGAACTCGGGGATGGCCGGTACGACGACCACGACTCATGGAGGCGGCTGTCTTCGCGTCATGGGCGAGGTATTCCCTCGCCCATGCCGCCCTCGCCGATCTTCTCGACGATGTGATTGTGCGCGATGCTGCGTCCGATCACGCAGGCGGCTGCGCAAATTCAGTCGTGTGCGAGCGGGAGACACCGCCGCAGGCCGGCCTCACAGGCCAGCGCGCAATCCCTTCCCGACCGGCTCCCAGAGCGCCGTGAGTCCCGCCGTTTGTTCGGCGTTGAGACCACGATCTTTACCGGCCGCAGACAGGCTCGATCCGATCCCATCCACCGCGGCAGCATCGAGCTTCTTGCCCTTGAGCGCGCCGAGCAGGTCAGTGCCTTTCTCCGGACCATAGCCGCCCATCTTTGCAACACTGTTGTAGAGCCCGTTCTTCGCCGCTGTGATTCCGTCGCTGCCGAGAGCCTTGCTGGCAGCTGCGTTCCCGGCGAGGTTGGTTGCGAAACCGTTGGCGAGCGCCGACACGCCGGTCACTCCACCCATTGAACCCCACAGCCCCCCACCCACGTCCTTGGTTCCAGCACACGAGAACACGAGCATGCTCGCGACAACGATCATCATCATGCAGCGTTTCGAAAGACGCACGACTTGAACCTCCCTGCAAGTCCATGTGGGCATTACGACAAATCGATGTGGCAGTCTGAGTTCTGCCCGTGCGCCTGTCAAGGGCCGCGATGTTTTGCGTCATCACCGCAAGCGGCGGGGATCGGCTCCAAGACCGGGCGCCTCAGAACGCCAATTCCTCGCCCGGAATGAAGCGCCGGCGCGGGTCGGGAACCTGTAACCAGCTCTCGTCCCATTCGTCGACGATCGCGACTTTGGCGAAGCGCTCGCGTCCGTCGAAGATGCCATCTTTGAAGCGCTCGATGTCCGTTGGGATCTTGACGCCGTTCACGTCACGGAAGTCTCGATACACCAGCTTGCGGACGATTTCCTTCTTCGTCCCCATGCCTTCGGCCTCGGTTCCCGGGTACTCGAGAGCGACGAGACGCCCATCGCCCTTGGCGAGCGACAGCACCGCCTTGGCGCGCCCATCCGGCACTTCGATGCGCCAGACGTCGGTCCCGGCCTCGCTGCCATCGCCGGCCAGCACCGGACCGCGCGCCAGCGCTTCGACAAGAAATGGCATCCGGTGCTCGGCGCGCTCGCGGTATTCGTCGAGTGGAATGTCGTCCCACGTCGAGCGGAAGCGCCGCTTGCACATCTTGCCATCGTACATGGACTTCGAGCGTCGTGTGTCTCCATACGCACCTATACACAGATACACTGATCCGATGCGCTTCGGCTGCCGAACTTGACTCGCGATATACTCCACCCTAGCCTATGGGTCAGGAGCCATGCTCCGGTGGAATGGGTCGCACGACTCTGCGTCGTCCGCCCCCATGTCGACTTGACTCCTCTGGGCACGGCACCGAGGCGAGCATGACACATCCGGCGCCCCACTTCTCCGACACCTCCGCCCGAGCCGAGGCAACGATGCTGGCGATCTACCGGCAGATGCCGGCGTGGCGCAAAGTCCAGCTTGTCGACGATGCGATTCGCACCTCGCGGCACTTGTGCCTCATTGGCCTGCGGTCGCGCCATCCAGACGAAACATTGCCGCAACTACGCCGTCGTTTGGTCGGTCTCGTGCTCGGCGAGGAGACCGCAACGAAGGTTTATGGTCCGCTCGACGTGAGCCGATGAGTCCCGAGCTACCCGAAGCTCTACGCGTTGCCTTGCGCGTCATCGATGCCCTCGAGGCCATGGGTGTCCGATACCACGTCGGCGGCTCCTATGCGAGCTCGATACACGGCGTGCCGCGGCAGACCCAAGATATCGACCTGGTGGTGGAGCTGACCCCGCAGTCTGCGACCACGGTTGTGCGCACACTGGCAGTCGAGTTCTACGCCGATGAGTCGAGCGCCCGAGAAGCTGCGATCGAGCACGGTTGCTTCAACCTCATCCACCGCGACACTGCCGTCAAGGTCGACATCTTCGTACGCGGGGAGTCGGCATTCGATCTCGAGGAGTTCCGCCGGCACCGAGGGGAATTGATGCAACTCGACCCGGAGCGTCGCGTGATGGTGAAAAGCGCCGAGGACACGCTGCTCCGCAAGCTCCAATGGTACCGACTCGGTGGAGAAGTGTCCGACCGGCAATGGAGCGACGTCCTCGGGATCGTGCGTACGCAGGGCGAACGCCTCGACCGCGAGTACTTGATCCGTTGGGCAGCGAACCTCCAGGTCGGCGATCTCCTGGAGAAAGTGCTCCCTGCCTAGAACGCGAGCTCTTCGCCCGGAATGAAGCGCCGGCGCGGGTCGGGAACCTGCAACCAGCTCTCGTCCCATTCGTCGACGATCGCGACTTTGGCGAAGCGCTCGCGTCCGTCGAAGATGCCATCTTTGAAGCGCTCGATGTCCGTTGGGATCTTAAGGCCGTTCACGTCGCGGAAGTCTCGATACACCAGCTTGCGGACGATTTCCTTCTTCGTCCCCATGCCCTCGGCCTCGGTGCCCGGGTACTCGAGCGCGACGAGACGCCCATTGTCCTTGGCGAGCGACAGCACCGCCTTGGCGCGCCCATCCGGCACTTCGATGCGCCAGACGTCGGCCCCGGCCTCGCTGCCATCGCCGGCAAGCACCGGACCGCGCGCCAGCGCTTCGACAAGAAATGGCATCCGGTGCTCGGCGCGCTCGCGGTATTCGTCGAGTGGAATGTCGTCCCACGTCGAGCGGAAGCGCCGCTTGCACATCTTGCCGTCGTACATGGTGACGGCGGTGACCTTGCGCCCGCGGAACTCCATCGTGACCTCCGAGCGGAGTCCCCCATTGGCGCGCTCGTAGTACACCGCATCCACGGTTCGATTGCCTTGACGACCGCTGGTCTCCACTGTGCCGGTGAGCTCGAGATCCGGCATCGCGACGAGCGCCTCGCGCCCGCCGTGAAATGCAATCGCCGTTTCGAGCAGCTTCCCGGCGTCGGTGGTCTGCGCCCGCGCGGAAATGGCGAGCGCAAGGATGAGCATCGTGAAGGACGTGCGAACGATCGGCATCGGTCTCGCACCGAGCTTGAACCGAGATGCGCTCTTCATCGCCCTTCCCCCTTCGGCTTCGCGTTGGGTGATGCGTTCTTTCCATCTTCCGTGGCGTTGCCGCTCGTGGTTTCGCCGTTCGGCGATCCGCCGTCGGGGGCAACGGGTTTGCGGCTCTGCGCACCGGCGCCCTTCCGGTCGCCCGCGCCGGCCGCCATCTTGCCATTTGCATCCGCCGCGGCGATGGGTCTCGGTTCGCGCTTCGGCGCGATCGACTTCCAAGGCCCCGCCGGCACGTCGAGCGGCGCAGGCGTCATCTTGCCTTCTGCCACCTCGAGCGCCACCAGGAAGCCGAGGCGCGCCGCCTTCTCGACCTTCCCCGGCAGCACCTTGTCAGCGGTGTCCTCTGGCTGGTGGTAATCCTCGTGCGTGCCCGAAAACAGCGACACCGTCGGCACGCCGCCCAGCCACAACATGCCGTTGTCGCTGCGGCTTGCTCCGGCACCCGCGTCATCGTTCAACGCGAAGCCCACCGCGGGAGCGAAACGATCGAAGAGCGCGGCGAAGTCGGGCGCTTCCGTGCGTCCGACGACCGACATCTCGCCTTCTTTGTTGCGGCCGACCATATCGAGGTTGATGCCGGCGACGATCTTGTCGAGCGCGATCGCCGGCTTGCGGACGAAATAGTTGCTGCCAAGGAGCCCCTTTTCCTCTGCGCCCCAACCCACGAACAGGACGCTGCGGGCCGGCGCCTTGGGCAGCGCGGCGAAGGCCTCGGCGATCGCGATCACGACGGACGTGCCCGAGGCGTTATCGTCGGCGCCGGGGTGGATTTCGTCCGTGGTACGGCTCTTCCCGACGTGGTCGTAGTGTCCGCCCACCAGCACATACTCTTTGGCGAGTTCAGGATCGGAGCCCGGAAGCACCGCCAGCACGTTGCTCGTCGATTGGCGTTCGACTTCGTAGGCATGGACGAAGCGCAGCGAAACGTCGGAGATGGCGAACGCCTTCGACTTGCGCGCGGTATCGAGGTCCGTCTGAAGCGCCTTCCAGTCGCGCTCTGGGGACAACCAGCGCAGAATCTCCTGCGACGCGTGCGCCGCCATCACACCCAGCGGTTCGTGCTCACCTTCGACCGTCGCCGTGCCGCGCGGCCGCTTCGGATCATCCTTCGCCAACGCGCGCTCCTCGTCGGTCAAGATCGTCCAGCCACCGAGCGAGCTCGCGGGATTGGCGTTCACCTCGTGATGCAGCGGATCATCGACGACGACAAGACCCAGGGCTCCGTGCGCAGCGGCCACGCGCGCCTTCTGTCGCAGTGAGGCATGCAGCGTCATCTCACGCCCGTCGAAAAACTTGGCTCCTGCCTTGCCGTCTTCGTCGGGCTCGTGGCGCAGCACGAGCACCACTTTGCCGCGTGCGCCGTTGGCGCCGAGGGCCGCGTAGTCATCCCATTTGTACTCGGGGGCCACGATCCCGTAGCCGGCGAAAACCACCGGCGCCTCGAGCGTGCCGATTTCGGAGAACGAGAACGGGATCCAGTCGGTGCGCACCTGCAGCTCGCGCGAGCTGGTCGCGCCGCCCCTCTGCCGCAGCAAGGTCAGCTCTTCCTCGGGCGCGAGCGTGCGCCGGAGCAAATCGAACCGCTGCAGGTATCCTTCCTTGCAGCCAGCCTGGAGACCGATGGCTTGGAGGCGCGACACAACATAGTCAGCGGCGATTTCGCCGCCGCGCTCACCCGCATCGCGACCCTCGAGTCGCGGGGACGCGAGGAACCGAATGCTGGAAATGATCTCGTCGCCACGAATGCCCTCATAGGCCGACTTGACCTCGGCGGGAAGTTGGTCGAGAAGGGCGCTACCAGGGCGACCGACTTCGGCCTGTTGGGCGGCGGCCGCGGCCACGAACGCTGCGACCAGTGTGGTCGCAACGCACGCGGCAAGCCGCGGACGCTTGCAATGAAGCGAGGAACGCGACTGGATCGCGCTGCGGGGCATTGCAACCTCCTCATCAGCAGTTGTCGGTACCCTACACCAACCGCCGTCGGCCGTCACCCGGCGGACCCGCAGGCGGCAGTCTCCCGCACACGGCCCTCCGCGTGGAGGAGTCTGCGACCGAATCCCGTCATCGAACGCGAGTGGTATGCTCCCCGCGGCACTCGATGCAGGTGATGTGGATGCAGCAATCAGCCAAGGACCCCCCTCCCGTGCGCGAGTACTCGCGCGACGAGATCCATGGCCGTCTAGATGATCCACAGCTTGTCATCGCCAATGCTCTCCCCCGCGCCGCCTATGCAGAAGCGCGAATCCCTGGGTCGATCAGCCTGCCCCTGGCCGAGATCCCTGCGCATGCGGGCGAGATCCTCCCGGACCTGAAACAGGAAACCGCCGTCTATTGCGGCGGCCCCACCTGACCCGTCGGCATGCAGGCGGTCGGTCTGCTGCAAGACATGGGTTACCTCAACGTCGGTCACTATGCAGGCGGCATCGAGGAGTGGATGGAAAGCGGCGCAAGCGTGGAGAGCGGCCCACCCGTGTCACCGCCGCGCGACCACACTTCCGTCCCGGTTTCGCGCCTGCACCCACGGCGTCTGGCGCGGCCAACCGCGCGGCTCGCCCGCTCGTTCGGCCGGCGATTGCAGCCCGTGTCGCTGATCGAGCGCCTCGCCGATTCGAGCTATCGTGCCCTCCTCGGACTCTGGCTCGGGATCGTGCTCGGGTTCGGCGTCCTCTATTGGCTGTGGATCATCGCCGGGTTCAACGGATTGTACGAGGCCGGCACACCCGTGATGCCTGCATTCGCGAGCTTGGCAACTGCGTTGTATTTCAGCGCCGCCACCGCGACATCCATCGGTTTCGGCGATGTCGTTCCCATGGGACTCGTGCGCTTGCTCGCCATGATCGAAGGCGCCACCGGGTTGCTCATTTTCGGTTGCCTGATCTCGAAGCTCGTGTCGCGTAGACAGGAGGAGCTGGCCGAAGAAACCCACCGCATCGCGTTCGACGAGCGCCTCGGCAGGCTGCGCACGAACCTGCACCTCGTGCTCTCAGAGCTACAGATCATTTCACGCGACTGGATGAACGCGGCGTCGCCGCCCGAACGCACACTGTCGCGTCTCGAAAGCGCCACGATCGTCTTCTCGGGCGAGCTGCGCACCGTGCACGACCTTCTGTACCGGCCGCAAGAGTTGCCACAGGAAACTGTGTTCGAAGGACTGCTCGCCAGCCTGGCCGCCAACCTCGGAGAGCTGCGCATGCTGCTCGAACAGATCCCAGAGGCGTCACGTCGCTCCGATCTCCTCGCCGCGACGCTGCAGTCGCTGCAAGTGCAGGCCGGCGAGATCTGCGGCCAGTGCGTGCCGCGTGAGTACGCCCCGGAGCTCAAGGTCTGGATGGATCGGATCCAGGATCTGGCCCGGCGCCTCACGCCCAGTTCTTGAGTTGTCGCGTTACGTAACCTACCGGAGGGGATTCATGTCACGGATTTCGATGCGGTCACGAGTGACGTTCACCGAGCGGCGATTCGGCACTGGAATCCTTTTCATGACCGCATTGACGACCCTGTTCGTCTCCAAAGTGATCGCGGCGAACAAGGAACTCAAGGTCGGTGCCTTCGCCCTCGAGCACACGCTGGTACTGCCCGGGTCCCCGGAAGTGATTTACGACGCGATCACGGGTGACATCAGCGGCTGGTGGGACCACACCTTCTCGGGCAAGCCCGCCAAGTTCTACATCGAAGCAAAGCCCGGCGGCGGATTCTGGGAAATCTTCGACGCGTCCGGCGACGGCGTGAAGCACGGCGAAGGGATCTTCGCCCAACGCGGCAAGCTGCTGCGCTTCGTCGGCCCCCTGGGTCTCTCCGGCCACGCCATCCAAATGGTCTGTACTTACGAATTCCAAGCGTCCGGTCAGGACTCGACGCGCTTGAACTTCGCCGCCAACGTTGCCGGCGAATTCGACCCAAGCTGGCCCGCGGTCGTGGACGGCGTTTGGCACCACTTCCTCATCGAACGATTCAAACCCTACGTCGAGGCAGGGAACCACAAGAAACAGCAACCAAACGCGAAACAATGAGCGCGGCTCCCGGTAATCCTCGTGGGCTCCGGCCACCTGACCATTCCAAACAGCTTATTACTTTGGTCTTGACCAAACGAATATCTGTATTATTATGGTCATATGCTGCCGCGTAGTCTGGTGACACAGATTCTGCACGACCTCGAGCGCAAGATCGTCCTGGTGTCCGGCCCACGCCAGGTCGGGAAGACGACTTTGGCGCGCACGTTGGACACCGCGCATGAATACTTGAATTACGACGTGACGAGCGACCGACGCCGTCTCGTGCGCCAAGAATGGGATCGCGATGCATCCCTGTTGATTCTGGACGAGCTGCACAAAATGAAGCGCTGGAAAACGTGGCTCAAAGGTGTCTGGGATGGCCGCGAGCCCAGACAGCGCATCCTGGTGACCGGTTCGGCGCGACTCGATCTGTTCCGGCGCGGCGGAGACTCGCTTGCGGGGCGTTTCTTCCACCACCAGTTACACCCGTTCAGCGTCCGGGAGATTGCGCACTCTTTCGACCCCAGACCCGCCGTCGAGCGCCTTCTCGCGCGCGGCGGCTTCCCGGAACCTCTACTCGCGCAAACGGATACGGAGGCGGCGCGATGGCGGCTTTCTCACTTGGACCGCATCGTACGCGACGATGTCGACGCAATCGAACGGATCCGAGATGTCCGACAGATCGAGCTGCTCGTCGAACTCCTGGCCGAACGGGTCGGGTCGACGATCTCGTATCAGAACTTGTCCCAGGACCTCTCGGTCAGCGCTCCGACCGTCAAACGCTGGATCGAGATCCTGGAGGCCCTGTGTGTAGTCTTTGTCCTCCGCCCCTACACTCGGGCTCATACACGATCACTGCGAAAGGAGCCGAAGGTCTACTTCTACGACACGGGCCGGGTGCGCGATGATCCTGGTGCGCGGCTGGAAAACCTCGTGGCGTGCCATCTGATCAAGCGGAATCACTTCCTCACAGGCACGCGCGGTGAACGCCGCGATCTTTACTTCATCCGGGACAAAGAAAAGCGCGAGGTGGATTTCCTATGCACTGTGGCCGCAAAGCCCGAGTTCATGATCGAGGTGAAGATGTCGGAGGAGGAAACATCGAAAGCGCTGGCGTACTATGCAGATCGAGTGCCGTGTCCGGCCCTGCAACTCGTCCTGCATGCGGCTCGCAAGTCATCGCGGCGCTCGATCCACATGCTGCCGCTCGCTCCATGGCTGGCTGGGCTCGAGACGTAACAGCAATCGTCACTCGTCCTCAGTGAACGCTTCGATCCATGCCTCGTCGTTCTCCCTACTGCCCGTGACGTGGAGCGTGTTCGCCCGGCAGCAGACCTGGCAGTCCTCGATATACTTCTGCGTCTCCCCCGCTGACAGGTCGACGGTTGTTTCGTTCGTTTCTCCGCAATAGGCGCAGGAAAAAAGGGACGAGGTCACCATGGTCCGATTGTCACCTCGTTTCCGAGTTGCACCGGTCCACTATCGGGTCTCCAGCTTGCGCGTCCAGTCGGTGATGAGCGTCACCGGCGAGGCGAGATCTTCATCGAGCGGATCCGTGACGAGGAAACGGTCTCCGTCTGGCGACACGTCATAGCGCCAGAGTCCTCCGGCGCCGTGGAACTGGAAGAGCTCGCGCGCGGCACCTGGCTGGAAGCCGGCCGTGGTCGCTTCCACTTCGACGGAGACGAGATTGTTCTGCAGATCGATGAAGAACAGCTCGCGACCGTTGCGATTCCATCGCGGCTCGGTGCCTCCCGCCTGCGACACTTGCCAGCGGCCACCAGGTTGCGGAAATGCCGCCACGAAGACATCGGGGCGGCCAGTCTCCTCCGACACGTAAGCCACCCATCGCCCGTCCGGAGAGAACTGGGCAGTATCCCCCGACTTCGTCGCCATAAATAGTTGCGCATCTCCGTTTCCGGACGGCGAGACCACTTGCAGGACGACCTCGAGGCGTTGACCGGCGGGGTTCTGGATCCAAAACAGAAGACGATCGCCCCATGCCGACTGCGGCCAGGCGAAATCCGCGGTGGGGACGATGCGCCGCGACTGCGTTCCATCGATGGCCAGGACATCCAGACCGCCGGGGCCGCTTGTCCTGGAAGTCACGGCGACCGACCTTCCGTCCGGCAACCAGACGGCTGCCGGATGGTCATCCGCATCCACCGTGAGCTTGCGGCGGCGGCCGCTCGTGAGATCGACTAGCCAGACATCCGACGTGCCGCGATCCAAGTTGGCAATGGGAAGGACGGCGCTCCCACCATCCGGAGAAATGTTCGGCGTCCCGCCGTAGGTATAGTCCGCCGGTTCTCCCACGTCGCCGAGGGCCCGGCCAGAGCGATCCAACCAGCGCAGTTGCGTGCGTGACTGTGTGTTCCCGGTCATGCAGACGAGAACGCCATTGGTGGACGCTGCAAACACGCCGCGGCTGAATCGTTCGTCCATGCGCACGTCGTCCACGAGCGGAATGGCCGGCCCCGTGACCGCGAGCGAGCCGGCATCGAAACGCTGCGCGACGAGCACCGTGCCGCGAACGTACAGCAAGTGCCCCGAGGCATAGACGACGTTGGAGGCCACTTCCAAGACCTGTTTGCGCTCCGTCGATCCGATCTCGCCGACGTAAATGATGGGGCTCTCGCCTGCGCCCGCGCCGGAACGGCGCGCGAGGTAGAGAAAATGCCGGCCGTCGGGAAGGAGGTACGGATAACGGTGCGTTGCCTCGCTCCGCGTCGAATCCAGCGCCGTGACGCTCGACACGGTTCCACCATCGGCTGCGACCATCGACACCGGCCCGTACGAATCACGCGTGAACAGGATGTGGCCGTCCTGGCTCCACGTGCCACCGCGAGGATCGACCCTGTCGCCGACGAGCGTGATGACGGGGCCACCGGCCACATCGACGCGCTTGAGGATTCCGTCGGCGAAGAAACCGAGCGCGCGCCCGTCCGGCGAGAAGAACGGACCCTCGGCGCCTTCTGTGCCGGCGAGCGGATGGGCGTCGCTCTGCCCGAGCGAGCGAACCCACAGCACATCGGGGCCTTCGCCGGCTCGGGCGCAGAATGCCACCACGGAACCATTCGGAGAGATGGCGAGTGGGAGCGGCTTGTCGGTGCTGGAGGAAAACAGCACGCCGCGTGGCGGCTGCAGCGAGGCATGAACCGGCTGCGTCTCGGGCGCCGGCCGTCTCGAGAACGCGGCCGTTCCCGCGGCGACGACGATGGCCACGGCCGCAACAGTCCAGGCCAAACGTTCGCGGCTCCGGCGCTTCCTGGCCACCACTTTGGGCACACCCGCCTGCGAACCACCCTCGGAGATCCACGACAGCTGGAGCTTGATGTCGTGCGCGCTCTGCAGCCGAGCCGTCGGATCTTTGGCGAGACACGCCTGCACGAGACGCTCGAGCGCGGGAGGCATCATCGGCGCCACTTGCGACAGCGCGGCGGGCTCGCTCCCCATGATGGATGTGATCAGCGACGCTTGGCTCTTGCCACCAAAGGCGCGCTTCCCGGTTGCCATCTCGTAGAGCACGCATCCCAGCGCCCACACGTCGGCGCCCGCGTCCGCCTCTTTTCCCTCGAGCTGTTCGGGCGACATGTATTGGAAGGTCCCGACGATGGTCCCTTCGGCCGTGAGCGGTTGCGCCACCGTCGGCGAGTGCGTGAACACCGTGACACCGCTCCCGCTCGTCGGGCCGGCCATGCCGGTCGCGCGCGCCAGACCGAAGTCCATCAATTTGGCGCCGGACTTGGTCAGCATCACGTTGCCGGGCTTGAGATCGCGGTGCACGACGCCGGCCCGGTGCGCGCGATCCAGTGCATCGGCAAGCTCCGACCCGATGCGGATCACGTCCGCGGCCGGCAGCGCGCCCCGCGCCAGCCGTGCGGCGAGCGTCTCGCCATCGACCAGCTCCATCACGAGATAGTCGATGTCACCTTCACGGCCGATGTCGTGGAGCACGCAGATGTTGGGATGGTTCAACGACGAGACGGTCTTCGCCTCGCGTTCGAAGCGGGCGCGAACTTCCGCGTTCGACGACAGGTGCTGCGGCAGCACCTTGACGGCGACGTCGCGCCCCAGGCGTGAGTCGCGGGCGCGATAGACCTCGCCCATGCCTCCCGCGCCGAGCGGGGCCAGGATCTCGTACGGACCGAGTTTGATGCCGGGAGCAAGCGCCATGCGTCCTTACAAGTTAACGGAGCAATGTGGCTCCTGTCCACGAGACTTCTACCGCCTCCTTGACACATATCGGGTGAAGAATGAGAATGCGGCTCTTCTCGATCGCTGCCGCGCACCTGCATCCTGGAGCGGTTCGAGTTATGACGCCTTCAGAGAGATCCCACCCTGACGATCATCCTCGCCGGCAGGTTGGTCCATTCCTGCGCTGGCTCGTCCGCACGAAGCGATTCTGGCTCGCCGTCGCGATCGTAGTCGCGTACACGATATTTGGTTTCCTGATCGCGCCCGGAATCGTCTCCAACGAGATCGTCGGCAAGATCGCGACGCTGCTCGGACGGCAGGCGACGTTACGCGATGTGGATGTCAATCCGTACACACTCTCGACGCGAATCGAGGGGTTCGGGTTGCAGGATTCGGACGGCGAGGTCTTCGTTTCGTTCGAAGAGCTGTTCGTGGACTTTCAGGTGTCGAGCCTCTTCCGGCGCGCATTCACCTTCAAGATCGTTCGGCTCGTGAGCCCGCATGCTCACGTGCGGCTCATGCCCGACGAGAAGCCGAACTTCCGCGACATCCTCGACAAGCTCGCAGCGCGGCCCGCCCCACCGCCGTCCAAGAAACCGCAGAAGCCGCCGCGCCTCCTGCTGCAACGGCTCGAGGTCCGCGACATGCGCGTCGCGGCTACCAATCTCGCGCACCCGCATCCCGAGAAGATCGCATTCACGCCTGTCGATCTCACGCTGGAGGACTTCACCACCATCCCGAACCGCGATGGAACGCTCAGTCTCGCCGCCACGGGTCAGGGGGGCGGCCGGTGGGAGTGGACCGGCACGGTGACGTTCGAGCCGATGCACTCGAGTGGCACCTTCGCGATCACGGGCGAGAAGCTCCCGGAGATCTGGAACGTCATTCGCAATCGCGTCGCGTGGGAGATCCCGAGCGGCAACCTGGACTTGCGGCTCCACTACGCCGCGGATATCAAACCCGACAGCATGACGGTCGCGATCACCGACGGAACGATCCAACTCGACCAATTCAGCTTCCGCGCCAAGGGTCGCGAGCCTGATCTCCTGGCACTCGACTCGCTGCGCGTGAGCGGCGTCGAGCTTCGTTTTCCCCAACAAACCGTGTCGGTGCAGCGCATCGGCCTCGCCGGCTTGCGCGCCACCGCATGGCTCGACCCAGCACGCAAGGTGAACTGGCTCGCGCTCCTCGAGCCGCCTGTGCTCACGCCAAGTGGCGCGTCCAAAGGGCGAGGAGCCCAGAGCAGCAATGCGGGCAACTCGACTGGCGGCGCGCCGGGCACTGGCGGCGCGGCCGTGGGTCAGCCGCCTGGCTCCAAATTGTCGCCGGACTGGAAAGTGGCGGTCAGCGAGTTCGCCATCACGCGCGCTGCGGCCCACTTCACCGACAGCACGGTGACGCCGCCGTTCGCGCTCGAGTTGGCCCCAGTGGATGCCGTGCTGCGCAATATTGCATCCACACCCGGCGCGAAGTTCGATCTAGAGGTGAATGTGGGCATCGCGGGGAAAGGAACTCTCGCCTTGCAAGGCAAAGCCGGCGCGTTGCCGCCGGAGGCGGACGTGCACGTGCAGCTCGCCGCGCTCCCATTGACGATCTTCCAGCCCTACGTGAGCGCCCAGACCAAGCTCGAGTTCCAAAGCGGCGATGCGGGCGCAGAGGGCCGGCTCATCGCTCGCACGGTGGAGGGGGCCGAGCAGCCGGAAATCAACTTCGAAGGCTCGGTCACGTCGAGCAGCTTCCTCTCGCAGGATGCGCGCACACACGAACGCTTCCTGGCATGGAAAAAACTCGACTTGAAGGGCGTCGTGGCAGGCAGCCGCAACGTGCACATCGCGTCGGTCGAGGCATCGGAACCGTACGGTCGCATCATCGTGTTCCAAAACCGCCGGACGAACATCGACGAGGTGTTCATGATCCCGCCGCGGGACACGACTCGGACAGCGGCCGCGGCTCCACCCAAGCCGCCGCCGGTTCCGACCCAGATCGGCGTCGTTCGCCTCGCAAACGGCACCGCCGACTTCGCCGATCTCTCGCTCATCCTGCCGTTTGCGGCCGGTATCGTCGACCTGAATGGCGAGGTGAGCGGCTTGTCATCGGATGAACTGGAGCGCGCCGACGTCCGGCTCGACGGCGGGCTCAACCCGGCAGGCGCGGTGCACGTTCGCGGCAAGATCAACCCGCTGAGCGGCGATCTCTACACCGATCTCAAGGTCCAATTCCAAGACTTCGACATGCCGGCGCTGTCGCCGTACTCGGGCCAGTTCCTCGGCCGCAAGGTGGACCGAGGGAAGCTGATGCTCGACCTGCAGTATCAAGTGGCGAAGCGCGAGCTGGTGGGCCAGAACAAGATCATCCTCGATCAACTCGAGCTGGGCGAGAAGGTGGAGAGTCCGGAAGCGACGTCGCTGCCAGTGGGCCTCGCCTTGGCGCTACTCAAGGACCGTCACGGCAAAATCGATCTCGATCTGCCAGTCAAGGGCAACCTGGACGATCCCAAGTTCAGTATCTGGGACGCCGTCTTCGACGTGCTCCGGAACATCGTCATCAAGCTCGTGACGGCGCCCTTTTCCCTTCTGGGCCGGCTCGTTGGCTGGGGTGGCGACAGCGAAGAGATGAGCCACGTCTACTTCGCGCCGGGCCTGCGCGAGATCGATCCCGCCGAGCAGGAGAAGGTGGTGAAACTCGCGGAAGCGCTCGCGGAACGGCCGCAGCTGCGGCTCGAAGTGCGTGGGTGCACGAACTTGGAGACCGACGCCGGAGCGATCCGCGAGACGAAGTTCACCGCGCTCGCCGACGAGCGCGCCCGGCGCGATTCCGGGAAGTACCCGCCGACATTAGGTGTGGCCGGCTATGCTCCGCGCTTGTTCCGCGATCTGTACGAGGAACAGTTCGGCCGAGACGCACTGACGGAGCTCGAGCAGCGCTTCCAGGTTCCGAAGGTCGACAAGGACGGCAAGCCGGACCCGGAGAAGACAGTCCTCGACGAAGCCGCGTTCTACGCCGAGGTACGCAAGGCGCTCACCGATGCCCAGCCGGTGGATCCGACCGAGCTGCGTGCACTGGCGCAGGATCGCTCCACAGCCGTGAAGTCATTCCTCGTCCAGACCGGCAATGTGGAGGAGACGCGAATCTTCCTGCTCGAGGTCGACGAGAACGCCAAGTTCACCGACGGCCGCATCCAGATGGACTTGCAGCTCGGCAACTGAGGGTCCTGCAGCCAGCGTGTAAATCGAAGGCGCCGTTCGGTTGGAGGACGAGGGTTCCGTTTGACGGACCGTAAGGGAGAGAAGCGGTGAGAGCATCCCCATCGACATCGGTGTCGTTCCCCAACACACCTGGTGCCGCGATTGCGAGCGGCGTGTCACCGGTCGTCACGTAACCATCGTCGGTTGCGACGGGTGCGTCATTCTGGGCCGACACCGTGATCGTTACTGTGGCCAGATCCGACCCGCCATTATCGTCGGATGCCCGGTTAGTCAAGGCATCCGTGCCGTTCCAGTTGGCAGCCGGTGTGTAATCGAAGGCGAGAGACCTCCTGGTCGCTCCATTTGCATTCGACCATGAGGAGCGGGTTCAGCCCCTCGACCACACCGGAATCGACTTCTTGGCCGCCGACTTCGCGAAAATAACGCAAGCTTGATGGTCCGCCCCGGTATCCCGCTGAAAGTGGACCCACTTGCAGGTGGGACGCCACGAGGGTTCTCGAAGCCACACCGGACAACGTCGAACGACTTCGCGCCGCGCTGCGCGAGGCGTACGAGAACGCCCCGCACATCGACGAGATCTCCTCTGCCGACCTGCTGGGGGAATACCCGGCCGTCCGCTACTATCCGCCAACGGGCGATCTGTACTTCGATGTGGTGACACGCCTTGGCGAATCCGTCCGGTACGAAACCGTCGATGCCGAGATCGAGGGCACGCGCGTGAGGGTCGCGGCCCCGGCGGCACTCTATCGCCTCAAGAAGGGGACCGTGCGGGCAAAGGATCATCAGGACGCGGCTGCGTTGCGCGAACGCTTAGGATGAGGGCTGACATGCCGGTACAGAAGTTCCGCTCGATCGAGGAAACAACGCGACCGTGCCCGAATCCCGGCGGCCGGACTTCGAGCGGTTCCTGTGGCACTGCGCCCGCTACTGGGCGATCGCCCCGAAGGTCTATCCGCGCGGCGGGTTGGACGATCAAGCGAGAGAGATCTATCGATCCGAAGGGCACCGAGAAGAACGGTCATCCACACGCCACATATTCAGATTCCGAAAGTTCCCCTGGCGAGACCGAACTTGCGCATGCGATTGGACACGGTATTGCGGCTCATGCCAAGCAGCCTTGCGGCACCGGAAATGCTTCCGCGCGACTCCTTGAGTGCCTTGGCGATGCGTGTGCGTTCGAATTCGACGAGGTCGCGCTCGAATGGCGACACGTCGCCCCCAGATGTTCGGCCTCGGTACTCGGGCGGCAGATCCGACAGCAGGATCTCGCTTCGCCCCCAGGCCTTTGCATGCATGTATCCACACAAATTCCGCAGCTCGCGCACATTTCCTGGCCATGCATAACCCAACATCCAGCCTTCGAGATCGGCTGTCAGCAAAGGTACATCCCCGCCTTGGGCGGCGTCCTGTAAGAATACTCGTGCTAGATCTAGAACGTCCTCCGGACGCTCTCGCAAAGCCGGCACATGGATCCGAAACGCATTGAGTCGGAACAGAAGGTCGGGACGAAAGCGCCCTTCCTGGACGAGAGAATCCAGGTCTCGATTCGTGGATGCAACCACCCGCACGTCACAACGGCGGCTGCGTACTTCACCGACACGACGCACCTCTCCGGTGTCGAGAAACCGCAGCACCTTGACCTGGGCCATCAATGGCAAATCTCCGATCTCGTCCATGAGAACGGTTCCCTTGTGAGCGGCCTCGAACAAGCCGGGCTTTTCTCGTGTGGCGCCGGTGAAGGCGCCCGCCACATACCCGAACAGTTCGCTCTCCACGAGCGCCTCGGGCAAGGCGCCGCAATTGATTGCGATGAGTGGAGATCCTGCGCGCTCGCTTGTCTGATGCAGCAGCTGCGCAACGATCTCCTTCCCAGCGCCAGTCTCGCCCACGATCAATGCGGGGAACCGACTTCGAGCTGCGACACGCATGGCGTCCAGCGTCGCGCCAAAGGCAGGGCTCCGGGATGCTATGGAGTATCCCTGCAAAGGATCGTGATCAGGCCGTATGCGGGTAATCCTGCGTTGATGACCTGAAACCTCGTGGAGCCGAATCTTCCACACTTTGCTCCCGAGCGCCGTGAAGTAGTGCGTCGCCGCAACCACGGCATCCGCCAACCAAGGCAGTTTCTCCGCTTCTAATCGCTTGTCCTTCAAGATCAGGTATACCGTGCGCGCATACTCGAACCGATCCGCCAGCTGATCGAGGTCGCGCAAGACCTCACGCATTCGGGTCGTGAGGTCCTCGATGTCCGAGCTGGCGACGAGGCCATAAGCTCGGCGCGCCAGCACCGCTTCTCGCTTCTCTCCTCGCGATCCGCACAATTCGATCGCTCGCTGCAGGTCGCGCACCGCCGCGCCCATGTCGTTGAGCATGGCATGCACCTCGCCTCGCCGGCGCAAGATCTCCATCATGACATCGCCGTGCTTGGCGATCTCTTTCGCCTGCTCGTGGGCCTCATTCAGGTAACGCAGAGCATCAACCGCATTTCCTTCATCCGCGCATGTTTCCCCCAGAAACTCCAGCGACAAACAAACCTGGCGGCTCGATGCTTCGACTCGGGCCAAGTTAAGGGCTTGCCCATGGAAATCCTTGGCAACACTGTAATTCCCTTGGAGCCTGTAAAGATGACCCAGATTGTTGAATACCATTACCTGGTAAACATGATCACCGGGCTCCGAGAGATGTGCCTGCGCACCCAGGAACATTGACCTTGCTTCGGGCAACTTGCCCAACTTTAGCAAGCAGACGCCTCGGTTAATGAGTAAACGGATCCGCGTCCGCGCGAACCCGCGACTGGGGAGATTGCCGATAGCTTCGTCAAGACAGTTCAAGGCGCGATCGACATTCCCTTCGCTCCGCGCTACCAGGGATAGACTGTTCAAGCAGAGCACCAATTCCTGGACTCGACCTTGAAGGCGGTAGAATGCGGCTGCCTTCTGAAGAAATGAGGTGGCCCAAGGATAGTGTCCAGTTCTGTAGCAAGCGACGCCTATGATGCGAAACGCCCTCGCCCGATCCTGGTCGTGCGGGTCGAGATCCCGGGCGTGAAGTGCCGCGAGATGTACAGCATCTCTAATCTTTCCGGCGAGCACCCGCCAGTGCGCGTCGATCAAATCTACTTGAACTCGATCTCGAGCAGTTGTCGTTCGATGCCGGAGATCGGAAACTAGACCCTCTAGAGCGTTGAACTTCCTCGAGATCAGAAGGCATTCTGCCCGAAGCACAAGACATCGGAAGCGTGTTTCTTCATCCCAAGCCGACGCTTCCGTGAGATCAAGTAACTTCATAGCTCGCTGCGTACGCTCAGTGATCACACAGTGCGCAGCACGTTTCAGTGTCGCGTCGATCTGAGGCGCCGATCGGATCTTGGTGTGGTCTTGCGACATGGGCGAGGTGTCCTGGCCTCAGGATGCCGGAGATCTGATCCTGGTAGCGCTTGCAAGCATCAATCTAAACAGCGATCGCACTTGCGAAAAAATTCCCGGCGCCCTCGATGGCGCGACCGGAAGCCGGCGTGCCGCGGAAGCGATACTTCCGGCAACAGCCATCCCCGCGTCATTCGAAGTTGTCTCCCGCTGAGTAACATCCGGTGCGTCGTCGTCGCCTAGCTGGCCACCGGTGCCAATCGGATGTGGATCCGAGACTTCCCTGGGAGGACGGACGGCGTACGCCTCATGGGCAACTACGCCAAGGAACATGGCGATCAAGAACCCGAGACAGTAGATTCGTCGCATCGCGCCACCTCCACCAGCAACCCATCCCCTCACACCCGTTGGTTTGGGCGGTCCTTTTCGTCATGGAAAACATCGCAGAGGTGGTGAGATCCTAGGCCTGCCTCTGGCGGTCGTCAAGGCTTGTCCAGGGCCGAAGCCTGGTTTGGGTGGCTCGAGGCGGGTCGTCCGTGGTGGGCCATACTGCTTAGCAGAATGGTAATGTTGCGATCGAACGTTACGGATTCGTCTGGGGGGCTCCTGAAATGGTGGAGGCGAGCCCGAAGGGCCCTGTTCCCTCTTCTTCAACCGCTCATTCCGGGGCTGGCGCGGGTGGATCGCGAGCCGGCGAACCGGCCTGCGTCCGTGCCTATTGGATGAAAATCAGCTTTGACGTCAGCGTTCGCGTGTGGCTGCGCAAGCGGACGAAGTAGATGCCCGATTCGACTGGGGTTCCCCCGTCGGTCCGGGTATCCCACACAGCCTCGTGGCGGCCGGGTTGCAGCATTTCGTCCACTAGCTTGCGCACTTGCTGGCCGCGCGCATTGAAGATCACGAGCTCCACCCTGGATGTGGCTTCGAGGACATAGACCAACGTCGTGCGACCGTTGAAGGGGTTCGGGTAAACGCGTAGTTCCCCGGCGTGACCCGGTGTCGTCGCCGCATCGTCCGAGCCCAAGACCTCCTCCTGGCCGGGTGCGCGCTGGCCTTCCTGACTCGCAATCGAGCCGGCGACGCCGACCGTGATGGAGACTTGGCCGGAGCTGCTGCCACCGTTCCCGTCCTCGGCTGAGTAGCTGAAAGTATCGGTTCCGGTGAAGCTTGAATTTGGCGTGTAAGAGAAGCTCCCATCCGCCATCAACGTCAGTGCGCCGTTTGTGGGTCCCACCGTGGCAACCGCGCCCAACGGATCGGCGTCGGCATCGCTATCGTTGACAAGCACTCCCGGTGCCGGCACAGAGAGCGTGCTGTCCATGTCGACGGTGTAGCTGTCGTCGACCGTGGTCGGAGCATCGTTCACCGCATTCACCATGAGAGTGACGATCGCGCTGCTGGTGCCACCGTTGCCGTCATCGACAGCGTAGGTGAACGAATCACCACCGTGGAAATTCGCGGCCGGTGTGTACGTGAAGGAACCATCCGCGCTCAGGACGAGCGCACCATTGGCGGGACCGGTGGTGACGACTGTAGTCAGGACGTCTCCGTCCGGATCACCGTCATTCCCCAGGACGCCTGGCGTCACCACCTGGAGGGGAACATCCTCGTCGGTCCCATAAGCATCATTTGTCGACACGGGTGCGTCGTTCTCGGCCGACACCGTGATCGTGACCGTGGCCTGATCCGACCCACCGCTTCCATCCGATACCGTGTAGGTGAATGAGTCCGCACCGCTCCAACCGGAAGCAGGTGTGTATTCGAACGCGCCGTTCGGTTGGAGGACGAGGGTTCCGTTTGACGGGCCCGAAGTGAGAGACGCGGTGAGAGCATCTCCGTCGGCATCCGTGTCGTTCGCGATCACTCCGGGTGCGGCCACAGAGAGTGGTGTGTCCTCGGATGTGGTGTACGCATCGGCGGCAGCGACCGGCGCGTCGTTCTCGGTGGACACCGTGATCGTCACGGTCGCCAACGACGAGCCTCCGTTCCCATCGGACGCCGTGTAGGCGAATGCATCTGCGCCGCTCCAACCTGCGGCCGGCGTGTAATCGAACGCGCCGTTTGTTTGCAGCACGAGCGTGCCGTGAGCCGGGCCCGACTCGAGCGCCGCCATGAGAGCGTCTCCATCGGCATCCGTGTCGTTCGCCAACACACCAGGCGCCGCGATCGCGAGCGGCGTGTCCTCGGTCGTCACATGATCATCGTCGGCTGCACTGGGTGTGTCGTTCTGGGCCGACACCGTGATCGTCACTGTTGCCAGATCCGATCCGCCAATGCCGTCGGATGCCCGGTACGCGAAGGCATCCGTGCCGTTCCAGTGGGTATCCGGTGTGTAATCGAACGCGCCATTGGCTTGCAGCACCAGCGTGCCATGAGAAGGACCCGAGGTGAGCGCTGCGGTAAGCTCGTCGCCATCGAGATCCGTATCGTTCGCCAATACTCCGGGTGCCGCAATTGCGAGCGGGGTGTCTTCATTGGTCGCGTAGATGTCGTCGGCCGCGATCGGACCATCGTTCTCGGAAGTGACCGTGATCGTCACCGTCGCCAACGCCGACCCGTCATTGCCGTCCGAAGCCGTGTAGGTAAAGGCATCCGCGCCGTTCCACCCTGCGGCCGGTGTGTAATCGAACGCGCCATCGGCTTGCAGTACGAGCGTGCCATGAGACGGACCCGACGAGAGCGCCGCCGTGAGAGCATCCCCATCTGCATCCGTGTCGTTCCCCAACACACCAGGTGCTGTCACTGCGAGTGGTGTGTCCTCGGCAGTGGTCAGGGTGTCGGCCACGGCCACCGGGCCATCTTGGACAGGAGTGACCTGCAATGTAACGGTGCCCAAATCTCCGCCACCATTTCCATCGCTCACCGTGTACTGGAAGCTATCCATGCCGTAGAAGTCTGCCGCCGGCACATACGTGAACTCCCCGTTCGCTGCAACGACCAGGCTCCCATGCGCCGGCGCGGTCGAGAGCGCGGCCGACAACCCATCGCCGTCCACATCCGTGTCGTTCGCCAGGACTCCGGGTGATGCGACTTGCAGCGACTCGTCTTCCGCCAGCGAGTACGCCTCGTTCGTGGCCACGGGAGGATCGTTCACCGCATTCACGATTAAAATCACGGTCGTCGAGTCCATGCCCCCATTGCCATCCGTCAGCCTGTAGGTGAACGCATCGCTGCCGACGTAGTTCACGGCTGGTGCATAGGTGAAAGACCCATTCATGTTCAGCATCAACGCGCCATGCGACGCATCCTGAGTAAGCGCGACACGCAAGGGGTCGCCATCCACGTCGCTGTCATTGCCCAGCACACCCGGGGCCGCCGCTTCGAGCTCGCCATCTTCAGCGACCGCGAAGCTATCCGCTGCCGCCACAGGCGCATCGTTCACCGAGTTCACCGTGATCGTCACCGTCCCAGTGTCGGTGCCGCCGGCGCCATCTCCCGCCTGATAGACAAAATTCGCGCTGCCGTGGAAGTGCGCGGGCGGCATGTAGGTGAACCCACCCGCGGCAGCGAGAACCAGGCTCCCTTGCGCCGGAGGCGTGAGAAGCACGGCCGCGAGCGTCTGGCCATCGACGTCGGTGTCGTTGCCGAGGACACCGGGCACCGCAACGCTCAGTGTTTCGTCCTCGGCCATGACGAAGGCATCATCGGTTGCGACCGGCGCATCGTTCACGGGAGCAAGCACGATACTCACAGCCCCCGTATCGGAGCCCCCACGCTGGTCCTGCACCCGGTAGGTGAAACTCGCCGCGCCATTGAAGTTGCCCGGCGGTGTGTAGACGAACGAACCGTCCGGGCTCAACGTCACTGCACCCGCGCTCGGCGGCGTGAGCAAGGTCGCGGTCAGCACGTCGCGGGGATCGTCGCTATCATTCGCGAGCACGCCCGGGGACGCGACCGCAAGCACGTTGTCCTCGGCCATGGTGTAGGCATCGTCCACGGCCAGCGGCGGCGCGTTCGTCAAATCGGTCTCGATGACGAGCTGTGGCGGCTTGGAACCCTCGCGGGAATTGAACTCGACCGGGTTCGTCGAAGCGTTCTGGATACCGAAGCTATAGGTTCCATCGCCGGTGATGGCAGAGGTCACGTCCCATTCGACCCATGCATTGTTGCCGATGGCGCCCAGCGCCGCGATCGGTGTCGGGTCCATGACCGGCGCGTTCGACCAGTTGATGCCGGTCTCCGTCCACGCCGAAGCACTGCCCTGGTAATTGTTGGCGACCGGATAGACTCCACCGCCATCGGGACCCCCGTCGTTCGCGTACAAGCGCAGACGCGCCGTGCGAACGTTGACCCCCACGCCGCTCACGACGAACTTGAGGTAGCTGTAGTAGATGGTGCGATCCTGCTCGACGAGTAGGCGGGTCAAGCCACCGTAGTTGTTGCTCGGATTCGACGAGCGCACGTAGGCGTCGGCTGCCGGCGCCGTCGTGAGCATGACCGGTGCGACCTGGAGCGTTGCGGTTGCGACCGCCATCGACACCCCATCGCTCACCTGGTAGACGAAGCTGTCGCTGCCGATGAAAATCACCTGCGGCGTGTAGGTGAACGACCCGTCGGGCAAGAACGTCAATGTTCCATGCGCCACCCCGCTCACGAGCGCAGCCACCAGAACATCGCCATCGGCGTCCGAATCGTTGGCCAGCACTCCGGGCGCCGCTTGCACCAGGGGCGTGCCGACACTCGTCGAGAAGGTCTCGCCGGCCACCAGCGGCACGTCGTTCACCGCATTCACGATGAGCGTCACGCGGGCAATCGCGATCGCCCCATTGGCATCGGCGGCCTGATAGTAGAAGGTGTCCGTCCCGAACCATTGGGCCGTCGGTTGATATGTGAAGCCGCCGTTGGCCGCGAGCATCACGACTCCATGCGCGGGCGGCACCACCACCGTCGCTGCGAGCGGCAGCCCGGCCCCATGGCTGTCGTTGCCGAGAACACCGGGGGTTGCGACTGCCAGCAACACGTCTTCGTTGGCAATCCAGGAATCGTCGAATGCTCTCGGTGTCGTGGCAGCGCTCGCGGCCACGATCGTCACCACGTCGTCATCCGAGGTGCTGCCGTCGTCGGCGTCGATCTGCAGCACGTACGTTCCTTGGGCGCTGAACTGCGTCGTGGTCCAAGGCGCCGTCGGATCGGCGAATGTAGCGATCCCCGGCCCGCTGCGCTGGCTCCATGTGTACGCCAGTGGCCCCTGCAAACCATCGTCGTTGCCGCGACCAAACAGGTATGTGCCACCCAGCACCGACACCCTCTGGTCGGCGCCTGCCTCGACGCACGGCCGGTTGTCGACCACGGGCGTCCCCGCCGGCCACGGATCACGCTCGATGGTGAAGGGCTGCGGCGCCGAGGGCGTGACGATGAAGTGCGTTGGGGCAGAGATCGTACGATCGATCTGCACGCGCGTGAGATTTGGCGCCAAGAATGCAATGTCATAACGCCAACTGTGGCCGTCTCCGTGCACGAGGAGCACGGGAGCGCCGAAGGCCGTGACATCGGCGACGAAACGATCGTAGAACAGATCCCGCGACGAGCTTGGCCCCGCCTGGGAGAACACCACCGCCGCACGCACCTTGCCGCGCTTCGCCGCGAGCTGTGCTTGTACCCAATCGGCGCTGTCGATCATCGGGCCGTCCTCGCTGCCGGCCACGACATTGACGCCAATGAACAGCACGCCGTTCTTCACGAAGGCGAAGTTCTCGGAGCGCACGGGCTGTGTTTCGAGCGGTGGAACGCCACAGAAGCGTTGCTCGAGCCGCAGGAGATGCTGCGTCCAATAGCTCCAGGCCTGATCGGGATCCGAGCAATCCACCCACTCGTTGTCGCCGGGGAGGATGAACACCGGCACGTCCATCGCCTGCAACCATTCGGCGGTTTCCCGGTAGCGCGCTTCGACGCATGGCTCGGACCCGGCCATGATGTCGCCCACGTGCACCATGAACTCAGCATTGCTGTAGCGGCGGTGATCCTCGAGCTGCTGCAGGAACAATGGAACTTCCGCGGCACCGTACGGCGCATCCCCGATGACGGAGAACGTCACCGTGCCGTCGAAGTTCTCCCAGGGCACGCGGATCGGCGTGACCTCGAGGTTGCCGAGGGGACTGCCGCCATCGGCGTTCGATGGCGTCGTCCCGAAGCCGACGGCAATCGATGGCGCCGCAAGCAGCAGGCACAGCGCAACGCTTACGGCACGCACGCGGTCATGCGTCGCGCCCTGGCGGGCGAGCGGGAGAATAATCGTTACATCCAGACGTGGCGTCGCCCGGCTCGGGAACGCGAGCGTGGATTCGGCCGAACGGACAGCAAGCGACGAGTGAAGAACGCTACCACGTCCTCGGGTCGCCGGCGAGGACGCGGAGCGGCGCGACAATTCATTGTAGACCGAAGAGCGATACCGGGGACGCGAGATTTCCGCGCGTGGTGCGGCGATGGCGCAAACGTCCTCCGAATGACGAATACGCCGCCGGCCACGCGACCGGCGGCGCTGCGTTTGCGTCACGTGACCCAGGCTCAGGACCGCTCAGAGCGACTCATGCTTGGAGCGGCTCAGGGTGCGACGACGATCGACACGCTGCCCTGCGCGGGGGCGTCTGCTGCCACTGCCGCCAAAGGCTGGATGCGCACCGGATCGCCGAGCACGAGTGTGCCGAGTTGCTGCGCGATGCTCTGCGTCATGGCGTTGGCTTGCTCGAAGTTGCGCGCCGTGGCCTGAATCTGGATCGGCCGCTCGGGCCGACCGGTCTGATTGATCCAGCTCGCCACCTCGAGAACGATGGGCGCCGGCTTCTGGGTTCCGAGCTTCTCGCCCGCGAAGAGCATGGTCAACGATTGCGGCGTCTCGCGCCGGTACGCCGGCAGCTGGAAACCCTCGCCGACGAAGTTGCGTTTGTTGCCGGCGCGATCGAAGGCCTCGAACACGTACGAGTACGTGAGACCAGGCGCACATGGCTTGCCCGCTGCATCGAGACCGTTCCATTCGATTTCCTTGGCGGGTGAGCCCGTGCCCTTGAACTCGACGACTTGCTCGCCGCGCGAGTCCACGACCGCGAGACGCCAGCGATCGACGCTGGTCACCGCAGGACGAAAGCGCGCGACGGGACCCGTCGTCATTTCGTCGTGCCACGGCCGCGCCAGATACGGGGAACGCACCAGCGCCGAAGTGGCGAGGTAGGGCGCCACGAGATCCTGCTTTTCGCGATCGAGAATGGATCGCGCATCTCCAAGCTCGAGACCCGGGCTTTGACGTGGATCGAGATGCAGCTCGAGCGGTGGTCGCTCGAACTCGACACGAATTCGGTCTTCGCCCTCGACGGTGAGGCTGCCGAAGGCCGTGCCTTCCTGTCCCGCCGGCATCGTCATCTTCGGTTTGTCGCTGCTGGCCGGCTTGGACTTGGCTGTGGCGAGCACGCTCGCAGGTGCCACCGCGACCACCGTTCCCAGGGCGATCCAATACAATCGATGTGCCGTCATCTCCCCATCACCTCGCTTGGTGAAGCCCACTCTGAAACAGGTATCCGGCGAATGCTCAGCCTGAGCTCAGTCGATAGTGGAACGTGATGCGTCCCCACTGCTCTCCCGTGGCTCCACCGCGGAGCGCTTCGAAGCGCCAGCTTCGCAGCGCCGACACGGCGTTGGCATCGAAGTCCTCGAAGCCCGCGGTCTTCTCCACCAGGATGTTCTCCTTGATGCGTCCATCCGGGCGCACGACGAAGTAGAGGCTCACCGTCGCTTCGACTCCCTGCACTTCGGCCCAATCGGGATAGACCGGCGTTTGCGATTGCACGACATCGCGGTCTACGATGGGTCCGATCAACGAAGCACCGGCCAGCTCGCGCACGCGCGCGTCATCGACATCTTGCGGGCGCGACCGCGCACTCTCGAACTTGGGGGCGGCCACCGTCGCGAGCTGCGCCAACCCGTTGCTCGGCAGCCCGGTGCCGGCCCGCACCATCGCCACCGGCTTGGTGCCGCCACCGCCGTTGCCAGCGGCGCTGCCGCCGCCACCACCGCGGCGCATGCCGATCGGGGCGCCGCTCGGGGACGAGCCGACGCCGGCGAGCTGCGCTCCTGCCATCGGCACGGGCGCGGCTGCCGCGATGGGACGCACGGGCCCCGTCTGCGCTTGGCGTTGCATCGACGATGCGCGTGCGTTCAACACGTCCTGCAACGCGCGCGACGTCTGCAATGCGGGCGCCGATTCCGAACGCATGAGCGCGCGCTCGAACTGCTTCTCCTCGCGCGGACGTGGCTGCCCAGACTGGGGCTCTGCCTCCACGGCGGGCGCCGGCGCGCTCGCCGGCCCTGCGGCCAACGGCCCCGGGGGAGGAGATGCGGGTGCGAGACTCTCGGGATCGATCCACGTGATCTCGGTCAACGCCGGCGGCTCTGGAAAGACCACCGGGCGCAGTGCGAGCATCGTGAGCAACACCAGGTGCACGAGGAAACTCGTGATCTGCGCTCGGCGCGTCCGCACCGAGATTCTCGCGTGCTCCTGCATCGACAGGCTCACGGCCGCGCCTCCGTCTTCGGCGTCGCCGCCACCGCCATGCGCTTGGCGCCGGCATCACGCACCTGCTCGAGAACCCCGGCCACCTGCGCGTACGCCACACCGCGATCGGCGCGCACGACGACGAGCGTCCGGTCCTCGTTGCCGCGCAAGCGGTCGGCCAGCAGGCTCGGGAACGTCTGCGGCGTGACGCGATCGGCATCCACCGCCAGCTCGCCGTTCTTGCCGAGCGTGATGGTCACGCGGTTTTCGCTCTCGATGCCACGCGTGCGCGCTTGCGGTACGTCGATGTCGATGTCGGCCACCGACAGCATCGGCATCGTCATCATCAGAATGACAACCAGCGTCAGCGCCACATCGATGATCGGTGTGACATTGATTTTCGCCGTCGGCGGCTGTCCGCTCACCAATCGCGAACGCATGTTACCTCCCGATCACGGCGATCTCGCTGGCACCGGCGCACTTCGCCACGTCCAGGACATCCACGAAGGTGCCGTGGGCGACGCCATCGGCACAGGACAGCAGCACCTGGCGTTCGGCGCTGCGCGCCAGAATCGGCTGCAGCGTGGAAGTCAGCTGCTCCCGCGCCACCATGCGGCGATTGACCCGCACGCTGTCATCGGAGACGACACTGAGCTCGATGAACTCGCGTTTCTCCTCTTGTTTCGCGTGCTTGGAACGGGCCCCCGACTGCTGCACGCCGATGCTCGCTTCGAAGGCGAGCGGCGCGGCGAGCAACAGGATGACCACCAGCACCAGGGACACGTCGATGAGCGGCGTCATGTTGATGCTCAGATCGTCCGGCTTCTTCAAGGACTTCTGAAACACGATGTTCTCCCAATGACATTCGGATCGCCCAGTGTCGTCCCGCGGTGCATGCCACTCACGACCGCGCCGCGACCTCAGGCACGGGCGCCGACGTGTGCGGGCGAAGACCGTCGGCTCTCGGCCTGCGCCTCTGCGGTTGCACGACCTTGCGTCGCGGCCTCACCGGCGGCGCGCAAGCTACGTGCGTGGTTTTCGGCCACGGTCAGCATCACGTTCATCTGCCGCGCGAAGTGGTTGTAGATCATGAGCGCCGGCACCGCGACGACAAGACCCGTGGCGGTCGTGATCAGCGCCTCGGCGATTCCTGCCGCCACCACGGAGGGTGACGACGACCCGGCGACCGCCATGTCATGGAACGCGCGCATGATGCCCCACACCGTGCCCAGCAGACCGATGAGAGGTGCCGCACCCGCCATCGTGCCGAGGAAACCGAGATTGCGTTCGAGCAACAGCTTCTGCTCGGAAAGCGCGATCTGCAGCTTTTCTTCGACCTCGTGCGCGGGCATGCCGCGCAGCTCCAGAACGTGTGCCGATACCACGCCCATCGGGCTCTTGGCGTTGCGGCAGGACCAGATGGCTTCCTTGATCTCGCCGGCACGCACGCGCGTCATCGCCGTCGCCAAGGTCTCGTCCGGGTTGCCTCTCCGCTTCCAGTAATAATGGAGGCGCTCGATGACAACCCCCATGGTCAGCACGCTGCACGCGAGCAAGCAGAGCATCGTCGGGCTCGTGCCGATGATATGAAGCCAGTCGAACGTCATCATGGTGCGAACTCCTTCTTTCTACGGAACAGCGGCTTCGAGCTGGGCAACGCGTTCCTTCGCCGCTGCCACCATCTCCGCGTCCTTGGCGTTGCGGACGAGGTCGCGGTACGCACTGAGCGCACCCTTGACGTTGCCCTTCTCCTCGTGCAGCGTCGCCAGACGCACCACGGCGGAGAGACGGAAAGCGTCGGATTTGTCTTGTGCCTGCATGGCCTTCTGGTACGACGCGAGCGCCGCATCGACTTCGCCTTGCTGTTCGCGGCAAGCCCCCATGCGGTAGTAGAGCTCGACAGCGAGTGTCTGCGGCGCACCGGCAGCGAGTGCCTTCTGGTACTCGTCGACGGCCAGCGCGCAGTTCCCCGCTTTCTCGTGCATGTCGCCCAACTGGTACGACACGTCGACGCTGCGAGAATCTCCCGGGTGCTCGTTGCGGTAGCGTTCGAGTGCCGTGCGCGCTGCGTCGGCGTCCCCCAGCATGCGCTGGCAGAGCGCCAGGTTGTACAGACAAGCGGTCTTGGTGTCGGCGTTGGCCTCGCCGTCCAGCACCCCGGTGAACTGCACCGCGGCACGCATGAAGTCCCCGGCCTGGAAGTCCAACATCCCGAGCCGGAACTGCGCCGTTTGTCGCAGCTCGCTTTCGGGGAAGAACATCAGGAACTGCTCGTAACTCTGGCGTGCTTCGGCGGTGCTCTGGTTCTGCTCCGCCGCATCCGCCATCAGGAAGTGCGCCTGATCGGCGGCAGTGAAGCCGGGGAACTGCGCCACCACGCGCCGGAAACCATCGATGGCCTCGGGCCAGCGTTTGGCTTCGTAATGGTGCATGGCGATGCGGAACTGCGCATCGGCGGCGAAGGATCCAGTCGGATACTGCTCGACTAGCTGGGCCAGCGTCTCGATGCCGCCCTGATCCTGCCCGAGGCGATACAGCGCCATCTCGCTGCCGCGCGCGGCTTCGCGCCCGATAGGCGTGTCGCCATAACGCTGGCCGACTTCGGAGAAGCCTTGCAATGCGTCGCCATCGTGCCCGGCGTTGTAGTCGCATTGCGCCAGACGCAACGATGCCAGCGCCGCTGCCGGGCTCGCGGCAAAATGCTCCAACAATCCTTGATAGCAACGCTTGGCGTTGTCGTATTGTTCGGCGCGGAAGTACAGATCGCCAGCGCGCGCCCAGGCTTGCTCGGCAGTTTTCGACGTCGGCGATTCACGCGTCAGAGTTTCCCAACGGTCCACCGCATCGCCGTTGCGCTCGAGACGCGTGTACGCCACGCCCGCCTGATAGAGCGCCAGCTGGCGCCCCGTGTGCGCCGCGAATCGTCGCAGATAATCCTCGTAGGCCGCAGCGGCTTCCGTGTAGCTCTTACGGTTGAACAGCACGTGCGCCTTGTTCAGGTACGCGCTGCCGAGGAACTCGGCGTTCCCCGTTGCCGCATAGCGCACCAGCATGCGCTGTTCGGTCTCGATGGCCAGATCGTCCTTGCCTTGCTGCGCATATGTCCAGGCCAACAGCCGGTTGGCGTGCAATGCCACCTCGTGATCGGGAAACTCCTGGATCAACTTGACCAGCGAGCCTTGCGCTTCGTCATGCCGGCCCATCGCGGCCAATGCATCGGCGTCGATGAGCAGAGCGTAGGCCCGCCAGCCCGAATGACTCGGCGGCATCTGCTGCAACGTCATGTGCGGTGCGCCCGAGAGCTGGCCCATGTCTCCGGCCCGGTGGTAGCTGAGCTCGAGCAGACACAGCGCCGCCTCCACCAGCTCCTGGTGCCCGGGCGAATCGAAGACCAGTACCGCGGTGTCCGCCGGACGTTTGGCGTAGCGATCGAGAACGAGCTGGAAGTACGGCGCCGCCACGAGCGGCCGCCCTTGCTCCATCAGACCGACTCCGGCCAAGTACGCCGCCGCCGGTGACTCCGCTTCCAACGGGTAGCCAGTGACCACGGCCTGGTAGGCGCTGGTGGCTTCGGGCTTGCGACCGAGCGCGTCGAGACAACGGCCGACACGATACTGTGCCGCCGCCGCCAGCGAGTGTTCGAAGTAAGTGCGCAGCAGCCGATTGTATTCGGCGATGGCGGGTTCGAACTGCTGTTGCGAATACAGCACCTCGCCAAGCAGGAACTGGGCGCGGGCGCCGATCCCGGTGCCCGGATACTTGCCAAGTACGCTCTGCAGCTCGGCTGTTCCATGTTCGGTGTCCGCGTCCAACACCAAGGCGCCGGCGCGACGCAATTCGGCCTCGGCACGGATGTCGGCACTTTGCGCGCGTTCCGTCACCCGGCCGAACTCCTCGGCCGCGCTGCGGTAGGCCTTGCTGTCGAGGAACGAGTTCGCCTTGGCCAGCAACGCCGGATCGCGGAGCGGTGAATCCGGATAGCGGTCGACCACTTCTTGATAGTGCGCGGCAGCCTTGAGCCGCGCGCCGAGCGCCGTCTGACACAGCGCGCGCAAGTAAGTCGCAGCAGCGCCTCCGCCCTGCGCACCCAAGGTAGCCAGCGCTTCCTCGCTGCGTCCTTGCACGTACGACAACGTCGCCCCTGCGAGAACGACGCGCGCATCCTTCTGCAGATGTGGCGCGCGGCGCGCGAGGTCCTGCAAATTTTTCGCGGCCTCTTCCACCGCCTGGCGGCGAATGGCGTTCCATGTGCGCGCGATCTGCGCCTCGCCTGCGAGCGGGCTCTGCGGATACTTCTTGTCCCACTTCGCCCATTCCTTGGCGGCGTCGGCGTCCTTCCCCTGGGCTTCCAACGCTTGGATGCGGGCGAAAGCGGCGTCGTCGGCGAAGACGCTGCCGCCGCTCGATTTCTCCGCGTCCTTGAACGCTTGTTCCGCGCGAGCGTAATCGCGCCTCGCGTAGTGGATCTCGCCCGACAGCAGCTGTGCTGCGATCCGACGTTGCCCGGACAAGCCGGCTTGCTGGGCCTCGACGAGGGTTTGTGCGACATTGGCGAGCGCCGCGTCGCGCTCGGCCACTGCGCGCACGCGCACCTGCTCGAGCTGCATTCCCACATCGGCGAGCGTCGCGGGCCGACTGGCCGCTTCCTCGCCCCGGGCAGCAGCCGGAACGGCGACGGCCAGCAACCCGCACACCGCGACTCGTGTCCACTTCATGGCGCGTCTCCCTTTCACGGCTCGACGTAGACCGGCACCGAGCCCTGCGGTCCACCCGTCGAGATCTCGACGCTGCGTGTGCGGCTCAGGATTTCGCGACCTTGGCTGTCGATGACGACGAGGTGATAGCTGTAGATGCCGTCGGCGAGCGGCATGCCGTACTCGTCCTTGCCATCCCACATGACGTGGGCCGGCGGCACACCCTTGCCCCCGAAGCCGCGCACGACCTCATTGGAAGCGCTCGAGATCGTGAGGCTCCAGTCGCGTGCATCGGTCTTCGTGTGCGATTCGAGCTGGATCTTGGTGACCGACTGCTGGCCCGTCGGCGAGAACACAGGCGGGTTGGCGACGGAGCTGGCAAAGAAGCCGCCGAACTTGTACGTCAAGCCGACACGGTGCACGAGCCCGAGCTCGTGATCGGAAACGCCGTAGTCGAAGCGCATCCCCGACGGCAGGCGGTAGCTCACGCCACCGGTGGCGTAGGCTGTGTCGTACCCGAGCCGAAGCGCCATCGTCGGATGCACCCAGAACTCGCTGCCCGCGTGCATGCTGGAACCCGGGCCTTCGCGCGAGTCGACTTCGCCCGCGATCGTCCCGCGGCCCCCGAGGACACGGAAGGCCAGGCCGCCGCGGAACTCGGTCGGATAGGATTCCTGCAACTCGCGCAACTGCAAACTCGGGCCGCCGATGTTGAGCAGCGACACGCCGAGCCGAATGTTCGGCGTCACATCGGCCATGGCGCCCAGATCGACGCCGAAGCCGGCGGCTTCGAACTCTTCCAGCGTCTGGCGCGCCACCTTGAAATTGGCGCCCAATGACAGGCGAGGCGACAGCGCCTTGGACGCCGTCAGCATCACCGCCATGTCCCCTTCTTCGAACGTGCCCAACGATTCGTTGAGCTCGTTGGTGCGTTCGAACTCGCCCGACGACAACGACACCAGCGTGATGCCGAAGCTCGGGATGCGCCGCGCCGGCACCGCGAAGCTGAAGCCGTTGACGGAGGTGCCCTCGAACAAGCGCGACATCTCGACCTGTGCTTCGTTCTGGTCGAGCAGCGCCAGGCCTGCGGGGTTCCACAGCACGCCCATGGGCTCGTTCATGGCGGCGACGAAGGCGCCGCCGAAGCCCACCGAGCGCGCGCCGCTGTAGCGCGACAACCAATCGCCGGCGACCCCGTTGCTTGCGTCCTGCGCCTGCGCCGGCAGCGTCGCGCCGAGCCCGGCGACCAACCCCAGCGCCAAAGCGATGCGATGCATGGCTCCTCCGATCAATGCACGACCGCGATCTTGCGGCGCATGGAATGCAGTGTTTCGCCGACGCCTTCGGCTTCGATGACGAGCAGATAGCCGCCGCTGGCGACCATGTCGCCTTTGCCGTTGCGCCCGTCCCAAACGAACTCGTTCAAGCCCGCCATGCCGCCCGCAGTGCCGAGCGGGAATTCCTTGCGCAACACGAGCCCGCCGCCCAGCGTGTAGACCTCGAGCCGCACGCTCGCGTTGTCATCCAGCTTGTATGCGATCGTGGTCGGGGCTTCGCTCGGATGGAACGGATTGGGATAGTTCGAAACGTAGCCACCCGCTGCGGTCGGATCGACGAATGCGGTCTGGATGTCGAGCTCGGCGCTCCAGACGCCGCTGCGTGCGCGCACGCGCGTCACTGCCGGCTCGCGGCCGCTCAGGAAGTCGGCGCGCGCGGTGCCGCCGTCGTCGGTAAGACTATCCACCGGCGCCAGCGTTCCGGGTCCGCTCAGCAGCAAAAACGTTACCGCATGCCCTGGGATGCCGTTGCCGAAGGTGTCGAGCATGCGCGCCTCTACCGAGGCGTGCTTGTTGCCTGGGACCCACGCCGGCACGCTGGCGAGCGCCAGCTCCGCCGGCGGCCCCGGCAGCACCGTCACGGCTTCGGTGACCGCCACGTTGCCGGCCGCATCGCGAACTTCGAGCACGATGGGTTCGGCGAAAGTGTAGGTTTCCGGCGTGATCTCCATTCCCTGCGTCACGTGGAAGCGAGTGCTGGCCAGTAAGCCACGGCCCGGCTCGCTCGTCGACGCATTCCGCACCGTGACGTCCACGGTGGTGCTCAGGTCCTGGATCACGGCGCCGGCATCGTTCACGATCTTGACCGTGAGCGCGAACTGCTCGCCCGCTTGCACGGTGTCGGAGGTTTCATCGCTGCCGACGTAAGCCTCCAGATGGATGCCCGTTTCGTCGACGGGGAATTCACTGAAGTTGCTCGGCATGGACGGCTGCGTCACATTCGACACGATCAGCTTCTGGAAACCACCGCTCGACATGCGTACCAGGATCTCGGCGCAACTTTCCGGACTGCCGTTGCCGTCGCAGTCGTCGGCGAGCTGGAAATCCCAAGGCAACGCCTGCTCGACACCGTCGATCACCACGACCGCCAGCGGGTCGGTGGAGGTGAGACGAACTCTGTCGCTCGCCCCCGTGACCGGATTGAACCAGCCGTCGGTGGCGTGCACCGTCGCCTTGAAGGTGAAGTCGATCGACTGTTCCGGACCCGGTGTCGGCCACTGGCCGTTCGGCGTACCCGGCGCCAGGACCTGGCCATCGACGACGACGACAACGCGGCCATAGGCGCCGGCCACGACTTGGATGGGGCTCGACGTGTGCGGTGCAATGCCCACGTTGGCGACGTCACTGGCGCTCAAGGTCTGCATTCCTGCCGCGAACAAACGCACCGGCAGCAGCAGCTCGCCGTTCACGAGCGTCGTTTCCGGTGGGATTGCGGCGAAGTCATCCGTGGACGAGAGCGCCACCCGATCGTTGATCCCCGGCACGCGGTTCCAGAACGCGTCCACGGCGCGAATCTGCACCATGAACGTCGCACCGGCCTGCTGACTCGATGGCACGCCGGAAACGCCAGTCGGCGTCCCACCTTGGGCCGTTTGCCCGGCAGGCACGACCTGCAAGCCTGCGAAGGCGCCGGGCAACACTTCGAAGTTGTTGCTCGTTCCGGTGCGCGGCGGCGCGCCGAAGTCCGAGCACGTGAACGACACCGAACCGCCGGCGCCGCGAAAGACGATGCTGCCCGTCCAGAGGCCGTTCGTGAACACGATGGCCTGCGGCGTGATGCTCTGCGGGCCGGTGTTGGCGGAAAGGATCGCGTCGCCGTTGTACGTCGGAATCGTGTTGCCGCTCGAGTCCGTGGCGCGAATCGTGACGCTCACTGCGGCACCCGCGCTTACCGGTCCGGTGACCGGCATGACCACGAAGTGATGCACCCCGCTCGGAATCACCATGATGCTGGCGCTGGTCATGCCTTGGATCGAGCCATTGCTCTGATCGCTCACGGTCAACGTCTGCGAGCCGACGGTGCCGAGGGACAACGTGAACTGACGGAAGCCGTTGCTGAGCGCGCCCGAAACCGGCGTGCTGGCGGCTGCATCGCTGGACGTGATGCGCACGGTGTCGCCGCTCGGAAGCGGATTCCAGTACGCATCGGTCGCCCAGACCTCGACCGCGAACGCGTCCCCTGCGCCTTGCGTCGCCGGATTGCCGGAAAGGCCGTTCAGGCTGCCGGGAAGCGCATCCTGGCCGGGCACCACGATCTGCACGCGCGCGAACGTTCCCGGGTGCACCGAGAACGGATCGCTCGTGCCGTTGACCGCCGGATTGTTGCCGAGGAAAGCATAGATGTTGACGTTGCCGCGATTGATGGCAGTCTCGTCGGCGCGATACAGCGTGACGTTGCCGGCCCACTGGCCGTTGGCGAGTGTCACGACGCTCGGCTCGATGCGACCGGCGCCGAAGCTCGTCAGCTGCTGCAGGCTCACGGATCCGGAGAAGCCCGAGACGGTCTGACCCGAAGGATCCTTGGCGTACAGCGTGATACCCATGGGAACGCCGGCGTATTGGTTCTTCTGGTTGATGCGGGTGAACTCGAAGGCATGCACGAGCATGGCGCTGAATGGCGCCGACGTCGCCAGCGGAATCGTGTTGTCGGTTTGATCGCGGGCCGAGATCGTGAACGAACCGGCGGCGCGGATGGTGACGCGCAACGTCACGGTGCCCGCCTGCAGCGCCGTGGCTGCCGGCAAGGTGGCCGTCGCGTCGGTGGACGTGAGCTGTACGACGTCGGTAATCGAACCGACGGTGTTCCAGCTCGAGTCGCACGCGCGCACTTGGACATCGAAGGGAGTGTTCACCGTCTGCGCGGTCGGCGTCCCGAACTTGCCCGTCGTGGTGCCTGGTGCTGCGGACTCGCCCGGCAACAGCACCTGCAAACGGCTTGCGCCCTGGGCGAAGACCGGCATCGGGTGCAACAAAGACCAAAGGACCGCACCGGTCACGATCAGCAATTGAATTGGACCTCGTTGCACGGGGCCTCCCCCTCTCTGGGTATCGCGCGCAGCACCGATGGTCGCATCGGGATCGAAGAGGAAACGCGAGATGCGACCAAACCTGCGTGGTGGAAAAGACCGAGGGGCCGGATATCAGGACTCGTGCCAGCGGGCGGAAGCACGCGCACGGTGGCCAATTCGGTGCCGACGCGGTGCCGCGCTCCATGGGGTCACGCGGTGTGCTTCGAGGTTTCCAGGCAGACCGAGGTCGCACCATGGGAGTCGGTGTGCAAGATGCATGGAGATGCGGCGAAGCGGGAAAACACGAGACCCAGGTCCACCTCCGCGCGGCAATGTGGGGGGAAGACCTGAGGTGCCGGTCGGAACCGCGCGACAATGTGGGGGGAAACCCGCGGCGCCGGCACTGGACGTCCGGCGCCGCGGTGCAATTAGATCACTTGAACATCCAGCCGACTGTGAACTTGAAGTCGGGGCTGTCGACCAGCCCGAGGCGCATCTCGCCGAAGAACGCGCCGCCGCGCGTCGGCGTCTGCATGCCGCCGAAGATGCCGATGCCGACCTCCATGTCGTCGTCGTAGCCGTCGCGGTTCAGCAGATGCAACGCCGGGCCAGCGCCCAGGTAAGGGCGCCAGTTGCCAGCTTGCGTGTTGAACGCGTACTTGAAATCCATGTTGGCGGAAAACAGCGTGGTGTCGTCGCCTACGCCTGCCTCGAAGCTCGCCATGAACCCGAGGTTCGGGGTCATGCGCAAGGTCGGGACGTGCAGTCCCAGGTGCACCTGATCCGGATCCCCGGTGAGGCCGACGCGCGGGCCGAACCCATCCGTCGCCCCGGCGGCGCTCACTGGACCCAAGCTCGCTGCGAACGCGGCCAGCACCACGCGACTCTGGATTACCTTCCACAGTTTCATCTTCACCCTCCACTCCCCCATTTCCCAGATGCGGCCGTTCCTGCCTGCAAGCGCCGCGCCGTCTCAACTCCCTTCGGCAACCTGCTCTCTTTTCTCGAGTTTCGCCCACGTGTCTTTAAGACCGACGGTACGATTGAAGACCAATTTGCCCGGCCTCGAGTCGAGATCGACCGTGAAGTATCCGTGACGCAAGAACTGAGAGCGCTGCCCCGGTTCGGCTCCAGACAATCTCGGTTCCACCTTACATCCTTCCAGGACTTGCAGCGACTGCGGATTCATCAATGCCTCGAGCCCGCCTTCGCCGGCTTGTCCCATCGGATCGGGAACCGTGAACAGCGCGTCGTAGAGCCGCACCTCGGCATCGAGCGCCACGTCGGCTGCCACCCAGTGCAGCGTCCCTTGCACCTTGCGGTCGGTGGCCTCGCCGCTCTTGGTGGCTGGATCGTAAGTGCAGCCGAGCTCCACCACCTCGCCCGTCTTCGGATCGTGGACGACGCGTTCGCAGCGGATGAAGTAGGCATGCTTGAGGCGCACCTCGCGCCCGGGCGCCAAGCGAAAGAACTTCTTCTGCGGATCTTCGCGAAAGTCATCGCGCTCGATATAGAGCTCGCGGCCAAATCGCAGCGTGTGCGTCCCCGCTTCGGGCGCTTCGGGATTGTTGACGGCCTCCAGCTCCTCCCAAGTCCCCGGCGGGTAATTGTCGACAACGATGCGCAGCGGCCGCAGCACCGCCATCATGCGCTCGCAGCTCTGGTTCAACTCCTCGCGCAGGTAGTACTCCAACAGCGACAGATCCACCATGTTGTCGCGCCGAGCGACGCCGATCCGCTCGCAGAATGCACGGATGGAGCGAGGCGTGTATCCGCGCCGGCGGAGCCCAGCCAAGGTCGGCAGGCGCGGATCGTCCCAGCCGCGCACGTGACCTGCCTGCACCAGCTGCAGCAGGAAGCGTTTGCTCATCACCGTATGGCTCAGGTTGAGTCGCGCGAACTCGATCTGCTGCGGCCGGTGCGGCACGCGCAGCGTTTCCAGGAACCAATCGTATAGTTCGCGATTGTTCTCGAACTCGAGCGTGCACAGCGAGTGGGTGACGCCTTCGATCGCGTCCGACAGGCAATGGGCGAAGTCGTAGAGCGGATAGATGTTCCAGGCCTGACCGGTGCGATGATGCGCGACGCGGCGGATGCGGTAGATCAACGGGTCGCGCATCTTCATGTTGGGAGACGCCATTTCGATCTTGGCGCGCAGCACGTAGGTGCCGTCCGCGAACTCGCCGTGGCGCATGCGCTGCAGCAGGTCCAAGTTCTCCTGCACCGCCCGATCGCGGTCTGGACTGGCGCGCCCGGGCTCGGTGACCGTGCCACGGTCGCGGCGGATGTCCTCCTCGCTGGCACCATCGACGTAGGCCTTGCCGTCCCGCACCAGCTGCACCGCGTACTCGTACATCGATTCGTAGTAGTCGGATGCATGGTACAGGTGCGCTCCCCAATCGAACCCCAGCCAGCGCACGTCGTGCTGGATGGCACGGACGTACTCCGCATCTTCCTTGAGCGGATTGGTGTCGTCGAAGCGCAGGTGGCAGCGGCCGCCGAAGTCGGCGGCGGCGCCGAAGTTGAGACAGATCGATTTGGCGTGCCCGATGTGCAGATAGCCGTTCGGTTCCGGCGGGAAGCGCGTCACCACCTTGCCGCCGTGCTTGCCGGCGGCGACGTCGGCGCGGATCCGATCGCGAATGAAGTCGGGTGCCGTGGTCACGGTTTGGGCTCCTGTTCCGGCGCGGTCGATGCGCGGGGGACACCGCCGCCGGCACCGCCGAAGGAGACAACGCGCGGCAGGGAGTCCTTGAACACCATGCCATAGATGTCCCAGATGACGATGAAGAGTGCGGTCAGGATCGGCCCGACGATGAAGCCCGGCAAGCCGAAGAGCGCGATTCCGCCCAGAATACCGAGGAACACCAGCAGATCGTGCATCTGCGTCGCTTTGCCCACCAGGCGCGGGCGCAGGAAGTTGTCGAGCGTGCCCACGATGCCGGCGCAGAAGATCAAGAGAAAGATCGCGGCTCCGTTCTGGCGCGTCGCGAACAGGTAGATGACGCACGGAACCCAGACGAATGCCGTCCCCACGCCGGGAATCGTGGCGAGCACGACGGCGAGCGTGCCCCAGAACAACGCACCGTCAATGCCGCAAACGGCGATGGCCCCTCCCGTGAGCACTCCCTGCAGCGAGGCGATGACGAGCGTCCCCTTCAACATCGCCCGGGTCACGAGCACGAATTTTTCCACCATGCGTCGCTCGTCGGCGTCGGAAAGGGGCACGAGATAGAGAATGCGCCCCAGGATCGCCGGCCCATCCTTGAGGAAGAAGAACATGGAATAGAGCAGCACCACGAACTGAAACGCGACCTGTGCGGTGCCGCGCGTGATCGCCGAGATGGCGTCGACGAGGTAGCCGCCGCCGGCGGCAACGAGCTGACTGGCCTTGGCGAGGATCTCGTTACCATGCGGCAGGATCCGGTCGGCGAATGGCAACTGCTTGAGCGCGCCGAGATCCAGCGACCCTTCGCGCAAACGCTGCACCCAAGGCGCCACGCGCTGGCTGACGTTGTATGCCTCGTTGGCCACGATGCCGAGAACGCTCAGCAGCGGTACGACGATGACGGCGAGAAAGAGCGCTAGGGTCATTACGGCAGCCAGGGTTCGCCGCCCGCGTGTCCAACGCACCAGTCGCCGCTGCAATGGTTGCATCAGACCGCTCATGATTGCCGCCATCAGCAGCGTCATCAAGAACGGCCGCAGCATGGCCACGAACGTGGCCGAAATGGCGACGAGCAGCAGGAGGACGACGACCTTCTCGACGTGCTGTTCCTTCATCGGGCGCAGCCTAGCAGGGTGGCGGGACCAGCCTCCAGGTTTTTCGGTTTCCGTTCCGATGCCGCGGCGATGCAGTATAATGCGCCGTCCCGCATCGACGCACCCAACGCAGGAGCGAGAATGGATCCGATCGGCTTCGAAACTCATCCTGAGCGCTACCGCCATTGGCGGCTGCAGGTGGACGGCAACGTCGCACGCCTCGTGCTCGACGTGCAGGAAGACGCGCCGTTCGTCCCGGGCTACGTGCTCAAGCTCAACTCCTACGATCTTGGCGTCGACATCGAGCTGGCAGATGCCGTGCAGCGCCTGCGTTTCGAGCAGCCGCAGGTGGGCGCGGTCATTGTCACCAGCGGCAAGGAGCGCGTGTTTTGCGCCGGGGCCAACATTCACATGCTGGCGGGTTCCTCGCACCCCTTCAAAGTCAATTTCTGCAAATTCACCAACGAAACACGACTGGCGATCGAGGACGCGAGCGCGCACAGCGGTCAAAAATATCTCGCCGCCTGCAACGGCACCACGGCCGGCGGCGGCTACGAGCTGGCGCTAGCCTGCGACGAGATCTACCTCGTCGACGACGGCAGCTCCGCCGTCAGCCTGCCCGAGGTGCCGCTTCTCGGCGTTCTCCCGGGAACCGGAGGCTTGACGCGTGTCGTCGACAAGCGCCGGGTGCGGCGCGATCGTGCCGATATTTTCGCCACACTCGCCGAAGGCATCCGCGGCAAACGCGCCGTCGACTGGCGCCTGGTCGAAGCAATCGTGCCGCGCAGCCGCTTCGACGCGACGCTGCACGAACGCGCCCTCGCTCTCGCTTCGAGCGGCGGGCCGCGCCCCAGCTCCGGCATTGCGCTCACACCGCTCGAAGTCGATCGTGGTCGCGACACGCTGCGCTACCGCCACGTCGCGGTCCACATCGACCGCGCTCGAAGGCAAGCGCGCGTGGTCGTGCACGGACCGCGGTCGGCGCCGCCAGCGGATCCCGAGTCGCTACGCCGACTGGGAGCCGACGCCTGGCCACTCATGGTGTTTCGCGAATTGGACGACGCTCTCTGCCATCTGCGTTTCAACGAAGAGACTTGCGGTCTGCTGCTTCTCGAAACGCAGGGGGACTCCGCCACCGTGCTCGCTTGGGACCAGGCCTTGCACGCGATGCGGCATGACTGGTTCGCGCGCGAGATCCTGCTCCAGGCAGCGCGAACACTGCGCCGTCTCGACCTCACCGCCCGCAGCCTATTCGCCATCGCGCAGCCGGGCTCTTGCTTTGCGGGCACACTGCTCGAGCTGGCGCTGGCCGCCGACCGCACCTATGCGCTCGATGACGAGGCCGTCCGCTTCTCCCCGAGCCCGCTCAATGCCGGCGCCTATCCCATGAGCCACGGACTCACTCGCATGCTCGCGCGCTGGCTTCACGAACCCGAACGCGTCGCCGATATTCTTTCTGGGGGGCCGTACACTCCGGTGGCCGCCGAAGCGGCTGGCATCGTCACCGTCGTCGCGGACGCCATCGACTGGGACGACGAGGTGCGGGTGGCGTTCGAAGAGCGCGCCAGCCTGTCGCCCGATGCCCTCACCGGCATGGAGGCTTCCTTGCGCTACCCGGGTGCCGAGAACATGGCGAGCAAGGTGTTCGGCCGTCTCTCAGCGTGGCAGAATTGGGTCTTCCAGCGTCCCAACGCCGTGGGCGAACGCGGTGCGCTCAAATTGTATGGCCGCCCCGAGCGGCCCAGCTTCGATTGGAGTAGGACCTGATGATGGAATTGCGCGAGAAGATTCCGAACAACGTCAATCTCTCCGAGGACACGAAGCTGCAACGCGCGTTGGAGAAATGGCTGCCGGACTACCGGCGCTGGTGGATGGACATGGGGCCGGATGGTTTCCAGGGCAAGGAAATCTACCTCAGGACCGCCATCGCGGTGGACGCCAAGGGCTGGGCCCATTTCGACCACGTGAAGATGCCCGACTATCGCTGGGGCATCTTTCTGGCCGAACCCGAACCGGAGCGCAAGATCGGCTTCGGCGACTTCGGCGGGCAGCAGGTCTGGCAAGAGGTCCCGGGTGAGCTTCGGGGCTACTTGCGACGACTCATCGTCACCCAAGGCGACACCGAGCCAGCCAGCGTCGAACAGCAACGACTGCTTGGGGCTACCGCGCCTAGTCTCTACGACATGCGCAATCTCTTTCAAGTAAACGTCGAAGAAGGCCGGCACCTGTGGGCCATGGTGTACCTCCTGCATCGGTTCTTCGGCCGGGATGGCCGCGAGGAGGCCGACACATTGCTCGAGCGCCGGAGCGGCGACCCGGACAAGCCACGCATCCTCGGCGCCTTCAATGCCCCCATCCGTGACTGGCTCGCCTTCTTCATGTTCACGACGTTCACGGACCGTGACGGCAAGTACCAGCTCTTAGCACTCGCCGAGAGTGGTTTCGACCCGCTGTCGCGCACGACACGCTTCATGCTCACGGAAGAGGCGCATCACATGTTCGTCGGCGAGACCGGGGTGCGCAGGGTCGTCCAGCGCAGCATCGAGCTGATGCAACGCGACCCCAATGGCGACGTGCGTGCCCAGGGGGGCATCGACCTCGAAACGGTTCAGCGCTACGTCAACCATTGGTACTCGCTGTCGGCCGACCTCTTCGGCGGCGAGATCTCGTCGAACGCCGCCGATTACTTCGCCAGTGGCCTCAAGGGCCGTTATCAGGAGGAGCTGGAAGCAGACCATCGGGCCCTCGAAGGCTCCTATCGCATGACCGTGCCCGATGGCTCGAGGCTCGGCGAGCAGGATGTGCCGCTCCGAAACGCCATGAACGAGATCCTCCGGGACCGCTACATCGAGGATTGCCAGCGCGGCGTCGACCGCTGGAACACCGTCCTCGAGCGCTCTGGGTTGGAGTTCCGCATCCGGCTGCCGAGCCGGCGTTTTCATCGCCACGTCGGCATTTACGCCGGGAAGCACTTCACCCCCGAGGGCGTCCTCCTCGGAGCGGCCGAATGGGAAGCGCAGCGCGACCTCTGGCTCCCCTCCCAAACCGACCTGGACTACGTGGGCTCCCTCATGCACCCGGTCCACGAGCGCGGCAAGTTCGCGCACTGGATCGCGCCTCCGGCCAAGGGGATCCACGGCAAGCCGGTCGACTTCGAGTACGTGCGGTTGTAGGGGGCTCTGACCGGCCGTGGTCTCCCCCCTAGGGGCCCCAAGCCCCTTGCGCCGGCCGAAGCGAATCTGCAACATACCCCGTCCGCAACCACGTGCACGCACCGCGAGGGGCGTGCGCTCAATTCGAGGAGGATCGACATGAGCCCCGAACTCCACGAGGAGCTCGGCTGGACTTCGAAACCGCCCCAACTCATGTCCGAAACCGACGATGAGTGGGACGACGAAGACTTCGACGAAGACGACGATGACGACGACGAAGAAGATCTCGACGACGAGGACTACGACGACGACGATTACGAAGATGCCAAGGAGGAGGACGCCGGCGAGCGCCACAAGCCCAAGGACAATGACGATCTCTGAGCACCCATGCGTGCGGAGGCGGCATGCCCGCCATCGACATCCAGCAGGTGAGCAAGCGCTTCGGCAACTTTACCGCGGTCGATGATCTATCGCTTTCCGTACCCGCTGGATGCGTGCAGGGGTTTCTCGGCCCGAATGGCGCCGGGAAGACCACGACGCTGCGCATGGTGATGAACATCATCGCGCCCGACGCTGGCACGATTCAGGTGCTCGGCGAGCGCATGAGCGAACCAATCAAGAAGCGGATCGGCTATCTGCCCGAAGAACGCGGTCTCTATCGCAAGATGCGCGTGCTCGAGCTGCTCGTCTTCTTCGCGTCCTTGAAGGGCCTCGCAGAGCGCGATGGCCGAATCCGGGCGCGGGGCTGGCTCGAGCGCTTCGGCCTCGGGGCCTGGGAGCGACGCAACGTCCAGGACCTGTCCAAGGGCATGCAGCAGAAAGTGGGGTTCCTCGCCACCATCCTGCACGATCCCGAGCTCGTCATCCTCGACGAACCGTTCAGTGGCCTCGACCCGCTCAACCTCGAATTCGTCCGTGACGTGATTCTCGACCTCAAGCGCCGGGGCCGCACCGTCATCTTCTCCACCCATCAGATGAGCGAGGCGGAGAAGCTCTGCGACCGTATCGTCATGGTGCTCGAGGGACGCAAGGTGCTGGACGGCGCTTTGGACGAAGTGCGTCGTGGCCGCGACGTCGTCATTCTGCTCGAGTACCGTGGCGATGGCAGCTTCCTGGCGCGCGACCCCGAGATCTCCCGCCTCAACGACTACGGGCATTACAGCGAGATCAGCCTGCGACCCAACGCGGATCCGTCACAGCTGTTGCGCCGTCTGGCCGAACGGCTGCAAGTGTTGCGCTTTGAATTGCGCCAACCGACGTTGCACGAGATCTTCGTGCGCACCGTGCGTGACGCGGGCGGCGATGTTGCAACGCTGGCTGCGGACGGCGTGCACGGAGGCGATGGCCGATGATCCGCAACATCGGGCTGGTGGCGCGACGCGAATACCTTGCCGACGTGCGCACGCGCAGCTTCCTGCTCGGGATCTTGATGACCCCCGCGCTCATTTTGGTCGGAACCCTGGTGGCGGATTGGATCGAGAAGGCCCAGCGCAAGGCCGGCAAGCCCTTCGCCATCGTCGATCTCAGCACGCCGCCGCAGACAAACCAGCGGCAGTTCGACTCTCCCTGGCCCGGGAGCGAGCTCGGATCGCGCCTGGCTGCGAGCTGGCAGTTCGGCGCGCGTTGGAGAATCGATGCTGCCCGCCGGCCACGCGGTGGTGCGGAAGCAGACGCGGTGATCGAGTCGCTCTCGGCGCGCACGCGCGCGGGCGAGCTCGAAGGCTTCGCGGTGCTGCGCGGCGACCTCGTGGGCGGCGTCGGCCGCATGCAGTGGTACACCCGCAACATCGCCAACGAGGACCTGAAGAAACAACTCGCGAGCGATCTGCGCACATTGGTGGCCGGCGACCGTTATCGCTGGCACGACGTTTCGGGCGAGACTCTCGCCGCCATCCAAGCTCCGGTACTGGACGAACTGGATGTCGATGTCTCCGGCCGCAGCGCCGGCACCGAAGGGGCGCGCGACGCCGCCACCTTCATCCCGATGATCTTCGTCTACGCGCTCGCCATCGCCTTCTCGGCGCATGCGCAGACGCTGCTCACCTCGACCATCGAGGAGAAATCCAACCGGCTGGTGGAGGTCCTCCTGAGCTCGATCAGTCCGTTCGAGCTCATGGCGGGCAAGATCTTGGGACTCGTGGGAGCGACCTTCACGTTGATGGCCATTTGGAGCGCCGGCGGCGCCTACATCGTTCACCATCAGGGATGGCAACACATGGTGCGCGGTCCGATGTTCGTCTGGTTCCTGGTCTGGATGGTGATCACGATCGCTTTCTACAGTACGTTCATCGCCGCCGTCGGCTCGGCGGTGACCGAGCTCAAGGAAGCGCAGAATCTCATGGTGCCCATTTGGCTGTTCATCATGGTGCCTATTCTGCTCATGTTCTTCGTCGGGCAGCACCCCGACGCGTGGTGGGTGCAGGTCCTGACTTTCATTCCTTTCTTCACGCCGTTTCTCATGGTGAACCGCCTGGCGAGCCTGGTGCCGCCGGGCCCGATCGAGATCGGCCTGAGCCTGGTGCTGATGGTGCTCGCCTGTTGGGGCGCGACCTACATGGCGTCACGCGTGTTCCGCATCGGCATCCTCATGTACGGCAAACCCGCGACCCCACGCGAGCTCTGGCGCTGGCTGCGCACAGCGTGAGTGACGCAAATCGAAATGTCCTCGGCACCATTGAATGGGCTGATCCGTTCGCGTGGACACCGGATTCGATCTAGAGGGCGAAAGTCTCCGACAGCCAGCGCCAGTTGGGCTCGGCCGCTGCCAAGGCAGGTCGCAATTCCTGCAACAGCGCCCGCGCTGCATCGAGACGCCCGCTCATGCACAGGGCGTAGACGTGCAGCGGGCCCGCGACCGCGAGGCGCCAGCCGCGCTGGCGCGCGCGCTGCAGGTTCTCGGCGGCAAGAACGTAGTCACGGCCCACCAGGGCGCCGAGGGCGCGGGTGTAATCCAAGGAGCCGGAGACGTCGTCGCGGACACTCGCGGCGATGTGCAGGCTGGTGTCGTTCGAGCCGAGCAACCAAAGCGGCAGCGTCTGCAAGGACGTGCGCGTCAGAAGGTCGTGGATCTGGTGCAAGTGCGGCAGTGGGGACGGCGGTCCGGCGAGAGCGAGGTTGACCAGCGATTGCAGCTCGAAGTACGGACCCGTGGCCTGCACGATCTCCGGCGGGAAGAGGCCCTGCGCGAAGGCGCTGCGTGCCAGCGCCCCTCGAGCGCGAGAGGGGTCGATCGCAGCGAGGTAGAAATCGAGCCGCGCGTCGGAGGGCTCGCTGTAGAGCGTGTGCAGGCGCTTGGGACGGTCGTCGGTGAGTGGCGGCGTCGCCGCTGTGACCTGGCCCCAGTCCGCCGCATCTCCAATGAAAGTGGCCACCAGCTGCTCCGGCACCTCGAGCCCAATCTCGCGCAGCTGCGGGCCGATGCAGGCATCGCTCCAAAGATGCCGGAACTGTGCGGCCGAGGCCGGTTCAGGCACGCCACGGAAACCCACGAGCATCCAATCCATGGGTGTACCGTTCCAGAGCGAGCACGTGTCGAAGACCTCGCAGAAAGCACGCACGATGGCCAGCGTGTCCTCCACTAACAAGTCCGTGATGGGGAGCCAGTACGTCGTCACGCCGCCATCCGCCAGGTGGTCGTGAATCAGCTGGAAGTACTCCCGGGTGTAGAGATTCACCGTGCCGGGCAGGCGCGGCGGCGGAGGTTCCCCCGTGATCAAGCGGAGGTTCCCCCGTGATCAAGTCGTAGCGCCCGGTCGTGGTCTGCAGGAACTGACGTCCGTCCTCGATGTGCAGCCGAACGCGCGGATCGCGCAAAGGATGGTTCTCCGGTGTGTAGAGGAGGTCACTGAGCTCGACGATGTCGCGCGAGATGTCCACCACGTCGATGTGCTGCAATGACTCCAGGTCCCTGGCGGCTTTGGCCGTGACTCCGACGCCGTAGCTGATGACGAGAGCGCGGCGCAGCGGCGCAGCGCGCACGATGGCCGGCCAGAAGGCGTAGAGACGCATGTAGCGCTTGGCCGGGCTCCCCGTCCCGGACATGGTGAACCCGTTCGTGACCAGGCGGTGGTACACAGGCTGAGCGAGCCAGTCCAGGCGAAGGGCGACGCTCGTCTCGGTCGGACCTTCCCGAACGGCGGCGATCTTCGAGCCGTCGGCGGTGAACTGCCGCACCGAGAGCGGGATGTACGTCCGCGCCATGAACCCGAAGGGGAAGACCACGAGGAGCAGAGCGAGGCCGGCGACGGCGGCGGCCGCCACTCGCGCCCGCATCGAGCCCGGTACCGCCAGGAGCAGAGCGATCGACGCATACACGAGGGTAATAGCGGCGAAGGAACGCTCCGTCCCCAAGAGAGGCAGGAGAACGAAACCGCCGCACAGCGAGCCGATCATGGCGCCGAGAGTGTTCGCCAGAGTCAGGAGACCGGCGGCGTGCGCGTCGCCGCGGGCGTGCACTCGCAAAGCCTGGCCCTGCAAGGTGAAGAGGAAGCCGGAACCGAGCGCCACCGGCAAGATGAGACGCAGCGACATCCAAAGCATCGCCGTCCAGCGGAAGGGCGCCGCTTCATCGAGCCCCACCTGGAAACCGGCGTACGTGAGCATGGTGCACATAGCCACGAGTAGAGCAGCCCAGGGCAGCACCCGTCCCGCGTCGAGCCCCGAACGCAGCCGCCACGAGGCCACGAGCCCACCCACAGCGATTCCCGCCAGCACCGTGGCCAGCATGATGCTGAGCGCCAGAGTGTTGTTGGTGACAAAGAGGAGGAGAAAGCGAAACCAGATCACCTCGAGCGCCAACAGCGCGGCACCGGCGAGGAATGCCGTAACGAGAAGTGGTAGGACCTGGCGCGTGAGGCCGCCCGTCACCGTGCCGGCAGGTGCGCGAACACGCGTCACCGTTCCCGCAGCCTTGGGCCGGCGCTTCCTGCTGACCTCGAAGCGGCGGGCCAGCAGGAAAGCCGCGCCGGCCGCCATCAGGTTCGTGCACGCCGCGGCGATGGAGGTGCCGCGGATGCCCAGGCGCTCGACGAGAACGGTCTCGACCAGCAGCACACCAGCAACCGCACCGAGTGTGTTGGTTCCGTACATCCACCCAAGGGCCGTGCCGAAGCTGCTGCTGCCCTGGCGACACAACGCCGCGACGAGGAGCGGCAGCGTCGCGCCCATGGCGGTCGTCGGCACGAGCAAGAGGACGAAGGCGAGGGCGAGGCGCAGCAGATTGACGAGCAATGGAGAATCGAGGAGCGGCCCGAAGAGCGGCGCCAGGAGACGCGGCAGGAGCGGGAGCAAGAGTGTGAGCAGGAACCCCGTGAACGCGATCGTGCATTCCAGCAATGCATAGGCACGGATGGGGCGCGCCGCCCCCCCGCCGAACCTACCGACCAGGTAGTTCCCGAGTGCCAGCCCGCCCATGAAACTCGAGAGGACGATGCTCGTGGCCCAAATGCTGTTGCCGAACACGAGCCCTGTGAGGTGGAACCAGACGACTTCGAAGACCAGGGCGGCGGCCCCGGACGCGAAGAAAACGAGAGGCAGGACGGAGAGCATGGTTCGGCCTGCGTTTCGGGTGGGTCGCGGCTGCAAGCCGCGCCCCAGAAAGTTGGTGGCACGATGAGTTCAGGACACGAACGCTGCGAGAAACATAAGAGCCATCGACTCCTACAGTGCAGCCCTTGGCTGGCCTCGCTGGGTGGGTTTCGACCGCGGCGCCGCAAGAGCTCTGGCGTTGGCTGCGCAGGGCGTGACCCCAGTGGTTACCCCAGCAGGCCGCGCACGCGATCGTCGAGCTGCTTCTGGTCGGCGGCGAAAGAATGTAGGCCACTGATGTTGAGAAGCGAGTCGAGTGCCGTCGTTCGCGCCACCAAGCGTTCGCGCCAGCGTTCGAGACGCGGGATCTTGCCGTCCTTGCGGATGGAATCGATTTCCGCCGATGAGTAGTCGGGGAAGAAATCGTCCACGCCATGTTCGCGCAAAGTGGTCACCAAAGCGGCACCGGTCATGCGGTCGAGATCGGCGCGCCCCAGTGCATCCGCTGCCCGCACCAGCGCTGGATCGATTTCCCACAGGCGTTCGAAATGCAAAGCGCGCAACGCCTCGGGTTCGACCTCGGGCTGGATGGCGACGGACGGCGGACCGGCTGAAGTCGGAGGCGGCATGGTCGAGTCCCGATAACCCTTGGCGACCGCGAGCGGAATCGTCATCACGTCGGTTCCCGCGAGTGGCCAAATCTGCTCGTTGCCGCGCAAGCTGGCGGCGATCTGGCGCGTCTCGGCTTGTCCGGCTTGCCGCAGGGAGCGGATGGCCTCTTGGCTCGCGACCGTGGCCTTCTCGCCGACGCCGGCGCCGCTCCCCAGTTTGGAATCGGCGACGAATGCGTTCAAGCGCCCGAGGAAGACGTTGACGAAGCTCGGGTCGCCGATGCGGGCCGCGAGGTAGTTGTGTCGCGCCGAAAATCCGAGTGTGAAGTTGATGGGAACGCCGGCGCGCCGCAGCTGGCGCATTCCCAGCAAGCCAGCCGGCGTGAGCGGCAACTTGACGATGAAGCGCTGCGGGCAGATGGCGTGAAAGCGCTTGCCGTACAAGACGGCGAGATCGATGTCGTCGGCCAGGTCGGTGTGCTCCTCGACGCTCACGAAGGCATCGAACTGCTCGACCAGTCGCAGGCCGTGATGCGCATTGAGGACGAAGGCGATCTCGAGCACGAGCAGAGCCTCCGGGATGCCAGGCTCGAGCGTGCGCAGGTGCTTCACCGTCCGGCGCACCAAATCGTCGTACTGGCCGCGTTGCACCTCGGCGTTGAGCAGCGTGTTGTTGGTAGTGAGCGCGCGGAACTCGGCGCTCCAAAGACCCGTGATTCCCTGGATGTCGCCGGTGTCGAGCCACAGTTCGCTGCCCGTGTCCTGCAACGCCTGCCACCGCGGTGCGCTAGCGAAGCGTTTGCGACCGAACTCGGGCGCGAAGCCTTGCAGCACCCACTCGTGCACGCCTTGGCCGAGCCGGTGCGCGATCTGCAGTGCTTCTTTCGTTTCGAGCATCGCGTATCCCTCCGACGAAGTGCATCCACCTTGTCCCGTGCCGGCCCCGCTCGCGGCAGAGTATACTCGGCAAGTCGGGTCTTTGGAGGTCGTGCGTGTCCGCAACCGCTTGGGAGAATCTCGGCGCACTGGAAAACTTCGCCCCAGGCAGCCTCGCCACCGTCAAGCGCCACCCCCACCAATTAGTGGTGATCCGCACCACGACCGGCGACATCTTCGCGCTCGACAACCGCTGCCCGCACGAAGGCTATCCACTGGCGCAAGGTGATTTGAAGGATTGCAGCCTCACCTGCGCCTGGCACAACTGGAAGTTCGACGTCCGGGATGGCACGTGCCTCTTGGGTGGCGAGGACGTGCGCAGCTACCCGGTGCGCGTCCGGGACGGCGCGCTCGAAGTCGACCTTACCGACGCGCCGGCTGCATCCACATGGCCACGCATCCGCGCCAGCTTGGAACGCGCGCTCCACGACGGCGATACGGGACGCGCGTTGCGCGATGCCGCTCGGCTCCTCCATGCCGGCTACGACGCACGGCGCTTGCTGGCCGACGTGGCCCGTTACGATGCGCTGCACGGCGAGTACGGCTGTACTCACGTCCTCGCGCTCGCCGCCGATTGCTCTCGCCTGCTGCGCCAGCAGGCGGGCGTCGCAGCCTTGGCGACCCTCGCACCTGTTCTGGATCTCTGCATCGATACCAATGCCAGGCTGCCCGAGCGGACCGCGCCGGAGCCGCGGACGGGAGCTACGCGCGAGCGCTTCCGTGCGGCTGTCGAAGCCGAAGACGCCGAGAGCGCCGAGGCGTTGTTGCGCGGCGCCTTCGCTCTTGGCATGCCGCGCCGCGAGATCGAAGCCTGGCTTTTCTCGGTCGTCGCCGACCACTTCCTCGACTTCGGTCACGCGCTCATCTATCTCGTCAAGGCCACGGAGCTCCTCGATACGCTCGACGACGACCTTTCGAGTTGCGACATCCTCGCCGGGCTGGCGTACGGGATCGTGCTCGGCACACGCGAGGATCGCCTGCCCTACATGCGTGGTTATTTCGCGCGTGTTCAATCGCACGTGGACGATTTCGCTCGCATCGAATCACGTGACGGCGTCGACTGGGATGGCATCGCGTTGCGCGATGCCGTCCTCGATGGCAGCACCGCGGAAGCGATGGATGCTGTCTGGGCTGCGCTCATGCGCGGGGTCGGTGCGGAGACCGTGGCCCGCGATCTGGTGGCCGCTGCGGGGCATCGTCTGTTGCGATTCGACGCACGCTGGGACGCAGATCCCGAGGTGGCCGAGAACTGGCTGTGGGCCACACATCGATTCACCTTCGCGAGCGCAGTTCGCCACGCGGTGCGCCGTCATCACCATCCAGGACGGTTGCACTTCCTTTTTCAGGCGGCGGTCTTCATCCACTCCGGACGCCCCATGGATGCGCCCGCCCCGGCCATGCCGCCGGCCAGCGCTCCCGGCGCATCGATGCAGCTCCTGATCGAGGCAATCGAGGCGCGCCGCAGCGAGGAAGCCGTGACGATCGCGCGCGCGCTGCTCGCGGACGAAACGTCTTGGGTCCCACTCCAACGGCAGCTCGAGGCTCTCTGCCAATCCGATCGTTTCGTCCTGCCCATCGTGGTCACGCACGCGATCAAGACCACTCTCGCTGCCATCGATGAGCGCGAGGCTCTTCACGGTCATCCGGATCGCGACGTACCGGTTCTCGGTGCCATTCGTTTCCTCGCCTCACCAGTGCGCGAGCGCGATCTGCAGATGCAGGTGCAGCGTTCATTGCAATGGGTGGTCGACGGTCGTGTGCCGCGCAAACTGACACAGTGATTCACACCAGGTAGACGACTTCCGCCGGCCCGAGCGTGAGACTCGTGCCTGCGGTCTCGTCGGCCGGTGCGTCGTCGCGGCACACACGCAGCACGTGCCGGCCACGCGCCGCCGCCGGCAAACCACACACCTGGTCTGCGTGCCAGTCCTTGTTGACGACGAGGAAAGCGTTGGAGGCCTCCTCCCGGCGTTCGAGAACGAGCGTTGTTTCCGTGAGCGGCGTGCAGGCTTCCACCTCTTCGCTAGTCAATGCCGGCGTGCGCCCACAGACGTCGTGCACGCGGCGGATGAAGTTACAGAGATCGACCTGCGGCTCTTCCCAATGTTCTGGGCGTGTCTCGACCACGTGCAGGCGGCGGCTGAATCCGTATTCGAAGCCGACCGGCATCATCACGCCGCTCGCGAAGGCGGCCGCGAACGCATAGCGCTGGCGTTGCACCGCGGCGTTGCCATGTGTTTCCTCCCACAAACGTGGTGTGTCGTGCGATTCCGGAAAGCTGATGGAGCGCATGCAGACGGCGTTCTGACGCTGTTGTTCCAGGCACCAGGGCTGATCGAAGTTCCAATATTTGGCACTGTTGAAATGCCAGGTGATGCCGGAATCCCCGAGCGCCGCCACTTCCTCCAACCGGGCACCCAAGGTTTCGGCGACGAACAGCGCTTCGGGAACTCGCTGTCGCGTCAACTCGACCAGTGCGGCCCACGTCGAGGCAGGCACCTTGTAGGCGGCGTCGCAACGAAATCCCATGAACCCAAGATCGAGCGCCCGCCCGAGCCGTTGCACCCAGTGCGCGCGCAGCGCCGCGGCATCACGCGAGCCAGCGTGATCCAGCTCCGCTAGGTCTCCCCAGACGGTGACGCGTCGCGCATCGGCGGGATCGATGGCCGACGGGCTTGCGATGCGGCCCTCCGCGTCGTGCACGTACCACTCGGGATGCATGCGCACCAGGCGCGCGTCGCGCGCGGTGTGATTGAGCACCAGATCGAGCATTGGGCGCACGCCTTCTGCCCGAATGGCGCGCAGCGTATCGATCAACAACCGCGTGCCCCCGTCGGCATGCACGTACCTGTCGTAGTGGTGATCGGGATGGTCCGCCGGCAACAGCAGCGGGTCGATACGCTCGTCGTCCTTGACCGCATAGCAGCTGCCCGAGAACCCGGGGAAGTGAATCGGGTTGAGGAGTAGCCAGTCGAACCCCAGCGAGTGCGCGTGGCGAGCGTGCTCCGGCCACCGCCGCATGTCGCCGACGAGTCGTGGAAACAGATTGTAGATTCGCGGCGCGTTCATCGGCGCTCCGGCCCACGGTTGCCGTTCCGCGGTGGCGGGTTCATCGGCATCCTCTCACGAGCGCCGATTCTTTTTCATCACAATTCCGTCTCACGAGCTTGGACGCGAGCCGGCGAGCGGCATGCGCAGCGCGAACACGAGCATGACGTGAGCTGGTGACTCGTGCTCGAATTCGAAGCGCGTGTAGCGCAAGCCCGCGGCCCAGCGTGTCGTCCGGTACAGGCTGCGCGAGAATTCCCCCGCCGCCGTCCATGTGACGCCGTCCTCGCTGCCGTCGCCGAGACTGGCCGCGGCCGCCGAGCCCGGTTCGACGCCGGCAGTCCCCGCGATGGCCTGATGCCCCCAGCCAGCGCTCGCTGCGAGGCTCAAGCACTCCTCGCGCAAACTGTCGTGTTTCCAGAGCACGAGTCGGAGCGCCAGCGTCAAAGAAGAGAATCGCCGTTCGCCGCCGAACGTGCCCAATTCCTCGGAGCCCTCGAAGGCGAACTGCGCGAAGTCGCCCTGCACCAGTGCCACCACCCGGCCCATGTCATAGAGCAGTCCGCCGCCGATCCCCAGACCCCGACCCCACGCGTCGCTGAAAAACTCCGGGCTCACCGGCCCGCCCAGCATGCCGGCGACTTCGACACCGAAGGTCCCCGCCTGCGCGGGAACGACCGTGAGACACACCGCGGCGAGAAAGATGCAAGCGCGACGGCGCATGGCGCGCTCACTCGATCGGGCGCGCATAGACGCCGTGATCCACGTCGGTGCCGTCGGGCATGTGGGCGGCTCGACTCTCGAGCGCAGCGGCAGCAGCCAACTCCACTTCCTCGGCGACGGCTCGACTGACGTGTTCGAGCACGGCGCGATTGCGTGCCGGGCGCGACTCGGGAAGGTCGCCAAGCCCTGTCCCTTCGAGACCCTCTTCGAGCACGAGCGCGGATCTTTCCAACCACGCTTCGTACAACCCGAGAGGATCGCGTTCGCCCCAGTGTCGAAAGATCGCGGCCGGCACGAGTTGGCGTGCTTCGGCCTCGTCGTGCGTGGCGTGGCCGCCCATGCGAAAGGTGTTGGCGAGCAACAGCACTGGCCCACGCCCTTTGCGGCAATCGCTCACTGCCTGGGTCGTGGCGGCATAGACATCGAGAACATGGTTGCCGTCACACAAGTACCCCTTCACGCCGTAGGCGAGGTGCAGTTGCTCGAGCGGCGCACGCGTGTGCACTTCGACGCGCGTCCCGAGCGCGATCTGGTTGTTCTGCACCACGACGACGAGTGGCACGCCGAGCGCCGCGGCGAAGCTCATGCCCTCGTGGAAATCGCCGGTACGCACGCTGCCATCGCCGACCCAGGTGAGCGCGACGCGCGCCTCACGGCGCTGCTTGAATGCGAGCGCGACACCCGCGCATACCGGCACGAGCGCCGCCACCATGCTGATGGGGGGGACGATGCCATACGCCAGGTCGCCGATGTGGAGATCCCGGCCCTTGCAGCGCTGGTCGGCGGTGCCGAGATACGACTTGAAAACTTCGACCAGCGGCATGCCCATTTCCGGGTAGGCGCCGGCATTGCGAATCATCGGCCCGACGACGTCCCCGCCCGCGCCGCGGCGCAGCGCGTGTACGTTGCCCACGGTCACGGCCTCTTCTCCCGTGCCCAGCCAGGCCTTCGAGATCACGCCTTGCTTCACCCAGCGTTTGAGCGCGGTGTCCATGCTGCGGGTGCGGAGAAGACCGGCGAAGAGATCGAGATATTGGCGCGGGCTCAACGCTTCGATCGTGCGTGCGCGCACGCGCGAGGCGCGCAAGGTCGCGTCCCATTCTTCCAGGATCGCGGCGGACGGCTGCCAGGAAACATACTCGGGCGGATCGAAAGCGGAGGATCGAATGACCACGTCTCACCCCATCGCGGCAACGATGCGCCCGCCGCCCACGACGACATCGCCGTCGTACACCACTCCTGCCTGCCCTGGCGCCACGGCGCGTTCCGGTGTAGCGAATTGCAAACGCACCGCACCGGTATCGAACTCCATGGAGCGCAGCAACACCGGCGCGCTCCGCGAGCGCAACTGCACCGACAGGTCGGCGGCCACCGCATCCCCACGGAACCAGAACGAGTCGAGAATCACGCCGTCACTCCATAGCGACTCATCCGGACCCACGACCACGGTGTGTGTCCGCGCCTCGATGTGGTGGACGTAGAGCGGCTTGCCGGCTGCGAACTGCAACCCGCGTCGTTGACCGACGGTGAAGTTGCCAATGCCATCGTGCGCGGCGAGCGCGCGCCCCTCGAGGTCCACCACCGCACCGGCGCGGGCGCTGCCGTGCTTCTCCAGGAACTCGCGGCGGTTCCCGCGCGGCAGGAAACAAATCTCCTGGCTGTCGGACTTCGTGGCCACGTCGAGACCGGCGGCCGCGGCCACGGCGCGCACCTCGCGCTTGACCCGGTCCCCGAGCGGGAACAGCGTGCGCTCGAGGCACTCATGCGGTACGCCGTGCAGGAAGTACGACTGGTCCTTGGCGCTGTCGGCACCCCGGCGCAGGAACGACCTCCCGTCTGCCGTGTGCGCGATGCGGGCATAGTGCCCGGTGGCGACGAACTCCGCCCCCAGTTCCCGCGCGCGCTCGAGCAGCACCGGGAAGCGCACGGTTCCATTGCAGTCCACGCACGGATTGGGGGTGCGGCCGGCGTCGTACTCCTCGACGAAGCGATCGATGACGCGGGCGCCGAAGGCCTGCGTCACGTCGAGGAGAAAGTGCTCGATCCCGAGCGTCTCGCAGACGCGCCGCGCATCGAGGACGTGCGCCAGCGAGCAGCAGCTGCTGTCACCGTCGCTGCCGACATTGGAGTAGCAGAAGTTCTTCATGGTGATGCCGAGAACGCGCGCGCCGCGTTGCTGCAACAAGACGGCGGCGGCACTGCTGTCGACGCCGCCGCTCATGGCGAGCAGCACCGTGCAGCCGCGAAGCTCGCGCTCCGCCCAAGGATCGCTCGCGATCAGCATGAGTCGCTCCGGTTCAGCGCGGGACCAGATAGCGCTGCAGCAGCTGGACATTTTCGCTGGCGTTCTTCCCCAGCTCGCTGTCCGGCTCCAGCTTGCTCACGCGCTCCCAGTAGCGCACGGCTTCGCGGAAGATGCCCGCATCGGCAAATGCGACGCCAATGCTGTACAGCGCATGGCTGGCGTTCGGATCGAGCTGCAGCGACTTGCGATACAGGTCCATCGCCTTGGCATGCTGCGACTGGGCGTAGTACGAATTGCCCATGTGGCTCCACACATCCGGGCTCTTGGGGTCGATTTCGGCGGCGCGCTCCAGCGTTTCGATGGCGAGCGTGTACTTCTCCTGCTCGTCGTACATGAGCGCCAGGTTCACCATGGCCTTGAAGTATTTCGGATCGATTTCGATCGCCTCACTGTAGGCGCCCACGGCCCCGTTGGCGTCGCCGGTTTCGTAATAAGCGTTCCCCAGGTGGAAGTAGATTTCCTTCGTCCCTTTGCCCTCGTCGACGATCTGCTTCAAGTGCACGAGACGGTCGCGTGGGCTCATTCCCTGCAGCTCCTTCTGCAATGGCGTCTTGTCTTCGCCAGCACTCGGTCGCGACAGCATCAGCAAGGCGAGCAGAAACCACGCGGCCTGGGTGCGCCTCGCGCGACCAGTCGCCGGTCGACCGGAGCGCCGGTGCATGACGTCCATGAGGTGATCCTTCCTTTTCACGGCCGATTCCAGGCGCTGGCCGCGACCAGAGCATGATAGACCAAGGGCGCAGTCGGAGTTCCAGCCTAGCGCGAGCGGGGGGCCCGGCGCAGCCAGGTTTCCTGTCCCGAAACCGAGACGACCACGCGCCAGACGCTCTCTTCGTGACCATTTTCGGCCAGGCTGCCGACCCACGCGTGCTCCACTGCCACGTGGAATCCGCCCTTTCCAGGAGCCAGAGGCACGCCAAATCCAAAATGCACTGCCGTCTCGCGCACGGGATTGCCTCCGACTTCCGCCCCCCACGTCCAGCGAGACACTCCGGCCCGCACCGTAGACCAGAGTCCCCGCTTGTACTCCAGACCGGCGCCAATCCGAACCTCGTCGCGGAGCGACTGGGCCTCGTACAGGCCGCCTTCGTAGGCCGGCCATTCGCGCCAAAGCGCGTCCCCTGCGAGCAAGAGCCCGCGTCCGAGCACCAGTGTGGCGCCACCACGCACGACCTGTGGGAATTGCACCTTGGTGGCCGTCGTTTCGACTCGGAAAGGATCTGCCGTCGACCCCTGGCGCCCATTCCCGATCGTCGTCCGGCGCTCCCGGTCGGCAGTAAACTCCGGTGCCCAGCTGCCCGCGACTCGCAACCAAGGCCACGGCAGCGCCACGACGCCAAGATTGACGGACGTGCCGCGGAATTCATCGCGCTGGCCGGAGGAGATTGCGACCAAGGAATCGCCGCGGGTGATCCACTGCTCGTCGATCGTCCCGAGAAGGAAGTCGACGCTGGCGCCGACACGCAGGCGCGACCCAAGCGTCGCCGCGAGCGCCACGGGAATCGTGTACAACGAGCCCTCGCGCTCGAAACTCTGCACGTATTCGAGACCATCGATGCTGCGAGGTTCGAGCGCGAAGCGACCGCGGAAGTTGCGCATGCTCGCATACCCAGTGGCGAGGATCACTTTGCCGAACAATGGCAAAGCGACACGCAGCTGCGGGAAGCGCGCGAACTCCTGCTGCGCCGACAGCGTGGCGGTGCGCGCGTCGCGCCAGCCGGCCACCGCGGCGAAAGAGAATGTCATGTAGCGCAGGCCCCCATAGGCAGCCGGATTCGCCGCCAGCGCTGTCATCGAGTCGTCGAGCGCCGCGCCGAGAACACCGAGCCCGCGCGCGCGCGCATCGCCGCTCTCATCGCTCGTCCCCAGGAACTGCAGGCCGAAGACCGACTCCGACGCTGCGACCCGGCCAGCGGCGAGTGTGACGAGAAACGCCACGACCACCGCGCGCGCTGCTCCCGCGGCGAGCGTCGGCCTCATGGCGCCTCCTCGCCGAAACCGGCCGGCAAGCCGTAGATCAGACGCAAGCGCGGTCGCAGCGTCGAGTCCGCTGCCGCTGGTCCATGGAACTCGAAGTGCCGCACGCGCGTGCCTTCGTTGGAAAGACGCAGGATCATGCCGCGGTTCTGCTTTCCCTCTTGCTGAAAAGCCAGCTCGGCTGTGATGTTGATCGTCACTGAACTGCCGGGCGACGGCGTGAGCTCGGTGATCGACTCTCTCTCCAAGGCGCGGTTGTTCTCATCCGTGGAGAAGACGAGCGTGCTGTCGTCCTGCACTGCGCTCGACGGCACGCTGAGGCCGATGTTCGGCCCGATGCCGAAAATCGTGTCCCCACGCGCCACCTGCACGAGCAGCAGATCGGCGCGCAGCACGTACGCAGCCTCCGGGAGTTGTGTTCGCAGCCGATCGAGGTCACTGAACTCGAGGAAGGTGTGGAAGCGGTGCGCGTCACTGACCACCCAGTTCGTTCCGGGCGTGTAGGTGGAATCGAACTCTACCACCACGAGCTGGCGTGATGGCGCCACCGAGCGCTCGACACCGGTCGTCGTTGGAGCGGCATAATTGGCGACGAAACGCGGCAAGGGTTGGTTCAAGGCCGTGACTTGTTGGAAATCGATGAACCCGGGCCCGCCGCTCACGAACCCCAGCCACACGAGCGCCACGTTGACCTCGAGCGTCTGCCGGTCCGCCACCACCGAGTCGTAGTCGGCGAGACTGCGGACATCGAACTCTAGGACGAGGCTCGGTGTCTCCATCGTGAGGTCACTGCCTGCGACCGTGTCCCCGATGGCCACCATTCCAGGGCGCAGTTGCGGCAACTCCGTGAACACGGTCGATTCGTAGATGGCATCACGACTCCACGTACGCGCTGCGAGCTCCACTTCGCGCATCCCCAGCAGCATGGCACCCGTGAACGGGGCCGTCGTCACCTTGGTGAGGTCGATGCGGAAGCGCCCGTCGTCGAGATGCAATGTTTCGCCTTCATCGACGACGAAGGATGGCACGCGGAAGTCGTAGAGAATTTGCGAGGTGTATGCCCCCTGCGCACCGATCACGCCAATGGGGCTCGACCGTAGTGACACCGGGAGCGAGAAGACCGAGTCTTCGACCACGACGAGATCGATCGCCATCACGGTGTCCGGGGGCGTGCGTAGATCGCTGCCGACGCGGGTCGGATCATCCTCGCCGCAGGCGAGAGCCAGCAGCGCCACCAGCACCGCTAACATCCCTCCCCCGACCCACCGCCGGCCCATCCCATGCCGCATGCGCCAGCTTCCTTTCACCACGGCCTCGCGCCGCTCTGAGCTTCCGAGCCCGGCCAGTCAACACAGGGATTGCATGGGCGTCAAGGCGGGTCTCGCGGCGGCGCGCTGCCCGGCAGATAGACGAAGCGCACGGTGACAACGAGCTCGTCGTCGGGGAAATCCGCGGGCAGAGGGCGAAATGGGGCAGCCCCGGTCATGGCGGCAAGGCTCGATCGGTGGAGAGACTCGTGCCCGTCGGTTTGCAGCAGCTGGGGGTTGTCGATCGTCCCGTCACGATGCACGACGACGCGTACCATACTCCAGCCACCCTGAATGATGCCGTACTGCGTGTAGGCCACCGGCGGGTTCCAGGCACCGTAGAGCTTGGCGCGCATGTGCACCCAGTAGGGTTCGTAGTCCCAGGCATGCGTGCTGAAGGCGTACTCGCCGAAGGCCAGAGCACCAGCCTCGTCGAGCTCGCTCGAGCGCCGTGCTCCATAACCAGGGCTGTCCTCGCGCTTGCCCGTGAGCAGTTGCTCGACGGTGGCCGGGAGGGCGTCGCGCAAGCTGGGCATGACACCGTCGGCAGCGGGTGCGGTGGGCGCTGGCCGGGTGGCGGAGTTGCCGCTACCGAGCTGACCTTCGCTTTCGGCCCCGGTTCCGGGGATGCTGTTGTCCATCGCGATCTGGCCACCAGCAGGAACGGAGGTGTCCGCATTTCCCGGCACGCGATCAGCGGCGCGCGACTCGAAGCGCCCGAGGATCTCGGTGGCGGATGGCTCGTCGACACGACTCGCCTCAGAGACATCGGCGACGACCTCGTTGAAATGGAAGCGCACCAGTTGTGCAGGTGTCACTTTGTCCCCTTGGAGGGGGGCGAGCATCTGCCCAACGAGCGGTGCAAAAAACCAGGCCAGGAGTACGAACAGCAAATGCAGCAGTACGGAAAGACCGAGTCCTCGCCCAATCCGCTCTCGCGCCAGCTCCGCGTCCATGAAACCCTGCTCCATCCCAGCCAGGTCGAACCACCCTCAACAATATCGAGATCCCGGGCGGCGCGAAAGGGCCGCAAGCCCCCACGCCGAGTCGGCGCCCCTTCGGCTCCGCGCAGCGTTCCGTACCCTTCAGGTGCTCGATCATCGACGCCGTCGTGGATTCCGCAGACTTCCCACGCCGCTTTTCTGGCGAAACGATCTTCCGCCACTTTCCCACGACCTGTTCCTCTTCGACTCAGTCGGGTACCAGCTCCAAGGATTCAAATCGCTCCACTCGCACGGTGCGACACGCCCGGCACCAATTTCATCAAGGTGGCGTAGCCGGTCCCAACCGCTGTGCTCAGTACGAGGCATCGATGCATTCGGTGCGACAAGGACATGGGATTACGCAAGGGGATGCGACCTGCGTAACCCTGCCTCCGCCTGCGGAACCGCTGGCCCGAAGCAAGCAAATGAGTCGGGGCATCCTTGGGGCATCCATTCTATGGTCCCGGTCGCATTGACATCCAACGAATGGGCACGTGTTTTGTGTTGTCCATTCGGTTTACAGTGTTAAAGATTCTGACGCTGTCAATCTTGTTGACAATCGAAATGAACACGTCACTGCGCACGAGCTGCTCCTCGAGCCTGGCATGAATCCCGCATCGGCCTGGCATGAATCTTTCACTAAATATCTACTTGACATTTGCATAGTGGCTCTCTATATTGAATGAGCAGTCCCGATCATCGATTCCTCCCAGGGACAGGTGCCGTGGGAACCCAAAGATGGATGCGTGCGCCGGCCTCGACCGGCGGGGCCACCGCGTTTGCTTCCGCGGCCCTTGCAGATGAACTACCTCTCATCCTGGCAGAGACCAGCGAGGCGTTCGGTTCTGCTTCTGCCGCGGTTGGAGATGCGCGTGTCCCCCAGACGAGCGCTGAGCTCGGTCCTCCGGCATCAGCCGGCTCGGGCCGCGCAGCGGTAGCGCCCCCCGTCTTGCCATCCACGGTGGCCGAAGGCGATCGGCTGCTGCTCGGTCTCGCGGCAATTGAGGCCGTGTTCGCGCTGCCGATCGCACGCGCGACGGCGGAGGTTGTTCGACGCTCGGCCTGGCGTGCCTTCGGCTACCTCAACCAAGGAGACTTCACCCGCGAACGCTTGCAGCGAGAGCCGCGCTGGATGCACGAACAGACCCGGTTTCACGCGGCGCTCGAGATGCATCCGCGGCTCAAAGAGGCAGTTTGTGGGCTGGATGGTGGGGTGCCACTGGGTCAGGTGGCAACGATCCAGATCGGACGCGTAGCGACGGCCGAGACGCTCCTGAGCTGGATCGATCGCGCGCGCGCGCTGCCACTCTCTGAATTGCGCGCGGTGGTCACGGAAGCTTGCCGAGCCCAGGCCGAGAGCGGGGATGCGAGCTCTTCGAACGACCGCACGCCGGAGGTT
>CAZMNW010000054.1:0-131569 GCA_964567755.1 uncultured bacterium
CCTGGAGTACATGGCGCTGCTCCAGCGCTTGGTGCGTCTCGAGGCCAAGCTCGCGGCCTGGGATGAAGAGAGCAAGAAGGGTGGTGGCGATTCACTCCCGGGGAAGAAGCCACTGCCGCGCTCGCGTGTGCGTGCGTTGCGCCGTCTCGTGGGCGTGCTGCAATCGATCCTCGGTCTCGAAGGTGGCATCGCAATCGACATGGCGGCGCTGTTGCTCGAGCTGCACGAGCATCGGGCCTGGGATCTTCTGGGCTACTCCGGTTTGGAGAGCTACGTAGAGAACCGGCTCGGTCTCGGAGGCTCGATGGCTCGCCAGCGAGTGTCGCTCGCCCGGGAGCTTCGGCGGTACCGCCACGTGAGCACGGCCTACGAGGGTCGGGTGATCGGTTTCGTGGCGACCCAGTGGGTGACTCGGACGCTGCGGTCGACGCGCGGGGAGCAGGCGTTGCAAGCACACTGGGTGCGGCATGCGAGGGAACGGACGGTCAAGCGCTTGCGCGACGAATCGCGCGCTTTGGATTCCTCTCGGCTCGAGGCTCAGGTGGCGGTGGCAGAGGCGTTGACCTCGAGGCTGGGTGTGCTGGACGAGAGCGCCAATCAGAATCCATCGGGCGGGAACGCGGCGAGCGCGGCAAGCGCGGCCAGAAGATACGCACGCTCGAATGTTCCGATCGGGTCGGCGGCTGCGATCGCGCGCGCCCGGGCGTCGATCGGGTCGCCCATGGACGATGCCGCTTGGCTCGCATCCTTGCGGCGTGTGCCCGGTGAAACGCGTCTCAGGGCCATTGCCCTCGGCCAGGGTCTGCTCGGACGCGTGGCGCGCAACGGACCCGTGACCGAAACCATGCTCTCCATCTATCTCAACGAGGACGATGCGATCGCGTTCCTCGGCTGCATCGAACAGGCGCGCAGAACGCTCGCGCTCGGCGCCGAGACCAAGCTCCGGCCGGGCGAAGAGTGTCAAACCTTCCCCTCGGCCAAGATCGCGGCCGAGTACGTACAGAAGAAGCAACGGGTTCCCGACTGGGTGGGACTCCTGGCGTTGCTAGAGGAATGGCTTTGGACAGAGGACGATCCGAAGACCATGCCGGACCGGCCGGCGTGGCGCCAACGTGCGCTCGAGCTTTCGGGGTTCCGCTGCATGGCCCCGGGCTGCACGTCGCGCCGGAATCTGCAGGTGCATCACATTCATTACCGCGGGCACCAGGGTGGCAACGAGTCGTCGAATGTGCTGGTGTTGTGCGAATTCCATCACCAACAGGGCGAGCATGGGACCTTGGCGCGTTTCAGAGGAAGGGCGCCGCTCGATGTCCTCTGCCAGCTCGGAGACCAAGGGCTCGGTATGTGGTGGCGAAACGAAAGGAGACTGCGCAGGAAGAGTAGCGACGCACGGGTCTTGCAATTCGACAGCAATTGAAATGCTCGCGCCAAAGCGTCTGCGGCCCGAATCGGATCGTATCGCAATGACCTGAGAAGAACCTCTCGGGGACCAGTGGTTTGGTGTGTTGCCCGAAAAGGAGCCGCGTGTTTCCCGAAGGTGAACGGCGCGTTGCCGCGGCTCAGGCAGCGTCCGCTCGTGACGTACGGTCGGGTGAGGAGAGTTCATTCAAATCCCGAAGAGCCAGCCGGGCGAACTCGGCTTCCGGAGTTGCGGCATGCTCGAGGAGAAGTTGCACGTAGAGAGCACGAGCGCCGCCGTTGTCCCGCCGTTCCTGCGCCAATCGTGCGGCCCGAATGAGGGCAAAGGATGCCCCCTCATGCGTCGCATAAAGGCGAGCATACGTAAGGTACAGCTGCTCGGCGAGATCGCGTTTGAAAGTGCGTTCGAGGAGCTTCCCGAGCTGCAGCTGCAACGTCGGCGCCAGAGCAAAATTCGCGTTCGTGCGCGCCGCCTCGCCATGGATCTCTTCGACACGGTCCATTCTGCCTATTTGGGCGAAGTGCTCGCAGGCCAGACGATAATGACTATCGGCATCCGTGGAACGTGTCGTGAGTCGATAGGTGCGCGCCAGCTCCAAGTGCCCCTCCGGATCCTCCGGGCAATAGCGGATGTAGTCGAGAAACTCACCCTGCGCCGCATACCATTGCGCCTGCGTGAGGTACCGCCTGCCACACTCGAGATGGCGCTCGGCCGCAGCATCGCGTCGCAAACCCAGGAGCATGCCCATCGCGGCCCCTGCCCCCAATCCGCCAAGATGCGAACCGACGGCGATTCCCGTTTCACCACCTTGGGACTGTGCCACGGCCAACCCGATCTGCATCAAGAACCAGAGCAGGACTGCAACCATCACCGGCAACGTGCGAGTCCCGGCCTGGACGTACGCCTGCAATGGCAGAAATGCCCAGTAACCCACTCGCAGCCGCGCAAAGTGCAGCCGCACCAAGACGACACCCATCAGCCCGGCGATGGCACCCGAAGCACCGAGCACGCCATACTCCGCCGTGGCTGGGAAAAAGAGCAGCGCCACCGCCCCCTGGACCAGATTGCCCGCCACGTGCGCAAACATGAACAGCAAGGCGAATCTCCATGCTCCCAGCCGGGCCTCGAGGGCGGGACCGAAGACGACAAGCGCCACCATGTTGGACACCAGATGGAGCCAGTCGCCATGCATGAAGGCGTTGGCGATCAGTGACGTGAGAGTCGGTGCCGCCGGGACGTAGACCAGGCTCTGGTAGTGCGTCCACCGCCACTCGGGCACCAGCATCGCCGCGGCGAAACCAAGGAACGAGGCGCCGACGATGCCCCAGGTGACCCAGAGTGTCCCCCGCGCACGCACGTCGAGACCGAGCGGGTAGTAGAAGAAGAAATAGAACACGTCGGATCCTTGGTCGGCGTGGCCCAGGTGGTTCCCAGGCGTGCAGCAAAGGCGCGTGCAAGCCGGAGACCGAGGCGCCAGAGACCGCCGCGATGTCCCAAGCCGCCGTCGCACGTCCCGGCGGGGGTGGAACGGGCCGGCATTGTGGGTGAATCAACGCGCGGGATCAGCTGCGCTGGGGCAGAACCCGACGCCCGCCGCGCAGGAGTGCGGTCAGTTCCGGCGTATAGAGCGAGCTGCCGGGGTCGAGCGAGTTGTGGCGCACCTCGCCACGGGCGTGGATGAAATCCTGGCCATCGAGCGCGATTCCCACATGGCTCACGCGCTCGGTGCCGAAAAAGAGAAGATCGCCCGTGGCGAACTCCGACACGGGTTCGCCGCATTCGAATTGTTGATCCGAATCGCGCGGCAAAGACAGTCCATGCAAACCGAAGACGAACTGGACGAGCCCAGAACAATCGAATCCCTTTGGACTCTTGCCACCCCAAACGTAGGGCACGCCGAGGAAAAGACGCAGCATCTCGAGCACGGACGCCGGTGCCGCGTCCCAGGCACCGCCGCCGGCGCGCAGCTCTGCCTCTTCGACCCAGCCGCATCGACCCCCGGGGAGCTCGATCTCGACCCACCCCGGTTGCGATGCGCCGCGCACGACATCCGTGCCCAGCACGCTTTCGGCGCAGGCCGCCGCGTCGCCCCGTGGCATTTGCCGCACTCGCGCCAGCGGAATCGTGATGCGCGCGTCGGCGCGCGCGGCATGCGTGCGCGGCACCTCGACGTCCACGAGTTGCACGTGCCAATCCCGCACCCAACCGAGATAGCCATCAGGCAAGCGCACCAGCAACCAGCCATCTTCGTGCAGCAGGGGCTCGAGCACCTCGCCTTGCAACGCCTGCGTGACTTGTTCCGAGGCGTGCGCGGGTTGCCGGCGCACGTCGGCAACACTCGCCGTCACCCACGCGGCCCTCGCTTGCAGCTCCGGATGTGGCAACGAAGCGACCTCGAGCGCGAGCCCGAGCTGGTTGCGGGCACGGGTGCCCATGCGCATCGCGAACGCCGCGTCCGAAGCCTCGAGCAGCGGCCCATCCGCCGCGACACGGACGCGCCAGAAGACGTCACGCGGATCGATCTGTTCCTGCGCGCATGCACTGCGGATCCAGGCTTCGATGTCCATCCGCACATCCATCCAATCTCAGTCGGGCGCGTTCGTGCGCAGCAGAGTGTAGTCGCCGCGCCCCTCACGATCGATGAATACGAACACGACGTTGTCGGTCGCGTAGGTCCAGCGTTCGATGCGGTCGAACCCTTCGGGGTTTTGCACGACGTCGATGCGATCGGGCGCGCCGCGGCGCACGAAGACCTGGCCACGATCCGTGCGCCAGCCCGAGCGCGCGCCGCCGAAAGTCTCGTTCGCATGGCGCACGCGCGAGAGAAGCACGTCACGTGCCTCGTTCTCCGGCGTCGAAGGGTCCGGGTCTCGGCGACGCCAGAACTCGTCCCATAGCCCCTCGCGCGCCTCTGGCGCCGCCAGGCGCAATGAGTCCACTTCCGACGTGGACATCAGCAGCCGCAACAGATCGAGTCCGCCATCGTGGGCCCCGAGCGCCGCCAGATCCTCCAGTCCGACTTCGAAGCGACCCTCGGCAGTCGCCGAACGCCCGTGGACGCTGGCGCGCAGGGCGACCGCATGGCGACCGAAAAGCGCGGCGGGCAGCGTGACATCGAAGAGGGTGATCGGCCCCGTGCGCACCAAACTCTCGACCCGTCGCAGCACTTCCTGCCCGGTCTCGTTGTCTGGATCCTCCAGACTGCTCAAGACCCAGGTGAGCTCGTAGACGTCGACTGGGACGGCTGGCGCGAAGTCGTAAACAGCGGCACGCAGGCGCGGCGCGCCGCTGTTCGCCGCGTAGTAGCGCTCCACGAGAATGCGAGCGTCACTCGAATCGCCCACGGTCTCGACGCCGGGCCGGCGCGATGATTCCGCGGGCCCCAGGAACACCGGTTCGCCGAGGAACAATGCATCGGGCTCGAGTGCGGGAACGCGGAAACTCCGGCGCCATGGGACACCGAAGGGTTGTCCTTGCGCGAGAACGGAGAGTGCCAACTCCTGACTTCCCGCCACGGTGCCGAGCTCGACGAACCAATCGACCGCGCCCGCACGGCCCTGTGATGCCCGCGCAGGCACGAGCTGTGCGCGCTCGATCTCGCGTGTCCAGGCCTCGCGTCGCATTGCCTTGCCCGAGCCGGACGTGATGCTGGCGTTCAGGATCAAGCGGATGAGGGCGTCGTCCTTGCCGGCGCGCGCGTCCAGCTCGTGCAGCGGCAAAGACACTGCGATCTGGTACTTGGGGTTGGTCGCCGCATCCCAAGCCAGCCAGGCGCTGACCGTGGTCGAGAATGGCGGCAGCTCCGCGATGCGCCGATTTCCGGCGCAACCGCTGCCGAGGCAGAGCGCCGCCACCAGCATCGCGAACGCGCGTCGCTTCATGCTCTCGCCACCCCGGAGAGATCGGGTCGGGCTCGGAGTTTGGGCCGCCTCGAGTTTGGCCCGGCTCGAGGTCTGGGTCGCTCTCGGCTGCTCAGAGCTCCGTGAGCGGCCTCCCCGTCGCCCGGCTCAAACGCGCGCGCGAGATCAAGAAGTCGACCAGGGCTTCCACCTCGGACGCGCGTGTCGTGGTCAGATCCGACTCCGCCGTGGTCACTTCGAGAATGGTGCCCGCACCGACGCGGAACTTTTCCTGCGCCAAGCGCAAGTCTTCACGGGAGCGTTCCACATTCTCATTCGCCACACCGTAGCGCTCGCGCGCTTCCTGCAACTGGTTGACGTAGTCTTGAATTTCGCGCACGGCATCCAGCTCCGTTTGCCGGCGGTTGTACTCGGCAATACGCCGGCTCGCCTTCGCCTGACTGATGTTCGCATAGACCTGATAGCGGTCGAAGATATTCCAGTTGGCAAAGAACGCCCACGAGCGGTTGCGATTTTTTTGGGCGCCAAAGCGGAACTGCGACTCCTGGTCCTCCAACGACACGGTGTAGGAAAAATCGACCGACGGCATGAGCGGTCCCCGGGCGGCGACGACTCGCTTTCCCTGGGCGCTTTCGGCCTCGCGCAGTGCCTTGACGTCGAGACGGTTGGCTTTGGCGTACTCCACCTCGGTGGTGAAATCGACCTCCTGGTCGGGGATGAGCGCCAAGGTCGTGTCGATGGCGAACGGCGTGGCCTCGGTCAAGTTCATGGCGTGAATCAGGCCGGTGCGCGCCAGGCGCTCGCCGTTGCGCGCTCGCACCAAGGTCAAACGGTTCTGCCCCAGCTGCACTTGCGATTTGAGCACGTCGCTGCGTGCCGCCGAACCAAGCTCGTGCAATGCCTGGGTGCGCTCGAGCTGTTCTTGAGCCACGCCAACCGCATCTTGCGCCACGCGCAACAGCATCTGTGCGCGCAGCAGATTGTAGTAGGCCTCGATGACGTTGGTTTGCACCACGGTGGAGGTGTAGAGGGCGTCGTATTCGTCCGAGCGCACGTCATTGCGCGCCGCGCCAGCGCGATAATAGTTCGCCAGTCCGTCGAAGACGCGAATCGCAGACGACACTTCGACTTGTCGAAACGCCGAGGTCTCGTCCACATCGCTCACGAGAGTGTCTGCATCGACAACGGAGTAATACTCGTTGCCACTCGTGGCCAGGATGGTGTCGAGGACCGTGGGTACAGGCTCTTTCACGTCGAAGTCGGTACGGGTGCCCTTCTGCATCACACCCTGGACCCGGATATCGGGACCGAGCGCGAACAGCGAGGCGAGCCGCGCGGTGCGTGAGGCGTCCAGCTGGGCCTCGCGGATCCCGATCAGCGTGCTGCCCTCCATGGCGATGCGAATGGCATCGGCGAGGCTGAGGTTGGCGGGGACCGGGGTCGGCTCCTGGGCGGCTGCGACGCCGGCTCCGACCCCCCCAAGCCCTAGGGCCCAGAAAACCGCTGCGGCAGCCCGGTGTCGGCGCCACGTACACCCTTTCATCGGCGGATCACCTCTTCCAGTGTGGGGATGGCGGGGATCCCCGCCGCTCTAGGATTTCCGACTCGCGGCCGCGACCACCGGCCTCTCCCTACTACGTTTGCTCTCCCAAGGGGTTACAGGGCCTCAAGGCGCGGGGGTGCGCGGCACGGTCGTGAACGACACCCGGACGGCCTCGGCCTTCTTCATCTCCTCCAGCGCGCGCTGCATGTAGCGGTAGCGCGTGCGCCGATCGGTGTTGACGGCGACAATCAGGTTCGGGTTCTCCCGTAGCTTGCGCGCCAGGATCGGCGCCACCTCTTCGTACTCGACATAAAGGTCGTTGATCATCGCACGCCCGTCCTTGTCGATCCAGATGTGGGCGATCTGCTCGCGCGGCTGCCGCAGGGTGTGCCGTGCGCGCGGCAAGTCCACCACCAGACCGGTCTCCGAGCGCAGGATGGCCGAGGTGAGATAGAAAATGAGCAGCAGGAACGCGATGTCCGCCATCGATTCGGTCGGGATGTGATCGAGGGCAGGCAGCGACCGACGAAAGCGACCAACACGGCGCATGCAGCCCTACCCCTCCAGGCTGCGCAGCGCCACCCGGCGGCTGCCCGCGGCCCGTATCTGATCCAAGACCGAGACCATGAGCTCGTACGCGGCCTCGGGGTGGGTCTCGACGATGACGATGAGCTCGGACTGCCGCCGCGCCAGGCGTTCGCCGTTGCGCGCCTGCAGCAGCGGTCCGATCTCTTCCACCTTCACCACCTGGTCGTCGGCCATGACGCTGCCATCCGCCCGCGCTTGAATGAGGAACACCTCGGTCGGTTCGACGGAGATGCGTGGGCTGCGTTTGGCACTCGGCAGCACCAGCGGCAACCCGTGCTCGACACCAAAGACGGTGGCGGAGATGAAGAAAATGAGGAGGAGAAACGCCATGTCCGGCAGCGACGCTTGCGGGATCTCCTGGATCACCCGTCGCCGCCTGCGTCGCCTGCGTCGCCTCATCGGACTCCCCGGGGGCCCGGTGCGGCCGTGGCCGCCACACCCGGCCGTGGCTCAGGAGCGCAACTCGTCGATGGTGTTCACGAGCTCGCTCGAACTCTCCTCCATCTCGATGACGAAACGATCGATCTGCGAGAGGAAGAAATTGTGCATCACGCTCGCGGGGATGGCGACCATGAGTCCTGCCATCGTGGTGATGAGGGCTTCCGAGATGCCGCTCGCCACCAGTTTGGCGCTCACTTGGTCGGCAGCGGCGATGGCATCGAAAGCGTGGATCATGCCGGAGACCGTGCCGAGGAACCCGAGCAGCGGCGCCACCGTCGACACCGTGGCCAGCCAGATCAGACCGCGCTCGAGAAAGGACATCTCGACTGCGCCCGCGGTCTCGATGGCTTTCTCCACGGCTTCGGTGCCGCGGCTGGATTGTTTCAACCCCGAGTAGACGATGGCGGCAATGGGGCCGCGCGTCTGTTCGCACACGCGCTCGGCGGCGGGCACCCCGTCACGTCGCACAGCGTTCAAGATGTCCGACATGAAATGGCGCGTGTTGGTGCGCGCGCGCATCAACGTCACGCTGCGTTCGATGATGAACGTCACCGCGACGATCGAGCACAGTAGGATCGGCCACATGAACACGCCGCCGCGATTGAACCAGTCCAGCACCAACCAAACACCGGAGCGCTGCAGCGTGAGCGGCGTGGGCGCAGTCACCGCAGACCCGGCGGCGGGCGCAGGCGGCGGGCGCGACACGGCGCTGGCGGTCGTGTCGACGGGCTCCGGGAGCGCGGTTTCTTCGCTCATGGGACGGTCCTGCTGGGACCACACCGGCTGAGCCACCAGCATGACGGCGAGGAGCATGAACGCGAGCACACTCTGCAGAACGAACGGTCGGTTCTTCTTCATGTTCGGCTGGCACTTCCGTGCGCGCGGCGCAACGGCTGGCCCCCCCCTTTGCGCATCTTCGGTCTCCGCAGGCGCGAGGATGTCCTGCTTCACGATCCCCGCAGATGTCGTTAAACCCTTGGGAATACGTCATTAGCGTGAAGCGCGGGAAATATAGCCTCCGCCGCCACCTGCTGTCAACCGCCTCGGAGGACACGATGCGCGTCGCGCGGTGGAGCATCAATAGCTCGCCGGGAGTCCAGGAATGTCGAGGGTGGCCGAGGACTTGCGCAACAGGTACTGGCCGAAGCCCTGGTTGTCGACGAACAGCAGACGAAAACCGGCATCCAGGCCGATGACGTCGCGCGGCAGGAGCGGGGCTCCGCGGCCGTTGTAAATCCACAGCTCGTAGCCGATCAACTCGCGCGCCGGTCCGACGACGCGCTGCGCCTCGGTGACGAGATAGGCGCGCTCGGCGCCGCTGCGAGAATTCTGGGTTTCGCTCGGCGCCGAGACTCCCATGGCTTCCTCGTCGGCACTCGAGTACGGATCCTCGACCTTTTCGATCAGAGCTTCAGCACCCGTGCCCGCGAGGTGGCCTGGCAACGACTCCTCCTGGATCTCGGTCGGCATGCCGAAGCGGATGAACACTTTGCCACGATGGGTGATCGCGCCACGCATGGACTCCGAAAAATGTGCGTCGGCGTACGCGACGCGATGCTCGAACTCGCGCTGTAGCTCGTTGTTCGCCGTGTCCGGGGTCGGATCGTGGCGCTGCCAGAAGTCGTCGAGATAGCGCTCTTTCTCGCCGAGCGGCAGGTTGCCGTAGACCCGATACTCGTCCTCGGTGAGAATCGTTTCCGCCTCGAAGTCGAGCGCGCGTCGCGATTTCTTCCACGATGCCAAGGACCATGCGACGTCGAAGCTACGGCGCACCGTCGCCTGCGACGCCTGCGTCCGCACGGCGAGCGTGAGCACGTACTGTCCGGCGGGAAGCGGGTTGACGCTGGTGCGGAAGCCGACATCGTGCCGGCCGGGGGCGGCGACCGTGAGCGAGTCGCGCCAGTGGATCTCGCCAGTGCGGTCGTATGCCGCTAGATCGAGCCGTGCCGGTTCGTCGACCCACACGGTCGTGCGCACGTGCAACGAATCGTTCAGCAGACCGTAGACTCGCGCTGCGTACTGCTGCAGCGCGCCGTGGCCAGCGAGGAAAGTCGGGTCGGCCAGAGCGGGACGCGCTTCGAGATCCGGCACCTGGACCAGCAGGCGAGCGGTCGCGAGCAGATGCCGTTGGCGGAGCTTGTCGAACAGGCCTTTCTTGAGTCGCGACAGGTTCTCGACCTGGACTTCGAGAAGATGATCCCCGGGCGGCATTTCGAGATAGATCTCGGTCAGCTGGTAGTCGGTGGCGGCCAAATTGTCACGGTCAGGCGCCTCCACGCGCGTGCGGGCTTCGACGCGCGCATGCGGCGAAAGACCACCGAAGCTCTCCAGCAACGCGCTGACCGCCTGATCCGAGTCCTGGGCGCGCTCCCGGCGAGCGTCCGCATCGTCCTCGGCGTCGGGCGCAGGCCGGTGCTGCGCCCTGAGCACTTCGAGGGCCCGCGACGCCTCGTAGGCAAGCGCCTGCACATGCAGCTCCGCGGCGTTCTTCTTCGTCGTTTCCAGGAATTGCTGCAAGGGGAACTGCAACAAGACACGCAACACCACTCGGCCGCTGTCTGCCGGCCCGATGGCGGCGGCATCGACGTAGAACTCGAAGTCGCCGCTCGAGACGCCAGGATGCAGCGCCGAAGCCAAGTGTGCCTCCGACTCGCCTTGCCCTCGCCCTTGGCCTGGCGCGAGCGCGAGCAGGAGACCGGCAGCGCTCGCAGCCCACGGCAATCGACGCATCGTCCATCCTCCGGCGCGTGGTCGAACCGCCGCGCGTGAAGCAAAACGACCCGCCCGGGTTGGTCAGGCGGGTCGTTAAACGCACTCCTGGAGCGGCCAGGCTCTAATAACGGAACCCGAGCGAGACCCGGTGCACGCTCCCAAGCGCCGACATGTCCACGAACGAGTAATCCACATCGACGCTGGTGGATTGGCTCGTCTGCAGGGCGATGCCGGCTCCGGCGGCAAAGTTCTCGGCGTCGAAGTTGACGTTGTACCCCGACCGCAGGAAGAGGAATTCGTTGTACGAGTATTCGAAGCCGAAGTTCTGGCGCTCCTTGTTGTCCGAGGGGTGCGAGAACTCACCGACGCCGAGGATCGCGTGTGGCCCGGCGCGGTACGCATCCACCGCCAGGCCGACCTTGAACACCGTCGGCAGCTTGGAGGCGCGGTCGTCGAAATCGACCTCGGACCCGATGCTCTGCACCACCATCCCCAGCTTCATCCCACGGATGCCGATGCGGTACTGCAGGCCGAAGTCGCCGACCACCTGGTTGACCGAGCGATCGGCCAAGCCCATGTGCACCCAGGAAAGCGTGATGCCGGCGGAGAACTTGTCGGTGAAGTAGCGGGCGTAGGACATGCCGAAGGACATGTCGCCGGCGTCGAACATTTCGCCGGTGCCGTCCTGGCGGAACACCGTGCGCACCACTTGCGGATCCATGGTGAGGCCGCGCGCATGCAACGACAGCTTGCCGCGGATGAAAGTGGGAGCGAACGTATAGTTCGCGTACTCGACGTTGATGTCGGCCGGCCATTCGGTATGGTGCAAGGCCACGACGGTCCCCTGCACGTCGACGAGACCGGCAGGGTTCCAATACGCCGCCGAAGCATCGTTGGCGACAGCAGTGAACGCGCTGCCCATGCCCGTGGCCCGGGCACTGACGCCGATTTTCAGGAACTGCGCTGCATACGTGCCGACCTTCTCGAAGATATCTGTCGCCGACGCAACCCGCGGCAACAACGCTCCGACGAGGGCCAGCGCCAGGACTCGTTTCACCTTCAACCTCCAAAACCATGTGGCCACCACCGGCCAGCGCAATCGAAATGCACGCCCCTATCGGACGACTGCGAACTTGCTGACGAAGCGGTCGAAACCATCGGCCGTCACCGAGTACAAGTAGACGCCACTGGTCACTTCCTGGCCGTTGCGCGACAAGAGGTTCCAGGCCAAGGAACCATCGCCCGCCGTGCCATCGAAGGGCAGCTCGATCACCATGTCGCCCGACAAGGTATAGATCGTCACCATCCCCTGCTTCTGCGGCAGATGATGGAACTCGATCTTGATCCCGGTGGGATCGTCGTTGTTCGGTTGCAGCTGCCAATCACTCAAGGATTCCGTCGTCGCCGGGTTGGGGACGACGTAGATCTCGTCCGCGGCGTTGTCGAACTGGGCTTCGACCAGTGCGTTCGTCGGCGGATTGCTGTACACGAAGCTCGAGCTCGGATCCCCGGCCAAACCTGGACCGACAATGTCCCAGACCCCGTCCTCGTTGAGATCGTCGAGTTTGTGGTCTGTCGCCGTGACGCTGTAGAAGTAATGGGCCCCGCTGTGTGGAGCCGGTGCCACCTCTTGGCATAGGCCTTCGGAATTGCACCGCGTCAGCACCTCGCCGCTGGCGGTGACGACGGGCGGACAGCTGCCATCGCCGCCGCACCCCACGGTGACGCAGTCGGACGGGTCGCCGGCGTTGTTGACGCAGCTTCCGCGTTTGAACGGCGGATCGGAATAGCGGTAGTAACGCGTGCCCTTGCTGAGCGCTTTCGCCGTATCCAGCTGCGCCTCGTCGTATCCCGGCAGTTCGGGCGGGTCCAGGAATGGGTGCGCGGCGAACCACTCGCGGTAAAATTCGACCGCCTCGTCCGGAATGCTCGGGGAATAGCGCACGTTGTCGAGACCGGTGTTCGACCCCACGATGTTGCGCGGCAGATCGAACTCGGCCAAGAGCATCCACAGATTCGACCCCGGGCCGGTGTTGACGTCGGTGCCGAGCGGGCGTTTCCAATTGTCGGCGCGCCAGACGCGATAGGATTCGAAATCGATGACGTTGAGACGCAGATCGGGCGTCGTTTCGCTGAAGTTGTCCCAGAGAATATCGATCTGATTCTCACGGCCGACCAGCCGCATCCGGGGTGGCGGCGGCGCGGTGCTCACCAGCCAGTGGATGAGACACTCCTTGCCTTCGATCCCGGTGGCAAAATTCGTCTGCGCCTCGATCAGGCAGTCGGCGTTGATCCACTCGCAGCCTTCAGCCGGGACGTTGACGTAGCAGTTTTCGTCGGACGGCGGCGCGAAATCACACGTGCTGTCGCAGGCGTCGATGCGGAAGTTGTTTCCAGTGAGCGCCGGCCCGCAGACCGGGGTCTCGCGCTTCATGATGCCCGTGCTCGGGTCTTCGTCACAATCCAAGTAGACGCCGTCGTAGGTGAGCTGCGCCTGCACGGCGTTCAGCACCATGCCGTCGAAGAAACGACCGATCACCAGCGCCGCTTGGAATCCGAGGGTGTCGCCGGGGTCCACCTGGTCGAAAGGTCCCGCCGACACCACCATGCGATAGTCGTCCTTCTTCTTCGACAGCTGCTCGCCCCGCAGCCCGGTGACCGGATTCGCCGGCGGCAGCGACTTGGGCGCGGTGCCGTCGAGAACGGCATAGCGCTCTTCGTCGTTGCCCGGGTCGCCGCCCTGCTCGAACGATGCCGAGCCCGAGAAGAAGCGAAAGTTGCGCAAGCTGACGGACCCGCCGCCGGTGTCGGAGTTAGGATCCTGGGCGCCGAGGAACATCAGACCGATGTAGCCCTCGGATTTGCCCTCGTCGCCATCGTCATCGAACATGTAACCGATCGACACCTTGACGTTCTTCGTCGCCAAGCCGAGTCGTGCCTGTTGGATGCTCTCCGCGAAGCCGGCCCAATCATCCTCCGACACCTGCTCGCGCCCGCGCGGGCCGATGTCGCAGTCGGCGAGCAAGCCGATGTAGACGTTGTAGATCGGCGCGTCCGTGGGGTTGATCAACTTGTAATCGAAGGCGATGAAGTCGTCGATGAGGCGATCTTCCCAACAAAGCGACGACTGCTGCACCCGGAACCCGATGGGCGTGTGCTCCGGATTCGACAGTTTGATGTTGGGGTCGGTGTCGGTGAACTCGGAGAAAAACATCTGGTTCGAGATCCCGGCGAAATCCTCGTCGATGCGGCCATCGCCGTCGTTGTCGCGCCCGTCGAGCCAGTCTTCGTCCGTCTTCTTGTCGTTGTCGTCATCGGCGTTGGGAGCCGGCGCGCGCGCCCCCCCGGGCGCCAGGTCACGGGTCCGGTAGATGCGGTCGAGATCGCTCAGGCCCGGACGGAACTCGAAGGCGAATTGCCCGGTGGTGACCACCTTTTCGGCTTCCTTCTCGGCCCCGATCCACAGACCTGCGCTCCACAGATACTCGGACTCGGCACCCGCTGGCCATTGCGCCGATGGTGCGCTCTCGAACGGGTTGCGTGCCCCGGGTCGCGAGCCGATCAGCCCGAAGTTGGTGATGTGAAGCAGAACGTTGCCACAGTTGTGCACGTTCGTGCCTTCGAGCTCGAGGATCTCACGCAGACCTGGATAGCGCGACGCGTCGAGAAGATCCGGCGGCAGCGGCACATCGCTGCGCGCCAACACCCCCGTCGCCATCGCCGCAAGCACGGCGATCACTGCCGCAAGGCACGCCCATCTGGTTCGCCTGTTCATGCGTCCCCTTCTGGAATCGCCACCGCCGACGGCGATTCACCATCAGAACTCGAAACCCAAGCCGATGCGGAAGAGCCGGCGCTGGCCGTAGACCGTCGGATCGTTCACCGGGTAGAACTCGTCGCTGCCGTCTTGGTCGGTATCCTGCAGATAGGCGCCGCCGAACTGTCCTAACTCGGTGGCATACGAATTGTAAGCAGCGGTCGCGTCCTCGAGCCCCGGGAATACCCCACTGCCGTTGATCCCCTGCACGACGCGATCGTCGAGGAGATTGCGTCCGTCGAGGAAGATGCGCAGGTTCTGCCCGTAGACGCGGAAGAACTTCTCGCCGCGGAAGTTGATGATGTTGGTCGCCGGAAAGCGCCGCGAGTTCTCCAGGCTCGGATTCTGTTTCTTCTCGAAACGATAGAACGGCGTCCACGGCAAGCCGCTGCCATAGGAGTAGACGAAGGTCGTCGACCAGTCCCCGGCTTTCGCCAAGGTCAAGGTCGTGTTGACCGTGTGACGCTGGTCCCAGTCGAGCGGCAACTCGCCGCTCGGGAGGTAGGCGAACCCGGCCGCCTGGCGGCCGAAATCCGGGTTCGAGGACACCCCGTCGGCATACGAGAACGTGTACGACACCTCGAAGGCGAAGTTGTTGGCGAAAGCGCGCCGCACGCCGACCTCCACGCCGCGGCTGCTGGCGAAGGCCTTGTTGACGTAACGGAAGTTTTGGGTGCCGGTCGAGTCATCGGTGATCTCGATCGACGACACCAGGCCGTAGTAGTCCTTGTTGAACAGCGCGAACTGGGCCGAGACGTTGTTGGTGAACTGGTGGTGAATCCCCGCCTGATAGGCGATCGACGACTCCGGCTCCAGGTTCGGGTTGCCGAGCGTGCCGAAGGCCTGGTTCACGTCCTGGGAGGCGAAGATGAAGTTCTTGTCCGGGAACTGGATGAAACGCCCGTAGTGGAAGTTGAACACGTCACGATCGGTGATCGGGAACGCCAGCCCCAGGCGCGGGCTCCACTGCGACTGCCAGCGCTGCACGTCCCTGCGGATGTCGCTGCTGTGGATATCGATGCCGATACCGGATCCGGGCGAGAAGAAATCGAAACGCACGCCGCCATTGACGACCATGCCCTCGTACTCCCAGCGATCCTGGACATAGAAGGAGCCCTCGGGGTTGAAATTGTGGAAGACATTCAACCCGAGCCCCGGAGACGACAGGAACTTCCGCTGCAGGCCCGGCGAGGTCAGCTGCGATTGATCGAGATTGTTGTATTCGACGAGGAACCCGCTCTTGAACCGGTGTCCCTTCCAATGCTGCGACGTGATGTCCGACCGCAGGAGATAGGTGACCGAGTTGCGCCGGCTGTAGAAAGGCGAATCGTAGGCGGTGACGAAGAACGGCACCTCGGGGTCGGTGTAGAAATCGACGTTGCCGACGCGCGTGGGCCCGCGCCCCGGGACGTACACGAACTGGCGAGCGGTGTCGTATTCGTTCGGCGCCTGCGAGTTGACGGTGCTGGTGACGTCGAATGCCAACCGCGAGAGCTTGACCTCGTAGAAGCTCTTGGGCGACAGCGTGTGTGTCAGCGTCCACTTGAGCTGCTGGCTGCGATTATCGGTCGTGGAAGTGTGTTCCGCCGAATTGTAGTAGACCTTGTTCGTATCCCCCTCGGCCCCCTCCAGCTCCGGCACCCAAGTGCCGGTGGGGTTCTGGAAGCCTTCGAACATGAGGAAATCGATGGCGGCGAAGACGGGCCTGCCCTGCGTGTCGATGACGCGCACCGTGCGCACGGAAGCGTTCTCCGCCGTCGGCATCAGACAGTAGATGCAGCTGGGATCCTCGTTGATCGACACGTAATTGGCAGTCGCCGCGTTCGCGCGCCAGTCACCGTCGTAGATCGATACGTTGCCGGCGGTGAGGAAGTAGCCGCGGCGGAAACGATTGGGCCGCACCAACTGGTAGGTGACGACCCGCGCCACGTTGCCCGCGGTGGTCCAGTTGTGCAGATACGGATCGGACTTCGACTGCGACAAGGTCATCTCGCCCGACATCTTGAGGCCTCGTGGCAGCTTCCAGTCGAGCCGGCCCTGGGTGCGGAAATCAGCGTCGGCGCGCTCCTTCCAGGAGATGCCCAGCCACTCGGATTGTGGATAGCGCTTGGTGGTGAGGAACTCGCCATCCACGAACGTGGCTTCGCCGGAGACGTAGTAGGTCAGATCCCGGAAGGGTGTGGGGCCGCCGAAACCCAGCGAGTAACGGTCGTAATTGGTGAAGGTCTTGTCGGCACGGCCGTAGTCATCGGTGGTGAAACGGAAATTGCCCTCGAAGTTGCGTCCCCCGGAGCGCGTGGTGAAGTTGAGGATCGCGGATGACGCATTGCCGTATTCGGCATCCATGCCGCCCGTGATCAACTCGGTCTGTGCCACGGACAACAGGCCCAAATCGACGGAGCCGCCGGACAGCGGATCGTCGATGGGGACGCCATCGATGCGCACCGAGACTTCGCCGGAACGCCCGCCGCGCACGTGCAACTCGCCGCCCTGCACCACGACACCGGTGTTGAGCGCGACGGCCTCCTGCACTTCTTCGATCGGCAGAGACAGGATCTCCTTGTCCGTCTGTACGTGCGACATGTCGGAGGACTTGACGTCCACGGCTCGCGGGTCGCCTTGGACGACGATCGTGGGCACGACACCGGCGACGCCTTTTTTCAGCTTGATTTCGAGCACCGTGGACTTGTTGGCATCGACGTTGACGTCCGTGAGCGTGACCGCGTCGTAGCCGACGAAGCTCGCCTTCACCGTGTACTTCCCGACCGGAATCAGGTTGATGGTGAACTGACCGCCGTTGCGCGCCATGGCGCCCATCGTGCTGCCGAGGATAATGATGTTGCAGAAGTCGAGTGGTTTTCCCGTGTCGCGGTCGACGATGGTGCCCTTGATCGACCCGGTGCCGAGACTCTGCTGCGCTCGGGCAGACGGGCCCGCGAGCAGGATCGCCACCACGACGCTCGCCCACAACGGCGTCCGAAGCAGCCTGGCCATCACTCGCTCACTCCCCTCTCGAGCATCCGGCAGTTTCTAGGGGCGACGACCTTTCGGGAAAACAACGACGAGAGCCGTCACCAACCCTCCGGGGCTCGGTCAGCCGGTGGGGGTCGGCGATCGAACTCTCTTGCCTTCGAGAAAGGCGATGGCGATTCTGACTTAAACCGAAGGGCCTTTTCGTTGGCAACTGCAATATAGGCACCCTCCCGGACGGTGTCAATTTCTTTGCCTCACCAGAGGTTACGGGTCCAGGCGCAGCACACGAAGGCGGCAAGTCGCTTCATCCAGAAGGTGGGTCCACCAGACATCGGACAAGGTGCAGAGGCCCCACGAAACGCTCCGGAGGGTCCTCCAGCTTGCAACGGTTCTCTCGCGCCGGACAACGATCGTAGAACGGGCAATAGGCTGGCAACCGTGTCGGGAGCGGTGCGGCTCCGGCCATGGCCTCCAGGCCCTGCCGTCGCCTCTCGAGCCGCGGCCGAGCCCGGAGCAGTGCCCGTGTATATGGGTGATGTGGGGCGTCGAAGACCCGACGCGTCGGGCCGATCTCCACGATCCGTCCGGCGTACATGACCGCGACTCGGGATGCGACTTGCGCCACCGCTGCGAGATCGTGGCTGATCCACAACATGGCCATGCCCTGCTCGTGCTGGACCTCGGCCAAGAGCTCGCGCATCTGCGCCTGGATGGTGAGATCGAGTCCCGACGCAGCCTCGTCGGCAATGAGGAGCTTGGGACCGCCCGCAAGAGCCATCGCCACCGCGACGCGCTGGCCCATCCCGCCCGAAAGCTGGTGCGCATACTGCCGGGCGACTCGCGCTGGATCCGGAAGGTGGACACGGCGCAACATCTCCACCGCCTCGCGACTCGCCACTCGGCGCGGGAGACGGCGATGCTCGCGCAACATTTCGGCAACCTGGGCACCGACCGGCATCACTGGGTCGAACGTCCCGAGCGGTTCTTGGAAGACGAGCGCGATGTCGCGCCCGCGCACCTTGCGCAGCGCGTCCGGCGCCAACGCCAGCAGTTCCTGGCCTTCGAAGCGAACCGTCCCGCTCACCACGCGGCCCGGAGGTGGCACGAGCCCCAGGATCGAAAGCGCCGTCATCGTCTTGCCCGATCCCGACTCGCCGACCAGTCCCAATGTGTCGGCGCGAGAGAGCGTGAACGTCACACCGTCCAGCACACGCGCCGTGCCCTGCGCGGATTCGAACTGTGTGCGCAGGTCCTCGACCTGCAGGAGCGGTGGAGAGCGCAGGGGGGTCGCGGCTGCCGCAGGATCGCTCATCCGTTGTTGCTCCGGTCAGCGGATTCGAGCCGCGCCAGACGCGGATCGAGCCAGTCCCGGAGCCCATCGCCCATGACATTGTGTGCGATGACGGTGCCGGTGATCAGGATCCCCGGAAACAAGGCGAGCCACCACGCGCTGCGCCAAACGCCACGCGCCTCGTTCAACATCCCGCCCCAGCTCGCGTCCGGCACCTGCACGCCGAGACCGAGGAAGGACAACGCCGATTCGGCCAGGATCGTGTTCCCCAACATTAGGGTTGCTGCCACCACGATCGTCCCTGTGCATTGCGGCAACAAGTGTCGCCACAGCAAGCGCCGGATCGGCATGCCGAGAGCGCGCGCGGCAACGATGAACTCCTGGTCGCGCAGCCCCAGGACCTGGGCCCGCACCAGACGCGCCGTCGCCATCCAACCCGTCAAGCCCAACACCACGGTCACAAGCCATGCCGACGGTCCCCAGAATGCGATGATCAGGAGCGCCAAGAACAAGCGCGGGAACGCGAGCAAGAGATCGACGAGGCGCATGGCGATGGCATCGACGACGCCACCGCCCCATCCCGCCACCAAACCGACCGCGGTGCCGATCGAGATCGCGAGCGCCACCGCCAGCCAGCCGACCGCGAGCGAAGATCGCGCCCCGAACAGCAGGCGCGACAACACGTCGCGCCCAATCTCGTCCGTGCCGAACCAATGGGCGCTTCCCGGCGGTACGAGCTCCATGCGTTCGAATGCGTTCGGGTCGTAGGGGCTGAGCAGCGGCGCAAAGAGCGCCGCGAGCCAAGCCAAGGCCACGATCGCACCGCCCACCCGCGCGGCGCGCTGGCCGAGAGAAATCGGCACTTCTCACGCCTCCAATCGAACGCGGGGATCGAGCCAGCACGTGAGCACGTCGGCGAGCAGCGAGCCGAGCACCGCCGTCCCGCCGGCGACGAACGTCGTCGCCATGATCACCGGCACATCGCGTTGTCCGATCGCTTCGACGGTCAAACGTCCCAACCCCGGCCATGAAAACAAACTCTCGACCACCACCGCTCCCCCCAAAAGCGCCGGGATCGACCACCCGACCTGGGTCACCACGGGCAACAGCGCATTGCGCAATCCATGGCGCAAGACCACGATGCGGGGCCGCAGTCCGCGTGCATGCGCCGCGCGCACGAAATCCTGCGACAAGACGTCCAGCATTCCCGCGCGCATGAATCGAAATGTCGATGCGGCCCCGCCGACGCCGAGGACGATCATGGGCAGCAGCAAGTGCCGAAGCCCGTCCCAGAGACGCGCGTGCCAGACGAGGCGGTGTGCATCGAGGCTGTGCACGGAACCTGCGGGCAACCAGCCGAGCTGCCAGGAAAACAACAACAACAGCAACAGCCCCAGCCAGAACGACGGGATCGAATACAAGAACATTGCACCCAGACCCAAGCCGACATCGGTGCGGCGGCCATGGTGGAGCGCCGCCAAGACCCCGAGCGTGACGCCCAGCACCAGGCGCAGACCGAGCGCCGCCAAGGCCAAGCGCAGCGTGTGGGGCAGCGCCTCGAGAACGACGGACCGAACATCTTGACGGCGCGCGATGCTGGCGCCGAAATCGAACTCGAGGAGGAAGCTGCGTAACCAGCGCAGGTACTGCACGGGCACCGGTTGGTCGAGCCCGAGCTGCCGGCGCAACGTCGCAATCGTCGCCGCGTCGGTCTCTGCCTGCACGTAGCTCTGCAATGGATCGCCGGGGGCCGCATGAACGACGAAAAAAACCAGGGTCAGAAGCCCCACGATCAACAGCGCGGAGGCGATGAGTCGGCGGGCCAAGAAAACGAGCATGATCCCACTATGCGGGCCGCTTCGCCGCCGAGCAAGCCCATGGCCGCTATTCGTCGCTGCCTGGGCGGTGAGGCACCCACCACTCCGGCAGATTCCAGAATGTCGAAAGCACCGTCGGCCGCGCTCCCTGCACGCGCTGCGACAGCACCGCGAAGCGCGGATCCTGAAACAGAAACAGATACGGCTGTTCGGCGTAAACCTGTCGCTGCAAGGCTTGCAACCATTCCATCTCGGATGGACCTGGCTGGTCGAGACGCAGCCGGCTCAGGATGCTGTCCACCGCCTGGCTGCGGAAGCCGCCGTAGTTGAAACGGTCGGTGGCCTCCGAGTGCCACACCGACTCGAGCTGGCTTCCGAGGTGTGGAAACCACTTGCCGAGATAGGCCTCGAACTCGCCGCGCGCGAGTCTGGCGTAGAGCTCGTCCTCGGGCAGGAGGCGGACGCTGACTTGGATTCCGAGCGGCCGCAGCTGGGCGGCAACGGCGGCCGCAGTGTCGCGTCGCAGCACATCCTCTTCGGGCGCGAGCAGATGAAAGGCCAGGTGCACGCCGCCGCGCTCGCGCACCCCATCGCCGTCCTGGTCGCGCCAACCAGCACGCTCGAGTCGCCTCTCGGCCGCTTCGACATCGGGCACGAGGATCGCGGTCGTGTCCGCGACCCCGAGCGCGGGAACGAGTGGCCCGCGCGCCGGATCCCCTTGCCCGAAGGTGAGCTCGCGCACGAGACGTTCGACGTCCGTGCCGCCGGCGATGGCACGACGCACCTCGAGATCGGCGAATCGCGCGTCGCGCAGGTTCCACCCCACGTACAGATACGAAGCGCCGACGAAAGCCAGCACGCGGGCGCCGCGCACCCGGCGCACGGACACGAGCTCCGCCTGTCCGAGATCATCGATGACGTCGATGTCGCCGTTGCGGAACTTGGCCACCGCCTCCGCCATCGACAACGACAGCACTTCGACGCGTTCGAGCCGAGCCGGCGGCCATCCCGAACTCGGATTGCGCGCCAGCACCAACTGGCTCGGAGTGGACTCGACGACGGCGAATGGCCCGCACGCGAGCGGCTTGCGCGTCACCGGCCACTCGCTGAGCGATCGCGGATCGGGCTCAGGCCCGAGGACGTGCGCCGGCAGTGGGGCCAGCAGTGCATCGCGCCAGCGCTGGCGCGAAAACTCCAAGAGATCGAAGTACAAGGTCGTGTCGTCGACGGCCACCACGTCGCGCACCAAACCGAAACGCGAGCGCTCGTGTCCGGGCGCCCCCGGGTGCAGCATGACGCGCGCCGTGAGGACGAAATCGCGCGCGGTGACGCGCGTGCCGTCTTGCCAGAACACCGGTCGCAGTCGGAAAAGCAACCCCGGCTGCAGCAGGCTCGGGGATCGCGCCATGAGCCATTGGATATCGCCTTGTTCGGTCACGCGTCCGAGCGGCGGCGTCACGTGCTGCATGAACTGCGCCGTCACAGGCTCCACGCTGCGCACCGGGGTGAGGAAATCCAATGGCATCGGCACGGCAATGCGCAGCGTGCCGCCGTCTTCGGGCACGTCCGGCACCGGCTTGGACTCGCCGCATCCGAGGAGCAGTGGCAGCGTCACGACGCTGGCGATGCCCCACTGCTTGGCCTGCGATTGTTTCGCGCGTCGGATGCGACACCTCGGCGGTTCGTGTCAGCGCATGCTATCACGACGCCCAATTGCGGCGGACCTGCTACGATAGACGCATGTCCATCACGCCCCACCGTGCCCTGCATTTGCTCCTCGAACCCAACGGCAGCGGCGCCATGCACATGCGCCGCGACGCAGCACTGCTGGCATCGCACACCGACGACGACCCGGTGCGGTTACGTTTGTACAGCTGGCGGCCACCCGCCATCTCCCTCGGGCACATGCAACGAGCCGCGCAGGTACTCGATCTCGCGGCGTGCGCGGCCAAGGGGGTGGACGTGGTGCAGCGCCCGACGGGCGGTCGCGCCGTGTTGCATTGGCAGGAGATCACATACGCCGTCGTGGCTTCGCTGCGTGACGAGCGCTTCGGCAGCCGGCTCGCCGACGCCCACCGCGTGATCGGTGAGTGCCTGGCGGTGGGATTGGACACGCTCGGAATCGAAGTCGAGTTCTCGCGTCCATCCCACGCCGCCGTGCTCGGCCAGAGCACGGCGCCGTGCTTTGCGTCCGCGGGGCGCTGCGAAGTATTGGTGGGCGGACGGAAGCTCGTCGGCAGCGCGCAGCGCCGCAACGCGCGCGCCTTCCTCCAGCACGGCTCACTGCTCGTCGGCCCGGCGCACGAGCGCCTGGTGGAGTTCCTGCGCGCGCCGAATGCGAGAGCCACCGCCGAGACCGGCGCCCGGCTGCGCGCCACGACCGTGACCTTGGAACAGTTGCTCGGGCACCAGCCCGATTTCGCCACGCTCGCCGACGCCCTGATAAGCGGCTTTCGCCACCGCCTGCAGGCCGGGATCAGTCGGACTGGCCGATCCGTTCGCCGTACTCTTCGGCGGTGAGCAAGCGCTCGAGCTCGCGCGGATCGTGCAGTCGCACTTTCACCAACCACCCATCGTCGTAGGGGCTGTCGTTGATCAGCATCGGCGCGTCGACGAGCTGGTTGTTGACGGCGACGACTTCACCGGACACGGGTGCGAACAGATCGCTCACCGTCTTCACCGCCTCGATGGAACCGAACGACTCCATCTGCAGCAACTTGTCACCCTCCTGCGGCAGCTCGACGAAGACGATGTCCCCGAGCTCCCCCTGGGCGAAATCGCTGATGCCGATGGTCGCCATGCCGTCTTCCTCCAGACTGACCCACTCGTGCTCCTGCGTGTAGCGTAGGTGACGCGGGATGTACGGCATGTGCGTCTTCCTCCATCTCGGGTCTCGAACCTGCGCCGGCCGCGTGACGCGACCTGCGACGCGATCTCATGCGTTCGCTTGCGAGGCACGGAAAGGCAGCGGCACGCGACGCGCAGGCACCTCGCGCCCGCGCACGAAGACGTGGAGCAGAGCTCCGGCCGCGGCGCGTTGCACGAGGGCCAAAGCCAAGCTGCGGCCGAGCGTCGGCGCGAAGGTGCCGCTCGTCACCACGCCGACGGCGCGCCCGCCGGCGCGGACCTCGAAGCCGTGCCGGGCGATGACGCGTTCTTCCATCTCGAGTCCGATCAGCAGCCGCGGCACGCCTTGCTGCCGCTCTAGGGCCAGTGCCTCGCGGCCGATGAATCTCGCCTTGCTCATTTTCACCGTCCAGGCCAGTCCCGCTTCCAAGGGGCTCTTGTCTTCCGCCAATTCGTTGCCGTACAGGCAAAACCCGACTTCGAAGCGCAGCGTGTCGCGCGCCCCGAGCCCGGCCGGACCGAGGCCGAGGGCGCCGCCCTCGGCGCAGAGATCGTCCCAGAGATCGGCGGCGAGACGGGGCCGCAGATAGATTTCGTAGCCAGCCTCCCCGGTGTAACCGGTGCGTGACACGCACAACACGTCGCCCGCACCGGGCACGAAATGATAGTACGACAGTGCGCCGAGGCGCTCCGAGAGCGTCGCGAGCACGCGCGACCGGCGGAGGATGTCGGCGCTGCGCGGTCCTTGCAGCGCCAGCAATGCCACGTCGTCGCTGCCATCTTCCAGCTCCGTTCCGGGCTGCGAGTGCTGGCGAGACCAATCGAGGATCTTGGCCGTGTTGGCGGCATTCGTCACCATCATGAAACGCGCCGCGTCCATGCGGTAGACGAGCACGTCGTCGCGCACGCCCCCCGCGTCGTTGCAGAGCGGCGTGTAGAGCACCTGGCCGTCGGCGAGCGCCCCGACATCGTTGGTGGCCAAGTTGTCCAGAGTCCCGAGCGCTCCCGGGCCGCTGAAGAACAACTCCCCCATGTGGCTGACGTCGAACAAACCGGCGGCGCTGCGCACCCGTTCGTGCTCCTTGATCAAGCCGTCGTACTGCACCGGCATCGACCAGCCGGAGAAGTCGACCATCCGTGCCCCGAGCTGCACGTGACGCGCGTGCAAGGGCGTGTGCCGCGTGGCCTGCGTGGCGTCGGAAATGGCTGGACTCCCTGGGCGTCGCGTCGAACGCGGACACAGCGCAGTGCGGGGCGCATCATAGCGGCTCGCCTGCGGCCGTGGAAGCTCTCGGGTCAAGAAGAACCGAAGAGGGTGCGACGTTCCTCGCGACATCCTGTCGCGCCTCGAAGGCCCTCCCCCCAACGCCATGGTCCATTTTGTCGCAACCGGGTCGGCGCGCTGGCGCATGACTGCGGCCGATGCGCCTTGCGTTTCTCTAATTCATTCATTGACGCGCACTTGGTGCACGGGAAAAAGCGCGGCGCATGCCGGGCGCGCACGGCATCGATCTGGCTATGTCGACAGTGGCGCCGCGCTGCGCGCGGTTTCCATCTCGTCCGCGTCGGCAACACGACGCGCGGGAAACTTGGGGGACGAACAATCTTGCGTGCGGTGCCGGGCCCGTCGCGAAAGCGGGGGCGGGACGCGGCGACGCTCGGCCCGCCGCACGCAACTTGAACTCCGCCGGCCAGAGATTCTTCCCCACCAAGCCCGCAGCTCGGGTGCTAGACTCGCAGGCTCAGGACCGCTTTGCAGCGGCTGTTTGCGAGGTGCCTGGTGCAACGCCTGTTGCTTCTGATGTCGACGACGACCTACAAGGCGGAAGCCTTCCTGGCTGCTGCTGGCCGCCTCGGGCTCGCGACCGTCGTCGGCACCGATCGGCCTCAAGCTCTCGCTGCGCTCGACCCACAGGGCAACCTCGATCTCCCCTTCGCGTTTCCGCAGGCAGCGGTGGATCGCGTGCGCCACTTCGCCGCTCGGTTTCCGATCGACGCGGTCCTCGCCGCCGACGACGAGGGCGTGGTGCTGGCGGCACATGTGGCGCGCGCCCTCGGCCTGGCCCACAACCCGGTCGCTGCGGTCGAGACTGCGCGCAACAAGCTCGACACGCGACGCGCCCTGCAGTCGGCTGCGCTGCCGACCCCGCACTTCGCCTGCTTCCCGATCGACGCCGATCCGGGGCGACTGGCGACGGAAATCGAGTTCCCCTGCGTGGTCAAAGCGCTCACCCTTTCCGGCAGTCGCGGCGTCATTCGTGCCGATGACCCTGTCGCCTTCGTCGCCGCCTTCGAGCGCGTGCGGGAGATTCTTGCCCACCCCGACCTCGAAGCGCGGGCAGCGACTGCAATTCTGGTCGAGGACTACCTGCCGGGAGTCGAGATCGCCCTCGAGGGTCTGATCGAAAACCATCGTCTGCGATCTCTGGCGCTCTTCGACAAGCCCGACCCTCTGGAAGGGCCCTTCTTCGAGGAGACGCTCTACGTCACGCCGTCCCGGCACCCGCTCGCGCTGCAGGCAGCCGTCGTCGACAGCGTGCAGCGCGCCGTGACCGCCATCGGCTTGCACACAGGGCCCGTGCACGCCGAGGTGCGCGTCAATGACCGTGGCGTCTTCCTGCTCGAGGCCGCGCCGCGCAGTATCGGCGGCCTGTGTTCGCGCGCGCTGCGCTTCGGCGCCGATGGCAGCAGCCTCGAGGAGCTGCTGCTCCACCACGCCCTCGGTCACGACACCGGCGCCATCGTGCGCGAGAGGACCGCCTCCGGTGTGATGATGATTCCTATTCCCAGGGCTGGTATCCTGCGAGAGGTCGGCGGGATCGAAGCGGCCCGGGCGGTACCGCACATCGACGAGGTGCGAATCAGCGCCGCACGCGGACAGCCGCTCGCGCCGCCGCCCGAGGGATCGCGGTATCTGGGTTTCATTTTTGCGCGCGCGCCAACAGCGGATGCGGTGGAAACGGCGCTGCGCGCCAGTCACGGCCGCTTGCGCATCGACATCGACCCGGCGGTCGATGGGGCGCCACCCGAAGCGAGCGCGCGACCGGTGTCCACGCTCGAGAGGAGCGAACGATGATCACGATCACAGACGCAGCGCGCAAGCAGCTGGCCGAGGTGCTCGCAGCCCAGGAAGGCAGCAACCACTCGCTCCGCCTGGCGATCGCGGGGCGCGGTCCGCAGGGATTCGAGTACGAGCTCACGCTCCTGCGTGCGGATGAGAAGACCGATGCCGACCTCGTGGTCGAAAGTGGCGCGCTCCCGGTGCTGGTGGATTCCAACAGCGCCGACGACTTGCGCGGGGCCACGCTCGATTACGTCCAGCAGCCGGGTGGCTATGGATTCAAGGTCGACAACCCCAATCCGGTATGGCGCGATCCGATCGCGCTCAAAGTCCAGCGCGTCATCGACACCGAGATCAACCCCGGGGTCGCGACCCACGGCGGTCATGTGTCCCTGCTCGACGTGAAAGATGGCAAGGCCTACATCCGCTTGGGCGGCGGCTGCCAAGGCTGTGGCATGGTGAGCGTCACCCTCAAGCAAGGAATCGAGAAATCCATCGTCAACGCCGTGCCCGAGATTGCCGAGGTTCTCGACACCACGGATCACGGTGCCGGTCAGAATCCGTTCTATCAGCCGGCGAAGAGCGGCCAGTCGCCGTTCGACTGATGGGTTCACCCGGTCCCATCGCGCGCCAGCCGCAATCCCTGGAAGTTCCAACGCTGGTGCGGATAGAAGAAGTTGCGGTAGGTGGCGCGCATGTGCGAGCGCGGCGTGGCGCATGAGCCGCCGCGCAACACGATCTGTCCACACATGAACTTGCCGTTGTATTCGCCGAGCGCGCCGGCGGGCGTTCGATAGCCCGGGTACGGAGCGTAATCGCTGCGCGTGAGCTCCCAGACATCCCCGAACATCTGGGTGATGCCATCCCCCGCGGCGACTGTCGGATGGAACCGTTCGCTGTCGGCGAAGTTGCCCTGCACTGGATGCGTCCGCGCCGCCAGCTCCCACTCGAACTCGGTCGGCAATCGCGCCTCCTGCCAGCGCGCGAACGCATCGGCTTCGAACAAGCTGATGTGCACGACGGGTTCCTCGTCGCGCACCGGCCGTAACCCGCCAAGGGTGAACTCGACCCAACAGTTGTCGATCTCGCGCCAGTAGAGCGGCGCCCGCCAGCCCTGGTTCGTGGCCGCGGCCCAACCGTCCGCCAGCCACAGGGTCGGGCGTGTGTACCCGCCAGCGGCGATGAACTCTTTCCACTCGCCGTTGGTGACGCAGCGCTGCCCAAGAACGAACGGTGCCACGTACACCGGGTGTCGCGGCGACTCGTTGTCGAAAGCGAATCCGGCGCCAGCGTGGCCGAACTCGTACAGACCGCCGGGGAACTCGCGCCAGCGCAACGGCGCGGCGATCGCCGCCGGCGCCGGCGTCGCCGGCGCATACATCGGCTGCAACGGATTGGTGGCGAGAATGTGTTTGATGTCCACGAGCAGCAGCTCTTGATGCTGTTGCTCGTGATGCAAGCCGAGAAGCACGCGCGCGCGCATCTCGGCGTGATCGGGATGGGTGGCGAGCAGCGCCACGACCCGGGCGTCGACGTTGCGACGGTAGTCCGCGATCTCGGCGACCGTGGGGCGCGAGAGGAATCCGCGCTCCGGGCGTGGCTGCCGATCGCCGACCGCGACGTAATACGAGTTGAACAGGGTGCGATACAGGGGATGCACCGGCCGATACCCGGGCTCGAATTCCGCCAGGACGAAGGTGTCGAAAAACCAGGTGGTGTGCGCCAAGTGCCATTTCGGCGGGCTCACGTCGGGCATTGTCTGCACCACGTGATCTTCGATGGTGAGCGGCGCGCAGAGCGCGAGCGTCGCGGCGCGCACGCGCTGGAACTCGGCCCGCAACGTCACCGTGTCGGCGGCGATTCCCGTCGCCGGGTTCACCCGCCGCCTCCGGTCGCCTGCGGCCGCAGCGCTTGCAACGCGCGTGCGGTCGCTTGCAACAGCGGCTCCGGTCCGACCTTGGCACCGACGGCACCCTGCATCCAGAGATCCGGCGTCACCCGCCCCTGCTGGCAAACACGCTCGAACTCGCGTGCCAAGTTCGCGCGGGCAAAATGCTCCTCGAGCTGAAACGCGATCAGGTGGCCGAGTGGATAGTTGGCCAAATACAACGGGTACGCCAGCATGTGCGAATAAATCCCGAGCAGCACCGATTTCTTCCCGTGCATGAGTGGCGCGAAGGTCCGATCCCAAACCTCGCCGGCGATGCGGACCGTGGCCGCGCGCAGCTCGGCGGCTTGCGCCGCCGGGTGCGCATACATCCACTCCCAGACCGCCAGGTCCACCAGAGTCACGGCCCCGATCTCGCAGCTGGCCCAGAATGCTTCGAGAGCGCGCAAGTGCTGCCCTGCTTCATCCTTGCTGGCGAGGCCGAGAAGCTCGAGATCTCGCTGTTGGAACACGAAGGCCAGCGCTTCGGTGAAAGCGTTGCCGGGGACTCCCTGCAACGAGGTGTGGTCGATGGTGTTGAGCGAAAACACTTGCTCGACATTGTGCCCGAGCTCGTGCACGGCGATGTTGTAACCCTTGTAATCCATGCCGTCCGCGCCGACGCGGGTGCGCAGGTGCGCGCCATCGTCGCGGCGCCCGGCGCCGAGGGCGTGGCCGGCGCCCCGCGACGGGTCGACGACGATGTGCGCCGCCAGCATCGTGGCCGTGTCGGCGGCGAAACCCAGGTCCCGCAGAATCCGCGGAATGTCGGCGGCGAATGCAGCCGGTGTCGGATAGCGTTTCTTCGTGATCGCATCCAGCTCGGCTTCGCCGTACTCGGCGCGCGGCTTGAACCCGGCGTACCAAATGTCGAACGGCTCGAGCGGGCGGCCGAGCCGGTTCTCGATCAGGCTCGCCGCTTGCGCCGCGACCGGGCTCGCGAACAGTGCCTCGAACATCGATCGCACTTTCTCGACCGGGATCTCGCGCTCCATTTCGAAGCTGCGGGCGATCGCAGTCGGCGCCCGCGGCACGGCAGCATCCACCTGCTGCATGGCGTGGAAGATGTCGAGGAGCTTCTGGTAGCGCGTGTCGGGTTCGCGCCCGGGAGTGGGGTCCGCGTGCGCGCCGGCCGGGGGTTCGACGTCACTCGCCGCGGCGAGCGTCACTTTGCCCGTGGCCGGTGTCCAGTCCACCAGCGGGTTGTTGACCACACCGGCGGGAATGTCCTGGCGCACGATGTCTTCCATCACTCGCGCGATCAGGCGCTGCTTTTCGAGCCCATCGGCGCTTGAGTAATGCGCCTTGAGCTCGTCGCGCAGTCCCCAGTGGCTGATGAGCCGCAGGCCGGCGGCAAACGGCCGGCGACCATCCGGGTTGAGCCAATGATGCAAATACAAATTGTAGTCCGAGATGTACGCGTCGGCGGCGGCGGTCGCTGCACTCACGGCTTGCTGCGCCGCAGCCGGCACGCGCTCGGCGAACCGTCCGACGAGACGTGCTTCGGCCCAGCGCCGGCGCGACCACTGCGCTCCGTCGGCGATGCGCTGGTCGAGCGTGCTGGCTGGGAAGTTGAGCAGCGCGACGAATGCGAGCTTGGCGTCGAAGAGATCGTCGTGGATGTGGGCCGACGGATCATAGGCAGCGAGCAAACGGTCCACGGGCCGCACGGGGCCGGTCTCGACATCCATGAAATGACGCAGCTCGCGGCCCATGGAGACGAAATGCCCGTCCACCATCTCCATGCTGCGTTCGAGATGCGCGAAGGTGTCGTCGAGCGTTTGCGGATCGACGACCAGATTCGCCGCGGCGAAGTCGACGAACTCCTGCGTCGATCCGTCCTCGGGCTGCCACAGGTCGGCCGCCTGCGTCACGCCGCCTTCGATGCGCGACCGTGCGGCAGCGCCGTGCATTTCCACCAGGCGCGCGATGGCGGTCTCGCGTGCACCGGCACGATCGAACTCGGGGGCCGCGACCACGTCGGCAGCCAAGGCCACCGCCAGAGCCGCCGCGGCGCCGATGCGGCCTCCTACGCGCTCCATGGATCCTCCCTTGCAAAATGCAGAGTGGCCAGTCTAGTGCATCCCCGCCAGTGGATCACGCCCTCGGATCGAGGCGAGCCGCAACACCCCAACGCCCGACTGCGCACTCTGCCCCGCACGACCCACGTGGATGGGGAATGCCGAGGGACAACGGGGAACGCCCTTGATGCCAGGAGCGCTCGCTCTTTAGACTTGGTGCAAGGCAGCGTGGGCGCGTCACCTTTTCTCTTGTCCACGCCTCCGGTTCGGGATGCCTCTTTTCCTGTGGATCGAGTCGACCTTGCCGACCAGACGGATCTGGTCAACGCCCTCGGGCATAGCACGGATTGCGATACCCTATGACCAATGCACATCGTTTCACCCCGATCATGGGGAGCTTGACCCTTGTCGCCTTGCTCTTGCTGCCTTGGTCGGCGGCACGTGCTGGCGGCATTTCCGGGACCATCCGCGACGCAGAGTCGGGCCAGGTCCTCGGTCATGTCGACCTCGACGTCTTCGACGCCAACTTCGGCCCGGTGTTCGGAATCGACGATCCCGGCGCACCCACCAACGACCTGACCGCGGCCGACGGCAGCTACGTGCTCGAGCCGCTGCCGGCCGGGAACTACTACCTGCGCGCTGATCCTTCGCTCTCCCAGGGCTATGTCGTGCAATACTTTCCAGAAACATTCCTGCAATCGCAGGCGACCCCGGTGCGGGTTCGCGCCGCCGGCTTGACCTCGGTGGACTTCTTTTTGTACAAGGGCCACAGCCTGCAGGGTCAGGTTCTCGATGCGGTGACGAACACGCCGCTGGCCGGCATCGACCTCGATGTCTTCGGCCCTGATGAATCCTTCGTCAACTGGGTGAACGCCAGCACCGACTCCGCCGGCAACTTCAGCATTGGGTTGGTGCCGGATGGCAGCTATCACCTGCGCGCCGAGCCGGAAGGTGGCTCGTTGTACTTGGCGGAATTCTATGGCGGCGCTGCCGGCATCGAAGCCTCGCAGCTCATCGGCGTCGACGGCGGCAGCGTGAGCGGCCTCGAGTTCAAGCTCGACCTCGGCGGCTCGGTGAGTGGTGTCGTGACCGACCGGGACACGGGTGAACCCGTCGCCGGCTGCGACATCGACATCTTCGACAGCACCGGCCAGCTCCTCGAGGACGCGAACGCCACCACCGACTCCAGCGGCGTCTACCGCGTCGGCTCGCTGCCGGATGGCAATTACTTCATCCTGGCCGACGCCACCGCGGCCCAAGGTTACGTCGACACCTACTATGGCGATACCGCTGTCATCGACTCGGCCCAGCTCGTCGCGGTCTCGGTCGGGACCACGGCAGCAGGAACCTCTCTCACCATGCCTCGCGGGGGCACGATCGCCGGCGTGGTCACGAACGCCACAACGGGCGATCCGCTGCCGAATGTGCAGATTACGGTGTGGATGGGGAACACGCGCGTGGGCTCCGCCAATAGCGGCACTAACGGCGCCTACCTGGTCGGCGCCATGCCCTCCGGCGACTACAAAGTGCGCTGCGCCGGCGTTCCCGAGCTCGGGCTGGCCTTCCAGTTCCACACCGGCGCCATCGTTGCATCGCAAGCGGCACCGGTACCGGTCGTGAGCGGCACGACCGTTGGCGACGTCCACTTCGCGCTGCAACCGGGAGGCTGGATCAGCGGCCAAGTGGCGACGAAGATGGGCGAGCCCTTGGTGGGCGTCAGCTTCGATCTGTATACGCCGGACGGCGAAGCGCTGCCGTCGTTGGATACGTGGAGCGATGCCGATGGCACTTACCTCGTCGGACCGATCCCTGGCGGCACCTTCGTCTTGCGCGCCAATCCATCGAACGTGTATCCGCAATTCACCGAACGCTACTACGGCGGCACCAAACTGCTGGCGACAGCACAAGCACTCACGGTCCTCGCGACCGAAACGTTGTCCAATGTCGACTTCCTGTACGGCACGATCGATCGCGTGGTGCGGCCGCGCCACGCTCCCGAGATTTCGGCGTACCCGAATCCGTTCAACCCGCGCACACGGCTTGCCTTCGATCTCGAAGCCACTGGCCCGGTGAAGGTGACGATCCACGACGTGCGTGGACGCATCATTGCGGTGCTCGCCGACCGCGTCATGGCCGCCGGGCGGCATGAATTCCTCTGGGACGGAGAGGGTGTGCTGGGACAGGGCGCGTCGAGCGGGGTGCATTTTGTGCGTGTCGAGACCGCCGCTCGAGTCGAAAAGCAGAAGCTGATCCTGCTGAAGTAGGTTCGAGCGCATCGATTCATCCACAGACTACGGCCGTCGCGTCTCGGGCGCGGCGGCCGTGGTCATTTTTTGGCACTTGACAGTCCTGGCAGCAGGAAGGGTATAAAGCGCCAGAAGTTGTGAGGGGGTCCAGCCGGCCCCAATCGAGTATCATCCGGCGGCGGAATCGTCCGGCCGACGGGAGCAGCCTCGAGGGAGCTGCTCTATACGAGGTCCTGGTCACCGCGAGTCCAACGGTCGTCGGAATCCTGCCTTGCGCTGGTCCAGAATGGCGGCGCTGCATTCAGGACAACCCGAGTCCACAAGCTCGGGGGATGACCCCCCAAAGGAGAGGAGCCAATGCGAAGAATCATGAGTGCGATGAGTTTGATGGCGATCTTGGCCCTGGTCGTGGCGGGCTGCGCCAAGCCGCCGACGGCCGAGATGCAGACGGCCACCGCGGCGATAGCAGAAGCCACCACCGCCGAGGCCGAGGTTTACGCGCCCGAGGCCATGCAAGCCGCCCGCAGCGCCCAGCAGGCCTACGAGGAGGAAGTGAAGTTGCAGGAAGGCAAGTTCGCCCTCTTCAGGAAGTATGATCAGGCGAAGACACTGGTGGCCCAGGCCGAGACGGCTGCCCAGACGGCTTCGACGCAAGCGGCCGAGAACAAGAACCGCATCCGTCAGGAAGTCACGACGATGATCCAGGAAACTCGAACGATGCTCACCGAGGCGCAGGAAATGCTCGCAAAAGCCCCGAAGGGCAAGGGTTCGACGCTGGATCTGCAGGTCATGGGTTCGGACCTGACGGCGGCTGGAACCACGATCGACGAGGCCCAAGCGTTGCTCGAGCAGGACAAGCTCATGGACGCTCGCGCCAAGACTCAGACCGCGCGCAGCACCGTGATGTCCGTGCGGTCGAGCGTCGAACAGGCCATTCAGATGAAGCAGGCAGGGGCCAAGAAGTAACGCGGACGTCCCGTCTGCTGCGGTTTCCGAACTTGCAGAGCGGAGGCACACCTCGTGCCTCCGCTCTGGCAGTTTCAATCGTCCAGGCCGTTGGTGTCACCGTGCAAGCACTCGTATGGAAATCCTTCGCAAGCTCAAGAGAACGCGCTCGAGGCGCCGCCTGGCGCTCATTGCGCTCGGCGTCCTTCTACTCGGTCTCTTCGTCTCGAGCCTCATCCCCATCCTGAGCGGACGAACCAGCCCACCGGCGTATAGCCGTGAGGCTGCATTCCGCGCCTTCGTGCAAGCGGAAAAGCATGCCGCGCCGCGTTGGGCGCCGCGGGAGCATGCGGCAGCCAAGAAGCTCCTGGACCAGGGCGCCTTCGAGTATCGACGGCAAGCGGCGCGTTTCCTACCACTGCGGAACTTTGCCGAGGCCCGGCAGATCCTGGCGCAATCCGAGCAGCGCGCATGGGACGCGGCGAACGCGGCGCTCTCGGCCGAAAGCTCGGCCAAGGAACGCACGCGCGAAAGGCTGCAGCAAGCCAGCGAGCTCGTCACCATCGGGCGCGATTTCAGCATCCTGATCCCGCTGTCGCACTACGAGCGCACGTTGTTGACGCGCGCACAGCTCAGCCTCGACGAAGCCAAGGTTCGCTATGCCGATGGCGAATATGGCGCCGGTCTGGCTTTGGCCGCCGAAGCCGAGTCCGTCGCCAGTCGCGTCGGCTCTGCGTGCTCGGAGCGCGCCGGCCGCTATGCCGACACCAGCCTGGTCGAGAGATGGCGCCGGATGGTGGAGGAAACCGTGGCCTGGTCGCGGCGCACCGGCCAAGCCGTCATCGTGGTCAGCAAGGCGGCGCACTCGCTGACTCTGTATCGCAACGGCACGCCCCGCCGCAGCTTCCGGGCCGACATCGGCCGCAACAGTGTCGCCAACAAGACCGTGGCCGGAGACTTGGCGACTCCCGAGGGTAAGTACCGCATCGTCGCCAAGAAAGATGTCGGCCAGTCGCGCTATCACCGGGCGTTGTTGCTGGATTATCCGACGCCAGCGGATCTGGAGGTCTTCCGCCGCCTGCGCCGTTCGGGCAAGATTCGCGCGAGCGAGCCTGGCGGCCAGATCGAGATCCACGGCGAGGGCGGGCGCTCGAAGGATTGGACGCGTGGCTGCGTCGCGATCGCCAATCCCGAGATGGACGCGCTCTTCCACGCCGTGGACGTCGGCACGCCAGTCGTCATCGTCGGCAGCCAAGGGGACGGGGGCCCGTTCGTCGAGCTGGTCGAACGCTTCCGTGCCGCGCAAAGCGGGGCTGTCCCATGAGCCAGGGTCCACACGGTCCGAGTCATCCGGTTGCGGTCGCGAGCGCGCCGGTGCCTGCTGCGCCGCCTGCGAGTGCTGCGCCGGTCACCACGGCATCGCCTGCAACACCGCGACCGCGGCGGGTGCGACTCCCCATCGTGGTCATGAGCGCGGGACTCGGCATCATGCTCGGGCTCGCGGTGTGGGGGAGCGGCTACAAGTACACGCCGATGCGAGTTGGTGGGGCTCCAGTGAATCCTCCGCTCGACGGCGAACAGAAACGCCAGATCGCCAGGCTCCAGCGTTACGTGCCGCGCGATCCGTTCATTGTCGTCGATGCCGCCCACAATCGGCTGTATTTGCGCGCCGGGGACGCGGTGAAGCTGGATGCGGTGTGTTCGTCGGGGTCGGGGATGATTCTCAAGGATATAGGCGACGAGCGGCACTGGGTCTTCGACACGCCGCGCGGCCATTTCAGAATCCTCAACATCACACGCAATCCAGTGTGGAAAAAACCCGACTGGGCCTTCGTCGAGGAAGGCAAACCGATTCCGCGTGACCCGAACGAGCGTTTCGAGGCCGGTGTGCTCGGAGAATACGGCATGTATTTCGGCGATGGGTTCCTGATCCACGGCACGTTGTACGAGCGCCTTCTCGGCCGCAGCGTCACGCATGGTTGCATCCGTCTCGGGCGCGAGGATCTGCGCGCGCTGTACGCCAGCGCGCGCGTGGGCACGGCGGTCTACATTTACTGAGGCACGCGAGCCCCTTGGTTCGACGGGAGCGCAAAGTGGACGAGATCGAACGCGATGGCTGCACCCCCGACGCCTCGGGGCGCTGGCGTTGCCGCGCGCGCCGCGGCATGGGCGCGGCGGCCGCCGCACTGGCGGCGACGTCGCTGCTCGCGGCCAGCGGGAGCACCGCGCACGCCAAGGACACGACGGACAGCACGGCAGCAGCACGGCCGAGCCCGCTCGCGTTGCAACTCGAAATGGCTGCCCGTAACCGCTTCTATCTCGAGGTCGATGGGAGTGGCGGCGCCATGCGCCTGAAGCTGGACGGGGTCACGTTGCGCGCGTACCCGCTGCTCGGCTTGGAACACGGGACGCCGCGACTCGCGTTCTTCACGCTCGGCGACAACGCCGGCGCCCCCGATGGCATTCATCCCGTGGGCAGCATCGATCCACTCCGCCCGGAGGTCCGGCTCGAGATTCAGCCACCCGATCCCAACGCCCCCGACAGCACACTGCCGGTGTTTCAGCCGCCGCCGAGCATCGAGGAGATGTCTGTGCCGTGGAATTATTCGATCCGCTTCGAGGACGGATTGACGCTCGCCGTGACGTCGCCACGCGAAATGGCAGCGACCGGTTTCAAAGCCCTGGCGGGCGCGGTACGCGACAAGTTCGCCGATTGCCGCGAGGCTGTCGCCGTGCGCCGCCCGCACTTGCGTGTCGTCCTGGAGCGCGCCGACGCCCAGCATCTTTACCGTTCGCTGCCACCCGAGACGGATTGCCTCGTCCTCGGGCCCTGACTCCCCCATCGCCGCCCAAGGCTGGAGTAAACTCCCGCCTCCGGAAGGAGTGCGATGAGCACCCGTGTTCTTCTGCGAAGTCTGGCGCTCGTCGGCGCCATCGCCACGCTCGCGGCGCCGGCGCTTGCAGCGCCGGACACCGACGCGCGTGTCCGGCGCATCCTGCGCGCCGTGCCGCTCGTCGATGGCCACAACGACCTCCCATGGCGTCTGCGTGAGAAAGTGCAGGGTCGCCTCACCGCCCTCGACATCGGCCAGGACACCGCCGTGCACGAGTCGTTGCAAACGGACCTGTTGCGGCTGCGGCGCGGCGGCGTCGGCGCGCAGTTCTGGTCGGTCTATGTCCCGGCGGAGCAACCGCAAGCAGATGCCGTCGTCGCCGTGGTCGAGCAAATCGATCTCGTGCATCGCATGGTGCAACGCTATCCCGACGTGCTTGCGATCGCGCGCACCGCCGCGGACATCGAGCGCATCCACCGCGATCAGCGTATTGCCGCCCTCATTGGCATCGAGGGCGGCCATTGCGTCGACAACTCGCTCGCAGTGCTGCGGCAACTGTACGCTCTCGGCGCTCGCTATATGACTTTGACCCACAACCTCGGCACCGACTGGGCGGACGCGTGCAGCGCGGCGCCGGTGCATCAGGGGCTCTCGCCATTTGGCATCGAGGTGGTGGGTGAGATGAATCGCCTCGGCATGCTGGTGGATCTCTCGCACGTCTCGGTGGCGACAATGCACGATGCTCTCGATACGAGCGCCGCACCGGTAATCTTCTCGCACTCCGCGGCGTACGCGCTCACGGATCACCTGCGCAACGTACCCGATGACGTGTTGCGCCGCCTGCCGGCGAACGGCGGCCTGATCATGGTGACCTTCGTGCCACGCTTCGTGTCGGCGGAAGTGATGGCCTACGATGCGGAGGAAGAAGCGGAAAAAGCGCGGCACGGCATCCGTTTTCCCGGCCAGACGCAGACGCTGCAAGCGCACCTCGAAGCCTGGCGGGCGGCGCATCCGGCACCGCGTGCCACGTTGCAGCAGGTCGCCGACCACATCGACCACGTGGTGCGTGTCGCCGGCGTCGCCCATGTCGGACTCGGGTCCGACTTCGACGGCATCCCGCAGGCACCCATCGGACTCGAAGACGTGTCACGCTTCCCGGATCTCCTCGCCGAGCTGCTGCGACGCGGCTACACCGACAAAGACGTCGGCAAAATCGCCGGCGGCAACGCGCTGCGCGTGCTCCGGCGCGCCGAGGGAGTTGCACGTGAGCTGCAAGCCTCCCACCCCGCCGCCGAAACCCCCTTCCCAGGTGGCGCGAGCACCGCACGCCCCTAGTGCGACCGCACGGCCCAACACCGAGCGCCGCGGAGATGAGCCCCCTGCGCTGCGCTTGCGCCCGCCGCCGCGCCGGTCTATAATACGAACGTATGAATGAAACGCGACCCCGCCTCCTGCAGGCGTCCAGACGCCTGTTCGCCCGCCGAGGGTACGACGGCACCTCGATCCGCGCCATCACCCGGGCAGCGCGCACCAACCTCGGCGCGGTGACCTATCACTTCGAGTCGAAGGAGCGCCTGTATCACGAAGTCTTGCGCGCGGTGACGCAGCCGCTGCAGCAAACCATTCAGAAGGCGGCGGCCGAGGCGGGTTCCCCGCTCGATCGCATCGAGAACATCTTGCGCGCCTTCTTCGCACACGTCGCCCAGGAACCGGACATGCCGGCCCTCCTCCTGCGCGAGCTGGCGTTGGAACGCCCCATTCCCCTGCCGGTGCGCGCGGCATTGGGCGGTGTCTACGCCGCCGTCGGCAGTTGCCTCGCGGCCGGACAACAGGACGGCTCGATCGTGGGCGGCAATCCCGTGCATTTGACTCTCGGGATCGTGTCGCAGCCGGTCTACGCCGCGCTGGCGCAACGCCCTTTGCGCGAAACCATCGGGCTCGATGTACAGGAACCCAATGCGCGCGCACGACTCGTGAACGATGTCGTCCATTTCGTGCGACGGGGGTTGCGAGCCCCCCAAGGAGACGCCGCATGACCCACGCAAATTTTGGCTGCATTTCGCTGCCGCGACGGCGCTCGCCGTGGGCGCCCGCCCGAGCCCTGGCACAGGCTTTGATCTGTTTGGTGGTCTGCACCCGAAGCGCGGAGGCACAATCGACAGAGTCTCCGCTCACCCTGCACGCTGCCGCCGCGCTCGCGCTGCAGGAATTTCCCGCCATTCGCGTCGCCGTGGCGGAGAACGAGCGCGCGGATGCTGCAATCGCTGCCGCGACGGCGGCGTGGTACCCGACGGTGACTCTCGCCGCCAACGCGACACGACACGAAGAGCCGATGCTGGTCACGCCGATTCATGGCTTCACACCGGGGCTCGTGCCACCTTTCTCTCGTTCGACCTTCCAGGGAACACTCGCGTTGCACACCCTGCTCTTGGACGGCGGCGGCAGAAGCGGCCGCGGCCGAGAAGCCCGTGCGCAGGCGCACGCGACGCAGGCCGATCTCGCCGCGACGTCGCAGGAAACCCTGCACCGTGTCGTCTTCTCCTACCTTCACGTCCTCGGGCGCCAAGAGGTCTTGGCAGCGCATGACCGCCGCTTGCAAGCGCTCGCCGCCGAGCACGATCGCGTGAGGCAGCTTCTCGCCACCGGGCGCGCCGCCGATGTCGACCTCTTGAGCGCCGACGCAGAATGGCAGCGCGCGCAAGCCGACCGCGTCGCGCACGCGAGCGCGCTCACCCTGGCCGAAGAGGATTTGGCGCGACTGCTGCACGTCGATCCCCGTTTCACGCGCGCAGAGGCACTCGTGCATGTGGCGCGGGTCGATTCCGCGCTCGCCGACACGGACTCGTTGCTCGCCACGGCGCGCGGACACAGTCCGCGCTTGCATCAGGCTCAGGCGCAGTTCGACGCAGCAACGGCGGCGAGCGCCGTGGCGCGGAGTGCGCGCTGGCCTGTTCTCGGGATCTTCGCGCGCAGCGATGGTTGGTCGGACGCCGATGGCCACCACGCACTGGAATGGAGCGCCGGGGCCGAGATCGAGTTCGCCGTGTGGACCGGAGGCGCCCGGCGTGCGCACATCGCGGCCGCCGATGCGAGCGCTCGCGCTGCGCAGGCAGCCACGCATCTCACCGACATCGACGTCGCGCGCGACATCGACCGCGCACGCGGCGACATCCTCGAGGCCCGCGCACGCGTGGCCAGTCTGGCCGTCGCCGTGTCTCGATTCCACGAGGTGGTGCGCATTCGCCAGCTGGCGCTCTCGGCCGGGACGGGCACACAAAGAGACTATCTCGACGCCCAGGCCGATCTCCTCGATGCTCAGGCGGCACTCATCGAGGCGCGGCATCGCGACATCCTCGCCTGCAGCGCGTTGGCCCTGCACACGGGACAGCTCGACCTCGACTGGTTGCGCCAGACACTGGAGAACCGTCCATGAAAGCGAAAAAGGCCGGGCTGTTGCCACTCGCCGCAGTGTTGGCCGCCGGCGGCTGGGTGCTGTTCTCACGCGATGCGTCCACCCTCGGCACGCTCGTCGCGTCGGGGACGGTAGAGGCCACCGAATCGCTGCTGGGTTTCCAGTCCGCCGGGCGCATCGAGGCCGTGAACGCGCGCGAGGGCGATGCAGTCCTTGCCGGAGCGGAGCTGGCACGCCTCGAAAGCCAGGAGATGGAGGCCCGAGAGCAGCAAGCGCGCGCACAGGTCGATGTGGCGCGCGCGACACTCCGCGAGCTCGAGCACGGGTTCCTCGACGAGGAGATCGCGCAGGCGGAAGCGGCCCGCGCCGCTGCGTCGGAGCGCCGGCAGGATGCCGAGCGCGACCTCGACCGCACGCGCCGATTGCAGGAGGGGGGGGCCGTGAGCCAGGAGGCGCTGGACAAGGCGGCGCTCGCGCTCGACCAGGCGTCGAACCACCAGGAGCAAGCCGAGCAGCAATTGCAATTGCTGCGCCGCGGCCCACGCCAAGAAAGAATCGACGCGCAACGCGCGCAACTGGCGCATGCCGAGGCCTCGTTGCGTGTTGTCGAAGCCATGCTCGACCACATGGTGCTGCGCTCTCCCACGGACGGCGTCATCACCGTGCGCCATCACGAACCCGGCGAGATCGTCGCTCCCGGCAGCGCCGTCCTCACGCTCATGAACCGGGACGATCGCTGGGTGCGCATCCACGTCGCCGAGCACCGCATCGGCGGCGTCGCACTGGGGCAAGCGGCGACCATCCGCTGCGACACATACCCCGACAAGGATTATGCGGGGGAAGTGAGCTTCATCGCCGGCGAAGCCGAATTCACCCCGAAATCGGTGCAGACCGCCGAGGAACGTGTGAGGCTCGTGTTCGCCGTCAAGGTGCGCATCCTCGTCGACCCGCGCCAGGACCTCAAGCCCGGCATGCCGGTCGACGTACGCCTGGGGTTGTCGCCATGAACCTCGCGGCGGCCGTGCACGTCGAGGCACTGAGCCGCCGTTTCGGCGCACGCGTGGCCGTCGACCGGCTCGAGTTCTCCGTGGCGCCGGGAGAGCTCTTCGGTCTGGTCGGCCCCGATGGCGCCGGCAAGACCACGACCTTGCGCATGCTGGCCGGTGTGTTGCGCCCGACCTCCGGTGACGCGACGCTGTTCGGCACCAGCGTCGCAAGCGACCCCGAGAAGGCCAAACACCATCTCGCCTACATGCCCCAGCGCTTCGGCCTCTACACCGACCTCACCGTGCGTGAGAATCTGGATTTCTACGCCGATCTCTACCGCGTGCCGCGGCACGCACGTCCCGCCCGGCTCGAGCGTCTGTTCGCGTTCTCAGGCCTCGGTCCCTTCCAGGATCGTGTCGCAGCGCAGCTCTCCGGCGGCATGAAGCAGAAGCTGGGCTTGTCCTGTGCCCTCGTGCACCAGCCGGCGTTGCTGCTCCTCGACGAGCCGACCTTCGGGGTGGACCCCGTGTCGCGCCGGCAACTCTGGCTCATCGTCCACGAGATGGTGGTGGAAGGGACGACGGCGATCGTGAGCACGTCCTACATGGACGAAGCCGAGCGCATGGATCGCGTCGCGCTGCTGCATCGTGGCCGCATCGTGGCGCTGGACGCCCCCGCGCGCGTGCAAGCGCGCTCTGGCGGCGTCCTTTACTCCGTGCGCGTCGCGAACTTGCGACTGGGCGCGAGCGTGCTGCGGCGCGTCGCGGGCGTGCTGCGCGTCGTCGTCTTCGGCGATTCGCTGCACGCGAGCGTCGATCCTGCCGTCGTCGGCGCCACGACGCTCGAGTCGGCAATCGCTGCACTCGGCCCGGGCCTCGTGCAACGGATCGAGCCGTCGATGGAGGACGCCTTCATCGCCCTGATCGAGGCGGATGCAACCTCATGATCCCCGACATCACCATCGAGGCCGTGCACCTGACGCGCAAGTTCGGCCGTTTCGTCGCCGTGGACGATGTTTCCTTCGCCGTGCAACGCGGCGAGGTCCTCGGCTTCCTCGGTCCCAACGGCGCCGGCAAGACCACCACCCTCAAGATGCTGGCGGGGCTGCTGCGTCCGACCGCAGGCGGCGGCCGCGTCGCTGGCTTCGACCTGCAGCGCCAGGCCGAGGACATCAAGCGTCACATCGGGTACATGTCGCAGCAGTTCTCGCTCTATGCCGACCTGACCGTGGAAGAAAACATCGAATTCTTCGCCGGCCTTTACGGCGTCCCCCGCGCGCGCCGCCGCGAGCGCCGCGACTGGGTCCTGGAGATGGCGGACCTCACGGCGCAGCGTCAGCAGCCGAGCGGCGCGTTGGCGCTCGGATGGAAGCAGCGCCTCGCTTTAGGATGCGCCGTCTTGCACGAACCCCCGCTGCTGTTTCTCGACGAACCGACCTCCGGGGTCGACCCATTGTCGCGACGGCGATTCTGGGAACTGATTCAGAGCATGACGGAAGACGGGCGAACGGTGCTGGTGAGCACGCATGCCATGGAGGAAGCGGAGTACTGCCATCGCTTGGCGCTCATGAACCGCGGCCGCTTGATCGCGCTCGACGCACCCTCGGTGGTGCGGCAGCAACTTGGATCCCCACTGCTCGAATTGCGCGTGGACGACGCCGTGGCGACCGTGCGCGCCCTGCAGGGCTTGCCGGAAATCGACGAAGCCGGGATCTTCGGTCGCAGCGTGCACGTGGTCGTGGCCGACCGCGAGCGGGCGTATGCCGCCATCCGGCAACGGCTCGCTGCGCGCGGTCTCGCGCTCTTAGGCATGCACGAGATCTCCCCCACGCTCGAGGACGTCTTCATCGCTCTCGTCCGCGATCAGGGTGGCGCCGTGCAAGGCTGAGCAAGCCATGGGTTCGAGCCGGCCAGTCACAGCCGTGCCAGCGAAAGGAAGCCAGGTGCTGGATCGCACCCGCTTGTGTGCAATGGCACGCAAGGAAACCCTGCAGCTGCAGCGTGATCCGCGCAGTCTGTTGCTCGCCTTCCTGCTGCCGGTGCTGCTGCTCGTTCTCTTCGGCTATGCCATCACCTGGGATGTCAATCACATCGCGGTCGCGGTGCTGGACCAGGACGCCTCGGCCCGCAGCCGCGCGTTGCTGGAGAGTCTCGTCGCCTCCAATCATTTCGACATCGTGGCACGTCTCGACCACCCGCGTGAGATCGACCGATTGCTGCGCTCGAATCGCGCCCAGATGGTCGTCGTCGTGCCGGCGGATTTCGCCGCGACGCTGGATGGCGGCGGCACCGCCACGGTGCAAGCCATCGTCGACGGCAGCGATGCCAACACCGCCACCATCGCCATCGCCTATGTCGAAGCGATCGTGAACGGCTGGTCGCAAAATGTACGCACCGAGGGTCACGTGCGCCGCGCGCCGGTCACGCCGCAGACACGCATCTGGTTCAACGAGGCGCTGCGCAGTCGCAACATGATCGTCCCGGGGCTCGTCGCCGTGATCATGATGATCATCGCGGCGATGCTGACCTCGCTCACCATCGCCCGCGAGTGGGAACGCGGCACCATGGAACAGCTGGCGTCGACGCCGGTGTCGCGTCTCGAGATCGTGATCGGCAAGCTCCTGCCGTATCTCGCCATCGGCTTGGTCGACGTGATCGCCGTCGCCGGCCTCGGGGTGGTGCTGTTCCGCGTGCCATTCCGCGGCGCGCCGCTGCTGCTGTTGGTGCTGGCCTTCTTTTTCCTCGCCGGCGCCTTGGGGCTCGGGCTGTGGGTTTCCGTCATCGCGCGCTCGCAGCTCCTCGCCACCCAGATGGCCATGCTGCTCACTTTCCTGCCGGCGTACCTGCTGTCGGGTTTCATGTTCGCGATCGAGGTCATGCCGAAACCACTGCAGCTGCTCACCTATCTCGTTCCCGCCCGTTATTTCCTGACCGTCACGCGCGGCATTTTTCTCAAGGGCGTGGGGCTCCCCGTGCTCGCGACCGAAGCCCTGCTCATGGTCGCCTTCGCGGTGCTGGGGCTCTGGCTCGCCATTCGCAGCTTGCGCAAGGAGATCGAATGACGCTGTCCCGGGAGCGCATTGCGGTGCTGATCCAGAAGGAGTTCCGTCAGGTGCTGCGGGATCCACGCATGTTGCGCGTGATCTTCGTCGCCCCGATCGTGCAGCTCCTCGTCTTCGGCTATGCCGTCTCCACCGACGTGCGCCACACGCCGCTCCTCGTCGTCGATCACGATCACAGCGCCGCCTCGCGGGCGTTGGTGCTTGCCATGAGCGCCTCCGGCTACTTCGATGTCGTCGCAGCGCATGCGGGCGGGCTCGGCCGGGCCCTCGAGCACGGCGACGCAACGCTGGGATTGGAGATCCCGGTGGGTTTCGCCCGCGACCTGCACTCCTCGCGTGGGGCCAGTGTGCAGATCGTCCTCGACGGCACCAACTCCAACATCGCCACCGTGGCCCGCGGTTACGCCGAAAGCATCGTGCGACGCTTTGGGTCGGATGCAGCGCCACTGCCGGCGGCGGTGGACCTGCGCACGCGCGCCTGGTACAACCCGGATCTCGACAGCCGCAACTACAACGTGCCCGCGGTCGCGGGCGTGATCATGATGCTGATGTGTTTGCTGCTCACCGCGCTCGCCGTGGTGCGCGAACGCGAGATTGGCACGCTGGAGCAACTGATGGCGAGCCCGCTGCGCCCGCTCGAGCTCGTGGTGGGCAAGAGCCTGCCGTTCGCCGTCATCGGCCTGGTCGACGTCGTGGTGGTGAGCCTCGTGGCGCGATGGTGGTTCGGCGTGCCCTTCGCCGGCGATCCACTGCTGCTCATCGGCGCCAGCGTGCTGTATCTTTTGTCCGGGCTCGGACTCGGTCTGCTGCTGTCCACCGTGTCGAAAACCCAGCAGGAAGCCTTCCTCGCCAGCTTCCTCTTCTTCATGCCGATCATGTTGTTGTCGGGATTCTTGTTCCCCGTGCGCAGCATGCCCACCGTCTTCCAGTGGCTCACCTGGACCAATCCGATTCGGCACTACCTCGAGATCGTGCGCGGCATCTTCCTCAAGGACGCGGGCGTCGTGGACCTATGGCCGCAGCTCTTGGCACTGCTGCTCTTGGGAGCAGGGCTGCTCGGCCTCGCGGCGGCGCGATTGCGCAAGACGCTGTCGTGAGAGCGGACGCAACCACCGTGCACTGCCACCGCAGCGCGGCAGCTTGGCTGCTGCGACCGTCAGCCGACGCGTGCGGGTTCGCCGTCCGCCGCCCGCGCGCGCACGAAGACGACGAGGTTGGCGAGATCGCCGCTGCGATCCAGAGCGGCGCGGCAGCGGAGTTCGACCGGCAACGTGCCCTGCGGCGTGCGCAGCAAGCTGTGGATCGTGTCCTCGGGCGGCAACACCATGAGCGTCGTCAGCTCGTGACCGACATCTTCGGGCGCGAACAGCGTTTCGAGGCTGGAGCCGGCGAACTCGGTCTGGTCCCAACCGCGTTGCTGCAGAATCCAAGAATTGGCATAGATGGGCTTGAGATCGGCGTCGAGCACCAGCACGCCACTGTCCATGTCCTCGGCGACGACCCGAAACCGATTGGCCAGCTCCACGATCTTGTTGCGCGTCAGCGCGTCGCTCTTCTGGAATGCCGCGACGACTTGGTTGATGCCTCGGCCGAGCTGGCCGATCTCGCCGCCCTGGATCTCGGCACGCGCCTCCAGGCGTCCTTGCGCCGCCTGCTGCAGCGTGCGCGTCAGCTGCCGGAGCGGCTGCAGCAGCATGCGCGGCAACGTAAACACGAGCACCGCTTCGACCACGAGGGTCAGGATGAGCACGGTGATGAGATCGCGCCGGGCGCGCACGGCGAATGCCTCCACCAAGGTACGATTGGTTTCGAGCTGTGCCGCATTGGACGTCAACACGAGCTCCGCGGTTGCCGCCGCGGCCTCGCTGATCTCGTCGACGCGCAGCAGATGTGGCGAGCGGGCCAGGTCAACGGCGCGTGTCCGCACCGTGAGCGCCAGCAGCGAATCGGTGCGCCAGGCGTACTCGCTGGAAAGAGCCGCCAGCTGCCGCACTTCAGAGCGATCCGGTCCGAGCAGCGTGCCGAGCGCATCGACGCGACGCGGGAACTCGTGCGCAATCTCGCGACTGGACTCGAAGTGCGCGAAGGCGCCATCGAGGAGGAAGGAGCGGATCTCGGAGCGCGCCCGCAGCATGTCCTTGGCCAGCCCTTCGGCGATGCTCGCCACCTGCACATCGTGCTGGACGATGCGATCGGTGCGTTCGAGCACGCCTTCGAGCACGTGCAGCGACACCCAGACGAGCGGCACAAAGGCAATGAAGGGCAGCAGAATCGCGAGCACGAAGCGCAGGCGCACCGACATGCCGCGCCCGGCCTCGGCGCGCTCCAGCCAGCGCTCGACGGACCCACTCCTTGCCGCATCGGGTGCCATCTCAGGTGCTCTGGCTCATGCGTTCCAGGCTCTCCGGCGCGCCGATGATCACGAGGGTGTCGTCGGTCTCGATCTTGGCGTCGGGATCCGGAACGTCGCGCACTTCGATGCGATAGTCCGTGCTGCCGTCGTCCTGGATGAAGGCCACCCGCTTCTTGATGGCGATGACGTTGACGCGAAAGCGACGGCGCAAGTCGAGCTGTGCCAGGCTGCGGCCGACGAAGGCCTGCGGCGCCGAGATCTCGACCAACGTGTCGCCGGTGGTGAGCGGGATCTGGTCGAAGACGTCGAATCGCAGGATGGATTTAGCGATCTGCTCGCCCATGCGGTCCTCGATGAAGAGAACTTCGTGGGCACCGACCATCTCCAGGATCTGTCCCTGCAAGGGGCTCATGCCGCGCGCGTAGATGCGCGGGATGCCCATGCGGCGCAAGATCGCGGTGACCAGAATATTGGCGTGCTGGTTCTCGCCGATACTGACGACCGCGGTGTCCACCTCATGGACCCCGATCTCGCGCATGCTTTCTTCCTTGGTGGCGTCGAGAACCACCGCATGGCTCAAGTCGTTCTTCACCGCCTCGACCCGCGCCGGGTCGCTATCGATGCCGATGACCTCGGCGCCAAGGCGTGCCAGCGTGCGTGCCACGCTCGAACCGAATTGTCCCAGACCAACGACGGCGAACTGACGCATGCTCCATCCCGAGACAGGGTTTCCAGACACGGCGTCGCCCCTCGGCGCCGCACGCTAGCCGACCAACAGCTTCGTCGTCGGATAACGATACACGAGGCGCTCCGCCTCCTCGCCCACGGCCAGCGCCAAGGACAGCGGTCCGACGCGCCCGGCGAACATCAACGCGATGATGAGCACCTTGCCGAGAGCGGTCAACTGCGTCGTCGCACCCATGCTCAACCCCACGGTGCCGAAGGCAGAAGCGCTCTCGAACAAAAGGGAGACGAAATCCACCGTTTGGCTCGCCAGCAGCCAAGTGAACACGACGAGGACGATGCCGAACGACGCCATCGACACCGCCAGCGCCCGATAGAGATTCTCCTTGGAGATGCTGCGCCCGAAGACTTCGATCTCGTCGCGGCCGCGAATGATCGTGCGCACGCTCAACACCAACAAGGCGAAGGTGGAGGTCTTGATGCCGCCCGCGGTTCCCCCCGGGCTGCCGCCGATGAACATGAGGACGACGAAGACGAGGGCTGCGACCGGCGTGATTCGGGTCATGTCGATCGAGTTGAAGCCCGCCGTCCGCGCCGAGACCGATTGGAAGAACGCCGCTTGCAGCTTCACCAGCACCGGATAGGGCGCCAGGCTGTGCGCGTACTCGAAGTAGAACACCGCGATGCCGCCGACGAGAACGAGCGCCGCGCTGGTGAGCAACACCACGCGCGTGTGCGTGGTCAATCCCGGGCCCCGGCGCCGCAACGAGCGCTGCGCGTACAGATCGCTCAGCACCATGAACCCCAAGCCCCCGAGGATGATCAGCAGCGCGATGACGAGGTTCACCACCGGGTCGGCGACGTACTGCATCAGGTTGAGCGACAGCAGCGAGAACCCGGCGTTGCAGAATGCGGAGACCGAGTGAAAGATGCTCATGTAGGCCGTCTGGGTGATGGAATCGAAATCGCCGTACCAGCGCACGAACAGCACCAGCGCCCCCAGTCCTTCGATGATCATGGTGGCTTGGAAGATGTTCTGCACCAGTGAACCGACATTGCGCAACCCGGTCTCGTCGAGGACCGAGGACAAGACGCGACGCTGGCGAGCGGTGAGCCGCCGCCCCATGAGGACGAAGAGCGCCGCCGACAAGGTCATGATCCCGAGCCCGCCGACCTGGATCAGCCCGAGGATGACGAGCTCGCCGAACAGTGAGAAATACGTCGGCGTGTCGACGACGATGAGCCCCGTGACGCAGGTGGCACTGGTTGCGGTGAAGAGCGCGGTGATGAAGGGTGCGCCGCCTCCATCCTCGGTGGCGGCGGCGAAGGTGAGCAGCAGCGTCCCCACCGCGATGGTGACCGCGAACGACAGCACCATCACCAGAGTCGGTCGGTGCGCCAAAGCGGTGACATAGCGCTTGCCCCACGGGGTGGCGGCAAGCAACGCCAGCCCGCCCTGCGCCCGCCGCAAGATGACCGCACCCGTGCCTGCGTGCAGCGTCCAGGCCAAGAACAGCGAGAAGACCAGGAACAGCAGATCGACCCACAACCGCCGCGTCGGCTTTCCCTCGTGCCGGATCAACAGGAAGCGCACCAGAATGCCGAAAGCGTAGGCTGCCACCACGCACGCATCGGCGGTGATGTGCAGCGCGTCCTGCCAGGGCACCAGATGCAGGCGGTAGCCATGCTGCAACACGCCGAAGATCAGCCACAGCATGGCCGCCACGATCGTGGCCTGCCGGCCGTGCCGTTGCAACTTTTCGAGACGTTGCCGTGTCATCCGGCTTCCCGCAGAAGCGCCGTGATCGGCCGCCGTGCAGCCGCCATCGCCGGCGGCAACCCGCCAAGCACCGCCGTCACCACGGCGAGGGCGACGCCTTGCAGCAGCACCACAGGGCTCGTGCGCAACGTGAACGAAAGTTCGCTGAAGGTGACGAAGTTCGTCGTGCCGGTCGTGAAGCCATTGAGTGGCAGCGCCAGCAATGCACCACAAACTCCTGCCACCAAACCGAGCAGCGCTGCTTCGATGACGAAGGCTCCGAGGATGCCGCGCCGGCGGAAGCCGAGGGCGCGCAAGGTGCCGATTTCCTGCGACCGCGCCGCGACGTGGGCGTACATCGTATTCGCGGCAGCAAAGCAGGCGCCGAGCGCCATCAACACCGCGAGCCCGGTCCCGAGCGCCACGAACTGACCGGCGGTGGCCGTCGTCTGATCGGCGTAGTAGTCGATCTCCGATTTCGCTTGCAACCGCAGTCGCTGGTCGCCGGTGATGCGCGCCACCAGCGCCTCGACGCCCGCGGGCGTGGGTGCACGCAGCAAGACCGATGACACATCCTCGCGCCGGAAGGCATTGCCAAAGTCCTCGATGGCGCCCCAGACTTCGGAATCGAAGCTGCCGCCGGTCGTGAACACGCCGACGACCTGGAACTCGAGCCGACCGAATTCGACGCGTTCACCGAGCCCCAAGCTCGGGAACCGCTGCGCCAGACTTTCGCCGACGATGACTTCGCCGAGGCCAGGAGTGAACATTTTGCCGCCGGCGAGACGGAACTGTGGCCGCAACAGGGTTCCCGCCGGCCCGAGACCACGCAGCGACACGTTAGATTCCTTGCCGTCGGCGCGCTTGCAGATCTGCAAGGTCACGAGCTCGGCGGACGCGAGTGGCGTGGCGTCCGAGTCGGTCGCAATGCCTTCCAAGCTCTGCACCAGGCGTTGGCGTTCCTTGTCGAAGGAACTCTCGGTTTCGCTGCGCGCGCCGTCGCGCAGCACGATCACGTTCAGAGGATTCCCGCTGGCGCGCAACGACAGCGACAAACCTGCAGCCATCGCCAGGACGCCGACGAACACCAGCACCACGAGCGCGATCGATGCGATGGTCATCAGTGTGTTGCCCCGGCGCACGAACAGACTTTTGACGTTGTACTTGAGCGGCAGCTTCACACCAACCTCCGCAGCCCCTCGGCGATGCGCAACCGCGAGACCTCGTACGCCGGGAAGCCTCCGGTCAGGAGACCGATCGCGGCGCCGAGTGCCAGAACGGCGGCCCCGACCGCGGGGGTGAGACGCACGGTGCCGAACACCGGGAAGAAGTCCTCGAGGAATCGTCCGAGCCCGCCGAGCAAGCCCACCGCCAGCAGCAGTGACAGCACGGCGCCACTGAGACCGACCGCCATCGACTCGCTGATGACGAGCGCCATCAACGCCGGGCGCCGGAACCCGAGCGTCTTCAAGATCGCCACCTCGCGCGTGCGTTCACGCGCCGCCATCGCCAACGTGTTTGCAACCATGAACAGAATCGAAACGATGACGGCGAGACCGATGGCGCCGAACAGCATGCGGATGTTGCCGAGCATCTCGAGGAAGGACAGTTGGAACGCTTTCTCCGTCTCGACCCGCACCGGTGCCGAGGAATTGACGAACAGCGCCTCCGCGGTCTGCACCACCGCCGGGATGCTCTGCGGCGAATCGAGCCGCAGCCAGAACGTCCCGACCGTGCCGGGATTGCCCAGCGATTCCTGCAGGTACTGGCGATGAAACAGGATCTGCTTCTCCGCCGCCGGTGCGCTCGGCTCGGTGTAGATGCCACGCAACACGAGCTCGAGATCCGCCGGATAGATGGTGCCCTGGAGCACGATGCGGTCGCCGATCTTCCAGCCGTGCTTCGTGGCCAGCGCCGCGCCGGCGACGCAGGCGGTGCGCTCGGCGGCGAAGGTGGCGTATTCCTGCGCCGCGAAGCGAAACTCGGGCCAGACAGCGCGGAACGTCGCCGGATCGCAGGCGAATTGGGCGAAAAAGTTCTGCGGTCGATCGTCCTTATAGATGCCGCCGAACCAATCCAATGGCGTGAGCGCTTGCACGTGCTGCAGCGGCTGCAGCTTCTGCCAATAGGCCTCGGGCAGGTCGAAGGTCAACGAGATGGCGTGTCGCACGACCAAGCGGTTGTCTGCCGAGCCCTCGGCGCGCTCCATCGCCGCCAGGATGGAAAGGAGCAACGACAACAGCAACAGCGCGGTGGCGACGCTGCCGATGGTCAACGCCGTGCGCCTCTTGTTGCGCAGCAGATTCCTCCAGGCGAGCTTGCCCATGCCGACGACCTCCGTAGTTACGACTGCGCCTGGTGCGTCTCCCACGGCGTCAACGCGCCCTTGTCGAGATGGTAGCGCCGCGTGGCGCGCGCAGCGGCACGCATGTCATGCGTGACCATGACGATGGTCTTGTTATAAGACGCGTTGAGGAGGGCGAGCAGGTCGAGCACCTCGGTGGCGCTGGTTGCGTCCAAGTCTCCGGTGGGCTCGTCGGCCAACAACAGGGTTGGATCGGTCACCAGCGCTCGCGCCACAGCCACGCGCTGCTCCTGGCCGCCTGACAACTGACGCGGGTAGTGATCCCTGCGATCGGACAAGCCCACCAGCGCCAGGGCGGTCTCCGCCTTCTCGCGCCGTTGTTGTTTGCTCAGGCGAAACAGCTTGAGTGGCAGCTCGACGTTTTCGAACGCGGTGAACACGGGGATGAGGTTGTAAAACTGAAAGATGAAACCCACGTGGTGTTGGCGCCACGGAGCGAGCTCCCCTTCGCCAAAACGCGCGATGTCCTCCCCTTGCACCAGGATCCGTCCGGCGGTCGGGCGGTCGATCCCCGCCAACAGGTTGAGCAACGTGCTCTTCCCCGATCCCGAGGGTCCCATGAGCGCCACGAACTCGCCCTCGCGGATCCGCATGTCGAGCCCGTCGAGGACCGGAATTTCGAAGCGGTCGCGCCGGTAACTCTTGCCCAGTGCCTCGATCACGACCAGATCGCTCACTGGACGATTCTCCCGTGGAGAGATTGCGCTCATGTCCCTTCCTCTCGTCCTTCGCGCACGCGGACGCGCTGTCCATCCGTGAGCTTGTCGAGCCCGCTCGTCGCCACCGTTTCGCCGCCGCGCAGCCCCGATCGCACCACCCACGCCGCGTCGCGGGCGTCACCGAGGACGACCGCCGTCTTGCGCACCATTCCGGCCTGCAACACGAACACGTGCGTTGCATCGCCGTCGCGCACCACCGCGGCGTTCGGCACCAGCACGGTGGGCGCGGCAGTGCCGGCGGCGGTCTCCGCTTCGACGAACGTGACCTTGCAGCCCATGTCCGGAACCAGACGCCAGTCGCGGTCGTCGATGCTGACCTTGACCTCGACCACCGCTTTCTGGCGATCGCCGGTGGGGACGATCTGACGCAGCTTTCCCCGGTACGTGCGATCGGGCACCGCGTCCACCTGCACCTCCGCCGGCTGCCCGACACGCAGGCGCGCGATCGTGCTCTCGTTGATGTCCGCTTCGACCTCGAGCGAAGTGAGATCGGCGATGCGTACGAGAGCACCCGTGCTCTGCTGGGTGGTGAAGCCACCCGGCGCCACCATTTCGCCCAACTCGACGTTCTTCTCGATGATGACGCCATCGAGCGGCGCGCGGATCGTGGCGTGATCCAGCTGCGCCCACGCCGCTGCCAGCTCCGCTTCCGCCGTCAGCACTTGCGCTTCGGCCAACTCGAGCCGCGCGCTCGCCGCATCGTGAGCTTCTTCTGTCACGACTTCCTTCTCGAACAGACGCTGCTGCCGATTCTTCTCCCGGCGTGCGTCCGCGAGGTTCGCCTTCTTTTCGCCGAGGCGGGCCTCCGCTTGCCGAGTCGACGCGTCGAGATCGCGACTGTCGAGACGGACGAGGATGTCGCCGGCACGCACCGTGTCGCCCTCGTCGACGCGCAACTCCACGATCCGGCCGACGATCTTGGCGCCGACATTGGCCTTGCGCCGCGCGTAGGTATAGCCGGTCGCGGTGAGAATGGGGGTGGCCCGCGCCATCGTCACCGACTGTACGCGCGCCGTGCCGATGCGCGGCGCCCGCAGGCGCCGCCCCAAGATCCCCGCGCCGAGCGCCACGAGCACGACGATACCGAGTGTGACCCAGCGCCAACCGTGGCGCCGCGGCGGCGTCTGTGTCGCCGCATCCATTCGCAGCGAAGCCAGTCGGCGTTGCATGACGTCGTCCGGCCCGGCGGCGTTGCTCTCACTCGACGACATGCGCCGCGAAACCTCCTGCGTGCAGGAATGCATCCGGCACGGTGCTCGCGGCGCGCAGGATACCAAAACCGCGCCGTGGTCCGGCATGCCAGCCCGGTCGGCACGTCAAGGCGCCGCATCCCTTTCGACCTCGCCGCGCGCGACGACCACCGCGGCGGCCAGATCACCGGTGACATTGAGTGTCGTCCGACACATATCGAGAAACCGATCGACGCCGAGAATGAGGCCGATACCTTCGGCCGGCACATGCACCATGGCGAGAATCATGGCCACCACCGGGATCGACCCAGCAGGCACGCCCGCAGTGCCGATGCCACCGAGGATGCAGATGCACAGCACCAGCACCTGCTGGCCGAGATCGAGCGGCACGCCGTAGAACTGCGCCAGGAACAGCACGGTCACGCCCTCGAACAGAGCAGTGCCGTTCTGGTTGGCGGTGGCGCCCACGGTGAGAACAAAACGGCTCACGTGGCGCGGCAAGTGCAGCTTGTCGTCGGCCACCTGCAGCGCTGTCGGCAAGGTGGCGTTGCTCGAGGCCGTCGAGAACGCCGTGACCATCGCAGCCTGAATCCCGCGGAAGAACCGCAGCGGGCTCATCCCGCCGAGAAACCGCACCGCCAGCGAATAAAACACGAACTGATGCAGGAACAGCGCCAGCACGACGACGAACACATAGCGCGCCAGCTGCACCAGAAACTCGACGCCGAGCTGCGCGGTCACCGAAAACAACAGCGCCGCGACGCCGTAGGGCGCACACGCGATGACGATGCCGATGAGACGCATGGTCACGTCGTAGAGCCCCTCGAGCATCTCTTGCAAGCGCCGCGCGGCCGCGGTGCGCGTGAGCGCAAGCCCGATGCCGAACAGCAGCGAAAAGAACATCAGCCCCAACATGTCGCCGTTTGCGGCCGCGCGCACGGGATTGTCGGGAACGATCTGCACCAGGAGCTGCATGCCGGACTTGGGCGCCGGCGCCGCTTGCACACTGGCGGCGCGCTCGGCCGCACCGGCGCCGAGACGCGCACGCATCTCCGGCGAAATCCCGTCGCCCGGGCGGAAGGTGTTGACGAGCGTGAGACCGAGCAACACGGCGACCGACGAGGCGACCAGGGTATAGGCCAGGGTCTTGAGACCGATGCGCCCGAGGTTGCGCATCTCCCCCATCCCGACGATGCCGAGCGACAGCGCCGAGAAAATGAGCGGCACCACGAGCATGAGGAGCGCGCGCATGAAGATCTGCCCGATGCTCTGGGTCACGTTGCGAATGAACCAGTCGAGCCCCGGCGAGCCATCGAGGAATCGATGCGCGAGCAATCCCGCAAGGATGCCGGTCCCGCCCCCGAGGAGCATGCGCGTGTGCAACGGCAGTCGCATCGGGGCAGTATGCCTGCATGCTTCGGCGGAGACAACATGGAGACAATCTCGCCCGAGCCCCCGTGCTTGACGACACGCGGGGCTGCGTGGTTCAGTGGTTCGCGCTCTGTCGCGCTCGCAGCCTCCGCATCGACCCGTCGAAAGCAACGAAGATGCCGCGCTCGTCACAGCCGAGGTGCCCGCGACACGTCGCCCGCCGCAAGCCGGCGCCTGCGGCTCGCCGGCAGCCGTGGCGTGCCGCCATTCTCGTCGCCCTGGGTCTCTGCGGCTGTGGTCGCCCGGTGGATGCGCCGATGTACGAGGCGGTTCCCGTGAGCCGGCGCGATCTGGTCGTGTCGGCGATCGCCACCGGGCAACTCGAACCGGTGCTCACGGTCGAAGTGAAATCGAAGGCCTCGGGCGAGATCATCGACATGCGCGTGCAAACAGGCGCCCAAGTGCATCCGGGACAGCTTCTGGCCAGCATCGATCCGCGCCAGCCACGCAACCAGCTGGCACAAGCACAGGCCAACCTCGAGGTGGCGCACGCGCAGCTCGAGAACGCACGCGCGCAGCTGCGGCGTGCGCAACGGCTGTTCGAGCTCCAAGGCATCCCCGAAACCGAGTTCGAAACCGCGAAACTCGCCGAGGCCAATGCCAAGGCCGCGGTCGTGCGCGCCGGAATCGACATCGAAACGGCGACCGACCAAGTCGACGACACGCAGGTGCGCGCGCCGCTGCAAGGCACGGTGCTGCGGAAGAACGTCGAGCTCGGCACCGTGATCTCGAGCCCGACGCGCGATGTCGGCGGCGGCACCGTCCTCTTTTCCATGGCGAATCTCGACACCATGCAGGTGCGTTCGCTAGTCGACGAGACCGACATTGGCAAGGTGCGCGCCGGGCTGGACGCGACCATCACGGTCGATGCCTTTCCCAATCGTCCGTTCAAGGGACAAGTTCTCAAGATCGAACCGCTGGCGACCGTGCAGCAGAACGTCACCATGTTTCCCGTCCTCATCGGCATCTTGAATCCCCAGCATGTGCTCATGCCCGGGATGAACTGCGAGGTCGAGATCCACGTCGGCGACCGCCAAGGGGTGCTCGCCATCCCGAATGCAGCGCTGCGCACACCGCGTGATGTGACCTCGGCGGCCCAGGTCCTCGGTCTCGATCCCGAATGGGTGCAACAAACGCTCGCCGCGGCAGCGAATGCAGCCAGCGGGAACGCCAGCACGACCGATCGCGAAACCGGCGCCGAGCCTGCCGCCAACACCGACGGCAGCACGTCACGCGCAGCACCCGCGACAGCGGAGCGCGCCAGTCCCTCCGTGCCCGCAAGCACCGCGGGATCGAGCCGCAACGACCTCAAGCCAGAGACATTTCGTCTGCCGGACGGACGCGAGGTGCCATTGCCTGCCGGAACGAGCGCCGAGATGGTCCGCGCCGCCATGCAAAAGCGCATGTCCGGTCAGGAGCTCTCGTCCGCCGAACGCGCCATGCTCGGGAAAGTATTCGGCGGGATGCGCCGCGGGGGTGGCGGCGGCCGCAGCGAACGCAATGACGCGGGCGGCAGCTACATCGTCTTCGCCTTGCAGGGCGGCAAGCCGACGCCGCTCAGCATCACCACCGGCCTCACCAACCTCGACTACATCGAGGTCACCGCGGGGCTTGCCGAGCAGGACACGGTCCTGGTTCTGCCGAGCGCGTCCCTCGTGCAATCACAGCGCGAGTTCCGCGAACGCTTCCAGCGCATGACGGGTGGTGGCTTGCCCGGAGTGCAACAACAGACACCGGCCCAGCGGGGCGGCGGCGGGTCCGGTCGAGGAGCGCCCTAGACATGTTGCTGCTCGAGATCTTGGGCGTCGCTCTCGAAGCCGTGCGCGCCAACAAGCTGCGATCCTTGCTCACCATGCTCGGCATCATCATTGGCGTCGGCGCTGTGATCACCATGCTGGCGCTTGGCACCGGCGCGCGGCGAGCGGTGGAAGCCCGCATCCAGGCGCTCGGCGCCAATCTCCTCACCATCTATCCCGGGCAATCGATGATGCGCGGCGTGGCGCAGGACGCACGCATCAGCCTGACCTTGGACGATGCGATGGCGTTGGCGCGCGACGCGCGTCACCTCGTCGACGTCGTGCCCGAGCTGGCGCGCAACCTGCAAGTCGAGCGCGGCAACCAGAACCTCAACGTCAATGTGGTCGGCACGACACCCAACTACACCCAGGTGCGCAACTACACGCTGCCGGCCGGTCGCATGTTCACCGCCGGCGACGACGAAACGCAACGGCGCTACGCCGTGCTGGGGCATGGCATCCCCGACATGTTGAACGCCAATCGCCTGGGCTTGATCGGCCAGTCCATCCAGATCGGCGGCGCACCGTTCGAGATCATCGGCGTGCTGTCGGAGAAGGGCGGCGGCCAGAGCTGGCAGAATCCCGACGAACAAATCCTGATCCCGTTGCAAACGGCGCGTTATCGCGTCATGGGCACCGATCGCCTGCGTTCGGTCACGGTCGAGGTTTTAGGCCCCGAGCGCATGAATCTGGCGATGCTCGAGATCGAGCGCGTCCTGCGACGGCAGCATCACATTCGCCCGGGCGAAGCCAACGACTTCATGATCCGCAATCAAGCCGATGTCATGGCGACGTTCCAAGAGACGACGCAGACCTTCTCCTTCTTGCTCGCCGGCATCGCCACCGTCAGCCTCCTGGTCGGCGGCATCGGCATCATGAACATCATGTTGGTCTCGGTGACCGAGCGTACGCGCGAGATCGGCATCCGCAAGGCGCTCGGGGCCACCCGCTTCCACATCCTCTACCAGTTCCTGGTCGAAGCGCTCGTGCTGTGCCTGGTCGGTGGCGTCCTCGGCATCCTGTTCGGCTCGCTCGGCGCCTACGCCCTGTCGCGCCTGGCGCACTGGAACACGGCGATCCAGCCCGCCGCCATTCTGCTCGCCTTCGCCTTCAGCTTCGTCGTCGGCCTCTTCTTCGGCATCTGGCCCGCTCGCCGCGCCGCCTCCCTCGACCCCATCGTCGCTTTGCGCTACGAATGAGGCGGCGGACATGGCCCGGTCGACCGCGCGGGCGACTCCGACCGTGAGGCGTGGAAATCCGTGTAACCTTGCGTCGTTTGGAGACGTACGGGCAGATGCAGCCGTACCGGCCCCGGCGCGCGCCGCGTGGCCGCCGGCGCCACGCCGGGGGATGCGGGACCGCCGCGGCCGTGATGGTATGCTGAGGTCCATGCGTGGAACCCCTGTCTAGGAAGCGTGGAAGGAATCCATGAGGAAGCGGAAAAAACTCGTCATCGGCGGCATCGTCGTTCTCGCCCTCGGCGCGGTGGTGGCTGGCAGCGTCGTGCGCGGCCGCGGCGACAAGGGCACACCGGTGACGTTCGCCCACGTCAAAGTCGGAACCGTGGTCGGCAAGGTCAGCGGTCCCGGCGTCGTCAACCCCGAGGCGATCGTCGACATCAGCGCACATTTGCCCGGCGAGATCACGCGACTCGCGGTCAAAGAGGGCGATGCGGTGGTCAAAGGCCAGTTGCTGCTCGAGATCGACCCCACCAAGTTCCAGGCCAGCGTCGATGAAGCGCATGCCGCGGCCGAAGCGCAGAAATCTCAAGTCCAGCTCGCCCAGGCCCAGGACGAAAAAGCTCGCGCCGACTTGAAGCGCAGTGAAGACCTGCACGCTCGCAACCTAGTCTCGGACCAAGAGCTGCATCTCTTGCGCACCACCGCACGAGTCGAGGAATCGCGCTTGCGTGCGTCCGAGCAGGCCTACCAGCAAGTCGTCGCGGCAATGCAACGCGCGCAAGACGATCTGAACAAATGCCGCTACATGGCGCCGATGGACGGCGTGGTGTCGCGGCTCAATGTCGAAGAAGGCGAAATGGCCGTCTTCGGCACCATGAACAACCCGGGAACGGTGTTGATCTCGATCGCCGATCTCGCGCGCATGGAGGTCGAGGCCGAGATCGACGAGACCGACATCGTCGATGTCCATCTCGGCCAGAAAGCACGCGTCAAGGTCGACGCCTTCCCCGACACCACCTACGCCGGCACCGTGACCGAAATCGCCAACACCGCCGTCACCCGCAATCGCGGCACCCAGGAGGAGGTCACCAACTTCACCGTCAAGGTGGTCATGCAGGATCGCGACCCACTGCTGCGCCCCGGCATGACGGCGACCTTGGAGATCGAAACCGCGGTGCGCGACAGCGTGCTGCGCATTCCCATCCAAGCCGTGGTATCCCGCAACGCCGAGAAGGAACGCCAAGCGCTCGAACGGGCGCATAAGTCCGGCAAGGGCGGCGGCGATGCGGCACAGGCCGCGGAAGGCGAAGACGAAGAGAGCGAAGAGGATCGCAAGCGCCAAGAAGGAGTCTACGTGTTGCGCGACGGTCATGCCGCCTTCATGCCGGTTCAAACCGGCATCAGCGACGATCGCTTCATCGAGGTTCAGACCGGCATCACGAGCGACGACCGCGTGATCACGGGTCCGTACCAAACCCTGCGCTCGCTCACTAGCGGCAAGCCGATCCGCGAGAAGAAGCCCGACGAGAAGCTGCGGGAGGGCAGCCCGAGGTCATGACGCTCATCGACATCCAGGGACTGACGAAGGACTACGCAATGGGCAGCAACTCGGTGCGCGCTCTCGCCGGCGTCGACCTCCGCATCGAACGCAACGAATACGTCGCCATCATGGGGCCGAGCGGCTCGGGCAAGTCCACCCTCATGAACCTAATCGGCTGCCTCGACACGCCGACGGCCGGGAGCTACATGCTGAACGGGCGCGACGTGAGCCGAATGAACGACAACGAGCTCGCAGGCGTGCGCAACCGCGAGATTGGTTTCGTCTTCCAGACCTTCAATCTCCTGCCGCGCGCCTCGGCGTTTCACAACGTCGAGCTGCCGCTCGTGTATGCGCGGATGCGGGCCGGCGACCGCCGCGCCCGCACGGCCAAGGCCATCGAAGCAGTGGGACTCACCGATCGCGCACACCACAAGCCGAACGAGCTCTCGGGCGGCCAGCGCCAGCGCGTGGCGATCGCGCGTGCGCTGGTGACGCAGCCGTCGCTCATCCTCGCCGACGAGCCCACCGGCAATCTCGACACGCGCACGGGCGAGGAGATCATGCAAGTCTTCGAGGATCTGTATGCAGCGGGACATACCATCATCATGGTGACGCACGAAGCCGACATCGCGCGCCACTGTCGGCGGGTCGTGCGCCTGCGCGACGGTCTCATCGAACTCGACACCACCGCCGATCGCGCCTTCGCGTCGGCCTGAGTCCTTGGGCCGGGGCGAGGAATTCATGCAGTTCGACGAATGCTTGAAGGTCGCCATCGCGACGCTGCGCGCGCACAAGATGCGGGCGGTGCTCACCTGTCTCGGCGTCATCATCGGGGTCACGGCGGTCATCGGTCTCCTCGCCATCGTGTCCGGCATCCGCGACAGCGTCGAGCGCCAATTCAGCTCCATCGGCGCCGAGATGATTTCCATCAACCGCTGGGACTGGGCGTCGTCCGGCGACGACGAGGACTACGAGAAGCGCAAACCGCTGACGATGCGCGAGTTCGAAGCGGTGCGTGGCTTGCCGTCGGTGTCGGCAACCGCGCCCACGGTCTACACCAGCCGTGACATCGTCTTTCGCAACGTCCGCGTCGGCGGAGTCACCATTTGCGGCACCAACGACGTCTACCCGGCCATCGAGAACTGGACGGTGCAAGATGGTCGCTTCCTCGCCGAAGACGACGTGCACGCCACACGCCCTGTCGTCGTGCTCGGCGCCGACGTGGCACAAAACATCTTCCCCGACGGTGGCGCCGTCGACCAGGACATCCGCATCGGTGGACAATCCTACCGTGTCATCGGCACGTTGGAGAAGAAAGGCAGCATCTTCGGCCAATCGCAGGACAACATCGTCAACGTCCCCTATACCAGCTTCGCCAAACACTGGGGCATGAGCACGCGGCGAGACGTCAATATCTCGGCGCTCGCAGGCGCCGGCTACAGCATGCAGGAAACCATCGACGAGATCCGCGGCGCGCTCCGGCGAGTACGCCGGGTGCCGCTCGACGCCAACGACGACTTCGCTATCAACACCTCGGATCGCTTGATTCAAACCTTCAATCGCATCAGCGCCGGCTTCTTCGCGGTCATGATCATGATCGGCGGTATGGCGCTGCTCGTCGGCGGCATTGGTATCATGAACATCATGTTGGTGTCGGTCACCGAGCGCACGCGCGAGATCGGCATCCGCAAGGCCATCGGCGCCCGGCGGAGCGACATCGTGGTGCAGTTCCTGATCGAAGCCGTGATCCTGTGTCTGCTGGGCGGATTGATCGGCATCCTGCTCGGTTGCGGCATCGCACTCGCAGTGGCGCATGCCTCGCCGGTGCCGGCGCGCGTCACCACCACCAGCATCGTGCTCGGCTTCGGAGTGTCGACGGTCGTGGGACTCGTCTTCGGGCTGTGGCCCGCCATCCGCGCCTCGCGCCTCGACCCAGTCGAGGCCTTGCGCTACGAGTGAGAGTCATGCTGCGTCACGCCACCCTTGCATTCGATGCCGTGCGCTCGCACAAGCTGCGCTCGACGCTGACCGCGCTCGGCATCTTCATCGGCGTGTTCACGGTGATCGTCATGATCGGTCTCATCGAGGGCGTGAACCGCACCGTCGAAGGCGTCGTCAACGAGGAGCTCGGCACCGATACGTTCTGGGTCGGCAAGCTCTTCGAACCCAACCACAGCGACGAAGAGCGCCGGCGGCTGGGGCGCGAGCGGCGCGACCTCACCTACGACGACGTCGACGCCGTGCGCCAATGCGACATGGTGCGCGAGGCGGCGCCGTACCTCGGCGTCTACAAACCCATCTACCACGGCAGCGAGAGGAGCCGGCAGGTCGAAATCGTCGGCACCACCCATGCCTACATGCAAGTGATCAACCTGGACGTCTCCGAGGGCCGGCTGTGGACCGAGTTCGAGGCCGAGCGCGGCCGGCCGGTCGTGATCCTGGGACGAACGGTCGTCGACAAGTTGTTCCCCGACGGCGATTACCTCGGGCGCGAGGTGCGCATCGAGCAGCACCGCTTCCAAGTGATCGGCGTGTTGCGCGAGCGCGGCAAGAAGCTTGGCAACGATTTGGACGCCAAGGCGCTGATTCCGGCGCAGTCGCTGCTCAAGCATTACGGCCGCGGCCAGGAGCACTGGATCGTGGTCAAGGCGATGTCGCCGCTCACGCTCGGCGAGAGCATGGATCAGGTGATCCAAGTGATGCGCGCCCGGCGCGGCGTGCGCGCCGATCAGGACAACGACTTCGACGTCGTGACCTCCGACCGCTTCACCCAGATGTTCCGCAATGCCACCGGCGCCATCGCTGCCGGGTTGACCGGCGTCGCCTCGATCGCACTGCTCGTCGGCGGCATCGGCATCATGAACATCATGATGGTGTCGGTGACGGAGCGCACGCGCGAGATCGGCATCCGCAAGGCCGTCGGCGCCAAGCGCTCCGAGATCCTGCGGCAGTTCCTGGTCGAAGCCATCGTCCTCACCAGCCTCGGCGGCCTGGTGGCACTCGCGGTTTCGAGCGGCGTCGTCTGGCTCATCGGCAGGTTGAGCCCGGTGCCGGCCACTGTCCCTACCTACGCCCCTGTTCTCGGGCTCGGCATCTGCTCCTTCATCGGGCTCGTCTTCGGCATCTTCCCGGCGCTCAAGGCAGCGCGACTCGATCCGGTCGAGTGCTTGCGCTACGAATAGCGCGGGGCGACGGCGCCGCAATTCGGTCGCGGGCTTCAGACAACTCCGGGCGGAATGGAATCGCGGTCGATCGCCGGAGTGGGCGGCCGCCCGTCGTAACTCGCCCGCAGCCGAATTGCGGCGCCGTCGCGATCGCATCCCTGCAGCCGGGCTGGTCAGGGGCGTGACGTGTGCAGGCGGTTCGACTTCTTGAGGGTTCGGACGATCAGGTAGGCAAACGCGACGAATCCCCATGCGATCAGTGCGGATCGCGACGAGATCCACCCCGCGTCATTCGGGCCTTGCCGGTACGAGCGCCACAGGATCAAGGCGCAGCACATCGACATCCAGGCCGCAGTGGCGCCGTATTCCTTGCGGAACAAGCGACCCCAATCGAAGGTCGCGCTGCGAAAGGCGGCGGGAAACCGGCCGAGGGCAGGCATCCAGCGCTGCACGTCGTGGCAATAGACCTCGTAGGCGGGGCCGAACTTCGCGCGCAGGAATTGTTCCTCGGCGGCAACGATCGCCGTGTACACCCAGACGATGAAGGGCACGCCGATCCAGTAGCCCTGCGGCGTATCCAGCACCATCAGCAGCCCAAATTGAATGGCGAAATTCCCCAGATAGAGGGGGTTGCGACACACCGAGAACAAGCCGGCTTGAACGAGTGTGTCAGCGTACGGGGTGCGGTTGCGGCCTCCGCGCTGGATATACACCAGGCCGATGCACAGAGCGCGCCACAATTGACCGAGTAAGGCAAGGAGGATGCCGAACGGCGCAAGAGTGCCACGCGCGGTGGGTGTGCGCGTCACGGTCGTCAGTGCGAGCACGAGGATCACGGCCGGAAGCACGATGTCGCGGGTGCGAAAAAGGCAGCGGCCCGTCGCCGCGAGTCGCCCGCCGAGCGTCGATGATTGTACGGTGAGAGAACTCATTTCATCGCGAGGACGCCGCAGAAGTTGTACCATTTGAAAAAGACGTCGACGTCGCGGAACCCGCACCGTTTGAGCAGCTCTTCGTTCTCGTTCAGGCGGTAAGGAATGAGCACATTCTCCAACGCCTCCCGCTTCTGGGCGATTTCGAGGTCCGAATAGCCGTTGCGACGCTTGCGCTCGTAGTAGTGCTTGATGAACAGCCGGTTGAAGATCGCACTCTCACCGAGCACTTTTTCCACCAGGATCAGGCAACCGTCAGGGCGCAGCCCTGCGCGAATCCGCCGCACGACGCGTTCTCTCTGCAAGGGACGGACGAATTGCAGAGTGAGGATCAACAACACGACCGACGAGTCGTCGATGCTGAGGTCCTCGTGCATGTCCTGATGACGCAGCTCGAATGACCAAGGGAACGCCTGCTCGACCAGCTTCTTCTGAGCGCGCTCCAGCATTTCGGCGGACGAATCGATGCCCACGAAGCGCACGTCGGCGTCGCGCGGCAAGAGCGAGCCGATCCGCAAAAAAGACGTGCACGTAGAGCAGCCGAGATCCGTGATCGTGCTGCCGGGTGCCACGAAGTCCACCGCCAATTCGGCGGTCATGCGCTGAATCTCCTCGTAATAGGGCACCGACCGCACGAGCATGTCGTCGAACACGCGAGCAGTCTTCTCGCCGAAATCGAAATCCGTGATTCGCGGCTGGGGTTCAGCGAATAGATGATCTCGACCGATACTCGCGGCCGGGTTGAAGTTGGACTGCGTACCACGCTCTTCCTCCGACTGGCTCAGCGTTCGACCTCCAGGTTGCGGACAAAGGCCGCGAATCCTTCCAAGTCCAGTTGCTGAAACCCGTCCGACAGCGCTTGATCGGGTCGGTCGTGCACCTCGATCATGAGGCCGTCCGCGCCTGCTGCCAGAGCGGCGCGACCGCACGGGGCCAGGATGTCGCTGCGACCGAGCGCATGGCTCAGGTCCACGATGACGGGCAGCATGGTCTCCTGTTTCAGGATCGGCACCGCGGAAATATCGAGCGTGTTGCGGGTCGACGGTTCAAAGGTGCGAATGCCGCGCTCGCACAGCACAATCGATTCGTTCCCACCCGCCGCGATGTACTCCGCCGCCAGCAGGAGCTCTTCGAGCGTCGCCATGAACCCGCGCTTCAGCAGCACCGGCTTGCGAAGCCGGCCAATGGCCTTCAGAAGTTCGGTATTGTACATGTTGCGGGCACCGACTTGCAGCATGTCGGAGTACTCGGCCACCATCTCCAGCGTGGAGGTGTCGAGGACCTCGGTCACAACAGGGAGCCCGTACTTGCGCCCCGCATTGCGCAGGAGCACCAACCCCTCTTCGCGCAATCCCTGGAAAGAGTAAGGGTTCGTGCGCGGCTTGAACGCACCGCCGCGGAGCAACTTGACGCGCGGCATGCGCGCCAGGGCGCCGGTGATTCGATCCATCTGCGCCTCGGACTCCACCGCGCACGGACCCGCGATGAGCACCGGACTTCCCACGCCCAGCACCGCCGAACCGACGCGAATTCCGCCGGGCGGCACGAGGTCGCGAGCGCGCACCCGCAGGTTGTCTCTGCGGTCCCGGTCCTGGATCTCCAGCGATGCTCGGAAGATCGCACGGAAGATGTCGCGCACGTCGGTGCGCATGAACGGGCCGCCGTCGGCCCGCTCGACCAGCGCGGAGAGCATCTCGTCTTCGCGCTCCGGGTCGTACCCGTCCAGCCCCAGCGCTCGTTTGTGTGCGGCGATCTCCATCACCACGGTCGCGCGATGCTGCAGCAGTTCGAGCAGCTTGACGTTTGTCGCGTCGATTTGTTCGCGCAGCACCATGAGGTGCGAGTCGTTCTTCAACAGACTCCCTCGGGTCTCGCCGGCCGTGACAGGCTTGGCCCCGCCAATATTAAGCGTTTCGGCCCGAGGTTGGGAATACAAGAAACCGCCCCCGGATCGCGGTTTCGAGCGTCGTCGTCTGGCTCCTCGTGAGCCGTCCCGGCCAGGGTCCCGGGGCGGGGTAAGAGCGACGGCGCCGCAATTCGGTCGCGGGCTTCAGACAACTCCGGGCGGGAACGGATTCGTGGTCGATCGCCGGAGTTGGTGGCCGCCCGTCGTAACTCGCCCGCGACCGAATTGCGGCGCCGTCGCGATCGTAAGAACGCGAACGAATTGCGGCGTGGTTGTCACCGGCACAATCACTGGCGTTTTGGGCCGTCTAGGCGTACCCAGCTGTCGCGGCGCGCGGTCACTGCGAGGTTGAACGTTGGAATGTATGCTTGCAGAACATCGGGGGATTGGGCATCGAGGATTCCGGAGAGCACCAGATGCCCGCCGGCAACCACGCGTCGTGCGAGTTCCGGGGCGAGCGCGATGAGTGGTGCGCTCAGGATGTTCGCCACGACGACATCGGCTGGCTCGGGCGGCAGAGATTGGGGCGATCCACACCAGAGGCGTGATGCAACACCGTTCAGCGCCGCGGTTTCCGTTGTCACGCGCACGGCTGCTGCATCGGTGTCGCACGCCCAGACGAAGCGCGCGCCGAGCAACAATGCGGCGACACCCAAAATGCCAGAGCCGCAACCGTAGTCGAGCAAAGTGCGACCTGTCAGATCTTCGGCTTCGAGCCACTCCAAACACAGCGCAGTCGTCGCGTGCGTGCCGGTGCCGAAGGCGTTGCCGGGGTCGAGCCGCAGGTTCACGGCATCCGGTTGCGGTGGCGTGAGCCACGTCGGGCAGATCCACAGGCGCTTGCCGATGGCGATCGGTGTCCACGCCTGCATCCATTCGCGCGCCCAATCGCGATCCTCGACCGTCGCGAATGTCAGGCTCTCGAGGGATGCAGCCTCGAGGATGCGCGCCAATGTCGCTCGGATGTGCGCGTGGTGCACGGGAGATGCGAAGAGTGCGCGTACTCGCACCGACTGCCAGGGGCTCGATTCGCCCGCCTGTTCCTCGAGCCAGACGATGGCATCTGCGCTCTGGCACTCGATCGCGCTGGCGCCGAGCGCCTCGAGCCACGCTTCGACAGGCTCCACTTGCGCCGCCGGCACGACGAGAGCGAGCTGCTCCCAGGTCATCTCACTCCGACTCGCTGTCGCGCGAGACCTGTCGTGTCCGGCGCGGCGAGCGGCCGGCAGCGAGATTTCGGTCGGCGTAGGCGGCGACCTCGACCAGTTGCTCGAGTGGCTGCTCGAGTCTCGGATCTTGGTGGCTGCGCAGCACGACTTCCTTGGCGAACAGGAGGGCCAAATAGCGCAGCTTGAGTGTCGGGCGTTCTGCGATTGCACGGTACTCCGGATGCGCCGTGTTCACCTGCCAGCGCTTGTCGAGCAGGCGCGAACGCCAAGTGGCTCCCGTCTGATTGACGAGCTCGGGCTCTGGAATCCCCTCGCTGGCGCGGCGCGCCGACAGCTCGTCCACGACCTCGATCGTTGCCTGCGCCTGCGCTTCCCGTCCGTCCGCACGAGCCGTGACGTGCAGAGTTCCCAGCGTCGGTTCTTCGCTGGCGTGCACGCGCACTCGACCGGGCCTTGCCTGTTCGTCGTCGAGCAGACTGCCGACCGCGCCGTCGAGCGACCACGCAAACTCCACCGGCTCCAGGAGCGGACGCTCGGTCGCATCCAAAGCGATCGCACGCACGATGCGCACGCTGCGCGCGACCAGTCGCAATGAAGCAGGCGCGAGCCGCACCATCGCGAGCGGCCCGGGTGGCAGCAATGTGGCCGCCGCATGCATCGGCTCGTCCTCACTGTATGTGCCCGAACCTTCCTCCGCCTTGCCGTCCCCGCCCGCGTTGGTTCCGGTGCCTCCATCGCCGCGCCCCGGGTCCTTCGTGTCCTGCAGCGGCAACAGGTCGTAGCGCGGCCGATGGCGATAGAAATCGCGAAAAGCGCGCTGCAGATCACGAATGAGGTTGCGATCCAGCGCCTCGGCGCGCTGGCGTTCGAGGCGCTCGAGAATGCCGAAAAGCAGCGGCTCGAGTGTGCGCATCGCGCGCGCGAAAGCTTCCGCTGCGTCATCCACCAGAATTCCGCGCCGGCTGCCTGGCGCGACGCGAAATCTCGGGAAATCCACCAGACCCGTGAGACGTGGATCGGTCCACGGTTCGTGATCCAAGTCGAGCGGCGCCAGCTCGTGGAATCCTTGCGCCACCAGAGTTCCAGCGGCGTAGACACCGATGCCGTGCGTCTCCTGAGATCCGCCGTTCTCCGAGGCGAGGTAGATCTCGAGCCGCGCTGGACCTTGCCCCGGCACTTCGACGGGCCCGAGACCCTGCAGCCGTTCGCCCAAGAAACGTGGAGGCTTGACCGCGAACAGCTTCTGCGCTCGGCCCCTGGCGCTCTTGTCCTCGATGACGAGCTCGACGTCGCGCGCCGTCAGCTGTCCTCTGAGCTCGGCGGCCAGATAGTCCGCCGCCCGCCGCGGCATGAGCGCACTCAACACCGATCGATGCAGGCCGACGACGAGAATCTCGGTGCTGCGTTCGTCCAGACCCAACTTGCCACGCAGCGGCTCGACGACATACTCCGGACGATCGCGGTACAGCACCAACCGATGCGGGCGTTGGCCAGGCACCGCCGTGCGCATCTCCAACATCTCACCCAAGCTCCAGAACCCGAGAAGGCCGATGCCGTACTGTCCCTGCGTCATCAACGAGTAACGCTCTTGGGGCGACAGCGCACGCTTGCGGCTGTGTCCGATGTGCGTTGCGATGTACTGGAGCGCGTCCTTGCGCTCCATCTCTGGGATCACGCCCTCGCCATCGTCGACGATGCGCAGGCTTGGCAGGGCTTGCTCGCGCTGGCGCACAATGCGGATGCGCTTGGCGCCGGCATCGAGGCTGTTCTGCACCAGCTCGGCCAGCGCCTTGCGCGGATCCGGCTGACTCAACGCCAACCAGCGGATGAGCTCGAATGGATCGTGGGCGCGCACACGTCCGCGCACGGAATCGGTGGGGCGGCGCCCGCCGCGCCGCCGGCTCGAAGGTGGATTCGGAGTCGTCATCCCGGCATGATAACACTCCCCGAGCGAAGCACTCCGGTTCGTCCTCAGCCGCTGCGTCCGTCGATTGACCCGTCCGGTTCTCCAGTCCCATATTTTGGCTTGTTCGCCCGCGATCGTCGCGAACGCACGACAGGGACGTCTCGATGCTCTCTTCCCGTTCGGTCGGATTTGCCATCCTCGCGGCCGTGATCTTGGCGACTGCGGGAGCACCACTTGCCGGCGCGAACGATTCGCTCGCCGTGCAACGCACTCCGCACGACTCCGCCGCCGCGAGCCCGAGCGATTCCGCCCGCACCATCGACGACGCGTCCGCGCTCGCCGCTGTTTTTTCAAGCATGCGAACGGGCATGCTCGTGCGCGTCCTCGTTCCCGATGCGCGCATCCTCGAAGGTCCATTCCTGCGCACGCGCGGCGACCTGCTGCTCTTCGACGACGTGAAGGACACGGTGGTCGCCTTCGGAGACATCGACAGGGTCTGGCGACAAAAGCGTGGCAGGAGCGAAGCCGGCGTGGTCAGTGGCATCGCGTTGGGTTTGCTGGGCGCCGGCTTCCTTGCCGTGGCTGCGTATTATGGTCCGATCTGCTTCGATAATTGTGAGCCGAGAGATGGCATCACAACCGCTCTTGCGACCATCGGCGGCGCGATGGTCGGCGCGGGAATCGGTTTTTTCGTCGGCTACGGTCTGGGTGGGCTCGTGGCTCCGGGACCCATGATTTGGGCACAGATCTATCCCGCAGAGCCCGTGATGCGTGGTGGCTGGAGTCCACCACTGCCGGAAGAGAAATGAGCCATCGCCATCGCACCCAATCGATCCCCGGACTTCGCCACGCCCTCGTGGTGATGCTCCTGACACACCCGTCGAGGGCGAGTAGCGCCCCCGACCTCGGCGGCAATCCGAACCATGCTGGATGGGACGAGTTTGCCCGCACGTCGGCAGCGAACGAGACACCATCGGGCCCGGAGGTGGGCGGAGATGTGGGGCCGGCTCTCGAAAGATCGGGCGTGCGCGCAGGCAGCATGCTCCGAGTTCGGCTCACGAGCGGTCGGACGCTCGAGGGTCCCTTCGAGCGTTACGAAGAATCTCGGCTCGTCTTAGCCGACTCTCCACGAACCGATGTCGCCACGGCAGACCTCGATTCGCTCTGGCACGAAACCATCTCGAAAAACAAGGCGGCGACGAAGGGCGGAATCGTGGAGGGAATCATCGGGGCAGCGGCCGGCGGCGTTCTATTGACTGTTACTCACTCTTACACCCCTGTCGACGGTGGCGATAGCGATTCCGGGACGGGAGACATCGCGCTCGGAGTGTTGTCCGGTTGCTTTCTCGGCAGCTTGTTGGGCGCTTTCCTCGGCAACATCACGTCGGCCGGAAGTCCCGAATGGACCCTCCTCTACCCGCGCGAGCGCACTTCGCCGACGAACTGGAGTGTCCCTGCCCAGCCCGCGCCATGAGAAGGTGCACGGCGCGAACGTCGCCGACAGCCAAGCTCAGTCCGCAGCGCCGGTGAAGTCATCGATCTGCAGGATGCGCAAGCCCGCGATCGAAGGGAGAGTCCTGTCATTCGTGACCAGGCAAGAACACCCACCATGCAGTGCCGCCGACAGATGAATTGAATCCGGGGCACGCAGTCCCGAATACAACGCTCGCAGATGTGCGGCCGTGCGGAGTTGTGAACGATCGATGTCGAGGAGTCGCAGGCCACGGCTCCCCCCGAGAATCTCCTCGTAGCGTTCGGCGAGCGCGACGTTCCCCGAACGGTAAGGCACAACGAGAACTTCGAGAAGCGTGAGACTCGACGTCACGGCGGCGATCCGTTGCGAGTCGATCGACTCGAACACTGGCAGGAGAATCGGCAGGAAACGTGGATGTTCTTCGATGAAGTAGATGAAGACGACTGTGTCCAGGGCCACGGGTCCCGCGCCAATGGCGTCGATCAGTCCCACGTGCCCCGCTCGCGTGCGACGCGAGTCGCGGCATCCTCGTCCGCCCAGATCTCCTTCCCGAGCCCACGTAGCTCGAGGATGGAACGCCGCTCGTTCTGCTCCATGGCCTGTTCGAGAATCACCGTGACTTCCTGGGCGACGGAGCGCCTGCACTGCTTCGCGCGTAGGCGCAGCTTGCGGTAGAGCTTGTCTGGAAGGTTCTTGATGTTGAGCGTTGCCATCCGTTCCTCCATTTATACTCCATAATGGAGGAACTGATCCAGGATGTCAAGCGACGTCCATCAATCCCTGGCGCGGTTCAGAGGACGCGGGGCTAGCTGCGTGTCGTGTCCGGGCGCTGCGATTGGAAGTCGACGCGCGGCACCTGCTTCGCCTCGGCGGCCACGGGATAGAATGGCTCTTCCTTGAAACTGAACATGCCGGCCAAGAGCGTCATGGGGAAGCGCCGGATGGCCGCGTTGAAACCACCCGCGATCTCGTTGTAGCGCGTGCGTCCAACCGACAGGCGATTCTCCGTGCCCGCGAGCTCGTCCTGCAAACGCATGAAGTTCTCGCTCGAACGCAGCTCGGGATAATTCTCGACCACGAGCAGGAGACGCGACAGTGCCGTGTCCATCGCTTGACCGGCGGCGATTCGTTCCTGCGTCGACCCGGCGCCCGCGAGACGCGCGCGCGCATCGGCGATGGCGCCGAACACCGCTTGCTCCTGGCCCGCGAATCCCTTCACGGTTTCCACCAGATTGGGGATCAGGTCGTTCCGACGCAGCAGGAGATTGTCGACCTCGGCCCACGCTGTCCGCACCTGTGTCTGTTGAGTGACCAGCCCATTGTAGCCGGAAATGAGTCGTAAACCGATCCCTCCCAGCACCAACACGACCACGATCAGCGCGATGAGTCCTTTTTTCATCGAACGTCTCCTTCTCCGCCTGCGATCGAACGTGCGTCCAGCTCACCAGCTCCCGGTGGCGCCGCCGCCACCCGAGGCGCCGCCGCCAAAGCCACCGAAACCGCCACCTCCACCACCGCCACCGAATCCACCGCCGCCCATCGGCCAACCGATGCCGCCACCATACCATGGGTCATTCCGGCCACCCCGGCGGCCCCGGCGGCCGCGGTTGCCGAGCGCAGCGATGACGATCACGGTCATCAGCACCAGCACCAGTGTGCCCGGAGAAAAACCTTCCTGTCGCGGCGGCGGACGTGCACTGCGTCCGCCGCCCGGAATCGGCGCGGCCAGTCCCTTCGACTCCGCGACATGGCGCGCTGCCTCGGCGATGCCGTCGAGGATGCCGCCCGCGTAATCGCCGTCACGAAATCGCGGCACGATCTGCTGGCGAATGATGCCGCCGACACGACCATCCGGCAGCGCCCCCTCGAGCCCGTATCCGACTTCGAAACGCACGGCGCGTTCCGTGACCGCAACCACGAGCAGCAAGCCTTCATCGCTCTTGGACTGGCCGATGCCCCAAAGCTGGAACAGTTTCACCGCGAACTCTTCGATCGTCATCGGATCGGTCGATTGCACCGTGACCACGGCGAACTGCGCGTGCAGCGCGGCGTCGATCTGCGCCAGAGTGTCTTCGATCTGGCGTTTCGCGGCGGGATCGAGGACCTCGGCATGGTCGGTGAGGTACCCCTGCGCGCTTCCCAGATCTTCCGGCCGCACACCACGCGCGACATCGCCCGCCATCGGGGACCCGAGAACCAAGACGCTACAGATCAGCGCTCGCACTGCGGCGCCGCGCGCTCCGTCCCCACCGCGAGGAACTTCATCGGCGTCGCGCCGCTCAGCGGCTCGGTTGCGCATCGATGACCTGTATGAGGGATTCGAGCACGCGCACGTGCGCAGCGAACAATGCATCCGCCTGCGTCGACGACGCATTCGCCTTGCCTCGGGCTGCGAACGGTGCGCCGAGCGCGGCGCCGTCCACCGCGTAGGCGCGCGCTACCGCGCTCACGAGCTCTTGCGGATCGTCGGGTGGAACGCTGCTGCGAAGCACGAGTAACTGGCGCAGGACGGCGGCCAACCCGCCTGCGGCTTGCACCAGCAGCCGCTGCGTCGCATCCGGAACGCCGCCCGCGATCAAGTAGGCCTGACGCAAGCCAACCAGCTTGGATCGCAGCTCGTATTCGCACTGGTGCCGCAGATTTCCCAAGCCCACCGCGAGGCCACCGAGCACGTCTTCGCCCGCGAGCAGACTGCGCCGCGCGCTGAGATCGAGAAACTCGGCCGGGAAGACGTCGATGGAGGAGCGGATCTGCGCCTCCGTGAGCACCAGCGGCGCGGCGCGGCGACCCGGCTGTGCCTGCGTGGCGAGAGCGCGCACGCTGCGCGCGAGCGTGGTCAGCAATTCGAATGGAAGGTCCACCACCACGAGCAAGAGATTGAGATCGCTCGCCTGGGCATCGAAATGCGGCGTGAGCGCACTGCCATAGAGGTACAAGGCGCGGAAGCCGTCGCCGCATTCTCGCGGCAGCGCTGCCACCCACGGGGCCAAGCGCGTGGCGAGCGCCGCGGGCGGAACGACGAGTCCGGGTGCACCTTGCGCCTGTGCCATCCGCGCATGCTACGCATGCGGCCCATGGCCTGCAAGTGTCACTCGCATGACGGCTGGTCTAGACCTTTCCAGGCCGTCGCGACCCGCGAGCGGAAAGTGCTCACCGCGGGCTGCGCGGACGAATCGTGCGGAGTCACGATCGTTCGCGGCGCGATCGACCCTCCGCGTGCCGGCGGTCGACGCTCGAGGGGCGACGAAGGAACGCATCTTGCCTTTCCAGGACGAGTGGTGCGCGCCTGGAAGCGACCTGCCTGACTGGGCCGCACCGATGTCGATGCACCTTTCGGAGATGCGGATGAGCGAGGAATACCGGATCCCACGCCGACAGATCATGGCACAGGTGACGCTGGTGAGTGAGCCACCTCGTGACCTGCTGCTCTTCGTCGGCCTCCACGCGGCCAGCCACGATGGCTTCGAGCGCCCGAGCGATGTGCTCAACAGTCGCGAATCCTATGTTCCAGCTCGGGACGCGCAGAACAACATGCGGCTGCTCAATCTCGATGCGATTCTCGTCGTCACCGTCGCCGCGAAGGACGAGAGCGTCCTGGGCTCTCTCGAATTCCAGGCCAGCGAAGCCGCATGCATGGATGTCGTGGTGGCTCTCGAGGGCGGATTGCGCTTGCGCGGCTATGTCCGCTACGTCCTGCCCCAGGGGCAACAGCGTTTGCAGAACTACCTGCGGCTGCCGGAGCGCTTCCTATCGCTTTACGACGGCCCGCGTGTGCACATGATCAATCGGCGCCGCGTCATCTGGGTGGAATGCCAGACTGCCGACGCCAAAAATCCCAACGCGGATTCCCTGAGCGCGGCCTCGCTGCCTCAGCTCTGAGGGACGACGGGCCGAGCGCCCGAAAGCAGCGGCCCGAACGCCGCACAGCAAGGGATGGCGACACACATGGCGCACCTGGACCGCTTCATCGAGGTCGTGTTCCGTGCCGGGGCCGAACGCCTCGTCCTGTGCCCGGACCAGAAGGTCATGATCGCCACCGGCGACGATTTGCGGCCACTGACGGCCCAGCCGACGACCCTGCCGCAAATCATGCAGCTCCTGCGCGAAGTCGCGCCGGCCTATCTTTCCGAGGCGATGTCGCAGGCGGATTCTTGCGAGTTCGAGTACACCTCCCCAGCAGGCCTCGTGCGCGTGCTGGTGCAGCAAGATGGCGGTGCCCTCCGGATCGAGATCTCACCCGAGGTCGAACCCGTCGGGGCCTCGAGCGTGTCGTCGATGGGATCGGCGCGTGCGGACCGCGGCGCGATCGCTGCCGCGACTCCGCCCGCGGTCATGGCCTCCCCCGCGTCGAGTGCAGTCCTCGGCACGACACCAGCCGCTGCGCCCGTGACGCGGCCGGTCGTGAGTAAGGTGCCGATTTCCGTCGCGGCGCCGATCGCAGAGACACACACGAGCATGAGCCCGCACACCGCAGCGTCACCGGCCGCAGCATCGCCCGCAAACGCGCCGCGGCTCGAGCAGTTCTTCCGTCGCATGGTGCAGGAACGCTGCTCGGATCTGCATCTGTGCTCGGGCTGCGCGCCGCTCTTTCGCAAAGATGGCGAAATGGTGACACTCGGCCCGGCGACACCGCTCGCTGCCGAGACCGTGCGCGAAATGCTGCTCGAGATCACGCCTTCCGGCCACCGCGCCGAGTTCGAAGCGCGCCACGACACCGACTTTTCCTACGAGATCCAGGGGGTCGCGCGCTATCGTTGCAACCTGTTCATGGATCGACGCGGCATGGGCGGTGTTTTCCGCGTCATCCCGGCGCAGATTCCCAACGCCCAGAGCCTCGGGCTCAGCAAGGCGATGCTCGATCTGTGCAATCTCTCCAAGGGTTTGGTGTTGGTTACCGGCCCCACGGGCTCCGGGAAGTCGACGACGCTCGCGGCAATGATCGATTTTGTCAACAATACGCGCTCCGATCACATCATCACCGTCGAGGACCCGATCGAGTTCATGCACGAGAACCGCAAGTGCCTGGTGAACCAGCGCGAGATCGGTGGCCATACCAACGATTTCAAGAGCGCCTTGCGCGCGGCGTTACGCGAGGATCCGGACATCGTTCTCGTCGGCGAGATGCGCGATCTCGAAACCATGGAGATCGCCATCGAAACTGCCGAGACCGGACACCTGGTGTTCGGGACTCTCCATACCAATACTGCCGCCTCGACGGTCGATCGCATCATCGATCAGTTCCCCGGTGACCGTCAGAACCAGGTGCGCAGCATGCTGGCGGACTCGCTCAAGGGCGTCATCGCGCAAACTCTCTGCAAGAAGAAGGGTGGCGGGATGGTGGCCGCACACGAGGTGCTGCTGGTCAACGCAGCGGTCAGCAATCTCGTGCGCGAGGGCAAGACGTTCCAGATTCCCACCATCATGCAGACCGGTCGCGCTGCCGGCATGACCACGCTCAACGACAGCCTGCTCGAACTGGTCAAGCAGGGCATCGTCGAGCCCCATCAAGCCTATGCCAAGGCCGTGGCGCGCAGCGAGTTCCGCGCCCTGCTCGAGCGCAACCACTTCCGCGTCGACGCCGCCTGAACGGGTGCGCTCGCGCCGCCACACGCGCGTGTCACCGTCGCCCCCGATCCAAGTCTCGCAGCACCAACAGCGTGCGATCATCCTGCGCGTGCGCGCCGTCGAGGAATTCGTCGACAGCACCGAACACACCGTCCGCAATCTCTTCCGCCGGGGATTCTCGCATCGCCTCCAGGCAATCGAAGAGTCGCTCTTTGGTGAACAATTGCGGTGGCCGCGAGCGCGCATGCATGGCCTCCGGGATGCCGTCGGTCCACGCCGCCAGCATTGCGCCGGGCGCGAGTGTCACGCTCTCTTCGTGCAGGCGCACCGGAAGGTTGAGCCCGATCGGCGGACCCGTCGAATGCAGCCACTCCCCCGCCAATCCCGGGGCGAACAGGATCGGGGGTTCGTGCCCGGCGTTGACGTAGTCGAATCGTCGCGTGCGCGGGTCGAGGAATCCCAGAAACATGGTGACGAACACGTTGGGTGCCAAGCGCTCGGCCAAGAGCTGGCTCAAGCTCGTGACGAGACCGAGAGGCGAGCCGGCGCCCGGGGTCAGGGCGCGCAGCGTCGCCAGAGCCTCGGCCATGACCAGCGCCGCGCCGATCCCTTTGCCGGCGACATCCCCGATGGCGTAGAGGTAGCGCCCATCCGGGAGCAGCGACGACTCATACAGATCCCCCGCCACCTTGGAGCAGGCCTCGAGCCGGGCCGCCACTTCGAATCCTGCTGGCGAGAGGGGCTCGCTCAGGAAACGCCTTTGGATCGCCGTGGCCATTTGGATCTCGATGCCCGCCTTGGATTTGGCGAGCTTGGCAGCGACGAGGTTCGACAACAGCTGCAGGCGGTGCAGGTGGCGCGCACTGAACACTCGGTTCGAATCGTCTTGGTCCATGTAGAGGACACCCATGACGTCCGCGCCACTGATCAAAGGCACCGCGAGTGCGGAGCAAATCCCCTTCGATCTGGCGCTCTGGAACACGTCCGTGCCGAAAGCGCCGTCGGTGAGCAGCATCGGCTTGGCGGTATGCAGGACTCTTTCGATGAGAGCATGGCAAACAGGAAGCTCCATCGTCTCGCGCTGCCTGGGGTAGGAGCAGCGCAACTCGAGTGCACCGACCTCGTCGAGTACGAACAGGCACGCGAGTCGGAAGCTGAACAGGCTCGAGACGCGCTCGAGACAGCTCTCGCAAGCCGGTTCGGGCGCATCCTCGGCCACCAGGAAGTTGCCGAACTCCACCAACATGTCGAGAAGCCTCGGCACGAACCCGCTGCGGCGCCCCGAACCAGAACCCTCGAGCGTGCTCTTGTCATCCGCCCGCGGAGGATCGGAAAGCGACATGGGCGTCGAGGCGCCACAATTGTCGTCGCCCTTGAAGGTAAAGGCAACACTTCCGAGTGCAATCTCGTCGCCGGGCGACAAGGCTCCAGCCGTGATTCTGCTGCCATTGACCACAATGCCGTTGCGTGCGCCGAGATCCCGAATCTCGGCGCGGTTCCTACGAACAATGATCTCCGCATGGGCGCGAGAAACGCCAGCGAACGGGAGGACGATTTCGGCCTGCCGCGACGAGCGTCCAATTGTGTTGATTCCGTCGTGCAACGGGAAGACCAGACGTTGGCCTTCCATCGACCCTACGAGCCTGTAGATCATGACAACACCTCCTCATCCACAGGGATGCGCGAGGCGAACCATCCGTCACTAACGAAACATACAACCCATTCGTCCGCGTGGCACCGCCGTGCGGCGTGTCGCGTGGAAACTCGTACGCGCCAGCCTGCGTAGAAATACGCAGTCACGCTATGTCGAACTCGCCGGACGCCACCGCAGATTCTTCTGTGTGGCTCCAAAGCGTCGGCGCGACTGCAAGCCGCCCTGTTGCCAACCAGAACGTGGGATCGGGCTCGAACCGCACAGCCAGCGTTGTCGTTCTAGGGCGCTGTGGTCGCCGTGGTGGTCACACGCTGCCTCACGTAGCGATCGCTCCACTCGAGCATTTCGGCGAGCGTGTGCAGGATGGATTCGCGCGCCGCATAGCCATGGCTCTCGTGCGGCAGCAGCACCAGGCGCGCCGTGGCGCCATGGGCTTGCAGCGCTTCGTACATGCGCTCGGACTGCATGGTGTACGTGCCGGGGTTGTTGTCCGCTTGGCCATGGATGAGGAGGATCGGCTCGTCGATGCGGTGTGCATGCGCGAACGGCGACAGCTTCATGTACACCTCGCTCGCCTCCCAGAAAGTGCGGCGCTCGCCCTGGAACCCGAACGGCGTGAGGGTGCGATTGTAGGCGCCGCTGCGGGCGATCCCGGCGGCAAAGAGATCGGAGTGCGCCAGCAGGTTCGCGGTCATGAAGGCGCCATAGCTGTGGCCGCCGACGACCACACGCCGCGGATCGACGACACCGAGGGAATCGAGCACATGCACGGCCGCTTCCGCCGCGGCGACGACCTGTTCGACGAAGGTTTCGTTCATCGTCTCGGGGTCGCCGATGACCGGCATAGTGGCGTCCATCAACACCGCATAGCCCTGGGTGACGAAGAAGAGCGGCGACGCCCCCCGGTAGAGCGTGAAGCCGTTGGGAGAGGCGCGAACTTGGCCGGCGGTCGCGGGGTCGGAATACTCGAGCGGATAGGCCCAGATCAGACACGGCAAGCGCTCACCCGCTCGATGCTCGGGCGGCAGATACAAGGTGCCGCTCAGCGTCACCCCGTCGGCACGCGTGTACTTGAGCAGTCGCTTCTCGACCCCCTGCAGGCGTGGATATGGGTCTTCGAAGTGCGTGATCTGGCGGCGATCGCCACCTGCGAGACCGACGACGGCATAGTTCGGTGGTTCGCTGCGTGACTCGTAGCGGGTGACGATGGACTGGCCTTTATCGCCGACGAAATCCACCGCGCTTTCGACCGCATCGACGCCCGAATGGAACAGACGCTCGGTCTTCTTCGTCACGACATCGAACCGGTCGAGGAACGGCCGCGCACCCTCGGGGGTGGCGCCGCGCCCCGCGAGATAGACGGCATTGCCGTCTTGGCGCAGGACCTGAAAGCCGTTGGCCAGCGTCCGCGTGAGCGGCTGTCCGGGATCCCCGTAGGCGTCATTGACGCTGCAGTCGAAGAGCACACGCTTTTTTTGCGGTGCGCGAAGATTCAATGCAACCGTCGTGCGCCAGCGCCGTTCGCGCTCGTACTCCGTGACCCAGACTTCGTCCTCGCGCCCACCGTACTCGAAGCCGCGGAATCGATGCACGAGTCGCATGACCTCCGCCGGCCGTGCGGCGAAAGGCGCCGCCAACGTCAGGATGCTCTCGCGCTGCGGCACCTTGAGTTGCGGGTCGCCCTCGTCGAGCGCCTCGACCCACAGCAGCTTCGCGGGGTGCAACGGTTGCCAGGCCACCTCGCGCGCTCCCTTCGCAACACCTTGGACGGGGACTTCGTCCGAGACCGGCAATGAAGCGAGCGTTCGTACCAGCGCGCCAGTCGCGCCGAGAACTTGAGTCTCGCGCGCGAAGTAGAAATAGGGCACCCGGTACGAGAAAGGACGCCGCAGCCGGGTCACCAGCAAGAACTTGCCATCGGGGGATGTCTCGGCCTCGAGGTACAGCCCCGGCTCGCCCACGCGGGTGAGCGCCCCCTTGGCGACATCGACGATGGCGAGTTGGCTCGTGGCCACGTGCTCGAAAAGATCGGCGTCGAACTCGTTCTCCAACAAGTCCTGATAGGTGAACATCCGTGTGCGTTTTCCTGCCGATTCGAGGACCACGGGCGCCTCGGGCACCAGCGGCTGTCGCGGCGGCGGGCCGAGACCCTCGGCGACCAAGCACACCAGCAGGGCGGTGCTGCCCGCGTGCCATTGAATCGGTGCACCCAGGAGGTCATTCAGTCGCGCGCTGGCGATCCGCGTGGCAGTGCCGTGCACGGCGTCGGCGATCCACAGCTCCACACCCTGCGGCGCATCGACGCCGAAAGCGACGTGCGTGCCATCGGGAGACCACACGGGATAGGTGAAATCGCGTTCCGGGGGCAATGGCACCGCAGTGGTCATGCCGCTTTGGAGATCGACGAAACTCAAGGAGCGGTGGCGCCGGGTGCGCTGCCGCGCGTGCAGATCGAGATCCACGCGCAAGCCAGCGAGCGAGCGGTAGGGTCGAGCGAGCAGTGCGAGCGGCGGATTCGGCTCGATCTCGACCTGCATGAGCCGCTTCCCTTGCGGGTCGAGCTGGCTCAAAGGCGGCGCCGGTGCATCGACGAGCTCGGTGACTTCGGGCGGGGGTTGCTTGTACTGCGCCTTCCCGGCGGTGCTGGGCGCAGTCCACGTAGCGGCGAGGATGACGACGCAGGCAAACAGAGCGCGCATGGACCGATCCCCCCTTTGTTCCGACCCTCTGGGTGAGCCGTGCCGGCTCGTGAACCAAACCCGGAATACGGCCGTGGGGACCCACGCCTCGGACTCTTCGTCCACACGCAGCCATGGTCGGAGCATACTGCCGGACAGCCCCCGCGAGCCAGCGGTGCGGCCGTTCCTCTTGCCCTCGGCGCCTGCGGTGTGGGAGCCTCACGGTCTCGCTGGACGACAAGCCGCGCAAGGAGGTTCCCATGGGGCGCGCTATCGTCGCCGTCGTCGCGGGATACGCAACGATGTTCGCCTTCGTGTTCATCACCCTTGCAGTTGCGTATCTCGTCATGGGTGCGGAACGCAGCTTCCTGCTTCTGCTCGCCGGACGCCGCAGCACGTAACGCCTTGGAGGGACACGTGCGCATCCTGGTCGTCGACGACGATCGCGTGACCTTGCATCTCGTGCGCGGCTTGCTCGTAGCCGAGGGTTTCGAAGTGGAAACCGCGAACGATGCGACCGAGGCGCTGGACAAGACCGCACGCTCGACTTTCGATCTTCTGGTCGTCGATGTGTGGATGCCGGACATGAGCGGATTCGATTTCCTGGCGCGATTGCGCGCCAAGGGGCCGCCCCCGCCCGCACTGATCCTGACCGCCGACGACGCCCCCGAAACGATGCTCCGTGCTGTCGGCGAGCAGGCCTATCGTTACTTGTCCAAACCTGTGGATCCGCATGACCTGATCGAAGCCGTGAACGCGGCGCTCGAATCTCCTCCCATGGCTCGACCCATCGAGGTGCTCTCGGCCAGGCCCGATTGGGTGGAGCTGCTCGTTCCCTGCGACATCGAAGCCGCCGAGCGCACGCGCAATTTCATGTCGCAGTTGGACGCCGAGCTTCCCGACGACGTGCGTGAATCCGTCGGCGCCGCATTCCATGAGCTGTTGCGCAACGCCATCGAATGGGGGGGCAAGCTCGATCCCGCGGCCAGTGTCCGCATTGCCTGCATTCGCTCGCCGCGCATGATCTTGTATCGGATCTCCGATCCAGGCCAGGGGTTCCACTTCGAGGAACTGCGCCATGCCGCGGTCTCGAACCCCGACGATCAGCCGCTGCAGCATATCGAGGAACGCGAGAAGCTCGGGATGCGCGCCGGCGGTTACGGGCTCATGCTCACCCGCTCTCTCGTCGACGAATTGCTGTTCAACGAGAAGCATAACGAGGTGCTGTTCGTGAAGTATCTCGAGGGACGGCCCATGCCCAAGCCAGGTCAGTGACCGCTGCGCGTGCGCTTGCGTGCTGGCGCCGGCTCGGCAGCCGCGCCCGGACTCGTGCTCTGCCGCGCCGCGAGATCCTGCAATGCGCCGTGCAGCCGGGTAATTTCGGCCTCCAAGGTCGCGATCGCCGCCGGGATCTCGTTCCAGGCCTCGCGCCGTGCGTGCTCTTCCAACGTCTGCGCCGCCTCCGTCGCTTCCTCGAGCATGAAGATCGCAACCGAGCCCTTGAGCATGTGCACGACGGCGGCGAGGCCGGCGGCGTCTCGTGCGGCGACGGCGCCGCGGATGTCCTGCATGCGCTGCGGGCAGTCGACGAGAAAGAGATCCATTACTTCGCGCAACAGCTTGCGATTGCCACCGACGCGTTCGAGGAGTGCGGCGTCGTCGAGCCACGCCCCTCCCGTTCGCGCTGGCGTCTGAGAACCCACGGCAACTGCTTTCGCTTTCACCGCCGTGGAGATCGCGCGTGCGAGGTCGACCGGCCGGACTGGCTTGATCAAGTAACCATCCATCCCGGCCGCCAGGCAACGGTCGATCTCTTCCTCCTGCGCGTATGCCGTGAGCGCCAGAATCGGCACCCGACTGCGACCCGCGGTGCCCGCTTCCATCTCGCGCCGGCGAATGGCGAGCGTCGCCTCGATTCCATCCATCTCGGGCATGCGGACGTCCATGAGCACGACGTCGAAATCGCTGCGCTCGAGGGCCGCCAGAGCTTCGCGCCCATGGCGCGCCAGGCGGACGACATGCCCTTGTTTGGCGAGCACACGTTGCACGAGACGCTGGTTGATCGGATTGTCTTCCACCACCAGGACGCGGTACTTCGACCGCTGCGGGCGCAGGCGCTGCTTGGCGCCTGAGCGTGTTTCTTGGTTCCAAGGACGGCCTTCGACAATCGTCACCAGGGAGGCGAGAAGCTCGTGCGGCTCGACCGGTTTGGCCAGGAAGCCCGAAGCGCCAATGCGACGGGCACCGGCAGCATCGCGAATGCTGCCCATGGAAGGCAGCAGGAGCACGATTCCAGGCGCTGGCCCGGGAATACGACGCAGGCTACGCACCAGGGCTGGTCCCCCGGTGCCGGACAGATGTGAATCGACGAGGATCAGTCGGAAGGGCGTGCCTTGCTGGGCCGCTTCCTCCGCCACTCGGTGTGCCTCTTCGGCACTGCTGCTGCTCTGCACCTGCATCTGCAGATCTCCCAGCATGCGTTCGAGGACGGCACGGGCCGAATCGTTGTCGTCCACCACCAGGACGCGCAAACCTCGCAACACTTCGCTGCCTTGACGCACTGCATCCGCCTCCGGCACGGCCGGCATCGGCGCGGTGAAATGGAACGTGCTCCCGCGCCCAATGCGGCTCTCCACCCAGATCCGTCCACCCATGAGCTCGACGAAGCGAGAGGAGATCGCCAGCCCGAGACCGGTGCCGCCGTAGTGACGCGCAGTCGACGCATCGGCCTGTTCGAAGGCCTTGAAGACGCGTTCCTGCCTTTCCGATGCGATGCCGATGCCGGTGTCGACGACGGACATGTGCAGCATGGGCTGACTGCCATCCGCACCGATCCATTCGACGCGCACGATCACCTCGCCTTGATCGGTGAATTTGACCGCGTTGCCGACGAGGTTGACGACCACTTGGCGCAATCGCGCTGGATCGCCGATGAGCCGCGGCGGCACGCCGGGCGACATGTCGCACACGAGCTCGATGCCTTTCTGTGCGGCACGCAGTCCCAGCGCCTTGAGTGCGCCCCCGAGCGTGTCACACAAGTCGAACTCGATGCGTTCGAGTTCGATCCGGCGCGCCTCGATCCTGGACAAGTCGAGCAAGTCGGTCAGCAGTCCCAGCAACGCCTCGGCCGATCCTTTGACCACGGACAAGTATTCCTGCTGTTCCGGAGTGAGCCGGGTGTCGAGTGCGAGCTCGGTCATGCCGATGATGGCGTTGAGCGGCGTCCGGATCTCGTGACTGATGTTGGCCAGGAACTCGCTCTTCGCATGGCTGGCGCTCTCGGCCGAATCCTTTGCCTGGGCCAGCTCCACCGCCACTTGCTTGCTCTCGGTCACGTCTCGCGCCAAGGAGTAGATGACGCGTCGCTCGACCGAGGCTTTGGCGCTCCACGAAATCCAGCGGTAATCGCCATGTTTGGTGCGGTAGCGGTTCTCGAAATGGATGAGCTCCGACCCCGAGACCAGGGCTTGCGCCTGCTCGAGGCTGGCGGCGAGGTCGTCGGGATGCACGAAATCCAGATAGGGTTGTGCCATCAGCTCGGCGCGCGTGTGCCCGAGGGTGCGCTCCCACGCCGGGTTCAAGCGTTTGAAGAAGCCATCGAACCCGGCGATGCTCATCATGTCGACCGAAAGATCGAAAAGCTGCTGCAGCTCGTCCTCGGCGCGGCGAGCAACGACGAAGGAACCAATTTGGCGGTTCAGTTCCTCGAGAAGCCGAAGCGATCCGGCATCGAGCTCGCCGAGGATCGAGCCCACGAGCTCGATGACGCCGAAGAAACGTTCCCCGAGATGAATCGGCAGCGCGAGAGCACCCTGCAAGCCAGCACGATGGGCGTGGCTCGCCCGCGGGCTCGAGGCTGCGCCGGTGATGTCGGCGCTCCACGTGGTTTGTCTGCTGACCCAGACACGCCCGGGCAGTTCCTCGCCACGCAAAAGCTTCGTCGTGCGGGATGCGGCCGTGAATGCGGCCAAGCGCTGGTCCTCTGGCTCGGACGTTGCGAGACAGACCAGTGCGCCCGACGCCTTGTCGACATGCCAGAGCAACGCGATTTCGAACTGGGTACTGTCGCACAGCAGACGCATGAATTCCGGAGTCGCTGCAGCCTCAGGGCCCGACTCGCCGAAAAGGCTCAGGATCGCGCACTGGGCCTCGAGCTGCGTGCGCCGGCGTTGGTGCTCGGCAGAGCGATCGACTGCGCGGTCATCCATGCCGTCAGCTTTGCCGTCGTCCATGGCATCCGCCTTGCCGTCGTCCGTGTTTTCGCTTCGCGGGGAAAGATTTCTCGTCAACCGCTCTCCCGCTCCTGGACGACTTCCTGCGGCGAGTGTTCGGCGGGTCGGCACGAGTATAGTAGCATCCCAGCGGTCGAGCACCGGGCCCCGGCGCGACGAGCGGCAGTATCTCTTTTGCGGACCGCCGCTCGAGGGTGACACCGCGCTCGATCACCGAACTGCTGCAGCTCCTCCCCTCGCCCATTGTAGATCGTAACAAATGACGGCCATGGGAACCGCTCCGGCGTCGGGGGCTTCTTCTGCGCCCGGCTCACGGCCCGCCATGGCTCGCAATGCGGCTTCGAATTCCTTGATCACGAAGAGCCGATCGCCCGCGAGCACAAGCCGGTCCTCCTCGAAATCGCAGTCGCCCGTCCATGTGACGCGCTGCACATATCGCCCCTCTGGATCGAAGACATCCAGATTGCCGATCGTGCCTGCCGGGAGGTCGCGCACACCGCGGCTGGATAGCACCCAGATGGTTCCGTCATCGGCGACGGCGAACCAGCGGATATCACGTTCCCGATTGCTGATGTCGAATTCGGGCTCGATGCGACCACGCGCGCCACGGATCATGATGCGGCTGCCGAGCGCCTTCTTGCGTTTCTCGATCTCGTCGGCACTGCGCATGACCGGTTCGTAGTCGAGTGAAATGACGCGCTGGAGCTTGCCGCTCGGAGACCAAACTTGCAGCTTCCAGGTGCGATCGAGTGTGGCATAGACGTCGCCCTGCGGCCCGACTGTCCACAGGGTTCCGAACTCGTCTTCCTTGATCACCATGCGCGCCATGCTCGAGGTGCTGGTCATTTCGGAGAAGCGAGCCAGTTGCTTCCCTTGGCGGTCGATGCGCACGAGCGCGTTGGTGCGGTCGACCGTCCCCTCGGCCATGCGGAAGTTGCCACCCTGCAAGACCAGCGAACCGCCACGATACGTGACACCCTGCAGCATGCTGAAGCCACCGTCTTCGGCGCTCGGGAGGTTGAACGGATCTGCCGGTGTGCCATCGGGCTTGAACATCACGACCCGGCTCGGCTGCGTTTGCACGACGCCGAGATTGCCTTCCGGGTCGAAGAACAAGTCGCCAGGCCGGCGAAACTCGCCCGGACCTTCGCCTTCGCGGCCGATCGTCCGCAGGTACTCGCCGCTCTTCGAGAACACCTTGACCTCGGACAGTTGCCTGTCCACCAAGTAGACGTCCCCCGACGGATGCACACCGATGTCGGTGATGAGACCGAAGAACTCGCCTTGCTCCTCACTCTCACCGCCAACTCGCCATTGTTCCTCGAGGGTGACAGTCATCGGCTTATCCAACGGTTCGGCGGGGTTCTTCATATGAACCACGCCATTCTCGGTGGTTTCCTGTCCCTTCCAGGTTCCGGCGTTGGCAGAATGGCCCACCGTCAGGACGGCGACCGCGAGGAAGGCTGCAACCCACGAGATCCTGCGTCCCAGGGACGCACTCTTCGGTTTCTGGGGCGACTCGAGGCGCATCATGACTCCAAGGCGGTTGGGGAATTGACGAGCCCGCGCGAGGATGTCGGGGCGCATAGGTAGAAGAACACCCGCCGCCGCGGCTGGTTCCCGCTACTGCAGGACGACCAACTTGCGGCTCGCATCGTGATCTCGCGTCACCAGACGACAGTGATAAATGCCGCTCGCCACGCGACGGCCACGCGCGTCCAGACCATCCCAGGTGATCCGGTACCAATCGCGCTGCCGCTCGCCGTCGAGGAGGGTGCGAACCAGTCGGCCGGCGACGTCATAGATGCAGAGCCGAACCGGACCGGCAGCGCCGAGGTCGAAACGAATCAGCGTGGTCGGATTAAAAGGGTTCGGTACGTTGGGGTGCAGTGCCGTTCTAGCCGGTCCGCTCGCGATCGACGATCCGATGTCGCCCACATCCGTCGGGTTCTCAGACCTCCGATCCCGCGCCGGGAGCGCGGCGGCCAGGATCTTCGCCGCGAGCGCGGTGCGTGCCGACTGCGCGGCTGCACCAGGCCCTGGTCCTCCACCCTTTTCGCGGATGTCGACCCACGGATGCGATTGGACGATGGTGCTTTAGCCAGCGGACGGATCGCTGTTCATGACCATGGCGGCGCTGCCGAGCTGCCCCGTCGCGGCCTTTTTGTACCGGTGAGTCGGAACCGCGGACCCGAGCGCTGCGAGCGCGTCATAGCTGCGCCGGAGACACGACCCCTGCAGGGTGTAGACGTCGTGCGTGAAATCCGCATTCGCCATGCCATCCGGTGTGAAGAACGCGAATGCCCCTTGGCCTTCGACGTCCGGATTCGGATCCGAGCTCTGTGAGGCTTCGACCAAGTCGACACCCAGGAACTGCTCGTACAAAAGAGGCCGAGGAGGTCGACTGGACTCGAGAATGTTGGCGCCGAGGATCCAAAGTGTCGCGTATCCGGCCTCGCTGCCGGCGCCGCGCGCGAGCCAATCGCGGAACCAGCCCGCTTGATCGACCTCCTTGCCTTCCAAGACCTCCCGCCCGTCGGGAATGACGAGGGAACTACGCACGCCCGCGTCGTACAAGATGAGCCCGTACCCTGTGGCTTGCTCGACCGTGGCCCGGCCCCCGAGATGGTGGTGATTGTAGGGACCGCCGGTTCCCGAGTGGTCGTACACATCGTAGTGCCCGCGGTAACCGAGACGATCGAGCGTGTACATGAAGGAAGTGCGGTGAGCATCTCCGGTGCGTCTGCCCGGGTTCACCATCTGGCAGTAGAGCAGATGATGCGCTTACGTCGAGCCTGCGATCTCCGCCGCGGTTGGCTCGAGCTTGCCGTGCGGATCGGCCGCGATGCGCTCGAGAAAATCGGGGTCCCAGTCGATCGCGGGCAAGAAGCTCACCTCCAGGAGACCTCCCGTGGCCTCCTGAGCATCAGCGATCGAAGCCGGGGCGCGGTCCAATCCCGCAGGCCATGAGGTGACACCTCCCAGCGCGTCGCTCGCCTGCCAAAAATAATGCAGGACGTCTCCACCGCGGAAATAGGAGTCATCCAAGTCGACGAAGTAGACGTCCCCCCCCGCTCAAGCTAAGGGCTTGGGGCGCTTCGAAGTGGAAGAAACCGTGCGCGCTGACGGCCCAGGGTGGCGGTGCTTTGCCGCGGTGCGGCCCCGAGACGATGGCGCCATACCACTCGACCGCGACGACGCCGCCCGCATCGCGGACGTCCTGCACCAAGACGTGGATGGAGTCTCCCACGATCCGTTGCATCGATTGTCGATTGACCTGGCTCGCCTCCGAAAAGTCCGCAGTTCCGAAGCGGTCTGTCGTGGGCCGGAAGTGCTCACCCCCAGCGAGGGGAATCGCGGGGTTGAGCTCGCTCGCGAACCCGTCCTGCGCTGCCCCGTCCAGTAGAAAAGTCGACACCGCCACGGCGAATTGCGGACCGTTCCACACCACTCGCCCGATGCGGGTGCGATCGACATAAGGACCCGGCCCAGGGTTGTGGAAAACCGGCGGATCCGCTGCGAAGAGGAGCTGCCAATCGGAGACGCGGTGCCGGATCTGAATCATAGAAGCCGACTCCGAATCGAAATGAGGCGTCATGTCGAACGTCGGCGTCTGCCAGCCGAAGAAAGACAGTGAGTTCCATAGTGACGCGCGTCCCCAAGCCGAGATGCACTCGACGCCGTCAACGACCTTCTTCCCCCGCACGGCCCATTGGTGCACCAGGCGACTGCCGGTGAAGAAGTTGCCCGGGAAGCGATCGAAGCGGAGCACCGTACCCACGGCGTGGGACGGCAGATCCGTCAAGCTCACCCACGGGCTCAGGATGGCGTCGTCGAGCCAGTTGCGCACGACGAAGCCACCTGGGCCGAAGGCCATGCCGGGTCGAGGGCGCGCGTGGGTGTGGTGTGGTCCGTCCACACCCAGGCACAGGAGGTGTTCTCGAAGCACGACTGATTGTCGCGCGGGTGCGGGAACAATCGCGCCCACTCGCCGAATGGCCGGCTGTCGTGCAGGTTGACGAATGTGATCGCTGGATCCAGGAGACCTTCGAAATCCTCGAAGAGCTCGGTGCCGCCTGTCAGAGCGAGTTGGTCGACGACGAGCCCCGCACCGAGCTGGCTCTCGTATTGCCCGTCGCAAGGGGCGAAGCCGACATCGGAGAAGAACGCGATGTAAGCGCAGTCGACGGTGGCCGGCTCGCCAAAGCTCGGGAGCACGAGCCCATCGATGCGTCCGCAGGTCTCCAGGCCGCTGCGAGAGATGAGGACCTGGCGATGGAATCTCGTGGAGCGCTCGGGATGCGCGGCGTAATCGACCATCTCGAACGAAGAGCAGTCCGGGTCCACCTCGATCTGCAGGAAATCGAAACCGTCTTCCGAATCGAGGGCGTGGTCGAAGGACAGGCTGGACGCCCCGATGTATTCGACTCGGATGGCCTGGTACCAGTCGTTGCAGTAGCCGCTTCCTTGCCAGCAAGAACTGCTGCCACCGAGCACCGCCGCGCTGCCGCGGATGCCCCCGATGCCGGCGAACGCATCATCCACTCGCCAATGAACCTGTCCGTCGTTGGCGATGCGGTAATCCACTCTCTGCCAACCTTGGTTGTCGCACCGGCGAATTCCTTCGAAATCCCAGTCGGCGATCCAGGTCGTGTCCGAAGTCGTGCTCTGCTGCGCCGGCAGGGACCCATCCGGATTGCCAATGACATCCGGCTCGATCTCGGACTCGACGAACACGTGAACATCTTCGACGGGACGAGCCCAAGCTGCGGGCAAGAGTGGGAGCCCGATCACGAGTGCCGCCGCCGAGACGCAGGCGAGTGTGCGCAGGAGGGGCGCAGGTTGCCATGAAGCGTTTCGCTTCGTAGCCACACCTCCAAAGGGCCACCGCCCATCCGCAGTCTGGCCCACGGGCCGATCAACAGCGGTTGCGCCGGCACGCATCAGGCCACTGCCACATGGAGGAGCACTCGATCCTTTACAATCCCTCCTGGGGAGAGAGTGCTCCGGAACTCTGGCGCATGACATTGGCCGGCAGTCGTGCATCGCAAATCAACCGGTACCCGTACCGATCGTCGGTCACGAGTTCCCACTTTCCCACCACACGAGGATCGTCGGCAAACTTCTCAAACCGGCGTTTCGCCAGCTGATCCAAGATGGGAAACATCTCGCGCGGTGTGATCTCACGATTGAGCACCCGTGCGAGCTCATGAAGGTGCTCGGGGTGGTTCCACAGCGGCATGGCCATCACGTGAGCGTTCCAAACGACGATCACGATGTTGAGGGCGTCGCGCAGTGCCTCGAAGGGCGGCACGCCATCGAACCGCGACAGAAGAGGCTCACCGAAGTCGAGGATGGTCGCGGAAATCTTGCGCTCCGGGATCATGACCGACGACAGCGCTGCGGCCTGGGAATGCTTCTTCCTCCGTGTCACGACAGGTTCAACTCCGGGTCCGAGGTGCTAGGCGATGAACCCAACCGTGGAGCTCGTTCTTCGCGGATGGCGGCGATGTGTGCACGCTTCTTCGCTTCCTCCGGATCGCCCAGATGCAAGCGCGGTGTCCTGATCGCAATGAATCGATCCGGGCTCTCAAGCGGGCCTACGCCTTCCCTTGTCGAGGTCGGCAAGCAACTCTACCTTCCGCGCTTTCAGCACAGCGATCTGGGTCTTCAGTCGGTTCATCTCCCGTTTGATGCGCAACAACTCAGTCATCCCCCGCCTGTCCCTGAGGAAGTCTTCCCCATGCTTCTCCCGGATCAGCGCTTCGACCTCTCGTCGAAGAAGTCGCAGGAATGGGTTGCCGTGAATCGCGTTGTGACGGTACTGAAGTTTGCCGGCTCGGATCGCCCGAACGATCGCCTCCTGAGTCAGCCCGAACTCTTTCCGCGCCGTCTTGTCGCTGAGCGTTGCGCCCTTTCGTTGCCATTCAGAGCCTTGGCTATTCAACAGACTCTCCTCCCAAGAACAACTGCCACGCCCGTGTCGAGCTGGCACCTGCCGGCAGACTGTTCCTGCATAGTGGGGACAAGGTACCATCCATCGATCGACATGCAAAGCCGCCCGCGAAAAGAAGCAGGGCAAACGATGCTCTCCACACCGACCGGTTTCGCAGCGCGTGTGAAACGGAAGCCGCGACGCGGGGCCACGCGGACTGTCACCGGGTATCGAGACGATCCCCTCTACCGGCGGATCCAACGCGCTGTAGCCGCAATCCTGGCGAATGGGAAGGTGGTGAGGCCGGTCGATGTCCTCGTCGGGATGAGCCTGCTGGCCCCAGAAAAGCTCGACGCTTGGCGCCGAGGCCGGGTGCCTTATTTAGAGCAGGGAATCAACTGCAACCTCACGCGTCTATCACGACTGTTGCGCGTACTCAGGTTCCACGTACACGATCTGAACCTCGTCCCGTCCATGACCGAGTATCGGCGCTGGGGAAAAAGGCCGAAGCACCGCCTTCGCTTCACCAAGCGTGGGGATCCAAGGCTCGAGATGGCATATGCGCGGCATTTCACGTGGCCGGGAAAGGGCTCGTTCAGAACACATGAGACCGAGGGAACTCGCGAATGATCGTGCGTGCTGGCACGTTCGCCACGAGTTGAGAGCAAACCCGAGGCCCGGGAATCGAGATGGACGCCAAGCGCGGGCAAATGATCTCCCACTACCGTCTCGTCGAGAAGATCGGCGAGGGCGGGATGGGTGTTGTTTGGAAGGCCGAGGATTCAATTCTAAACCGCACCGTCGCCATCAAGGTGCTCCCGGCCGAGCTCGCACTCGATGAGAAACGCAGGCGCCTGTTCCTCGACGAGGCGCGCCTCGCAGCTTCGGTGAGCCACGCCCACATCGTCCAAGTCCATGAACTCGGCCGCGAAGGTGAACTCGACTTCATCGTGATGGAGTACGTGGAGGGCCAACCGCTCGGCCGGATCCTTCACGGCCGGCCGCTGCCGTCGGAAAAGATCGCCGATTGGGGCCAACAGGTCGCCGAAGGTCTCGCGCGCGCCCACCGCAAGGGTCTCATTCACAGAGACCTCAAGCCGGCGAACATCATGGTCACGACCGATGGGGAGGTGAAGATCGTCGACTTCGGGCTCGCCACGCTCTTCTCGAGGCCGGACTTCACGACGGAATCTCTTGCATCCACCTGGACAGAAACCGCGGAAAAGAATCGCACCGGGATCGCTGGCACGTTGCCCTACATGTCGCCCGAGCAAGTCCGCGGCGAGAAGCTCGACTCCCGGAGCGACATCTTCTCCTTCGGTACGGTGCTCTACGAGATGACCACGGGACAGCGGCCCTTCATGGGTCCCAGGCCCGCCGACATCGCCCAGGAGATTCTGAGGACCCAGCCGACTCCGGTGCACGAACTGGTTCCCAAAGTGCCGCTTGCGCTGCGCTGGATTATCGAGAAGGCGCTGGCCCGCAGACCGGGTGATCGGTACCAGGTGATGGAGGATGTAGGTATCGACCTCAAGCGCCTCGGGCGTGACTTGGAGTCCGGATCATCTCCGTCTTTCGAGGATCTCCAGCACACTGTCCCGCCGAAGCGATGGAGTGTACCGCGTTCGTTGTTCGCTGCGGGATTTCTTGCAACCATCGGGCTCGCCGTCTGGTTCGGATGGCTGCACGATGGCGGCAAGCAACAAGGAACAGATTCGAACGCAGCCACGCCGGCTCCGCCGGTGAATCCGAACTGGATTCTCGTCGCCGACTTCGAAACGAGCAGCCAGGACTTCATCCTTGCCACTGCCGCGCGCGAGCTCGTGACAACCGTGTTCCAGAATTCCGAGATCGTAACGCCGATCTCGCGGCCTCAAGTGCAGCTCGGCCTGGAATTGGCCGGGAAGGCGCAAGGAACTCGCGTCGTGGGCGAGATCGCCAGGGAGCTCGCCTATCGCGCTGCGGCACGTACGTACATCACAGGACGAATCGACCGTGTTGGCCGCTATTCGATCGTTCTCAGCGCGGTCGATGCCAGGAACAGCAACGTGCTCTTCTCCGTCTCGGACGTGGCGGCGAATGACGATGCGCTGATCCCCGTTCTGAGCCGGCTCGCGGAACAGTTGTTGGACAGAATACACGGGCGCCCCCAAGGCTTCCGGGCGAATCGGCCGGTCGTGCCTGTCATGACCAAATCATTCGAAGCCTACCAGCTGTTCGTTGAAGCGACCGATTTCTCGGTCGTTATGACTTATCGCACGAGGAATCACTTGCTGGAGCGAGCATTGAAGCTCGATCCGGACTTCGCCAGCGCATGGATGTCCTTGGGAGCGCATTACTCGAACACGGGTGAACTCGATGCGGCAGGGGCAGCGTGGGAGGAGGCTCGACGCCAATCCGATCGTTTGACCGAGGTCCAGAGGCTCCGTCTCGAGGGCCTCATCGCCCTGCGCATCGAATACGACGTCGCTGCGAGCCTCGAGATCTTCGACCTCTTGGTGCAGCGCGAACCCTTCAACTGGCGACACCACAACGACCGGAGCGTGGCACTCCGCGATCTGGGCCGGTACGAGGACAGACTTGACGCCGTGACTCGCGCCTACGAACTGGCGCCGTTCGGACCAACCGAGATCCACATCGCCAACCGGGTCGAGAGCCTGCTCGAGCTCGGCCAGTACTCGGAGGCGCAACACCACCTGGGAAGCTTTCGAAACCTCGTCGTGCGTCGTGAGTATGAACTGAAGCTGGCCTTGCTGACCTCCAACTGGCAAGTGGCCGAGAGTCTGGCAACACACATGCTTTCGGACGCGACCACTGCTGGCTGGCAATTCGAGGCTCGGGTCACGATCGAGGCGCTCCGTGGCATGAGAGGAGGGCTCGACGCTGCTGCACGCGCACTTGAATCGATGGCCGTCAAGAGGACGTGCCTGCTCAGTCTGCACTTGAGAATGCTCGCTCGCGACGAGCTGGAGCCACCGAGATCACAGGCCTGCGCCGATACGACGGCCATCGGTCTCTTGGTTCAGGGAATGTGGGCCGCCGGATGTGGTGACACCGCCACTGCGCAGCACTTTTTGCGTGCCCTCGCGAATCGATCCGTGCGTGAGCGCAGGCAATTCGAGGTCGACTCGCGCCTCCTGCAGGGATGGATCGCGGCCCACGCCGGTCATTGGGAGCAAGTGATCCAGATCCTCGAGCCAGTGGAGAGCAGAGGAAGATTCGGGGAAACCTCTGGCAGGCTGCCCATCCGATGGTTGGTCGCCGAAGCACACGAACGGCTCGGGCATTTCGACCAGGCAGCACGAACTCTCGAACGCGTCGTGTCCCCTGTTCTCATCGATGAGGATAATGATCCGGTCCAACACGCGATTTTCGAGCCCTTCGCGCACCAGCGGCTGGTGCTCCACTACGCACGATTACGACAGCTCGAGGATGCTCGGCGGCACTGGCAAGTCTTGCAGGAAACCACCACGAACCCAGATTCGCTGCTTCGCCCCATGATCGAGGAGGCGCGGCAAGCGCTTGCCGAGGCTGAATCCCAACCATGATCAGAACCGTCCTGCCTTGAACTTGACCGGCCACGAGGCGGCCCGTAGCCTCTAGCATCACAATCCAAGAGGCCGGGCCCAGTTCGAGGTCCGGCACGGGCGAGCTGTCCGGTTTCGACAGAATTGTAGAGGTCCCCATGAACCCCCGGCATCTTCCACCATTCGTCTTGGCAGCGTTCCTCGCTGCCGCTGCCAGCGCCGGCGATGCTCCGGTCGCGGCCGACGACATCGACCTCGAACGCAGCGTGGCGCTCATGGCGCGCATCGGCTTCTGCAATGGGCCGACATTTTCGCCCGATGGCAAACGAGTCGCGTTCATCTCCAACCTCGGCGGATCGCCACAGATTTGGACCGTTCCCGTGGACGGCGGCTGGCCCGAGCCCGTGACCGCTTCCGACGACCCGGTGACCAATGTCGAGTGGTCGCCGAGGGGGGCGTGGATCGCGTTCTCGCTCGCGCCCGGGGGCGGGATGAACGAACAGATCTACCTCGTCCGCCCCGACGGCACCGGGCTGCGCCGGCTGACGGATGGCGGCAAGGACAACAATCGCCTCGGCGGGTGGTCGCCCGATGGACGTTTCTTCACCCTCGGATCGAACCGCCGCGACCCCAGTGGCATCGATGCGTACGTCTGCGATCCGGCGGCGGGAACCCTGCGTCTGGTGAGCGAGAATCGCGGCGTCGGCGGTTTCACGGACATCAGTCGCGATGGCAGTCACGCCATTCTTTCGCGCACCGTGAGCCGCGGGAACAACGATCTCTTCCGTGTGGATTTACAAACTGGCAGCGAGACTCTGCTCACTCCGCACGAAGGTCCTGCTAATCTAAGCGGCGCTTTCGGGGCCGACGCACGCACGATCTATCTCGCTTCCGATCTCGACCGCGACCTGCGCGCGTTCGTCCGTCTCGATCTCGCGGCTGACGGTGCGCCGCTCCGCACGCAGGTCCTCGCAGCCCGAGACGATGCCGAGCTCCAGGGCTTCGAGCTCGATGCGACACAGCGCACGGCGGTGCTGCTCTGGAATGTCGGCGGGAGAAGCGAGCTCGAGATCTTCGACCTGACGCATGCACGCAGCCGGCGCGCGCCCTCGTTGCCCGGTGCGATCGTGAGCGGGCTCGTGTTCTCGCCCGACGGACGATCCGTTGCCTTCGGGTGTTCGGGTGCTTCGGTACCCACGGATCTATGGACGCTCGACATCCGGCACGGCACGTTGCGACGCTTGACGCGCAGCCCGCACGCGGGCGTCGACCTCGACGTGCTCGTGCAAGCCGAGATCGTGCGTTTCAGCGCCCACGACGGCCTCGAGCTCTCGGGGTGGCTGTATCGCCCACGCCTCGGGCAAGCGCCCTATCCCACGGTGCTGAGCTTCCACGGCGGTCCCGAAGGTCAGGAGCGGCCCGGGTTCAACAGCACTTATCAGGCACTGCTCGCGCGCGGCATCGCCGTGTTCGCTCCCAACGTGCGCGGCTCTTCCGGCTTCGGCAAGCGCTTCGTCAACCTCGACAACGGCGCCCTGCGCGTCGATGGTGTTGCGGACATCCAAAGCTGCGTCGCGCATGTCGTGTCGACGGGAGTCACCGATCCGAAGCGTGTCGGCATCATGGGCGGCTCCTATGGCGGCTACATGGTCATGGCCGGGCTCACGGAGTACCCGGACCTGTTCGCAGCCGGCGCCAATCTCTTCGGGGTCGTGAACTTCGAGACCTTCTTCAAGCACACCGAGCCGTGGATGGCGGCCATTTCGACCATCGAATACGGTGACCCGGCCACGCAGGCGGATCTCTTGCGTCAGTTGTCGCCGATTCACCGCCTGGATCGCGTCGTGGCACCGACTCTCGTGCTGCACGGAGCCAATGACACCAACGTTCCGGTCGTCGAGGCGGAGCAGGTCGTGGAGACGCTGCGCACGCGTGGCGTGCCGGTGGAGTATGTTCTCTTCCCGGACGAAGGACATGGCTGGCGCAAGACCCCGAATCGTATCCGATCTGCCGTCGCCATCGTCCGCTGGTTCACCGAACACCTCGACGTGCAGGTCGCGACGCGCGCGAAGACCGAATGAGACAACGAGGTTGGGCCCACGCGACGCGCCCGGCACTCTGGGCTTGGATCGTGGCCACCACGCTCGCCGGATGCGCGGCCACCAGTTATCTCGACCCCGACGGTCCGCGCTACGTCGGGCAGTGGGCGCCAGTCGACAGCGTGCGCGCGGCTCCCGCACGGACGGCGCCATTGCGCATCGTCAGCTTCAACATCGCCTTTGCCGTCGAGATCGACAGCGCCCTCGTCGTGCTGCGAAGCGAACCGGCATTGCAACGGCCCGACATTCTCGCATTGCAGGAAATGGATGCTCCGGGCGTCGAGCGCATCGCCCACGCCCTGCAGCTCAACTCTGTCTACTTTCCGAGCGGCCTACACCCAAGATACGGTCGTGATTTCGGCTGCGCCGTGCTCTCGCCGTGGCCGCTCGTGGAAGCGCGCAAGATCGTGCTGCCGCACCGAGCGCGCATCACAGGCTTGCAGCGCGTGGTCACGGTCGTGACGCTGCAACGTGGTGCCGACCGCTTGCGCGTCTACTCGGTGCATCTTCCTTCCCCGATGGGGATTTCGGCAGCGTCTCGCCGCGATCAGATCGATCTGCTGATGACGGATGCGAGCGGGTCTCCCGATCCGGTCATCATCGCGGGTGACTTCAACACCGAAGAAGCTGGCGAAGCCTTCGTGCGTGCCGGCTTCGTCTGGCCGACGCGTGATCTCCAGGCCACGACCCGCGCGTTCGGCGTCGGTTTCCGTTACGATCACGTCCTGGCGCGTGGCTTGCGCGCAGCACCCGATCACGCTGCCGGCGTAGTGCTCGACAATCGCCACGCGAGCGATCATTGCCCGATCTGGGCTGTCCTGGTGCCGGAGTAACGGACCCGATGCGGCTTCCCGATCACAAGACGAAGATCCTGGCGACGGTGGGCCCGGCTTCGGCGACGCCGGAAATCATGCAAGCCCTGCTCCGCGCCGGCGTGAACGTCGCACGACTCAACTTCTCGCACGGGGACTTCGAGACGCATGCGCGTTGGATCCGCTCTCTGCGCCAAGCGGCATCGGCTACTGGACTCGATCTCACGCTCATGGCCGATTTGCCGGGGCCGAAGATTCGTATCGGCCAACTGGCGCACGATCCCATCGAGCTGCAATCGGGCAGCGAGTTCACCCTCACGACGGACGAGACGCTGGGCGACACGACCCGAGCCTCGGTGTCCTTCGAGCGGCTGCCACAGATCGTCAAACCCGGCGACACGTTGTTCCTCAACGATGGCCTCGTGCAGCTTCAGGTCGAGACGGTGCAAGCGCCCCGCGTGCGCTGCCGTGTGATCGCGGGCGGCGAGCTGCGGTCGCGCAAGGGCGTCAACCTTCCCGGGATCGATCTCGGGATCCCCGCCTTCACGCCCCGCGACCGCGAATGCCTGCAGTTCGCGCTCGAGCATGGGGTGGATGCGGTGAGTCAGTCGTTTGTCGAATCGGCGGCGGATATCGTGGCCGTGCGGCAGGCGGCCGCGGCGACAGGGCACGCGCCATTTGTCATCGCCAAGATCGAGCGTGCGCGGGCGCTAGATCATGCCGACGAAATCCTCGACGCCGCAGACGCGATCATGATCGCGCGCGGCGACCTCGGGGTGGAAGTTCCGATCGAGCGCATCGCTCTCATTCAGAAACAGCTGGTGCGCAAGGCCGTGGGACTGGGCAAGCCGGTCATCATTGCCACCCAGATGCTGGAGTCGATGACGCGCAGCCCACAGCCCACGCGCGCCGAAGCCACCGACGTCGCCAACGCCATCTTGGACGGCACGGACTGCGTCATGCTTTCAGCTGAATCGGCCACCGGAAAATATCCCGTGCAAGCGGTGGCGACGTTGGCGCGCATCGCGGCCGCCACCGAACCGCAACGGTCGCGGCAGAGCCTCTGGCGCCAACTCGAGTCGTTGCAGGGGCGCCGCGAATTCTCGATGCACGACCTGCTGGCGCTCGGCGTCGAAGCGGTGATCGAGCACGGGGATGTCGCCGCCATCCTGGCACCGACGAACAGTGGTTCCACGGCGCGCAGCATCACGCGTTTTCGACTGCCGATGTGGATCCTGGCACCCACGGCACGAGAAGGCACCAGACGGCAGCTCGCGTTTTCCTACGGTGTGCTGCCGATCCGCGTCGACACTGTTGTGGCCGACTGGACCGCGTACACCCGGGAGCGCGTGCGCGAATTGCAGCTCGGCGGAGAGATCGCCCTCCTCGTACGCGGTCCGTCGCCGCTTGCACCCGACGCGAATCATGAGATCGAGATCGTGCGACTCGATTCGAAGCGCTGACGGGGACTGTCCACGACGAGCGCGTGCCGGTGAGTGGTGGACCCGCGGCCCGAATCAGTGCTGTCGGCCCCATGCTTGGAAACGCGCCAACTGTTCGATCCTGGCGGCGAGTAGCTCTCCCAGCAGTCGATGTCCCGCAGCGTTCAAGTGCCCGTCCTTGTGAAACCAATAGGTTCCATCCTGAGGCAAACGTGCCCTGAACTCGGGGATCGGGTCCAAGCGTTCGATGCCGAGCTCGCCTGCCACCCAATCCAGATAGTGCCGCGCCCCATCGAAATCGAGACGCTCGACATCGAGCTTCGGCACCGTGGCCCACCACCGCTGCACATCGGGATCGATTTCTTCCTGCTGCGGCGCCCCCGCCAGCACGAAGCTGCTGCCGTCGGCGGCGCATCGCTGTGCCAGACTCTCGATGCGCTGCGCCGTCAGTCGGTACTCGCGCACGGCTGCGAAGTTCTGGTTGGTAAAGAAAGCCACCAGACCACCCGGGAGGACGACCTTGGCTGGATCCGGCGCATCATGGTCGCGCTGGCGGCGGAGCGTCCACATCTGCCGCAACAGCTCGACGCGGTAGGTGAGGTGCGAGTACGCCGTGAGCCGCCCGAGCGCGCCGCGGATGGTGAAGCCGCGTGAAATGTCGGCGCCGGCGGGCGTGTACACTTCGTGCGACACGACGTCGTTGTCGGTGAAGAGATAGACGACGACGTCGGCTGCGTAGCCGGCGCTCTCGCTGTCGAAGAAACCGACGATGTTGTCCAGATTGTAGCCGCGGACACCCGCGTTCACGACCTCCACCGCGCCGTGCCGGCGCAGGCGCGATTCGCACACCGACTCGAAAGAGCCACCGCGCTCGACCTCGAGCCCAGCCGTCATCGAATCGCCGAGCAACAGGATGCGGAAAACTCCGGGCGGCTTGGGAATCTGCGTCTCGTCGTCGCGCAGCCCGCGGCTGTTGGTGCGCACTCGCGCCTCGTAGCCATGATACGGACTCGCGAACACGAACTCGAGATTCGGGCGCATGCGATAACCGTAGCGCGGATGTGGCTCGTAGAAATCTTCCACGACCCGCACCGGTCCGTGCCAGAGCAGCAGCACGAGATCGGCGCCGACCAGCGTGCCGAGGACGCTCATGACAACGAGCACCAGCTTGCCGAGATGGGATTGCGTTCGCATGAGCCTCAGGATTCGCCCAGCCGCTCCGTCCCGTCGTGGACGAGAAAGAGAGCGGCGAGCGGTGGCAGCACCAGCGCCAGCGAGTGCGTCCGGCCGTGGGCGGGGATCGCTGCCGCCGTGACGCCACCCCAGTTGCCGTGGCCGCTGCCGCCGTAATGCACCGCATCGCTGTTGACGACTTCGCGCCAGAACCCACCGCGCGGCACGCCAATGCGATAGCCATGTCGCGGCACCGGGGTGAAGTTGAACACCGCGAACACCATGTCGGAGGATCGACCGCGACGCACGAAGCTGACGACGCTGCTGTCCGCGTCCGAGCAATCGACCCAGCTGAAACCGTCGGGGTCGCAGTCGCTGGTGTGCAGCGCCGCGTGTTGGCGGTACAAACGATTGAGATCGGTGACCCATTGCTTGATCCCCTGGTGCAGCGGCGCGCGCAACAGGTGCCAGTCCAAGCTCGTGTCGTGCGACCATTCCGCCCACTGCCCGAACTCGCTGCCCATGAACAGGAGCTTCTTCCCGGGCTGGGCGTACTGGTAGCCGTACAGCAGCCGCAGGTTGGCGAACTTCTGCCATACATCCCCGGGCATCTTGGCGAGCATCGAACCCTTGCCATGCACGACCTCGTCGTGCGAGTAGGGCAGCACGAAGTTTTCCTTGAACGCGTACAGCAAGCGGAACGTGAGCTTGTCGTGATGATACTTGCGATGCACGGGGTCGATGGCCATGTAGCGCAAGGTGTCGTGCATGAAGCCCATGTCCCATTTGAGACCAAAGCCGAGGCCACCGAGGTGGGTCGGCCGTGACACCATCGGCCAGGCGGTGGATTCCTCGGCGATGGTCTGGACGTCGGGATGCAAGCGATACACGTCTTCGTTGAAGCGCCGGAGAAAGGTAATTGCGTCCAGGTTCTCCTTGCCCCCGAAGGCGTTCGGCACCCACTCTCCCGGCTGGCGCGAGTAGTCGAGGTAGAGCATCGATGCCACCGCGTCGACTCGCAAAGCGTCGACATGATAGGCCTCGAGCCACAACAGGGCGCTGCTCAGCAGAAAGCTGCGCACTTCGTGGCGGCCGTAGTTGAACACCAGCGTCTTCCAGTCCGGATGCGTGCCCTGGCGCGGGTCAGCGTGCTCGTAGAGATGCGTGCCGTCGAACGCGGCCAGACCGTGCGCGTCGTTGGGGAAATGCGACGGCACCCAGTCCAGGATGACGCCGATGCCGTTCTGATGCAGCACGTCGACGAGATGCATGAAGTCCTGCGGCGTGCCGTAGCGCGCCGAGGGCGCGAAGAACCCAGTCACTTGATAACCCCAGGAACCGCCGAACGGGTGCTCCATCACCGGCATGAATTCCACGTGCGTGAAGCCGGTCTCTTGGACGTAGTTCGCCAGCCGCGGCGCGATCTCGCGATAGGTGAGTGAACGGCCGCCTTCCTCCGGCATGCGTTGCCACGAGCCCAAATGCACCTCGTAGATACTCATCGGCGCTTCGAGCGCGTTGCGAAGCTTGCGCTCCGCCAACCATGCACCATCCCCCCAGGAATAATCGAGATCCCAGACCACCGAGGCCGTGCGCGGCGGCGTCTCGTGCCAGAGCGCCATGGGATCGGCCTTCTCGACCACGCCACCCTGGTGCTGCGAGCGAATGCGGTACTTGTACAGCGCGCCTCTCGCCACACCGGGCACGAAGCCTTCCCAGATTCCCGAGCTCCCCCGCAGCGAGAGCGGCGTGCGCGCCGCATCCCAATCGTTCCAATCTCCCAGAACTCCGACCCACTCCGCTTCGGGCGCCCAGACGGCGAAATGCGTGCCGCCCCGACCAGCGTGCGCGCCGAGCTTGGCGTACAGGCGCGAGTGGGTGCCTTCGTTGAAGAGATAAATGTCCTGATCACCCAGCGGGCTTTCACGATCCGCGAGCGGAACCTGCATTCCGTGCAACTCCTTCGCCGCTTGCCGGCGCCTGACCTCAGCCCTTCAAGATTCCATGCGGTGTTCGTGTCTCTCGCGTTTCCCTGAACTCACGAATGAAGGCTTCGTCGTGCGGCATCGGGTCGGAGCGATGATGGCAATGATACTGGATGGCCTCGAAGGTGACGGGCTTGATGGCGATGCCGCTGTTGACGAAACGCGCCCAGAGGTTGTTGTCCTCGAGGCCGCGCCCGACGATGCGTTCGTCGTAGCCGTTTAGCCCCAAGAAATCCTCCCGATGCACCGAGAAGTTGGAACCGAGAATGGAGTAGTCGTCACGGCCGCGGCTGCGAAACACGAACAGCCATGGCATGTAGAAGCCGTTCTTGCGGTCGTGCTGCCCGGCATGCGGCCACCAGAATGATACGCGCTCCAGCCGTCGCGACCGGATGTCGTCCACAGTCAACTTCGCGGTCAGCGCTTCGTCTAGCATCACGCGCCGGCCGGAAAGGACCCAGCGCCGCCGGCGACGGCGATAGTGTCGTTCGAGGAATCGATGGTGCAGGATGCAATCGCCATCGATGAACACGAGGTAGTCCGCCCGCGCACGCGCCACGGCGCGATTGACGATGACCGTCTTGCGGAAACCGCGATCCTCGTGCCACTCGTGCACGATCGGGTGCGCCAATCGTCCCTGCCAGCGCGCGATCAGCGCTCGGATCTCCGGCCCCGAGCCGTCGTCTGCAACCACCACCTCGACGTCACGAAAGCTCTGCTGCTCGATGCTCGTGAGCACGCGTTCGAGGAAATCTTCACGCTCGTACACGGCGACGATGAGCGTGAGGCCTGGGCTCGGGGAAGGTGACATCGACAGGAGATTACCGCCTCCTCGCGACACCGACAAGAGCCCCACTTTTCGTCTGGGCCACCGCCTCTCGTTGTGGCACTCTACGCCAATCCGGCGCTGCCGCATCCGGTGGGAGGAATGCCATGCGCAAGAGAAGAATCGTCATCCGGCTCGCGGCCATTCTTGCGTTTGGATCCGGCAGCGCGAGCGCCGAGAAGGCCCTGTTGTGAGTATGGGGACATTCAAGCGCTCGTCTGGTCCGGCCGCGAGCCACGGATGACGCTCGACCGGTTGGCGGCATACTGTGCCCCGATTCTCTGGTTTTCCCCCGACGAACCCTTGTTGAGGAATGCGAACGGTGCGGACATTCGGGTTCCCGCGGCATTCCCATTCGAAACCGCGCCCGATGCACCCGTCGTGTACTACCGGGTGCGGACGATTCTCGCGCGCAAAAACTCGACCACGACGCCATTCGCGCAGGATCCGTCGGACCGCGGCAAATCCGTCATCGATCTGAGCCAAGTCGAGCGCATCGACCTCGACTTCTTCTTCTACTACCCGTCCGAGGAAGGCTTCGGCGGTCATCAGCACGACGTGGAGTCGGTCGAGATGAAGGTCGGCGTCTGGGCGCGTGAAGGCTGCCCCGAGTGCCCCTATGGCCTAGGGATCGCGCGTGTGAACGCGAAGGCCCATGGCGTCAATTGGTACGACAACACCCTGGTTGTCGACGAGGATACCAAATTCCCCATCGCCCTCTTGGTGGAGGAAGGCCGGTGAACAAAATCACCTTCGTCGTCGAAGTCGGTTCGGGAGTGTGGTAGCCATTCACTCCGGCTGTCGCGCTCGACTTTCGAGAGCCTGCACGAGTCGCATCTCCGAGCCGGGGCACGCATCGAAGAACAAGCTCGGCTCCACGAGTTCCAACTCCATGAGATGCGGTGTTCCGGCTTCGTCCCGCAGAAGATCGACGCGGGCGTAGAGCAGCGCTTCGACCCCGCCCTGCGGTGCGCTCCCGGCGCTTGCACCGTTGGCTGCTGTGACCGCTCGACCAGCGCATGCAAGGATGCGACGTGCCAACGCGACCTCGTCGGCAGGTGCTCGCACCGGAACGCCTTCCGGGCCGGCATGACGCCCCCCGCGAAAAAGCGATCGCTTGCGCACCGCGTGCGAAAACTCGCCGTCGATGAACACGAGACAGCGCTCGCCGGGCTCGACGACGGTCGGCAGATAGCGTTGGACGAGCATGTCGCGCTCGCGGTGGACGGCAAGATGATCCTGGCCCGGCTGCTCGGCACCCCGCTCGACACGCAAGGTCGCGAAGGCGTCGGCCGACACCGCCGGCTTGATCACGGCGGCCTCCCACCCGTGTGCCGCGAGTACCGTCGCAAGGTCGAGAGGTGCTCGCGCTGGTACGAACTCCGTCGGCACGATCGGGATGCCCATCGCGGCCAGCTTGCGCAAGTAGAACTTGTGCGTGTTCCATCGCACCCAATCGAGCGAGTTCCACAGCGGAATGGATGACGCGACACGCGCCGCCCAGTCCAGGAAATCGTCGAGCCGATGGAAGTAATCCCACGTCGACCGCAGCAGCGCCGCGTCGTACTGGTTCCACTCGGCGGCCGGATCGTCCCAGGCGACTTCAGCGCCACGATGGCCGCGCGCCCTCAAGGCCGCAAGCAACGGCGGCGCGTCGAAATCTTCCTGCGGTGGATTCGTGCAGGTGACGAGGGCGAAGTGCATATCGAAGGAAGAATCGCGCACTTCCTTGCCGCCCCGCAAGAGCAACGCCTTCGAGTCGTCAGCGATTCGAGCCGATCTCCGGCCGGCGCCGGCAGCCCCTCTGCATGCGACGGCTCAGCCCACCCCCGAAGTGGCTGGAAACACGCTCGGCGCTCGCCTAGACTGCGAGTTGACGCGTGGCGGATCGCCCCCAAACGAGTCTCGGAGGACGCATGAAAGGCCTGGACCCGACCGACTTCTTCGACATGACGGGCCTGCTCGGCGAGGAGGAGCGCGACATCCAGCGCAGCGTCGGCCGCTGGGTGGACGACCGCGTGCTGCCCATCATCTCGCAGGCCTTTGACGACCATCGATTCCCCCAGGAGCTCGTGCCCGAGATGGCCGAGATGGGGTTGCTCGGCTGCAACCTCGAGGGCTACGAGTGCGCCGGTCTCAACAACGTGGCCTACGGTCTCGTGTGCCAAGAGCTCGAGCGCGGCGACAGTGGGCTGCGCAGCTTCGTCTCGGTGCAGGGGAGCCTGTGCATGTGGCCGATCCATGCGTACGGCAGTGCCGCGCAGAAAGAAAAATGGCTGCCGCGCATGGCACGCGGCGAAGTCATCGGCTGCTTCGGCCTCACCGAACCGGATGGCGGCTCGGACCCTGGCGCGATGAAGACGCGTGCCACGCGTCACGGCGACGCCTGGGTATTGAACGGCGCCAAGATGTGGATCACGAACGGCACGATCGCAGACATCGCCATCGTCTGGGCGCTGGGTGATGACGGCATGCTCGGCTTCATCGTCGAGAAGGGCATGAAGGGTTACAGCGCGCGCGACATCCTGAAGAAGTACTCGCTGCGCGCGTCGATCACCTCGGAGCTCTTCCTCGATCAGGTCGAGGTTCCCGAATCGAGCCGTCTGCCGCTCGCCGGCGGTCTCAAGTCGCCGCTCTCGTGCTTGACGCAGGCGCGCTACGGCATCGCCTGGGGGGCGATCGGTGCCGCCATTGCCAGCTTCCGTGAGGCGCTGGCGTTCAGCCACAGCCGCGTTCTGTTCGGCCGCCCGCTCTCGCACACGCAGACGATTCAGCGCCGGCTCGCCGACATGACGCGCCGCATCACCACGGGACAATTGCTGGTGCTGCAGCTCGGGCGTCTCAAGGACAAGGGCACGATGCATCCTGCGCAAGTCTCGCTCGCCAAGTGGAACAACGTGCGCATGGGCCTCGACGTCGCGCGCGAAGCACGCGACATCCTGGGCGCAGGCGGCATCAGCATCGAGTGCTCGCCCATCCGACACATGCTCAACTTGGAGAGCGTGATCACCTACGAGGGGACCGAGACGATCCACGAGCTCGCGGTGGGACGCGAGATCACCGGCGTCTCGGCCTTCTGACGTGTTCAACCGCGCCGAGATCGTCGATCGCAACTTCGTGGAGTTCCTGCGCGGCTGGCAGGGGCCACCGGCCATGCGCGTGGCCGACGAGGACCTCGTGCGCCCCGGGAGCATGCTCCGCGGCCGCGACCTTCTGCAGATGTTCGAATCGCAGATGGCGGCGCGGCATTTGGACCTCATCGCACGCAAGCTGCGCGCGCGCGACGCGGCCTTCTACACCATCGGTTCCGCCGGACACGAAGGCAACGTCGTGCTCGGGCGCGTCTTGCGGCACACGGACCCAGCCTTTCTCCACTATCGCAGCGCCGCTCTCATGGTGGAACGCGCGCGTCACGTGCCCGGCATCGATCCCGTGCGCGACACCATCTTCTCGCAGGCTGCGAGCACGCTCGACCCCATGGGCGGGAGGCACAAGGTATGGGGCAGCGGACCGCTCTGGGTGTTGCCGCAGACGAGCACCATCGCCAGCCACTTGCCGAAGGCCGTCGGCACGGCGCTCGCACTCGGGCGCGCGCGCAAGATCGGCGTCCTGCCGCCTGTGCCGCCAGACAGCATCGTGCTCTGCAGCTTCGGCGACGCGAGCACCAATCACAAGAGCGCGCTCGGCGCCTTCAACATGGCGAGCTGGACTCATTTCCAAAAACTCCCCGTGCCGATCCTCTTCGTCTGCGAGGACAACGGCATCGGCATCTCGGTCAAATCGCCGCCCGGCTACATCGAACGCGAGTTCGGCAACAAGCCCAACCTGGCCTATTACCGCGCCAATGGGCTGGACTTGGTCGAGGCCCACGACGTGGCCGCCGCCGCCGTCGAGCACTGTCGTTCGCGCCGCGCGCCGGTCTTCCTGCATCTGGAAATGGTGCGCCTGCTCGGTCACGCCGGGACCGATGTCGAGCTCGAGTACCGGCCGGTCGCCGAGGTCGAGGCCGACGAGAGGCGTGATCCGCTTCTGGCCTCGGCGCGCATCGTTCTGGAATCGGGCCTCCTGGATGCCGGCGCCATTCTCGAGCGTTACGAAGCGCTGCGCGCGCGCACCGAAGCCATCGGCGAAGAAGTGCTCGACTGCCCGCGCCTTACTTCGGCGGCGCAGGTGATGGCGCCGCTCGCACCGTACTCGCCCGACGCAGTCGAAGCCGAGGCACGGCGCTCCGATTACACCACGCGCCGCCTCGTGGTGCATGGCTCGGAGGCGGCATTTCCCGAGCGCCAGCCGCCGCGCCATCTGGCGGCGCAGATTAACGCCGGGCTCGTCGATCTGCTGGTCAAGTATCCGCAAGCGCTCGTCTTCGGCGAAGACGTCGCGCGTAAGGGCGGCGTCTATCACGTAACCGCGGGTCTCGAAAAAACCTTCAAGGCCGGGCGCGTGTTCAACACGCTCCTTGACGAAGAGTCGATCCTCGGTCTCGCGCAAGGCTTCGCCAACATCGGCATGCTGCCCATCGCCGAGATCCAGTATCTCGCCTACTTCCACAATGCTTGTGATCAGATCCGCGGCGAGGCCTGCTCGCTGCAATTCTTCTCCAATGGCGTGTACCGCAACCCGATGCTGGTGCGGATCGCGTCGTTCGCCTACCAGCGCGGTTTCGGTGGCCACTTCCACAACGACAACAGCATCACGGCGCTGCGTGACATTCCTGGCCTCGTGGTCGCCAGCCCCACGCGCGGCGACGATGCCGTCGGCATGCTGCGCACCTGCGCCGCGCTCGCCAAAGTGGACGGCCGCGTCGTGTTCTTCCTCGAGCCGATCGCGCTCTACATGACCAAGGACTTGTACGAGACCAAGGACGGCCAGTGGCTCTTCCCCTTCCCCGCACCGGGCGAGGCGGTGCCGTTCGGCGCCGAACGCGTCTACGACCCCGAGCATCGCGATCTGGCCGTGATCACGTTCGGCAACGGCGTTCCCATGTCGCTGCGTGCCGCACGCACCTTGCGTGAAACGCACGGCATCAAGGCGCGCGTGGTCGACTTGCGTTGGCTGCAACCGTTGAACGAAGAGGCCGTGGCGCGCCATGCGCGCGAATGCAGCCGCGTCTTGGTAGTGGACGAAGGCCGCCGGAGCGGCGGCTTGAGCGAACAAATCATGACCGTGTTGGTGGAACGTTGCGGGTCCGGATTACCCATGCGACGGGTCGTCGGCGAAGACACCTACATCCCCCTCGGACCGGCGGCGTTCACGGTATTGCCGTCGGAGGCGCAGGTCATCGACGCCGCGCGCGCTCTGTGCGAGAAGCCCGCTTCGATCGTTTGATCTCTCGCCCGCTCGCTGCGGATTCCATACCGCCGCGTGTCCATTCCCTGCATCGGGCGGTTCGACAACCACCTCGCTCATCGGCCAATCGCATCCGTCTTCGCCGCCATGATGAAGTCGTTGCGATGCAGACCCCGGATCTTGTGCGTCCACCAGGAAACCGTCACCTTGCCCCATTCGGTGAGGATCGCCGGGTGGTGCCCCTCCGCTTCGGCGATATCGGCCACCGCGTTGGTGAAACGGACCGCGTCGACGAAGCTCTTGAACGCGAACGTGCGCTCCAAGCGCTCGATGCCTTCGCGTTCGACGATCTGCCAGTCCGGGACCTGCGGGTGAACCCGTGCCCTCTCCTCCGGCGTGATCTGCGGTTCGCCACCCCGACACGCCACGCACTTCATGCCCTCGAGCTCGCTTATGCGCCAACCTCTTTTCTCGCTTCGGGAGACTTCGTGGACGGATTGTAGCGCGTCGTGGCCAGCCACGGCCAACGACACCTCCGTTCCTGGACACGTGATAGAATGGTTTCATGCCTGAGATTTCGCGGTTCTTCGGCATTATCGTACGAATGTTTGCGGAGGCGGGCGGACCACATCACCGCCCCCACTTCCATGCCTACCACCAAGAACATGTGGGCGTCTTCGACATCGAGTCTGTGGAACTTCTCGCCGGATCGCTTCCCAGAAGGCAGCGACGGCTGGTCGAAGCTTGGGCTGAGTTGCACATGGAAGAGCTCCTCGCAGACTGGGATCGGTTGCAGTCCGGCCAAAAACCCATTCCCATCGAACCCCTTCGATGACGAGGTCAAAATGAGCCATCCGATCTTCCGAGTCGAGTCGTTCGAAGTCGTTGGGCCGTTTGTGCTCCGAATTCGGTTCGACGACGGCACAGCGCAGACGATAGATTTCCAGCCAGTTCTCGCCGGCGAACTTTTCGGTCCCCTTCGCGATCTAGCCGTTTTCAACCAGGTTCGGATCGATCCCGAGGTGAAGACGCTCGTTTGGCCCAATGGTGCTGATTTTGACCCGGCGACGCTGCACGACTGGCCGCTCCATGCCGAGGCCATGCGACGAATGGCTCAACGATGGGAACGTGGCGCAGCATGATGCCGGGCGAGCTCGCCACACCTCTGCGCCAGGCCCGAACCAGGAGCCCGCGCTGGCGGGCCAAAGCCAACGCGCGCTGGTACAGCGCTCCGAGCGTCGGGTAGTTGAAGCAGGTGCGGTTTGAGATCGAAGCCGCCGTCTGCGAGCAGCACCAGCAAGCCAATGTGCACGACTTCCGGCGCCTGCTCGCCGATCACGTGCACGCCCAGCAAGCGCATGTCGTCGCGGCGGAAGTGCGCACTTCATGCCCTCGAGCTCGCTCATTCGCGGATCTCCTTTACCGGACGGCTGATTCCTTCCGCCGCCGTCGCGATGATCGCGAGGTCTCGAAGTGTCTGCGAATGCAATCCGCAACCTCCGTCAGAGGGAGAACTTCGACGCGCTCGTGCACCGCGTATCGCAAACTTCCTGGGTACACGATCCATGCGCGTTCGAGCTCCAGATCTGCGAGTGCGATGTGCAGCGACTTCGTCATTTGTGGAGCATCGCCATACTTGAACTCGAAACCGTACCGTCTGCCGCCTCGAAGCATCAGCAGGTCGAGCTCGGCGCCGGCGTGGGTCCGCCAATAATAAGCGTCCCTCTCGCCTCCCAGGGAGAGCACTTGCTCCAGCGCGAAGCCCTCCCAAGATGCCCCGAGCTTGGGATTCGCTGCGAGATCCCCGGGCGAGGAGATGGACAGGAGAGCATGGAGGAGACCGCTGTCACGCACATAGACCTTGGGCGACTTGTACTGACGCTTGGCCACATTTTGAAACCAAGGAGGGAGCTGTCGGAGCATCAAAGCTCCAGTCAAGATCTCGACGTAGCGCCGGACTGTGTGCTCAGTGACTCCCATCGACCGCGCGAGCTCGGCTCCGCTCCAAATCTGGGCGTGGTAGTGCGCGACCATGATCCAGAAACGGCGCAGCGTTTCGGACGGAATGCGGATTCCAAGCTGGGGCAAATCTCGTTCGAGGATCGTGCGCATGAAATTACGCCGCCACTCCATGCTCCGCTCGGAGCTCGAGGCCAGGAACGAGCGGGGGAACCCACCAAGAAGCCACAGTCGCTGGGTGCGCGCCGGACCGACGTCGTCCAGGTCGAACCCGCCGAGGTCCACGAACCCCACTCGCCCCGCGAGAGACTCCGACACGCCTTGGACCAGATCCGGAGACGCGCTCCCGAGGACCAGGAAACGTGCCGGCCGGCGCGGGCGATCGGCGAGAGGCCGCAGGACGGTGAAGATCTCGGGCAGGACCTGGATCTCGTCAAGGATGACGAGTCCGCGCAAGGGCGATAGCGTCAACTCCGGTGTCGCGAGCCGCGCGCGCGCCGCAGCAGTCTCGAGATCGAAATAATGCACCACAGGCGTTCGTGTGGCGTATTGGCGCGCGAGCGTCGTCTTCCCACATTGCCGCGGTCCCAGCAGAGCGCAAACGGGGTTGGCGGCGAGGGCCGCCTCGATCCGCTGCAGAGCTCGTTGGCGTGCGAGCATGCGATCTCCATCCTTGCAAATCGGAATGCAGACTACAAAAATACAAGGAAGATGGCAAGGCTCCGAATCCAGCGCGGGACGGCGTGGCGACGAAACCCTCAGGTTAGGCTGTGCCCCGTCATCTCTATAGGATGCCGCGCTGCCGGGCCAGGGCCAGGGCCGACGCGCGCTGGTACAGTGCCCCGAGGGTCGGGTAGTTGAAGCAGGTGCGGTTGATGAGATCGAAGCCGCCGTCTGCGAGCAGCACCAGCAAGCCGATGTGTACGATTTCCGTCGCCTGCTCGCCGATGACGTGCACGCCCAGCAAGCGCACGTCGTCGCGGCGGAAGAGCAGCTTGAGGAAGCCGCGCCGGTCGCCGATGATGCAACCGCGCGCGTTCTCTTGGTACGGAGCCTTGCCAACGACGAAGTCGATGCCCTTCTCGCGCAGGGATTCCTCGGTCTCTCCCGCCATGCTCACTTCGGGAATCGTGTAGATGCCGTTCGGGAGCACCGGCGACACTTCGGTCTTGTAGCCGAGATCGAACGCGTGCGTCATGGCGACGCGCGCCTGTTCCATGCTCGTCGATGCGAGCGCGGGGAACCCGATGACGTCGCCCGCAGCATAGATGTGCGGCACCGCGGTGCGGAAAACGCGATCCACCTCGAGCACACCGCGTTCGCCAGTGCCGAGACCCGCGGCGTCGAGATTCAACGCCGCCGTGTTGCTCACGCGCCCGGCGGCGACGAGAACCGTGTCGGCCTTGAGCGTCGCACCCGAGGTGAGATGCAGCTCGATGTCGCCCGTTGCAGCGGTGCAGCGCTCCACCTTATCCTGCCAAACGAACGTGATGCCGAGATCCTGCATCGCCGCCTGCAAGGCATTGGAGATCTCGCGATCGAGGAAACCGAGGAGGACATCGCGGCCGTCGACGATGTGCACTTCCGCCCCCAGCGCCGCGAAGGTGCAGGCGTACTCGCTGCCGATGACACCAGCGCCCACGACGGCGAGCCGCTGCGGCCCCCTTCTCGATGTGCAAGATCGTGTCGGAATCGCAGATGCGGGGATCGCTGAAATCGAACGCGGCCGGCCGGTGCGGAGCAGAACCGGTGGCGATGAGAAACTTCGCGCCGTGCAGCAGCTGCTCGCCGTCTTCGCCGCGCACCCGGATCGTGTGCGCGTCGACGAAGCTCGCATGGCCACGGTGGAGCGTGATGCCGAAGTTGTCGAAGTAGCCCAGCACCCGCTGCCGCTCCTGGGCGGCGACCTGCTTTTCGTGATGCATGAAATCGGCCACCGTCGCCTCGCGCCGGAGCGAAAGGTCGACGCCATGGAGGTGGCGCGCTTTGAGCCCCGAGAACGCGAGCGCAGTTTCGCGCAGCGTCTTGCTCGGAAGCGTCCCCGTGTTGGCCACGGCGCCGCCGACGAGCGCCGCCTTCTCCACCACCGCCACGCGCTTGCCGAAGACGGCGGTTGTCACCGCGCCCTTTTCTCCCGCGGGGCCGCTGCCGATGACGACGAGGTCGTACTCGTAGGTTCGCATGCGCGGATCCATTTCGCTGAGAACGATCAGAAGGGACTCGAGGCAGGCGGGCGCGCATGCGTCCGAATCCGGGGCCCGGCCGCTTGGCCGGACCCCGGAGTATAGAGGCAAGAAACGTCTACTGGATCACGGTTGCCCGTACTTGGAGGCTGCGATCACCCTTGGTGAGCCGCACCATGTAGACGCCGGCCGCGAGATTTCTCTCCTTGCCGAACGTCATGCTGTGCATGCCGGGACCCATCGTGCCGACGTCGCTGGCGGCGACCTGCCGTCCGCGGACGTCGAAGACCTCGAGCTTCGCCGGCTCCGAGCTGGCCAAGCTGAAGTTCACCGTGATGCCGAGCCGTGCGGGGTTCGGCGACACGCCGTGGAGCGCGAAGACGTTGCCGCGATTGCCCACGTCGGTGGGCGTCGTGATCGAGAACGTGTCACTGCTCGAGCCCAGCTCTGCTTCCAGATCCAGGTCGGCGCTGTTCTCACCGTGGATCACGACCACCGCGACGGACGCCTGTTCCGTGAGCACGGAAGGGACGGTCCACTGATAAGAGCCGGTGTTCTGTAGCCTGCGCGCTTCGATGTTCCACGTGGCACCGCCATCGAAGGACGAAATCAGGTCCACCGTCCTGTAGCGACTGTCCACTTCCCACCCCACACCGGCCTGCGTTCCAGCGACGAGAACCGCCCCTTGCACAGGAGAATGGAGCGTCGAGTCCTTGACCCGGATCATGTCCGAACCCTCGAAGCAATCTCCCGCCACGGCACCATTGACCGTCACTTGGACGTCGGTGCCCGCAGACAGGATTTCCAGGACCTCGGAACGGCTGAACTTGACCATCAGGTCCAGGATGCCGTCGTCATCGAAGTCGCCAATCGACGTCGGCGCGCCGTCCGCAACCGCCACCGCGCCGTTGAGCAGGATCGACGACACGTCGATGTCTTCCGCCGAGTAGCCCGCGGGCGGCTCGAGGTAGCCGGTCACGAAGCTCCCGTGCGAGCTCAAGTTGAGCGTGTGCGGGTGGAAGGTGAAGTCCATGTCGACGATGCAAGCCGAGAAGGTAATGTTCGACCATGTTGCCGTGAGCGCTTCGCCGGTGTTGGCAGCCGCCTGGAAGTAGCCGCCGGCACGCCCGTTGTTCAGCATCCCCCACAGCCCGAAGGGAGGATCCTCGCCCGGGTTGGCCATGTCGAAGGTGAACACCGGGCTGTCGTAGGTGCTGCCTTCGTAGATCACGCGATACTGGATGGTGGCGGGATCCACGTCGCTCAACCCGTTGGCCTGGTAGGTCAGCTCCAGGTGGATCGTCGTGCCCTTCACGTACTCGATCCCGTGATTGACGGTGAAAGTGTAGAAAGGCAGGCGGCCACCGAAGATCGCGATCTCACCGTTCGTCGCGTTCGCCATGAAGCGACCGTCCACGAACTGCGACCACCACGGGGACAACCGCAGGCCGCCCTCCCCCTCGCCCGGGCCGCTGAGCATGAAATCGGCTCCGAAGCGGAACGTCGAAGCGTTGTGGAAAGCGGCAGCCGTCATGCCGCCATCTTCGGAGAAGCTGAAGCTGTGCAGGTTGGCGCCGCCAATGCAGAACGGGCTCATCTCGTCCGTGATCTCGATGAGCGCCGGGTAGTTGTTGTTCGTCGAGAGCATCGAGAGCCCACAGTCGTTGAACGTGCGCTCCTCGATCGTCGCAGCGTTCACATCCGGCGTCCCAAGCGGCGAGAACTCGATGTTCGACCAGTTCGCAGTGAGCGCCGCGCCGGTATTGGCGCGGGGCTGGAAGTACCCGCCGGCACGCCCGTCGTTCAGCATCCCCCACAACCCGTAGGGCGGGTCCTCGTTCGGATTGGCCATGTCGAAGGGGATCGCCGGGCTGTCGTAGGTGTTGCCACCGTAGATCACGCGGTACTGAATCGTGGCCGGATCCGCGGCGTTGAGTCCGTTGTCCAAGTAGGTCAGCTCGAAGCGGATCGTCGTCCCCTTCACGTACGTGACCCCATGATTCACGGTGAAGGTGTAGAAGGGCAAGCGGCCGCCGAAGATGGCAACCTCGCCGGTCGTGGCGTTGGCCATGAAACGACCGTCCACGAACTGCGACCACCACGGAGACAGGCGCAGCCCGCCTTCCCCTTCGCCCGCACCGCTCAGGGTGAAGTCGGCTCCGAACCGGAAGCTCGAGTTGTTGTTGAAGACGGCAGCGGTCGCGCCTCCATCCTCCGAGAAACTGAAACTGTGCAGGTTGGCGTTGCCAATACAGAACGGGCTCATCTCATCGGTGATCTCGACCGATGCCGGGTAATTGTTCGTCACTGTGAGAGTGGAAAGGCCGCAGTCGTTGAAGGTGCGGGCCTCGATGCTGGCACCGTCGGGAAACGGTGTCGCACGAGCCGCTCCTCCAAAGGCCGCCGCGAAGCACACCAGGCCGACAGCCGCGAGAACGGCCATCATCCCGGTACGAGAATCGAAGCGTCTCATGGATGTTCCTCCTGTACGAAGCATTGCAACGCGGACGCGAAATCGGCTCCTTGAACAAGGCGCCGGGGACAAAAGGTGTCGAGTCGTTCGCATCGGAAGCTATCAGCGATCCGTTTGTGATGCAACCACATTTCTAACTTCGCTGACGTGAATAGGGTGCAATCACCCACTCAATCATCCGAACGAGTGTGACAAATGCTTCGAGAGCACGACACTCGATCAAAAATGACGCACGCAAAGCCACGGGTGACGCGCTAGTCCGGAATCGCGAGCCCATCTTCTAGTGACCGCGCACACAATTGCGCACACACATCCGTGCAATGCCCGCCCGGATGCGGCGAGCCCGGCAATGGCTCGGAGCTCGAGTTCGTGAAGCATCACGCAGCAGGGATCAGCGGATGACCATGCACGCCTTCGCCTGCTGCTCGCCGTTCACCTCCAAGCGGATGTAGTACGTGCCGGCGGCAAGGCCCGCGGCGTCCAGCGGTGCCGCGTGCTCGCCAGGCGCGTAGAAGCCATCCAAGAGCCGACGCACGCGTCGCCCCGCCACGTCGAAAAGCGCGAGCGACACCTGGCCGGCCGCTCCAAGACGGAACGGCACCCAAGAAGCCCCACGCACGGGGTTGGGTTGATTCTGAGACAGGGCGAAGCGCGGCTGCCCGGTGCTGCCGCCCGAGGCGAAGTCGGTGGCGACGACGAAGCCGGCGCGCTGCAGTCCTAATTGCACGTCGGGGTTCTGCATGAAGCGCCTCCACACTTTGTTCGTGCGGTAGTTCTCGATCATGATGATGATCGGTCCCTCGTCGATCCCGATGTAGTCGGTATCCCACCAGTTGGCCGTCAGGTTGAAGGCATCCTTGAAACCGTAGGTGGAAAAGAGCTGGGCGCCATAGGTGTCGTACAGGTGATGCAAGGTCGGCACGACGATCTCGGGTGCGAAGGGAATGGCACCGGCCACCGCGGTCGGGGCAATGGTTCCGTCGTCGTTCTGGGTCGGCGGTGCACCGTGCGCTGCATAGCCCGTGGGTGCGTCGCAAGCCGTGAGCCCCCAGACGTTGGCTCCGTAGCCGACACGGGCGAGCGGGTTGGCGATGCAGTAGGCCTGCTGCGCCAAGGTCGCGCGTCGCGAGTTCTCGAAGTACGTGATGCCGCGGTTCTGCATGTAGGCATCCCGGATGTTGTAAAAATCGATCCAGCAGTGGCTGTACTGGTGTCCGAAGAGCGGCGGGAAGGTGACGTAGGTCTGCCCATACTGGGTATCCCAGTCGTAACCACTTGTCCAAGCGGTCCACGTGCTCGCGGGGACCGGATGCGTCGGCGACCCCAGCGCCAAGATGAAGAGGATCATCGCCTCGTTGTAACCGATCCACTGCCCGAAGCCGGAGAATCCGGTGCCCGGCTTCCAGCCCATGTAGATCGAGGACTGGAAGTTGCGCATGAACTCCCAGTTGGCGCGGTAATAAATGGAGTCGGCGAGCGCCCGCACCTGTATGTCCCCGGCATCAGCGGTGTCGAAGTATTGTTTCGTGTCGATGACACCGGCGAACAGCAGCGCCGTATCGATGGTGGACAGCTCGGAATCCCACGTCCGCCTCGCCGTGCTCATGTCGAGGAAGTGGTAGTAGAGGCCTCGGTAGCCGATGGTGCCGCTGGCGGCGGAGCTCTGCGGCGCCGTCCACAAGGTCTGCAAAGCGGTGAGGATGCGGGCGCGGCCGTCGTCGCGGCTCACCCAACCATGATCGATGCCGATGCAGATGGCCGAGAGCCCGAAGCCCAACGAGGCGATGCTGCACGGCGACCCCGAGGTGTTCCGATCCTTGATGAGCCCGTTGCTGGCATTCACCTCGTTCCAAAAGAAATCGAAGGCGGTGTGCTGCAGCGTGTCCAGCAACGCCTCCGTGGTGAGCGCCTTGGCGGCGGTCGGAGGAACGGTGAGGAGGATGAACCCGAGCAGGCTGGATCGGATCATGGTGCGGATCAATGGACTCACTCCCTTTGGCGTCTTCGTGCCGGGCTGCCTCGCGCTGCTTCTGATGGCGCGCGCCGCGTTGTGCTGCAAACTTCTCGATCCCATAAGCCTCACATCGCCAGGATGAAAGTGATGCGGTGGATCTCCGGCAGGACCGTGTGCGAGGCCCAGCCGTAGTCGAGTTGGAAACGGTGCGAGGCGATGGCGCCGCTCAACCCCACGCCGGCGGTCGGGCCGAGCTCGGAGTCCTGCTGGCCCAGGCTCTGGTACCCGGCGCGCAGCGCCAGCGTGTCCTTCCATGTCCACTCCCAACCGAGGCTCAAGCCCTCCGTGTTGTCATTGGGATGGAATGCGTCGACGGTCATCAAGATCGCGCTCGTCGCACTCGTCCGCCGCGGATAGCTCATCCCGACCCGGAAAACCGTCGGCACGGGGAACTCGTCGGTGGACTGGTTGGCGGGAAGAGCGCTGTTGTCCCCGTGCTGGTCGGGGTCGGCGTCGTACTGGATCGCCAGATCGAGACCGTCGTAGCCACTGCGCGTGCCGAAGTTGAGCACGCTCGCCCCGAGCGTGAGTCCAGCATCGTTGATCCTGTACGTCGTCCCGAAGCTGAGCGTGAATGCATCGAGCGAGCTGTGCCAGATCGTTTCGTTGAGATAGTTGAGCTGTGCTCCGGCAGCGAAACGGTCCGTCACCTGGCGGCCATAGCCGACGCCGAATGCGATGTCCTGCGCCGAGTACAGCTCTCCCGTGCCCAACGGCTGCGTCACCGTGCGCACTTCGATGTCGCCCGAGTTTAGCGCCGTCACGCTGACCAGGAGATTGCCCCAATCCCCGAGCGCAACCGCCGCCGCCGCGTACTCGTAGCGGATGTCGGCGAACCAAACGCCATGGCTGAACTGAAAAGACGTCGAAGACACCAAACCCAAGGCGCCCGGGTTGTAATAGACCGCCTGGATGCCGCCACCGACCGCCACGCCGGCGTTTCCCATGGCGGCGATGCGCGCGCTCGGCTCGATGGCGACGAACTGGCCGATCGTGGTGCCCACTTGTGTCTGCGCCGCCGCCGATTCCGCGAGCAGCACCGCGCAGACTAGCTCGGTGACCACGACACGTTTCATTTCGCTGCTCCTCGCGTTCACTTGATGACCGCGAACTTGCCGATGCTCGACTCCACCGCACCGGCATCGACGTGGAACACGTAAAGGCCCGGGGCCAAATCCAGGTTGTCCTTGGTGCGCAGGTTCCACGCCACGGCACCGGCGGTCGAGCCGTCGTGGACCAGCGTCTGCACCAGCTCGCCGCGCACGTTGTAGATCCGAATCGTGCACGCCTGCGGCAAGTTGCGGAACTCGATCCTTCGCTCGCCGCGCCCGGCAATGTTGAATCGTTCCGGCTCGAAGCTCGCCGAGCCCACATAGGGATTCGGCACCACGTAAGGCCGGTTCGGCGCGGTGCGCGCCAGCTCCGCGTTCACGAACTCGCCGTTCGTACCGAAGACGAACGTGTCCGCCATTCCAAATGGTTTCGTCAGCCGGAGCGCGAACTCGTCACGATCTCTTGGCGGTCGCAGAGCGCCGCCATCGTTGGTTCCGGAGATCTGGAACCTCCAGGTTATAAGCGGCATCGCCGGTGCCTCGTCCAAGTAAGTGACGACGTCCACGTACTCGTCGGGCCTGCTCAAGGTCCCATCCGCGTCCAGGTCGCGGAATCGGAAGTCCATTGGGCGATCCCCCATCGCCGTGTGCGCCACGACCCGGAATTTCGCTTCCCGGGCCGGGATTGGGAAGATCGCGAGCCCGGTGTCGAGCACGGCGTCGGCGAAGGTGATGGTGAGATCGTCCGGGAAGCCCGACCGTCGCCGGTTGATGGGAAGCACGGTCTGGTAACCAACCTGCAGCAAGGCGTTGGTCGGGCCCTCGGCGACGAAACCGGTTCGGGCCGAATCCACTTCCACAGTTTTCTGGGTCGCGATCACGGGCAGCAGGCCAGCACCCACGGGCCCGTTGCCCACGCCCTCCAAATCGCGGCCCGTGGTGAACAGTGTCTGCTCGAACGTGCTGTCGATCAGCGCATAACTTTCCGCCCTCACGCTGTCCGGATGGCTCGAGAAGCTGACCTCGAACAGGTTGTCGTCGGGCACCAGCGCCGAGTTGAGGACCTCGATCCGAATCGACCCAGTGCCATCGCCTGCAGCATGAAAAAGCGAATCCGTGCGCGCCCGGACGTAACCGCGCACGGGGGGTTCGGGGCGAACCGCCACGACGTTCGGCGCCAGGATCGTGCCACCACGTGGCGTGATGGACACCGAGATGGCGTTCTCCGACGGATAGAAATCGAACCTCTCCGAGCCGTGGTCGTATGCCGTGACCGCGTAGTAATAGAGCTGACCATTGACCGCGCTCGAATCCGTCCACGTGTGAGTGAGTCCGGTGTCATTGCCCAAGTAGTAGGCCACGCCCTCGACAGTCTGCGTCGAGAAGTCGAGCTTGCCGTTCACGAGATCGAACTGCGCGTTGGGGCGGCCGTTGCCGAGCGGCCCCGTGCCCGTGCCGGTGCTGATCAGCTTGACGTCGCGGAATTCCGGATCCGTGGAGCGATAGATGCGGTAGCCCTCGAAATCGTACTCACCCGTCACCGGGTCGGCGCCGCGCTCGGCCACGTCGTCCCAAGAGAGTTGGACTCTCCCATCACCCGCTTCGGCGGCGAGCGTCGGCAGCTTCGGCGGCACGGCGAACTGGTAGTTGGCGTCGTAGATCTTCTGCACCGTGCGGACGGTGCGCCGCAGCTCGTTCAAGTCGCCGCCGTAGGCCAGCGCCAAGCTGAAACGCTCGGTCTGTCCGGCGCGCAGCTCGAACGGACCCGAGGCGAAGAGAAAGCCGATGTTGTAGTTCGAGGCCAGTGGCGGATCGAAGCGCACCGCGGGGTCCGGGTCGGTGAACTTCTCGTACAGGGTTTGCGGCCATCTGCTGTTGTCGGTGTAGAACAGAACGCCGTCGACTTCTTGACTCGGGTTCCCCTGCCCGGCCTTGATGCGGTTGATCTTGAAACCGGTGAGACCGATTTGATCCGACTCGTTGAGATCGGTGCGGTCGAAGTTCGCTTCCCCCGTGGTCGGCTCGCCATCCCCCTCGCCTTGGTCGTCGGTCTCCGGCACGCCGTCGCCACCGAGATCGTGCAGGTCGGGGTTCCAGTCCATGTCCTCGTCGCCGGTCCACCAGCTCCCGACACGGAAGGCGGGCCGATCGGCGAGCGGCCCGTATTCCACCTCGAACCGTGCGCGGTCGTAGTGTGTGTTCACCCAGCTCTCGATGGCTTCCTGGCCCACGACGGGCTCACCCCGACCTGCATCGCGTCGTTCGTCGGTGATGCCGTCTTCGTCGTTGTCCACGCCGTCGAACGGGTTGCCCGGGGTCTCGAGGTAGGCGTAGCCGAGGTACCCGGTGCGGGCGCACGTGCCACTCAGGTCGCGTCCGTGGCCGAAACGGTCCCAGGTGTAGACCAGATTGATGACGTCCTGGTCGAAGGTGCGGTCGAAGAACGCGTTGTCGTCGTCGGATTCGTAGATGCCGTCGCAAGAGAGCGACGAGCCGCCGACGCCCGAGTCCATGTACAGGCCGAAGATGATGCTGTCGTAGTCCGCGGTGCCTTCGTTGGTGATGTCGTAATGCCAGAAGATGACGTTCCCGGCCTGCGGATTGGCCCATTGGAAACCACGCACCCCGATGCGGAGTCCAAGCCCGCGGCGCGTGAGATCGCCCTCGTCGGGGTAGTAGTCCCAGGCGTCGTAGAAGTTGTCGTCCATGACCATATAACTTTCCTGGTCGGCGGCCGCGCGCTTGCCGAAGTAGCCGTTCCAGCTGCCGCGCCAGCCCTGATCCTCCGCATCGTCCTCCTTGTCCGGCCACGAGTCAGGCCAGGTGCGCGGGTCGCTGCTGATCGCAGGCGAGCGCGCGGGGCTCAGCACCGGATCGGCCTGGAAGTAGCCTGGCCTGGGCTCGAACCGCATCACGCGGTTGAAGTAGGGCGAGATCCCTTGGCGCTCGCGGAAGCCGGTTTCCATGATGTAGGCATCGAGCCGGTTGCGCTGCCGCACCTTGGCGAGCACGAAGGGCGTGATCCCGTCGCTGTAGTTCATTCCCGTGCCCTTCGGCACCTCGGCGGAATGGAAGGTGCTGAGATCCACGTTCACCGGGTCGATCGGGTAGTCCCCCACCATGCCGTAGTTCCAGAAAACGGTGCGGATGTTGGCGGCGTTGTGGACACCGGAACGCTCGGCGTCGAGCGTACCGAGCGAGTCCGCAGGTACGGACGTCGTCACTTGCCCTGCCGAACGCGGTGCCGCGCTCGCCAGCAGGAGGAGCGCAGCGGTGGCGAGCCCACCGCATCGAGTTTCCCTCATGAGACGCAAGTGCTCACCTCCGTCCAGCCCACGGTCAGGGGCCCGTGCGCACGGTGAAACCGATCTCGAGCCGCCGCGGCGAATAGAAACGCGTCGGCGTGCTGAGCGCCACTTGATCGGGGAAGCGCGAATAGAAAGGGCTCCCGGTGCTGGCGAACACTCCGCCGTTGAAAAAGCGCGAGTCGAACACGTTGAAGACGCGGCCGAACAGGCTCCATCTCTGACTCACCCAGCCGAAGCTGCGGTCGGCGCGCAGATCGACCACGACGCCTGCGGGCTTGCGCGCGGCGTTCTCGCCCACACCGAAACCGAAACCGCCTTGCTCGGTCTCTGGCGTGTACGGCTGGCCGCTGGCCGCCCGCAGCACGGTGCTGAGCGAGTAGACCTCGGGTTTCGCCAAGGCCAAGGTCATGTTGAAGGTGTGGCGCTGATCCCAGTCGAAGGGGATCACTCGTGGTCGCGGGTCGTCGCCCGCATCGGCGCGTGCGGCGGTTTCGTAGGGTTCGCTCGCGTTCCCGAGCGCACGTGTCCAGGTGTAGTCGAGGGCGATGCTGGCCGGGCCGAGTCGCCGATGGTCGAGTGCGACGGTGAACCCGCCGACGCTGCCGAAGTCGACGTTCGTGAGCCGCGCGTATGTCGCGTCGTTGTAGGTGTTGATGAACTCGCTGCCGAGGAGGTCGCGGATGTCTTTGTAGAAGAGGCTCACCTCGAAACCGAAGTCTTCCGCGAGCGCCTGCTTGTACCCGAACTCGTACTGTACGGATTTTTCGGGATCGACGTCCGGGTTGCCCATGACGCGGGAATAGGCGGCGGTGGTGGCCTGCAGGCGCGCCAGGATCGAATAATCGGCGTTGGTGAAAATGTCGCGGAGCGTGGGGTACTGCACGAAGTGCCCGTACGCGAAGTGCACGCCGGCGCTCTCCGTGATCGGGTAGGCCACGCCAAGGCGCGGCGACAGGAACACCTTCGGCTCGGTGGAAACGGGAACGGACTGCTGCGGAACGTCGATGGCGTTGGCCGGGTTGGCGAGATCGCTCGGGAGCGACGATCGCGCGTCGAAATAGTCGAGCCGGGCGCCGATGCGGAGCGCGAAGTCGCGCCATTCCAGCTGGTCGTGGATGAAGACCGCGCCCAAGACCGGCCAGTACGTCTGCACCCCCGGCCAGTCCGGCGGACTGTCGAGATAACGATTGAGAAAGAGCCCGGTCGGGCTCTCGGTCAAGACCAAATGCCCCGGCGTCCCGAACTGCAGCTTCGGAAACTGCATCTCCAATCCCACTTTGAGCAGTTGCACCGGCGTCACCTGGCTCACGAGCGTGCTCTTGAAGAGAACCGTGTTCGTGGTCTGCCGGTAGCGCGTGAAGTCCACTCCCCAAACGACGAGACCGGGCTCGCTCACCGGCTCGACGGGTGGGCCCGCCGCATCGTAGCGCGTGTCGAACACGTTCGCGTAGGCTTGATCGATGTAGTCGTAGTAGTTCTGCCGCAAGCTGAAATCGAGGTAGCTGGACTTTCCCAGCGTCCATGTGAGGTCGAGACCATGCGCCACCGAGAACGTCTGTTGAGTCACCAAGCCGTCCGGATTGACCCGGAAGGCGTAGTTGGTGCGCCGTCCCTCGATGTCGTTCGCGAGCGCCTGGTATCCGAGCTTGAGGCTCGGAATCGACCGATTGGTGATCTTGATCGCCCCCGACCACTCGCGCGAGTAGCCGAGCGCGACTTCCTCGCTGTCGCCGAGAGTGGGGATGAGATAGCTCGTCGAGTCCGGGCGGTAGGCAACGGACGGCGTCGGCAGGAAAATGCGCTGGCCGCGCACGTAATCCTCGAACTCGTAGCGCCGGGCGTTCATCAGGAACACCGTCTGCGGCAACCCCGTCGGACCGCTCACCGAAACGGTCACGTTCCCCACGGCGGTGGGCTGGATCTCGTCCTCCACCAGGCGTTCGTCGGCGCGACCGGGGAAAAAGAACCCGCCGCCAAAGAGCTCCGCATCGGCCTGGAAGCTCTCCGTGCCGTCCTTGAGGACGGCGTTCACGACGCCGCTCATGGCTTGCCCATACTCGGCGTCGAAGGTGCCGGTGATGACCTGCACTTCCTGCAGCAGCGAACGGTCCACCCGGAGGCTCGCGGTGTTGTCGAAGGCGTTGTTGATCGTGACGCCATCCACTTGGTATTGCACCTCTCCGAGGCGGCCGCCGTGGAAATGACCGTTGACGACGCCTGCCTGCAGATTCACCACATCCTGCAGCTCTTGCACCGGCAGCTTGGCGATCTCTTCGCTCTGCAACCTGGCAATGCTGCTCGTGAGCGTCACGTCAACGGGCGGCCGCTTGGCCGTGACCACGATGGTTTCCTCGAAGATCGCCGCTTCCTCGAGCACCGCGTCGATGCGCGTCGTCTGGTCCGCCGAGACCACGACCCGGCGGACGACGATCGCTTGGAAACCGACCCGGTTGATCTGCACCTCGTATGTCCCTGCTGGAACGTTGAGGATGTTGTATCGACCTTGCTCGTTCGTGAAGGCGCCGAAGGGCGACCCGGGAATCGCGACCGTCGCGGCGATCACGGGTCGTTTCTCGGCGTCGGTCACTTCACCGGCAATCTTGCCGGTCGTCCCCGCGCTTCCCGGACTCGGCTGCAACCAGACGATCCAGCCGACGACGAGGACTGCTCGCGCCCGACAACAGACCATCTTTCGGCGCTCCACGCCTTGCTGCCTCCAGCTGCTCGTTTCCTTGAACGCGCCTTCCCCTGTCACTTGACGACGACGAGTCGTCCGGAGAGAGTCTTGCGCAAGGCGCCCGTTGCGGGATCGTTCAGGTTGAGCCGGTAGAGATACACGCCGGCTGTCTGACCTTTGCCTCCGAACGCGGTCTCGCCGGCGCCTGCGTTCTGCAAACCGAGACGGCGCCGTTCCACCAGTCGGCCGGCGACGTCGAAGACCTCCAATGTCACCTGGCTCGAGCGTGCGAGCGCGTAGCGGATCGTCGGCCGCGGCGCCGGATTCGGGTAACTCCCAAGCAGGATCGAGGCGTCGAGATTCGCCTCCCGGCCTTCGACATCGGTGACCGGCGAGGGCGCCATGTATGCCCACACGGGGCAACATTCATTCTCGCGCTCGCGGAACCACCACGTCTGCGTGCCGTAGCTGTCGGTGATCGGAAGGAACGAATCGCCATCCAAATAGTTGACGCCGAGGAAGAGCGTGCCATCCCCCAACCCCGTCGGGTAGCCGAGCGCTGTCAGATCCACCCACATCTCCGCGGTGTAGCCCTGGTCGGCGGAGGCCCCCAACGTGTCCACGGTGGTGCCGCTCTTGAGGGCGAGGGATACCTCGGCATCGCCGGCAAGCACCAACGTCGCCAAGTAGTCCTGCGGTGTCGCAGTGCCGGTCGCACTCACCTGGAAGGACAGCCTTCTGCCCATCAAGTTGTTGTCCGAACCGCGGAGCACGCGTTCGTTGAGCGACACCAAGAAGCCGTCCCAGCGGTCGAAGTTGGCGTGATGCTGCACCACCTGGTCGCGCGCGTCGAAACCCAAGTAGAGCCGATCGCCGCGGAAGAAGACCTTCACCGTGGCGTTCGCCGGGTCGAGGATCGCCGCCTGTCCGCCGTTCACCGCGGGCTGATGCTGCCCCGACCGATACGGACCGACGCCCGGATACGTCTGCCGCAACGCGTCGTCGCCGTAACGGATGTCGAACGTGTAGGCCAGAGCGCTCCACACGGGTTCGGTGAGTGTGCCGTTCATGGTGGGCGCGGCTAGGCTCGCGCCATTGGGCACGTAGAACTCCGGCTGGATGGTCGGCAACGGGTTGGTGGATTCTACCGTCACGTCGGGCCGCGCGAAGATGTGCACCTCGTCATACCAAGTGGCGTAGGCCCACGGGCTCTGGTACCAGACGCGGTTGTAGGACAGGATGTTGACGTTGAGCGGCCACAGCCAGTCGCAATCGTAGATCGAGATGTTCCACTCGATGACGTCGCCTTCGGGTTGGGTCACGTCGTACCCCATCGCGGTCAAGTCGAAGCGCATTTCTACGGTGTAGTCCGTGTCGAGTGACGCGTCGGTGTTCGATTGCCCGTGCACGATGGTCACGGCGTCCCAGCTGGCGATCTGCGCGGGAGTCCGCGGCGTGCCGGGCGGCCAGTCGGCCCAGCGGCCGATGAAGGTGGGTGGATATCCAGGCGGAAGGGGATCGGGAGCCCCCGATGCCACCTCGTACCACCACGAGTAGAAGTATTCCGCCACCGGCTTGGGCGCGTTGGCGTTCGTGTGATCCTTGAGCCCCATGAGAAAACCGTCGAAGCGGTTGAAATCCTTCGAGCCGCCGATCGACTGGTCGCGCACCACGGCACCCAGGTAGAGCTGGTTGCCGACGACGAGGAACTTGAGCGTCGCATTGGTCGGATCCATGGGCAGGATGCCGCCCTCGTATTTCCACCCGCTGCCGGGGATGCCGGCATCCACGGCCATGCGGATCACCACCGATTCGGCCACGGCCCATGCTGGTTCGCTCAGCACGCCGTTGAGCGCGATCGGAGCTTGCGACCGCTTGGCCCAGATGGCGTCCTGGCGCGGTGCTTGCGCCAAGACAGAGGTCGCGGCGAGCAGCGTCGCGACGAGAAAAAGCAAGGCTGCCCTTGCGAGGTTCATGGCTTTTGCCTCCTCACGAGTTGATGCGACAAGAATGATCGAACTGGAAGATCGCAATCATGTTCCTCTCTTGCCGCGCGTCTGCGGCATGGTGGGCAATGCAATCCGCGTTCGGGATGGAGCTTTGTCTTTGCCCCGTTCGGGCTCGGTCTCGGGTCGGCGGCGCCGGATGGATCCCGCTTGCGGTGCCCCGGCGCGCACGGCGCCGCACGAGCCGCGCACGGCCAGCGTCGCCGGCAAGACGACGTGTGTGCAGCGCGAAGGCCGCGACGCACGCATGAATGGAACGAGCGAGCGCGTCGCCTGCTCCCCCAGACCATAGGCATCCACGTGCACCGTCGTGAGCGGTGGATCGAGGTAGCGCGCGAAGGCGATGTCGTCGAAGCCGGTAACCGCCATTCCCCTCGGCACGTCGATTCCGGCGTCACGCAAGGCGCTCAATAATCCGATCGCCATGTAGTCGTTGGCGGCGAACACGGCGGACGGCCTGGGCTTGATGCGCAGCAACTCCACGCCGCACTGGAAGCCCGACCTCTCGGTGAAGTCTCCCTGCAGCTCGAGCCTTGGATCGGGCGTGCAGCCACTGTCGCGCAGCGCGTCCCGATAACCGCGCAAGCGTTGCTCGGCATCTGCGTTGCCCTTCGGCCCGCGAATCATCGCGATTCGTCGCCGGCCGAGACCGAGGAGGTGCTCCACCACCGCGCGCGCGCCATCGTAGTTGGCGATGGACACTGTGCTGCACCCGCTCATCTTGGTGCGCGGGTTCATGAACACCACCGGAAAACGGCGCACGATTTGCTGGATCTCAGACCCCGCGCCGTTGTCGGGCACCATGGCGATGAGACCGTCGATCCGCCCGCGCATGGCGCGCGCTGCGGTCACGAGTTCTTGTGTGTCGGCGTGCGAGCTGGAGACGAGGATCTGCAGCTTCTCCTCGCGCGCGGCGTGGTCGATGCCGCGGATGACCTCGGAAAAGAACTCACCGAAGAGATCGGGAAGGAGAACGCCGAGCGCATGGGTGCGGCTGGTGGTGAGGCTGCGTGCACCGGTGTTCGGCCAGTAGTCGAGCCGCGTCACCGCCGCGCGGACGCGGCGGGCGCTTTCCTCGCTCACGCGCGGACTGTTGTTGAAGACCCGCGACACCGTGGCGATGGACACACCGGCCAGGCGTGCGACATCTCGGATGGTCGCCACGACGAACTCCGTGTGCGCTCTCGCCGGCACCGCGCCGTTCAGGACGTGTGAGCGCGAGGCCAGTGGAGACGCTGTTTCGAGCGTGTAAACGGTTACACGATCATCCTCGCGGCGTCAAGCTCGCAGATGGACTTTCCCTTGCGGCGCCGCGGACCTACAGTGGTCGGGTCGCCGATTCACGCCGGAGTACCTGGGCTGCCTGCCCAAGACGAGAGGTTTCGGCCCGCCGCTGGGAGGCGTGTTGAGAGCACCACCCCTGGATCCGCATGCGAGAGATGCCCCGACGGCGCGTTTCCTCGCGAATGGCACCTATCGGGTGCTCGTGACCGCCGCGGGAACTGGCGGCTCGTGGTACCGGGATCACGCGTGCACTTCCTGGACGGGTGATCGCGTCGAGGATCCGGACGCGTTTTCAATCTACGTGCGCAATCTCGTGAGTGGCGCCTTTTGGTCGGTGGGACATCAGCCGGTTCAGCGTCCGGCGGAACGCTACCAGGCGAGCTGGGTGCCGGGCCGTTTCCGCATCGAACGCGAGGACGATGGCGTCGTCGCCCGACTCGACATCGCTGTCGCCGCCACGGCCGCGCTCGAAATGCGACGGCTCACGCTCGTGAATCGCTCGCCGCGCCGCATCCGGCTCGAGCTCACGAGCTATGCGGAGGTGGTGCTCGCGCCGGCGGTCGACCATGCGGCGCATCCCGCCTTCTCGAAGCTGTTCGTGCAGACGGAGTCTTTTCCCGCGCTCGCTGCGCTGCTGGCGCGCCGGCGGCCGCGCTCGCCGAGCGAGCAGCACCCTTGGCTCGTGCACGCGCTCTCTGGTGTGGACGTTTCGGGGCACGAGACCGATCGAGTGCGTTTCCTCGGCCGCGGTGGCTCACGCGCCGCACCTCTCGCTCTACGCAACTCGCTCGCGGGAACCTGCGGCGACGTGCTGGACCCTATCGTGAGCCTGCGCTGTGTGTTCGATCTGGCCGCGGGGGAAAGTCGTGTCGCAACATTCCTCCTCGGCGCTGGGGACGACCGCGACAGCGCGTTGTCGATGGTGGCCGATCACGCGCGCGCCGCCGCAATCGACACTGCGTTCGTGAACGCGGAGACGGCGGCTCGCGCCGCGCTCGCTCCCAGTTGTCTCGACCTTGCAACCTGCGAATACGCTCACGCCCTGGCCGGAGCCATCCTCTATCGTCATCCGTCGCTCTGCGCGCAGCGGGAAGTGCGACCCAGTGCGAACGGCACGCGGGAAGACCTCGAGCGGCTAGGGCTCTCGCCACAACGACCGTTCGTTTTGGTGCGCTCGTCCGCAGCCTCGAACAAGATTCTGTCGATGCACGCGATCTGGCAAGATCTCGGGCTCCCGATCGATCTCGTGCTTCTTGGCGGCGGTCCAACAACCAACGCGGAAATCCAGCCGCCTTGGGTCGGTGCGCTTCGTGTTCTCGACCCGGCGGTGATCGCGAGCGCCGACATCGATCTCCTCGAGACCCGTGCACGCCTCGTGGTGCACGAGACTCTGCCCGACCTGGACTGCGAGGCCCCGCGACCCACAACGACGGCGTTTACACCGATTCGCGACAACGTGGCGGCGCGCACATCTCCACCGCCAGCGCATGTCAGTCTCGAGTACGCCAACGGTTATGGCGGCTTCGCCGAAGATGGGCGTGAGTACGTGTTGTTTCTGCGCGGCGAGGGAGGGTCGCTCCACGGATTGCCGCCCCAACCATGGACGAACGTGATCGCCAACGAACATTTCGGTTTTCTGGTCAGCGAAACCGGTGCCGGGTGCACGTGGAGCCAGAACAGTCGCGAGCACCGGCTCTCCCCATGGGCCAACGACCCTGTCCTCGATCCGCACGACGAGGCGTTCTACGTACGCGACGAAATGACAGGAGAATTCTGGTCGCCGCTTCCGGGTCCAGCACCCGCCGACGGTGACTACGAGGTGCACCACAGCTTCGGCTGGAGCGCGTTCCGGCACCAAAGTCATGAGCTGGAGCAGGAAACGACGCTGTTCGTGTCCCGGCACGATCCGGTGAAGTTCGCGGTCGTGCGACTCACGAACACGAGCGATCGCGAACGCCGGCTCTCGCTCTTCGCCTATCAGCATCTCACGCTCGGCGCACTGCCCGAAGAAAACGCCACCGACATCGTGAGCGAGCACGACATCGAAACAGGGGTTCTGCTGGCACGGAACCCGTCGGCACAAGAATTCGCGCGCAGCATCGTGTTTGCGGCGGCGATCCCGGACCGCGCCGTGCACGTGACCGCCGATCGGACGCAGTTCTTGGGTCGCAACGGCACGGTGGCGCGACCCGCGGCGCTCGGTGACCGTTCACCACTCGACGGCAAGACGGGCGGCGGGCTCGATCCCTGCTTCGTGCAGCAAGTGATCGTGCAGCTGCCGCCTGCGTCGACGGCTGCGGTTTGCTTTCTCTTCGGCGAAGGACGCGACCTGCACGAGGTCCGAACGCTTCTCGAGCGCTACCACACGCTCGACGCAGTGGAACGCGCACGCAGTGATGCGCTGGCTTTTTGGCACGAGAGCTTCGAGAGGTTGCAGATCAAGACCCCATCACGAGCGCTCGACGTGCTTGTCAACGGCTGGCTGCCGTACCAGACGCTCGCCTGTCGAATCTGGGCGCGCACGGCGCTGTATCAATCGGGGGGTGCATTCGGCTACCGCGATCAGATCCAGGATGCGTCTGCCCTCCTGCCGCTTTGGCCGGACATGACTCGGGCGCAGATCCTCCTGCACGCCGCGCATCAGTTCGAAGACGGCGACGTGCTGCACTGGTGGCATCCGCCGCGCGATCGTGGCATCCGCACCCGCTTCACCGACGATCTCCTCTGGCTGCCGTTCCAGAGCGCCCATTACGTGCAAACGAGCGGCGATTGGCGGGTCCTCGACGAGCGCGTGCCGTATCTCAGCGCACGCTCGCTCGCACCCGGCGAGGACGAGGCGTACCTCGAGCCACGGCATTCCGGGACGGAAGGCACGCTCTACGAGCACTGCTGCCGCGCCATCGATCGCTCCCTCGGGCGTGGCGCACACGGACTGCCGCTGTTCGGCACCGGGGATTGGAACGACGGCATGAACCGCGTCGGCCGTGAGGGGCGCGGCGAAAGCGTGTGGATGGGCTTTTTCCTCTACACCGTCCTCGGCGACTTCGCGGCGCTCTGCAACCGCCGCGGCGACGGCGAGCGCATGCGACGCTACGAGCAGCATCGCCGCGAGCTGCGTTCGTCGCTCGAAACGGGCGGTTGGGACGGCGACTGGTACCGACGCGGTTACTACGACAACGGCAAGCCGCTCGGCTCGCGGGAGAGCGAAGAATGCCGCATCGACGCGCTCGTGCAGGCATGGGCGGTGCTGTCAGGCGCGGCGCCCCCCGACCGGGCCGCACGCGTCATGCGTGCCGTCGACCAACACTTGATCTCCGAGACGGAAGGCATCATCCGCTTGCTGTGGCCTCCCTTCTTCGAGTGCGCCGACGACCCCGGCTACATCAAAGGATACGTGCGTGGTGTGCGTGAGAATGGCGGGCAGTACACGCACGCCGCGCTCTGGGTCGTGCGCGCCCTGGCCGAGCTGGGCGAGAATCATCGTGTGGCGAGCCTGCTCGAGATGCTGAGCCCCGTGCACCATGCGAGAAGCAGAGAAACCGTGGAGGTCTACCGCGTCGAGCCCTATGTCGTGGCCGCCGATGTCTACGGCGCGCCACCGCACGTGGGTCGCGGCGGCTGGACGTGGTACACGGGATCGGCGGGCTGGATGTACCGGATCGTGCTGGAATCGCTCCTCGGGTTCCGTATGGTCGAGGGCAACGCCCTGCGGATCTCCCCATGCGTTCCCGACGATTGGCCGGAGTTCACGTTGCATTACCAGATCCCAGGCGAGACGACGCGATACGAGATCGTGGCGCGCAACCTGCACGGCCGCGGCCTCGGCGTCCGCGAGGCCGAGCTGGACGGCGAGCGGCTCGACGTCAACGCGGGTGTCGTGCGCGTGCCACTACTGCGTGACGGTCGCACGCATCGTGTCGATCTCGTGCTCGGGAAGCGCACTGGAGAGACAGCATGAGCCCAGCCGAGCGTGGCGCCCTTCCGAGCGCCGCTCCGAATACCCATCAGCCGCAAACCAAATCGCCGCGAGCCGATCACGTCTTGTTCCCCGCCGACTTCCTCTTTGGTGCCGCGACTTCCGCCTATCAAATCGAAGGTTCACCGCTCGCCGATGGAGCCGGAGAAAGCATCTGGCACCGCTTCGCGCACACATCCGACGGCATGCAGGACGGAGCAACGGGAGACGTCGCTTGCGACCACTATCGCCGCGTCTTGGATGACGTGGCACTCATGCGCGAGCTGGGGTTGCAGGCGTACCGCTTCAGCATCGCCTGGGCACGCGTCCTTCCCGAGGGCCAGGGGCGCGTGAACGCGGCCGGGCTCGATTTCTATGCCCGCTTGGTGGATGCGCTGCTCGCAGTGGGCATCCAGCCTTGCATCACGCTCTACCATTGGGATCTGCCCGCAGCCCTCGACGATCGCGGTGGCTGGTTGAACCCCGACGTCGCCGCGTGGTTCGGCGATTACGCAGAGGTCGTCTTCCGCGCTCTCGGCGACCGGGTGCCGCTCTGGGCGACGATCAACGAGCCATGGGTCGTCGCCGATGCCGGCTATCTGCATGGCGTTCACGCGCCCGGTCACCACAGTCTCGATGAAGTGCCGCGCGTGTCACACAACCTCTTGCGCGCTCACGGTTCAGCGGTACAGGCATTCCGGAGCGACGGCCGCGGACAGATCGGTCTCGTGGTCAATCTGGAGCCGAAAGACCCGGCGTCGGACGCAACGGAGGATCGAGAGGCAGTCCTCCGTGCCGATGCGTACATGAACCGTCAGTACCTGGATGCGGTCTTCTTCGGCCGTTACCCCGAGGAAATGCGTCAGGTGTTCGGCAGCGCCTGGCCCCAGTTCCAGGCGCAGGATTTCAAACTCATCGGCACGCCGATCGATTTCTTAGGCGTCAACTACTACACACGCAGCGTCGTGCGGCACGATGCCTTCGCCGGGCCAGTGCGGGCGCGCGCTGTTCGCCAACCCGGCAGTTCCTACACCGAGCTCGACTGGGAAGTGCACCCGGAGGGACTCACGCGCACGCTCTGCTGGGTGAAGGAACGCTACGGCGATCTGCCGCTTTACGTGATGGAGAATGGCGCCGCATTCGCCGATCCACCCGTCGCCACGAGCGCGCGCGTGGAGGATCCCCTGCGCGTCGACTACTTCCGCACGCACCTCCGCGCCGCACGCGCAGCCATGCAGCACGGCGTCGACTTGCGCGGCTACTTCGCCTGGTCGCTTCTCGACAACCTCGAGTGGGCCTGCGGCTTCTCGAAACGCTTCGGCCTCGTGCACGTCAACTTCGCCACCCAAGAGCGCACGCCCAAGGCCAGCGCCCATTTCTACCGCGAAGTCATTCGCTCGCGCGGCGCGAACCTCGACGAGTGACCTGGCTTCCACACGAGGACCCCGGCAGGGTGTTCATAAATCCCCCTCGAGAATCTGCCTTGGAAACCCTCGAAAATCCGGGGGTTCCGGCCTGCGTCTGTTGCGCTCATAAAATAGTAGGTTTATGAACGCGTCATGAACGCACCGCCCAGGGTGGGTGCGCCGCGCTCGCCCGCCGTGCGTACCTTGGGCCGGTCCTTTTCCCGCTACACATCTGGCAGGTGCTTCCAGGCCCGGCCGCAGCTTGGGTCTCCGGACGCCGCCGCTCCCGACCTTGCCAGATGGGGGACCCCACTAAAACAGATTCTCAGTGCGTTCGGTTTCAGGATCGTGAAAACTCCAGGCATCGCGACACAGTTGCATGACAGGCAATGGTGAAACGGCACATTGGGCGCCGGGAGCAAGGCCCGCCCCGCCGGCTCTCGGGGTAGGAATCCAGTTCTGGCCCTTGTTCGGTTGGGACCGATCCGGCCGTTAGACGTCATGTGAGGATGGTAGCGAGCACCCTCTCTGCCAACATCGATGAGACGCCGGACCCTTCGGAGTTTAATGTAGAGGGCGATCGAGAGGTCGAAGATGTCCCAAGAGCCGGGAGTCAATGGTGCAGTGCGGGAGGTCGAGGTATTGGCCAAGGTAGTGCGACGA
>CAZMNW010000055.1:0-8399 GCA_964567755.1 uncultured bacterium
TCGTCGCACTACCTTGGCCAATACCTCGACCTCCCGCACTGCACCATTGACTCCCGGCTCTTGGGACATCTTCGACCTCTCGATCGCCCTCTACATTAAACTCCGAAGGGTCCGGCGTCTCATCGATGTTGGCAGAGAGGGGCGGGAATGGTGAAGCTCACCCTCAGGATCTCCGAGGATCTGCACGAAAAGCTTCGCTGGCTCGCCTTCAAGAGGCGCCAGAGTCAGCAGGCAATCTTGCTTGAACTTGTAGAGAAGGCGCTGTCCAAGGTCCATGTTCCCCAGGAGAAAGGGCGATGAAGCCAACGCTTCTGGAGATCCTCGCTGGCCCCACCGAAAGCAATGTGCCAGAGCCGAGTCCCTCGAGGGCCGTGGCCTGGGCCCGGGTTTCGACGGAAATGCAAGTCGAGCGGGGGCTCTCGATCCCCGAGCAGTTGCGGGAGATCCGGATGTACGCCGAGCAGCGGGGGATCGACGTCGTTGCCGAGTTCTCCGAAGGGGCGAGCGCATTCCAGCACGACGGGAAGCGGGTCGAGTTTCATCGAATGCTGCAGCGAGCAAAGTCTGATCCCGGCATCTCAGCAATCTTGGTCCACGACTTTTCTAGGTTCTCGAGGGACAGCATCCGTGCCAAGATCATGGTGCGGGAACTTCGCGACGCCGGCATCCAGGTCGTCTCCTTGAACGATCCCGATTTCGACCCGGAAACGGTCGCAGGCGTTTACATGGAAGCGATTACCTTCGCGAAGAACGAGGCCTATAGCCGAGAGGTCGCCTTCCACACCCGCAAGGGATGCAGAGCGAACGTGCAGGCACGCGATGCAGAGACGGGCTGGTGCTACAAGAACGGAGGTCAACCGCTCTGGGGCTACAGGATCGAACGGCTCCCACGTGGGCAGGAAAAGGGGCGCACGGCGTACAAGAGCATCTGGGTGCTCGACGATACTGTCGTTGCGGGCCGGCCTGTGCACGAGTGGGCGCGGGAGTGCCTCTTGCTCGCAGCTGGAGGCGCGACGCTCGACCAGCTCCGCGACTTCTGCAACCGCCACGGCATCCCGGCACGACGAGGCCTGTACTGGGGTATCTCGACGTGGAACTCGCTTCTTCAGCCCAGTGCGTTGCTGCAGTACTGCGGCTACGGCGTGTGGAACGTCCACATGAAGAATGGACGCGAACGCCCGCCGTCTGAGTGGATCGTCGTCGATAAAGCGCACCAACCCCTCATCACGGAGGACGAAGCGAAAGCAATCGCAGGCGCCCGGCACCGTCAGACGATCTCTCGCCGCTTCGATCGCGGCTACGGTAGGAGCAAGAGTTCGCCATATCTCCTGAGTGGTGGGCTGTTCAAGTGTGGCAGGTGTGGCAGCAACATGACGGGGTACCGCAGAACGTGGGGCGGGTACTACGTCTGCGGTAGCCAGCCCTATCGACGTGGGATGGGCTGCGGGCCGGGCGTGTACGTGCCTCAGGACATGGTCGAGCGCGAAGTTTTGCAAGGTCTCGGTGAGTTGCTCGGGGTCAGCTCGGACCCGAAGGGCTTCACGCGACAGGTGAACCAGGAACTGCGGCGCATCTGGGAGGAGACGACCGGACATGATCCGGCGGCGAACCGGAAGCGGGATGGGATCGACACGAAGATCGCCAACATCCGCGGCGCCCTCGAGGATGGTCTTTCGGACGCCGCGTGGGCGAACGAGAGGCTCCGGTATCTCCAAGCCGAGCGCGACGCTCTGGCAAGCACCACGGAATTCCTGGGAGCGCCGCCCCAGATCGACGTTCCGACCGCGCTCGCTTACCGGCGCGAAACCGAGAAGATCCTCGCGCACGGGACCATGGCAGACCGGAAGCGAATCGTGCGCGCCTATGTCGAGGCCATAAAAGTAGCCCCGGAAGATCTGGAGGTAGAGATCACCTACAGGCTTCCGGGGCCCATCATGAATAATGTGGTAGCGGGGGCAGGATTCGAACCTGCGACCTTTGGGTTATGAGCCCAACGAGCTACCAGCTGCTCCACCCCGCATCAAGATCGAGCTCACGATAGGGAAGAGGGTGCGAGAGTGTCAAGCGGCCGGCTCAGAGCCCGAGCGGCGCACAGCTCGGGAACCGCATTTCCTGCAGCTTGGAGGTGCCTAGAACCCAGAAAGTGCATGCACTAAGGCGATGCAGGTCCACGCACTTGCGTCAGGAGCACGTGAACAGTTGTGAATGCTCGGTTTGCGCCATTCGGCAGGCCACGGCGCGCGCGGAAGGGCAACCACAAATCCACCCTTGATCCACGCTGTCGGGCGCCGTAGATTGCCGAAGCTCGCGCGGGTCGTGGTGCCGGCCGTTCGCGAGGCCTGCACGGATTCGCGCCGCGATTCAACCTCTGGATTCCGCCGCGCCGACTTGCGGAATCTTTGCGTTCGATGGATGTTCCAGAGGAGCAGGCGAGATTCCAAGGCTCGCCGTAAGCGGGGAGACCAAGGTGCGATTCGACTCTGGCAATTCAACGACGCGTCCGAGGCCGCTCGACATCTACCTCGGCTTCGAGATCGTACGCGACAACGAGGACCACTACATTGCCATCCCGCAAGGCTGGGCAGGCAGCCACGCACGCGAACTCGAGGCTCCCGATCTACCCACGCTCCGCAAGCTGATCTGGGAGTGGTGGTTCAACCTTCCAGGTTGATTCTTCAGCGATTCGACCCACGGCGCGCGACCTGGCGGTCGGCCTTGCGGGATGCGTCTCGTTGGCGTTCGGCTTCGAGCGCGGCGGTGTGCGCCAAGTCGTTCTCGAGTCTCTCGCGCTGCTTCTCGACGCGCCGGGCTTCCTTCTCGCTCACCGGGACGATGCGCAGCAGCTTCTCGCCAGGGTAGATCATCCCGTATTCCTCGCGTGCCAAGCGCTCGATGGTGGCACGATCCTTCTTGCGTCGCTGTGCTTCCGCTTGCAGCCACTCCCGGCGGGCTTCGAGTGAGACGACCTGTTGTTCGAGACGGTGGATGCGGAAGCGTCGCCAGAGGATGGAGGCGAGCCCGCCGTCGGCGAAAAGAAAGCCGAAGCCAAGCACACCAACACCCGCAGCGATGGCCAGTCGCCGCAGCCGACGCCGCCGGGCGCTACGTGTCGCATGCCGGCGCAGGAAACGCGGCGGTGCCCAGGTCATTGGATCGACAGGTTCACGATCGAAATCGAAATCGAGATCATTCGGTTCGGCCATCCACATCCTCTCACCACACGCCCGCTGGCCATGACGAACTTAAGAAGCCGAGCGCCAGGCTGTCAACGCGAGTCATTCCCGCGCCAGGTCTGCATGCGTGGAGATCGGTGACCTCTGCAGCGCGTGGCCGGCCGTTTCGAGGCCAGTCTAGTGTCCTGCGCGCGGGCGGCCGCGCGCGAGGGCGGCGAGACCGGGGTAACGTGCAGCCTCGGCCAGCTCCTCTTCGATGCGGAGCAGCTCGTTGTACTTGGCGCAGCGGTCGGTGCGCGACAGCGAGCCGGTCTTGATCTGCCCGGCGTTGGTCGCGACCGCCAAGTGGGCGATGGTGGTGTCTTCGGTTTCTCCGGAGCGATGCGAGATGACGTTGGTGTAGCCGGCGCTGCGCGCAGTTTCGATGGCATCGAGGGTCTCGGACAGCGTCCCGATCTGGTTCAGCTTCACCAGCAGCGAATTGGCGATGCCGCTCGCGATGCCGCGCCGCACGCGTTCGATGTTGGTGACGAAGAGATCGTCGCCAACGAGCTGGATGCGCTCGCCGAGAGCCGCGGTGAGCTTGCGCCAGCCATCCCAGTCGTTTTCCGCCATGCCGTCCTCGAGGGACACGATCGGATACTTGCGGCACAAGCCATCCCAGAACTCCACCATGGCGTCGGCGTCGAAGCCCTTCTCGCCCTCCGCCTTGAGCCTGTAGGCGCCGTCGGCGTAGAACTCGCTGGACGCGGCGTCGAGCGCCAAGGCGATGTCCTCGCCGGCGCGGTAGCCGGCGCGCTCGATCGCCTGCAGGATGACTTCGATGGCTTCGGCGTTGCTGTGCAAGCTCGGTGCGAAGCCGCCTTCGTCACCGACTGCGGTCGTGAGTCCTTTGTCGAGCAGCACCTTCTTCAGGTGGTGGAAGGTCTCGGCACCCCAGCGCAGCGCCTGCGAGAAGTCGGTGGCGCCCACCGGCACGATCATGAATTCCTGCACGTCGAGGTTGTTGTCGGCGTGCCTGCCGCCGTTCACGACGTTCATCATCGGCACGGGGAGAGTGCGCGCGTTGGTTCCGCCGATGTAGCTGTACAGGGACAGCCCGGCTTCGGCGGCGGCGGCTTTGGCGACCGCGAGCGACACACCCAGAATCGCGTTCGCCCCCAATCGTCCCTTGTTCGCGGTGCCGTCGACCTCGATGAGGCGTAGATCGATGGCCACTTGATCGGAAACCTCGAGATCGACGATTTCTGGCGCCAGCTCGTCGTTGACGTTGGCGACCGCTTTGAGCACGCCCTTGCCGAGATACCGGGCCGGATCGCCGTCGCGCAGCTCGACGGCTTCGTGTTCGCCAGTCGAGGCGCCGGAGGGGACTGCGGCCCGGCCGCGTGCCCCGTCCGTGGTCAGAACCTCCACCTCGAGGGTCGGAAAGCCGCGCGAATCCAGAATCTCGCGCGCATGCACGAACTCGATGATGCTCATCGGCGCTCCTTCGCAATGCGGCAGTTGCAGAAAACGTGGATCGGAATCAGGCCTAGTCTAGGTACGGCTCCGGGGAGGGTCAAGAGAGCCAGGCGCGGTGGTGGCGGCCGGAATTCAAGCGACCCACGAAGGAATTGTCGTGGGGCGCCGTCCGATGCTCGCATGTGCTGCGCCCTGGGGCTGGAAAACATTCGCGCGCCTGGAACGCCTGTGCTAGGGTGCCGGCGGACGGTCGGGATGCACTGCGGCACCCCGGCCGCACATGCAATGTGGGTGTGGTGTTGCCCTGAAGCAAGCCGCTTCAATCCAACGAGGAGCGATTCCATGGAGACTGGAGAGCATCAGGGGGCCGGTGGTCAATCCGCTTCGGCGCGGATGCACGGTTCATGGGAGGATACGAGCCGCGGCTCGAACGCAGAATCGATGAAGCAAAAGCTGACGCACGCCGGCGAAACTGCGAAGCAGAAGCTCGCTGCGGCACAGAAGGCAACCGCAGCCAAGGCGCACGATGCGCGCATCGGTGTCGAGCGGCAGATTCAGACGCATCCGTTGAAGGCGGTGGGCATCGCTTTCGCGGCTGGCGCGATTCTAGGCATCGCTCTGCGCCGCCGGCGCTGAGCACAGGCCGAATGCTCTGCGGGTGGCGGACCGTGGGCGCCGACGGATGCTTGCCGGCTCGGGAGCGTTCATGACCCCGCAGATCGAAGAACAGGCTCGCACCGAACCGACTCACTCCCTCGGCGAGCAGGTGCGCGATTTCGCGAAGCTGCACGTCGACCTGGCACGCACGGAGCTGCGCCACGGCTCGATCCGTCTGCTGTTGGGAGCAGTCGTCCTTGGCGCGAGCCTGTTCATTTTTGGTTTGGCTCTGGTCGCACTCGAAGTTGCGCTCTTCCTCTGGCTGCGATCGTTTGTCTCCGACGGCCTCGCCGCCGCTCTAACCGGGCTGGCGTCCATTCTGATGGGAGTGCTCGGCTTGCGAGCGGGATTGCGCTTGCTGCGCGGGGTGAAGTCGGTCTTCCTGCCGCAGACACGCGCCATGGTAGGTGAGCTGTTCGCATGGCGCGACGACAAGACGAACTCGTAGCCGCGATCCGCGCCCAGAGACTAGAGCTCCAGGCGGTGACCCGAGAGTTAATGGCGCTGGAACCGCTCAAAGCGCATATTCGCGCCCATCCAGTTCCCTGGTTGATCGGTGGCGCCGTTCTCGGCGGGCTCCTGATTCGCTTCGCCGTCAAGCCGATGTGGCGGCGACGGGGCGCCTTGGCGGGGCAATGGTTGCGGACCCGCCTGCGGGAGTCGTTGCTGCGCTTGGTCACGGCGACGCTCCTGCCATCACCCAAGAAAGAAGAGCCCTCCTTCCAGCCCACGCCGATCGGTACTCGGAGCGCCGCGCGACCCGGCCGGTTGGTTCGCGGCAGGGCGCGGGTTATCCCAGTCCGGGGCTAGCGCGGAATCGAGCCCTGAGCACTTCGAGGCTTGCGCGGCAACGCCGCATGCGTTAGCTTGAGAATCGCTCGCGTGCTTCCCAATCCCCACGGCCTGGGGCTCACGGTGGAAGCGCTTGCGGCGGTCGAGGGGGACCGCAGCAAACGCCAAAGCCGTGCCGAGTGCGGCCTTCCGCCTCGGCCTGCCTTCTTGCATCTCACGACATGTGTTCGTCGCCTTCGGGGCAGACTGCTGGTGCAGTCCAGCCGGAATTGGCGTGGCGCCGGTGCGCATGAAGCTTTCGTGGTGCGAGACGGCCGCGGAGTTCGAAAGGGCTGCACGTCGTGAAGAAGGAAGACCTGCTGCTGGTCGAACGCTGCAAGCGCGGGGACCAGATCGCGTATGGACAACTCGTTCGCAAATATCAGAACTCGGTGTACAACCTGTGTCGGAAGATGGTGCGCAATCCCGAGGAAGCGCGAGACCTGGCGCAGGAAGCCTTCGTGAAGACATTCGCGGCCTTGGATCGTTACGACCCGGTCTATGCGTTTTCCAGCTGGTTGTTCAAGATCACGTCCAATCTCTGCATCGATCACATTCGCAAACAGCGCATGCGCTTGCTGTCGATCGACGATCCCATGGAAGGCGAGGAGGGGGCGATATTCCGCGAGCTCTCGGATCCGCATCGCCAGCCGGACCAGGTCTCGGCAGACACCGAGCTGCGCGAGGCGATTCGCGTCGCGGTCGATCGGTTGCCGGAGCATTACCGGGTCATCCTCATCCTGCGCCATCAGGAGCAGCTGTCCTACGAGGAGATCGCGACTTCGCTCGGCATTCCCCTCGGCACGGTCAAGGCGCGCATCCACCGGGCGCGCGAAGGCCTGAAAGGCGCCTTGGCGGCTTACGCTCCGTGAACGGCCCTGCAGATCTCGCCGCCGCGCGGCATCTCCGGCTCCCCGGTCTGTACGGTTTGCGAACCGTCGGGTTCGGATTTCCGCGCACGTCGAGAATCGCGGAGTCACGACCTTTCCGCCGACGATCAACCAGGACACCGTAGACCGATCCTCGATCCAGCGAGGGGCTCTTTCCAGAAGCGCTCGACGGGGACATGGGCATGGTTGTCAGGTAAGATGTTGTATATACAATAGGTTACGCAGATTTTACGCACAACTTAAAATGATTGTAATGCTTGACTACAATCTTTGAGGCTTGTATTATTCCGAGCGTGATCAGAGCCTTTGCATTCGTGGCGGACCTACTGGGCTCGCGCCGGGCACCCGAACGACCCAACTTGGCTCGCCGGATAGAGCGGGCTATTCGTCGGATCAACGCGGAACTGCTCGAAGAGTGGCGGGCGCCTCTCACGACCACACGCGGACTAGACGAAATCTCGGGCCTTCTACGCCGCCCTGACCATGCCTTTGACGCTGCTCGCATGCTGAACGAAGACGTATGGCCGCTCCGATTCCGCGTCGCAATTGGCTACGGTCTCGTCGATGTGAGTGAGCGGAGCACCAACGCTGGGGATATGGACGGCCCCGCTTTTCATGCCGCTGCAGATGCACTCCTGCGGGCCAAGGACCAGGGTCTCCCCTTCGCATTATCCATATCCGGATGGAGTGTCGCAGACTGCGGGTTAGCTGAAGAGCTCGCGAGGCTCCATGTCACTTTGATGGAAGACTGGACCGACGCACGAGTCAAGATTGTGGCAGCATACCGGGAACTAGGCCGTCAGGCTGATGTCGCGAGGAGATTGGGTGTGACGCAGCAGGCAGTTTCAGCGGCGCTGGGCAAAGCACACTTCCATGAGCTCGTGGCAGCAGAGGATGCACTCCGACGGTGGCTTGCCACTCGCGTCGCCGAGGGGGAGAGGATGCCTCGATGATCTTGGCGCAGGTGACACCTGCATGCATCGCCGATCAACTCACCACAGTCCCGCATGTCGAGACTCTCTGGATTCGCATCCTGGTGGTAGTCGCAGCGTACGTGTTGACCCTCATCCTGAGCGGACCTATCGTGAGATTCTTCGTCCTGTCGAAGGGCGGCGCCCCACCGGACGAGAAGCATGAGGGGCGGTTCGACTCAAGTGTCGTTGTCGGAAGTGCGAGAACATCCTCACACTGACCTTCGTAATCATGAACCAAGTGACAGGTCTGGCCCTGATCTTCGCCGCCAAGTCCCTAGCCCGGATTATTCACGAAGTTGAAGACGAAAAAGCCTCCACGTGCTAAAAAGAGCTTGTTGACAGCAATTCTCGGCACCGAGGAGGCTTTCTCTTGGACACGAATCCTACGACAGAGTGTTTTCTGTTTCCAGGAC
>CAZMNW010000056.1:0-6159 GCA_964567755.1 uncultured bacterium
TCGACGCTCACAATCGCCCCAGGACGAACACATTCGACCCGGGGATACATCCGAGTACCCCCGAAATCGGGGTGTTCGAACTGGTCGAAGTCGTACTGTAAATTCACGAGCGGAGCGTCGCATTCACGTTGACAGGTTCCGATCGACGAGCGCTGATCCATATCTTTGAACCAACCATGGGTAGCCACCTGTGTACTCGTAGACTCGTTGCGGTGCCTCGGGTGCAAGCGCGACCCATTGTCCTAAGCCTCCACCAAGGACTTTGGACACTCCATCTTCCGAGAGGAACGATACCCGCAGGCCTATCAATGAACCAAAGATGCGATGATTAACTATGTCTGACAAGCGATCGAAGCGCACTGAGCCGGTGAATAGCGCTCTCAACTTGCCCTTCTCCATCAAGCCGCGCATAACGTCTAGAACCAGCGCATCGCGTTCAGTGCCCACTCCAGACCGTCTGATTGCAGTCAGAAGCAGCTGAAATTCGTCGATGATTAGAAGCGGGACGTGTCCCGGTGCAGCGAGTGCGATATCAGAAAGGAAAGTGTCGAAGGCGGGTCCAGCTCCACTTCTCAGCATTTCTGCAGTCGGGGGCTCAACCTCAACACGCTGTGCGGCATTTACCGTACGCGCAATTCGTACGGCCAACTGCTGCAGCACACCTGCGGAATCGGTGGCTTGAAGGTGTAAATCATCTTCGACGTTAACAGGTATCGGGATGATACTTGGCGGCAAATGGAGTGGCAAAAAGTTAAGCAGAGATGTCTTCCCTACCCGGCGTATACCATCGAGGAAGTATTTCTCGTGCTGCTCGCCGCCAAGAAAGCTTGCAGCAATCTTCTTCAATACGTCCGTCCGGCCTTGGAATAAGGCCGGTTCCCTCGGTGCTAGCGGCTGGCCCGTCTGGAAGAGCAGTGGGATTTGATCAGCACCAATTGCGGTGGCAAGGGTGCGGATCGGGACCGTCTTCTTACTGATCCCCAAAGGCACATTCGGTGATCCTTCCGCCGAAGCCCGAAGGCTCACTCCAAAGGCAACCTCCCGTAGAGAGGGGTCCACAGTTGTGCGCTCCAACGGTAGCGTAACGAGTTGACTTCCTTGTGATTCGATCTTCGCAATAAGGCGATCACGCTTCCCGGAAATGACGAATGTTGGCTGCTCCACCAGGACTTCGACGAGCACGTCGGTTACCGCCCGCACGGATTTGTTGAATAGCCTCAACACGAGCGTGGACCGGGCATTCTCAAGACTTAGGAAAGGATTCTCGACCCTGCTTTCCACGTCAGGAGCTACGCCAGCAAGCCGTGACATGTCTCCGACCACAAGCTTAAGTGCGGATTGATAAGGTGTAAGAACATTCTCGAGATTTTTCGACATGGCGCCGCCCGCGAAGAGCTTGGCCAAGCGATCCTCACAGCCTTGCGCCCGATCAAACAGTGTGCGACGGATATCGTGCTGGTCAGGATCATTGGAAGAGAAGGTCCTTATCACCACAGCCATGTCACCCATGATCGTCCGTGGGATGACGCTGTCGTCGGGGTGCATGGTGGTGATAATGCTAGTCAATTCATCGATTGCGTTCTGATTATCGAGATAGGTCTGCACATTGCGAATTTGACTCATGGCCGCATTAACCCAGACCAACCTATTGGCGAGCGGTACAAGCTCTCGTCTGATCGGTTCAGCCGGGCCCTGGTCCTCGGGTTGAAATGCGGCGCCAGGCTCCGGAGGCACAGCCGCGTTATGGGGGTCTGGAGCAAGATGACGAAATGATTGCAACAAGTCCTCGGCGGCCCCATACTCCTTGGCGATGTCATACGCCTGCTTCCCGAGTTGACCCGTTCGTTCACAGAGATCAAGCAGGTCTCGACAGGCCTCATCAACCTCTCGCGGGACCCGGCCACGTTTGTTATTGATCATATCAAGCCGCTGACGTAGTACGCGGAAGGCGCCATCGATGTCTCGTGGATCCTTTTCTTTCTCCAGCACGCGCGCAAGTGTGATGTAATTCGGCACCCAACCGGTATTGTAAGTGCTTATGCGCAATTCCAACCAAGGAATCAACTGTTCGACTTGTCCCTCGACGATAGCGCGTTTAACAATCTCGTCAAAGTCCTGAAAGTCTAACCGGAGACTTGCATCGGGCATCTGCCATCGAGCCTGCCAGTGGCGCGTCAATTGCCCGAGCAGGGACTCGGCTCGTCCGCGGTCACCTATAGAGTGTGCCGTGCAGATGGCCAGAGCGTGGTACCTAAGACTTAACGTGCGCGGGACGACGGCGAGAAAGCGCGCTTGATCTTCAAGAGCTAAGGACAGCCCCAAAATGATTAACAGCAGATCCGGATCAGCAGCGCCCGAGTCCAGTACACTTGTGAAAAGAGTATACGCACTCTGCTCATCCTTGTTCTCATATCGAATAACCGCAAGATTCCAACTGGTAGCTATACGGCCAGGACTGCGCTTGAGAACATCCCGGAACATCTGCTCAGCAGGAACGAGGTTGCCCAATCGGGCTTGCAGGTATGCAACCCAGTCGCGAACGTCGAGGTTGTCAGTATCTTGGAGCCATAGCTGCTTAGCCAGGGCGAGGGCCCTCTGATGAGCGTCGGGATCATTCGTGCGGGACCAGCCACTAATCTTATCAAACATCCATTTCTGTTTAGATGGCGCAGTGGGCCAAACCGGGGCACGGTAGTTGATCCGGCGCCGAGCTTCGGTGTACAAGTAAGACTTGAGTTCCTTGGCACTGGCTTTTAGAAGATCAGTGACAAGAGTCAAGTCGCCACCCGCGCGAATCACTTCCTCACGACGATGCTCGTCGATCAGACCGACGTCGTCCCCGCTAGTCAGATCACCCATATCCTGCATGAACTTGATGAGGTCCTCGAATCCTGCTTGTCTTAAAAGACGCACCCATTCAGGACGTTTATCAGCCCAGAGCGGTGGGAGAGTGAGCCGGTAAAGAACCGGCATGTTGACGCGAGCGTATTCTTTGAGGCGCGGCAGATCAGACTGAAGCAACTCGCGCAAACGCCTGTCGAAATGTCGAGCAAGAGTATGATTGCGCACTTGCTCCTTCAGCACGGTGTCGGGACGTTGGGTAGGTCGAAATCGCGAAGTCTTGGCCTGGAAGTAATAGCCAAGTGCATCATTTAGACAGACAGCATCCAGCCGGACAAGTAGTTTACTGAGTTCCCCAGAGTCATCATGCGACGAGCGATTGGAATCGGTCTTCCAGAGGTCAGAGACAGAGTAACACGCTTCCTGAAGAAGAACCGCAAAGTACTCCTGTTGCTTCTCGCGAGGCCGCTCCCGTTCGATCAGGATTTTGGCCATTTCGCCGAAGATGTTGGACAACCAAAATCCGTCTGCTGGCTGAGCTTCCCGTAAGGGCGCAGCCACACGCGTCGCCGCATATACGGCGGGTAATAGGAAGACGCTTGTGCTGTGCCTCTTGCCAGTCTTCCAAGCGGCATATTCCTTCGCGGCGTAATCGAGACTGGGGGTTACTTCCGAAAGGAGATCCGGGGCGATCGCTTGCGCAAGGCGGCGCAGCTCATTCAAATGGCGCAGGAAGGTTTCGGAAATCTCGCTCTCGGTCTGGGGTCGTTTCCAGCTGAGACCACCCCTACGGCCCAGCCCCTCATTATGGGGTTGATAGTCAGCTGTCTCTGCGACGGGTGTATGAGCCATTGTAGGACCACACATGGTATCGCTGGCATCGACGGGCCCGGGTAACAGGGACCCCTCAGCAGGAGTGGTTGCGTCGGCGGCAAGCGTTGAAACTGTGACGGGCGGGAGGGTAATATTCAGTCTCCTTGCCGCGTCCGAGATAACATCAGAAAACGACTTGCAGGAAAGCAAGTCTAGGCACCAGGATCGAATCTGATCCACATGATCGTCGATGTTCTTGCCGGCGGTTCTGAGGGCGGTTAGCGAAAGGACAAGTCCCAGCTTGATATGATCCAGGAGGTCAGATTCGGGAATTCCGAGAGGAGCTAAAATACGTGCCGCTTCATCAAGGAGGGTGGCAGGTGTCGATGGAAGTTCGACTACTAAACGGGACATCATCCATAACTTAGCGGCCTCGAGTCTTTCCGGGATATCGTGGTGCCCTGGGATCGCGGAGAAGCTGCAAAGCCAGTCGCTCCGCTGCATTATTCTTAGCGCGACCTGTTCTGATGCCGGGACTGGATTCTGAAGTAGAGACAGAACTTCTTGTAGCGCGAGAGTGCTGACCATCTGGAGGAGATGGGATCTGATCGACGGTTGCCAGGACGTGATGGAGATCTGATTCGATATAGACTGTTCGAACTCCTCTAAGATGCTCTCATGGGTGTCCGGACTTGTACTGAATTGTTGAACAAGCTTCTTGAAGTCGAAGAAGCGCCCTGGGAGAGAAGCATCAAGTTCCTCTATATTTTGAAACTTAATATGCAAGCCTGACATTAACTCGCTCACCATTCCTTGAGAGTGCGTAGCAGAATCCTGGGGTCCTGTCTCTTCAGCTGCGCCTCCGTCCCATTCCGTCCCGCTGGTGTCTGCCGACTGAGTTGTTGAGCATCAGCCGCCGGTTTGCTGCAGTCGACCGAAAGCCCCTGTCGCCAGCATCGGACTTACGACGGGCACACGATGCCTCGCGCCGCGGGCTTCTGACATCTGATGCGAGCCGCCGCAGGCTAACAGATCGAGATACCGCCAGTAAAGCGCCTCCGTTGCGGGTTTAGCGTGCCGACCTCGGCCTCGTGGAACAGCTCGAACGACCGCGCCAGCGCCGACGAAGCCACGCCAATCAATGGCGTCTATTACGTACACGTTGCCATATTGCAGGTTGGACGCATACGAGGATTGGAGTCCACGGTATCACCAACTACTTTCCCTTTAACATGGCAGTTACGCGCTTGACGACGTAATTAAGGCCTAGTAGATTCTTCTTCGTAACGCGCTCCCGGCGCATCTAACATGCCGGGACCGCCAGAGCGGCACGGCCGGCTCTTCTTTTCTCGACTTAGTTTTCGCAGAGTTCTCGATCGTCAGCGAAAGATCGCCGCAAGGCGGGTAACGCTCACGTCGCGAGTCGATAGCGGAAACCGAGCGGAGAAGAGGATCACCGTGAGACTCTGCAAAAACTGCCACTTGAGACCCATCCCTCCGGGCCACCGTATCTACTGCGAACAGTGCTCCTCTAGGGCCAGCGCGATTTGGAAGGCCCGCCAGCGAAGGCAATGGGCTCAGGACTGGCGTGCCCATGGGAGGGTCGGTCAGCCGCCTTGGCTCGATGATTGGCAGAGCATCGAGGTGCGTCGCACCTACTACCGAGACTACATGCGCCGGTGGCGTCGCCGTCGAAAATCAGACAGTCCAACCGAATCGCGAGTTCCGCTGACCTCAGCAGCCGGGCAGTCTCGTCGCGGCAGTCCTTGCGCAGATCGGGACCCGCCATAGGCGTGTCAAACAACGCAGCTGTCTTAGCGCCCATTTGTAGAGACCCGCGGATAGGCACTGCGAGGGACCGTAACCAGAGAATGGTTTGTTTTTGATTTGAGCAGCGACCTGACGCAGAGGAAGGAGGTGCATATGTCGAATCTGGGCAGGCTCCGCGACGCCGTCGTGAATCGTGGCCGCGAGGTCGAAGTCACCTCGTCGGGTGAGGTCCGCGAGGCTCGCCGGGACGGCGAGACGAAACCGGAGCCACAGAAGCCGACCAAGCTCGCGCCGAGAACGTTCGGCGCCTGAGCGCAACCCGGTGCAGGAGGTGTCGTGACAGTAGCCAGCTGGATCCTCGGCGACGGTTCGGTGCTCACGCAGCTCTCGGAGGGGCTCAAGCCTCACGTGCTCGTGCGCGTCGTTGTCCCGGACCAGGACCCGGATGGCCGGCCGCCGCGGTCGCGGCACCTCCAAACCTTGGTGGAAGACAGGCTGATCAAGCTCGCCGGCGGTGCGACGTCCTACGCGGGTACCGGATGCTGGCGGGATGACGAAGGTGCAGTTCACCGAGAACGCGTCACGATCGTGGAACGGAACCTGTCAACGTGAATGCGACGCTCCGCTCGTGAATTTACAGTACGACTTCGACCAGTTCGAACACCCCGATTTCGGGGGTACTCGGATGTATCCCCGGGTCGAATGTGTTCGTCCTGGGGCGATTGTGAGCGTCGA
>CAZMNW010000057.1:0-8830 GCA_964567755.1 uncultured bacterium
GCGATGGCGCTTGACTGCCTCTGCATCCAAGCTCAAACTCCTGAGCGAAAAGCGAACGGTCCTGAGATCCAACAGCCAAGTGAAACCGATCACGCACCAAATTCCGACGGAACGAGTCCGTCATGAATAATCCGGGCTAGGGAGCTCTGTCCACGTCTGAGGCGTAGGATCAAATCGCTCCGGAGTTGATGCAAAGGTCTCCGGGGTTCCGATTATGAGACCGCTGACTGTGAGAACCCTAGCATCGGGAAGAGTTGTAGCAGTGGGATACCAACGCTTCGATGTCATAATGCCTTGCGTGAGGATCCAACCCGTACCGGATTGCTCAAACGCCACCGGGTCGAAAAGATACGTCTCTCTCGTACCGTGTGGACCAGTTAGCGGGTCAAGCGTGCGGTCACTTCCACCGACGGCAAGAACCCGTCCATCGGACAAGATCGTTTGCCCCGTACAATAGAGATCGCTGATGTTTGGAGTGTATCCAGCATTCTGGTCCGGGTCACCCGTACTCCTCCAGTCCCAGTAGTGGGACCTGAAAATATTCCATGTGTTTATGGGAATTGTAGGATCAATTGTAACCATCCAAAAGAGCGCCTTGCCCGTATATGGCGTTTGGCCGTCGCGCACGAGGACTGCATGCACCGCATGCGCCCCAGCCGGCCAGCTGCCACTGGCACATGACGACCCGACAGGCCATGCGCATGGCGGGACCTCCGCCCACACTCCACAGATCTCCTTACCCGGTGGGGTTGCATCGTTACAAGTCGGCGGTTGTTGTCCATGCGATTTCTCGGGAATGTAGATCAACAGCGCCGCCACGAAAGGTATGAGCTCCCTGCTTATTCGCCGCATGGCCTTTCCTCCGTTTTTATAGATATCACTATCCTTTGCTGAAGCTCATCTGCTTTTCCCACCTTCGCAACTTGTCACCAAAACGCCTATGCGCCCGCATGGATACCCCTCGGGATGGTTCCCATCGGCACAAGGAGACGCAGCTCTCAGAGCGAAATCGAGACCGCTCAAGGAATCAGCAAGGCAAAAGAGCGGGTCGGCAGTGAAATTCCCACCCAATTCGATACCACGAAGGCTGTCTCCGAGCGAATTACCGTAGAAATCGCAGCAACTCGTCGAATCGGTCGAGTTCACCGCGAGCCCTTCGCTCCACGCAATGATGGTGGACACCACCCGCGCGTTGACGGCTGCGATTCCTCCAATCGGTCGCGCGCCGAACGGGTCGGGGTTTTGTCCGGTAGCACGATTACGGACGAGGGTGCAGCCGGTGATCATGAGTGGCAGGCGTCCGGTGCTTCCGATCGCGCCCCCAGCTCCAGGAGAATTGTTGCCGGACGCGACGTTGTCTGCAAAGACGCAGTTAGAGATTGTAACGGTCCCTCCGACGGAAACGGCCCCACCGAAAGGGGAACGATTGGAAGCTCTTGCCGAGTTCCCAGTGAACGTGCAGTTGCTTATCGATCCCTCACCGATGTCGATCGCTCCACCAAAGGCGCCCTGAAAACCGCTCGCTACATTATCCTCGAACAGGCAATCTGTAATGACAGCACGATACGCAGCTATCCCTCCTCCCACGTGTCCAGTATCACCGAAGCCGCTGTTCGCGCGAAACACACAACCCACAACTTTCAAGTTTCCACTACTCCAAATTCCAGCACCGTATCCTTCGAAGAAAACGCTGTTCTCAACGACCTGACAGTCGGCAATTTCTGCGTTGACGCAGTAGATCCCGCCACCCGCAATTGGAACCTCGTTATTCCGAATGATGCAATTCGAGATGCGCGGGTTGGAGTCCTTGTCGCAGTAAACGCCACCGCCGTGCACCCAGGGAGCACCATCGGAGCTTCCTCTCCCTATCCCGTTCTGTATCGTCAGCCCCTCGATCACTACGTCACCAACACTTAGACACAAGATGACACGCCCAAGCTTTTCAGCATCCAAGGTCGTTGTCTCCGGGCTCTCACCTCGCAGAAAGACCCCGGGCTTCACCACAACCATCGAATGCCCCTGAGGACGCTGCGATGACCATGTATAGGTTCCCCTCGCAAGTACGACAACATCGCCAGCACGCGCGGAATCCATCGCCGCCTGTATCGTAGGTGCATCGCCAGTGGAGTCCGGTTGGACGTGCCATGCTCGTCCAGTGTCGGCGGTAACTGGATTGTCAGAGGAGCACGACGGAATCCCGGCGCTAAGACCCAAGACCAAAGAGAAACCTAGTCTACAATCCAAAGTGCAGTGTCGCATGCAACTCGCTTCTGACGGGACGGCTCGAAGCTTTCGGCCACACACAGCCGCTTGGAGCCTGCCCCGCAACTGGCATGCAGGTATCTGGGTAGGGTGCGCGCCATGCCGGTCAATAGTCAAGGGAAATTTGCACACGCCGAGGTAGTCCATGGACGCATGGCCTGGCGCGAAACCTGACACGTGGTCCCTCCATGGCTGTCGCCTCAAGAATTCGGCCTCCTGGCCCTCGCCGACGTTGGAGAAAGTCATGGATCTCGCGTTGGAGGTGCTCGACGCCCGGCACTGGGGGGCACTGGAGCTATACCTCAGCCCTTGGAACGACCTGGAGAATCGCAGAGTCGGCTTCACGTCGCAGCGCCGGAGAGGTCGACACGAGCCTCCTGCTGATGCGAGTCCGGGCGGTCAAGGACGCGTCCGGAGGCGTTTCCAGAGTTCCACCCCTAGTAGAAGAGAGAACCAGATCAGCAATTCAGTCGGTCCTCTGTAGCGTGGGTTCCCAGTTTCAACAAGGGCTGAAACTGTCATCGAATAATAGATGACGCACAAAGCAACCACTATCCCGGCGACGATCCCATTATCATGCGATGTAAACCAGCGTCCCCTATGCTGCGGAATAGAATAGGCTAGCAGTATCAGCCCGCTAAAAATAAAGACATTGATAGTAAATAACATCAAGATCATCAGAATGAGCAAGCCCCACGTTAGCTGGAGAACCCTCGAACCGCAGTTCGCAAGATCTGGCGGAGTCGGCATCCAGTAGGTGGCCATCGATCGCACAACCTCAGCAAGGTAGTTGAGAGGCGCCCTACGAATAAGGAGGAGGTTCAGTCGTAGCATCTTCTGGCTGAGTGCTGGTTTACTGAGTCCTGTAACAACCTGCAACTCTGGGATGGCCATCCAAACGGACATGTAGCCCGTGTGATCACTGCCTGACACAACGAGGTCATTGTTACGGTGCGCAACCAGAACGTCTCGAATCGCGGCTTGCTCATCAGGTAGTCGTTCGACAAAGTGGATCGTGCGCGTCGTGAGATTGAATCCGAAGAGTGGCGTCAGGCCAGGGAATCCATAGTTTCTCTGATTGAAAAGGATGACGCCGCCTAGAAGAAAGCTCGGTGCGAGTATTAGCCACAGTGCTGCAACGCGGAGGCGCCTGGGTGGTTCGGGCAGTAGCGGCGCGATCACGACTAGTGTACAAGCCAGAATTGGGCCCAGCAGTTGATACGTAGGTCGAACCAGCGCCGATGCAACAGTGAAAAGAAGGGAGAGAATCAGCCAGCCCCCTCCACGGCCAGCGAGCCACAGGAGGAGGCCACTGACCGCCAGGGTTAAGGTAAACTCTGATGCTGTTTCGGAGAGAACATACCCGGCCGGGGCCACACTGGGTGGCAGCGAAGCAAGGACAACAAACGCCACGATGAGCGACTTATGGAGGCCTACCGTGCGCATGACGAATACCAAGAGCAGGGCCGACATGAAATGAAGTAGCATCTGCAAAATGAAAAGGCCCTGCCTAGGGTTATCGGCGGAGGCGGCCAAGACAAGCAAGAGCGGATAGCCCAGAGAGCGGTCTGGTAGGGCTTCGAGACGCAGATCCTTGAGGTCCTGGGCTGCTTGCAAGTAGCCGTGTGAGTCTGGGGTGATCAGTGGGGCCTCCCGCCAGATGATTGCGTGAAAGATCATGCTTGCGAGGAAGAGGAATGATAGGAGGATCCAGAACCTGATCCGTGCCTTCGCAGTAGCTGTAATCGGCGTCACCATGGGTTCCAATCAGGTCGAATGCGTCTCAGCGCGACGAGGGGGGTAAGGTGTGCGGGCTATGCTTGATCGCTTGCCAGCGCAGGCGCGATTCCGAATCTAGTAGAAAGTTCGAGCCGACGACAACGCGCTCGCCTTGCCGCACACCCGCCAGTACTTCTACCTTGTCGGCAAAACGTACTCCCACGTCGACCAAACGGGGCTCGAATGAGTTTTCCTGGACTTCGACAAACACTACGTGACGCGGCCAAGAGTACAGAATCGCCGACTCGGGGACCACGACCGTCAGCTTGGAATCAATCGAGAGCCGAACATCTACGAACATTCCCGGTTTGAGAATGAGATCCGGATTGGGGACCTCAAAGCGGACCTTCACCGTCCGAGTTGCAGACTCGACGTACGGATAAATGCCGGCGACCCGGGCTTCGAACACATGAGGGCCGTGGGGCAGCGACAGTGTTGCCAGCTGTCCCACGCGGACCCGGCCAGCTTCATTTTCATAGAAATCGGCGAGGATCCAAATCCTCGAGAGATCCGTCACCGTGTACAACTCGGTGCCAGCCATTACGTGTTGGCCTTGTACGGCCTCCTGCGTGATCACAAAGCCCGAAATAGGGGCCTTCAGGGGCAGCATCCGATGAATAACATGCTCGCGCTCGAGCCTCGCAATGGTGAGCTCGGGCACTTCATACAGCTCGAGTTTGCGGAGGACCGCCAGCCGCAATTCCAACGCTGAACGCTGTAGGTCTGGTAATGACGACAAACGAGCTTGCATCTCCAAAGCGCGTAAGAAGTCCTGCTGAAGTGCTAGAATTTCCGGTGAAAAGAATTCGAGTATGGTGTCACCCTGATGAACGAAGTCTCCGTTTACGATATATACTGCTTCGACGTAGCCGTCGACGCGAGTGTGAATCCGGCGGGCTCGTCTCTCATCACGGACGACGATCCCCCGAGTACGAATCTCCTGCGTCGGCGTTTCTTGGGTTGCTGGGGCAGTCTGGATGTTGGCTAGCTGTCGTCCGCGCGGATCCAAGGTCACCATCGCCCTCCCTGGCACAGAATCTACCCGCGTCTGACCATCGGATGATCGGGCGTCCAGCGGGGTTCCTCTGAGCTCGCCATTGACCGCAGGTGCGGACCGCAGGGTGAGATCCATATTGCAAATGGGGCACTCCCCTTTTTGATCTGCGATATATGTTGGATGCATTGGGCAGTGGTATTCGCTTGGCCTTGACTCATTTTTGGCGCAACTGGAGAGTAGCACCAGAGCGCTAAGGAACTTCAGAGGGAGAGATAGGTGCACTTGAAAAGGGGTAGCCCTCTTCATCGCAGGCACTCTAGGTCCAGGATCGCCGGGGGCATCATCTCTTCACGGGCGGCGTGAATGGAGATCTTGCCGCTTGTAGTCGAGAGGCGGCGTTCGGCACGCTGTTGAGCACACTCCAGTTGCTCCCTACCGGAGGGGTGCGTCGGCGCATCTGTCGAGTCACCTTATTTCATCAAAGTGAGTTTTTCTGTGAGAATTACGTCTCCAACTCGTACGCTGGCGAGATAGATGCCGGAAGGCACGCTTTTTCCGGTCTGGTCGTAGCCGCCCCAGGTGTGCCGATAGACTCCGGGCGTGAGTTGCTCCTGAACAAGAACTGCAATGAGCCGTCCTGCCACATCGTATACATTGGCCTCGACAAATGCAGGGGCGGGAACGCTAAACTCTAGAGTAACGGCCGGGTTGAACGGGTTCGGGCGCAATCTGAGAGCGGCCACGGCAGGGGTGTCGATACCGTCGAAGGGGGTCGTCTTTCGGCTGGTCTGGTACACGAGCTCAATCTCGTATTCTACGTCCATTTCCCCGAGGTGGGCCTCGCCATCGACATAGTAGGAGTCGCCGGGGGCCTTGAGTTGCGCGGCAAGGATCCCTGCGCCTGTTCCTTGCGGCGTTACGCCGGCGCTTGTGGGCAGGGCAATTGCCACGTAGAGATCCTGCCACGAGTCGGCTCGAATCGGCGGAAAAGTAATTGTGACTCTGCCCTCTGCATTTGGTCGCACATCGGTCGCTTCCGCGAGTCGCACGCCGTCAGATAGTTGCTCGATTGGTCCTTGCACTATCATCACTTTCGGGAATACCGTAGTTACTTCGTTGCTTTGGAACGTGACCCCACCGACGAGCGCCCCGGTTGGCACGCTGAAGTGCTTTACGAGGTGCGCACCGCCATTGGGCGCCTGAGCTCCGATAATGCGATTTCCTCCGGTGGCGGCACCGCCGAATGCGATCAGCACGAGCAAGAGAACGAACCGTAGAATGCGCGCACATCTTGCGATGGGCATGGCCACCTCCTCACTCGAGCTCACAAGGACCACACGAAGGACAAGAGCCTACCACGATTTCTCTGCAGGCGACGGAACTCACAGAAGTGGTGGGGCTCATACTGCTCGTACTCTCGATGCTGTATCGCCAGGTGCCGACGGCGCATCCGCCTTGCCAGATCACGCGGTGTGTGCGCCTCGTTGGATCAGACGAAACGGGATCCGCTTCCGCCACAAAGGGGGTCCCGGTTGGGCAGGAAACGCCTGGCGGGTAGACCTTCAGTCGATCCTTGACGCCGACATCCGTGCCGAGATTCGTGCTCCACGCAACGTCGAGTTTGAAGGTGGATAGGCAGTTCTGGCAGAACTTTGTCCCGATGTGGTTGATGGTGGTGTTTTCGATGCCCCAGATTCTTACAAATTTCGCCTTTGATGGGTGGCCGTTGCTATTCACAAGAAATAGCATGTAGTACCCGGGTGGCGCCTCTTCGGCAAAACTGGGGCTGGTTACGGTACAGACGTTGTTGCCTGAGTTCCAGCTGAAAGCCAGAGGAATGTAGCGCTGGTCGAAGTTGTTGACGTGCGTTACCGACCCCGGCCGCACGAAGGCAACCTTGTCGATACTTGTAGCGCCAGTTCCAGGCGTGACGCTGGTCACTGTGAACGTTGTCCCCGTTCCGACAAGGGCAGGGTCAGGGTAAACTGCTGAGGCCCCGGGACGGTCGGTGTCGAGCACCTTTTGATCATTGTTCTTGTAAAGATACGGTGGAAAGAAGAAATCACCGCTTTGTTGCTTCCCACTCCCGGAATTGCCTCCCATCGAGAGCACGCTTCCGTCGGGAAGCAGAATTGCTGTGGCGTGGTACATCCGCTTGATTGGGGTCGGGGCAAGGGTGTCGCCCGTAATGATGGTGCTGGGAGGATTGGTCCCAGGTTTATAAAGCTCGGTGGCATAAACAGGAACATCTAAATCAAAGTTGGTTGTGCCGCCCGTTATAAGAATGCTCCCGTCGGCAAGAATCGTTTGATTATGATGATAACGGGCGTACGCGAGCGATGGAGCCGCCACCCGTGTGCCATCTTCGAGGACGACTTCGGCAAGATCTGTGGGGGGCGAGAAATAGGGGGGCCCTCCACTCTTAAAGATCTGGCCGGTCTTAAGCTGCCCCAGCGCATTGATGTGTCCCGTGATATACATGGCACTCCCGGCTCCTGCGATCTCGCTGGGCCCGAAGTTATTCCACGCCGATCCAGGAGTTGGTATCAGAGTTTCCATCAGTGGTGGAGTGCCCGTAGAGCGATTTGGTCCTATGTGCCAGACCTTGCCATCTCGCCGGACATGCATGAAGGGATAGTAATTGTTTCCATAGCGTGTGTTCGAAGCGCTAGTAAGCGATACCCAAGTGTTAGCTTCGGGATTGTACAGTTCCGGGATAGCCTGAGTTGTGTCACAGTTTCCTCCGCTCGTAACCAAAACTTTGCCATTGGGTAATAGTGTTGCGGTGGGATACCAGCGCTCGCGGGCCATGGGCGTAACCTGGGTGAATCCAGGGCTGGTTGGGTCGAACACGTAAACGCGCTTATGGCCGTCCGACGGGAACGGGTAAGGGGGATTTGAAGGATTCTCCGGACACGTTACGAGGTCGTTCTCATAGTAGGTCCCTCCGACAAATAGCACTTTGCCATCGCCGAGCACGGCGTGTCCACTGCAGAATAGTTCATAGGCTTTTCGTGGATTGGTGCCCTCATTCTCGATCCAGTGCACGGAGCCGGACCTGGTGAACGGATCCCAGAACGCCGCTCTGCCTTCTGGGCCCCCAGGGCGCGTGTTAGCGAAAAAAAGAACCTTTCCAACATGGGTGAGGATCGCGTGGATCCCCTGAATGGGGGGAAATCCAGTGGGACAGTATCCCGTTGACCAAAGACTCCACGAGGAACAGGGAGTGATGTTCTCCCAGCAGCCGTCGACTGAACCGTTTGATTGGCTGTCACACGGCCCACTTTGGGCGTTCAAGGACTCGGCACTCACGAGCATGCTGCAGACTAGGACTAGGAGAGATAGAATACTCAGCCACGACTTGCAAGCGAAGTTCATCTCCGGCCCCATTGTTAAGGAGGGCGCACCTGTAAACTGGGCATCATATCTTCTGCCCGTAGAATGTCAAGTGCTTGTTGACTTTGCTGTTCTGGGGACGCGATCCGGCCCCCTGCTCGAGCCAGTTCTGAGCCCCGACTATGAAAAGCCGCCCCACGTTCTCCGGGAGGGCGGCTTGGAAAGGATCAAGGACAGTCGAGGACGAGGACCCGGCGGAATACCTTCGTCAGCCGCAGCGAGTCCTCCATCTGCTGCCGTGGGCTCCGGGTCTTAATGACCTCGGTGAAGGCGTTGAAGAGTCGCCAAGCGCTTTGCCCACCGAAATGGTCCACAGAGTGCGGTTTCTCCCAGCACCAAAGAATCTTCGGCAGAAGCGACGCCGGCAGCGCGTGGGTGATTAGTTCAGGTTAATTA
>CAZMNW010000058.1:0-70329 GCA_964567755.1 uncultured bacterium
AGTCCTGGAAACAGAAAACACTCTGTCGTAGGATTCGTGTCCAAGAGAAAGCCTCCTCGGTGCCGAGAATTGCTGTCAACAAGCTCTTTTTAGCACGTGGAGGCTTTTTCGTCTTCAACTTCGTGAATAATCCGGGTTAGGGCCAGCGCACTGCCCCGGCCGCTCGATGAGGGAAACGGTCCGGGTGCAGGAGCGCAGCCAGAATCTCTGCGCTGTCGACGATCCTCGGCCCCGGCCGGTTGAAGTAGGCATTTCCATCCGCAACGAATGTACGCCCGTCGTGGGTTGCACGCAGCCGGCCGATCGTTGAGCCAATGCGCCCGTCGCGGAGCTCTTCCAGCGTTCGAGGGATGGTATAGCCACAGGGCATGATGATCACGATGTCGGGATCGGCCGCCTCGATCTCCTGCCAGCCGACCGTCCGAAAGCGCCCGGGCGAGGTCACCAGCACCGGAGTCCCGCCAGCGATCCGCACCAACTCCGGCATCCATCCGCCCGCCACCATCGGCGGGTCGAGCCATTCGATGCACGCAACCTTCGGTTCTGGAGCCCCCGCAACCACGCCTCGCAAGGCGTCGATTCTGTCGCGGCACGCGGAAGCGAGCGCCTGGCCTCGATCGGGGACGCCTGCGGCGGCTCCGACGCGCTCGAAGTCGGCATAGATGTCGTCGAGCGTGTGCGGTGTCAGCGAGCAGATGCGGACCGTCTTGTGCGCCAGTGTCGAGCACGCCTGCTCCACGTCGGCGAGCGCGACCGCACACACGTGGCACTGGTCCTGAGTAACGATGAGGTCCGGGCGAAGCCGCTCGAGCACCTCTGTGCGCACGTGGTAGACGCTGGCCCCCTCGCGAACCAGGTCCCGCACCGCGCGATCGATCTGGTCGCTCGCTTGGGTAGGATCCATTCGAGGTTCGGAGCAGACCGGTAGGCCGCGGACGTCCTCCGGGAAATCGCACTCGTGCGAAATGCCGACCAGACGATCGCGGAGCCCAAGGGCGCACACGACCTCCGTGGCGCTCGCGATCAGAGAGACGATGGAGCCGTCGACGTTGGTCACGGTGAACCTCTGTGCCCGAGCACGATGATCGCCATCCCGGCGACCGCGACCGCGGAGCCGATGAGATCCTAGCGCGTCAGTTCTCTGTTCTCGACGAGCGCCAACCAGAGCACCGCAACCGTCACATGAACCCCACCGTAAGCAGCGTACGTCCGGGCCGCACCGGTCGGGTGCAGTGTCAGCAGCCAGGCGAACGCGGCCAGGCTGAGCGTGGCCGGAAGCAGGAGGAGAGACGACTTCCCCTTCCGAAGCCACAGATAGGGCAGGTAGCACCCGAGGATCTCCGCGACCGCAGTGAGCACGAAGAGCGCGCCGGCGCGCAACAAGGTCATGAACGATCTCCTTCGCCGCGCCGACCTTGCCGCATCATTCGTCGTCCGAATTCATCCACCGACGTAGGACATCTCGACTTTGGGAAGATCGATGGTTTGCGCTGTGCGAATCTCCGAATAGCGGTCGCTCCGCGCTTGCCACACGAGCGAGATGGCGTCCGTGATCTCGGCATCGTTGGCACCGCCGCGCAGGAGGGCGCGCAGGTCATGACCCCCGGTCGCAAATAGGCACGTGAAGAGCTGCCCATCTGCCGAGAGCCGGGCGCGGCTGCAGTCGCGGCAGAAGGGTTTCGTCACCGAGGCGATGATGCCGATCTCGCCGCTGCCGTCGCGATAGCGCCACCGCCCTGCAACTTCACCACGGTAGTTCGGGTCGTCCGGCTCGATGGGCATCTCGGCATCGATCGTCGAGAGGATCTCGGCGGCCGAGACGACTTCATCAAGACGCCAGCCGTTCGAGTGGCCGACGTCCATGTACTCGATGAAGCGCAGGATATGCCCCGTCCCGCGGAAGTACCGGGCCATCGGCAGGATGCTGTGCTCGTTCACGCCGCGCTTGACCACCACGTTGATCTTGATGGGAGTAAGACCAACCCGAGCGGCAACCTCGATTCCGGCTAGGACTCGGTCGACCGAGAAATCGACGTCGTTCATCGCCCGGAATACATCGTCGTCCAGCGAATCGAGGCTCACCGTCACCCGGCGCAGACCAGATTCCTTGAGCGCTGGCGCCTTCTTTGCCAGCAGTGACCCGTTGGTCGTCAGCGTGAGGTCCAGCCCGGAGATGCGCGCCAGCATCGCGATCAGACGTTCGAGCTCGCGGCGAAGCAACGGCTCTCCCCCAGTGATGCGGACCTTCTCCACGCCGAGGGACGTGAAGATCCGAGCCAGGCGGGCGATCTCCTCGAACGTGAGGAGCTTATCGCGCCCGAGGAACTGGTAGTCGTGGCCGAAGACCTCCTTCGGCATGCAGTAGACGCAGCGGAAGTTGCATCTGTCGGTGACGGAGATCCGAAGGTCGCGCAGTGGCCGCTGGAGTTTGTCGGTCAGCCTCACGGACGGTCTTTCCTGTGCGTTGCCTGGTGGTGGGGCGCTGAACAGTTCCGTGAACTGCTGCAGGAGCCGTTCGAGCTCCACCTCGGGCAGGGCCGCCTCGGCGAAGCGCACCAAGCGCCCGCCGCACGCCGCCGCGCGTGCCAACAGGGGCGCGCCTCGCCCAGCAACGTACACTGCTAGAGACTCGTCCGCTGCCGTCGCCGTGTACAGGACCATCGCGCTTTTGCCACGTGGAAAGGAGAGCAAAGCCTCGGCGCGTACCTGCAACACGCCTGGCCGCTCCGGCGCGTTCGCCGCCGCGCGCTCAATGGGGTACCACGACCCAAACCTCACGCCCATCGTTGCCATGGCACGTTCCGTTGTTCACACGTTCCGATAGACCTCTCCACCACCCTGGAGGAACTCAGCCGTCCCATCATACAGTATAACTACTTATTTTATAAATAGTTATAATTTTATCAAGGCCAGCTTCAGGAGGGCCTCCAAACTTGAATAAAAGGTATTGATTTAATCTTGAAAAAAAGGTACTGTTTGTGCTGGGTGCTCAACCGTGTGTCGGAGGTCTCGCCGAGCGCCTCCGTATGGTGGGTGGCTGATGAGCAGGTCTCGGAGCAAGGACACTCGCGGGCTCCGCACGGCGACCCAGACGACGAGGGGATCGGATCGCACGAGCCTGGAGTCGCGCAATGAGCCGACCCGTGAGGAGCTCGAGGAAGCGCTCGATAGGTTGATGCGAGCTCTTCATAGATTTCAGGTGAGTCCCAAGCGGGCCAAGGGGCTTGAGGATAGCTGATGAGCTCATGAACCAGCTCCGGAGAACAACACCCTACGACGCACTCGGCTTCCATCTGCGCGAGATCCGGAAGATCCCACTCCTGACGCAGGAGGAGGAGGTGGCGCTCGCCCGCCGCGCCAAGGCCGGGGACCGCGCCGCGGTGCACGAGCTCGTGCGGCGCAACCTGCGGTTTGTCGTGTCGGTGGCCAAGCAGTACGCCTACTGCGATGTCCCGCTCGGGGACCTCGTCAGCGAAGGGAACCTTGGTCTCATTAAGGGTGCCGAGCGCTTCGACGTCGATCGCGGCTACCGGTTCATCACGTACGCGGTGTGGTGGGTGCGCCAGGCCATCCTGCAGTACCTGGCCGAGCGCTCCCGCACCGTGCGGCTGCCGGTCAACAAGTCCACCACGCTGACCAAAGTCACGCGTGCCTCGCAGCGTCTCTCCCAGCACCTAGGCCGCGACCCACGTGCCGAGGAGCTGGCGCGCTTCCTGGGCATGAAGACCGCGGACGTCGAGAACATCCTCAGCATGCCGGTCACACGGTTCTCCATCGACGAGCCCACCGACGGGCGAGACCACGAGTTCCAGGTGGACACGATCACCGACGAGACCAGCATGGGCCCGGAGGATTCGGCGGTGGAGATCGAGCGCAACGAGGACATCAAGTTAGCGCTCGCGGCGTTGAGCCCACGCGAAGAGGACATCTTGAAGCGCTGGGTCGGATTGGATGACAGGGAACCGCAGACGCTGGAACAGATCGGCCAGGTGTATGGGGTGTCCCGCGAACGCGTGCGCCAGATTCGCATCCGTGCCATCGAGCAGCTGCGGAAGTCTCCGCACAGCTCCTTGCTCCGTGAGCACTTCAGCCTGTTGGAATGGGGACCTCGGCCCCGGCAGCAGAATTGGGCTCCGAGGAAACGGACCATGCTCGATGCCTGCCATAGGCCGCGGGTCGCAAGAGCCTTGGAGCGGCGGTGAAGCTGACTGCGCAAGAAGAGTACGGCCTACGGTGCCTCTTGCAAATCGCCCGAGAGCCGGCCGGGTTCATGACGAGCTCCGAGATCGCCCGACGGGAGGGCTTGACGACGCCCTATGTCGCGAAGCTTATGCACAACCTGCGCAAGGCGGGGTTCGTGACGAGCTACCGCGGTCAAAAGGGTGGCTACGTGCTGGCCCGCGCGCCACAGGAGATCAACGTGGGCGCGCTCCTGGCTGCCATTGGGAGCCGGCTATTTCCGGAGGACTTTTGCGTGTGCCATGCCGGCAGCATGGAGGAGTGCGTGCACAACACCGACTGTGCGATCCGGTCGCTGTGGCGGTTCCTTGACGCGGTCATCGAGCGCAACCTCGCGAAGATCGTGCTGCAGGATTTTCTCTGTTCCGAGCAGGCCATGAGTTCGTGGCTCCAGGTTCATCTAGGCGAGGCCCGTGGGGGTGGGAGCTACTAGGTCTTTGTTTGAGGCTGCGTGTCGGCACCCGGCCGGGGGAACATTCGGAGGGCTCTGGGAGGTAGCACGGATCATGAGCAAGGCCGTGCAGGAGGGGCGGCACGCCACGCGCAATATCGTCGACACTCTCCGGGGTGAGACCTATGAGCCGTTTCGGTATGTCGACAAGGGGATGCTCGCGACGATCGGATGTGGTGCGGCAGTTGCGGACTTCAGGGGTCTCAAGTTCTCAGGGTTTGTTGCCTGGCTCGCTTGGCTAGCGATCCAATATCTACCATCTGATTGGTTTCCGAAATCGCTTCGCCGTGATGTTCAATTGGGCGTACTCGTACCTGACCTTCCGCCGCAGCGCGCGGCTCATTACTGGTGCCCTGCCATTGGCCGCTGCTCAGCTTGCCACGCACCACCATGGAGCTGGCCCCCAGAATGGCGGATGGGAGCCGGGCGATAGAACTCGTAGTCGTCATGCTTCGGGAGGCAGTTCGGAGCGAAGCGGCCTGGAACTTCTTCCCAGGGAGACAAGATGACCCACGTTGTCACCGAGCGCTGCGTCGCCTGCCGGTACACAGACTGCGCGCGCGTGTGTCCGGTGGACTGTTTCTATGAAGTTCAGAACCCGCACATGCTCGTCATCAACCCGGATGAATGCATCGACTGCAAGGCGTGTATCCCCGAATGTCCGGTGCATGCCATCTGGCCCGACGACGAGCTCCCCGACGTCTACGCCGAATGGCTGGAGAAGAACAACGAGCTCGCCGCTCAGGCCGAGCAGGTCACGAGCGACACCGAGCTTGAGAAGCTCCCCGCGGCGCTGACGCTCGAGCAGGTGCAGGAGCGCGAACGCTCGCGAGGGTGGGACGTTCCCGAGCCCTCGGATGCCTAAGATGGGAGCGAGGTTAGTCGATCGTGGCGGCGGGTCCAAAGTCCGAGGCCGCACTGGCCTTCCGCGCCCTGGCCAGGGCGACGGCGGCACAGCTGTCCACGTTGGCTTTCAAGAGCGCGAGGCGACCGACAATCAAAGTTCTCGTGAACAGCGTTGTTCCGGTGCGCACGGAGCCCGTTCCGGATCCAAGATCCCAACCCGAACTCCTGGAGGTTCTCGATGCCCTACGATCCGATGCTGGTCCAGCCGATGCGCGACGAGCTCACCCAGATCGGCGCCCGAGAGCTGCGGACCGAGACCGAGGTCGACGCCTTTATGCTTCAGAAAGCCGGGACCGCGATGCTCGTGGTCAACTCGGTGTGCGGCTGCGCAGCGGGTCAGGCGCGCCCGGGTGTGCGGCTCGCCCTGCAGGGCGAACTCAAGCCCGACCGCGTTGCCACCGTGTTCGCGGGCCAGGACCTGGAGGCCACCGCGCGGGCACGCAGCTACTTCTCGCAGTTCCCGGCCAGCAGCCCGTCGATCGCCCTGTTCAAGGACGGCGAGGTCGTGCATTTCGTGCCGCGCCACGCCATCGAGGGTCGCGACGCCGTCTCGGTCGCCAACGGCCTAGTGGCGGCGTTTCATCAGCACTGCGCTCGCTTCAGCCTTCACAACCTCGATCGTTGGGATGAAGAAGGCGGTCGGTGACCTCACGGACTTCGTGAGGACTACAGACGTCTCCGCGCTCGAGAGCGACTCGCGAAGAGCGCGTCGAGAGGAGGAAAAGATCGATGGCTGAGTTCGTGAAGGTAGCCAGGACAACTGAGATTGAACCCGGTCAAACGCGTCTGGTCGACGTGAAGGGCAAGCGGATTGCCCTGTTCAACGTCGACGGCCAGTTCTACGCGCTCGACAACACCTGTACTCACCGCGGCGGGCCTCTCGCTGACGGAGCGGTGTCGGGGCACGAAGTCACCTGCCCGTACCACGGCGCCAAATTCGACATCCGCACGGGAGAAGTGCTTGGCCCGCCGGCGAGCCAGGCGGTCGCGTGCTACAGCGTTCGTGTGGCGGGGGCCGACCTAGAGGTGGAAGTGTAGGTAGGGACCGTCGCCAGGCGCGGCGTGGAGAGAATCACGCAGCATGCCGACGTCCACCTCGCAGCACGACCATCACGTGGACTACGGCCAGGCGTCCTACGCTGGCCACGGGAGCGAGACCCTGCGCGGGATCCGGCACATCATCGCCACAGGGAGCGGCAAGTGCTCAAGGTCATGGTGCGCAGCATGGCGCCTGAGGAATGGTCCGAGAGGCTGGGGCGATGAACGTCCGAAGAGTCTTCGTCCCGGCCACGATCGCCGCCGTGCGGACGATCGACCCGGGTGAGATCCGGGCCGTGACGCTCGTCCTCCCGGAAGCCTTCGAGATAGAAGCGACGCCGTATCCGATCCAGGATGACATGCGGCCGGGGAACGCTTTCCTGGCCCGGCCGCTGGGAGCTCGGACCCTGACGATTCGACCGCGACTGTACACGCGCTCGAACTGCGCCCGCACGGACGCCCGCGTCCTGGAAGTCATCATCAACCACACGCACGAAGCCGAAGCGGACACGTCGATCTGGTGGCAGACCGAACAAGTGGATGGCTTGCGTCGGGCGCGCGGGACGATCGATATGCGGGCGGATCTTGGTCCAGAGAGCACGCATCTCGTCCTCTACGAAAGCAGCAAGGAATGCAAGCCGACGAACCTGCGGCTGGAGCCGGATGACGTCTGGGCGGACATGCGCATCCTGGCGATCGCTCTGTCCACAGGTATCACGCCGTTCCTCGCGTATCTGCGCCACATGCGCGCCCTGGCGTTCGGTGCAACCCCGCAGCGTCCCGGCGGCCACGTCACGTTGATCGCGAGCGTGCGGCATGCGGGACAGCTTATGGAGCACGCGGAGCTGCTGGCACTGGAGCGGGAATTTCCCGCGCACTTCCGCTACCACCCGGTCCTGACGCGGGCCTGGCCGTCGGATTGGTCGCATGGGAAAGGCCGGATCCTCCGGGTCACCGCGGTTGGGAAAGTCGACCTGCAGCCGCTGCTCGAAGTCGTGCCGGACCTCGAGGACTACCATGTTCGGTTCTGCGGCAACGCCGTCGCCCGAGAGCAGCTGTCCCGGGGCCTCCGCCAGGGAGGCCAGCAGGTCCGGAGTCTGCGCGCCGAGGTCTGGTAGCTACCTACCTACGCCTTCGCCACCAGTTGCCTCAGCACGTACGGCAGGATGCCACCGCGCCGGTAGTCCACTTCGAATGGGTTCGTGGCGGCGAGGCCCGTGGGGGTGGGAGTTACTAGGTCATTGTTTGAGGCTGCGTGTCGGCACCCGGCCGGGGAACATTCGGAGGGCTCTGGGAGGGCGAAACCAATACGAACTCCCGGACAGGACCTCGGTCTCCGGCACGGATGTCGCGAATGCCTTACAGGTTGGCCAGGACTCCTTCCACGGGACTGCCTGCATCGTCTCTGTGTTCGACTTCGCGTATCTGCGGATGATCATGGCCACCTTCTGGGCCTCCGTCTCATTCGGGGCCTCGAAGACGTCCAGGACATCGAAGCGTCCGAACAGCACGTAGCTGTCCTTCCAGATCACCTCGGGACACTCCTTGCGGATCGCCTGCTTCACCTTGTCTGCGATCTGGCAGTGCGCACCAACCCCCTGGATCTAGTCCGCCAGAACCACAGCTCGCCGATTTGACCCATTCCCTGGCCCAGCGCTACGATGCGCACAAAGGTGTGGATTTATGCGCACCCAGGAACGTCAGCATCCCAGCGTTTGCACGCACGCCCGGCTCCGGGGCACGGTCTGCCTCGACTGCGGCGAGTGGCACATCATCATCTCCTACTGCTCACCGGTGTACCCGCGATTCTGGAGACGCCTCGCAACGCGAGCACCGGAGACAGGACCGACGAAGAGGTACGCGCGGTCGTTCAAGAGCTCCTCGACAGGGAGGTCAACCGTTCCATCGCCGGCCACGGTGGAAAGATCTCGATCGTGGACGTTCGCGACGGGAACCTCTTCATCGCGATGAGCGGTGGATGCCAGGGTTGCGCGGCCTCTCAGGTCACGCTGCGACAAGGCTTCGAGGTCATGGCGCGTAGGGTCGCACCGGAGATCGTGGACATCCTCGATACGACAGATCACGCGTCGGGTACGAAGCCGTTTTACCAGCGCACTCACTAACGGAGACGTGGATGGAGAACCGGAATAACAACTCATTGAGGGTGTACGATTCGATCCTGGGGCTGCTGTCGAGCGAAGACAACCCAACGCCGCTCGTGCGACTCAACCGCACAGTCCCATTCAAGCATACCAAGGTCTTCGCAAAGCTTGAGTGGTACAACCCGTTCGGCGCCGTAAAAGACCGCATCGGGGCCAACATGCTCCTCGACGCCGAAGGACGAGGGCTCGTCCAATCAGGCAAGAACCTCGTCGAGCCGACCTCGGGCAACACAGGGCTCGCGCTCGCGATGTTGGCGAACGCGAAGGGTTACTCGCTCCGCGCCACGCTCTCGAAGAAGATCCCGTTAGAGAAGCGCGCCGTTCTCCGATTCTTCGGATGTGACGTCATCGAGCTCGATGACGATCTCTGCCCCATGCCTGGTGCACCTGAAGGTGCCATCGCGACCGCAAGGGAGATGAGCACGGAGCCCGGCTTCCACATGCTCGACCAATATCGGAACGACGCCAACCCAACGGCCCACTACAAGACGACAGGCCCAGAGATATGGAAGCAGACGCAGCAGAAGATCACGCATTTCGTCGCCGGTCTCGGTACCTGTGGCACCATTACCGGCAGCGGTCGCTTCCTCAAGGAGAAGAACTCGAAGATCAAGGTTTTGGGAGTTCATCCGCAAGAGGGCCACGACATCCCCGGTGTTCGGAGCTACAGGCAGCTCAGCCAAACAGAGCTGTTTAGGCCCAAGGAGTACAACGGCCTCACCGAGGTCACTAACGACGAAGCGTATGCGATGTGCCTCCGCCTCGTGCGCGAGGAGAGCATCATCGCGGGACCGAGTTCTGGGATGGCGCTCGCGGGGGCGCTCAAGCTCGTTCACGACGAGCCCGGTAACCTCGTCGTCATCATCTTCCCGGACAACATTTTCAAGTACGCCTCATCGGTGATGAGGCATTTCCCGGACATGTTCCCAAAGGACGAAGGCGACCAGGCGACGCAGAAGGGCCCGAGCCCGACCGAGCAGCAGCTCTTCATGGAGATGCTCGCGAATGCCAAGGCCTCCCCTGACGTGGTCTCCGTGACGGAAGCGGTGCAAATCATCGAGAAGGAGAAGGCTCTCGTCATCGACGTGCGCTCAAAGGAAAAGTATCAGCAGCAGCACGTCGCGGGCGCGGTGAACATCCCACTTCAGGAGCTTAAGATGTCGATAGCGACGCTGCCAAAGGACAAGCATGCACCGATCGAGACCGTCTGCGCGCTTGGCAACAGCTCGATCCACGGGATGCTCTACCTCAAGGCCCTCGGCTACAAGAACGTGAAGAGCATCGCCGGCGGCACCACTGCTTGGTCGGAGAACGGGCTGCCTGTTGAGCGGCCCGCGTGAAGGATTCGACGTCATGGTACGCCGGCCCGAGCCGAATCCTTTCTTCTACCAGGGCACCTGCTGAATGGAGACATGGATGGCGAACCGACTCGGAGCGGAGAAACTGATGTCGAAGGTTGAAGAACAGCCAACGCAAGCTACCAGCAAAGTGGCCAACAGTGCGCGGCACTCTTCGGCTGCGTGCGCGAGTGCTGATCTAGCGGACCGGTGTCTGAGGTGTCTCGTCAAGATGGAGTGGATTCACAGCCACTACCAGTGTCCGCGCTGCGGTTGGCGAGACGCGTGTTGCATGTGAAGGAGAGGAGAGACACTTGATGCAGAGCGCTTCGGGAACCCATCCGCAGTTCAACGACCGCGGCGCGGTCAGATGGTACACGTCCCTCGCCGAGGGACTCGCTGCGGCCAAAGCCGCGAAGAAGAAGGTGTTCATTGAGTTCGGCCGGGCTGCTTGAGGTGCCTGCCGCGCCCTGGTCGAGGGTGCCATTCCGCAGGAGGCAGTCAAAGCCCGCCTCAACGAGTCCTTTGTGGCGGTCGCCATTGACTGCGATCAGCCAGATCCAGAGGTGCAGGAGCTCTGGGCGAATCACATCCCCTGGGCGCGTTCGCTGCCGTTCGTCTTCTACACGGACGCCGACGGACAGTTCCTCCACGGGACATCAGGTGGTCGGTCGGTGGCCGAGCTGCTGGCCGATCTCAACCGAGCTCTCGCCGGTGAAGCGTAGATAGCTCCGCGAGCGCTGCAGCACGTGATGGAGGAAGCGATGGATGACGGTGTTCTCAAGAATCAAGCGCTAGATTTGTGGGTGCACGGGCAGAAGTACCAACTTCGTGGCGATCTCGAGCGCTCAATCGAGCTCTACACGAAATCGCTCGGGCTTTACCCCACCGCCGAGGCATACACATTCCGCGGCTGGGCCTACAGCTTTCAGGGTCGCGTCGACGAGGCCATCGAGGAGTGCAAAAAGGCGATCGCTACAGACCCGACCCTCGGCAACCCGTACAACGATATCGGGTCGTACCTCGTCAAGAAAGGAAAGCTCGACGAGGCAATCGAGTGGTTTGAGAAGGCCAAGACGGCTCCTCGCTATGAGCCGCGGCACTTCCCCTACATGAACCTCGGGCGCATCTACGCGCAAAAGGGGATGGTGCTGCGTGCGATCCGGGAGTTCGAGGCAGCGCTCGAGTTCCACCCCGGGGAGCCGACCTGTCTTTCCGCGCTGGGAGAGTTGCGGGGGGCGCTCAATTGATGCCTGGTTCCGCATCGGCAGAGGGAACGCGCCGGTTCGCGCAGCGCGCCATCGACCAGGGGATTCCTTCCAGCGCATACCGGGCGCTGGGACGCACGGGTCTGGTCACCTCGTCACTCGGCTTCGGCAGCTATCGAATCGACGATCGGGCCCCAGAGCACGCCGCGGCCCTGAAGAAGGCGCTTCTCGGCGGCATCAATCTCATCGACACTTCCACCAACTATACCGACGGCTCGAGTGAAACCTGCATCGGAAATGTGCTCAGCCGCTATCGTCGCGAAGAGATCGTCGTCTCCAAGGTCGGCTACGTGCAGGGGCAGGCGCTTACGATGGCCCGGGCGCGCGAGCAGCGCGGCGCTGCCTTCCCCGAGATGGTGAAGTACACCGACGGATGCTGGCACTGTATCCACCCGGAGTTTCTCGCCGACCAGCTCGAGCGATCGCTCGCGCGGCTCCAGGTCGATAAAGTAGACGTCTATCTCCTTCACAATCCCGAGTACTTCTTCACGGATGCCGCCAAAAGGCACAAGGGAGGTTCACTCGAAGCGCTCCGCGACGCGTTCTATGACCGGATCCGTCGCGCCTTTTCGCATCTCGAAGGTGAGGTTCGAAGGGGCCGGATTGGGTTCTACGGCGTGTCGTCGAATACTTTCGTCGTCCCGGCGATTGACCCGGAAGCCGCTTCACTCGAGCGCATGTGGACGATCGCCGGTGAGGTGGAGCGCCAGCATCACTTCGCCGTAGCGCAGCTCCCCGCGAACCTTTTCGAGAGCGGCGCGATGCTGACGCGCAACTGTGGGACGGGTACCCGAACAGTGCTGGAGTTCGCGCAAGACCACGACCTTGCGGTCCTGGTCAACCGGCCGCTCAATGCCTTCCACAGGGAACAGCTCATCCGTCTCGCGGACACGCCGGTCCGGAGTCCAGAAGTCCATGCCCGCATCGATCCATTCCTCCCGCCGGCGTACCGTGCTGAGTCGCTCTCGCGCAAGGCTCTCGCCGTTCTCACGCACACGAAAGGCGTCACCTGTGTGCTGAACGGTATGCGACGACAGAACTACGTAGACGACTCGCTCGGCGCGCTGCGTAGCCCGCGGTTCGATGTTGACCTTCACCTGTACGAGGCATTTGGCCACATGTAACGAGGAGGCAATGATGGTTACGCAAGGAAATACTGCTCCTGATTTCACACTCGAGACGGACAAGGGCACGACGGTCACGTTGTCTCAGCTTCGCGGCCGGCAGGTCGTGCTCTTCTTCTATCCAAAAGACGACACGCCAGGTTGCACGATCGAATGCAAAGAGTTCCGCGACGCCGCGCCAAATTTCGAAGGAAAGACCCTCGTCTTCGGCGTGAGCGCCGACGACCGCGCCAGCCACGAGGCGTTCCGTGACAAGTTTTCCTTGAACTTCCCACTGCTCTGCGATGTCGGGCACAAGGTCTGCGACGCCTACGGCGTCTGGGGTCCGACCAAGTGGGGCGAGGGGATCCGGCGGACGACCGTGATCGTGGGCGCGGATGGTACCGTCAAGAAGGTGTTTGAGAACGTGACGCCGCAAGGGCACGCCGCGGAGATCCTCGCTGCCTTATAGCGTGGAGAAGCCATGAACTTCCACCGCGACCAGATGATGAAGGCGGCAGGACCTTGGGCCCGTGGAGGTTCATGGTGTTGAATCGTCCGCCGCTCTACGTCGGAACGGCGGAGTCTCAGTCGACACCTGGAGACAGGTTGCAAGCCAGCTCCGTGCGCGGCGACCTTTCTCCCGAGGAAGTCGTGGTGGCCACGCGGGCGATCGACGATCGCCACGTCGGCGGTGTCAACGCTCACCAAGAACCGTCGATTATGTCGAGCACGACATAATCTACTATGTAGAGCGATGGATTATGTGAAGTGGGGCCAAGCAAGTCGGTGGTGACCGGGCGCGTTAAAGGCCTCTTGTTCGGACTACACGCATCCCTGGCTATTGCTGTGGGCTTGGGGCAGGCATGGCGATCGTACAGCTTTTCAGATGGGAAAGAGGCCGTAGAAGTATGAGCGCAGATGCAAACCGCTGCGGCAAGAACCGCAGAAACACGCCGAAATCGACAGGTGGGAAGGAGGTGTTGCAGTAACCCTCAGATCCACCAGAAGCAGAACATGCACTGGCAATCGCAAAGAAAACAAATCGAAAAATAAAGAGAGGAACAAGAACAAACATGAGTACAGCTAAGGATGGGCGACCGATGATGGATAAGCTTGCCGTCAAGCCAACGCCGGCGGAGGCGCTCATCGGCGTCGACGGGGCCGGTTATGAGACGCGCTGGGAGGCGATGAAGGGGAAGGGCTACCTGACTCCGAACGAGCTCTTCTTCGTCCGCAACCGCACCGCCACGCCGCGGATCGACGCGGAGAGCTGGCGGCTGCGGGTTGAGGGCCCCGCTGTTCGCGCGCCGCGCGAGTTCCGCTATGCGGAGCTGCTGGAGATGCCGGCGGTGACGCTGGTGCGGGCAGTGGAGTGCGCTGGGAACGGGCGCCGCTTCTTCGCCGCCGAAGGTCGGCCCATCCCCGGCGGCGCGCAGTGGGGCCTGGGCGCGATTGGCGTCGCCGAGTGGACCGGCGTGCCGCTGCGCGCGGTCCTCGCGCAGGTGGGCCTGAAGCCGACCGTGCAGGACGTCATGCTCGAAGGTCTGGACGAGGAACGCTTCGGGCGCCAGCTGCCGATTGCCAAGGCGCTAGAGAATGACACGCTGCTCGCCTACCGCATGAACGGCGAGCCGCTGCCGCCCGACCACGGCTTCCCTGTGCGGGCGATCGTCTCCGGTTGGGCGGCGGTGGTGAGCGTCAAGTGGCTGGGGCGGATCATCGTCGCCGAGGAGCCGCTCTACAATAAGTACAACACCGAGGAGTACGTCATGATCGGCCCCGGGTTCAGCCCGGAGCCGCCCGCCCTCGGCTCGCCGGTCAAGTGGATGAACGTCAACAGCGCTTTCGAGTTGACGTGGGACGCTCGCCTCCCCGCCGGTCCCATCACCCTCACCGGCCGCTCCTGGTCGGGTCTCAGCCGGATCGCCCGCGTCGAGGTCAGCACAGACGATGCCGCCACCTGGCAGCTTGCCCGTCTCCTCGAGCCGGACCATCCACACGCCTGGTGCTGCTGGGAGTTCGCCTGGACCGCGCCCCCCGGCCGCCACGTGCTGCGCGCCCGCGCCACCGACGAGATGGGAAACACGCAGCCCGACTCCGCGCTCTTCAACGAGAAGGGCTACCTCTATAACGCCGTCGTGCCGCATCCAGTCGTGGTGGAGTAGAGGCGAGGGAGAGACAGAGACGGAGAGACAGGTGACGAGGAGGAATGCAATGAGCGAGCCTCGCGCGCCGGAAGAGGAGAAGCATGAGCGCAGTTTTGGACGGCGCAGGGTTATCGCGAAGCGAGACCCTCTTGCCTGAAGATGAAGTGGAACCGGTGCGGCTGATCCTCATGGAGGCCCCCTCCTGTGCCTACCACGGTAGGCTGGCTGCGTAAGTAGTCATCCAGCAGGAGGTGGAACCCGATGCGATTTTATAGCAAGCGACACCGGTACTATTGTGGAGTCGATCTCCACGCCAGCAGCATGTACATCTGCATCCTGGACTCCGACGGTGAGATTGTGGTGCACCGGAACCTCAAGAGCCGGCCCGAGGTGTTCCTTGCGGAGATCGCCCCTTACCGCGTCGACATCGTCGTGGCTGCCGAGTGCGTGTTCACCTGGTACTGGCTGGCGGACCTGTGCGCCCGCGAGAACATCGCCTTCGTTCTCGGGCACGCTCTGTACATGAAGGCGATCCACGGGGCCAAGACGAAGAACGACCGCATCGATGCCCAGAAGATCGCCCTGCTGCTGCGCGGCGGGCTGCTGCCTCAGGCATACGTGTATCCATCGGCGATGCGATCGACTCGCGATCTTCTACGCCGTCGCTTGCACCTGGTGCGTCAGCGCGCCCAGCTGCTGACCCACATTCGGAACACGCACTATCAGTACAATCTCTCTGAACCCGCAGGAAGGGTCGCCTCAAAGGCGAACCGTGTTGGCATCGCCGAGAGTTTTCAGGACGCAAGCGTGCGCAAGAGCATGGAGGTCAACCTGGGTCTGCTCGCGTACTACGACAACGTGATCCGCGAGCTCGAAACCTACATTGGTCGGCTGGCCCAGGAACACGACTCCGAGTCTCTGAATCTCCTGCACTCGATTCCTGGGGTCGGCAAGATCCTTGGGCTGACGATTCTGTACGAGGTGCACGACATCCATCGCTTCCCGCGCGTGCAGAACTTCGCCTCCTATGCCCGGCTCATCCAGTGCGCGAAGGAATCCGCGGGCAAGAGAGTCGGAACGGGTGGCAGGAAGATGGGGAACGCGTATCTCAAGTGGGCCTTCTCCGAGGCTGCCGTGCTGTTTCTGCGTGGCAATCCGAGTGGGCAGAGACTCCTGAAGAAGCTGGAGCGCAAACAGGGCAAAGGCAAGGCCCTCAGCACTCTTGCCCACAAGATCGGGCGCGCCACGTATTACATGCTGAAACGGAGAACGACGTTCGACGTGATCCGATTCATGAACGCTTGACAGGGAGAGCGAGTGAGCCCGGGGTCCAACTCGAGCCTTGAAGGCCGAATCTGGCGTCCGGATTCTGTTTGCGTGCGCCAGAGCTCTGGCAGTCCTACGGGTCTGATTGGCCACTCGCTCTCCCCCTGGACCAGACGCGGAACGTCGCAGTGCTCGACCGCGTTTCTGCCCCTCACCACGGTCGTGGGCTGAGATCTCAGCTTGCACCTGCAGGAACAGAAACGAAGTCAGAAACCGGGAGCACGACGACAACCCTGCGACGACAGCCGCCGTCAAGAACGGCCCGGGGAAGATCATTGCTCTTGACGGGAGGGTGCCTTGTATCTTCCCCACGCAGCCTACCGACGGTCGGTAGGATCATCTCGACGGGTTCCGGGAGAGGGTCGCCGTAGTGGCCTTGAGGCTGAGTCCTCGTTTATGAGATTGGCGCCCTCGACCGGTGCTCTGTGCTCGAACGGTATCCCGAGGCCTCGCACTGTCGGGCGTCCTCGCATGCACAAGGGTGAGCGCGAGCACCGGCTCCGAGGCTCCCGGCGTTTCCCGTCGGACGGGAGGAACGGGATGCGGTACGTCGGCATCGACATCGCCGCCGAGACGCACGTGGTCGCCGCCGTCGACGACCAGCGAGCGATCGTGCTCAAGACCACGTCGTTCACCGAGGACGCTGTGGGCTACCAGAAGCTCCTTGATCTGCTTGGGTCTGCGGACAACACCCTCGTCGCCATGGAGGCGACCGGTCACTACTGGCGCAACCTGTTCGTGGTCCTTGCTGCCCTCGGGTTCAGCGTCGCGCTGCTCAATCCGCTGCGCACCCGGCGCTTCGCTGGCGAGGACCTCGAGCGCACCAAGACCGACGCCATCGACGCGCTCTCGATCGCACGCTTCGCCGCCGAGAAGCGCCCGGCTCCCACGCGGCTTCCCGACGCAGCGACCGAGGAACTTCGCGAACTCGTCCGGCTCCGCGATCGGCTTGTCCAGGACTTCGGGGACCGCACTCGCCAGCTCCACCGGCTCGTCGACCTCGGCTTCCCCGAGTTCACCCGGCACGTCCGCACGCTCAACAGCGAGCTGGCGAGCACGATCCTGCACGAATACCCCACTGCCGAAGCCTTCACCAGCGTCTCAGTCGCCCGGCTCGCGCGTTTGTGCTACGACGGTCGCCATCGGGTCGGCCGCGAGCTCGCCCGCGCGCTGCACGACGCCGCCAAGGTCTCCGTGGGCCGGCACCATGGTGCGGCCTACCGCGTCCACGTCCGCTACACCTGCGAGGACCTCGACCTGTTGCGTCGGCGGATCCGCGAGGTCGAGGCCAGCATCAAGCGCAAGCTGGGCGACCACGAAGTCGGCTCGCTGTTGACCAGCTTCGACGGCATCGGCACCCAGACCGCGGCCCGGCTCATCGCCGAGTGCGGCGATCCCGCCGAGTTCCGCAGCGCCGACGCGCTGGCCGCGTACGTCGGCGTCGTCCCCGGCCTGAAGCAGTCCGGCAAGAGACGACCGTCTCGAGCAGGACTCACGCCGCACGGAAACGCGCGCCTGCGTGCTGCGCTCTGGATGCCAACCCTCACCGCCGTGCGCAAGAACCCCTGGCTGCGGGCGTACTACCAGCGCCTGATCGCACGCGGCAAGCTCCCGAAGGTCGCGCTCGTCGCGTGCATGCGAAAGCTCCTGCACGCCGTCTACTGGATCGCCACGCACCGACGCCCCTTCGTTTCACTGCTCTCGAACACCGACAGCCAAGCTGCACTCAACCCTTGATGGAGGTCACGGTATCTCATAAGAGTTGGACCCCTTGAGCTGATTTCAAACTGAAACGGCCGGCCCACCGAAGTGATGTCGTCACGGGTTATTGGCCCGCCGCACCGCAAGTTAGCCTCCATGACCTTCCATCCAGTTTCAATCCACGGGAGTCCCCGGGAGCGGGGTTCCTTGGAAAAGTCGGGAAGAATCCGGGAAGAACCTGCGACCGGAACCTAATAGACAACAGGTGCTCTGGAGGAGGTGGCGGATGACGAGCATGGGAGATGCGGGATCGATGGAATGTCGGGACCCTGAAAACGAGATCCAAAGAACACTCGAGATCTTCGTTTCGAATGGCCAGGTCACCGAACTGCGCGTGCTCGGCACGGGAAGTGGCGTGGCCAGCGGCTACTACGACGATCCCGCAAAGCTGGCAGGGGACGCGACGTCGTTGAGCGGGAAAGCAACCGGTGTCTATTTCACGCTGAATCGCGTGAACCCGGAACTGTTGGCTCGGGCGACGAACCGGATGCGTCGCTACAGCAAACATGCCACCTCGGATGTGGACATCATCAACCGAGACTGGATCCTCGTCGATTTCGACCCCACTCGGCCTTCAGGAATCTCTTCCACGAATGTGGAGCACGAAGCATCGATGGCTCGCGCAAAGAAATGCACCAAGTGGCTCCTGCAGCGCGATATTCCATCAAATGCGCTTGTTGTCGCTGACAGCGGTAATGGGGCCCACGTCCTTCTCCGCATCGACCTTCCAAACGACGTGGAATCCCATGGGCTGATTAAGGCGATCCTTGCTGTGATCGACCTACAGTTCAGCGACGAGCACGTGAAGGTTGACGTGACAACCGGAAACGCAAGCCCGCCTCCCCGAAAGAGCCAGGGCTCGCCCGCGCCGAAGTCCGGAAGAACGCAGTGCCGGTGTTCGATGCGCGATCCGCGGAACGCCGCGCGGAGCCGCCGGGCGCTCGCCGGTTCCAGGCTCGCGGAAAAGCGTTCGGCCAAGTCCGCCTGCGAGTACCGATACGAGGGGAGCGCCGTCCCCCAACCCAGAACGACGGTCGGCGACGTCATGGCGCGGTGCGATCGCGCCCGTTTCCGGGCCGCCGAGGGGGGTGGGTGAAGAATCGTCACGCCCGGCAGTCTAACCGCTCCGGCTCTTGGGTGGGGAAAGCCTCCCTCGGTACGCCGTACACACCCAAGCGGTGCAACGTCAGCGTCTCCTCCAGGCCCTCGGCCAGACTCGCAGCCGCCGACTGGTCTTTTGCTCCAGCTCGGCATGCAGCGCCTCGAGCGCCGCACGTGCCTCCGCGTAGGTCGGGCGGTCGTATGCCCATTGCAGTCGCCGGCGCCAGATCGCCTGCTCCTTCTTCGGCAAGTACCCAACCACGTTTCTGCGCCTGTGTCAGGCGAGGCTTCGTGGAGGCGAGATGACGACTCGGTCCTGACCGACACGAGGACAAGCCGATAACGTGCCTGGCCAAAGAGGCTGCTGTCAGCGATTGGCTCCTCGCGTGCTACTCTTCATCTTGGCCCGGGCACATGAGCCCCTCGATGAGGCCGGGATACGAATACCGTCAGACAGACTGCAGTCGTCACCTGCTCGCTCACGGAGCCCACTTGCGGGAGAAGTCCAGATAGGCATGTTATCCGGCTCGCCCTCCGCCGTAAGGCTAAAAGACTGTGTTTGCAATGATGAGAATCTCCGAGACGGCATCAGCGTGTGCGGCCGGACGTACAAAACCTCGAAGGACGTCGTCGTCCGGCAGAGCCAAAGAAACCAAACTCAAGCCGAAAAGACGCTGGCTGCATTCCAAAAGGGCTTCCGCAATTCCCACGGGGAAACCCAGCACACAATAGTTGGTTGCGAAGAGAAACAGTTGATCGGTCTCGGCTGAGCTATATCCGATCGGAAGAGCGCGTGATTTCCGCGTATGGTATTCGTCGAGGTACAGTAAATCCCACCGTGCTCCATCGAGGCTCACGATCTCGTAGACATCGCCCCCGGCGGCTGCGCCAAGACGATGGCAGATCACGTGACAGCCGCTATCGGTGAGCAGCTTGGAGAGGTAGCACAGCTCTCCGAGTGGACCATTCACGGGGATCGCGTTTTCGGGGTTGCGCCCGAATTCTCCAGCGGCACCCGGAAGGATGTCGAAACCACCGCCTGCAGCGATCCTGCGCTGAACTATTTTAGGTAAGGAAAGGTAATTCTGCGAGGAGTCACTCTCCAGGAGATCGCGCGCTTGCTCGATGGATAGCGTGACCCTAGACCTAGACGGGCCTCCCTTGGCGGAAGGGCTGGAAGAAGCTCGGCCAAGTAGGCGGTCTAGAAACGTGGTTCGCCATCGTTTGGTCCGCTCGGCTCGACGTCCAGCCAATGCGCGAGCCGCTTCACACTTGCCGTTACGGCAATAGCCGTCCGTTGCTTGTGCCGTTGCGACCAGAATCGTGGCCCCGCATGCCTGACATGTTGTCTTCGGCTCTGCCATGATCTCCGCTCGTGTGACCTAACGCTTGCCGTTCACCTGCGGCCGACCACGACTGACCGCGATCTTTAAGAGAGACTCGCCTCGACAGGCGCGAGGCGCCAACACGACATCAGCGTCATCGTAGGGAAAGTGACTGTGAGGGCCGAGCCTACCGAAAAAACTACTCGCGGTCGCTCAAGCCCCAGCTTGGTCACGGCAGGCTCCTACATCTTTGATGCGTACTGGTCGAATGATACCCCGGCGCTCCTCCCACCGCCAGTGCTTTCGGTTCACCGCAGCGATTTCGTTTTCCGCGTAGGCTCTTGTCGAAACGTCGCCGTAGCGGCACCCTGAATTTCGGCCACACTCCCCCAACTACTTCTCGCTTTGGCTTCTTATCCCCGTACTTCTTCGGATCCAGGGTCAGCGCCATCAACCGCAGACACGGGATCTGCGCGTATGCATAGACGCACACCAGGCGCTGTCTCGCACCGACACTGTTGCATTTATCCTCTGCCTGAGATCGACCGTTCGAAACGATGCCGCTGGGTTCGTGCGGAGTGGTGGCTGGCATTAGCATTCCTGGCCTTTCTCAATCGCAAACTGCCGATCATGCTTTTCGGGTCAGGGATCTTCAGAAGACTCGACTTGTATTCAAGTTCCGCTCTCGTACAACCACGAGCAACGTCGTGAGAATTCGTTGACGTCGCACAAACCTCGTCGCGCCGTCTGCTATAATGCCACCAATTCCAGGGGCGTTGAGGGAGGCGGTCGCGGCAGCCGTGGCCTCGATCCAAAGACCGCGAGCGCGTGCCCGGGTCGTTTATCGGGCCAATTCCAACTGATGGGTCCAGGTCTCGGAATCACCCGGGATTTCGGTTCCGCCTTCGGCCTCCCCGCGCTCCTCCTCGCTCCCCCGGTGGTCACGCCGCCGGTGCCCGCTTCGGTGTCGCCGCATGAGGAGGAACAGCCGTGAGATCACGCAGCATTTACATATTGGCCCCTGAGGCCGTGCTCTTCTTGCTCGTAGCATTCGCGCATGTCTCGGATGCTTCTCCGCCGCCGGGGCGCGGCCATGGTAGCCACGGCCCGCCCGAGGATCGCGGCAGGGGTCGCGGCGCCGGCGAGACGACGCTCCCTGGCCAGTCACAGTCTTCACCCATCGCTGTCTCGCCGGACGACCGCACCGTCTGGGTCGTGAACCCAGACAACGACAGCGTCACCCTGTTTGCGGTGACCGAGGCAGGCCTCGACAAGCTCGAGGAGATCGCCGTCGGTGACGAACCGACGCAATTGGCGATCAGCCCCGACGGCCGCTTCGTCTACGTCGCCAACACGGTGAGCGGCACGATCTCTGTGCTCCGGACGAACGGGCGGAATCCGAGAGTGCAGCACACCATCCGTGCCGGGACCGAGCCGTACGGCCTCGCCTTCACGCCCAACGGCACGAAGCTCTACGTCGCCAACGCGCGCTCGAACGACCTCACCGTGATCGACCCGCGCGGCAACCGGGTGATCGACACGATCGACGGCGTCGGCCTCGAGCCGCGTGGCATCGCCATCACCAACGACGGCGACGGCGACGACGACGACGAGAAGTTGTACGTGACCCAGTTCCTGGGAGTCGACCGGCCGGGGGTGCTGATCGGGCGTGATGACTACAAGGAGGCCCGCGTCACGGTGCTCTCCGTCAAGGACGACGAAGTGATCGGTGAGGTGGTGCTGAATCCCATGGCCGACACCGGCTTCCGCTCCAACGGCTCGGCCCTGGACCGCATCGCCGCCGCGAACCCGCCAGCTTTCACCTTCACCACGGGGGCCTTCCCGAACCAGCTGAACGCCATCGCCATCAAAGGCGATCGCGCTTACGTGCCGAATACTGCTGCGTCGCCCAACGGCCCGGTGCGCTTCAACGTGAACGTCCAGGCCTTCTTCTCGGTGATCGACACCGATGAGGACGTGGAAGGCACGGCGAACGGCGCGGTGCAAACGATCAACATGAACCTCGGCGTCAACTTCGAGGCTGCAGGGCCGAGCAAAGTGTTTTTCGCCGTGCCCTGGCACGTGGCGTTCGAGCACGACTCGAATACGGGCTGGGTGGTGTCGGCATCGTCGAACCTGATCGTCAAGGTCGACCTGGACGCGGAGGGCACGCCGACGATCCACGCGCCCACTGCACCCGGTGACCCTGGGGCGATCGTGCGGATCTTCGTTGGTCAGAACCCGAAGGGTATCGCCATCGACTCGCGCGACCGGCGGGCGTACGTGGCGAACGAGGTGTCGCGCGACGTATCGGTGATCGACCTCGAATCGCACAGCGTGATCGCCACGGTGTCCGCCGCCGGCCTCCCCGCGGCAGGCAGCGAGGCCGCAAAGCTCCTCATCGGCAAGGCGCTCTTCCACTCGTCAACGGGGGTGAACCTGCCAACGCTTGGCGACCTGGGCACGACCGCCCTGCGTCTCTCGTCCGATGGCTGGTCCTCGTGCGTCGCTTGCCACCCGTTCGGGCTCACCGACAACGTCGTGTGGATCTTCGGGTCTGGGCCCCGACGCTCCGTGCCGCTCAACGGCAGCTTCAACCCGCGCGACCCGACGGACGCCAAGATGCTCAACTACTCGGCGATCTTCGACGAGATCCAGGACTTTGAAGACAACATGCGCAACACCTCCGGCGGCCTCGGCCTGATCACCCTCGCCGACGGAGTCACCCCGGACCCGACGCTGAACGCCTTCGCCCTACCGAACACCGGGCGGAGCGCACGCTTCGACGCCATGGCGGCGTGGGTCGCTGTCGGCATCCGTTCCCCGATCTCGCCTCTCAACGAGGACGAACGCGACGTGCGCAGGGGACGAAAGCTCTTCGAGCAGGCCAACTGTGCGTCTTGCCACGGCGGCGCCGGCTGGTCGTCGAGTCGCCGCGACTACGTCCCGCCGCCTGCGGCCGGCGACATCTCGAACGGCCAGCTGCTCCGCTTCCTGCAGCAGGTCAGCACGTTCGATCCGGCGGCGGTAAACGAGATCCGGCAGAACCAGGCCGCGCCGCGTGGCGCCGACGGCTTCAACCCGCCGTCGCTCCTTGGCGTCGGCGCGATGACGCCGGTGCTGCACAACGGTGCTGCGATCACACTCGAGGACGTGCTGGAGAACTTGGCGCACCGAAGCGCCGGGACAAGCGGCGTGGACATGCTTTCAGAGGGGCGCGATCGCGACAGGCTCGCGGCCTTCGTCGCCTCAATTGACGCATCGACGCGACCCTTCCCGATCACGCCGCTCGTGGCGGCGAACACCGCGAAGGCGACTCTGGAGGGGAACCGGGACGAACTGGATGGGATCGAGCTCGAGCCTCTGCGCAACCCGGCGCGTCGCGGGGCGAGCATCGGCTACGCCCTCGGCCGTCGCGGCCCGGTGGAGCTGGATATCTACGACGTGCGGGGGCACCGCGTTGCCCTGCTGCTACAGGGGGTGCAGGAGGCCGGCCGCCATCGGCTCACCTGGGACGGCCTGGATGCAGCGGGCGTGAGGGCTCCGTCGGGCATCTACTACGTGCGCTTGCGTCTCGCCGACGCGACGCGCACGCGCAAACTCGTAGTCGTGCGCTAATCGCGATACAAGCTTTTGACGGCAGAGATCGATTTCTGGGCTATCGCGGTGGGAACGGAATGTACACCCAGCTCCCCACCGCATAGCCCAGCTTTGGCCCGAGCATGTGAAAGGAGTTCACCGACGTCCCGAAGTTGTCTTCTTCCCAGCCTAACCTGGTCGCATCTCTATCTGTAGAGAGACTTCACTTCGGCCCAAGTCGCTGAAACGACGGCCATCGCGGGATCCGCAGGCGTGCCCAAATCCTCCCAGAACAGCACCATGAATCGTCCGGCGTCGCAGCCGTGCTTCGTCAGATCCTCGATGACGACGAAGTTTGCTCCTTCGACGACGCGGTAATCGGTGCTGCCGGCCAAGTCCCAGGACACCCCCGTGATGTAGGGCGCATCCGATGCCCGCCAGCGCGCGGGATCCAGAAAACCACCATTGTCGCTGTACAGATCGGGCCGTTCGGCGAACACTTCCTCCTGGACGAGAGTGATGGTAATGGACTGGACCCAGAGCTCCGCCGGCACCAGTGGCTCACCGGGCGGGAGGTTCTGCGGCTCGAACATGCGCTGGTGGATGCGCGCTTCCTCGTCGTACCCCCAGGCACTCTCCCCCGTGCTCGTCAGCTGAGGGAAGAAGAAGACGAAGTCGGCGTTCTCCTCCGGCACGTGCGCCAGGAACTCACGGTAACGCGCAAGATCCAGTCGCCCGTAGGCGCGCGCGAGCTCCTGGATCAGCGCGGCGGCGCTCTCGATGCACGAGCTGTCCGTTGTCGCCATGCCGAAATCGGCGCGCAGCGTGGCACCCGCCACCGGCGGCTGCGTCAAGTACACATGATTGCCCGTCGTACCCACGAGGCCCGGCATCTCGACGCGACTCATTGAATAAGGCGGCGGGCAGTCGGGGAGAAGCAAAGAGTAACGCCCATCGCGTCCAGTGATCGTGCTGATCGGCACGAACGTGGGACACTGAAGCGTCGCACCGTAAATCGTGACACCTGGGATCCCCTCCTCGACCCGATCGTACACGCCATCTCGATTCACGTCGTTGAAGACGATGCCCGCCACCGGAATGTCGGTCGGCAGACCCTGACGTTGGCAGCCGAAGTGTGCGCGCCCGAACCCCGACAGCGTGCCGTCGGCCTGCTGCACGATCAAGACTTCGATCGGATGTGGGGTGGTGATCCGCCAGCCCGGTTCCGACGTCTTGTCGACGCGGTAGAGCCCGGGGCGCTCCACGGGGAAACTGTACAACCCGGCTGAATCCGCCTGCGCCGTCCGCGTGCCCGAGTCGTCTTGCAGCGTGACGAAGGCGTCGACGCGGACTGGATCCTCGGGATCGCGCCGGCCGTTGCCGTTCAAGTCCTCGAAGACGATGCCAGCGATGGCGGTGCTCTGTTGCGAACTCAAACGCACGCGGAATGCGAAGCTCTCGCCTGTCGGGTCGTAGAGGATCCACTCGATCGCCGTGGACACTTCGCCTGGTGACAGCACGTCGTCGTCGCCGTAGGTTCCGGCATGGACGTACATGCAGGTAAGGCTCGGCGTGCTGCCCGTCGCATCACGCGCGGTGCAGGTTTCGGCGTTCACGGGCTCGACTTCGGCAGGGGTGAATTCGAAGACCGTCAGCGTGCGCGGCCCGGGAACCGCGACATTGCTCTCGTTGCGCAGCGACACCAGGGCGTGCACGTAGTGCGTCTCCGGGTCGAAGTGCACATCGCTTCCGACGAGGCGTAGGGACGAGAACACGCCCGTCGTGGACTCGATACCAAACTTGAAGAACTGGTTCTTGGCGTCGTAGCTGCTGGGAATTCCGGATGCCGCCGGGGCGGGCTCCTGTGGATCGTGGCAGCCGCTGAGCGTGGCCGCGAGCAGGAGAGTACAAGCGGTGAGGACGACCACAGCCGCGCGGCACGATGGGTAGGTTGCCCTGCGAATCGTCATGGTAAATCCCCATCCGAAGACGCACGGGTTAGCGAACATCGCTACGGACGAAGGATACGCCCCCGCGGGCGACTTGCGCCAACGCCCTGTCCGGGACAGTCGAGACACGTCGCGGACGGCGATCCGGGAGGTCGGAGCCGGGGCGACCTCCTCCGCAAGCACGGCCGCTTGGCCGAGGCCCGCTCGGAGTTCGAGCGCGCGGCGGGCCCTCACGCGCGACGCCTGCGAGCGTGCGCTGCTACTAGTGCGCGGCCGCGTACGCGCGGGGACAAACGGCCAACCTGCTCTTCGGACATCGGCCGGAACTTCGGCGTCGATCCGCCGTCGCCATAATTTGCGACGGCGGGAGGAGCTCCGTAAATTGCTCTCGACAACGTGGCCGGGCTTCGCGCCGAGGGTGCGGGCTGCGCCCGGGATGCGGTTCGCCTGCGGAGGCCACGATGCGGAATCCGTTTCGGGCCAGCGCCCTTCTTGGAGTCTTGGCCACCGCGATCCTGTTCGTCGCGCCGGTCACTGCGGCTCCGCCTCCTGCTGCGGTCGACTCGCTACGACTCTCTGACTATCTGAGTGAACTGACCGCTTCATCCGATTCGGCGCGCTGTACCGAGCTTTTCTTCGCGCTGGACGGGGGCATCCGTTCCGGAAGGCTCGCGGTGCGCACGAGCCCAGAAGCCCGCGCTGTCGTGCTGCTCATGACACGGTTGATGGAGGGCCCCGCGCCCAGCGTCGTCCGCTGGCGCGCCGCGGCCTTCCTCGAGTCGTACCCACATCCCGCAGCTGCCGACGCGTTGTGGCGCACGGCGATACTCACAGGCCTTGGGAATGTGCTCGCACGCTCCTCGGCCCTCGGCGCACTCGTCGCGCTGCACGATGGCCGCGCGCTCTCGCAACTTCTTGCCGACCTGGCTCGACCGGAGAAGTTCGGACACGAAGTGACGCTGCGCTTGCTCGGGGATCTCGGTGACCCTCATGCCATCCCGGCACTCCAAGCCATTGTCGACGATCTGAAGCTCGAAGAGCACTTCGCTCCAGGCGATTGGGCGGCGGCGGAGCGCCGCCATGCTCGATCGGCGTTGCGCCGCATCGAGTCCGCATCCCACGGGCTGTTCACCCCATGGGACCTCGACGATGCAGCGCTCGCGCTCCTCCGGCGAAACGGTTTCGTGATTCTTCCCGAGCCCGCGAACGACATGTTCGAGTTCTACGGCGCCGAGTACCCGTTCGTGACCAGCGACATCGCCTTCCACAGCTTCATGATCCTCGCTCGCGAGGCCCTGAACGAGCTGGAAATGCTGGTGCTCGTGCCGCGCCTGCGCAGCTTCAGTCGCGACTTCATGCGCGCTTGCGTCGCGCAGACCCGGACGCTGCGCGACCGGCGGCTGCGGGACTTGGCACGCCGAAACGCCGCCACCTTCGCCGTGGCGGCAGTTCTCTTGGATGCCGCCCAACTCCAGGACCTGGGCCTGCCGTTCGAACTCACGCGCGCGGTCGAGCGCGAGGTGAGCGCGATCCGAGGCCACAAGGGAATCGCCCCCTCGAATCTCTTCGACTGCAAGGTGGACTACACGCAGTACCGGCCGCGCGGCCGGCACAGCCGTGGGCGGCTCCAAGGCTACTTCCAAGCCATGATGCTCTATGGCCAGATGGGATATCACCTGCGCTCGCTGCACGAGACTCAGCGCGCGCTCCTGCTCCTGGACGTTTTGCAGCGCAACCCACGCCTGCGCGCCGAATGGGAAGCCATCGATGCCTTGGTCGGACAGTTCTTCGGACCGCACGACGACCTCACCGTGCGGGACTACGAGGCAGCACTCAGTACCGTTTTAGCCATCGGGCAGACAGCGGCTGCAGGAGACACGCGCAGCATTGCCCGCGATCCAGTCCAAGTAGAGCGGCTGACGAGTGTGCTTCGGCGGCTGCCCCCGCCCCGCGTGAGCTCGGAGGGGACGGGGGACACCGACTCGACCGCAGGACTGCGCGTCTTCGGGCGCCGGTACAGCCGCACCATGGACCTCTTCCAGCAGTACCTGGACCACGGAGTGTGGCCCGTTTCTGGACTGCACGTTGCCGCTGATCTTCTCGGGTCGACACGCGCACGAGAACTGCTTCACGCATCGGGACGTGACGCGAGCACGTTTGACGTCCGTCCTCCTGACCCCCTGCGTGATCCCTATGCCTCGTTGCCGGAAGGCTTCCTGCACTGCGCCCGGACGCTCTTCACGCCCGAAGTGGGCGTGCCGAGCTTCATGCGCGCGCCACCATGGGAAGAGAAACAGATCAACACGACGCTCGGCGGCTGGGCGGAGGTTCAGAACACGGTCCTTCTGTACGCGAAGGACGCGCGGGTAACGAAAGGGTCGTCATCGATGGTCGACCGCTTCCACGGCTGGGTCGAGCCCGTGCCGCATTTCTATGCGCGACTCGACTCTCTGCTGCAGCGGTTCGTGACCACACTCGATGACCAGGAACTTTTCGCCAAGATCTCCGCGGACCGCACGACGCCGGCCCGCCAACCTGCGCAAGCTACGCCGCCCACGTTCCTCCAAGCCAACCGTTACCGTGATGAGTCAATACGCCTCGAACGCTTCCTGTTCGAAGACCTCTCGCGCATTCTCTCGCGGCTGGAAACGATCGCGCGCCAAGAGCTGCGCGGCGAGCCGCAGAGCATCGACGACGGTGTGTTCTTGAAGAGCTTGCAACGGCGGTTCAAAGCCATCGCGCTCAATCGTTCCAATAGCGACATTGCGTTCGAGTCGATGGCGCTCATCGCTGACGTCGCTACCGAGTACCAGTCGGAGCAATGCCTCGAGGTCGGTGTCGGGCGACCGTGCGCCATCTACGTCGCCGTGCCCGACTCGGGCCGCACCTTCGTCTGCCGCGGTGGAGTCTACACGTACTACGAGTTCGTCCGTGACATCACGTCGCGGCTCGACGACACGGAGTGGAAGCGCATGTCGCATTCCGTGCTCGGCGACGAGTTCCAACCATGGCTCGCCGGACGCCCGGAGTCCGGGTTCCATCGGTACATCACACGGGCCCAGTTGAAGGCCCTGAGGCTCGAAACGGGAAATACCGCGAGAGGCGCGCACGGCGGCGATCCCTCCATGATCAGCGAACACGAGAACGCTGCTCTGCTGCTCGCGGGAACGCATGTCGCACCGGCTGACGTGGACGTCCTGCTCACGCTCGCTTCCCAGGAGCTGCTCAACCTCGGCGTGCGTGCTTACGTCTTCGACCGTCTTGCGGAGCATGGCGACGACGCGCGGGTGCTGCCCTTCCTCCGCGCCACGCTGCAGAGCCTGCCGAGGCCAACGGACCGCTGGGACCGCGTGGACGTCGTGTGCTTCATCGGCGCTGTACGCGGCTTCGGAGGCTGTGGGTCGCCGGCCCTGGGCGATCTCGATGCGGCCGAAAGACGCCTCGGGGGCCGCGACCTCGAGTACTTGTACCCGAAGCTCCGGCAAGAGATCTCCGGAGCCCGCGCCACGATCGCGCGGGCAAATACCGTGGCTGCGGCGCATGACACGGTGCCGTGACATCGGGTCGGCACTGCTCGTGATTCCTCGCCCCACGGACGGTTGCGCGCGAAATGTGTCTTGCTCACGATGGTCGGAATAGGCATTGCTGACGGCTCGCGGTTGGGTACCTCAGAGTTGATGTGGCGAAGAACTCGTCGTGCTTGGGCAGTGCACGGGGGTCGCGACCGGTGCGTCGCAGGTGGCGGAGGCGTGGATGACGTCGGAAATGTGGTCGCGACCAGAAACTGTAGCTGGCTTCTACAAATCTTCTACAAAACGTCCCTGGAAACGCGCTCCCTCGGACTCCCTCAGATAGAAAGCGCCCCGACACCCGAGATTCTCTAACCTTCGATGCGCCAACGTACTACCTTGCGACGACATCACTTCGGCGGGTCGGCCACTCGTGTGTGAATTCAGCCTTCGGAGTCAGTTGGACCCCGCGGAACGCTCTTCGTACCAGAGGAAGAGTTCGGTGGTGCGGACTTCGCCGAGGTCGTTGGCGACGGGACCAGGGCCGAGAGAAACGTAGCGGAGGGTGTAGGAAGCGCCATCGGGGTAAACGAGGCGCTCGCCGGCGCGCGCGGAATCGGGCCAGACGCCGCGGAAGATGAGTAGCGGGCGGCGTGACAGCACGTAGTCGAAGTCGCGTTTTTCGTGGCCAGCGGTGCTGTGGCCCAGATTGTCCACTGCCAAATGGGCGATGTGCTCGTCGTTAACTCCCAGCATGTCGACGATGGGGAGTTGTGAATAATAGCCGAGCGCTCCCACGGGCTCCGCGGCGAGCAATGTTCTTGCGCGCACGTGCTGTTTCAGCCAACGACCTGCGAGCGTCCACTGTTCGGCCTGGACGCTGGCGAGCGTGGCGCGGTTGCGTGGTTGGCGTCGCGGGTTGAGCGTGGGCAGGAGACCCGAAAGAACGATGCACGACACGAGAATGGCGAACACGGCGCGCTGGCTGCTCGACATCGCAAGGCTGGGGGAGGCAGGCTCCGAGGCGATGCGCGGTGCGCGGACGGCCGAGGATGCGACGCGTTCCACGATCTCTGCCGCTGCTTCGAGCTGCAGAAAGAGCAGCGACGCTACGATCGGGATGAAGAAACGCGCCATAGGCATGTAGTCGCCGCCAACCCAGACCACGTAGGCAATGAAGACCGTGGCGCATGTCGCCAAGTAGGCACGGGCGCCGTTGCGCTCGGGATCGCGCAGCACGAAGAGCAAGAGTGGCGCGGCGAAGAGCAGCAGGCCGCCGAAGGGCACGATGAAATTGTAGGTGTAGAAAAGCCCACGCAGCTGCTGAAAGATGTCGCCGCCTGTCCGCAGATAGTACGGGTTGGGAAAGAGGTGTCCGTAGTATTGCCAACGCCAGAGAAAGTACGGGACGACGATGCAGGTGAATGGAAGCAGGAGGCTCCAGAGCAGGTGACGATGCGAACGTTGCGGCAGCAGGAAGAGCGCGGTTGCAACGAGGTATACGAAGCCGTCGGAGCGCAGTAGGGCGCAAGCTGCGAACGCGAGGCCCGACTTCCAGTGCGCGCGCCGGCTTGCCATCTCGCCGAGAAAAACGAACTGCGCCAGGAGAACCATGAATGCGAGCGGCACGGTCTCCATTCCCGACCGCGCCCAACAGGCCATGCCGCCATGCAACGCGACACCGAGACTGCCCGTCAGTGCCCACGCGACGCCGCGGATGAAACGCAACGAGACGAGTCTGAAGGCGAGCACCACGATCCCGAGCAACGCCAGCGTGCCGAGCGCGCGGGACACGACGACGACATCGAATCCAAGCCGATGCGCGAGCGCGAGCACGCCGACGAGCAGGAAGTTCGAGTAGCCTTCGACTCGCTCTCCCGGATTGAAGACCGGCCCCAGGCCCTGCGACCAGTGCACGGCGTAGCGGTACGAGATGTAGGCGTCATCGTTCTCGAAATCGTAATGCGATTGGTGCAGCCAAGAAAGCGCGCAGATCAACGCCAACGCTGCTGCTGGAAGCAGTCGTTGCGACCTGGAACGCGTCACAGGTTCGGTCATCGCGATGCGACCGGAGCCAGGGAGGGCCGCGCCGCCGTACCGCTCGCAATTTCCGGGGCGTGCTTGGACCACCAGGCGCGCGCCCGGTCCTCGTCCCATGGTGCATCGATTCGGCAGGCGCGTAGCTTTTGCGATAGGTCGCGTGCGCTCGCGGGGCGCTGGTCGGGTTTTTTCTCCAGGCATTCGAGGAGAACACTTTCGAGATCGCTCGAGATCGGCAATTCCGATTTTCGCGATGGAGGCACCGGCGCCTCTTGCACGTGCGCCACCAGCATCTTCATCGTCGTGTCGGCTTCGAAGACGAGTTTGCCGGTGAGCAACCAGTAGCCGACGCATCCTAGAGCATAGAGATCCACCCGGTGGTCGATGTCCTTTTCGCCCAGCAGCTGCTCGGGAGCCATGAAGCCGGGAGTTCCGGGCGCGCTGCCCTGGAGCGTCGCGAGCGAGAGCGCGTCGCCCTTCGTCCCCCCGGTCTTCACCAGGCCGAAATCCAGGATCTTGAGGAAATCGAAGTCCTGGCCCTTGCGGCACGCGAAGATGTTGGCTGGCTTGACGTCACGGTGCACGAGGTGGCTCTGGTGCGCATCCTCCAACGAATGACATGCCTGCAGCAACAGCTGCACCACGCGTTCCGACGGCTGTGGGCCGAAGCGCCGCACCAGGGTGTCGAGATCGAAGCCATGCAGGAGCTCCATCACGTAATAGAACGATCCATCGCGCTCGATGCCGAAGTCGAAGATCTCGATCGTGTGCGGCGATTGCAAGACCGCAGTCGCCTGCGCTTCGCGCTCGAAGCGGCGCAAGGTGTCGCGAGCAGCGGTGAATTCGCCGCCGAGCGCGGCCGGGCGGATGATCTTGATCGCCGCCGGCCGGGCCAGCATTTGGTGTTGCGCCTTCCACACTTCGCCCATGCCGCCGTGTCCGATGAGCTCGACCAGCTGGTAGCTGCCGAGCTCGCGCGCACGCTGCACACGGCGATTCAAGCGCTCGAGCAGCCTCGCGGGCACCACCGCGAGAGCGGCGCAGGCGTAGTTGGGCCACCAGAACAAGACATGGCTCGCGGGGAGCAGCGTCTGCGTTTTCCACCACACGGCGGCATAGTAGAAGAGCGGGTCCATCGTTGCTGCGATCATTGCGGCCACGAGAACGCGGCGCGGTGTGTTCGGCACCATGATGGGGCCGACGAGGATGAGGATGCAGATCCACGTCGGCGAATGCGGGATGAGATCGCCGTCGAGGAGGTATTGATTGGCGTCGAGCCGACCCACGAGTGCCGCGCTGGCCACGAGGAAATAGACGAGACCGAGATCGAGCAAGTGCTGTGGCGACAGAGACCCTCGACGCGCGACGAAGTAGACGGCAAGCGAGAGCAGAACCCCCGCGAGACAGATGAGATGCGCGGTGAGATGGTAGTGCGGTGGCGCGCCGCGGAGGAAAGGGAGGAGCCAAGTTTCCAGCACGAAAGAGATGGTCCACAGGACGATCCCGACCAGCGTGCTCACTTGGAGTCGTTGGGATGCTTCGCGCAACCGGTCATCGCTGAGGCCAGACCGGGCTGTCCCCGGCAGCCGAAGCGGCGGCCGCGACGTGGGGTCGGATGTGGAAGGCAGCGTGCGTCCGAACATGGCCGCAGGATACCAGACCGAATCCGTTGGCATGGGAAGGCATTGAAACCCGAAGCGCAGCGGATCGAAGTCGCCGAAGTGGAGCTGCTCGCGCCTCGAGTCAGCGTTGTTGTTCGGGTCGCAGCTTCCAGTAAGTCGGAAACAGCGAGAACGCGTGCTCGACAGTGATCTGCGCTTGCTCGCGCTCGCCCAGTGCGCGCAATGCTTCGGCCAGCAAGACGAGCGCGGGCACGAAGTCGGGTTCCAAACGCAAGAGGCTGTCGAGCTGCTGGCGGGCGCGATCGGTCTGGCCGCTGCGCAGCAGGGCTTCGCCGAGGAGCAATTGCGGCAGTCCGGTGGCGGTGCGCGTGATGCGCACCGCATGCTCGAGGTCGTGCACGGCACGGTGCGCACGTTCTTCATCCAGGAAACCGAGGCCCGAAGAAACCATCAGCAGCTCGTGCCGGCCCGGGTGCTTCTCGTCGGCGCGGACGATATCGAGGATCTCACCCGCTTGCTCCAGGGCCTTCGGTGCGTACGGCCCTCGAACGCCGTGCATCAGCAGCTCCAAGGTGAAGTGATAGTAGGCTTCGAGGAGATCGCCCTCTTGGCGCAGCAAACGGCCGATGTTGGCGTGCAACCCCGGCTCGTAAGGGGCGCGGCGCAAGGCGCGCTGCATGGCCGCGATGCCGCCATTCACATCGCCGCGCGCGACCAGGGCCTCAGCATAATATGAATCATCGCGCGCGCTGCCGACATCGGGATCGAGTTGCAGCGCGCGCGCATACTCGCCGCCAGCCTCCTCGACGCGCCCGGCGACGAAGAACACCTCCGCGCGCGCACGCGCAGCCTCGGCCCATTGCGGTGATTTTTCGCAGGCGCGCTCGAGCGCGGCGAGCGCCTCGTCGAAGCGTTGCGTGCGGTAGAAACCCAGGCCTTCCCAATAAGCGGGTGCGCCTTCGTCTTCGTCCGGGCGCGGCGTGGGATTCTTCTTGTCGGCCTTGCCCTTCGCGGCTTCCCGCGCCGATGTGATCGCGTCCCCGTAGCGTTGCATCCCGAGCTGTGCCGCAGCGAGATGCAAGCGCGGCCGGCGCCAGCGTGGCCACAAGGTGCAGGCCTTCTCTGCCATGCGCAGCGCGCGCGGGTAGTCGGATGCAGCGAGGGAAGAGCGCACGGAGCGTACGTATTCGTCGTAGGCGGGGTCGCGCTCGGCGGACGGGAGCTCCTGCAGGCGCTCGACGCTCAAGATGCGCAACGAGGGCGTCGACTCCGGGGTCGCACCCACGGCATCCCGGTTCTGTGCCTCGGCGAACTCGCCCGACCCGGGACCGGCGGTCGACCCCAGGAGGAGGAGCGCAAGCGTAAGAACGGGGAGTCGACCTTGGGGAATCCGCATCCGGCAAAGATCGGCGCGGGCACGGTGCGCGTCAACTCCCGGGCGGATCACTGATTGCCGAGCAGCGCCGGCAGCTCGCCGAGCTCGACGTTCCCACCCGAGAGCACGATGCCGATGTGGCCCTGCAGGCCCGTCTTGCCGCTCAGGACCGCGGCCAAGGCGCAAGCGCCCGAGGGCTCGACCAAGATCTTCATGCGCTCGAGCAACAGCCGCATGGCCTGGCGAATCTCGTCATCGGTCACGGTCACGATTGCATCGAGCAGCCGGCGATTGATCTCGAACGTGATCTCTCCGGGCTCGACGGCGCGAAGGCCATCGGCGATGGTCCGCGGCGCTGGAATGCGGACCGGCCGGCCGGCCTCGATCGACCGGCGAGTGTCGTCCGCATCCTCGGGCTCGACGCCCAAGAGGCGGATCGAGGGCCGGCGTGATCGCGCCAGAATGGCGCAGCCAGCGGCGAGCCCACCGCCACCGACGGGAACGACCAAAGCGTCCAAATCAGGCACGTCGTCCAAGAGCTCCAATGCCACCGTGCCCTGGCCGGCGATGATGTCTGGATCGTCGTAGGGGGGAACGAGCGCGAGACCTTGCTCGCGCGCCAGAGCTTCTGCATGCGCACGGCGGTCGGCCGAGGAGGTGCCGCATTCGATGATTTGGGCGCCATACCCGACCGTTGCGGCGCGCTTCGAGGCCACGATATCGGAAGGGACGACGATGGTGGCGCGAACCTGCAGCAGTGCGGCCGCGAGCGCCACTCCTTGCGCGTGATTGCCGGAGGAATAGGAGATGACCCCGCGGCGCCGAGAATCTTCCGGGAGCCGGGCGATCTTGTTGTAGGCGCCGCGAATCTTGAATGCGCCGGCGCGCTGCAGGTTTTCCGCCTTGAGGTAGAGCGATGCGCCCGCGAGCGCATCGAGGCTGCGCGACCGCAGCACCGGCGTGTGGTGCACGATCGCGACGAGACGTGCGGCGGCCTGCTCGATATCGATCGGAGTGATCACGCGGGCATCCTACGGGGGGATCGGGGCATTGGGGAAGTCCCATGGACCCCGCGCGGACGGTCTCTTTTGTCTTGCGTCGGGAACCATCGGGCGGAATACTGGGCCCGTGGGTCCAGACGTGGGTGGAGGTGCGGTGGTTTGACCCTTCTCGGCAACCTCTTCGGCCAGCTCTTCGGCGATTCCGCTTCCGAGGTCGAGGCGCGCGGTGATCAATTCGCCAGCGTCAACAATTGGCGCCAGGCGCATGGCGAGTACGTGCGTGCGCTGCAGAAGACGTCGCGCAGCTCGCCGGCATTCCGCCGCCTCGAGGCCAAGCTCGATGAATCGCGCGTGCAGAGCTTCGATTCGCTCATCGAGGACATCCACTCGCGCATCGATGTGCGTGAGTTCACTTTCGCCGCCGAACAGATCGAAGCCGCGCGCGAGCTGGCAACGAGCACCGAGAACAAGGAGCGGCTCGAAGCGTGCGTCCAGCGCCTGCGCGGCGCCGGTCGTTACGAGCCGCGTCCGGCCGCGACCTTGGTGCCGCATGCACCCGGCGAAGAGCCGACCGCAGAACCGGCGCGACTGCGCAACGACGGGCGCAGACCGCGTCCAGCGGCCCGCACCGAGCCCAAGTCCAATGCCAAGGAAGCGAACGAAAGTGCGTCTGCCGCGGCGCGCAGCGCCGATCTCGGGCGTCTGCTCGAAGCCGCGCGCGTCGCCGACCGCGACCCCAAACAGACGTTCATGCGCTTGCTCGATGGCATGCCCCTCGAGGACAAAGAGTCGCGCGCCGCGCTCGGGCCGCTCTACCAGGCGGCGGCGCTGGCGCTTGCAGCGGGAGATGTGGCAGGCGCGGCCGAATTGTTGGCGCGATTGCGCGCCGAACGGCCGGAATCCCGCATCGTGTTCTACGATCTCGGCGATGCGTTGCAGGCCACGGGTCGTCACGACGATGCGGTGACGCTCTACATCCAGAGGCTCGATCTGTTCCCGGACGAATGGCAGACGTGGTACGACCTGTCGCAAGTCTTGTGGAATATCGGCGAGAACTCTCAGGCTCAGCAGGTGATCGATGCCGGGATCAAGCGCTGCCCGCGCAGCGGCCATCTCGTGGCCCAGTGCGGCGTGTTCTTGGTCAAATCGGGGCAAGTGCGGGAAGCGCTCGAAAAGTTCTATCTGGCGTTGCAGCTCGACGAGTTCGACGATGCCGGTCTCTATCACACCATCGCGACCTTGCACCAACAGCAGGGCGACGAGGAGAAGGCCCGGCGCGGTTACTTGAAGGCGCTGGAGCTGCAGCCGCGCAGCATCGGCACGCAGCTCGACTACGCCGAGCTGCTGCTGAACACGCAAGATGGACGCGGCGCGCTCGCGATTCTCGAGACCGCGTTCCGGACCTTGCGTGCCGGCGGCGCGAAGCGTGTGTATCGCGCCTATGCATCCTATCTTTCGTCCCGTGCCCACCTCATGCTCGGGGAACGGGAGATGGCGCTCTTGGCTGTGAGCCGGGCTCTGGAAGACAACGACCAGACCTGGATGACGCCGGCGCTCCAGGCGCAGCGCCTCGCGGTGCTGAGCGTGTGAGCTTGCCCGCGGCAGGCATCCCGTCTACAATCCCCGATGTGAATCAAGAACCCGCCGAGGAATCCTCCCAGCCACGTCGTCCCGAATACGACAACGAGGTCGCGCACACCATCTGGGAGCTCGAGCGCGGCGTGCGCCGGGGCTACGGTGGCGAGGCCACGCGTCTCGCCCTGCTCCAGGCCCACGTCGAGCAGATGCGCCTCCTCGAGGCGCGTCTCGACATCCCGGAAGCGGGGCGGAGCTTTCTCCTGCTACAGGACAAGAGCGCGCCCAGCGTGCTGATGCTTCCAGGCGAAGGGCAGAACTGCGCCGGTCTGCACGCATTGGGTTCGCGTTTGCATCGCGCCGGGTTTGGCGTGCTGGCGAGCTCGCTCGCCTATCGCAGCCTCGAGCGGCCCGGGCTGAGCCCGTTCTACTGGCAAACGTGCCTCGACGAAGCCGAGAATCGCTACGACATGCTCAACCATTACGCGACGCGGATCGCGGTGGTGGGTGTCGGTCTCGGTGCCGCGATCGCGCTGCACCTGGCGACGCGCAAGCGCTTGAACGCCGTGGTGACGTTGTTCCCGGTGCTGGATGCGCGGCTCGGCGCCACAGACCGTTTGCGCACGATGATGCGGAATGTCGCGCCGCGTCTGTTCAAATCCCCCCCCCAGTGGACGATGCAGCGGCGGCTCGCCACCGAAGGCGTACACAAGGCAACAAGCCAGTTCGGCGCTCCCATCCTCGTGCTCACCGAGGAACACAACCAGCAGGGTGACGCCGGCCGCAGCCTGCGTTTCATCAAGCAGCTCACCGAACGCGGCGGGGCGCAGTTGCAGGTCGTGCCGGCGGGCGTGACTGAAGCGCTCCCCGACGCCGCCATCGACACGCTGCTCGCCTTTCTCAAGCAACGCTGATGCGCAGTCGCAGGGCCAGCGCTGCTTCGCGCTGTCGCGATCACTGTTCCGGCAATTTGAAGTGGAATTCGGGGTCGAGCTGACGCAGGGCGGTGGCCATGCGCTCCAGCTGCTCGCGATGTGCCGGCGTCGGGTCGCGCCGCCAGGCGGCATACGCGTCCAAGAAGACATCGCGCTGCTGCGCGAGATCCATCCCCAGGACACCGCGTTCGAGATGGAATAGATCCCCGGTGCTCAAATGATCGATCAAGTTCAAGTACTCTCCACGCAAGTGCATCAACAGCCGCAGGTAGCGCTCGAAGCCGAAGGCGAGCTTGCCCAGCACACCGGTGATCGCACTCGACCGCCCGTGCAGGCAGCGGCTGTAGGTGAAGGCGTAGTCGTAGTAGGCGCGGCCGCGGCCGACCAGCGTTTCGTCGTCGAGCCGTCGTGGCAACGTCGAGGGTCGTACCCCGCCGGGATTGTGGAACACGCCCATCATCATCAGGATGTGATCCGCATTGGCCTTGTACACCGTGTAGCGGAAGCGGGTGTTGGTGGACGTCTGCACGTGTTCGAAGACCGAGGAGTCGTAGGGCGAAACATACTCGTGCATGCGCAAGTGGTACTGAGGCCGGAGATATTCGTTCAAGAGATGGGCGAGATAGATGTTGACGTCGTCTTCCGGACGTTCCTCGTCGGACATGCCGGTTTGCACGCGGCTCGACAGCAGCCCATGCACCATGAAGGAAATGCTGGGTGTGGACTCGCCCGCGGCGCCATCACGCTCCACGGGAACGAACCATTCGTTGTCATCCGACATTGTCACGACCTCCGAGGCTGTGACTTGCACGATGAGGCTGCAAGTGATATGCCATGGCCGGACGGCGGCAAAGGAGAGGCATGCGCATCGGGTTCCTGCAAATGCAGCCGCGCTTCGGCGCCATCGACGCCAACCTGCAGGCCATCGAGACCGCGCTCGCCACTGTGCGGGACGCAACCATCGTTCTGCCGGAGCTGTGCACGACAGGCTACGTGTTCGCGTCGCGGCGCGAGACCCGCGCGCTCGCCGAACCGGCAGCCGGCCCGTCGGTGCAGCGACTGCGCCGGTTGGCGCGCGCCAATCGGCTGGTGCTGTGCGCCGGCATGGCCGAGAAGGATGGCGTCCGGGTTTACAACAGCGCGGTGACCATTCTGCCCTCGGGACGCGCGCACGTATACCGCAAGACTCATTTGTTCGATCGCGAGAAGCTGGTATTCGATCGCGCTGCACCGCACATCGCGCCGTTCCGCGCCGGCACGCGGGTCGGGGTCATGATCTGCTTCGACTGGGTGTTCCCGGAGGTGTGCCGGAGCTTGGCATTGGCGGGTGCCCGCGTGATTCTGCATCCATCGAACCTCGTGTTGCCGTACTGCCAGGCGGCGATGGTCACGCGCGCCGTGGAGAACCGCGTCTTCACCGTGACGTGCAACCGCGTCGGCACGGAAGAGCGCGCGGGGGTGAAGCTGCGCTTCACGGGTCAGAGCCGCATCGTCGACCCCAAGGGTCGTGTCCTGGCGCAGGCGGGGGAGGAGGAGGTGTCCCTGCAGATCGTGGACATCGATCCAGCACAGGCGGCGGACAAGCGCATCACCTCGCGCAATGATCTCTTCCGGGACCGCCGGCCGCGGGCGTACAGGCTGGGTTGAAACGGCCGTATCGTCTCCGGACTTCTTCGTTCCCAACATAAGAAGATCGGCCTGGAGCGGCAAGGTGCCATACAGGCATCCGCCCGCCTGGAACGTCCGCATCCGTGTTGCGGTGCGATGGCACTCTGAAGCGCATTCTGCCGCGTGATTCCTCGCGAGGGGCGATTGTCTCCCTGGCACATCGCTTGCGTCCTTCAGCCTTCGCCAAGTCATTCCGTGCCCTTCGCAGGGTGTGATCGCTCCACGTTGCAGGCGGCCTTCGGGTCGTCACGGATCGGCAGGTGTATGTGATGGGCGAAGCGCGCGAACGCAAATCGAAGTCTCCGCACACGACGGCGTTGATGGCCTCGTTCTCCGTTCTGCTCACGGGCTCGGCCGTGGGCACATACTTCGTGCAATTGCGCGGCGAAGGTTGGCACGCCATGCTCTCCAGCAACTTCGGTCCGGAACTGGTGATCGTGTGCGGTGCCATGGCCGCGCTCGCCGTCGTCGTGCACCTGAGTGTGGCGCGCGCGCTCGGCGTGGCACAGAGCGCCGAGAGCCCGCGCATCATGCTGCGGCGTGCGCTCGAAGTCCTCGATACACCGGCATTCGATGGGACAGGGCTCGAGGACCTGCCAGACGAAGTGCGCGATCTTGTCGAGACATTCGCCGCACAAAAGTCACGCGAGCAGCAGGTCGAGCGTGAGCTGCAGGCCATGCATCGCAGCACACGCGAGCTGGTGCAGCGTTTGGAACAAAGCGGCGTCAAGCTGGAAGCGCTGACCGCCGAGCCGAACGACGAGCTCGCCATGCGCGTCGCGCGGGCGTGGAATCCTCTCATCGAGCAGGTGCGCCAGTCGCGTGAACCGGGGCGTGCGCGGTCGGCTGCGGCGCCGTTGCCGCCAACAGTTCTCTTCGCTAGCGAGCACTTCGACCTAGATGCGCGCGTTCCGGAAGCACCGGCCGACGTCGCGCGACGACTCGGGGAGCTCGAGACCAACTTGTCGATGCTCTGGAACGAGATGCGTGGCTTGCAGACGATCGTTCCCGAACCATTGGCGGCTGTGACGCCGGTTGCAGTTACGCTTTCGCCAGCATCGCAGGTGCCGGTCGCGCCACCGCTGCCGGCGGCGCTGCAGCAGATGTCGGATTCGCCGCCAATGCCGACTGCGCCATCGATGCCGATGCCGCCGCAGATGCACGCTCCGCATACCGCTCCGGCACTGGTGACATTGCCCGAGACGCGGACGTTCGAAGCGCTGCAGGAAGTCAGTACTTTTGCGGCGATGCCGGAGATGTTGGCCGAGCCCGAGGCCATCGTGTCGCCGTGGTCAACGTCCGCAAGCAGAGCGCCGGCGGTCGAGCCTCTCGAGTCGGCCTCCCCATCCCAAGATATTCGCTGGGCGACCTCCGAGGTGCTGCAGCCCGACCGCTCCACCAAAGCCAGCGTCTCGGGATACTTCGAGTGGACCGGCCAGTCGACGCAACTGGGATCCTGGAAGCTACGCGACGAAGCTCCGGAGGAGTTGCGGCGCGGCGCCGAGTTGAAGGCGGAGGCGGACGCCGCTCTGCCGCCCGCGTTCGTGGACGACACGTATCCGCAGCTTCCCCCACGCACGGGGAAAGCGCCGGGGACGGCGATGCCGGCGCCTCCGGGTGCGCCGACCTCTGCGGTTGGGATGAAGGCAGCGCCTGCAAGTCCGGCAGCTGCTGGATCGTCGAGCCCGAGCTTCGAATCACACTTCCCGCATTTCGTCGGCAAGACGGTGCAGCAGTTGGATGGTCGCGTCGAGGTGAGCTTCGAAGGCACGCCACGGCAGCGTCCCGAGACACGGCGCACCGACGGCTCGGCGCGGCCTCCCGGTCTCGAGGCAAAAGGTGCGCCGCCGGTATTCGACCTCCGCACCCTCGGCGCATTGGAGATCGACGAGTGATTCCGACGCGGCAGACGCTGGACCTGCAGGCCTTCGTGATGCAGGGAAAAGAGCACTTGCGCGGCCTGCACGCGACGCTCGGAAGCGTCGAGCCGCCTGAGCAGGCGGTGCTGCAACGGTTGACGCACGCGACGCGGGCTCTGCGCGGCAGCGCCTCTCTCCTCGGTCTCGATGCTTTCCAATCTTTCCTGGGCCGATTGTTCAGCCTGCTGGAAGATCTGGAGTCGAGCGACGTGCCGTGGTCGGCGCGGCTGCAAGTCCTTCTCGACGAGGCGCATGAGAGTGCGGGCTCGTACATCGAGGCGCTCGACCGCGGCGATCCGCGGCCGCGTATCGACGAATTGATGCGTGTCGAAGAGCGTCTGGTCTCCTGGCGGCGTGAGGCCGCGCGGCGCTTCGAAGAACCCGTCCGGCATGCCGATCCGCAACACGTTGTGTCGCAAAGTGACTTGTCGCAGCGGCTGCTGGACCTCGCCACACTCGTGCGCCAGACACGTGAGCCGCAAGGGGTCTTGGTCGCCGAAATCGAAGCACGGTTGTCGCAGGCCGAGGTGACGGATCTGGGGCGAGAGCTGATCGCTCTCGGCCAGGCACTGGCGGCGCCACGATTGTCCGTCGCCGCGCCTGTCCCCTTCGAGGAAGGGCTGCGGAATCACTGCGAGGGCGTCCTGCGGTCGCTCGTGGATGCAGCGGCACAGGAGGTGCTGGATGAGGCGCGAGAGCGCGGATTGCGTCTGGCACTGCGGGCGACAGGATCTCTGGGAGAAGTGGATGACGAGTTGGGCGGGGCTCTCCTGGAGATCCTGCGTCACTTGTGGTCCGACAGCCTGGCGCTGCAAGCCGCGCGTGGTGAGGCGCAGATCGACAGCGTGCTGCGTGCGGACGAGGACCGTTTGATCGTCGAAGTGCGTGACGCCGATGTCCGCAGTCCGCGCGGTGCCGGCGAAGACGATGTCCTCGGCCGGTACCCGGGGCTGCGTCACTCGCGGCCGCTGGTGGAATCGCTGCAGGGCCTGGTGTGGGTGGAGCCCACGGACGCTCCCGGGTGCCGCTTCCGGTTGTCGCTGCCGCGGGCTACGTCGCAGTGCGCGGGACTCGTGGTGCGCATCGGTGCGCACGCGATCGCCTTGCCGGCCGCCGCGGTCGAGTCGGTGCATCCATTCGCCGCTGCACATGTCGAGCAAGACGGTGCAGGCGCGATGGTCGAAGTGGAAGGCCTGCGCGTCCCTCTCCTGCACCTGGCGTTCGCGCTGCAGGACACGAGCTACGAGGAGCTGGCGCACGAGTTCGTCGTGGTGATCGGAAGCTTCGAACGTCGCGCAGCGCTGTTGGCTTCCGGACCGTGCGCGGCAAGGCGCGGCGTGTTGCGTCCGGGTGTCATCGGACCGTGGCTCGGCTTGTTGGAGACGGGATCGACGCCAGTGCCAGTGCTCGACGTCGCCGGCTTGTTGGGACGGCGTCGGCTTCCGTCGCCGGCAGTGGTCACGGATGCGACGACCGCAGCGCGTGTTCCCACCATTCTGGTGGTCAACAGCTCGAACGTCGAGCGCCAAGCCCTCGTCGGCTTGCTTGGCGCGGGCGGACGGCGAACGTTGGCGGTGCGGTCGGCCGAGGAAGCGTGGGAAGCGCTGGAACGATCGCGCGTCGATCTGATGATCTGCGATTTGCGCTTGCCGGAGATGAACGCGCAACGGCTGGCGGAATTGCGCCGCCAGAGCGGCAAGCACAGCGAGATTCCGCTCGTCCTGGTGCTGGCGCGCGCTGGCGAGCAGTCGCACATGGTGCTGCGACAGCTCCAGGCCCAGGGATTCGTCAGTTCGCCGATCCACGCCGACGAGCTGACCCAGGTTGTGCAGAAGTTCTGGAAGCATGATTGAGTTGTGTTTGCAAGTGGGGTCGCGGGGTGGGTGCGGATAGTTCGAAGGTGACTGCAACGAAGGCAGGGGATGCCATGAGCGAGTTGAAGACGAGCGAGTACGCCAACATCTATATCGGCGGCGATGAGGGAACCAGTGCCGTCATGACCTCGATGGAGGCGGCCGAGTATTTGAAGATGCACGTCAAGACCGTGTGCCGCCTGGCCAAGGAAGGCAAGATTCCGGCGAAGAAGGTCGGCAGCGAATGGCGGTTCTTGAAGAACATTCTCGACAAGTGGCTCGCCGAGGAGATGGGTTGAGCGACGAAGGACGGGAGCATGGGTCAGCGAGACGCCGTTCGGGAAGTCCGATTCACGCGACTGCCGTGTGAAGATCGGGACATCGCGATCTTCGGGATCTCCGGATCCTTGGGACCCGCGGCGCGACCGCCTCTCATGCGTCTGTTCCAAGAATGCCGCCAGCGTCAGCTGTCGCGTGTCGTGCTCGACTTGAGCGCTGTCGACTCCCTGGGCGGGGGTGGCGCGCGTGCCTTGAACGCGTTCGCGGCGGAACGCGCAGCACAAGGTTGGTCGACGGCATTTCGCGTCGACTCCGCGACCCTGCGGAGCTTCCTGAGCCGGGATCCCAACCTTCAGCCTCCGGCGATGGCGGAGACTTTGGAAGGTGCCATGGGCGCTGTCAGAGCGCATGCGCGCGGCCCGGAGCGCGACGTCGAGCCTGCAGTATCGCAGCGTGCACAAGGTGCGAGCACGCCAGGGCGGCGCGGGGACGTCGAGCTCGACCGTTTGCTCGTGGCCATCGGTCTCGGCGAAGGCAAGGAATCGGAAGAGTTTTCCGAGCTCGAGGTGGCGCAAGCGTTCGAGGCCAGCGAAATCGAGGTCCCGACACGTCTGTGGATGCCGCTCATGGCCGACGATGGCACATTGGAGTTGGAGGAGCTGGCCACCTGGTGGCGTGAGACGTTGCGCGCCCAGGGTTTGGCGGCGCACGTGGCGGTGTTCGCGTTGCAACCGGATGGGGCCTACCATCCGGTGACGTCGACAGGCATCGATCTGGATCGTGGTCTGCAGTACCACGGCCAGCTGGCGCGACGCGTGCGCGAGCAGCGCGGGCCGGCGTTTCTCTTCGACCTTTGCCTCGAACCTCTGGATGCGGACGAGCAGGACATCGTCAGTGCCCTCAACTGCGCCGTGGTGGCGCGGACGGAGAACGACGATCACGTCGAGCTGCTGCTCTTTCTGGCCAAGGAGCGTCCAGGAGACGATTACACGCTCGACGAACTGCAGGCATTGGAAGCGTTGTTGGTCGAATCTCCGGTGCAGGAATTGCCGCCGGTGGCGGCTATCGCTGCGCCGGTCGCCATCGAACCGGTCGTGTCTCTGCCGGTTCGTGTCGAACCTGCGCCGTTCGCGACCGAGCTTGTTGCCCGGCGCGAAACCCGGCAAGCCACATCCGAGATGCTGGCGCCACCAACGCGGAGCGACAACGCCTTGCTCGTGCGCGGCCCGGCCAGCGTCCTCGGGGCGCCGGCTTTCCAGGAGAGCGATCGCGAGCGGCTGTTGCGGCGCAAGGTGACGCAGCTGCGCGACATCGTTGGCTTGTCCCGGAGTTTCGATGCCGCATTCGGCACGTCGCGCCTGATCGAGGTCCTGGTGTTGTCGGTCGTCTCGGTGGCGCGCACTGAAACCGTCCTTTACTTCGGTGAACGCGACGGCGAGTTCTTTCTCACCCATCACCGCGGGCTCGACCGCCAGGCGCTGCCGGAAATGGCCTTGCGTGGCGATTCGACGTTGGTGCGAGCGACGCTGCAGACCGACGGCGCACTGCGCATCGCCGACGATGCGCACATCGCGGCGGAAGAACAAGCCTGGGCGCGCCAACACGGGTTCACACTGTCGATCGCATTCCGGGTCAAGGAGCGTGTGCTGGGCTTGTTGCTCTTGGGTGGCAGCCGGCACGGCGAGCCCGATCTCGAGATGCTGGCGCACCTGCTCGACCAAGCAGCTCTCGCGTACGACCGCGGGCTCCTGTACGAAACGATGCAGGACCACACCCTCGGCGTTGTGCGCGGCCTGGTGACGCTGATCGAAAAGTGCAGCGGTCAAGACGCAGGCGCCACGGAACGCGTGGTGCGCACCGTGCAAGCGCTGGCGCAAGAAGTCCAGTTCCCAGAGAATACGCGGCGCGATCTCGCCTACGGCGCGGTGCTGCGCGACATCGGCATGCTGCGCATCGATCCGGCCATCCTGCGCTCCAGCGGCCAACTCACCGCGGACCAATGGGAGATCGTGCGCCGCCATACCATCGATGGTGCCGCGATCATGCGGCAGATGCGCTTCGGCGATGTCGCGATCGACATCGTCATGCATCACCACGAGGCGTACAACGGCGAAGGCTATCCCTCGGGTCTGCGCGGGCGCGCGATCCCGATGGGCGCGCGCATCGTGGCCGTGTCCGAATCGTATGTGAAGATGACGATGGATCGGCCGTATCGCAAGGCGCTCGGCCAAGTCGAAGCGCTGGAGAGCCTGGCGGAGAATTGGGGTTTGCGCTACGACCCGCTGATCGTGGATGCGTTGGTGCGGGTGGTCAATCGCGAGCTCAGCTTGGGCTTGGATGCCGACCTCGACGTCGCACGTGAGCTCTTCGGGGTGTGAGATGACGAAGCGCAAGTCCGAGGTTCCGGAGGCTCCGTCCTGCGTCCATGACGACGAGGATGCCTACCGCGCCGGCGGCTCGCCGGCGGGAGAAGCATTCGCGTCCGGTCTCTTCGAGGCGAGCGATCTGCAATTGCAGCGCTTGGAGGACGAGACGCCATGGCGCCGGCGCGCCGGTTGGGTCGCAGCGCTGGCGCAGCAAGGTGGCGCGCAGAACAACTCGGCCGCAACGGGCGAAGATGGCGCAGTGGAACCGGAGTCGCTGGCCGACCCGCGTCACGTGCGCCCGACACCGCCCGTGCCCGATACCGAAGCCGACGCCAAGGCTGCTGACGAAGTCCTCTTGAGCGAGTTGCGCTTGCTCGTCGTGCATCCGAACCTCGGGACGCGCAAGCAGGTGGCGTCGGTGATGTCGCAGGCCGGTTTGCAGGTTTCGACCTGCGGGCAGGCCGAGCAAGCGATTCTCCAGGTGCTGCACGAGCGGCCGGACGCGGTGCTCTCCGAGCTCGACGTCTCCGGGTTCGATGCCATCGGCATGTGCCGAGCGCTGCACGATCGCGTGCCCGAGATTCCGGTGCTGCTGGTCGCGTCCGGAGACGACGAGGGTTCCTACAGCCTGGCGATGGAGGCAGGCGCCGCGGACTACATGCGCCGGCCGGTGACGCCGACATTCGTCGCCGAGCGCTTGCGCAGCGTCGTCGCGCGGGCGCGGGCTGGCGTCAATCACCGTCGACGCGACGCAGCGGCGCACTCGGAACCGGTGCGCGGCTCGCAGAACTTGAGTCGCGAGCTGCGCCGGCAAGAGCTCAAGATCCAATCGTTGTTCGAGCTGTCCCAGAACGTCGTGGGCTGCTTGGAGCTCGACGACCTGTACCAGGGCTTCATGCTCACCGCCATGGGTCAGATCGGGCTCGCATCCGGAGCGCTCTTTCACCTCGATGCCTCGAGCCGGGTGCTGGATGTCGTTTGTCGCGGGGTGGCCGTCCGTGAAGCGCGCCGCCTGCTGGATTTCCGCGCCGGGCTCGGACTCTATTTGCTGCGCGCGCCACAGCCGTTGCTGCTCGAGGAACAGATCTTCCCGCGCGAGCTGGCGAGCGAGGTGCGAGCGGCGCGCGAGACGGGGTTCGGCGTCGCCTGTCCCATGGCGGCGAAGGGCGCACCCGTTGGGGTGGCGCTGTTCGGCCACAAGGTCTCCGGTTTGCCATTCACGGCCGACGATCTGGTGATGCTGACGGCGGTGTGCAACTTCGCCGGGCCGGCGCTGGAAGGCGCGCGGCTCTACAGCGAGCTGCATCGTACCTATCTTTCCACGGTGCGCGCCTTCGTGTCGTCGCTCGAGGCCAAGGATACGTACACCCGCGGGCACTCGGAACGCGTCGCCGATTACGCGCGCGTCGTCGGCGGCACCATGGGGCTCGGACGCCACGAAATCGACATGCTGGTGTTCGGCGCCGTGTTGCACGACATCGGCAAGATCGGAGTCTCCGAAGGGATCTTGAACAAGCCCGGGCCGTTGACGCCAGAGGAATGGCGCGTCGTGCGCGCTCACCCCGAGATGGGCGCGCGCATCATCAGCAACATCGACTACCTCGAACCTGCGATCGGTGTCATCTTGCACCACCACGAGCGCATCGATGGCCGTGGGTACCCGCATGGCCTCGTCGGCAGCGACATCGAGCTCGGGACGCGCATCGTCACCGTCGTCGACAGCTTCGATGCCATGACCACCAACCGCCCTTACCGCATCGCCATGCCGGTCGAGAAGGCGATCACCCTGCTCCGCGGCAACTCCGGGCGCCAGTTCGACCCGGAGATCGTGACGCGCTTCATCGATCTCATCGAAGCCGGCACGATCGAAGTGCGGGCCTGACCCGCCTGCCGAGCGCCGCGAGCGCACCCCCAACCGAACACTTCACGCGGTGCACATCGCGCCACGAGAACCTCTCCGCCGCCATCGTGCCCCCTCGTCTCGCCGGACTTTCCGCAGCTCATGGCACACGCTATTCTCGTCCGCGGAGGAAGAGTCGTGCGAAGCTCACTACAGACCATGGTCCTGCTGGCGCTCGCGGTCGGTGCGTGCGAGAAGCCTGGCGAGGGTCCCGGGCGCGCGGTGCAGTTGCAGCTCGCCGAAGCGGGTACGGCGGCAACATCGGCGCCCAGCGTCAAAGTGCACGGCATCGTGCTCTCGACACACGGGGGTGGGCGAGACTGGGGCTCGGAGAACATCGAGTCGACGATGGCGGATCTGCGCGCGGTGGGCGCGACCTGGGTGAGCATCCATCCGTATGCGCGCATTGGCGAGGATGGAACGGTCGCTTTTCGCCCGATCGATCCGAGCGCGCCGCCAGCGCATCTGACGCGCCCCATCGCGGCTGCCCACGCCGCAGGTCTAAAGATCGCGATCACGCCGCATTTAGCCTACTGGGGGTCTTCGTTCAGCTGGGCCGGCGACATCGAGTTCTCGACGGCCGACGAGTGGCAACGCTTTTTCGACACCTACACACGTTGGGTCGTGACGTTGGCGCAGGCGTGTCCCGATGCCGATGGCTTCATCCTCGGCACCGAGATCGATCGCACCTTGGGTCACGAGGAACACTGGCGTGAGTTGATCCGCCAGGTGCGCTCGGTGACGTCGGCGCCGCTCACCTATGGCGCCAACTGGACGGACTATGCCCGCGTGCCATTCTGGGATGCGCTGGATGTGATCGGCGTGCAAGCCTACTTTCCGCTGGCCGACAGCATCGGCGCCAGTGTGGCCGAGATCGAAGCCGGATGGGCGGCACGGATGATGGAGCTGCACGAGTTCGCGGCAACGAAAAATCGCCGCGTCGTCTTCACCGAGCTCGGATACAACCGCGCGTTCGCAGCGCCGCTCAGGCCCTGGGATGCTGCCGTCGATGGCATCGAGGCCGAGGACGTGCAGGAGGCGTGTCTCCGCATCGCTCTTGCCGCCGTCGAGCGCGAGCCCAGCGTGGCCGGAGCCTTCCTGTGGAAGTGGTTCCCGAATCCACATCCCGTGGGGCGTAACTTCCAATTGGCGACGCCGCGGCTCAAACGCGCCATCGCCGACGTCTGGCTCGATTGAGGCGCAACCCCGGACTCATGTTGCCTAAAGAGCACGGCGCGTGGGCCATGTTGTACGTGCCCTTCGTTCTCGGCGTGGTCGTGGCGGGGCGCGTCGTCTGGCCGACGGTGTGGGCGCTGCTCGCCATCACGGCACTCTTCTTCGGGCGCGAGGCGCTGCGCCGGCTGCGCCGGGCTCGGCAACACCAGCATCCTCGGCCCCATGTCCAACGCGGCCTCATCCTCGAGTTGGGAATTCTGGTCACCTGCGCCGGCTTGTTGTTGTTTCGCCATCGTCTCTACGGCTTTCTTCCGCTCGGCCTGGGCGCGGTGCTGGTGCTCGCGTTCAACCTCGAACGCGCCGAGCAGCGCGAGGACCGAAGGATTCTCTCCGAGCTTCTCGCCATCGTTGGATTCGCGATGGCAGCGCCCGCTGCGTATTACGCCTCGGCCGGAATTTGGCGACACGAGGCGCTCTGGCTCTGGGGGCTTTGCTGGGCCTACTTCGCCAGCAGCGTCTTTTACGTGAAGCAGGTGGTTCTCGGTGTCCAACCCCGGCGCTGGGTCGAGTACAAGGCGATGCGCCCGTGGGTCATTGCCTATCACGCAGCGCTTCTGTTGTCGTTGGTCTGTCTCGTGTCCTGGGGAAACATATCTCCGTGGATCCTGTGCGCCTTCGCGCCGATCCTCTGGCGCAGCGCGTGGGCGCTCCTCCGCCGGCCGGTTCGGCTCGATCTCCGGCGCATCGGGACTCTCGAAATCGTCTACGCGCTCACATTTCTCGTCTTCACCGCGCTCACGTTTCGGCTTCCTTGACAGCGTGACGAGCGCTGTCGCCCGCGTCGACAACCTGTGTCGCGCCGGATGACCGGTGCATCGCTCCAGTGCATCTTTCGCATGCGCCCGCCCGCGATTTTCGCCACGCTGAGTTTGGGATGACTCTTGCCATGGGCCGTTGGTGCAGCGGCGTCGTCGGCACGCAGGCACTGGGAGGAGTCTGCGGAGTCGGCCGGGGTCGTGGCACCCAGATCGGCGGGCAGTGATGTCCGGCGACCGAACGGGGCGGTCGCTCTACGGGACGGTGTGGGCTCGGGGCTCTAGCCCGAGGGCCGGCGGTCCGCGCCGCTGCAACCTTTCATCCTCGAGCGAACGCTGCGAGTGATCGCCTCCGTGTGGACTTTCGTGCACGACCGGCTTAGCGTGTGTCGCTGCGGTGGCCGCCTGCGCGCGGTGACCGTATTGTCGCGCATGCCGTCATCGGGGGCCATTCACTCCGGAGCGGGGTTTGACCGAGGGCGTCTATCCGTTCGTGCCGCTCGAGTTCGAACGGCTGCCTGTCGACGAGCAGCGGCGGCGCGTGTGCGAGTTCTTGCGTGTGACGGCGCGCCGGCGCACGGTGCGGCAATTTGCCGCCGACCCGGTGCCGTTCGAGATCGTCGAAGCGGCAATTCGCGTGGCTGCGAGCGCACCTTCTGGCGCCAATCAGCAACCCTGGCGTTTCGTCGTCGTCTCGAATCCCGAGATCAAACGGCGCATTCGCGAGGCGGCCGAGACCGAGGAACGCACCAACTACGAGCAGCGCTTTCCCGATGAGTGGCTCGAAGCGCTGCGGCCGCTCGGCACCGATTGGCACAAGGAATTCCTCGAGATCGCGCCCTATCTCATCGTCGTGTTCCGCGTCAACTATGGCCTCGAACACGAGCCCGACCGCAAGATGCGCCACGTGAAGCATTATTACGTCATGGAATCCGTCGGTATCGCGGTGGGGTTCCTGCTGGCGGCGCTGCACTGGGCGGGGCTCGCCACGCTCACGCACACGCCGAGCCCGATGGCGTTCCTGAGCGAGATCCTGGGGCGGCCTGCCAACGAAAAGCCGTACCTCGTGATCCCCGTCGGCTACCCGGCACCGGACGCCCAAGTACCCGATATCCAGCGCAAGTCGCTGGACGAAGTGCTTCTACGTTTCGAGTGAGCCAGCCTCGAAGTGCCGGCGCGCTTCAGATCGTGGCGCCGCCGCAGCTCGACCCGGCGCCGGCGGTGCAACCGAAACAATGGTTGCCGACGACGATGCGGCGCTCTGCGAGCCGCTCGCGGTCGAAGTCGAAGATGGTTCGCGGCGCCGTCGCTTCCAGCGGCAGCTCGAGCATCTGGTTGAAATCGCAGTCGTAGAGCGTGCCGTTCCATCCGACGGAGAGCATGGTGCGACACATCACGCTCGCGGCGGCCTGTGGATTGTAGGCGTTGACCAAGCGCTCCATGTACGACGCGTAGTTGCCGGATTCAAGCAGGTATTCGAGGAAGCGGCTGATCGGCATGTTCGTGATCGTGTACAGATTGTTGAAGTCGATGTCGTGACGTTGCTTGAGCTTGCGCTTCCAGTCGGCCTCGAGTGCTGCCTGGTTGGCCGGGAGGTATGCGCCGACGGGGTTCGTGATCAAGTGCAGCAGCAACTCGGGATCGCGCCCATAGCCCACGGCGTTCAATCGGCGCAGGCCAACGAGCGAGCCCTCGTGGACGCCGCTGCCGCGCTGCGCATCGGTCTGGCGAGTATTGATGGCAGGCAGCGAAGCGATCACCTGGACGCGATGTGCCGCCAGGAACTCGGGCAAGTCGTCGTACTTCGGCAACAACAGCACGGTAAGATTGCAGCGGTCCATCACCTGCCGGCCGAGGGCGCGGGCGCGGGTCACGATGTCGCGAAACTGCGGGTGCAGCTCGGGCGCGCCGCCGGTGATGTCGAGCTTGGGGATGCCGCCGGTTTCGAGCGCGCGCAAGCAGGCGTCGACGACGGCGCTCGGCATCCTTTCGCGCCGATCCGGCCCCGCGTCCACGTGGCAGTGACGGCAGGTTTGATTGCACAGCTTGCCGACGTTGATCTGCAAGGTCTCGATCCCGGTCGCCACAAACGGTCGCAAGTCGCTGCGTGCGAGAGCGTCGTCGAAACGTAGGCGCAGCGACGCGCTTTCGATCTGCTGCCGCTGTGTGGCGGCTTCCGCCAGTGGATGCGACCGTTGCAGGAGTGACGTCATGGGCCCGCTTCACATCGACAATCGGTGCACGTGATTGCGCATCTGCACTCCATGCACGAGCGAGGCGCCGCCACGGATGGCAGCTGCCACGTGCACGGCTTCCGTCATCTGCTCCGGATCCGATCCCTTCTCGAGACAGGCCTGACTGTAGGCATCGATGCAGTACGGGCATTGCACGGCGTGAGCGACCCCGAGGGCGATGAGCGCCTTCTCGCGTTCCGAAAGCGCCCCGGCGCGGAAACATGCCTCGTACCACGCATTGAACTTTTCCCACAGTTCAGGGGATTCGGTGCCCATTTCGGCGAAACGCGAAAGGTCCTTGGAGTCGTAATAATGGCTCATCGTTCATCTCTCCCCGGCGCGGACGAGGCCGCAGGTTAGGTCAATCGAACCACATAGTCCAGAAAACCGCTCCCGGCGGCTCGGCATTCCGGATCGCGGCGGAAGCTCCAAAAGGGCCAGATCCAGTAGTTTCCGCCTTCACGGCCGGGGAAGGGAAGCGGGCCGAGGAAGCGAAGCGGGCTTGGGAAGGGAAGCGGGAGGAACATGGAACAGGGCTTTGACTTCCGACCAGGTCGTGGGGCGAACGGGCACGATTACCGTGTCCACGTAGATCTCGAGGTACATGTTCGCCACGCACAGGGGGACCGGCGGGCCCGCACACGGGCCGGCGAGCTGCGTCGTTTGCTGGACACTGAGGTTGTAGAACAGGTCGTGGCTCGAGCCGACGAGCGGCGGATTGGCGAGCAAAATCCCGGTGGCGGGGGATTGGTATTGAATGGTGAACCACAAATCCTGCGGCACCGGCACTGGGTTTGCCACCGTCACACGGACGGTAAGGGCGCGGCCTCCGAAGGGGCCGAGCTCGTATGGGCCTGCCACGAGGGGTCCGACGCTCGCGTCATCCGGGTTGGCGTAGAACGAAACCGTGGCGCGAACGGCCTCGGACTGGAAATCCGGCTTGCCGAAGGTGAACCGGAACACTCTGAGGCGGCCCGGCATCGTCATGTGGATGTCGTCGGCAACCACTTGTCCCTCGAGAGCGAAAAAAGCGTTGGGTGTGTAGTAGTTATAGTTGCTGTTCCGATAGGAGAGGATGCTGTCCCCAGCCGTGGTCGGCGGGGATTCTTCCACTTGGCGGGACGGTGGGAACTCCTCTTCCTGCCAGGAGACAGGGGCAGAGACGACCTGCACGGCTTCGCTGGCCAGGCCTGGGACTGCAAAGACCCAGAGTATCAGGCAGGCGACATGACGCAGGTGCATCGAGGGTGACCTTCCGCGCTGCGAGTTCTTGAATGGTAGGGTCGGAGTCGGCCTGGGTCAATCGGCGCCGCGCGTGGCTCGTCATGGGTGTCTTGCCTGTGAGGCGTGGAGCCCGCACGCAGGGCGGCGTGGTATTCTTGCCGCCAAGGGGAGGAATGCCAGAAGGCCGCGAGCCGAAGGAGTCGCGCATGGGATTGCACGTGGAGCGAGTAGGGGACGTGGCGGTCGTGGTGCCGGAAGGGATGCTCAAGGGCGGCAAGGAGACGGACGAAGTGCAGAACGTGCTGCGCCGGCTCACGTACGACGGGCAGAAGAAGATCGTTCTGGACTTGGCGAAGACCTCGCACATGACGAGTCTGGCGATCGGCATGCTGGCAGGAGTGCACGCCAGCGCCGCGAGCAGGAACTTGAACTTCTGCGTTTGCAACATCGAATCCCGGATCAGCAGCGTGCTGCTGCAGATTCGACTGCTCAACCTCTTGACGGTGTACCCGACGCGCGACGACGCGCTCAAGGCGCTGGCCGCGCTGTGAGGGAAAGCTTCCCGAGGTTCGCCGGATCGGCGTTCAAGCGGCTTTCTTCTGCGCTTGGATGACGAACAAGCTGGCGAGCTCGCTGCGCAGCTTCGTCGGCTCGACGTTGAACCGTAGCTGGCCGTCGAGCGCCAGCGAGATGCTGCGCGTTTCCTCCGAAACCACCACCACGATGGCATCGGTCTCCTCGGACAGACCGAGGGCGGCGCGATGACGCGTCCCGAGCGAGGAGGCCAGATTTGGATTGGTCGCCAACGGCAGAATGCAGCCGGCGGCAATCAGGTGGCTGCCGCGAATGAGCACGGCGCCGTCGTGCAGCGGCGTCGGCGGGGTGAAGATCGTCTCCAGAAGCTCGCTCGACACGCGCGAGTCGATGCGCGTGCCGGTTTCCTGAATCGCGCGCAGCTCGGCCTCGCGCTCGATGACGATGAGCGCGCCGCGGCCTTGCTCGGCGAGGCGATGCGCGGCTTGGGCGATCTCGCCGATTGGGCCGGCCTCGTTGGTGCGCACGAAGTTGCGGAACAACGGATTCTGCCCGAGCGAAGCCAAGGCGCGCCGCAGCTCGGGCTGGAACAGGATCACGAAGGCGATCACCCACACGGTCTTGAGATTCGAAACGATCCAGTTGAGCGCATCGAGGCCGAAGATCTCGGCGGCGATCGAGGTGATCATGAGGAGCGCGAGACCGAAGAACATCTGTGCGGCGCGCGTGCCGCGCACGAGCAGGAAGACACGATAGAACAGGAACGCGACCAGCAGGACGTCGAAGATGTCGAGCAGGATGCGAAATGGGCCCATGGTCCGTCTCCGGCAGCGATGGCGTGCCGCGAGTGTCGGCGTTCAGAGCGCCGGGGGTCAAGTGACGATCGACTCGCCATCGAGCGCATCCAGGACGCGGAACAGCCGGCGCGCGGCGCGGGCGTCGTGGACACGCAGGAACTCGACACCCTTGTCTCGGCACCAGGCAGAGAGCGCGAGATCGCCCTCGGCCCGCGCCAGCGGCTCCGGTTCGGCGAGGAGCCAACCGAGGAACGCTTTGCGCGAAGCTCCGAGGAGCAGCGGCCGGCCATCCCCCCGGAGCGCGTCCAGGTGGCGGAGGAGCCTGAGGTTGTCCGGGAAACGCTTGCCGAAGCCGATGCCAGGATCCAGCACCAGCCGCTCGGGTTCGATGCCGGCGGCGGCAAGAGCGTCGCAGCGCTGCCGCAGCCAGTCGCCGACATCGCGCACGACGTCGTCGTACTCTGGCGCCACCTGCATCGTGCGCGGCGTTCCCTGCATGTGCATGAGTACGACGCCGCAGCGCGAGCCGGCCAAGAGCGGCAGCATCTCCGCATCGAAACGCAGCCCGCTGATGTCATTGACGATATCGGCGCCCTCTGCCAAGGCCGCGCGCGCCACCGCCGCCTTCGTCGTATCCACCGAAATGGGCACGCTGGTGCGCTGGCGCAATTCGCGCAGTACCGGCACCACGCGTCGCAGCTCTTCCTCGACCGGAACCGGAGACGCGCCGGGGCGCGAAGACTCGCCACCGATGTCGAGCAAGTCGGCGCCGTCATCGACCAGCTGGAGGCCGTGTCGCACGGCGGCGGCGGCGTCCATGAAACGCCCGCCGTCCGAGAAGCTGTCGGGGGTGACGTTGATGATGCCCATGAGAAGAGGGCTCTGGCGGCGGAGGAGCCGATGGGGCCCGGCATGCCAAGCACGCTCTCCGGTGGCGACCATCCGGCGACCGTAGGGCTCGGCTTCGACGCCGTCAAGCGCGCGCCCCCCGTGCGGTCGCCGTGATACCATTCGCAGCCAGGAGGTCTCATGGCGCAATCGAAGTCGAAGCCGCGGCGCAAGCGTGCGCGGGAAGTTTCTGTCAGTCCCGATGGCCGTTGGGCCGAGCAGGACGGCGTGCGCTTCCATCTGTCACACCCGGACGAAACCGAGCGCGATTGGATCGGTCAGGACGAAATCTTGCGCCAGCTGCTGGCGTGCTGGCTGGTCGTCGACGACGCTGACACGCCCCTCGTGCCACGCATCAAGGGCGTGCCTGGCATCGGCAAGACGACGCTCGGAATGGCGGCCGCGCGCGAGCGCGAACAGGACGTCTACATTTTCCAGTGCACCGCCGACACGCGGCCCGAGGATCTCATCATCACGCCGGTGCTGGCCGACGAGGGACGGATCGTCTATCACGCCTCGCCGCTCGTGACCGCGCTGGTGCGCGGCTGCGTCTGCATCCTGGACGAAGGCAATCGCATGAACGAGAAGAGCTGGGCGTCGCTGGCGCCGCTCTTCGACCAGCGGCGTTATGTCGAGAGCATCATCGCCGGCATCATGGTGCCGGCGCACCCGGACTTCCGCGCCTGCGTCACCATGAACGAGGATGAATCGACCTTCGAAATTCCCGACTACATTCTGTCGCGCTTGCAGCCGACGCTGGAGGTTCCGTTCCCCAATCGCGACGACGAGATGGCGATCCTCCAGTATCACTTGCCGTTCGCGGAGCCGGAGCTGATCCACCTCACGGTGGATTTCTTGCAGCGTGCCCACGGGCTGGCGCTCGACTTCTCGCCGCGCGACGGCGTGCACATCGTGCAATACGCGGTGAAACGCCGGGCGCAGGAAAAAACACACCCCCTGGCGAAGGACGCGGTCTGGCGCGAAGCGGTGTTGCGTGTTCTGGGAGAAGAAGCGCTGGAGCTGGAGACATTGGCCGCTAAGCGCCGGCGCGCCCAAGGGCAGGCGCGCACGCCGCTCGGGCTCGGCGACTTCTTCTTCGACCCCGACGACCCGCTGCATCCGGACCGGCCGACCGGGCAGGATGACGACGACGACTAAGATTGAGCGCGCACGTTTTCGGCGCGTTTCCCACCACGGCTCGAGGCATGATGGCGATGCATGAACCCTCCGAAGTGTTCGCTTTCTCCCCGCGCATCACGTCGTTCCCGGTCGTGCACGGCAGCGGTGACTTCGCCCAAGAGGTGCGCCGGCTGCTGCTCGAGCGCCACTTCGACTGCTTGGCGGTGCCGTTGCCAGCCTCCTTCCAAGAGCAGGTCGAAGCGGCGGTGGACAAGTTGCCGGAAGTGCACGTGGTGGTGCAGACGGCTGTGGAAGGCGAGAGCGGCAGCTACGTCCCGGTCGAGCCTTGCCAACCGGTGATCGCCGCCTTGCGCGTGGCGATGCAGGAACACCGCGCGCGCGCGTTCGTCGATCTCGAAGTGCCGGATTACGAACCGCATTCGGAGCCGGTGCCCGATCCGTACGCGCTCAAACGCGTCAAGCCGGAACGCTTTGCCGCCGCGCTGCTGCCGTTCGTGCTCGCGCCGGAGCCGGGTTCGCAGCGCGACGAGCGCGTGCGTCGCATGGCATTCGAGCTGCACCGGTTGGAGTTGGAGCACGAGAGCATTCTCTTCTTGCCGGCCGTGCAAGACTGGCCGTGGATTCGGGACGCCTATCGCGAGCGCGCCCCCTACCCCGAGCACCGCCGGTCGTGGCAGCGGCCGCAGGCGTGGAAAGTGACGCCGGAGACGCTCTACTTCACCCTCGGCGAGCTGCCGTTCGTCACTGCGCTGTACGAGAAGTTCCGGCGCGAGCTGCGCAGCGACGAGCATCTGTCGGTCGATGGCGCCAAAGAGCTGTTGCTTGCGGCGCGGTCGTTGTGGGAGAAGGACCGCACTCCGGCACACCGCTACGTGACGCCGCAAGTGCTGCGTGTGCTCCTGCAGTACGTGCGCAATCTGACGCTCATGGATGGCAGATTGACCCCGGATCTCTACACCCTGGGCTTGGCCGCCAAACAAGTGGCGGGGGATTCATTCGCCGTCGCCCTCGTCGAGACCGCCAAGCAGTATCCCTTCCAGTCGCAACCCCAGGCGTTGCAGGCGGCGCGGATCGGCGACGGCGAAGGCGCTCTCGGCGGTGGCGCGCAGATCGAGCTCGTGTCGCGCTTGCCGGGACCGCCGCGTTTCTGGCGGACTTTGGCGCTCAAGCCGGAGCCCGAACCCCATGTGCGTCAAAAGTGGGTGCAGCGCTGGAATCCATTTCGTCAGTGCTCGTGGCCCCCCGAGGACGATGCCATCGAGAGCTTCAACACGCACGTGCGCGAACGCGCCCGTGCGTTGCTTGCCGAAGATCTGGCGCGCAGCGAGAAGTTCAGCAGCTCGATGAAGGATGGGCTGGATATGCGCGAGACGCTGCGCAATTGGCACACCGGCGACCTGTACGTCAAGGAAGTGCCGCCGAGCCGAGGCGAGGTCGAGGTCGTCGTCTTTCTGTTCGAGGAACCCGTGGACGAGGATCAATATGCGTGGCGCTCGACGTGGTACGCCGAGCACGAAGACGAATCGACGCTGTGCTTCTTCGCCACCCCGTTTCAGCGCCACGTCGTGGGCCCCGGAGTGGCGCTGGCGCGCTACGGCGGGCTTTTCCTGCTGTTCCCGCCGCGTTTGATCCCGGACATCTGGGAGGATCCGCGCCTCGCCTTCACCCACACGGCACCCGACCGGCTGGTGGCGGGAGCGCTGCTGCATTCGCGCGAACGCCATGTCGTGCTGGTGGCCCCGCGTCCGCCGCGGGCGCGCTGGCGTTTGTTGGCGCGCCGGCTGCGACGGAAGCTGCTCTACATTCCGCTGTCGCGATTCTCGGGGCAGACGATCGAACGCATGCGGCACTTTCATGTGCTGAATGGCCAGGAAGTCCGCAGCTTCGCCGCGAATTTCATCCGCGAGTTTTGATTCCGTGCATGAAACGAACGACAGGAGTCATCGATGACCGCAGCCTCGGTGAGCGAGAGATTCGTCGGCTTGTTGATGCAGCTGCACTACACGGCCTGGGTTCAGCTCGGCAAAGTGGCGCATCCGGTGAGTGGCAAGACGGATCGCGACCTGGAGGCGGCGAAGGACACCATCGATCTGCTCGGCGCCGTGGAGGAGAAGACACACGGCAACCTGCATGGCGACGAAGAGAAGCTGCTGGCGCATCTTCTGCTCGAGCTGCGCATGAACTACGTCGAGGAGCTGAAGCAGGGAGCGGCCTCGGCCGCAACGAGCGCCGCCGACCCGCCGCCAGCGGTTGCGGACAACCCAGCGAGCGCGGACGAACGGACGCCCAACTCGAGCGATCCCTCGTAACGCGCGCGGTGTTCCCGGCTCAGGAGTGCAGGCGCCGCACCCCGGGATAGGCATCGAAAGCCGCGTCGAAGCTCAGGATGCGGTCGACTCCATGCTGCTCCATCACGGCGAGGTGAATCGCGTCTCGTGCCGACAGTTTCTCGTGGCCAAACAAGATCGTCTTCGCACGCAACGTCGCGGCGACATCGACCGGAAAAACCTCGTCCACGATGCCGAGAACCGCGTCGAAGCACGGCTGAATCGCGTCTCGACGACCGATGGCGATATAACGGTGCAGGATCTCTTGCAGAACCTCGGCATCGGTCACGAGTCGGACACGTTCGCCGAGCGAGCGCTCGAGGAGTCTCTGTGCGTCGAGTTTGTGCGCGTGCGGTGCGCCCACGAGATACATGGGGATGTTGGAGTCGACAAAGATCATGACGACCCTAGGCCGAGGTAACCACGCTCGATCTCGAGGTTGATCTGTGCGATCTCTCCGGTTGGGAAAGAATGCAGCGATGCGGCGCGAATGACCTCGACCTTCCGGCCCAGATCGCCCTGGGGTTCGCGTTGGCGGGCCGCACGCAGAACTTGTCGGACCCATTCGGCGACGGTCATGCGCATACCCTTGGCCAGGCGTTGGATCTCGCGGAACTCTGATTCCTCGAGCAGGACTTGGAGCCTCTTACTCATACTGTGAGTGTAAAGCACTCATCATGATGAGTCAAGAAGTCGAGACACAAAACGCCGCGCGAAAACAGGCGGCGCCCGCGGCAGGGATGTTCAGGAAGGCGTGCCGAAGAGGCCACCGGCATCGGGCTTGACCGGTTTTTGCTCGGGAGGATTCTGCGTCGAGGCGGCCGCCTGCGGCACTTCCGAGGTCGACTCGGGGCCGTCGGCTGGTGCGACCACATCGCCCGTGGACGCCGGGCTCGTCGCGGTAGGGTCAGATTTGCCGCCACCGTGCGGACCGGAACCGTTGCGGCCCTTGTCGTCGATCGGCGGCAGCTCCTGGCCCGCGAGCAGCTTGCGCATCTCGTCGCCGTCGATCGTCTCGCGCTCGAGCAGCGACTTCGCCAGCAGGTGCAACTGATCCATGTGTTCGAGGAGGATGCGCTCGGCGCGTTGGTAGCATTGCTGGATGATGGTCGACACTTCTTCGTCGATCCGCTCTGCAGTGGCCTCGCTGAAGTCACGCCGGTGCGAGAAGTCCCTGCCGAGGAAGACGAGCTCTTCGGGCTCCCCGTAGGCCACCGGACCGAGCTTTTCGCTCATGCCCCAACGCGTGACCATGCGCCGCACGTGCTTCGTGGCTTGTGAGATATCGCTCTGCGCCCCGCTGCCGAGCCGATTGAGAATGAGCTTCTCGGCCACCCGTCCGCCCATGGCCATGGTCACCATGTCGAGCACCCAGTCGCGCGAGACCTCGTCGCGGTCGTCTTCGGGCAAGGTAAACGTGGCGCCGCCGGTGCGGCCGCGCGGGATGATGGTGATCTTGTGCACTGGGTCGGCGTGTGTCAGGTTGTGCGCGACGATGGCGTGACCTGCCTCGTGGTAGGCGACCATGCGCCGCGTGTCCTCGCTCATGACCCGGCTGCGTCGCTCCGGCCCCATGATCACCTTGTCCTTGGCCATCTCGAGATCGAAATGAGTGACGCGATCGACGTCGCGGCGTGCGGCGAACAACGCGGCCTCGTTGACGAGATTGGCCAGGTCGGCGCCGCTGAATCCAGGCGTGCCGCGCGCGATGCGCATGAGATCGACGTCTTCGGCCATGGGGATGTTGCGCGAGTGCACTTTCAGGATCCCCTCGCGCCCCCTGACGTCGGGCATGTCGACGACGATCTGGCGATCGAATCGGCCTGGACGCAGCAATGCCGGGTCGAGAACGTCGGGCCGGTTGGTGGCGGCGATCAGGATGACGCCATCGTTGGATTCGAAGCCGTCCATTTCCACTAGCAGCTGGTTCAGCGTCTGCTCGCGCTCGTCGTGGCCGCCGCCGAGACCGGCACCACGGTGCCGGCCGACCGCGTCGATTTCGTCGATGAAGACGATGCACGGCGCGTTCTTCTTGCCCTGTTCGAAGAGATCCCGCACGCGCGAGGCCCCGACGCCGACGAACATCTCGACGAAGTCGGAGCCGCTCATGCTGAAGAAGCTGACCGAGGCTTCGCCGGCCACGGCGCGCGCCAACAAGGTCTTGCCGGTTCCCGGCGGGCCGAGCAGAAGCGCACCCTTCGGGATGCGCCCGCCGAGGCGCTGGAACTTCTTGGGATTGCGCAGGAACTCGACGATTTCCTGCAGCTCCTGCTTGGCTTCCTCGCAGCCGGCCACGTCTTGGAACGTGATCTTCGGCCGGTCGCCTTCGAGCAGCTTGGCGCGGGATTTTCCGAAGCTGAAAGCGCGGTTGCCGCCGCCCTGCATCTGCCGCATCAAGAACAACCAGAAAACGATGAGCAAGAGGAACGGCAGACCCGAGGCCAGGATGCCCAGCCAATTGGCCTGCGGCCGCTTGGCGTCGATCACCGCCTCCGGGTTGCGTTCGGACACGCGCCGCAGCAAGTCCGGATCCTCGAAGGGAATGGAGGTGCGGAAATGACGCACGCTGCGTGCATTCGGGGTCTGGGCCAGCGTCTTCTCGCGCGCCAGCTCGCCCTCGATTTCCTTCTCGATGAATAGGAGCTTGCGGATGTTTCCCGCATCGACTTCTTGCAGGAACTCGGAGTAGGTGACGTTCTCGTGGCGCGGCTTGCCATAGTAGTAATGTTGGAAGGAAAGTAGCAGCACCATCGCCAGCACCAGCCAGAACGCCAGGTGCCGCACTGGGCGGCGGCGTGGCGAGCCCGGAAGACCGAGCGGCGAGCGCCGGCGCGGGTTGCCATGGGGATTGTCGGCCATACTGCTCTCTCGTCTCGATGCCGCCCGCAGGGCGGCTCGGATTCATCCGCTCACAGATCCAACACGCCGATGTAGGGCAGGTTCCGGTACTTCTCTTCGTAATCGAGCCCGTAGCCCACCACGAACTCGTCGGGGATGCCGAAGCCCACGAAGTCGAGTGAAACGTCGACTTGGCGAGCCGAATGCTTGTCGAGGAGCGTGCAGACGCGCAGGCTGCGCGGCTGCCGGATCTCCAGCTGCTTCAGCAGATATCGCAAGGTGAGACCCGTGTCCACGATGTCTTCGACGATGAGGACGTCTCGGCCCCCGATGTTGGTGCCGAGGTCGCTCAGCAGACGCACCGTTCCTGACGACATCGTGCCGCCGGCGTAGCTCGACAGCTGCAGGAAGTCGATATGGTGCGGGATGGTGACCGCGCGCATCAGGTCGGTGAGAAAGACGACCCCACCTTTGAGTACCGACACCAAGAGGGGCACGCTGCCGCGGTAGGTATCGGAGATTTCACGACCCAGCTCTCGGACCCGGGCTTGGAGCTCGTCGGCCGGGATCAGGACCCGCCGCATCGTGACGTCCAGCTCGTACTCTGGGGTCTCGGGGAGCTGGGACACCTGGGATCTCGGAGTCGACAAGGCAGTCCTTCGGGGTAAGCAAAGATTGACTGGGACTTCAGAGGGGCGCCGCCAGGCGTCGGGTCGTTCCGTGCCTGGTGGGGTGCGCTGCCACCACGGATCCGAACATTGTAAGGCATGCCCCCTGACCCCTGCAAACCAACCGAAACTAATGCCACAGAGAGGGTTCTGCAAGGCGAGATGCCCCAGTCGGGGCGTGTCAACGCCGCTCTTTCGAGCTCTCGATCGCTGGCGGAGTCGTCTGGATCGGCATGCGGCCCGGATGGGGAGAGCGCAAGATCAGACGAAACGCGCGGGGACTGGTGCGGTCAAGCCGGCAGCGCTCGGCGATGCCGACTCCTGGAATCCAGACGATTCCCTGTGAGTCTGCCACCACTGGCCAAGTGGCGCGCAGGCGCGGCGGCACGCGCCGGTCCTGCAAGATGCGGCGGATCCGCCGTGCTCCGGGTGCACCGAGCAGGCGCAGGCTCTCGCCTGGCAAGGGCGTGCGGGTGACGAACTCGGGTCCGGCGGCGAACAAGACAATCTCCGCTTCCGGCGGGTAGTCCTCGTGGGGCTCGGCCATGACGCCGGGTGCGAAACTCACGATTTCTTCCAAGGCGATTCTCGGGTCGATCGACTGGATTTCGAGCGACCAGGGCTGTGCTGCCGCTCGGGTTGCGGCGCCGCTGGTGGCCTGCGCCGGGCGCGTGGCAGGGACGACGAGAAGCACGCATTGCGCTTCGATCGCGAGTTGCATGTCACGCGCGAGCGCGATCTTGTCGCCGTTGCGTCCGTGGCAGATCAAATCGCTGGCGCGCGCCAAGTGCGCGCGGCGCAAGTCGATCTGCCCGAGCGGATCGAGCCACTGCTGCAGCGCCGCTCGTCGCAATGCTTCGTCGGCTGCGCGCAGCGGAGCGAGGTCCAAGGCCTCGCCGGTTGCGCCCACACGCCGCCGGTTCGCGGTCGCGAGCAGGGCGCTCGCGGTGTCTTCCGCCCACGTCCACAAGGCGCGTTGGTCTTCCAAGCTCGCGCTCCAAGAATCCCGCCACACGCGCCCGAAGGCGGCATCGAGAGCGGGCAGGACCCGATGTCGAACCCGATTGCGCGTCTTCGTGGAATCTTCGTTTGCCGGATCTTCGATCCAAGTTTGTCCGATTCCGCGCAAGTATAGGACGAGCTCCGCGTGCGGACAGTCGAGCAACGGCCGCACGAGGTCGACGGCGGCGCGCCGTCTCCAGCGCATCCCAAGCAGGCCGCGCGGGCCCGAGCCGCGTCCGAGCCGCATCAGCACGGTCTCGAGCTGGTCGTCTTGTTGATGTGCGAGTGCGATGGCGTCGCAGGAAAAGAGCTGTGCCGTGCGCTGCAGGAATGCGTGTCGCGCCGCGCGGGCAGCGGCTTCGCCGGTTGCCGGGTCGTCCCAGGTGCCGATGTGTGATTCGAGGCCGAGACGAGTGGCCAACTCACGCACGAAGTGTGCATCGGCGCCAGAATCCGGCCGCAGCCGATGATCGAAGTGCGCCACCAAGAGCGCGAGACATCGCTCTGGCGGCGCGTCCATCAGCAAACGCAAGAGTGCCACCGAGTCCGCACCACCCGAGACTGCGACCAAGAGTCGTTGGCCCTCGAAGTGGCACTTCCTTTCGAGATTGTGGCACACATGCTCGAGGAGCAAGCGCTGCCTTTCATTGTGATCACACGTCGTGGACATGAGAGATCTCGCCCTGAACAGTGTCGGAACCGCGCGGGAGTTCCAGGCGCAGCCTTGCCGCAGGTCAAGTTCCTCGCGGACAGGCCCGCTCACGATCCCGGCGGGCCCGGGGGGAAGCGCTGAAAGATGCCACCGACGGCGGCGGTGATCCTGGCATTGCGCTGCTCTGGTGTTGCCGTCGGTTCGAGGGTCCCCGACACCGTGCCGCGCCAAGAGAGGCCTTTGGTGTTGGCATCGAGGATGTCGATGATCAACGTTCCTTCGGTGTACTGGTAGGCTTGCACCTGCGTGCCACCGTGCCACCCGTAGTAGCCCCAGCCGGTGTAGTAGGTGTTGAAATCGATCTTCTGTTGCGTCGTGCCGACGAAGTTGACGACGAAATCGGCGGAACCTTCCTGGCGTTTGGTGTAGCCCTTGCTGGCCAGAATTTCATCGATCGTTGCGGCGATCCTCTTTTCGATCAGCTCGTTCACTCCGCGCGGATGCGGCGTGGCCGGGTCAGCGACCTCGATCCACACATAGGTCTTGTATTTGGAGAAATCCACGGCCGGGTCGAAGTCGTGGTTGTAAGTGAACGAAGAGCATCCCGCGATTGCGATGGCCGCGACGAATACTGTGGCGACCGTGCACGAGCGAACAGCGCGTCCCATTCTCGTCTCCTTGCTCGGGCGAAATCTGGTGCCGGCGGCGTGCGAGCCACGTCCGGCCCACTCCACCCCCAGCGCGAGCCGCGATGCCCGGGTTGGTGGGATGGTGCCGGCGCAGGGATTCGAACCCCGGACACGCGGATTATGATTCCGCTGCTCTAACCAACTGAGCTACGCCGGCACGCATGTCAAACTCTTATAAAATGCCACTTCACTCCGTGGCCATCAAGCGACGAGGGGCCTGTGACCCCTGTGCGCAAGCCAGTTGCAAAAACCATCTGTCGGGGGACGGCCGTCTCGTCTGCCATCATAGGGACGCTCGGAGCCCCAACCCGCGCGGGGCATCCTACCTCATCCGAGGCGTCGCGGAGAATGGCCCGCGGCACGGTTCCTCAGGAGCAGAAAATGAGGGCCCTCTCCATGGGACTCGGAGGTGCCGGCCATCCCCACACACACTTGCATCCACCCGTACTCTATAGTATGGTTAGCCATATGAAGACTACCGTAGAGATTCCTGACTCCCTTCTCGAGAGCGCCAGACAACTGGCCGGACGGGAGCGAACCACGGTCAAGGCTCTCGTTGTCGAAGGCCTGCGCCGGCTATTGCAGGAACGGCGGAAAGCGCGCCCGTTCAGGCTCCGTAGGGCAACCTTCAACGGCCAAGGCCTTCAAGCACAAGTCGCCGATGGCACCTGGGAGAAGATCCGTGACCTCACGTATGACGGGCGCGGCTCATGATCGCGGTCGACACGAATATGCTCGTCTATGCGCATCGTGAGGATTCCTCCTGGCACGACGCGGCATATCGCTCTGTGGCGGAACTTGCTGAAGGACGCAATCCGTGGGCGATTCCCTGGCCCTGCCTGCACGAATTCTTCGCAATCGTCACGCATTCGCGCATCTACTCTCCACCGACCCCTGTCACTGTGGCGCTGGAGCAAGTCACGGCTTGGCTCGAATCACCCAGCCTTGTGTTGCTGGCGGAAAGCGGCGAGCACTGGCAACATCTCAAGCGCTTGCTCGAAGTCGGGCGGGTTGTTGGTCCTCAAGTCCATGATGCACGAGTCGCAGCCCTGTGCATGCAACACGGAGTGAACGAGCTGTGGACGGCGGATCGTGATTTCGGCCGCTTCCAGGGCGTGTCCGTGCGCAATCCGCTTGTCGGCTGACCCGCTTCCGCGACCGCCAAACTACTGGAGACGAACGGCGCGTACGCGTTGTAGTGTGGCGGGCGAAGAGGGAGGTGAATGACGATGCGAAGTGGGGGACGGAACGGCATCCGGCGCAGGCGGCCATTGGCGCTGGGTGCGGCAGGGATGGCTACCGCGGCATTCTTGCTCGTGCCTGCACGCGTCGCCGCGATGGCGCCGGATTCCACCACCGGTGAGACGGTGATACAGCGCGACGTCTTCGACCTCGTCAAGGCATGGTTCTTCGACGCACGCATCGAACCCCAGTTGGAGGGCACGCTCCCGAGCGGGCTCGCCTGGTCGATCCTGCCGACGCTCAATTACAATCCCGTGTATGGCTTCGCGTTTGGCGCATCCGTGTCGGGAGCGGGGACGCTCGGGAGTGGCCCCAATGCACGCCCGTCGGCGCTGTCGATCTCGGGCAATTATTCGACACAGGGACAGGTGCAAGCGCAATTCAAGGGCGACATTTTCACGCCATCCGGGGGCTATCTCGTCAAGGCCGACATTCGCTACCTCGATACGGAACGCTCGACCTGGGGGCTCGGATCGATCGACGAGAATCAGCAGGAATTCCCCATGGAGTTCAAGCTCAGCCGATGGTATGCGACCCTGTTCCGTCGCACCGGCGGACCGGTGTATGTCGGCCTCGGTTATCATTACGACGATTATGCCGAGATCGTCGACGAGCGCGCGGTGCTCGGCGAGAGCACGCCGTTCACGGAGTACACGGGCAGCGCCGTGACCCGCACCCGCGCCTCAGGAATCTCGATCAATCTATTGGGAGACACGCGCGATAACATTGTGAATCCATCCACGGGCTACTACTTGAGTGGCGCGTTTCGTGACTATTTGAAGAACTTCGGATCCGACCAGAATTGGCAGGAATTCTGGACCGAGGTGCGTCTCTACGCCAAGCTGCCGCAGCAGAGCCCCAACGTGCTCGCCTTCTGGATTTATAGCTGGCTCACATTTGGACCCGCGCCGTACCTCGATCTACCCGCCGTCGGTTGGGATACGTATGGTCGCGGCGGGCGCGGGTACTTGCAGGGTCGAAGCCGCGGCCTGAATCAGATCTACGTCGAGACCGAATATCGGCTGCAGCTGACGCGGGACGGCCTCTTGGGCGCGGTCGGTTTCTTCAATCTCATGGCGACCACCGATCCAGAATCACAGGTGTTCGGGCGTGTCGATCGCGGTGGTGGCGTGGGCTTGCGCCTGAAGTTCAACAAGCGCTCCAACACCAACCTTGCCGTCGATCATGGCTGGGGCGAGGCCGGCTCGCGCGGCTGGTTCATGGGCATGACGGAGGTGTTCTGAAACGCGTGGCGTACGAGCGCCCCAGGTGCGGCGAGCCGGGTGTCATGCCAACCGGGGGCGTAGCGCTGAACGCAGGGCATAGACGGCGAGTCCGAGCACGACGGCGAGCGTCCACAGAGTGGTGTAGCCATCCCAGCGTCCGACATCGAAGTCGAGAGGCATGTTCGAGAGGATTTCGGCGAAAGTGGAAGTTGCCACCAGACCGAGGAACCCGAAGCGCAGCAGCGCAACCCAGATCAACAGCATGAACAATACGTAGAGCACAATGTCGAGCCCTCGGGAACCCGTGTCGGGATTGATCATGACGATCGGGAGAATCGAGAAGGCGATGACGGTGAGCAGCGTCCGGCGCAACAACAGCTTGAGCATGAGAAGGAACATGACGCCGATGAAGATTTCGAGGACACTGGTGACGTGCAGTCCGATGATGGCGACGAGCGCGTGATGTGGGCCACGCAGTGCTTCGAATGACCAGATTGAGAATTGGGGGGTTACGGTGACCCAATTCAGGGCCGCGCCGATGGTCATGCCGATTCTGGGGATCAGAGCCAGGAGTACGCCTCCCAGAATTCCCATGAGGAGATCGCGCCCGACCAGCGGATCACGAAAGCGGCCCGAGAGCAGACGTACCCACGAGATCATCATCCGCGGCCACGCCCGGCGTGCGAAGGGTTCGAGCGCAAGATAGAACACCCACACGAGGCACACGCGGTAGCACGACCAAGCCAAATGCGCGATGAAGGTATCGAGCTCCGCGCGCGACGGCGTGTGATGCGCACCCAGGTACCAGCACATGCGCATCGCTCCCAGATAGAGCGCGAGCCGCAAGGCGCCGCGGCGATCGCCGCGTCCCGAACGCACGTTGCGGAAAGCGGCAATGCTGGCCGCGATCAGAACGACGACGTACCAAGCGTTGCGCACGATTTGGCCGACGCGATCCCAGGTACTTTCCGGCGGTGAAAGTTGAAATGGACGCGTCCAGGGCTCGATCACCCGAAACGCGACAGGCTTCCCATGCAACGACGCGGCCTCCAGGCGCAGCGGGACTTCGGGCGCGCGCGGATCCGTGCCTTGCCACGCCGCGCGCTGATCGGCGAACACCGGCGGCGTCCATTCCGGCTCGACGGGGCTCCAGGCGGATGGATCCAGATCTGCGGCGGCGAACAACGGCGTCCAGTCAGTGGCGCGATTCGCGCGGGCACTGTCCCTGTCAACGGGCACCGTGACATAGGTGAAGAGTCGGCCGGCGGGGTCGAGAGCGATCGTTGCCATGCCCGGCGTGGTGAGCGGTGGATCTTGGCGCCAATCGCCGATCGAGCCGCGGTGGATCCTGTCGAGTTCCTGCGGCCCCGATCGATACCAGAACAGCACACCACTGGGTCGATCCGCCGCGAATGATTGCCGGGCTGCTGGTATCTTGTCGTCTTCGAAATGGCGGATGTAGTCATTGTTCGATTCGAAGAAATAGAACTCGTCCTCGACGGCACCCTCGTGGCCGAGTGTGCGCAGGATTTCTCGCGCGCGCTCGGCCAAGACCGCCGGCGATTTGGGACGATGCACGGCTCCGACCAATGTCGCCTTCTCCGCCAATCCCACGAGCGCAGCCAAACCGATGAGAATCGCGCCGAAGCCGACCCAGGCGAACCCGGGCCGCAGACCCCCTTGGCCGCCCGCGCGGGCCAGGAGATCGGGAGAAGGAAGCTCGCCGGCGGCGAGAGCGGCGGCAAGCGGGTCGCCGCCTGGAAGCGCCGCGGCCACGGCACGTGCCGACTGCGGTCGCTCCTCGGGGTCTTTCTCGAGACAACGCAAGATCACGCGCTCGAGCGCCGGATCGAGTCCTTCGACGAGAGTCGTTGGGCTCGGCGGCGCCGATTCGCGGTGCAAGCGTTCGGTCTCTGCCCAGTCATGGCCGGAGAACGCCGACTTGCCGGTGAACAACTCGTAGAGGACCAATCCGAGTGCGTAGAGGTCACTCCGGACGGAGGGCGGACTGCCGGTCCACAGTTCAGGGGCCATGTATCCGGGCGTGCCGCCACGCACATGTGGGCCCGTTGCATCACCCTCGAGTGCGGCAAGACCGAAGTCGGTGATGCGCACGCGGCCGCGGCCATCGATGAGGACGTTGGCGGGTTTGAGGTCGCGATGCAAGATGCTCTGGTCGTGGGCGGCGGCCAAGCCGGCGCAGAGCTGTCGTGCCACCTCGACGGCCTTGTCTTCGGGAAAACGCCCGACGCGCCGCAGCAGTGAGGCGAGATCGTCACCGTCGACGTACTCCATCGAGATGAAGTGTTGCCCGTGCATTTCGCCGATATCGTAAACGCGACAGACATTCGGGTGCGTCACGCGCAGCGCCATGCGCACCTCGTCGAGGAAACGCTGCAGCCTGCGCGCGTCGCCATCGAGCTCGGCAGGGAGGAACTTCAACGCCACGGCTTGACCGAGCTTGAGGTCGTCGGCGCGATAGACCTCGCCCATGCCCCCGCGACCGATCAGCGCCACGATGCGATAGCGCCCCGCGAGCAGCGTGCCGGGGACAAAACGCGCATCGTAGGTGACGCTCGTCGACCGACGGTCGTCGGAAGGCGACAAGGAGGATCCGATGTCACTTACGAGCGTGACATCATCGGCGGCGCCGAGAACTGCCTTGCCGCAGGTACTGCAATAAGCCTGTCCCGCCGTGATCGGGCTCGCGCACGAAGTGCAACTTGCCATGGGTGGATCATGCCACAGAACGCAAAAGGGAAGAAGGTGACGCCTCGGCATGAGCGGTCTCGGTGGACGCGGCGCGATCCGGTGCACCCCACAACCGGCTGATTCAGCGCAGCCTACAAGCGGACAAAATCTGCGGGCGGCGGGATTCTCCGTTCGTTTTGATACCAGACTCCGAGCTCGTCGGCGCCGAGACGCCAGACAATGTCGAGCGGCGCCTGACCGCGCACGCGCGCCAAGCCACCGTGCTCGCCCTGCAAATGGTGATAGGGACATTATGCCGACTTCCGGATTATGCCGCGTAGGATTCCGAGCCCGTTGATTTCGTGGCACTTGGAGGACGAGGTGGCAGCGTGAAGTCGGCATAATCCGGGTGGTCGTGCGACGCTTCCTTCCCTGGCGCATCCGTGTCA
>CAZMNW010000059.1:0-18268 GCA_964567755.1 uncultured bacterium
CGAGAAGATCGGCCGGCTCCCGAGCGGACATCAGGATCCTCCTTCGGTGGAATGTCGGAGAATCCTTGATCGCTCGGGAGCTCTCCTTTCAAGACATCCTTCCGCTCAAACCCTCGGTCGCACAGAAAATCGAGAGGAGCCAGAAATGTACAGTTTGAGAATCGCTCGTGCATCATGGTTGATGTTGGTCGCGGTCCTGGCGGCACCGTCGTTCGCGCAGGACGATTACCTGGAACTGCTGCGCTCCGATCTCAAGGCCGAGAAAACCGCGTTGCTCACTGCGGCGATGGGGTTCACCGAGCAGGAAGGCACGATTTTTTGGCCGATCTATCGCGAGTACGATCTCGAGCTCGCCAAGATCGGTGACGCGCGCATCGCCAATATCAAGGCTTACGCAGCCAACTACGACAACATGACGGATGTGAAGGCGAAGGAGCTGGTGGACAACGCGTTCAAGCTCGAAGAAGATCGCCTGAAGCTACAGAAGACCTACTACAAGAAGGTGGAGAAGGCGATGACCTCGACTCAGGCCGGGCGCTTCATCCAGGTAGAGCGTCAAATCGGTCTGCTCATCGACCTGCAAATCGCGTCCGAAATGCCGCTCATCAAGAAGGGGATGTAACCGAGGCGGGAGCGAATGCTGCACGCTCGCACGCTTCGAGCCGCTCTGGCTCCCCCTGGGAGCACTCACCCCGGCGCCCGTGCTCGCGGCGCCGGGTTTTTTGTCTTGCCGGCGGGATCCCAATGGCCGGCCCTTGCGGATGCGACGTCACATGAGCAGCATGACGCCGGCGGAAAGGTCGAACTGCCCGAGCCCGGTGCCGCTGATGGACGTGTAGCAGCCACCCGAGCCACAGCCGACGGCACCCCCGGAGCTGAAGATGGAGAATGGGAAACGTCCCTGCACGCGCAGGCCGATGCGGTCACTGGCGTACACCTTGGCACCGAGACCGAAGATAATCGAGAACTTCCAGTTGTCCTCGTCGAGCTCCTCCGAGATGTAACGGGTGCCGCCGAGCGTGAGCATCGTGAACGGCATGACCTGGCCACGTTGGATGCCGTAGATTCCACCGACGTGCCAATACTCGACCGCGAAATCGCTCTCGATCCCCTGGGGGTACACCAGGCTTTGGAACTGAATCTTGCTGTCCTGGCGGTTGTAGAGCAGCTCGATCTGCGACCCCGGCTTGTAGGGTAGATTGAAGTCGAGCGCGATTCCCCACATGCCGCTGTCCTCGATGTCGACACGGCCGGCATCGAGGCCGTAGTAGAAGTCGCGGGCGAAAGTCCAGGTGTAACCCCCGAAGGGCGTGATCTCGAAACGGTGCATGCCCGTTGCGCCGCTCGCGCCGCCGGCGGTCCTCTGCGCCGACGCCACCGCTGGTGTCAGGCCAACGACAATCCCGACCAACAAGACCCTCTTCCAGTTCACTGAAAAACCTCCGTGCTTGACGGGAATCGCCAAGGCGATCGTGGATTTTGTCACGTGGCAGCAGCCACAGGCAATTCTTTTCCGCTCTCGTGCCTGCGCACGAACGCTGCAAGCCACCGCGCCCCATGATGTTATATTCGGAGGATGAGGCTGGATTCGACGCCAGTCGTGCGCAGCGACGGCATGCACTCTCCGACCGCGCAGGTCGATCGCCGCGCGCATCGTGCGCTGGACCTGCGGCGGTCGCGTGCACTCATCCTGGTGCGATGCTTCCTGCTGGTCGTTTTCGCGGCGCCGCTTGCCGCCGAGGACTGGGAACTCTACCGTGGCTGGACCGTCTCCGCCTTCGAGATCACCGGCCTCGATAGCGACACAGCATCCAAGCTGAAGCGGGGACTGGCTCTCGCCGCCACATCGGGATTGCTCGGGAGCGAGCGGGCACCCTTCCTGCCGGAGAATCTCGACGAGGACCTGCGCCGGACGGTGTTGTTTCTGGCTCGGCAGGGTTACCCGTATGCGCGCCTCCACCCACGAGCGGAAGCGGTGACGAAGCGGCGACGCATCGCAGTCGAGCTCCACATCGAGCCCGGGCCGCCAGTCTTCGTCGCCGCCGTGTCGTTGGACAGCTTGCCCACCACACTGAGCGAAAAAGACGTGCGCGGAGTCATGCTCGCGCCCGGCAAGATCCTCGCGGACGCCGACGTCGAAGGCAGTGCGACCGAGCTGCAGGCAAAGCTCGTGGATCGTGGTCACGCACGCGCAGCCGTCATCCCGCGGCTCGACTGGCGCGATTCGACCCACGTCGACGTGCACTTCGTCATCCAACCCGGAGCCGTGTACTACTTCGGCGACTTGATTCTCCCCGACGTCAGGCCCGACCTCGAGGGATTGGCGCGCGAGACAGTCGGGATTCACCGGGGAGACATCTACGCCCCAAGCGATTTGACCAAGGCCAGGGACAACCTGCGCACCTTGAGTCTTTTCCTGCAAACCCGGCTCGAGATCGTCGATGCGGCGCACGACACCGTCGACGTCGTCGCCACCCTCGTCGAACGCCGTCCCAGCACCATCGAGACCTCGGTGCGCTACTGGACGGACGAGTCGATCCAGGGCACAGCGCGCTGGACGAATCGCAACATCTTCGGTGGTGGACGCGGCCTGTCCGCCGGTGTCACGGCGTCGACTCTCTTGCAAAAAGCAGAGGTCGCGACGTGGTGGCCCGCGGTCGCCGGCCCGAACACGTTCCTCATTCCAACGCTGCGCGCCGAGAGGGAGGACGAAGAAAGTTACACGACGGTTTCCGCCGGTGGCTTGCTCTCGCTACGCTACAATTTTTCCTTCGAGACACATCTCCTGGCAGGCGTCGACGTTTCTCATGTCAATGTCACCGAAAAACTCTCTGGGGCCCTCATCGAAGCGCAAGATGGGCTGCTGACCGCCCTGCGGTTCGAAGCATCCAGGCGCCGCACCGACGACCCGATCACCGCGACGCGCGGCCACATCGTGGGCGCCGGTCTCGAGTGGGCTCCGAAGGACCTGGGAACTGACAACTCATACGCGACCACCACCCTCAGCGCTGCGTACTTCATGCCGATTCTCTCCGGGACTCAGATCGCATTGCGCACCCTCGTCGGCGGCGCGACACCGACGGCCGACTCGGAAGATCTCCTGCCCAACAAGCGCTTCTATTCCGGTGGCGCCTCGTCGCATCGTGGCTTCCACCGGCGCAAGCTCGGCCCCCTGGACGAGGGCGGGGCACCGATCGGCGGCGAAGCCAAGATCGAGACATCGTTGGAGCTGCGCTTTCCGCTCGCCTGGCGATTCCGTGGCACCGCGTTCGTCGATGCCGGCCAGGTCTGGCGAACGATCGACGACATGACCGGGAAGAATGTGGAGGTGGCCGTGGGACCAGGACTATGGCTCACGACTCCAATCGGGCCGATACGGTTCGATGTGAGCTATCGGCTCACATTTCACGAAACATCACAGCCGCGCTGGGTGTTCCACTTCACCGCAGGTCCGGCCTTCTAGAAGAATGGGGCGCGCCATCGCGACAGTTTCCCCACGACCGGCGCGACCGCGGCGTCGACGCACCAAGGTGCTGGCGACCATCGGCCTCGCGCTCGGAGTCATCGTTCTCGTCACGGTGGCGGCAATCCTTTTCGCACCCGTGCGCGAGCGCTGCCTCGGATTCGCGCTGGCGCGTGTGGCGGCGGCGCTGCCCGGGGAACTGCGCGTGACCTCCGCGCACTGGCCTGCGCTAGGGCGCGTCGAGGTGCAGGGCGTCGTGTGGACGCATCGGGACTCGACCCTCTTCGCCGCACACGACATCGAAGTCGTGTTCGATTTCGCGCCACTGCTCCGGCGTGACCTGGTCCTCGAGCGCTTGAGGATCGAGGGCCTACGAATCGATGTCCCCGCGATTGCCGCGAGCATGCGCGGGCGCGGAGCGCATGCTGCAAACGAACCGAGTGCACGCGCGTTCCCCCGCGGCGGTTCGATCCCGGGTCTGCCGTCGATCGCCGTCCGCAATCTCGAACTCGACGCCGAATGGGTGCGTGCGCGCCCGCAGCACCTGGTGTCCAAGATCCGCCTCGCTGGCATGTGGGACTCGTGCTTCGAGCACACGCCGCGGTTGCGCATCGAGCGCGCCCAGGCCGAAGGGCCACCGGACAGCTGGCGTGTTGACTCGCTCGCACTCGATATAGACCTCGAGCGCGGCTTGGCGAACGGCAGCGGCCGGGGTCGAATCCAACCACTCTGGCCCGTGTTCCTCGACATCACTGACTTGGGACCCGATCGCTTCACGATGCGCCTGCAGAGTCATGCCGGCGACTCGATTCCCGAGCACATGGGGATCCGCGCCGACATGCGCGTGGCACGGCGAGGTGTCGATGTCGACTCGCTCCTGGTCCAGGCGATCGTGCGCACGCCGGGGACGACAGAGCTCGCACGTTTTCCGGCGCTCGCGGCACGGTTGCGTGACAAACCGGAAACCGAGGGCTTGACGTTCTCGGCGCGCGGCACGCTCGTCCTGCAAGGAGAGCCCGCCTTGCACCTCGAGGCCGAGTTCCTGCCGCACCCTTGGTTGCAGAGTGGGCGGCTCGAGCTCATCCGGCGCCCGCGCGCATGGGAGCTTCGTGGCCGCGACTTGCAGCTCGCCGATCTCCAGGTGAATACGACGGTAAAAGCAGGCGCCGAATCGTTGACTGTGCGCGCCAGCCTCGACGCGAGCGGAGCGCGCTGGCTCGCCTGGGTGCATCCGAGTACATTCCCGCCGCTTCAATTGCGCGCTGCGGGCGAGTGGCACCAGCGCCGCGGCGCCCCCACGGCGGGCCTGCAACTCGACGCTCAGGGCCGCGTCGGGAAGCTGGACACCACACGAGTGCATCTCGAAGGGGAGCTCGGTCTCGACAGCATTTCGGTATCGAAGTTCCAGGTGCACGCAGCACGTCATGACATCCATTTGCGTTTCGCGACCGAGATCCAAGCCGCTTTCCCCATCCAGTTCCGGCTCGGCCCTGTCGTTCTCGACACGCAAGCTGGTTCCGCCCTGCCCGTGCCGACCCGCGACGCGGGGATGGTCCAGTACACGGTGCGCCCGCGCCGGCTGCACGTCGACAACCTGCAAGTGCGCGGAAGTGGCGGAGACGCACGGTTGAGCGGGCAATTGGATTCCGACAACACGGGGGCTTACCGCGCGCGACTTGCGTGGTCACACTTCCCGGCGCTCCTCGAACGCATCGGCTGGCTTGGGAATGGGCGTGCCGACTCGCTTCGCGCGCGCTGGTCGGTGGATGCACCCTTCTGGGTCGAGATCGACGGCCGTCTGCTTCGCGGCGGCGAGACGTCCACGGCCGGCTCGTTCCTGCTCCCGGGACCCCGAACGCTCGCGGCTTTGCTCCCCGGAGTGCATGCCGACAGTCTCGGACCTCTGGCGGGAACGTTGCAGGTCGACATCGAACCGCACCGCGACGGCACACGGTTCGAGGTGCAAATCGATGGCGGGCGCACGGCTTGGGTCGACTCGCTCCGCCTGCACGTCGAGGGAACTCCCCGAGATCTGCGAATCCATGCGGCCACTGCCCGCATCGAGAGCACACAGGTCGACCTCTGCGGCGCGATCCGTGGGCAGGATCTCGATCTCCACTGCACGTTCACGCTCGCCGAGTCGCAGTTCCTGCGCACGCTCTTGGCACGACCCGATCTCGAAACTCTGAGGTTGGATGGTGAGGCCACGCTCGTCGGCCCGCGCCGAACCGCGAAGTTGGCTGCGACCGTGCGCGGCAACTTGGCCGTCGCCGGCTTCCGGGCGGACGGCATCGCGATCCAAGCGCAGCGAGATTCTTCGGGTGTGCGGGCGCAACTCGTGGTCGAACACGGCGTCGCAACCCCATGGGTTCAGTTCGAACACGTGCGAGCGAACTGGAGTGCAGGCAAGGATGGAGTCCTGCCCTCACGACTGTCGTTCCTTGCGCGCGGCCAAAATCTGGAGATCGAGCAGTCGGTCCGACTCGCTCACGACGGAGATTGGACGTTGGACGTCGACAGCATGCGTTGGGTGCTGTCCGGCAAGGATCTGCACGCCGTGCACCCGTTCCGCATCGGGGTCGGCTCCACGTGGATGCAGGTCGATTCCCTCGATCTCGAAGGCGGCTTGGGACGCTTGCGCGCCGAAGGCCGCCTGGGCGCCACCGAGTCTCACTTCGAGACCCACGCCGCGCTGGATTTGCCGGAGACGCCGCCGTTCCCAGCGATCGCGCCCGCGTTCTGGCCGCACAAGGCGCGCATCGACCTCGTTGCCGAGGGACCTGGCGCCACTCGCCTGCAAGGCGAAGTCACCGGCGTCCGTCTGGCTGGCGGCACCCTCGCGGTGCTGCGGCTCGATGTCGCAGCCGAAGATGGGCGCCTGGCTGCAGCCGTCGTGCTTCGCGACAGCACACACACCTACTTCGAGGGCACGGCCTCGAGTCCGATGCGCGTGCAGCTGTTTCCCCCGGACCTGCGCCTCGAGTCCGGCCCGGTCACGGGCGACGTGCGCTTCACGGCGCTCCCGTTCGCCTTCCACACCACGCGCACGCGTGGTGTCTTCGGCCCTGAAGATGTCGCTCGCGTCGGCGGTCGGATCGTTCTGGGAGGAACGACGACCGCCATCGCCGGTCGCGCCCAAGCGGACATCGGATTCCCCGATTCGCCGCACCTCGCCGAATTCGTTGCCAACTTGGTCGCGCAATGTGGCCGCGATGCGCGAGCGGACTCCGTCTGGGGCACGGCTCCGCGCCCGATCGCGGCCGCGCAGGCCGAAGCCGACGAGCTCGCCGCCGAACTCTCCATCCGCAACGCCACCGTTCCGCTGCTGGGTGGCAGCTTGTCCTATCCCCTGCGGTTCTCTCTCACCGCACCGTACGCGCACGCGGACACGGCCCGAACGCTCGCATTGCGCCTGCGCGCCGACGAGGTTCCCCTTGCTGTCGTCGACTTTCTCCTGCCGCGCGGCGCGACACTCGCCGGCACGTTGGCATTCGCGCTCGCAGCCGACGGTCGCGCCGCCAATCCCCGACTCGCGGGCACCTTGCGCACGTCCGACGTCGAGCTCCTCGTACGCGACGAAGCACGGATCGTCTTCGGTGCGAACAGCGAGCTCTCCGGCACCAAGCTGCGCCCACGCATCGCAGGACGGATCGATGTGCAGACCGGTCTCATCAAGGTGCCCGAGTCGCAGAAGAATCTGCATCCGAGCGCTGGAGAATCGATCCTGCTGCCCGGGCTCATGCAGCCAACACCAGTCAGCGCAGACACGGCTAAGGCCACCTCGGACACACTGACAACCGCTCGTGCAACGCAGCCCCCGATTCCACCCGCGCCGCCCGACTCGGCGACCACCGTTCCCGCAGCGCTCGTGTCAGGCCCGGAAGTCGATGTCACCATCGACCTCCCGCGCGGCTTGTCGGTACGCGGTCGGGGTCTCGACGTCGAGGTCGCCGGTCGATTGCAGGTGACGCAGCAGCACGGCAGGCCCGCCGTCGCAGGCGAGCTGCGCGCCGTGCGCGGCACGTACTCGCTCGCCGGGCGCACGCTCGCTCTCGACCGCGGCACGGTGCGATTCCACGGCGATGAAGGCATGGATCCGGCGCTCGACATCCAGATGTCGACGGTCGTGTCCAGCACCAAGATTCTCGTCGTCGTCGGGGGCACGACACAGAAGCCCGAGCTCTCCTTGCATTCGGAGCCCGAGATGGAGCAGACGGACATCATCGCGCTGCTCGCTCTGGGAAAGACATACGACCAGCTCTCGGACGAAGAATCGAGCATTCTGAAGGAAAGGGCAGCGGCGATCGTCCTTTCCATGGGAGCCGCGGCGCTGCAGGAAGGCGTCGCCGGCGATCTCGGAATCGACGTGCTGCAATATCGCAGCAACTCGGCCGCGCCGGGCGGCGACAGCGCGTCGGATGCCAATGTCGGGAGCCTGGCGTTCGGCAAGTACCTGAGCCCAAAGCTGCTGCTCAGCTACGCGTACTCGCTGGACCGAGCGACGGACGACGTCCTCAGTCTCGAGTACTTCCTGAGTGGGCGGCTCACGCTCGAAACGCTGTACAGCGTCAGCGGGCAAACAGGACTCGGCTTCGGCTGGACCAAGGACTACTGATCAGCGCGCATTCGAGCCTGCTTCCCATCACCCGAATCCCATCATCCGCCCTCTGTGGGGTTGGCCTGGAATCTGCTCACTCCTCGAGGAGCAATTGGAAGGAGCGTCGCGCCATAACGACCGAGCTGTTCCAGGAAACGGTCGATCCACCGGTCCTTTCGGATCCGCTGACGGCAGGAGCGGAATCGAATCGGGCGGCCGTTGCGCCCGCCGCTGGATTCAGGCGCAAACGCTATTGGGTCGATTGGACCTCGCAGCTCCCGATCACGACGCTCGTGGTGTTGGCGACACTTTTCTTCGTCGTCATGTTCAATGTCACCTTGCGCGATTTGAGCTCGGCGCGACGCGACCAAATCGCCGAGTCCTCTGCGATCAGCGAGCAGCTCGCGCGTGAGGATCGCGACTTCCATCGCTCGATTCTCGCGCTCTCGGGAGTTTTCGTCCTCTGTGTAGTGGTCGGCACGGTGGTCCTGACACAACGCAGCGCGGGGCCGATCGGGCGTATCCAGACACACCTGCAACGCGTCTCACGCGGCGATCTCGATCATGTCGTGCGCTTGCGCAGGCGGGATCATTTCCAAGCGCTCGGCGAAACATGCAACGAGATGATCCGCAGCCTGGAGGAGCGCCGGCGTGCCGACATCACACGCCTCGAGCGCCTCGCCCTGGCCGCCGAGGGCGCCAGCACCCCTGGCGAAGCACGGGCCTTGGCGGCCAGCTTGCGCGCCTTCGCACGAGCCAAGGCACCGACCCCTCGCGAGTGAGCAGCCTGCAAAGGACCGCCAGCTGATCCCGGCAAAGCCTCCTCGCGTTCCCCCCTTGCCGCCGGCGACGGCGAGCGGCGAAACGACGGCGCCGGGCCATGCCCAATTCGCGCGCTGGCGTGGGTTTGGCTCCCCGACCTTCCACAGAGTATCCCGATCCGTTAAGTTCCGAATGTCGACCCGGCGCAAAGCCGTGCGGCGCCGTACACTAGCGGCGGCACGTGCCTTGGCCCGCGAACGGCCCTGACCATGGAGTGGTTTCCAAATGGGATCGCACGGTTTGAAGTCCATCCTTCCCGCGGCTGCCACCTTGGTACTGTTCCTCACCTCTTGCAGCCAGGACGACATCCGAACCTATTCGGCCCCAAAGGAAAGTCCAACTCCCGGCGCAACAGCCAGGGACGCGATGCCCGCCGCCGAGAACATGGCGACGGAAACCGTCCGCTGGGCGCTTCCTGCGGCCTGGGTGGAACGACCTGGTGAAGGCATGCGTTTCGCCACCGTGCTCCTCGAGCCAGAGAGCAATCCGCCACTCGAGCTGCGCGTGACGCCGCTGGCGCTCACCGCGCGCGACCCCCTCGCGAACGTCAACCGCTGGCGAGAGCAGATCGGCCTCGATCCCGTCGAACCTGGAGATCTGGCTCGTGTGGCTCGCAGCGTCGACATCGCCGGCCGTACTGCCCATCTCGTCGACATGACCGGGGTGGCGCATGGGACCGAGCCGGCGCGACGCATCCTGGCGGCGATCTTGCCGGGAGACCAACAAGCCTGGTTTTTCCTGGTCTTGGATGATCCGGAACGTGTCGGCAAATACGCCGCGGCATTCGAAGAGTTCATCAAGACGGTACGAGTGGAGCACGCCGTGGCTGCCTCCGAGCTGCCTCCGGGACATCCTCCCCTGGCCGCCGGGAGTCCCAGCGCCGGCGGGGCCAGAGATCCAGGGATGGCCGCGATGGCCGTTCCAGGGGCAAGTGAACCCGGAGACCATCCCTTGCACTGGACGACGCCTTCGGGCTGGGTCGAGTCACGCGAGAACAATCCGTCGCGAATCGCGTCCATGTCCGTCGTCGATGGCGCACGTCGCGCCGAGGTGACGATCACGCGTTTCCCCGGCGCGGTCGGCGGCATGCTGGCCAACGTCAACCGCTGGCGCGGCCAAATCGGGCTGCAACCGGTAGCCGATCTGGCGCAACAGCCGATCGAAGCGCTCGAGATCGACGGCGTGCCGGCGCAACTGCTCGAAATCAACGCGGTGGGCGCGGTCCAGCGCCTCCTCGTTGTGCTCGTCCCACGTGACGATTTCACCTACTTCGTCAAGATGAGCGGCGACGATGCGCTGGTGGCCAAGCAACGCAGCACCTTCGTCCAGTTCGCGCGCGGCGTTCGCTTCGACCACGGACCGTCGTGAGGATTGCAGGCATGAGCGGAAACTCCACTGCGCGCGCCCTCATCAAACCGCTGGCGTCGTTGCGCCTCACGGTGGGGTTGCTCGCCTGCTCCATCTTTCTCATCTTCTCCGGCACTTGGGCGCAGATCGACATGGGCATTTGGACGACGCTCGAGACCTATTTCCGTGCATTCTTCGTCTGGATCCCGTTTCGCATCTTCTTGCCGCGAGATTGGAATGTTCCCGGCGGTATTCCGTTCCCCGGCGGCTGGCTCATCGGCGGCCTGTTGATGCTCAACTTGGTCACGGCGCACGCCGTGCGCTTCCGCTACAACCGCAAGCGCGCCGGGATTCTGCTCATCCACTTCGGGCTCATCCTGTTGCTGGTCGGCGAACTGATCACTGGGCTTGAAGCGCACGAGAGCCGCATGAGCATCGACGAAGGCCAAACCGTGGATTTCGCCGAAGACACGCGCAGCGTCGAGCTCGCCATCATCGACTCGTCCGACCCGACGCGCGACTGGGTGGTTGCGATCCCGGAATCCCGTCTGCGCCACGCGACCTTGGTCCAGGACACCCGGCTGCCCTTCGACGTGCAGGTCGAAGCCTACTTTCACAACGCCGAGCTGTTCGAGGGCGGCGATCAGGACATGGCCGCCGCTGCCGCCGCCCCGCTGGCCAACCGCGGTTTCGCCGCCGAGCTCGGCGCGCGCGCCAGGCCACGGCCGCCGACGAGCGGCGTCGATCAGGACGAAATCGACCTGCCGGCGGCGTACGTCAGCGTGTTGAAGGACGGGCGCAATCACGGCACCTACCTGGCAGCGCTTTACTTCTCGCTCGTGCCGCGATTCGGGCCTCAGGACGTACAGGTCGGCGACAAGACCTACCGGATGGCGCTGCGCTACGTGCGCGACTACAAGCCGTACTCGATCTCGCTCCTCGATTTCCGCCACGACCGCTATCTCGGGACCGAGACCCCGCGCAACTTCTCGAGCCGCATTCGCCTGGTGGATGCGGCGCACAACGAGGACCGCGAGGTCCTGATCTACATGAACAACCCGCTGCGCTATCGCGGCGAGACGTTCTACCAAGCGAGTTTCAAACAAGGCGATGGCGGCACGGTGCTGCAAGTGGTGCGCAATCCGGGATGGCTGTTGCCATACGTGGCATGCACGGTAGGCGCGCTGGGGATGATGCTCCAGTTCGGCACCCATCTCCTGCGCTTCATCCGAAGGACACGAACCGCATGAATGCTCCGTCGCGATCGGCTCGACTCGCGCGCGCACTGCCGTGGCTGGCGCTGGCGTTGGCGGTGCTCTACGCCGTTGCGGCGTTGCGCCCGGCGCGAGACGGGCGCTTTCCGTTGTCGCAGTTCGCGCGCTTGCCGATCGTCGATCTCGGCCGCCCCAAGCCATTGGATACTTTCGCGCGCTCGACCTTGCTCATCGTGTCGAGCAAGCAGAGCTTCTACCTCGCGGACGCAGATGGCACTTCCGACCGCAATGAGGCGAAAGGCCACGCCAAACACAGTGCCCTCGAATGGTTGCTCGATGTCATGGCGCGGCCCGAGCGCGCCCGCAGTTACCGCGTCGTCCGCATCGATCATCCCGACATCAAGGCCGTTCTCGGCGCCGATCCCGAGCGCAAGTACTTCTCCGTCGACGAGATCGTCACCCGCCGTGCCGAGCTCGAAGCCCAGATCCAGCGTGCCAACGAAGTGCCTGCGGGCGACCGCAATTCTTACCAACGCGCCATCCTCGAGCTGGCACAGCATTTGAGCGTTTACTTCCATGCCGAGGCCGTGGCGGAACTGCTGCTCGTGCCGCCCGCGCCAGCGAGCGAAGAGTGGGCGACAATCGCGACCGCGCGCCACCAGGCCGACGAGCACGGCACCGATTCCCCCGCCACCGACGCCTACCTCCAGGTGATGCAAGGGTGGCGAGACGACGATCCCGTGACGTTCGGGATGGCCGTGGGGTCGTACCAACAGTGGCTCGAGACCACACAACCGCGTCTGATGCGGACCATCGGCATGGAGGTCCAGTTCAATCACGCCGCCATCTTCCTGCGCGCCATCTCCCTCTACGTGATCGTCTTCCTGCTGGCGGCGCTGTCGTGGCTGCGAATGACTCCGGCGCTCTCCAAGTCGGCGCTCTGGGTGCTCGGCGTGGCACTCGCACTGCACACCCTGGGCCTGGTGATGCGCACGGTGATTCAGGGCCGCCCACCGGTCACCAATTTGTACTCGTCGGCGATTTTCGTCGGCTGGGGCGCTGCCGTGCTCGGTCTCGTCCTGGAGCGCATTTATCGCAACGGCATCGGCGCGGTGACCGCCGCGGGCACCGGTTTCCTCACCCTGCTGGTGGCGCACAACCTGGCGCTCGACGGCGACACGATGACGATGATGCAGGCCGTGCTCGACACCAACTTTTGGCTCGCCACACACGTCGTCGTCATCACGCTCGGGTACGCGTCGACGTTCCTGGCCGGTTTCCTGGGGATTCTCTACATCTTGCGCGGGGTGTTCACGCGCGGCCTCGGAGCCCAGGAGCAGACGAGTCTCACGCGCATGATCTACGGCATCGTGTGCTTCGCCACCTTGTTCAGCTTCGTCGGCACCATCTTGGGCGGCATTTGGGCCGACCAGTCCTGGGGTCGATTCTGGGGCTGGGATCCCAAGGAGAACGGCGCTCTGCTCATCGTGCTGTGGAACGCACTCGTCCTGCACGCGCGCTTTGGCGGCTTGATCCGCCAGCGCGGCCTCGCAGTCATGGCGGTCGCCGGCAACATCGTCACCAGCTGGTCATGGTTCGGCACCAACATGCTGGGCGTGGGTCTGCATGCCTACGGCTTCATCGATTCGGCCGTATTCTGGATGTTCATCTTCGTCGGCACGCAGCTCGGTCTCATCGGCATCGGTCTCGTGCCGATGCACCGCTGGCGCAGCATGCAGGCGACTCAGCACGGCCGCGCAGCGCGCGCCGTCAAGCACCCGAGCGCGCCGTTGGCACCGCCGGCGCCGGAATCCCCGCGCTGATCCACGCGCTCAGGTGACGACTCGAGTCGTTTGACACCCCGCTCACGCAGGCATAACTTCCAACTGCTCTCTGCGACTCGTGCCTTGGCGTTCATCGCCGGAGGGAGAGCAGTCATGCGGAATCTCGAGCGTTCCATTTGGGTATTCATTGCGTCGATGATCTCGTGGTCGCCACCGTGGCTGTCCTCGGCATACGCGATCGAGAACATCCACGACGAAATCTGGCATTACGCGCCCGGAGGCCTGCCGCTCGCACCACAACGCACGTGGGTCAGCGGGCAATTCGAGGCCGATCTCACCGAGCGCGACCTACAGTCCGGTGTCGCCTTCAGCCTGGTGCGCACTGACGCGAGCGGTCACAGTGTCGACATGCTGCGCTTTGCGATCACCGGGCTGGACCTGCCGGCGGCGGGGGCGCCGGTCAACATCAACTTCACCCTCGGGCTGTCCTGCGACGGGACGAGCGACAGCTTCTGGGTCGAGCCCGGAATGGCAATCATCAGCTTCTGCCACCCGACCAACGGCGCCGTGCCGGTGATGTTCCGCGACGGGGCGAACGGCGAGCGCTTCCTGGTGGACGGTGCCGACACCTTCGGCATCGCCGTCGTGGATGAGAGCGGACGGCCGGGAGCGCATCCCATCGCGAGCGATGCCCTGCACTGCGGGGGAAGCCTTGGAGTCATCCAGTCGGAGGAACAAGCGAGTGCGTTTTTCCTGCAGCAGAAAAGTGCGGTGCCGGCGCGCCTGCAGGAGGGTGGCGACTCGGGCTGGCTCGGCGTCTACTTCGATCCTGCGGGAACCGTGTGTCAGGGCAAGATCGAGCCCGGTCAGCCAGGGACGATCTACATCCTGGCGAAGACGCGCGGGCTGACCGCATGTGGCCTTACCGGCGCGGAATTCCGTTTCACCGGACTGCCGGCGTCGTGGACGGTGTTCCCGGTGCCGAACTCCGGAATGTTCAACCTCGGCGACCCCTTCGGCCAGGGCGTCGTTTCCGTCTTCGGCAACTGCCAGACCGCGGAGACCACGTTGCTCTACACGGTCTTGGTCTTCGCCACGTCGGTGGAGGAGAATGTCGAGCTGGGTCTCGAAATGCGCAACCCGCCCACGGGCGTGTTGACGAAATGCCCGGTCTTCCTCATGTGCGATTTTCCAATGTTCGCCATGATCTGCGTGGAGACGGTTCCATGCTTCGTCAACGCCAAGACCGCACGCGCCTGCGAGACTCCGCTCGCGGCCTTGAATTCGACATGGGGTGGTGTGAAAGAGCTATATCGCTGATCCACGCGCACAATCGACAACGCCAGTGGTTTGACAGCCCACCACAGAACGGCATAGTTTGTATCTGTATTCTGCTGCTCCTGCCACCGCGTTCACCGCCCGGAAGGAGAGCGGTCATGACGATTCTCGAACGTTCCATTTGGGTATTCATTGCGTCGATGATCTTGTGGTCGCCACCGTGGCTGTCCTCGGCCTACGCGCTCGAGAACGTCCATGACGAAACCTGGGAATACTCCTCGTCAAAGGTCGTCGGGCAATTCGAGGGCGATCTCACCGAGCACGATCTGCAGTCTGGGATCACATTCAGCGTCGTTCGCACCGGCCCGAACGGTGGCGGCGTCGAGTTGCTGCGCTAGGTGATCACCGGTCTGGATCTGCCGGCAGCGGGGACACCGGTCAACATCCTTTTTGGCTTTCTGCTGTCCTGCGACGGCACGAGCGACAGCTTCTGGGTCGAGCCCGGTGGCGGAACGATCAGCTTGTGCCGTCCGACTGACGGCGCCGTAGTGCTGCCATTGCGCGACGTGACGAATGGCCAGCGTTTCCGGGTAGAGAGTCCCGACGCTTTCGGGATCGCGGTCGTGGACGAAAACGGTCGGCGTGGAGCGCATCCCACTCCGAGCGATGCCTTGCGCTGCGGCGGCAGTCCGAGCGTCGTGCAGATGGAAGAGGCAATGCGCCAGTTCTTCACGCAGCAGAAAAGCGCTACGCGGGCGCGCCTGCAGGAGGGTGGCGACTCGGGTTGGCTCGGCGTCTACTTCGATGCGGCGGGAACCGTGTGCCAGGGTACCATCCAGCCAGGTCAGCCCGGGACGGTTTACATCCTGGCCAAAATGCGCGGGCTGACCGCTTGCGGTTTCGTCGGCGCGGAGTTCCGCTTCACCGGACTGCCGGCCTCGTGGATGGTGTTTCCGGTGGCAAACTCAGGAATGATCAACATTGGCGACCCCTTCGGCAATGGCGTGATTTCCGCCTTCAGCACCTGCCAGACCACGGACGCCACATTGCTCTACACGGTCTTGGTCCTCGCCACATCCGTGGAGGAGAACGTCGAACTGCGTCTCGAAAAACGCAACCCGCCGTCGAACCCGAGGGATCAGTGCCCGCTCCTTGTCCTGTGCAACTATCCATTCCTCCAAATGATCTGCGTGGAGACAGTTCCATGCTTCGTCAACGCCAAGACCGCGCGTGCCCGCGAGACTCCGCTCGCGGCCACGAACTCGACATGGGGTGGTGTGAAAGAGCTGTATCGCTGATGGGCTGGTCGGCACGAGGGAGAAGCGTGGCCGTGGGGGTGTGCATCCATGCGCTGCTGAGTTCCTGACCCAAGCCCAGCTTCCCCATGGGCCTGGCCACCCCCACGGCCCAGGCTCGAATCGAAGGGGGCGCCGTCGTGTGCCAAGTCACAGCCCCCGCGTTCGGGGAAGGGAGGAAACGACGGCACCCCGGTTCCGCTCGGGACGTTGGTCCACGGATCATCGCGGAACCGTGGACCGCTCGGCTATCCGTAGGGTTGCTGATTTTTTTCCATACGGTCGCGCTACGAGAAGCCGGGGCTACGGGGTCTCGGCCGCGGGCGGGGACTCGCTCAAGCTGCCGCCGTCCGGCCCAAGGCCGTTTGGCTCCGGCTCCGCGACCCCCGCCGCGAGGTCCGAATCCAGATTGTCGGTCGCAATCAAGCCCCATTTCGCGGCGTATCGCACCAGCTCTGCCTGGTTTTCCAGGACCAGCTTCTCCATCACGTGCGCGCGGTGCGTCTCCACCGTTCGCGTGCTGATGAACAAGCGCTTGCCGGTCTGCTGATTGGTGTTGCCCTCGGCCACCAGCTGCAACACTTCTTTCTCTCGATTGGTGAGCAAGTCGTAGGAGGTCGTGGCCTTGCTCGCCGTCTTCTTCATGTAGGCCTCGATGGCCATCTGGGAGAAAGGCGGGCTCAAATACATGCGCCCTGCGACGACTTCGCGCATCGCGAACACCAGGTCCTTCACATTGGCGTGTTTGAGCACATATGCCGACGCACCGTTCTTCAATGCCCGCACGACATAGCTCGGATCCTGGTGCATGGACAGCACCAACACCCGCGTGCGTGGAAACCGGTTTTGGACGCGACGCAAGACTTCGAGACCGTTCAGTCCCGGCATCATGAGATCGAGCAACACGATGTCGGGCCGGTGCTTCTCGATCATCTGCAGCGCCGCGAGTCCGTTTTCGGCATCGCCGACCAATTCGAAGTCCGGCTCCACCTCGAGGAGATTGCGCAACAATTGGCGCACGATCGTATGGTCGTCGACCAGCAGGATGCGCACTTTCATGCTCCGCCTCCCTCACACGGCCGCACCCAGTGCCGCAACGGCAAGCGCACGGTGATGTGCGTCCCGCGCGCCGGCACCGAATCGATCAGCATCTCGCCGCCGAGCAACGCCACGCGCTCGCGCATGCCCGCCAGGCCGCTTGCCCGCGACGCGCGGCAGCCATTGGGATCGAAACCCTGCCCGGCGTCTTCGATCTGCAACCCCAGGACGGCACCATCACACACCGCATGCACATCGACCACGCCCACACCGGAATGGCGCGCGACGTTGGTGAGCGCCTCCTGCACGATACGATAAGCGGCAGTCTCCATCTCGGCGTGGAAGCGTTCGTCCAAACCACGGTGCTCGAAGCGCACGTTCACCTGTGTCTGCTTGGTGAAGCGCTCGAACATCCAGAACAGAGTTGGCAGGAGGCCCAGGTCGTCGAGCATCGACGGCCGCAATTCGAGTGACAGGTCGCGCACCTTCTGCATGAGCTCGGCGACGAGAGATCGGGCTTCCTGCGCCACACCGTGGCGCTCGCCCGGACATTCGCGCACCGATTGCAGCAGGAAGTTGAGACAGGTGAGCGACTGGCCGACCTCATCGTGCAGCTCACGGGCGATCTTACGGCGCTCTTGTTCCTGGACCTCGACGAAGTGCGCGGACACTGCGCGCGCGCGTTGCTGTTCGGTGCGCGCTTCTTCCGCTTCGCTCACGTCCAAGAGCACGCCCTGGATCTGCAGCGGCCCCGCCGGACCATCGCGCACCATGACGGCTTCGTCGTGGAACCACAGCTCGGCGCCATCGCGCGCCACCATGCGGTAGCGGCAGCGCAACGGCTCGCCGCCCTGTTGAAAAAGCCGCCGGGCACGGAGGATTCGCTCGCGATCGCCCGCGTGCACGCGCGCGAGCCAGAAGTCGGGGTCCGTCAACCATTCTTCGGGGGAGAATCCGAGCTTCGCCTCGATCTGCGGACTGATGTAGAGCGTCTTCCCCAGGGCTGCGGGGTCGGTGACGTAGCTGATCACGGGAAGTTTCTCCACCAGCGTGCGAAACCGGGTCACGGCCTGCGCGAGCTTGGCGTCGGTTTCGACGAGTTCGGTCACGTCGCTCACGATGCCGGCCACGCGCGAAACGCGTCCCACCGCGCCGAGGATTGGGAACAGCCGCATCCGTGCCCAACGCACCGAGCCGTCCGGCCACAGCAAACGCATTTCCAACGACTGGCGGAAGGTAAAGTCGCTGGGTTCGCCCCTGCAGGCGGCAACCATGGCCTCGTAGCTCCGCCTAACCCGGATTATTCACGAAGTTGAAGACGAAAAAGCCTCCACGTGCTAAAAAGAGCTTGTTGACAGCAATTCTCGGCACCGAGGAGGCTTTCTCTTGGACACGAATCCTACGACAGAGTGTTTTCTGTTTCCAGGACT
>CAZMNW010000060.1:0-42104 GCA_964567755.1 uncultured bacterium
TCGGGTTATTGGCGTCGTAACCGAGATTGTCGGTTCCACCGAAGCAGGCCATGAGCTTCGGCGCAATCTGAAGTCGGGTAACTTTTGAGGGAGTCGGGCAGCGGTCTAACAAGCCGCTGCAGCCGACGAGCGGCGCGAGGCATAGCGGTTTGGTGAAGGTCGCGTTTGCCGCTCGCGGCTGAGCGGCAAGTCGTTGGGCGGACTCGGATCGAGCATGCCTATAGAAATCGGACATGTTGAGGCGATCTTCCGGTATCCCGTGAAGTCCATGGGCGGCGAACGACTCGAGGTCGCCAATCTGGGCTGGTACGGCCTCGATGGTGACAGGCGCCTGGCATTCCGGCGGATTGATGACCGCAGCGGGATGCCGTGGCTGACGGCAACCAAGCTTCCCGACATGCTCCTGTTTGCTCCGCACCGCAGTGAAGACGGTGCTCAGGGAGACGTTCCGACGCATGTTCGAACGCCGGATGGCGAAGAGATGCCTGTCTTCGGGGAGGACTTGGCCACGGAGGTCGGACGTCGGTACGGGGCTCCCGTGCAGATGATGCAGTTGAATCATGGCATCTTCGATGAAGCGTGCATCTCCGTAATCGCCACCGATACGGTGCGCGAGATCGGACGACTCGCAGGGCTGAGCGCGGACGTGCGGCGATTTCGCCCGAATGTTCTGGTTCGTTTGCTGCGATCGGGTCCCTTCCAGGAGGATGAGTGGGTGGGCGGCGTGCTCTCATTCGGCGAGGGAGACGACGCCCCCGCCATCAGCGTCACGATGCGCGACATTCGCTGCTCGATGGTGAACTTTGATCCCGACTCAGCACGTCCTGCTCCAGAAGTGCTAAAGGCGGTCGTTCGTGTGCACCAGAACACCGCGGGAATCTACGGCGCGGTCACTCGCATCGGTCGACTGGCGGTCGGACAGACCATACTCCTCCATGCTGCGGCCGAGAGAAGGAAACCTGAGTGATCGAAACACAATGTCCCGGAACGCCGCCCAACCCGGCGTTGAACCCGCCGGGCGCTTGCGCGCCCGCAGGTTAACGCCCAAATGTTAGGCGGCAGGCACAGATACGCCAGCAAGTCATCCGGACGAGTGGCAAGCGCCGAATACGTGGTAGTGTGTGGAGCCACCCGAGCATGTCGCGACGAGGCCAGAGCCGCCGGGCCAGGGTCGCTTCCTCCTGCAGGAACGCGGATCCACACAAGTAGATTTGGCGGTGGAAGCTGCTATCTCGGAGTCGATGGAGAAGACCCGGTGAATACGAGCAATACCGAACCTACCTCGAGCCTGCGCGAGCGCGTCCGCGGTGTTATCGGAAGTGCGCGGTTCGAGAGATTTATTACTGCGCTGATCGTTGCGAACGCCGTTACACTCGGCATCGAAACCTCACCGCTAGTCGCGGCACGGTTCGGCGATTGGTTGTACGCGTTCGATCGACTGGTGCTGGCGGTGTTCGTCGTCGAGCTGCTTTCGCGCTTCTTCGTCCACCGCGGTCGCTTCTTCGGGGACCCCTGGCGCGTGTTCGATTTTGTGGTCGTTGGGATAGCGGTAGTGCCTGCGGGCAGTGCGTTCGCCGTCCTGCGCGCCCTGCGCGTGCTGCGGGTGCTCCGGCTGGTGTCGCTGGTGCCGTCGATGCGGCGGGTGATTGACGCTCTGCTGAAAGCCCTGCCCGGCATGGGGTCGATCGTCGGCCTCCTGGGACTGGTGCTTTACGTCTTTGCGGTGATGGCCACGAAACTGTACGGTGCTATCGCGCCGGAGTTCTTCGGCAGCCTCGGGAGGTCGCTGTTCACGCTGTTCCAGATCATGACGGTCGAAGGCTGGCCCGACATTGCCCGCAGCGTCATGACGCAGTATCCGCACTCCTGGATCTTCTTCGTCGTCTACCTGCTGATTGCGACGTTCATGGTGCTGAACCTGTTCATTGCGGTGGTTGTCAACGCGATGCAGTCGCAGGTCACAGAAGACCTCAAGGACGAGGGAGAAGAGCACACCCGGTTGATCCTCGACGAGGTACGCGCGTTGCGGCGGGAGATCGAGGCGCTGCGTGGGCCGTCGCAATCGTGAGATCGTATAGTGTGAAACTGACGGCCCCAGCGGTGTCATCGCCGGTGGCCGCCGTATGGAACCAGCGCCACGTGATGCAGTGCGGAAAAGCACCAGCAGTCGCAACTGACTCCCGAACGCCACGCGGCAAGCGTCACCAGCATGGAGCGTCGTGAATGGTCTGGCTATGGGTAGGATTCATCCTCTTGGTGCTCCTGATGTTGGCGCTGGACCTGGGGGTCTTTCATCGGAAAGCCCACGTGGTCACGATGAGAGAGGCCCTCACGTGGTCCGCCGTGTGGATCACGATGGGACTGTCCTTTTCCATTCTTGTGTACTACGGGTACGAGCACCAGTGGCTGGGACTGGGAAGTACGGTTGATGCTGTCGACGGGGTGGTCAACACCGGCATGACGGCGACGATCAAGTACCTGACGGGGTACGTCATCGAGAAGTCGCTGAGCGTCGACAACATCTTCGTCATCGCGATGATCTTCGGCTTCTTCGCGGTTCCACCGATCTACCAGCATCGAGTGCTGTTTTGGGGCATCCTTGGTGCCCTGGCGATGCGCGGCGTGATGATTGCACTGGGCGCCGCCTTGATTGCCGAGTACCACTGGGTGCTCTACGTCTTCGGCGCCTTCCTGATCATCACCGGGATCAAGATGCTGATCCTGAAAACGGATCACACGGACCCCAACCAGAACATCATCGTACGGTTCACCCGGCGCTTCTTCCCAATCACGGCGCGCTTCCACGGACAGCACTTCGTCGTTCGGGCTGGAGCGCCGGCCTCATATGAGAGCGAGTTCCCTGGGACGGCCGCCCTCCCGGATGAAGCGGTGAACCAGGCCCGACCCGGCACGTGGATGCTCACGCCACTGGCCTTGGCGCTGATCATGGTCGAGTTCACCGACCTGATCTTCGCGGTGGACTCGATCCCGGCGATATTCGCCATTACTGCCGATCCGTTCCTGGTGTTCACCAGCAACGTCTTTGCGATCCTCGGCCTCCGGTCGCTCTATTTCGCGCTGGGAGGAATGCTCGATAAATTCAGATACCTGAAGGTGGCACTCGCGTTGGTGTTGATGGTGGTGGGCGCGAAGATGCTGATAGCCAAGTGGCTCAAGGAGATGCTCGGCAGCGGCTTCAACTTCTACTTACTCGGAGTCGTGCTCCTGATACTGGGTGCCGGTGTAGCCATGTCCCTGATTGCTGATCGTCGCGGTGAACGTGCCGCCTAACAAGCCGATGAAGCTGACGGTCGCCTTCGGCGCCCGCAGCTTATCGGCGAGCCGTTAGACCGCAGACAGGAGAGGAATGACGAAGCGAACCGTGTACTTGGAGACAAGCGTGATCGGCTACGCCGCGACGCGACCAAGTCGAGATCTCGTCGTGGCCGCGCGACAGCAGATCACCCGGGAATGGTTCGCGCGTGGTGCCCAGGCCCACACGCTGTTTGTGTCCCAGCTTGTGATCCGTGAAGCTTCTGCAGGCGACGAGGAGGCTGCGCAAGAGCGCCTGACCCTGCTGAAGGGGATCCCCTTGCTGGCGATCACCGATGCGGCCGGCGAACTCGCCACCAAACTTGTGGGCGTGGTGCGGTGCCCAGGCAAGCCATGGAAGATGCGCTCCACATTGCGGTCGCTGCAGTCCACGGCGTAGACTTCTTGATGACCTGGAACTGCAAGCACATCGCGAACGCCACGATGCGTGGCGCCATCGAGAGAACGTGCAGAGAAGCTGGGTACGAGCCTCCGGTGATCTGCACGCCTGAGGAGTTGACCAGTGACGACGAAGTCTGACGAAATCATCGAGGACATTCGCCGGCAACGAGAGGCACACGCCGCATCCCTGGACTACGACCTAAAGCGAATCACACGGGACCTTCAGCAACAGGAGCGGGAGTCCGGTCTGGACGTTGTCACGCGAGCGTCGAGGAAACCATTCCCGGTGCAAGGCCCCTCGTCGGTCTAACCCGCGGCTGCACCCGCCGGCGGCCGGGAAACGAAGAACACATCGCCGCGGAGACGGTTCGGAGTCGCTGATGCGGGCCATGGTGGTGAAGCTTAACATCTTTCGCGACCGTTGTACGCCACCAAGTCCACGCCAGAGGCCGCATGACCGTCCCATGCAAGGAGCCGCACCCATTTGACTATTCTCAGCCTTTGTAATGGTTATGGTGAAATAGGGTGGCCAACAGTATCAGTTCGGGATGGGCGGCGGACAGTTTAGGCAGAACCAGACGGATCTGAGATCGGTAGCCGGAGAGTTTCTCCAGTAGCGGCCGCAGATCGTCCGCTTTGTCGCAATGAAGCCTGTTCAAATCCAGGACCAATCGGCACTTGCTCTGCGCCAGAGAATCCTGGATTCGCTGCGCCAGCCCTTCTGCATGAGCAGCCGAGAGAACGCCCTCCAGTCGCAGCCACACTTGCTTCTTCGCATGCTGGAGGTCGACTTGGATGGAAAGTTCCGGGATCGAGATTTTGTGCGGGATTTCCTCCCAAAGATGGAGCGCGCCCCAGCTCTTGCCTGGCATCCGGTACGTCGTCCGCGCCAGCCTAGGATGCTGGAAAAGATCGAGTTTGAGCGTCAACCCCGTCCATAACGCAGCGCCCACGGCCAGCACGGACTTGAGCCGCTCCGCCAGCGTGGGACACCCCAGCTCCGCATGGATGCGTCGCTGCAAATCGCGGATCCAGCGGCGGTTCGTCGCATTCGGTCCGAACAGTCTTCCCGCGAGAAACACGGGATAGGCATTTCGCAGTTCCCTGGCGTAATACTTCGCCTTCTCGCGCCGCAAAGGATTCGGCGAGTTCTTGAGCTTCTGGTATCCGAGCAGCCGCGTCTCCAGGACCCGGATGATGCTCGGGCCGAGCCTTTGAAAATCCTGCTTGAAACACCAGCGCTGAATCTTTTCGATCTGATCGGGCGACAGCGTCGGGTGTTTGATCATCGTGGTGAAGCCGTCCGCCCGCCGATAGAAAAGCTCGGGGTCTTTGATGTACACCTCGTGCAACAAGTTTTCCTTGATGATCCGTTCGTAAAACGGCGTGCTGGGCACAGGTCCATAAATCATGAACTGAGACAGCGTCGGCTTGAGCTTCATCAGCCCTTCGAGTTCTTCGGCCACCACATCCTCGGTCTGATAATCAAACCCGATGATCATCGAGGTCAGCACCTTGATGCCGTGCTGGCGAAATTCCGTGAGGATTTCCTCGATGGGCCTGCCCTGCTGTTTGGCGTAATTAGAACGCGTACCCTCGTAGCCGATCCAGAGGCCGTCGATTCCCATATCCAGAATCTCTTCGACCGTGTACATGCTGATCGCCTTGACGCTGGCGAAGACGAAAGTCGACAGGGTCTTGCCGCCCTTCAGCACGCACTCGCGGTACGCCATTGCCCGCTTTTTATTGAGCAGAAAGTCCTCATCCACAATGAGGAATACCAGGTTCGGATCCAGATCCAAGTACCGTTCGACGACGGCGTAGATGTCCTTGCCCTCGGGCAGCAACCGGATGTGTTTGCGCTTGAAAAAGTGCGAAGTGCAGCAGAAGTCGCAGCCACTGGGGCAACCGAGCCCCGCGAAAATCTTCCCCGATCCTCCCGACAGGGGTAGCGAAAACACCTTCAGCCGGCTCACGATCAGCGGGTGCTTGTACGGCATCGGGATCTCGGGTTCGCCCAATAACCTGCGGAAGAACGCGACGCCTTCCTCGCGGCAGATGAAATCAGCGTAAGGTTTGAGCACGTCGTCGCTCAGAACCGTCCCATAGCCGCCAAGGACGATCTTGCTTTGGGGCGCGTACCGGCGGATCAAGGCAACCATTTCCTTCGCCTTGTGAAGCACGGCGATCACGAAGGAGATGCCCACGTAGTCGTAGCCCTTCTTGAGTTCGCGGATGAGCTCCCGCTTTGACGGGTACTGCAACACCACGGTGGGTGCGTCCAGGTTCTCTGCGATATATTCGATGGAGTAGAGGCCGTTCACCGTCCGCGGACTGAAAATTCCCTGCGCGCGCGTCACCTGACTGTACAGCAGCTCATACCCCACCGAAGGGGCATCGCCGTACTTTGGTCCCAGGGGACGACACACGCTCGTGAGCAGAACGTTTTTCCTCATGGACTGAGCCTCATTGGATAAGCCTTGATCATGGAGCTACTTGTTTAACAAGACCGCTCGCAGCATGCAACTCAATGGAAACAGAAAAGTACTCTCATCCATCCACGGCGTCGACAAAAACACACACGACCTAATTGGTGTGCTGAGATATGGAGGCATAGGACCAAGCCGAATCGTTCGGGTACAACTCCTTTGGCGGGACGCTGAGGGCGCGCTGTTACAATCACTTGTGGCTTGCATGGAGGTGAGCGCGGCGGCCTGCTACGGCAAATATGGATTGTCTGGACGGACGGCGTTTCGCTCCGCCACCCAAGCATGGACTTCCTTGTCGTCGACGTTTTCCAACCAGCGGTATGGATCGGCGACAGGCGTGCCAAAGAAATCATCCACTTGGTTCGACTGGCGCGTTTCGGGATGCGAGCCTGCCAACGCCGGGACGACGAGCAGGGCGACGGTGAAACAGCACAGGAACGACGCGGCGCGGAAGTGGGATTTCATCGCGGGCCTTCCTGTTGAGTGCATGCCGCTCGAGTGTATGCCGCGAGGCAAGTTTGGGGTCGACCTTCATTGTAAGAGGATGGCGTGCGGTGCAACAGCCCTCACGCCCGAGTCCGGGGTCGGTGTGGCTGGCCCGGCGACACCCCATCGTCTACCATGGGTCGGCGTCTCGAACGGCGGGGCGCCGGGACGTCGATTGCCGACCCCAGACCTGGGTCCGATTCGCTGGGCAGACCATTCACTCTGCGAGGCACGCATGCGCAACCGCGTCCCCCCGCTCTCCGAGGCCCAGTACGCCTGCAACTTCGCCGACATTCAGAAGCCCTTCACCGTCGAACAGGCCGCCGTCGAGTCCTCGCACTGCCTCTTCTGTTTCGAGGCCCCTTGCATCACGGCGTGCCCGACGCACATCGATGTCCCCGGCTTCATCCAGAAGATCCATAACCAGAACGTGCGCGGTGCAGCGCGTGTCATCTTGGATGCGAACCCATTGGGTGCGAGCTGTGCCCGCGTCTGTCCAGTGGAAGTGCTGTGCGAGGGCGCTTGCGTCCTCAATCACAATCAGGACAAGCCGATCGAGATCGGTCGCCTGCAACGCTTCGCCACCGACTGGTACTTCGAGCGCGACATGCCGCCGCTGTTCACTTTGCCACCGCCATCCGGCAAGCGCGTGGCGCTGATCGGCGCCGGACCCGCGTCGCTCGGCTGTGCTGCAGCATTGCGCCGCCTGGGTCATGCAGCGGTGCTCTTCGACCGCAACCCGGAACCGGGCGGCCTCAACACCTTCGGCATCGCGCAATACAAGATGACGCCGCAGGACAGCCAGCGCGAAATCGACTACGTGCGCACACTCGGTGTGGACATTCGCTGTGGCGTGGAGATCGGACGCGACCTCGTGCTCGCCGATCTGCTGCACGACTACGACGCCGTCTTCCTCGCCATCGGTCTCGGCGGCACGCAACGTCTTGGCATCCCCGGGGAAGACAAGCTGGGCGTCGTCGATGCACTGAGTTTCATTCGTGAATACAAGACCCGGCCCTACGCGGAGGTGGCGGTAGGCCGTCGCGTCGCTGTCGTCGGTGCCGGCAACACGGCCATCGACGCCGCCACGGCGGCCGCACGACTCGGCGCCGAGCGCACCTGGATCGTCTATCGCCGCAGCGTGGCAGAAATGCCCGCCTTCGACTACGAGCACGAGCTGGCCAAGCGCGACGGCATCGTCTTCCAATGGCTCGCGGCTCCGACCGCTGTCCTTGGCGACAAGGAGGTCGAAGGCCTGCGTTGTGTGCGCATGCGTCTCGGCGCGCCGGACGCGCGCGGCCGCCCCAGACCGGAGCCGGTGCCAGGCAGCGAGTTCGTCCTCGAAGTCGATATGGTCATCTCTGCCACCGGGCAAGAGAAGCAGCGCGAGTGGCTGATGCGCATCGACGGCTTGCAGCTCCACGCCGACCGCGTCGTCGTAGATGGCGAGAGTGGCATGACCTCGGTGCCGGGACTCTTTGCCGGCGGCGATTGCGTCAATGGCGGCCTCGAAGTGGTGAACGCCGTTGCCGAAGGCAAGCTCGCCGCACATGGGATCGATGCCTGGATGCAGCGGCAGATGTCCGCGTGACCGGCGCCGCGCGCGAGAGAATCCTCGATTCATTTCCTCGAGATGGACAAGAAAAAGGAGCGAACAGTGCGACGTAACATCGCCTTCGTGCCGGGGGTCGTCCTTGCCGCGTTGACCGGGCTTGCCGGCCTTGCAGACGCGGGTGGCCTCATGCTCTACGAGCTCGGCACCCGCGACGTGGGTCTGGCAGGCGCAGGCTGGGCGGCGCGGCCCGACGATGCAGCCACACTCTTTCGCAATCCTGCCGGCATGCATGAGCTCTCTGGTAGCCAGCTTCTGTTCGGCGGGCAGCTCTTGTACGCCGACATCGGTTTCGAACCCAACTCTCTCACCACCGTGAGCGGCAGCAATGGCGGCAATCCCGTCGGCGCGCTCCCCGGCGGTTCGGTGTTCTTCACCCACACGTTCCCGGCAGGCTGGGCCGTCGGCATCGGTGTATTCTCGTACTTCGGGTTGGCTGCCGCCTACGACGCCGATTGGGTGGGGCGTTATGTCATCCAAGAAGCTACGTTGGCTGGAATCACCATCATGCCCGCGGTGAGCTATCGAGTCAACGAGCGCTTTTCACTCGGTCTCGGTCTCAACACGATGGTGGGTGTGCTGCGTGAACAGGTTGCGATCAATACGCTCGGCCAGGCACCCGAAGGCCAGCTGGAAGTGGAAGACACCACGCCCGGGTTCGGCGCCAACATCGGTCTCCTCTTCACACCCATGCAAGGTGCCCGCATCGGTCTCGATTATCTGACCGAAGTCTCGCTCGGGTTCGAGAGCAGTGTGGCGCTGAGCGGCACTGGCGCGATCCTCGACCGCTTGCGCGCGAGGGTCGGCCCGTCGCAATTAGGTCTGGATCTCAATGTGCCGCAATCCCTCATGCTGAGCTTCCACAACGAGATCAACCCCAAAGTCGCCGTCATGGCCAACCTCGGCTGGCAGAATTGGGACCGCTTCGGCAAGGTCGGCGTGGCGATGTTCGATACTCTCGGCACGACGACCATCGACCGCAACTACGAGGACACATGGCACACCGCTGCCGGGTTGGAATGGCAGGCAAAGCCCGAGTGGCAGTTCACCACCGGCTTCGCCTACGACAGCTCGATGGTCGAAGACTTGAATCGAACCGTGGACCTTCCTGTCGGCGAGGCCTATCGCATCGCCGTGGGATCGCTCTGGCAGGCAAAGGAATCGCTGCAGCTCGGCCTGGCGTACGAGTTCGCGTGGACGGGGGATCTCTTCGTCGATCAGGCTGGCGGCCCACTCGTCGGCCGCGTCTCCGGGATGTTCGAATCCACTGCCTTGCACTTCGTGGCGGCGCATTTGAACTGGAAGCTCTAGCGCGTCAGTTGTGTGCCGGCAAGGCGGCGGGGCGGCGCTTGCGTGGCAGCATGGCGTCGCGGTTGGCCGCATGCGCCAGCACCGCGGCCATCACGACCGCCGCTTGCCGGAGATCGTCCGGCAGCACGTGGTCGTAGGTGTCCAGATGGCTGTGGTGCGCTTGGGGCATGTAATCGAGCGGGTCCTGCACGAACTGGAATCCGGGGATCCCGACGCGATCGAACGACTGGTGATCGGTCCCCGTGGTGCGGTTGAGCGTCACGGTCTCGACGCCGAGATCGCGGAACGGCGCGAGCCAAGCGCTCACGATCGGTCGCATCGCGGCATTCTCTTCCAGATAAATGCCTCGGATCTTGCCGCTGCCATTGTCGAGGTTGAAGTAGCCGCTCACCCTTGCGTGTGCCGGCTTGAAGGTGAGCGGACCTGGGCTTCGACGCAGGCTCAAGGGGTAGTGCAGCTCTGAATCGGGCCAGGCCGGACGGCTGGCGAAATGCTGGTTCACGTACGCCTTGCTCCCGAGCAGGCCTTGCTCTTCGCCGCTCCACAGAATGACTCGCACCGTGCGCCGCGGCTCGACACCGAGCGCTTGCAGAATGCGCACTGCTTCGATCACCACGGCGCAGCCGGCGGCATTGTCGGCCGCGCCGTTGCCCGCTTGGTAGCTGTCCAGATGGGCGCCGGCGATCACCAGCTCGTTTTTCTTGTCCCGTCCTGGAATCTCGGCCACGGTGTTGAACGCCTTGCCCGCGTTGTCGTGGAACGACGCCCCGACATCGAGACGCAGGCGCACGCTTTCGCCCTTGTCCAGGAGACGCAGCAACCGGTTGTAGTGCTCGGTGATGAGGCTCACCGCCGGAATTCGCATTGGTTCGGCATCGACGGGCTCACCGCCGCGCGGCACGCGCAAGATGCCGTGATCCCGTGTGCTGACTTCGACGATCGCGAGCGCGCCTTCTGTGGCGAGGAACTGGTCGATGGCGCGCCGAAGCGGCAGGCGCTTGCGGAACGCCTTGATCCATTCACTGTCGTCTTCCTTCATTTCGGGAAGCTCGAAGGCTTCCTTGCTGGTGAGCGAGTCCTGGGTCCAGCGCTCGAACGGGGCCTTGTCGCGCGGGGCCACCTGGCGCGGCTCGGAAACGAGGACGATCTTGCCACCCAGCTTGCCACGAAACGCTTCCAGCTCTTCGACCTTCTCCACCTTGAGGCGCATGGCGTCGCCTTCCACCGCCCCCGCATTTCCGGGAGTCCACGCTTGCGGAATGGCATGCAGACTGGTGGCGCTTGCACCGAGCAGGTCCAACCGGCAATGAGTCCACGACCAACCACGGCCGAAGTCGTAGGCCTCGAGGCGCGCGTTCACCAGGCCGAACGACGTCAGCTGGTCGCGAGTCCATTCGTTGGCGCGCAGCATCGCCGGTGAGCCGGTGACGCGCGCGCCGATGACATCGGTGAGATGCGTGGCGATCTCGGCCACCTGGGAGCGGCGAAACCCCTCGTCGCGGATGCGGTTGACGAGGTCGAGATCGACCGGCTCCTCGGCGCGCGCCATTGGCGCGCCCACGAGCGTGGCCAGAATCGCGAAGTGGATGCGCTGGCGTCGAGTTCGATGGGACATCGGATTAGACAGGGCGGGCGCTCACATCCACGCCGCGCCCACACGGAAGTTGATGTACATCTCTTCCTCGTCGCCGCCCGGCGAGGCCCAGTTGAAACGCACGCTGACGATGCCGGCGGATTGCCATCCGGCCTTCCACGCGACACCGATCTCGGGGGCCAACCCGAAGTGCCAGGTGTCCTCGTCGACGAGGTAGACGCCGAACTCGTTGCGGCGCTCGATGAGGTAGGCGCCGATCCCGAGCCCCACGTGCGGCCGCAGCTTCCCCTGCTCGCCGAGGTAGTAGTGACCGGTCACCATCATCGGGAAGGAGTTGATGTAGCGTTGCTGGTCGGCGTGGATGTCGACTCCCGGCGAGACGTTGACGACCTCGCTCACGCGTTTGTCCATCTCGTGCCAGGCGAAGAAGAAGCCGACCGACTTGTTCGATGACACGATCTTGCGACCCTCGAGACTCATACCGTAATAGCCAAAGCTGCCGGCGAAATCGTCTGTGTCCTGGAGGGGCATACTGGTGTCGTACGTGATGCCGAAATAATAGTCCTGAGCGCTCGCACTCGCCGCCAAAAACGTCGAGGCCAGCACCAGGCATGCCATGATTCTCATGTTCTCATCCTCTGGTTCCGCGCTCGCGCGCTCATTGGACGTCCAAGTACGGCGACTGAGAGAATGCTTGGTCGATGACCGTGTTGATTCTCGTGCTGTTGGCGTTCGCCGAGCCCACCAGTCCATTGATTCGAGCCGCCCACGGGATCGGATACAGGTCCGCGCTCATGTCGCCATCCGCAAGACCCACCATGTCGATGAGGATCGTCCCGGTCGTGTATTGGACAACGGTGGCGCAGCATGGATAACCCCAGCCGCCATACGGCGGGTAGTAGCCCCAGCCCCACCATCCGCCGTAGTACGGCGGATAGCTGGCGTAGATGTCGGTGTTCTCGGTCACGAGCGCCGACACGAGGATGCCGACATCGGCGCGCTCGCCTGCCACAGCCTCCGCCTCGGTGACCTCTTCCCAGCCGCGCGAGATGAGATTCGAACGAATGCGTCCCAGGAGTTGCGCATCGTATTGATGGTTGACGGGTTGGTATCCCGGATCGCTGGGGTCGCCGGCGTCCTTGACGGAATCGGCCATGCTGAACGTTGCGGTGCCGGGCGTGGCGTTCGTCTTGTAGGCGCTAAAATCCTTCGCTGTGTCGTACAACGTCGCAGTCACGTCACCGAGCGGCGAATCACCCGGGTAGCACCCGCCCAGCCACAACGACACGCCGGCCATCATGGCGGCGAGCCAGCCTAACGAGCGCGGCGCACGAGAAAGACGCATTGCAGTACTCCCATCTGTTGCCAGGGTCGGGTCTGCAACGGCTCCCGGCCCGGGCAGACTGAGCAGCTGGAAATCGACCGCCCCCTGGGGAAAACTCGCAGCGAAACAGCCCTATCACACACGATGCGAAGCCGATTGTCCAGGCCAAAGTCGGCACGGCGCGGTGCGTTGCTTTCGACATTGCCGATGGGCAAACATAGGCGCATCGGCGTTGGTTCCTCGCCCGTCCGGGATGGAAGCCCCGCGGAGGAGCATGGCTCGGACGCGCCGCGACGTCGAGATCGGCCTCGCCCTCGCGGGTCTCACCGTACTCCTGCATCTTTTGACCGCAGGTCGCGGCGGCATCTTCCGCGACGAGCTCTATTATCTGGCCTGCTCCGAGCATCTCGGCTTCGGATATGTCGACCAGCCGCCGCTCGTCGCGCTTCTCACTTGGTTCGCGCGCCACATCTTCGGCGATTCCCTCTTCGGCCTGCGCCTCTTGCCCGCGCTCGCTGCCGGCGGCACGGTCCTGCTGACGGCCGCGATGGCGCGGCAACTCGGCGGTTCGCGCTTCGCGTCCGTGCTCGCGGCGCTGTTGGCCGCCGTGGCGCCGGTCTACGTCAGTCTGTTCGGCATCTTGTCCATGAATGCGTTCGACGTGCTGCTCTGGGCGGCGGCGCTCCACGCCCTGATTCGCATGTTCCACTCCGGGGACCGGCGTCAATGGTTACAGTTCGGGCTCTGGTGCGGCATTGGTTTGCAAAACAAGCTGAGCATCGGCTTCCTCGGCGTCGGTGTGCTGGTGGGATTGATCCTCACGCGAGCGTGGCAGCATTTCCGCAGCCGCTGGTTGTGGTTGGGTGGCGGTCTGGCGCTGCTGTTGTCGCTGCCGCATTTCGTGTGGCAGACCTTGCACGGCTGGCCCGTGCTCGAGTTCATGGCCAACGCCATGGGCAGCAAGAACGTGCCGCTTTCGCCGCTCGACTACTTGCAAGAATGGACATTGCAAATGAACCCGCTCGCGGCCCCGGTCGCCCTCGCCGGACTGGCATTCCTCCTGGTTCTCCGCCGCGGCATCGCGGTTCGCGTCCTGGGTTGGGCGAGCATCGCCATCATCGTGTTGCTCATGACACAACGCACGAAGGCATACTATCTCTCGCCGCTCTACACCTTGTTGTTCGCAGCCGGCAGTGTCGTCGCCGGTCGCTTGGCGGAGCGGCGGTGCTGGGGATGGGTGCGTGTCGTTGCCATCGCCGCAATCGCAACGAGCGGGTTGGCGCTCGCGCCGCTCGCGAAACCCATGCTCGATGTCGAGACTTTCGTCGCCTACGCCGCGCGACTCGGGCAGGTGCCGCTCGCGGAGGAGAATCATGCCATGGGACGACTGCCGCAGTTCTTCGCCGATCGCATCGGCTGGCGCGAGCTGGCCCAAACCGTGGCGCGCGTTTTCGACACGCTGTCGTCCGAAGGCCGTGCGCGTGCCTGCATCTTTGGTCAGAACTACGGGCGAGCCGGCGCCATCGACTTCTATGGCCCAGCACTCGGACTGCCGAAAGCGATCGCGGGGCACAACAGCTACGCGCTCTGGGGGCCACGTGGCTGTCTTGGGGACCTCGTCGTCGTCATCGATGGCGACGAAGAAGATCTGCGGGAAGTGTTCGAAGAGGTCGTTCGCGCCGCGACCTACACCTGCCAGGACTGCATGCCGTACGAGAACGACAAACCGATCTGGATCTGCCGGCGTGCGCGCATCCCTATCGCCACGCTTTGGCCCGAACTGCGCCACTTCGACTGAGGCCGACGATCCTGCTGCAGGATTCCGTCCTCCTGCATCACGCTGGGCGCACGAGGCTCTTGCCTTCGCCGCGTCGAGCCCGTAGGGTTTGGCCCGATTCGTCGCTCACGCCGCGGGTTTCCGCGCCAACACGGGGCGATGATCGCGAAGGCGGTGTATGACTTCCCTGCTCGCGGCGTGGCGTTCCTCCATCGGCACCAAGACGGTGATGGCGGTCACCGGCCTCGGTCTCCTCGTCTTCGTCTTCGGCCATCTCCTCGGCAATTTGCAGGTTTTCCTCGGACCGGATGCACTCAACCACTATTCGCAGAAGCTGCAATCCATGCCCGGCCTGCTGTGGACGGCGAGAATCGGCCTGGTGGTGTTCGTCCTGCTGCACGTGGATGCGGCAATCCGCGTTGTCCGGCAAGGCCGCGCCGCACGCCCGCAACGCTATGCGCGTTTCACCCGCCAGGAGAGCAGCTATGCGGCGCGCTCGCTGCTGCTGAGCGGCGTGGCCATCGCCGCCTACGTCGCCTGGCACCTCATGCACTTCACGTTTCGCAGCGTCCACACGCAGTACGTGCGCGAGGTCGATGGGCACGTCGACGTGTATGCGATGGTCGTCGGTAGCTTTCAGAATCCGCTCATCGCCATTCCCTATGTGGTGGCGATGATTCTCATCGGCATGCATTTGAGCCACGGCATCGGGGCCAGCCTGCAATCTCTCGGCCTCCGCCATCCGCGTTACGGCAAGATCCAGCGCTTCCTCGGCCCGGTCGTGGCGACCGTGATCGCGGCCGGGTACATCGCCATTCCGATCGCCGTGCTGCTCGGGCTCGTCGAACTTCCCGCGGGAGGACACTGAGCATGGCCGCCGGCAACACCCTCTTGAACGCCAAATCGCCTGCCGGTCCAATCGCCCAGCGCTGGGACAAGGCGCGTTTCGACATGAAGCTCGTCAACCCGGCCAACAAGCGCAAGTTCACCGTCGTCGTCGTCGGCTCGGGTCTGGCGGGTGCTTCGGCGGCGGCCACGCTCGCCGAGTTGGGCTACGACGTCGACTGCTTCTGCTATCAGGACAGCGCACGCCGCGCACACAGCATCGCTGCGCAAGGTGGAATCAACGCGGCCAAGAACTATCAGAACGACGGCGACAGCGTCTATCGCCTGTTCTACGACACGGTGAAGGGCGGCGACTTCCGCGCCCGCGAATCCAACGTCTTCCGTTTGGCACAGATCAGCACTTCGATCATCGACCAATGCGTCGCGCAAGGCGTGCCGTTTGCGCGCGAGTATGGCGGCCAGCTCTCCAATCGCTCCTTCGGCGGCGCGCAAGTCTCGCGCACCTTCTACGCCCGCGGCCAGACCGGGCAGCAACTGTTGCTCGGCGCCTACCAAGCCCTGGCACGCCAAATCGGGGCCGGCAAAGTGCGCATGCACACGCGCTGCGAGATGCTCGACGTTGTGGTCGTCGACGGCCGCGCCGCCGGCATCGTCACCCGCGACCTGGTGACCGGTGCCGTCCGTTCGTGGTCGGGGCATGCGGTGATCCTGGCCACCGGCGGCTACGGCAACGTCTTCTACTTGTCGACCAACGCCAAGGGCTGCAACGTCAGCGCCACCTTCCGCGCCTGGAAGCGCGGCGCCTTCTTCGCCAACCCGTGCTTCACCCAGATTCACCCGACCTGCATCCCGGTGTCGGGGGAACACCAATCGAAGCTCACGCTCATGTCCGAGTCGCTGCGCAACGATGGCCGCATCTGGGTACCGAAGCAGAAGGACGACAAGCGCGCGCCGGATGCGATCCCCGAAGGTGAACGTGACTATTACCTCGAACGCCGCTATCCCAGTTTCGGCAATTTGTCGCCGCGTGACATCGCGTCGCGCGCCGCCAAGGCCGTGTGCGACGAGGGTCGTGGCGTCGGACCCTCCGGGCTCGGCGTCTATCTGGATTTTTCCGACGCCATTCGCCAGGTCGGCAGAGCGGTCATCGAGCAGCGCTATGGCAACCTCTTCCAAATGTACGAGCGCATCACCGGCGAGGATCCTTATGCCCTGCCGATGCGCATCTTCCCGGCCGTGCACTACACGATGGGTGGCACCTGGGTGGATTACAATCTGATGAGCACACTTCCCGGCCTCTTCGTCCTCGGCGAAGCCAACTTCTCCGACCACGGCGCCAATCGCCTGGGTGCGAGCGCCCTCATGCAAGGTCTTGCCGACGGCTACTTCATCATTCCATATACGCTCGGACATTATTTCGCCTCGGCGGCGCCCGCGCGCGCCGCGACCGAACACGCCGCCTTCCGCGACGCCGAGCGCGACGTGCACGCGCGCACGCGCCAGTTGCTCGACGCGCGCGGCAAGCGCAGCGTCGATTCCTTCCATCGCGAGCTCGGGCTCCTGCTGTGGGACAAGTGCGGCATGTCGCGCAACGCCAAGGGGCTGCAGGAGGCCTTGCGCCGCATCCCCGACTTGCGCGCCGAGTTCTGGCGCGACGTCGCCGTGACCGGCGGCAACGAGGAATACAACGTCGCGCTCGAGAAAGCCGGGCGCGTCGCCGACTTCCTCGAGTTCGCCGAGCTCCTGTGCGCCGACGCGCTGCAACGCGAGGAGTCCTGCGGCGGCCACTTCCGCGACGAACACCAGACCGAGGACGGCGAGGCCTTGCGCCACGACGAGCGCTTCAGCCACGTGAGCGCCTGGGAATACACTGGAGCCGACACGCCGCCGAAGCTGCACCAGGAAGCGCTGGAGTTCGAGTTCGTGCACCCGACGCAGAGGAGCTACAAGTAATGCGCTTCACGTTGCGCATTTGGCGGCAGAAGAACGCGCAGGAAGCCGGACGCTTGGTGCCCTACGAGCTCGGCGACGTGAGCCCCGACATGTCCTTCCTCGAAATGTTGGACGTGTTGAACGAGCAGCTGACTGCGCGCGGCGAGGACCCCGTCGCCTTCGATCACGACTGTCGCGAGGGCATCTGTGGCACCTGCTCTTTGGTCATCAACGGCGTGCCGCACGGTCCCGAACGCGCCACCACCACTTGCCAGCTCCACATGCGCAAGTTCCGCGACGGCGCGACACTCGTGGTGGAACCCTTCCGCGCCCGCGCCTTCCCCGTCATTCGCGATCTGGTCACCGATCGCGCCGCGCTCGACCGCGTCATCCAAGCGGGAGGCTTCATCGCCGTCAACACGGGCGGCGCTCCGGACGGCAACGCCATTCCGGTGGCCAAGCACGCCGCCGATACCGCCATGGATGCTGCGGCTTGCATCGGCTGCGGCGCTTGCGTTGCCGCCTGCCCGAACGCATCGGCCATGCTGTTCGTCTCCGCCAAAATCGCCCACCTGGCGCACCTGCCGCAGGGACATCCGGAACGCACGTCGCGCGTGCTGCACATGGTGCAGACGATGGATGCCCAGGGCTTCGGCATGTGCTCGAACCAGTTCGAGTGCGAGGCCGCCTGTCCGAAGGAGATCAGCGGCCGCTTCATCGGCGAGCTCAATCGCGAGTACCTGCGCGCACTGCGGCAGCGGCAAGACGAGGCGCCGCGCCTGCCGGCCGCCGGACGTGCCGCCGCGGGCGGCAGCGCCGGCTGAGCCTCGGCTTCGGCGCGTGACCGCGAGCAGCACCATGCAGCCTGGTTTTTTCGATCCTCCCGTCGAGCCCGGTCTGGGCCGCGTTCGTTTCGGTACTTCGTCCTTCTCGGCGCCGGAATGGCTGGGCACCTTTTACCCGCGCGGAACGCGCCCAGCCGACTTCCTTCGTCACTACGCCACCCAGTTCGATACCGTGGAAGTGGATGCGACCTACTACCATGTTCCGGCGCCCGCGACCGTGGACGCCTGGGCGGCGAAAACGCCCGCCGGGTTTGTCGTCGCCGCCAAGTTCCCACGCACGATCGTGCACGCGGGCGCCGGGCCCGATCCCGACCCCGCGCGTCTGTTGCAACGCGACGCCACCTACGCCGAGCGCGATGCCTTCCTCGCCGTCATGAGCCGGCTCGGCGCGCGCTGTGGTCCACTGCTCTTGCAGTTTCCGCGCTTTCCGTCACTCTTCTTCCCCATGCGCCAGGAGTTCTTCGAGCGACTCGAGAGCTTCCTCGCCGACTTGCCGCGCGAATTCACCTATGCCATCGAGATCCGTAATCACGACTGGCTCGATGCGGAGTTTGCCTCCCTGTGCCGGCGCTGGCAGGCGGCCCTCGTGCTCGTCGACCGTGCCGGGATGCCGCACGGAGCCGACGTAGAAGCGCGGTTCGATCCGTTGACGGCGCCTTTCGCCTATGTCCGTCTGCTCGGTGACCGCGCGCGCATCGAACGCATCACCACGCGTTGGGAGCGTGAGGTCATCGATCATCGCCCGAGCCTCGAACGCTGGGCCGAACTCCTGCAGCGCCTCGCCGCCCGCGAGGTCCCCACATTCGTCTACGCCAACAATCATTATGCGGGCCACGCGCCAACGACCATCCGCAGGCTGCAGCAGATGTTCCGCGCCGGGCTTGGATCCGGGTGAGATGGGTGCTGGCGTGCTCTGCCGCGGGCGGGAACCGTGTGGCTCCCCGCACGTCCCGCTTCACGCCGCGTCGCGGATCAAGGCGAAGAGCTTCTGGTCCAGCAAGCGCTCGTTCTTGAGCACGCTCTGGCGCAGCGTTCCTTCGCAGACGAAACCCGTTTTCTCGAGCACGCGCTCGGAGGCGGAATTGCCGGCGAACACGTAGGCGTAGAGGCGCACCAGATCGAAGTCGGTGAAGGCGTAGTCGATCATCGTGCGTACGGCCAGCGTGGCGATGCCGCGACCCCAGAAGGGCTCGCCCAGCCAGTAGCCGAGCTCGGCGCTGCGGCGGTGCACGTCCACTTGCAGTTGAAAGCCAATGCCGCCGATCAGTTCTTTGTCGCTGGCGATGGCGAAGTGCGTTTCCTCATCCTGTGCCAGCGCCGATTCGATCCACAGCGAGGCGTCGCGGCGCGTGTACGGATACGGGAACGCTTCGCGCAGATTGCGGCTGACATTCGGGTTGTTGGCATACTTCACCAGCGCCTGAGTGTCGCGACGCTCGTAGCGGCGAATCCACCAGTCGCCGATCGCGAAACGCACAGGGCCGCTCCTCGCATCCGCCGACCATTCGCGCTGCGAAAGGTACCAAAATGAGACGGCGCGGCGAGGCATGGAAGCCCCCGTCGCGCCGTCTGGCTCAGAATGGACGCCGTCTAGTGGCTGCTATGCTCGCTCGCCATCATGCTGGCGTACTTGGCCTGGAGCGAGGTGATCTGGGCCTGGACCTTGGGATCGGCCGACGTGACCACCAGCATGTCGCCGGACTTGGTCGACCCATGGCTCACTTGGGCGCCGGCCTTGGCGCAGCTGCGAATGTCCTGACACAGCGCGCACAGCTGCTTGGGCGCATCCGCGTCGGAAAGTGCCATGCACGCCTTCGCCGATTCGCCCATCTTGGCATCGACTTCGTGCAGCAGCTTGACCTTCGCCGGGTCGGTCACGGTGTGAACCATCGCCATGCCGTTGTCGAGCGTGACGAACTCGGTCTGCATCACCGGCATCACCGTGTCCATGATCGGGATGAAGTTCTTGCACATCAGGCACTTGGAAAACTCCGCCTTCATCGCTTCCATGTCCGCCTTGGCGTCGTGCCCGGCCCAGGCCGGCAACGTACCGAGGAATGTAAGAAGGGCAGCCGCGACGACGATCTTCTTCATAAAAAAAACCTCCGCGAAGGGATTGGGTCGGCTCTCCGTCCATGGAAACCATTTGGCCTGGACGGAAATTCCGTTGACGATCATAGTTCCCGGAACGCGAATGTCAACCGCAACGGCTTGGTGCAGCCATGGCGCATTTCGCCCTCTACGCTGTCGTCTCCATCTCCGGCGCCTCGGTGCTCGCCATCGAGATCCTGGGAACGCGCGTGCTCGGCCCCTTCTATGGTGTGAGCCTCTTCCTGTGGTCCGCGCTCATTACGGTGACGCTTGCCGCTCTCGCCGCCGGTTACGCGCTGGGTGGGCGCTGGGCCGATCGCGGCCCGCGCCTGTCGCGCCTCGGCGTCCTGTTGGCCGCGGCCGGAGCCTGGATTGTGCTGGTGCCATGGATGCGAGAACCCCTGTTGCAGGCGGTCGAACCACTGGGGTTGCGCGCCGCAGTGCTCGCCGGCTCGCTGCTGCTGTTCGCGCCCCCATTGCTGCTTCTCGGAATGGTGAGCCCCTATGCCGTGCAACTCGCCGCGAAACGGCTCGATGCCGTCGGTCGCACGGCCGGGAATCTCTTCGCGGTGTCGACGCTCGCGAGCGTCGTCTCGGCGCTTCTGACCGGCTTTTTTCTGATTCCGAACGTGGGGGTGACGCGCCTCCTGCTTCTCATCGGCTGTGCCCTCTTCGGGGGTGCGGCGCTCGCGTGGGGTGCGGACCGACGCGCACGGCTCGGTGGTGCCGTGCTCTTGGTTGCGACGATCGCGGGCGTCGCCTCGTGGCGCGGCTCTGCCGCCGGCATCGACACGGATTCCGGGGTCCTTGCGCACATCGACAGCCCCTACGCCGAGATCCGCGTCCTCGAACATAACGACATCCGTTATCTCTTGTTGGACGGCGGCATCCACACCTCGGTGCAGCCGGGGACGTGGATTTCATCGCATCGTTACGTCGCCGCCGTGAGCGTGGCCAAGCTCTTCTTCCCCCGCCCTGGGAATTTGCTACTCGTCGGCCTGGGCGGTGGCGCCGTGGTCAAGGACTTCGCCGCCGAGGGTTGGAAGATCGACGCGGTGGAAATCGATGCCGCGGTCGTCCGCGTCGCCGAGTCGCAATTCGGTCTGCGGCCCGACGAATGTCGCACGTTCTGCATGGACGGCCGGCGATTCCTGCGCGATCACGACACGGTCTACGACCTCGTCGTCCTCGACGCTTTCGGCAGCAGCTCCATTCCATTTCATCTGGTCACGCGCGAAATGTTCGCTCTCGTGGCCAGGCACCTGGCGCCGCAAGGCATCGTCGCCATCAACGTCGAAACGCGCGGCTGGGACGATCCGCTGCTCGGCTCCATCGCGGCGACGCTCGCGACCAGCTTCGCCGAAGTCTTGGCACTGCCGACCAGCGAGCCTCCCAACACGCTCGGCAACATCGTGCTCCTGGGAGCGCGTACGCCGCTCCAGTTGTCTGAAGACGCCATCCCGCATCCGCAGGGTTTCCTGCATGATCCTGCCATGCATCACGTGATCGTGCAAAAGAACCACGCCTGGGACAATCGCTACCGGCCGGAAATGCGCGGCGCCACGATCCTGACCGACGACCGCAATCCGGTCGACCTGTGGTCCGAGTCGGTGAACCGTGTCGCCCGCCAATCATTGCACCAGTTCTTCGCGTCGCAAGGCCGGCACTGGTAATCACTGCGCCTCGGCCGAGGGGTTCGCGTGGGGATCGCGGGTAACAGGAGATCGCCATCGCAGATCGCCCAGCGCGATTCATTGCGACTCGGATAGTGGCCGAATCTCACCCGATTCGAAGATTTCGACAGGGTAGCCTTCGAGCTGGGTGGGAATCTTGGCCTCCAGCGCGCGCGTGCGTTGGATCACCATCACCTTGATGCACGGCCGGCCGTCCGCCGTGACGCCGATGAACGTCCCCACCACACCGGCCAGGCTCATGAGTGCCGGGGTGTGCGCCTCTTGCACTTGCTCGATCGACTTCACAGTCATCGCGCTATCCTGTCGGGCGGAATCGGTCGCGTCCTCGCGGTGGGTGGAACTCCCAGCCTCCTCGGGTCTTGCGACTGGCTCGCGTCCACAAGCCATGGCCAGCACTGACGCAACCCCGAGACCCGTCCACGTTTGATGCGACGCCCACGGTGTTCGCATGTGGAATCTCCGTGCTTGCCGAGGCATCGACCGCGACCTCGCCAGTCCAACACGAAAGCAAGGCACCCGTCCACCACGGGGCGCGGACGGGTGCCGTGTGCATCGGGGGTGCGCAGCACACGCTCCCCTTGGCCCAAGCCTCTAGTTTCCGACCATCGTCGCGCCGCCGCCGATCCACGACAACACCTGGCCGATGGGGTTGGCGACTGCGATCGTGCTGCTGCCCGCGAATAGAAGCCCCACCGCGCGCGGATTGGTGCTCACATCCTGCACCATCAGCGAGCCCGAGTCGCCGCCCGCCAAGAAGCGACTCGCCTTGTTGTTGGCAAGGATTTGTCCGGTGAACGTCTTGTTGAACGCGGCACCGCCGGCGCATTCGTTATCGTAGGCGATGCTCACTGTCGCGTTGAGACCGCTCACGCTGCTGCGCGAAAGCCCCGTCGTCCGGCCGCTCTTCTTCACCGCCTGGCCGACGAAGGCCGCGATCGTCGCGGCCGAGAGGGTGCCGACCTCGAGAATGGCGCCATCCGTCCGCACCATGCCGGGAATCACGGCGGCAATCGCGGCATCGACGTTGCTACTGGGCAACGACGCCGAACCAGCGAGCGTGGCCACGTTCTGCGCGCTGTTGGCATTGCAACCGACATCGATGAGGCCCGGCTGACTGATCGGGTCTCCGTTCGTGGCAACGCGACTATTTCCTCCGGACACGATGTCACTGCGGAATACGTGGTAGTTGCTCAGCACGTACTGCGTGCCGCCGGACTGCACCAGCGACCCGAGCGTGCCGCCGCAGCAGTAGCCGTTGGCCAGGTCGTATCTCCAACCACCGGACGTGCCGAGCTGGATCGGCGGCGTCTGAATGGCCGTGTGGCTCACGCCGCCACCGCCGCCCTTCATCGCCACGATGCGACCGGTCACCAACTGAACCACGCGCACGCCGTCCACCTGCGCTGGCAAGCGCGATGCTGGGACCTGACGCTCGGTCAGCACCTGAATCACAGCGTCGCCATTCTCGTCGAGACCTGTGGCGGTGCCGAGGACGTCCGGAATCTGCATGAGCTGTGGCGTGTGGCGATCTTGCACCGCCATCACTTCGAGAACGCGCTGTTGGATCTTGCCCGCGAGCGCGCCAGCGTCGGCGCCCTCGGTCACGGGCTCTGGTGTCGATGGTGCGCTGGGTTGGTCCGCGAACTCGCTGCAACCCACCCAGACGAGACCGGCGATCGCGATGCAGGCGAGGAATCGTCCCATCCACGACCAGGACCGGGCTGGTGAGCGATCGTGCATCACATCCTCCTGGCAAAGGGCCTGAAGTAGAACAAGTGCACAGATTCCACGCCCTGCCACGCTACCGCGTCAAGCGGGAACTGTTGCGCAGGCTCCTTTCTCGCCGTCCTTCCCCCTTCGTGAAATATTTCACAATCTTGGGCCGCAAACACGAAGGGCGTCGCGCGGTAGACGCGACGCCCCCCATTCCTTCTTCGTCTCGCTCGGCGAGAGCTCGATGGTGCGTGCTTCCGACACCGTGCAACCCGGGATGGAGGGCACGGTGGCCGTGAGCATGACGGTCGCAGTCGACTTCTTTTTGGACAGGTTCTTCACTGTGATGGTGAACTTGACCTTCTGCTCGGTGGTCGCACTCACGTTGTGGCCGAGTTGGTTCGTCGTCTGGTTCTTGATATCCAGTTGCACGTCCACGTGGGCGCAAAGTCCTCTCCATCGGGCCCGAATTGTCATTTTAATTTGGCGAAGATTCCCAATGCAGCGATCAGGCGTTGGACTCGGCCGCGTTTTGGCGCCGCCGGCGTGCGGCGACGACCGCCCGCAGCACGCGCGATGGCAACGGCGCGCCGAGGCGTGCCTCCACCAGGAGGGAGGCGTCGGCCAAGCGCTCGAGGTCCACACCGGTTTCGACGCCCATCCCGTGCAGCAAGTACACGAGATCTTCACTGGCGACATTTCCGGTGGCACCAGGGGCGTAGGGGCAACCGCCGAGCCCGCCGGCGGCAGCATCGAAGATGTGCACGCCCTGGCGCAACGCCTGCACCACGTTCGCGAGCGCCGTCGCGCGCGTGTCGTGGAAGTGGAGCGCGATCGCGTCGACGGGAATCGCGGCCAGGACGACCTCCAGCACCTGTTCCACCTGGGTCGGCACGGCGACGCCGATGGTGTCGCCGAGCGACACTTCCTGCACGCCGAGCGCGAACAGCCCACGCGTCACTTCGAGCACGCGCGCGGGCGCCACCGCGCCTTCGTACGGACAGCCGAAACAGGTGGAGACGTAGCCGCGCACCCGGACATTGGCGTCGCGCGCCCGGCGCACGACCGGAGCGAAGCGCTGCAGCGATTCGGCGATGCTGGCGCGGACATTCTGGATGTTGAACGTCTCGCTGGCGGCGGTGAACACGGCGATCTCGTCCACGCCACACGCGAGCGCGGCGTCCAGGCCGCGTTCGTTGGGAACGAGCGCCGGATACCGAACGCCGGGACGCCGGCGCAGTCGGCGATAGACCTGATCGCTGTCCGCCATCTGCGGCACCGCGTCGGCGCGCACGAAGGCCCCGGCCTCGACCACCGTGAGACCTGCGTCGGCTAGCGCCTCGACGAAGCGCACTTTGAGATCGACATCGAGAGCGGTGGCGATGTTCTGCAGCCCGTCTCGCGGGCCCACCTCGACCAAGGTCACCCGCGGTGGGAGAGTCACGGCGCGCCTTCCTCGACGAGAACGACCAGAATCGCGCCGCCGGGCACTTGCTCGCCGGCACGCGCTTTCACTTCGGCGACTACGCCGTCGCGCGTCGCCACGATCTCGACTTGCATCTTCATCGCTTCCATGAGCACGAGCGGCTGATTGCGTGTCACCCGCTCGCCCGGCGCCACGTGAATCGCCAACACTTGGCCCGGCATCGGCGCCTGCAGATCGCCTGCATGCGCGTCGTCATGCCGCCTGCCGGTGTCCTTCACCTGAACGTGATGGACTCGCCCATCGATCCACAACCAGCGCTCCCTTCCCTGGCGTGCTACCAGGCAGTGGTGCTGCTCGGCGCCGCGGCGCAGCAAGTAGTCCCCGGGTGCCAGCTCTTCCCAGAGGAACTCCTCCACCCCGCGCGCCGTTTCGAGGCGCAAACACTCGCCGTCGCGTGATGCCCTGACGTGCAGCACTTCTTCACCGCGTTGGAATACGCGTTCCACGGCCCGGCTCCTCCTTAGAAACGTCGGTCCCGCAGGCTCTCCCACGGCGACGTCGGCACACCGCCGTCTGCCGCCGCTGTCGCCGTCTTGGCCCCGACGAGATCGTGCAACAACAGCGCCGCCAGACCTGCATCGGGCACTTCCGTCGCAGCGGCTCGCCAGTCCTGCAGGTGATCGGCGATGAAATGGGTCGTGAGCTCGGCACGCACAAAGGCATCGTGCGCCAGGATCGCTTGCAGGAACGCCAGGTTGGTCGGGATTCCCAGGATCACGAACTCGGCGAGCGCCCGTTGCATGCGTTGGAGACACTCGCCGCGGTCACGCCCGAACGTCACGACCTTGGCGAGGAGCGGATCGTAGTGGATGGACACGTCCATTTCCTCGCGCAAGGCGGCATCGACGCGCACCCCGGGGCCGCCGGGAAAACGCAGGCGCAGAATCCGGCCGCTCGCGGGCAAGAATCCGTGCTCTGGATCTTCGGCATACACGCGGCATTCCATCGCGTGTCCGCGCAGCACCGCGTGTCGCACTGAATCCGGCAATGCCGCTCCCGCGGCCACCTCGATCTGCAGGCGCACGAGATCCACGCCGGTCACCATCTCGGTGATCGGATGCTCCACCTGCAAGCGCGTGTTCATTTCGAGGAAATAGAAGTCGCCGCTTGCATCCAACATGAACTCGACCGTGCCGGCGCCGCGATAGTCGACAGCGCGTGCGGCGGCCACCGCGGCCGCGCCCATGCGCTCGCGGAGCTCGGGCCCTAGGCCCGGCGATGGCGCTTCTTCCACGATCTTCTGGTGCCGGCGCTGAATCGAGCATTCGCGCTCGAACAAATGCACCGTGTTGCCGGCGGCATCGGCGAAAACTTGCAGCTCCACGTGCCGCGGCCGCTCCAGGTATTTCTCCAAGTAGAGTGTCCCGTCGCCGAACGCCTTCTCCGCTTCGCCACGGCAGAGCGCGAGCGCACGTTCGAGCTCTGCCGCTCTGGTCACGATGCGCATGCCCTTGCCGCCGCCACCGGCCGATGCCTTGACCAGCACCGGATAGCCGAGCTTGCGGGCGGCGCGCTCGAGCGGCGCCAACGCACCGGCAGCGGCCTCGGTGCCGGGAACGACGGGAACGCCGGCTTGCGCCATGAGAGCGCGCGCGCGCAGCTTCGAACCCATGTCTTCGATGGCTTGCGCCGGCGGTCCGATGAAGATGAGGCCCGCTTCGGCGCAGCGGCGCGCGAACGCCGCGTTCTCGCTCAGGAAGCCGTAGCCAGGGTGGACTGCGTCGCAACCCGCCTCACGCGCCACTTCGAGCAAGCGCTCTTGATTCAGATAGGACGCGGCTGGTTCAGCCGGGCCCAAGAGGTAGGCCTCGTCGGCGCTCGACACGTGCGGGGCACGCGCGTCGGCGTCGGAGTACACCGCCACGGCGCGAATGCCGAGCTCGCGCAATGCGCGTTGCACGCGGATCGCGATCTCGCCGCGGTTGGCGACGAGGACCTTGCGGAACACTCTTTCTCCTTCGCGATGGCCCCGATGCGAGCGACCGTGCGGCCATCCCCCAAGGCCACGCTTCACATGCGGAAGATACCGACGGTGGCGGGCTCGAAGGGTGCGTTGTAGGACGCCGCGATGCCGAGCCCGAGCACGTCGCGCGTCGACGCCGGGTCGACGATGCCGTCATCCCATAGCCGCGCGGTCGAGTAATAGGGACTGCCCTCGCGCTCGTATTTCTCCAAGGTCGGGCGCTTGTAGGCCTCTTCTTCCGCCGCCGTCCAGGCACGTCCTTCGCGCTCGAGCTGCTCGCGCTTCACTTGCGCCAGCACCATCGCGGCCTGTTCGCCGCCCATGACCGAGATGCGCGCATTCGGCCACATCCACAGCTGCCGCGGCTGGTAGGCACGCCCGCACATGCCGTAGTTGCCGGCACCGAACGAGCCGCCGATGATCACCGTGAAGCGCGGCACCGTGCTGGTGGCCACCGCATGCACCATCTTGGCGCCATCCTTGGCGATGCCGCCGGCCTCGTACTCGCGCCCGACGATGAAGCCGGTGATGTTCTGCAGGAACACGAGCGGGATGCGGCGCAAGTTCGCCATCTGGATGAAGTGCGTGGCCTTGAGCGCGCTCTCGGAGAACAAGACACCGTTGTTGGCGAGAATGGCCACCGGGTAGCCGTGGATGCGGGCGAAGCCACACACCAGCGTCGCGCCATAGTTGCGCTTGAACTCGTGCATGCGGCTGCCGTCCACGATGCGTGCGATTACTTCACGCACGTCGTAGGACTTGCGCGTGTCGGGTGGCACGACGCCGTAGATTTCTTCCGGCGCATACAGCGGATCCTCGGGGTCGTGGCGTCCCGGCGGCTGCGCTGCGTGCGGCAGGTTCAAGTTCTCGACGATGTTGCGCGCGAGCGCCAGCGCGTGGTCGTCGTCGAGCGCGTAATGATCGGCGACGCCGCTCTTGCGCGTGTGCACCTCGGCACCGCCCAGATCCTCGGCGCTCACTTCCTCGCCGGTCGCGGCCTTCACCAGCGGCGGCCCGCCGAGAAAGATCGTTCCCGTGCCCTTGACGATGACCACTTCGTCGCTCATCGCCGGCACGTAGGCTCCGCCCGCGGTGCACGACCCCATGACGACCGCGAGCTGCGGAATACGCCGTGCGCTCATCACCGCCTGGTTGTAGAAAATGCGCCCGAAGTGCTCTCGGTCTGGGAACACTTCGTCCTGGAGCGGCAGGAACGCGCCGCCGGAATCCACCAGGTAGACGCAGGGCAAGCGGTTCTCGAGCGCGACTTCCTGCGCGCGCAGGTGCTTTTTCACCGTGAGCGGGAAATACGTGCCACCCTTTACGGTGGCGTCGTTGGCGACGATCATGACCTCGCGGCCGTGCACGCGCCCGATGCCGGTCACGAGTCCCGCAGAGGGGGCAGCGCCGTCGTAGAGGCCGTGCGCCGCCAGCGCCCCGATTTCCAGGAACGGCGAGCCCGGGTCGAGCAAGCGGTCGAGCCGCTCGCGCACGAACAACTTCCCCAACTCGCGCAAGCGTTTCTGGGCCTTGTCGCCGCCACCGGCGCGTGCCGTCTGCAAATGTTGCCGCAACTCTTGCACGAGCCGCAGCATGGCGTCGCGATTGTCGGCAAACGTGGCGCTGCCGGTTTCGATGCGGCTGTCGAGAATGTCCACGGGGCTCCTTCCGGCGGCGTATCTTAGCAGCCGCGACCGTCTCGATGGCAGGCGATCCGGGCCCGAGGCGCCGCGTGCTGCCACCCGACCGCGGGGAGCGGCGAGTTGACGCGATGTCGAGGCGGCTCTTAGTCTGCCGTGCAGTTGCTGCCGAAGGGAGACCCGTGCGGGCTCTTGCGATCGCCGTGGGGAACGTACTCGCCATCGCCACGCTGCTCCAAAGCGGCGTGGAGGCGACACCGCGCTATGCGGCGCGCTATCGTCAGAACTGCAACCTCTGCCATCACAACCCCACGGGTGGCGGCATGCGCAGCTCTTACGCCAGTCAGTACCTGGTGCCCACAGAAATGGTGATCAAGCCGCTGCCGCCAGAGAAACTGGCGAAGATCCAGCCGCAGCTGAGCGAAAGCGTCGCCATCGGCACCGACATCCGCACCATTCACCACTGGGCGGACGTGGACCGCCAGGCCCCGGAGCTCGACTTCTTCCAGATGCAGGGCGATCTCTACGTTCTCTTCCAAGCCGATGAACGCCTTTCCGCCTATCTCGATCGCGGCCAATCCTCGACCCAGGAACTCTTCGGCCTGGCTTACGTGCTGCCATGGACGGGCTATGTGAAATTCGGCCGCTTCACGCCCGCCTTCGGCTGGAAGTTCGATGACCATCGTCTGTTCACACGCGAGGGCAAGAGCGGCGACAATGTGCCGCGCGATCTCTTCTTCGAACCTCCGGCGCACACCGACGTCGGCATCGAGGTCGGTTTCTACCCCGGCCGTTTCGCCGTCGTCGCCGCTGTGCTGAATGGCGCTTTCGGCAGTACGTCCGATCTCGACCAGGAGCTCGGCAACACCGCCCAGCTCACCTATCGCTTCGATCTGGGACCGCTCGGCTTCGCCATCGGTGGTTCGTGGTTGCGCAACGTGGAGGCGGGCGGGCAGCGCACCGCCGCCGGGCCATTCTGGGCCGTGCAGGCCGGTCCGTTCGCCTGGCTCGGCGAGGTGGATTGGTCGGAGTTGGAAGCGAGCGACTCGAGGCGCACGGCGCTCCTCACCTCGCACGAGGTCACCTGGCGACTCATGCGTGGTCTGGATCTGCGCGGCATCTGCAACTACGCCGATCCCGATGTCGACCAGGGAACGGGAATTCGCGTCAAGACGGGAGCTGGGCTCGACGCGCTCATCACTCCGTTCTTCGGCATCAAGGCCATGGTCAACGTCTATCGCAACGACGTCGGCCTGCACGTGAACGACCTCGACTACACGCAATCGGAGTTCACGCTGCACCTGTTCTATTAGAGTGCATCCGAACGGTGTCCCGGCCGATGGAGGACATGCGGATGCTGCGACTCGGGAGGCGATTGGTGAAGACCGTGGTTCCATCGCGGGCGATGCGACCTTGCGCGTGCGCCCGAATCGCTGTGCCGGCGCTTTGGATGCTGCTTTTCGTCACCCCGGCGGCCGCCGACGATTACGTCGTCGTCCCCGGCAAACCCAACCTGGTGCGATTCGAGTCGCATGCCCCGCTCGAAACTTTCGACGGCAAGACGAGCCAGGTGAAGGGCACGCTGGCTCTGTCCCCCGGCGCGCTCGGCGATTCGATGCAGGTGCGTTTGGAAGTCGACCTGGCGAGTCTCGACACCGGCATCGAGATACGCAACAAACACATGCGCGAGAACCACTTGGAGACCGCGAAGCATCCGCAGGCGGTCTTCCGCGGTGGCACCGTGCGCAAGCTCTCCGCACCCAATGTCGAGCCCGGCGCCAAAGTGACTTTCGAGATCGCCGGCGTCCTCGATCTGCATGGCGTGGAGAAACCTCTCGTCGCTGCCGTCGAAATGACGGTGGCGAGCGGGGAACACGGGCCCGAGCTCCACGTCATTACGCGCTTCGACGTCAAGCTCTCCGACTTCGGCATCCCGCGGCCCAAGTTCCTGGTGATGAAGCTGGACGAGGTACAGAAGGTGACGGTCGAGTTCGTCGCCAGACCCGCCGCGTCCGGCTCATGAGACGGCGCCCAGCGGCTGGATTCGCGTCGGGAGACGCGCTATTCTTGTAGGGGTCCGCGTCTCTGATTCGGCGTTGCTGAGCTTGAATCCGTGCGTTCTACTCCTTGGTCGACTCATCGGCTGTACATCGAATGGAGTGCGAACCATGCGCCACCGTTCCGGAATTGCCTCGAGCTTCCTCGTCGTTTCCTGCTTCGTTGGCCCGTCGAGCGCCGCGTTCGTCAATTTCGAGAGCCAGCACGTCCATCCCATCACCTTGTCGGCTGACGGCACGCGTCTGTTCGCCGTCAACACCCCCGATAATCGTCTGGCGGTGTTCACCGTGTCCGCCGGCGGTCTCAGTCTCGACTTCGAGGTGCCGGTGGGTCTCGATCCAGTGAGCGTCGCGGTTGCCGATGCGAACCACGTGTGGGTGGCCAACCACTTGTCCGACACGGTGAGCATCGTCGATCTCGCGGCGCGCAACGTCGTGGCCACGCTGTCCGTCGGCGACGAACCGGCCGACATCGTGTTCGCCGGCACGCCGCGGCGTGCCTTCGTCAGCGTCTCGCAGGAAGATGCGATCAAGATCTACGATCCCACCAACCTGACGGCGCCGCCCGTGGTGGTGTCGCTCTTCGGCAGCGATCCCCAGGCGCTGGCCGTGACGCCAGACGGCAGCAAGGTCTACGCCGCCATCTTCGACAGCGGCAACCAAACGACCACCGCCGGCGAGTCCGATGTCGTCGCACACGGCGGGCTCCCGCTACCGAACCCTCCCGGTCGTCCCAACACCGGCCTGGTGCTCAAGTGGCGCATCAACCGCTGGGAAGACGAGCTCGCGCGCGACTACAACAACTCACATCCCTACACGCTGCCCGATCACGACGTCGCCGTCCTCGACGCCAACACTCCGGTGCCGGTGCCGGCGTACGTCGACCACCTCGGCACCTTGATGTTCAACCTCGGCGTCCATCCGCTGACCGGTCACGTGTACGTTACCAACACGGACGCGTTGAATCACATTCGTTTCGAACCCACATTGCGCGGCAGCTTCCTGCGCACCCGTGTCACCATCGTCGATCCGGGCGCGCCCACCACTCCCGCTCTCGTCGACCTGAACCCGCACATCAACTACAGCGTGACGCCCGGCTCGCCGGCGGAGATCGACCAGAGCTTGTCGCAGCCAGGGGGGCTCGCCTTCGCCTCCACGGGCGGCATCCTCTACGTCACCGCGCTCGGTTCGGCAAAGGTCGCGGTTCTGAATGACGCGGGTGCGGTCGTGGCGCGCATCGGCGTCGGCGAGGGGCCGAGCGGCCTGGCTCTCGACGAGACTCACCATCGCCTCTACGTGCTCAACCGGTTCGACAACACCATCTCCATCGTCGACACGGACAGCCGGCTCGTCGAATCGGCGCTGGCGTTGTTCGACCCCAGCCCTGCTGTGATCCAGAACGGCCGCAAGTTCCTCTACGATGGCCGCCTGTCGTCGGGGCACGGTGACCTGGCCTGCTCTTCGTGCCATGCCGGCGGCCACCTCGACAACATCGCCTGGGATCTCGGCGACCCGAATGGAACGCCGCAGCCCCCGCCGCAGGGTCAGCTCGATCCATTGCTCACCAACTTCCACCCGATGAAAGGCCCGATGACGACACAGTCGTTGCGCGGCCTCTCGGGCACCGAGCCCTTCCACTGGCGCGGCGATCGCTCTGGCTTCACGGCTTTCAATCCAGCCTTCGTCGGCCTCATGGGGCGCGGCACGCAGCTTTTGAGCTCCGACATGCAGGCCTTCGAAGATTTCATCATGACGGTGCAGTACCCGCCCAACCCGAACCAGAACCTGGATCGCTCGTTCCCCAACCCGGGAACCGGAGCGAGCGCCGAACGCGGACGGCAGCTCTTCGTCGGCCCCACGCTCGACGGTCCATTCCGTTGCTCCGACTGTCACGCGCTGCCGACGGGAACCAACGGTCAGCTCATCAACCGCTTCGCGCTGCAGGAATCGCAAGACATGAAGGTGCCGCAGCTGCGCAACATGTACGAGAAGACGGGCTTCGATGGCGCGCCCGGGGAAAAGAAGCGCGGCTTCGGCTTCATCCACGATGGTTCGAGCCCGACGCTGTTCGACTTCCTGCATTTCCCGGGCTTCGAGTTCCAGAACGACAACGAACGCCGCGACATGGAAGCGTTCCTGCACGCCTTCGATACCGGCATGGCGCCCGCGGTCGGCGCGCAACGCACGGTCGACGCCGCGAGCAGGAATAGCGCTGCGTTCACCACCTGGCTGCAGACCATGCGGGGTCAGGATGCGCTCGGCAACTGCGATTTCGTCGTCAAGGGGCTGCGCGGCGGCATCCAGCGTGGTTGGCTCTACGCCGGCAACGATCTCTTTCGCTCCGACCACAGCGGCGAGCCGATGCTCACCACGGCGGCACTGCTCGCGCTCACCGACGAAGGCACGGCGCTCACGTTTACCGGCGTGCCTCCAGGGACCGGTGAACGCATCGGCATCGATCGCGACGAAGACGGCTTCGCCGATCAGACCGAGATCGGCGCCGGTTCGGATCCGACGGATCCGACCTCCATCCCCCAGGTCACTGCCGCCGGACCAAGCACGGGCAACGGCGGCGGCGATCGTCTGACCAGTTGGCCGAACCCGACGTCCGCGGCGCGCGGCGCGACCATCGCTTTCGACCTCGAAGCGCGGGGTCCGGTCGAGGCGCGTGTGTTCGATGCCAGCGGCCGGCACGTGGCCACGCTCTTCGAAGGCGTCGCGGGCCCGGGCGCAGTGCGCTTGCACTGGGATGGCACGGACCGGCGTGGCAACCGCGTGGCTGCCGGCGTCTACTTCTATCGTGTCGAAGCTGCCGGCCGGCGCCGTTCGAACTCGCTCCTCGTCATGCGCTGACCCGCGAGGCGATTCTCATTCGAGCTCGAAGGCGACGTACTGCAGGTGGCCGGCGCGCTCGACTTGCAACACCACGGATGCATACGGCTGTAGCACCGCCAGCTCGCGCCGCAGATGCAAGGTGCGCACCGCGTGTCCGTTGAGCTGGTGAATGACGTCCCCCGGCAAGATCTCGAGGTCGACGTAGGGTGCATCGGCAGCGCTGCCGACCACGACCACGCCGTCGCCATGACGCAGCGGTGCGAGACGCGCGATCACTTCGGGCGCGAGATCGAGCGCCAAGATGCCGAGCTCGGCCACCAGATTGTTCTCGGGGCGCACCAAGGGCATGAGCTCGCTTGCGACATCCGGACGTTCCAGCACCGCGACGTGGAGCGTGTGGGTTTTGGCACCACGCTGGATGCCGACATTCACCTTCTGGCCGGCACGGACCGGTATAGGTTGACCTCGGACTGCCTGCCGTTCTCCATCGGCTTACCGTCGAGGGACAGGATCACGTCGCCCAACCCTCGGGCCGGGGACCGGTCGCGATGACCAGTGGCAATCATGTCGACGCCCACCGTCGCCGACGCGTCGCATTGAGCGTATCTTGACGCCGCTGTGGGATCGTGACAAGTTGTCGCGGTAGATTATTTTGCTCTGGCGTCCCTCCCGACTTCTGGTATCATGGTTCTGGGTTACTGTATTTCAGAAGGATCGGGCAGCGGCTAGTGGCCGCGGCGTTTGTCGTTTTCGCCCTGAACGGATGCAATCCCGTGTGGCGGCGACGTGCTGCGAGGCTGCGGAAGGGGCTTGCATTGGGTGTGGAGGGCGACTAGAGTGACGCGTCGAAGTTCTCTCTCGCTTACGAGTGGACTCTTTCTTGCGACTCCTCGTGTAGTGAATCACGTGTGTTGATCTCTGTCGTGCGCGGTAATTCGAATTCGCGCGCCCTGAGCGGCACCAAGCAGGGGTGATCGGCCATTCCCAAACGACCTCGTTCGATCAAGACGCCAGGTAGACCGGCGCTCGTGCGCCCGGGTGCGACGACACTGGACCCGCAGACATTGCAGAAGCTGGTGGATGCCTTCGAAATCGCCATGCAGAGGGCGATCGCGCCGCTGCGCGCCGACCTCGCGGCGATGAACGCGACATGGAAGGACCTCGCCGCCACGCCGTCCGCAGCCCCCCCTGCACGCAGCCCGGGAGCATCACCGCTGCTACGGCGTGGCCAAGCCGCGATCGTCGAGATCTCCACGCGACGGGAACCGCTCCCATCCGCGGGTGAATTCGAGCACTGTGTGGTTCCAGAATGCGATGCTCCAGTCCTGGCCAAACAGTTATGCGAAACACACTATCGCATCATGCGGCGCACGGTTGCGGCAGGTGCCCACTTCGATCCCGAGTCCCAGCGCCCGGCGCGTGCGCGTGCCGCGCACAAGCTGTGTGAAGAAACCGGGTGCGACGAAGCGCACTACGCCAAGGGGTTGTGCCGGCGTCACTACATGGCCGTGCGCTCGCGCATCCGCGCCGCTGAAAAGCAGGGGCAACCATTGCCCGACGAGGCGTTCATGGATGATCTCCACACCCCGCTCGACGAGCCCGAAATCCAGGAAGAAGAAACGCCCACGCCGTTCACGCCGCGCGGCAACGGCAGCGGCGATCGCGGTCTCGACGTGCCGTTGTTTCAGGAGTCCTCGTCCAGCTCCCTGTCGCCGAAAGAAGCGTTGCCGACCGCCGAAATGGTGTCGCGCGTCGTCGCCCAGTACCGCGGCGGTCTCGATCGCGTCGCCGAAGTTCTGGGGCGCAACAAACGCACCCTGATGGAACTGCTCGATCGTCTCGACCTCATGCCTTTCGTGACCCGTCTGCGCAAGGAAGAACGGCAGCGCATCGAATCCGCGCCGCTCCGCGATCGGCTCGATGATCTTCTGTTCCGCGAAAAGCTGATCGAGGATCTCGGCTGTCTCAAAGAAATCGACGACCGCGCGCGGTTCGAGATCAAGATGCGCTGCGCCAACCTCGCCAAGGATTGTGATACCATCGAGGACGTGTTGCATCGTCTCAGCGGCGAGCTCAACCTCGACGAAGGCGGCATGAAGCGCCTGGTATGGCGCTACGACTTGCGCCGTTACTTGCGTGGTCTGAAGCTCAAACAGTCCGGTCCGCCGGTGCGCACACGCGTCTGATCCGCGACCTCACGGTGTTCCCCCAGCGCAGCACGTGCCAGCCCGGAGGGTTTCATGCAACGCCAACGGCCAGGCGTGGCAGCCGGCCGCAGGTGGTGGCAAGCCGTCGGTATCGGTGTGGCGCTCGCCTCCACAAACGCTTGCTCTTTGCATCAGGCGTGGGTGCCGCCAGAGAGACCTTTCGCGGACGCTCCTGCGCCGGACAGCATCGACTCCACCCTCCTCCTCATTGGCGACTCCGGTGACCCGGCACTGGACACACCCGAGCCGGTGCTGGAGGCCTTGCGGGGCGAAGCGGCGCGCGCACCGAACCACACCTTCGTCGTCTTTCTCGGCGACAACATTTACCCGGATGGCATGCCGGACCCCGCGGCGCCCGATCGCGCTCGCGGTGAGGCTATCCTGCGCGCCCAAGCCGACGTCATCCAAAGGAGCGGCGCGCGCGGCATCTTCCTGCCCGGCAACCACGATCATCATCATGACGGTCGGCGAGCCGTGCGCCGGCAAGCACAGTTCATCACCGCGCTCGCGATTCCCGGCCTCGAGTTTCGCCCGGTCGACGACTGCGTCGGACCCGAGAGCATCGATGTCGGCGATCGGCTGCGTCTGGTGGTTTTCGACAGCTCCTGGTGGATCCACGACGAATTCGAGGCGCCGGCCGCGGCCTGCAGCGTGCGCAGCGAAACGGATTTCGCCAACGCCCTGGAGACCGCACTCGCCTCGGCCGGCGGCCGCGAGGTCATCGTCGCCGCGCACCACCCGATTGCATCGCATGGCTGGCACGGTGGCTTCTTCACCTGGGACGATCATCTCTTTCCCTTGCATCGGGCCGCCTCGTGGCTTTGGCTGCCGCTCCCCGGCGTCGGCTCGTTGTATCCGCTCTATCGTTCCATGGGAGGTTATCGTCAGGACCTCGCGTCGTCGCGTTACCAGAACATGCTCGGAGAGCTCGAGCAGGTGTTCCACAAGTATCCCCCTCTGGCCTTTGCCGGTGGACACGACCACAATTTGCAAGTGCTCGCCGGCCGCCGTGGCGTGCGCTACTCCCTCGTGAGCGGGTCGGGATCCATGTCGCGGCCCGATCCGGTGTCGCGCGGAGACGACACGATCTGCGTCTCCCCGCAGGCAGGATTCATGCGGCTCGATTTCTTCCGCGACGGTCGCGTGCGTCTCGAGGTAGTGGAGGTTCACACCGACGGCCGTGTCGAACGCCCATGCGCCACATGGCTCGGCGGCGACGTCGCCCTCGACCCCGGTCCCTGAAGCGCGGCCAGGCCTACGCTCTGCCCGTTGCCCTGCGGCCGCGACGCTCCTACACTGAGCGCCGGACCCCTTGGAGGCCCATCATGGCCGATCTCAGCATTCGTTTCGCCGGCATCCATGCGCCCAATCCGTTCTGGCTCGCGTCCGGTCCGCCGAGCAACTCCGGCGATCAAGTGAAGCGCGCTTTCGACCTCGGTTGGGGTGGCGCAGTATGGAAAACCGTCGGTGAACCCATCGTCAACGTCTGCTCGCGCTACTCGTCGGTGGACTATGGCGGCGAGCGCATGATGGGGTTCAACAACATCGAGCTCATCAGCGACCGGTCGATCGCGGACAATCTGCGCGAGGTCGCGGACGTCAAGAAGCATTACCCGCGACACGCGGTCATCGTGTCTCTGATGGTCGAGTCGAAACGCGAGGCCTGGCACGACATCGTGCGCCGCACCGAGGACAGCGGCGCCGATGGCCTCGAGCTCAACTTCGGCTGCCCGCATGGCATGAGCGAGCGCGGCATGGGCGCGGCCGTGGGGCAAGTGCCCGAGTACACCCGCCAGATCGTCGAGTGGGTGAAGGAAGTGGCGCGCACACCGGTGATCGTGAAGCTCACGCCCAACGTCACCGACGTGCGCTATCCCGGACGTGCCGCCGTCCAGGGTGGCGCCGACGCGTTGTCGCTCATCAACACCATCAACAGCATCACCAGCATCGACCTCGACGACATGACGCCGCGTCCGAAGGTGCGCGATCGCTCCAGCCATGGCGGCTACTGTGGCCCGGCGGTGAAGCCCATCGCCCTCAACATGGTGGCGCAGATCGCTGGCGATCCAGGGTGCGCGGTGCCCCTTTCAGGCATCGGCGGCATCGCCACGTGGCGCGACGCGGCGGAGTTCATCGCTCTCGGGTGCACCTCGCTGCAAGTGTGCACCGCGGTGATGCACTACGGCTTCCGCTTGGTCGAGGACTTGACGGATGGCCTCTCCAATTGGATGGACGAGCATGGCTTCGCCTCGATCGAAGCATTTCGTGGCCGGGCGGTGCCCGCGGTGCGCGATTGGGGCGATCTGGATCTCAACTACACAATTGTGGCGCGGATCGATCCGAAGACGTGCATCGGCTGCCAGCTCTGTTACGTCGCCTGCCAGGACACCGCACACCAGTGCATCTATGTCGGCGATGCCCCGGCGGGCACACACGCCTCGGCGGCCACCGCGGCGCCGATGCACACTGCAGGCGCTGGCACTCATGGCACGACTCCCGCTTGGATCCCCGATCCATTCCGCGTCCGCGGCGAAGCGGTGACGCAACTCGTCACCGGCCATGGGCTCTTGGGAGCGGAGCAACGCGAGGTCCGCGTGCCCTGGGTGAAGGAAGACGATTGCGTCGGCTGCAACCTATGCATGCTCGTGTGCCCGGTGCCAGGGTGCATCTCCATGGTCGAAGTCGACACCGGGAAACGACCGCAGACCTGGAACGAACGGCAAGCGCGTCGCACATGATCGCGGTGAAGACATGAGCATGCCCGCAGCGTCTGCCGCCAGCCGGCGGGTCGTCCTCGCGGCCGCGCGTGCGAGCCTTGCCGTCGTGGCGATGAGCGCACCTGCGAGCCTTGCCGCCGATCCGGTGGTCATCGATCTCACCCATCCCTTCGATGCACAAACCATCTATTGGCCGACCGCACAGCCCTTCCAATTGCAGCCGGTGGCGCATGGTCGTTCCGCTGCCGGCTTCTGGTACGAGGCCAACCAGTTCTGCGCTGCCGAGCACGGCGGCACGCACGTCGATGCGCCCTGTCATTTCGCCGAGGGTGGGCTGACGGTGGATGCGATCGCGCTCGACCGACTCATCGGACCGGCCGCATTGATCGACGTCCGTGCCGCTTGCGCGGCCGATCCGGACTATCGGGTGCAGGTGCGCGACATCGAGGCGGATGAAGCGCGGCACGGCCGGCTGCCCGACGGCGCCATCGTGCTCTTCCACACCGGTTGGGGGCAACGCTGGCCCGATCGCAAGAGTTACTTGGGTGACGACCGGCCTGGCATCACGACGGCGCTGCACTTCCCCGGCCTCTCGGCCGAGGCAGCGCGGTTCCTGGTGCAACAGCGTTCCGTGCGCGCCGTCGGCCTCGACACCGCGTCGCTCGATCACGGTCCATCACGCGATTTCATCGCGCATCAGATTCTCAACGGCGCCGACATCCCGGGGTTGGAAAACGTGGCGCATCTCGAGGGTTTGCCGGCACGTGGAGCCACGGTTTTCGCCATCCCCATGTCGATCCGCGGCGGCAGCGGCGCCCCCGCCCGCATCTTCGCCATCCTCCCCCAAGGCGATGGGGGCGGCTCGCGGTGAAACCCGAAATCACAGACAGCACGAGTCGCGATTGGCGCGACTTCGAAGATGCTCCGGGGGTGCGCTACAAGGTCCTGCGTCACCACGAGGGCCGGCGTGGCCTCACGCTCCTGCTGCAGTTCGATGCCGGCGCCTCGTATCCAGCGCATCGCCATCCACAGGGCGAGGAGTACTTCGTCCTCGAGGGCACGGTCGAGGACGGCGGGCGTACGTACGGCGCTCAGACATATGTCTATCACGCGCCCGGTTCCGTGCATCGCCCATCGAGCCCCAGCGGCTGCACGCTGTTGGTCACGCTTCCTGCACACATCGAACGCACCGATGTCTGAGCCCGGCCTCGATTTCGCCGCACTGTTACCCCACGTGCAAGTATTCGGTGGCGTGCGCCGCTTTCTCGAGCTCGGCAACGTGCTGGTCCAGCGCGGTCATCGCTTCGTGCTTTACCACCCCGATGGCACCCGCCCCGACTGGTTCCCCTTCGCGGGCGACGTGCGCCCGCTGGCAGAGATCGAGGGCCGCCGGCACATGGTGCTCCTCACGGCGTCGCCAAGCCTGATCGAACCATTCGCGCGCGCCGAGGCGCGACTCAAGCTGTTCTATTGCGTGCACAAGAATCTCCCTGGGCGTGAGATCGCGCGCAATCGCAGCTGGACGCTGCTCGCCAATTCGAGCGCACTGCAACGCCGTCTCTGGCGGCGCTACCGCACGCGCGCCGAAGATGCGATCGGTGGCGTCAACCTCGACACCTTTCGTCCGGCCGAAATCGCCCGCGCCAACGAGCCCCCGATCCGGATCCTCGTCTATGGACGTCTCGCGCGTCCGGGCAAAGGCTCACGGCTCGCCGTCCGCGCCGTGGAATCTTTTGCAACCGAATTGAAACATCACTGGCCGGCCTGGGCCGGGAGCGTGGCGCATCCAATCAAGCTCGTGCTCTTCGATCACGCGGTCCAGAACGACATGACCGATCCACGCGCACACTTCGACAGCACGGTTCCGTACGAGTTCCACTGGAATCTGCCGCAAGACGAACTGGCGCGCCTGTACGCGAGCTGCGACATCTTCGTCGCCGCCGAGCGCCGCGCCGGGTGGAGCAACACCGTGGCCGAGGCCATGGCTTGCGGCGTGCCCGTGGTGTGCACGCCAGCGGGAACACAGGATCTGGCTGTACACGGTGAAACGGCGTTCGTCGTTCGCTGGCGTCATCCCTATTGCTTTCGCCGCGCACTGCAGGCTCTCTGGCGGAATCCCGCACACCGTCAGCAGCTGCGACACGCCGCGCGGGCGCGCGTCCGCGAGTTCACCTGGAAGCGTGTGGCCGACAAAATCGAAATCGTCGCACGCACCCAGCTTGGCTTCGAGGCACCGCCGGCCGCGAAGCGTCTCCCGGAACTCACTCCCAAGGCCCGGGAGATCGACACGCAGAAGGGTCAACGTTAGCCTCCGTGGAGGTTCAACATTAGCATCCTCCGCGGAGGTCGGCTCTTGCCCACAGTTCGTGATCAGGCCCCAGGCTCGAGAGCGCATTAGCAATCAGCGCTGAGCGCATTCTGAAGATGTCGAATTGAGTTCTAGCCTGGATTTCCACGGACCGAAATCGGCCTAACAATTCGGGCTGGCTTCGGCCGGGACAGCCAGTCGGGAAAGGGCCGCGCGGCTTCGAGCAGTTGTCTCTTTTGGTGCTCCAATGAGGTCGAGCGACGCTGCGATGTCGCATCTCTTCTCGGAGTAGAAGGCAGACTCATGGATCGTTCATTTCCACCGATTACAGGCTGGGAAGGAGATGCGGAGAAGTCGACAGGACTACAGTCGGAAACTCGACCGCGCGATGGCGTCGGATGTTCTCGTCTTCGGACTTCAGTCGGCGCACTCGGCGCTAACGCGTAGCGTGCACGAGAACGAAGGCGGCGCGCCAAAATCCACGCCCATGGCCGCCCCCACACTCGTGGCTACGTCCGCGGAGTTCGGTCGCGTTACCCGGATTGGCGTCCGTGGAAATCCGGGCTAGCCACATTTCGAACATGGCGCACATTCGCATCGTTTCGCGGCTGTCCACCTCGTTGACAGCGTCTCAGTTTCTTACAGCTGTCCACCTCGTTGACAGTGTTCAGAATTCTTACAATGTGAACGACTTGGACAATCAAGCGCGTCGCGCGGCAGTGACGTTCTCGACCTGGCATGAATCCCGCATCCGCTTGGCGCGAATCTTTAACAAACTATCTACTTGACATTTATGTAGTGGCTATCTATATTGAATGAGCAGTCCCGACCACCGATTCCTCCCAAGGTCAGGTGCCGTGGGAACCCAAAGATTGATGCGTGCGCCGGCCTCGACCGGCGGGGCCACCGCGTTTGCTTCTGCGGCCCTTGCAGATGAACGGCCTCTCATCCTGGCAGAGACCAGCGAGGGATTCACTTCTGCTTCTGCTGCGGTTGGAGATGAGCGTGTCCCCCCGGCGAGCGCAGAGCTCGTTCCCCCGGCTTCGACCTGCGCGGACGCCGCGTCAGCTGCATTTGCAGAGACAGGACCCGCTGCAACAGGCGAGGCCACGGCGCGTGCTGATGCTGCGGCAGGACCGCGCGCGCCGGTGTCACGATCTACGGTGGCACCTGAAGTCTTGCCGTCCACGGTGGCCGCCGGTGATCGGCTGCTGCTCGGGCTCGCGGCAATTGAGGCCGTGGTCGCGCTGCCGATCGCTCGTGCGACAGCGGAGGTTGTTCGACGCTCGGCGTGGCGTGCCTTCGGCTACCTCAACCAAGGCGACTTCACCCGCGAACGCTTGCAGCGAGAGCCGCGCTGGATGCACGAACAGACCCGATTTCACACGGCGCTCGAGATGCATCCGCGGATCAGAGAGGCAGTTTGTGGGGCGGATGGTGGGGTGCCGCTGGGTCAGGTGGCA
>CAZMNW010000061.1:0-95691 GCA_964567755.1 uncultured bacterium
TCCCATGCCCGCTTGGGCAGGGAATCCGCCGCCTCGATCATGTTCTCTCGCGCATCGATGCCGAACACGAAACGAATGCCCTGCTCGTCCCATCGATCCAGGTGCCGGGTCTGACTGAAATCCGTGTCCCCACGAAAAGTGGAGTTGCTCGATCGCGACGTGGCCGTGATTTTCACCACGGCGTACGACACATACGCGAGTCGCTGCGTCGGATCCCCCGCGGTCTGTGGCTTGCGACTGTCGACGTACGCTCCCATGAACGGCGAGACGTGACTCACCACAGTCCAATCAGGCGGCACGTGGATGTCGATCCCGCCCCAGAAGGCGAAGACATCCATGATGGCCTCGCCATTGGCGATCCGTGCCTGGGTCAGGTCCACTTCGCAACCCCCCATGATGGCGGTCAATTCGCCACCGCGGAAGTCTGTCGACGTGCTCCTGCGGTCGGCGCCGCTCCAGACGCAGAACGCCGAGACCGTGGACGACGGATCTGTCGCCGACACGACGTGTTCGTGGCGCTGGGTGACACGGCGGAGCATCGTCACACCGAGGAGAATGAGGAGCAGCGGCCAGAAATCCCAGATCCCGAACGGCAGGATGTCGAGGTTCCACATGAGGAACGCAACGCCGGCCGCGATCCACAGCCCCGCGATCAGCCGTGCCGTACTCGTGGTGCTCGAGCCCAGCTTGGATACGCCGACGAAGATCAGCACCAGGGGCCAGAAGCTGAAGTAGTCCCTGGTGTCGATGTACCCCAAGTTGTCGAGCGTGAGCAGCACGCCGAGCGTGATGACGAAGAGCCCGACGACGAGATGGGGCGTGAGCCGGCTGCCGTATTTCGTGCTCATCATCCTCACCCGTTCGCAGGTGGCGTGTTGGCGCCGCGCATTGCTTTCCACACCATGGAGATCCCAAACACGACCACGAGGAGCGGCCAGGAATCACCATAGCTCAGGCCCCACAACTCCTGTTCGTTCACGAACAGCCAAAGTCCGATGGCCACGAGCCAGAGGCCACTGCTCCGATCCCTGCTGTCGATCAACCGCACCACACCGAAGATCACGATGAAGAGCGGCCACGCGTCCCACGCGAAGCGGAAGTCGACAATGCGCAAATTGTCGAGCAGAAAGAGCACGCCAATCAGGATCATCGCAAGGCCAGTGGCGAGGCCGCCGTGGCCGCGGATCCCGCGCGGCCGCGCGTGTGATGCGGTCGGGACCCATCGCTTGTCAGGTCCCGCCTGTCCTTCCTGCGCGCGTTCGTCGCTCATGACACGATCCTCCTCGATCACCCAAGGGTGAGAACATGCAACCCGATGCGCAGCATCGCCTCGACGAGAGCAGTGGCGATGCTCAAAACATCATGGAGAAGCCCGGCGTGCGCGGCGCCGATGAAGAGCACAGTCGCACCCAGGCAGGCACACATGAGGAACATTTGCATAACGGCGGTGGCGGCGAGGATCGGGACGACCCACTCGCTTCCTGTCACCGCACGTTCCAGATTTCCTGCCATGGCTCACCTCCGTTCTGAACGGAGATTACGGACGGCGATGCAGGGCCGCTGCGCCTTTTCGGCCAATGGCGGTGGGGCGTCGGTGAACGCCGCTTTCGCCGGGACCACCAGCACGTCATTCTATACTGGTGGAGTTGGGTGAAAGGTGCTGCCGTGCACGCGATGGTCCTCGACAAGATCCGGCGGGTGGGGAAGCAGACCGCGGCACTGCGCTGGGCTGAAGTTCCCGAACCAGTGCCGGGTCCATACGCGATCCGCGTCCGCGTCTCCGTCTGCGGCGTCTGTCGCACCGACCTCGACGAAATCGAAGGCAGGGCAAAGCCGCCGCGGCTCCCGGTCGTTCCCGGGCACCAAGTGGTCGGCATCGTCGATGCGCTCGGACCGGACGCACAGCAGTGGCGCGTCGGCGACCGCGTCGGCGTCGCGTGGATTTACGATGCGTGCGGCATGTGCCGGCTCTGTCGCCAGGGAATGGAGAATCTCTGCGCCAGGTTCGTGGGCACAGGCCGGGACGTGGACGGCGGTTACGCCGAGTCCATCGTGGTCCCCGAAATCTTCGCGCACGCAATCCCGGCACAGTTCACCGACGCGCAAGCGGCGCCGCTGCTTTGCGCCGGCGCCATCGGCTATCGGTCCTTCCGGATGTGCGGATTGCGCAACGGCCAAGCGCTCGGGCTCATGGGATTCGGGGCGTCGGCGCATCTGGTGCTCCAAATGGTGCAGCACGAACTTCCGCAGTCGCGCGTCTACGTCTTCGCGCGCAGCCGAGTCCAACGCAGTTTCGCACGCCGGCTCGGCGCCCATTGGGTCGGCGACATCGATCGGCCGCCGCCATGGAATCTCGACGCTGTGATCGATACCACCCCCGCGTGGCGACCGGTGCTTCACGCCCTCGCGTATTTGCACCCCGGCGGTCGCCTGGTGATCAACGCCATCCACAAGGATGATCAGGACCGCGAGGCCATGAGCGAGATCGATTACACCGCACATCTCTGGATGGAGAAAGAAATCAAGAGTGTCGCGAATGTGACGCGCACCGATGTGCGCGAGTTCCTCGAGCTCGCTGCACGTACGAACATCCGCCCCGAAGTCGAGGAATACACGCTGCAGGACGCCAATCGCGCCATCTGCGAGCTCAAAGCCGGCAAGAGCCGCGGCGCGAAAGTGTTGTGCGTGTCTGGAGAGAAGGCAGAAGGCAAGATCGTACCGATCCGCCGATAAGAGCGAGTTCCAACGCAAGATCTGGCATCGGGCGCTGCGATAGCAGGGAAGGTCACTTCCCTGCAGTGCGAGGTTTCACGGTCGATTCGGTGAAGGGCGGGAGACGCGGAAACCGGACGACCTGAGCCTGCGTCCAATCGACCCATTCCGTCGAGTCGTGCGTTTCCCAGAACTTTCGTTCCTCGGCCTGGGAACGAAACTTGGGAATCTTCTTCAAGGTCTTTTTGCGCGTCGTCATCGATGCGTCGCTTCCGCGTGGTCGTTCCCCGGGCACCGCGTCCATCAAAGCCGGAAGGCCAAGTCAACGGACCTCTGGAGTTCTTGAATCTCTGGAGCTGTTGCAACGCGCAGGCTTGCCCGCATGACTTGCTGTCTTGACGGGCCAGGGGTCCGTCCCTATCCTCGCCGCCCGGTGTGGCTGTCGGCGCGTGGCTCGCTGGCGCCACTAGGTTCACGGCAACGCGGCACGCCGCGCCGCACCCGAGCCCGAGAGGTGATCGCCGCATGACCCATCTCGACATCTGGTCCGCACTGTTCGTCTTCATGCTGGCGACTTTCATCGGTCTCGAGGTCATTCGCAACGTCTCCCGTCTCTTGCACACGCCACTCATGTCGCTCACCAATGCCATCTCGGCGATCGCCGTCGTGGGGTCGATCCTGCTCGCGGGCGAGCAAGAAACGCCGCTCTCCACCCTGCTCGGCACGGTGGCGGTCGCGGCTTCGATGACCAACATCGTGAGCGGCTTCCTGATCACCGACCGCATGCTCAAGATGTTCAAGAAGCGTCCGGACAAGAAATGATCGAACACCTGACACAGGTCGCATACATCCTCTCCACCGGGCTCTTTGTCTTCTCGCTCAAGTGGCTGAGCCATCCGAGGACGGCGCGGCGTGGCGTCATCGCCGGCATCTTGGGAATGACCTTCGCCGTGATCGGCACCTTGCTGCACCCGGAGATCGTCACCTACCAATGGATCGCGATCGGGCTGGTGGTTGGGACGCTGGCGGGCATTCCGCTGTCGCGCGTGCCGCTGACCGCGGTGCCACAGCGAACGGCGCTTTCGCATGCCTTCGGCGGTCTTGCCGCGGGCCTGGTGGGCACGGCGAAATACATTCTCTGGCTGCAGCACGATGAGCTCACCGTCTTCCGCACCAGCGCCATCGTCGTCGAGATCATCCTGGGATACCTGACGTTCACCGGCAGTCTCATGGCCGCCGGCAAGCTGCAGGAAGTCATCCCGACCCGGCCGATCACCTACCGCGGCCAGAACTTCATCAATCTCGGCTTGCTCGCGATCGCTGTCGTGAGCGGTGTCGTTCTCATCGCCCGGCCAGAGACATGGCAGTTGTTCCCTGTGATCGTCGGAATGTCGCTTCTCTTCGGCGTCCTGCTCATCATTCCGATTGGCGGCGCCGACATGCCGACGGTGATCTCACTGCTCAACGCCTACGCCGGGCTGTCGGCGGTGGCGATGGGGTTCGTGCTCGAGAACAAGCTGCTCATCACCGCGGGAGCGTTGGATGGTTCGTCGGGGCTCATCCTGTCGATCATCATGTGCCGGGCCATGAACCGGTCATTTACCAACGTGCTCTTCGGCGCCTTTGGCCAAGTGGCGACGAGCGCGGCGGTGCAGCAGCAGCGCAGCTACAAGACCGCGACCGCCGAAGACGTGGCGCAGATGCTCACCGCCGCCACCAGCGTCGTGGTCATTCCCGGTTACGGCATGGCGGTGGGGCAAGCGCAACATCGTGTGCGCGAGATCTACGATTTTCTTTCCAAGCGCGGCATCGACGTCAAGTTCGCCATTCATCCGGTGGCAGGGCGCATGCCGGGCCACATGAACGTGCTGCTGGCGGAAGCCGACATTCCCTACGATCGCCTCGTCGAAATGGAAGAGATCAACAAGGACATGCCGCAAGTGGACGTGGCGTTGGTCATCGGCGCCAACGATGTGGTCAACCCGGCGGCGCGCAGCGATCCGGGCAGCCCGATCTACGGCATGCCCATCATCGACGCCGACAAGGCCAAGCTCTGCATCGCCAACAAGCGCACGATGAATCCGGGGTTTGCCGGCATCGACAACGACCTCTACTACGCCGACCGCACACTCATGCTCTTCGGCGACTCCAAGGCCGCGCTCGGTCACGTCGTCGACCAACTCAAGTCCGGAAGCTGAACCAGCTGGTCTCCTGCGCGCGTTCGGCGGAGCGCCGACCGCGCGGCGCGTGACACGCGACACCGTCCGCTGCAACTTGTTGCTCTGCGTGCAGCAGATCGTGCCAGCACGATGGAAGCCGAGGTACACTGGTAACGAGGCAAGTGGAGCTGGGCGGAATGATTCGCGTCATCGAGGAGTCGGGAGAGCACTGCTTGTATCCGACCCCGATGCTCGTCGCGACCAACATTTCGCAGCGGGTCGCAAGGGCCTTCAAGAAATGGAGCTCGCCGCAACGGTGCGGCGTGAGCGACCGGGTCGCGACGGAGTCACTCCCGTCCAACAGAGATGCACTGATCACAGGTGACAGACCTGTTGGGATGACTTGAAATCGCAGCACTGGGGTGAGAGAATCTTGTCATGATTCGAAATACGCTGGCAGAATTGTTGAAACTCCCCGTCGACCAGCGGGTGGAACTCGCCCTCGCACTGTGGGAAAGCCTCGACGACAAGGAGTGCGAAGCCGAGCTCGTGCTTTCCCCAGAGCAGGAAGCGGAGCTGGATCGTCGTCTCGCAGAGCACCTGGCTAGTCCTGGGTCTTCCATCCCATGGGAAGAGGTCCGGCGCAAGCTCATGGGTGGCGCATGAGCCTGTGGCTCGTCGTTCGGCCCGAAGCTGAGGCGGAGTTTCTCGAAGCGCAAGTCTGGTACGAGTCCCGTCGCGAAGGTCTCGGTGCGAGATTTGCCGTAGCCGTCGATGCGAGCGTGGCGAAAGTTCTTGCGGCTCCGCTTGCATTTCCTCGAGTCCGTGGTGACATCCGGCGCTCGCTCATCATGACTTTTCCCTACGCGATGTACTACCAGATCGTGGCGAACGAGGTAGTGATCTTGGCAATCATGCATGGTCGCAGACATCCTCGGCTGTGGCGTTCTCGGCGTTGAAGGTCTAACGTGCTGCACCTGCGGAGCACCGCAGGTTGGCGGGGCAGTAGCACCACACGTTGTCGTGGCCGGACAAGTGTCAGGCCTCGAACAACTCTGGTCGCCATTCGACGCCGAGCGCGCTCGGTGGCGCCATGTAACCGAGGAGCGCTGACGCCGCGACCACGGCGGGGCTGGCGAGATAGCCTTCGCCGCCAAAGCCCATGCGGTTCTGCCAATTGCGATTGAACGAGGTGATGGCGCGCTGCCCCGGTTGCAGCGCGTCCGGTCCTTGGCCGAAGCATGGCCCGCACCATGAATCGCGGATCTTCCCGCCCACGGAGCGTAAGACGTCGGCGACGGATTCGCCGCCCAAGCGATCCTCTGCCTTTTCGATCAGCTGCTTGACGCCGCCCGAGCCTGGGAAGACGACGAAGTCTCCGTGGACTTGGGAATGGCCGGTGGCGCGTGCCGCGGCGATCACGAGTGCTGCGTGCAGCAGATCGGTGTAGCTGCCGTTGGTGCACGAGCCGATGTATGCCTTGTCGAAACGCAGGCGCTCCTTGGCGACATCCTCGGCGGGGAAGGCGTTGGCGGGGCTGTGTGGCTTGGCGATCATCGGCACGATGCCGGAGAGGTCGAGCGTCTCGTCGATGTCGAAGTTGGCATCCTCGCCCGGGCGGATGGCGGGATACGGCAACGACGTCATGCCCTTGGCGCGGAACCAGGCGTTGGTGATCTCGTCGGGCGCAAAGATTCCATTCAATGCCTCGCCCTCGGCCATCATGTTGGCGATGGTGTTGCGGAAGGCGATGGGCAGCTGGCGCTTCGCGTCCACGAACTCCACCGACATGCCTTGCGACTGCTTCGCCCCCCAACATTCGAGCAGCTTGAGCACGATGTCTTTGCCCGTCACCCAAGGTTGCAGGCGACCGCTGAAAACGACGCGTCGGGCGCGCGCCAGCGTCATGTACACGTAGCCCGTGGACCAACCGAAGCCGAGCGTGGTCGAACCAACACCGATGCCGACGGCACCGTATGCGCCATAAGCACGGCTGTGTGAATCGGCGCCCGGAATGAACTGCCCCGGGTACACGAGCCCCTGCTCGGGGAAGTAGAAGTGGAAGATGCCGTCGCCCGGCGTGGCGTAGTAGGGCTTCTTCATGCCCTGTTGCGCCGCGAAGGCACGGCCGATGGAAGTCTGCTTGTCGTCGGCCTCCTTGCCAGTGAACACGAAGTGATCGTTGGCGACAGCGGCCTGGCGCGGGAAGATGCGCCCGCCGGTGATCTGGTTGAAGGTGTGGATGGCGAACGGGGCGGTGCCGTCGGAAGCCGGCAACAGGTCGGCGTAGATGCGCAACGTCGCTCCTGGCTTCACTGCGTCGTTCTTGTCGACGCGGTGTGCCCAGACGATCTGCTCCGTCGTGGTGAGCAAACGCGCCGTCTTTTCGTCGGGCCACTCGATCCGTGGAGCGGTTTCGACGGATCGCCGCAGCTCGCGCCGGCCGATTTCGAAGACGCCGCCGCTGCGACGGATCTCGTCTTCCTTCGCCGTCAACGGCTTGGGCGCGTAGGTCTTGGTCCGGGTCTCGTTGGTGAGCTGCCGCGTCACCGGTTCGAAAGCGAAAGCATCGCCGTCCTGCGCGTCCTCGACAGCCTCCTTGCATTGCACAACCTGCAAACCCAAGTTGAGCGCGTTGCGCCGGAAGATGTCGCCCATGTTGTCGCCGCACACGATCACCATCTGCAGATGTGCTTCCTCGGCGACCGCTTTGAGACCCGCTGGACTCATCTCACGCGACGAGCCGATGGCGAAGCGATCGCCGGCGATCAAGAAGGTCTCGCCGCGGTGCACGCGGTCTCTGAAATCGGGCATGAGAAAGCGGAAGGAACCGGCCTTCCAGCGTTCGTCCAGCGTTTCCAAACTTTCGGAGACGCAGTCCGACGCCGGTGTGATCTGATCGGTGTCGATGGCATCGAGCTTGTGGCCCGGCCGCTTCGGATCCCAAAACACGAGGGCACGCCCGCGGATGACATGTGCCGCATCCGGCGCGGCCGCGGCGCCGGAGGATTCGAGATCCGTCGCGGTCACACCCGGCTTCAGTCGTGCAGGCTGGATCGTGTGCATCGCTTGCATTCCTGTGGTGAGACTGATGTCGAGTTCGCATGAGTACGGTGAACGTCGAGAAGCTGCCAGATTGCCGGGAGTTCTGCAAGCGCCCCAGAATCAGAGGGCTCATATTGCCCGCGATCTTTGCGAGATGCGATGTCGAAGTGGCGGAAGGGCTGATCATCGCAGCGCGGCGGTCACCGCGCGCAGGTGCTCGGGCGTCGTGCCGCAGCAGCCGCCGATGAGCCGGGCGCCGAGGGTGCGCCACGTTGCGGCGATGCGGCCGTACTCGACGGGCGGCGTCCGTGTGTCGGGCGCCCAGTCGCCCGCGGGCGTTTCGTGGCCGAAGTTGGCGTAGGCGCCGATGGGTCGCTTGTCGGCGGGCCAATGCATGCGCTCGAGGGCCAGAGTCACCACGTGCGGCGGCGAGCAGTTGACCAGGAAGCCGGCCACGGGCAGCGGGCGGATGTGCGCCCATGCGACATCGAGATCCTCGCCCGAGAGGAGGTCGCCCTCGCCTGCGGGATCGAGGATCAAACTGACGAGTACGGGGAGACCGGTTTCGAGCGCGACGAGCGCTGCGTCGTGCGCTTCGCGAGCGGTGTTCATCGTCTCGACGAGAAGGAGATCCACGCCCGCGGCCTGCAAATGCCGTGCGTGCAGCGTGTGCTCGCGAAGCAGCACGTCGCCGGGCGGCACACGCTCGGGATGGAAGCAATCTTCGAGCGGGGCCATGCAGCCGGCCACGAGACCGCGACCCGCATGCGTGCACGCACGGCGCGCGAGGGCAACGGTGCGCCGCGTGAGCTCCTGGGCGTCCGCTTCGCGGCCGAGCTTGCGCAACGTGTACGGCGTCGAGCGAAATGTATTGGCCGTCAGGATATCGGCGCCAGCGAGCAAGTAGTCGCTGTGGATTTTTTCCAACACATCGGGTGCGATCGTCGCTGCTTCCGCAGTCCAGAGCGGTGGCTGCGCCGGCACACCACGCCGTTGCAACTCCGTCCCGATGGCGCCGTCCAAGAACACGACATCGCGGGATGCCAAGAGGTTTTCGAACGCACTGGCCATGTCACGCTCCGGATGCGCGCTGCGAGTCGATTCTGCCAGGGACCAGACGGCGGCGCCACCGCGGCGCCGGTTGCGTGCTATCTCTTGTTCGGCTAGGGTCTTCGGCTGGCGAGGCCACCGGGAAAACAGGGTGCAGCGAGCCGGGACGGCGTTGCCCAACGCGACCCCGAATCGCCGGCGAAACAAGCAGGAGATCTCGTTGGCCGTTGCGACCGTCGACAAGCTGCTGCAGGACGCCGCCGCTGGGCGCCGTCTCTCGACCGACGATGCCTTGCGCTTGTACCACGACGCCAATCTGCTCGACCTCGGGCAAGCGGCACGCGCGGCGCGCTTCCGCCACGTTCCCGATCGCCGGGTCACTTACCTCGTCGACCGCAACATCAACTACACCAACGTTTGCATCACCGACTGCCACTTCTGCGCTTTCTACCGCCCCAGCGAGTCTCATCCCGAGGCGTACACGTTGTCGCGCGCCGAGATCGCGGCGAAAATGAACGAGCTGCTCGATGCCGGCGGCACGCGCGTTCTCATGCAGGGTGGCCACAACCCGCGCCTGCCACTCGCGTGGTACGAAGATCTGCTGCGCTGGCTGCGTGCGGAGTATCCCGAGATCGAATTGAACTGCTTTTCGCCTTCCGAAATCGACCATATCGCAGGGGTCGAAGGTTGCACGATGGAAGATGTCCTAGTGCGCCTGCAAGCGGCCGGGCTCGCCGGTCTCCCGGGCGGTGGCGCCGAGATGCTCGACGACGCGGTGCGCGGGCGCGTGAGCCCGAAGAAACAGAGCGCCACAGGTTGGTTGGAAGCGATGCGGATTGCCCAGGGGTTGGGACTCGTGACGACGGCCACCATGGTCATCGGCTTCGGTGAAACGCTCGCCCAGCGCTTGGGTCACCTGCAGAAGATTCGCGACTTGCAGGACGAGAGCCAGCGCGCGCATGGCAACGGCTTCGCCGCCTTCATCGCTTGGACCCTGCAGATCGAGAACACGTCCCTCGGCGGCAGCAAGGAACGCGAGCGCTACGGCACGAGCGCCCACGAGTACCTGCGGCTGGTCGCCATGGCACGACTCTTCCTCGACAACTTCGATCACATCCAGGCGTCGTGGCCGACGCAGGGACCGCAGCTCGCGCAGGTGGCGCTCGAGTTCGGCTGCGACGATTTCGGCAGCACGATGATGGAAGAGAATGTGGTATCCGCTGCGGGAACGAGTCTGTGCTCCGTGGCCGAGGTCTCGTTGCAGCGCCATATCCAGGACGCCGGCTATCTGCCGGCGCAACGCGATTCCCGCTACGACATCGTGCGCGTCATCCATCGAGTTCCGGACCCTGCCTCGCCCCGGCGTCACCGCGTATGAAACAACACGCGACAAAAGGCGGACGGCGTGCAGAAGCAGCGGCCGCATAGGGCACCGCGTTCCCGAGGTCTCGATTTCACCCTGCATCGCCTGCAGACGGTGCTGGCGCAGATCCTGTGCTTGCTCCTCCTCGCGAGCGCGTTGTGGCTCGCGCCGGGTCTGGGTGTGCCGGTTGCGCTCGGCCAGAGCGAGACCGATACCGTGCGCGTGCGTCAGAAGAAGCTGACGCTGGAAGAGATCATCGAACGCTGCGTGCAAGGCGAGAAAACGAAACTGGCCGGGCACCGGGACATGCGCTACACGCTCAATATTCGCGTGATGTTGTACTGGGAGAAGAAGAAGGAAACACGCGACATCGTGTACCGTGTCTACACTGACGACACTGGCTTCAGCCGCTCCGTCCAGGCCGGAGAGGTGGTACAACGGCACGAGCTCCGCGACAGCGTCTGGGTCGAAAGCAAGGATCAGGAGGAGGACTCGAACGTCCAGGTGGAGGCGGATGGAGGATTCGGCGATTTCGTCGAGCTGCCGTTCTTTCTCGAGGAGCAGAACGAGTTTCATTTCACGTTGCTCGACCGCACCGTGGAACAAGATCACGTGATTTTCAAGATCGGCTTCGTGCCCAAATCCGAGTTCAAGGCCCTGCCGTCCGGCATCGTCTATGTCGACACCGATGCCTACCGGATCGTGCACGAGGAGTTCGACTTCGAGACCAATCCGTTTCCGTTGCTGCTGAAGGACATCAAGGGGTTTTCCCGCCATTGGGAAGAGCTTCCCGGAGGCGAGTGGGTCTTCACGCGCATCCTGATGGAGGTCGAGTTGCGCAACCTGGCATTCGGCCGCCTGCCACGCCGCGCCGCCGCCGCGATTTCGCGCCAACATTTCGAGTTCGACAAGGGTTACGACGCCCGCATCTTTGGGGAGCGTTGAGGATGCGATTCCGCGTTTCAATGCTGGCCTGGAGTGTGGCGGTCATCGGCCTCGCCAGTGGGTTCGAGCCGGTTGCCGCCCAGAATCCCGGCCAGGGTGCGGCCGCCGACAGCGTGGGCGAAAGTCTGCACGAACGCCTGCAACGCGAAGGCGCTCAACGGTTCGATCCCGAGTTGCTCGAATCCAATCGCTCCTTCCAGGACTCGGTCCTCGCCAGCCTCGACTCACTGGGACTCGAGGCGCAAAAGAAGAAAACGCGCTTCCGTCTTGGTGTCGATTTCAATCTCGGCGAGCGACTGTGGAACTACAATCGCGTCGAGGGCTTGGTCGCCGCCGCTGGCATTGGCCTGAAGCGGGGACGTGACGACGAACCCTGGGCCACGTTTCAGGGCGGCTATGCTTTCGGCAGCGAGAAATTCCGCCACCTCGAGACTCTCGAGATCCCGATCGGTCCCGAGACTTGGGGCCTCGCTACCGCCGCATCCTTCGGCGAGCGCGTCGTGCCCTACGGCTCGAACCGCCCGCGCTGGAACAGCCTGCGCGCGTTCGTGGGCGGAGAAGATGCGCAAGAATACCTCGGCAGCCGCGGCGGCGGCGCTTTTCTGCACTGGCGCAAGTGGCGGAGCGTGCGGCTGTCAGCAGGTTACGAGGCGGCCGAAGAAACGAGCGTCGCAGCAACAACCGAGTTCGCTTTGTTCGGCGACATGGCCCCGGTCAACATCCCGGTTCAAGACGGAACCGACCGCGCCATCGTCGCCCGGCTCCATCTCGGCTCGCTCGCGCGCCACATGGTGCGCCTCGACGCCGAGCATCGCGTCGCCGGCGGCGACATAGGCGGCAGCTTCACTTACAATCGCACCGATCTCGATCTCACATTGCGACGCTATTTCTGGCGCCAGGAGCTGGTGCTGCAAACGCACTATGTGCACACGGGCGGCGATGCACCCGTGCAGCGTCTTGCGGATATCGGTGGCGTGAGCACGGTGCGCGGCTGGAAGCAGCGCGCACAGGTCGGGGAGTCGTCGCTCGCCGCGCGGCTGGAGTATCTCATTCCGTATGACCTCTTCGAGCGAGCGCGAATCCCCATCTTGTGGCGATTGCAGCTCCAGCTCGTGCCCTGGGCCGACGCGGGGCGAACCTGGGATGGTGCCGCGGATGTCTGGATCACGTCCGCAGGCCTGGGTGTCCAACATTTCCTGGGGGATTTTGGCGCGCCGACCTCTCTCCGCTTCGACGTGGCGCTGCCCATGGGCCCGGACCGCTCGCGTGACGTGCGGCTCGAGCTACACTTCGTCCGCGGTGTATTCTGAGGGCGGAGTGCAGCCGAAACATACAGGTGGATGCATGGCCGAGGGAATGATCTCGCGCTACCAGATCCTCGACCGCCTCGGGGCGGGTGGCATGGGCGAGGTGTACAAGGCGCTCGATACCAAGATGCGGCGCGAGGTAGCGCTCAAGCTGTTGCCGCCGGCGTACGTGCAGGATGCAGAGCGAGTCGCGCGCTTCAAGCAAGAAGCGTTCGCCACCTCGGCGCTCAATCATCCCAACATCACCACGATCTTCGAAATCGACGAAGCAGACGGCCATCACTTCATCAGTCTCGAGTACATCACCGGGCACGCGCTGCGGGTCCTGATTCGCGACGGCAAGCTCGAGCTGCGCCAGATTCTCGAGATCGCCGTGCAGGTGGCCGAAGGGCTGCATGCGGCACACGAAGCCGGCGTCGTGCATCGTGACCTCAAGCCCGAGAACATCATGGTGCGTCCGGATGGCATCGCCAAGATCCTCGACTTTGGTCTCGCCAAGCTCGGAAGCGCCCCGGAACCGCCGAGCCTGAGTGACGAAACACTCGTGCAAAGCTCGATGGGCGCCGCGGGACTGACGCAGCCGGGAATGGTTCTCGGCACCGTGGCCTATATGTCTCCCGAGCAGGCGCGCGGTATGGAGACGGATCGCAGGTCCGACATCTTCACCTTCGGCAGCATTCTTCTGGAAATGCTGACGCGCAAGCAACCGTTCCATGCGCCGTCGAGCGTGGAGGTGATGCACGCCATCATTCACGACGCGCCGCGGTCGCTGCAGGAGCTCAGTGGCGGCATTCCGGTCGAGCTGCATCGAATCGTGCGCAAAGCGATGGCGAAGGACCCGGGCGAGCGCTATCAGACAGCCAAAGATCTGGCGATCGACATGCGCGCGCTGCAGCGCGAGCTCGAGTCGGGCAGTGTGAGCGCGGTGCATGCGGCGTTCGCTACGGCACCCGCAGCGGGCACGGCAAAGTCGGCCGCGAGGCGCTCGCTGCGTTGGGTCGCTGGCTTGGCAACGTTCGCGGTCGTTGGGAGCCTCGTCGTGGTCGTGTTGATGAACCGCAGCTCGCGCGCGCCGGCGCCGGCGCCAGCGCTGCCGCTCGCGATCTCCAAGATCACCAATACGGGGAAGGCATCGGCGCCCGTGTTTGCACCCCGGGGCCAATTCCTCGCCTACACCAACACGGAGAACGATCAGGTGGCGATCCGGGTTCGACAGCTCGTCACCGGTACGGAAGTCGAGGCGGTGCCGGCCAAGCCGGACGTGGGTCTCGGCAACATGGCATTTTCTCCCGACGGCAATTGGTTGTTGTACACCACACGGAAACGCACGGAAGCGATGCGCACGCTGTGGCAAGTGTCTCCCCTCGGCGGCACGCCGCGCGAAGTCATGAAGGATGTCGACGGCGCCCCATCGTTCTTCTCTGACGGCACGCGTTTCGTTTTTCAACGTGCCAACGAGCAACGGCAGATGCGGTTTTTCATTGCGCCATTCGGCACTGCCGGGGAGCTGCAGGAGATCCACTCGGCCCCCGAGGGCGCCGTCGGGATTTCGACTCCCATGCTCTCACCCGACGGCGGCGAGATTCTCTATGCCCAGGTCAACGGCGACGACGTTCTGCACCCAAGGCTGATGATCAAGACGCTGGATGGAGGTGCGTTGCGTCCCGTGCCTGGCCCGCTGTGGATGCTGCTTGTTGGCTACTGTTGGGCGCAGGATGGCAAGGGTGTTTATGTTGCCGGCTCGAGTTCCTGGATGGCGCGTCCTCAGATCTGGTACATCGGACTCGCCGAGGACGTCGTGCGCCGGGTGACGCAGGACCTCGAGGAGCACTCCCAGATCGTGCTGCGTGGCGATGGCAATGCGCTCGCTTCGGTGCGCACCACGGTCGCCGCACAGCTTTGGCACGTGCCAGTCGAAGGCACGCCGGCCGAGAATGGCGCCCGCGCGCACCAGATCACACGCGGCACTGGCCTCATGGGTTGGCCTCAGGTATCACCGGATGGCAAAACTGTGGCGTTGGTTTCCGAAGCGAGCGGCCACATGGACCTGTGGGCGATGGACGTGGATGGATCCAATCTTCGCCAGCTCACGTTCGGCGCGGCGCAGGACTTCGGTCAGAGTTGGTCTCCGGATGGCCGCCAGCTCGCATTCGCTTCCGAGAGCGAAGGCAACCTGCAAGTGTGGGTCGTGGACGCGGATGGTCACAACCCGCGCCAGCTGACGCAGCTGGGCACGACGAACTATGCGCCTTCCTGGTCTCCGGACGGCCGGTGGATTGCCTTCATTGCATCCGTCGCGGACAGCGCCTTCCTGTGCAAGATCCCAGCCGAAGGTGGCGATCCCATCTTCATGAGTCGACGCGATCTCGCCATGATTCTGACCCGCTGGTCTCCCAACGGAACTTTCATCGCCACCTGGCTGCAGCCGGAAAAGCCGACACCGCAGATCGCGGTGGGGCTCTTTCCCGCAGCCGGTGGCGAGATTCACAAGCTCCCGCTCTTGCCGCGCAGCCGCTGGACCTTGCTCAGTTTGCACTGGACCCCCGATGGCGACGCGCTCTCTCTCGTCGATCAAGTGCAGGGTGCCTGGGTGGTGCAGCGTGTGCCGCTCGATGGCAGCGAGCGCACGACCGTGGCTTCTTTCACCGAAGACCAGACGCTCTTCAACTTCGATTGGGTACCGGGTGGCCGCGCTCTCATTGCTCAACGCGGGACCATCAGTTCCGACATCGTGTTGCTCGAGAACCTGCCGTAAAGGCGCCGCCGCATCCGACAGGTCGGTGGACCGAGTCGCACGGGTGTCGGCGCCGAGAGAAGAGAATGAACCGCTGGTTGCCAGAGAACGCTTCGAGCTACGGCGCGCGCATCGACGGCGTGATCGATCTCGTGTTCTGGATCGTCGGCGCCTGGTTCGTGCTCGTCATGGGCGTCCTGCTCGTTTTTGCGATTCGCTATCACCACCGTTGGCATGAGCGTGCGGCTTATGTCCCGGCGCGGACCTTGCGCGGCATGGCCATCGTGCTCGTGCCCACCGCGGTCATCTTGCTCTTCGACCTCGTGATCGAAGCCGCGAGCACGCGCGTGTGGGATCGCGTCAAGATCGACATGCCGCCGGCGGCGCAAACGGTGCGCGTGATTGCCAAACAATACACGTGGACGATCGTGCATCCGGGAGCTGACAACCAGCTGGACACGCCGGACGATATCACCGAGCTCAACGTCATGCACGTTCCCAAAGGCGAAGTCGTGCATTTCGAGCTTCTGTCCGAGGATGTGATCCACAGCTTCTTCTTGCCGAATCTGCGCCTGAAGCAAGATGCGGTTCCTGGCCGCACCATCCGTGGGTGGTTCGAGGCGACGCGCCCAGGCACGTATCAGCTCGTGTGTGCGGAGCTGTGCGGCTTGGGGCACACCAACATGCGCGGTCGGTTGGTGGTGCACGATGCGGAGGGCTATCGTGCTTGGCTGGGATCGGCGTCAGCGGCCGGAGGACGATAGATGCAGCACGGAGCAAACGGGCCTCGGGGTTTCTGGAGACGCTGGGTCTTCTCCCTCGATCACAAGACCATTGCCAAGCAATACCTGGTGACTGGGCTCGTCATGGCGATCGTCGGCGGCTGGCTTGCCCAGGGAATGCGGGTGCAGCTGGCGTGGCCGTATCGAGATTTCCCGTTCTTCGGTCTCATCGAGCCCGGGCGCTACAACGCGCTCGTGACCATGCATGGCACCATCATGCTGTTCTGGGTGGCGATGCCGATCTTGCTCGGTGCGTTCGGGAACTTCCTCATCCCGCTCATGATCGGCGCGCGCGACATGGCGTTTCCGCGCCTCAACATGCTGTCCTTCTGGACCTTTCTGCTCAGTACGCTGGTCCTGCTGGCGTCGTTTTTCGTCGAATCCGGGCCGGCGGCCGGCGGCTGGACCGCGTATCCGCCTCTGTCGGCCGTGCCCGGCTACACCGGCGTCGATGTTGGCACCGATCTATGGATCGTTGCGGTGGCGCTCGAGTTTATTTCAGTGTTGATGGGCGGCGTCAACTTCCTGACCACGGCCGTCAACCTGCGCGCCCGCGGGCTCCGCATGATGGACCTGCCGCTCGTGGTTTGGATGCTGCTCGTGTCCTCGGTGCTGTTCATGTTGTCGGTGGGCCCATTGATCGCCGGTGCCGCCATGCTCTTCCTCGATCGCAACGCCGGCAGTGGTTTCTTCGATCCGGCCAAGGGCGGTGACCCGCTGCTGTGGCAGCATCTCTTCTGGTTCTTCGGCCATCCCGAGGTGTACGTCATCCTGCTGCCAGGGCTCGGGATCGTGGCGGAAGTTCTCACGGCGGGTGCGCGAAAGACCCTCTTCGGCTACACCATGATCGTGTGGGCAGTGATCGTGTCGGGGCTGCTCAGCTTCTTGGTGTGGTCGCACCATCAGTTCGTGAGCGGGCTCGATCCCCGCTTCGCCATGCCTTTCGCGCTCACCACGATTCTCATCTCCGTGCCGTTCGCCGTGCAGTTGTTCGCGCTCATCGCCACGCTGTGGCGCGGTTCCATTCGATACTCGCCGGCGATGCTGTTCGCCGTCGGCACCATCGCCACATTTCTCGTCGGCGGCACCACGGGGATTGTTCTGGGTGCAGCTGCCGCCGACATCTATTTCCACGACACCTATTTCGTCGTCGCACACTTTCATTACACACTTTTCCCCGCGGTCATTCTCGCCATGCACGCCGGGATCTACCACTGGTTCCCGAAAATGTTCGGGCGTTTGATGAATGCCAGATTGGGGCATGTACACTTTTGGCTGACCTTCGTTTTCTTCCAGTTGACGTTCATCCCGCAGTTCTTGCTCGGACTCGCGGGGCACCCGCGTCGCGTCGCGGATCCCCTGCAGTTCGATCTGTTGTTGTCCGGGATGCAGCCATACAACATCGTGTCCACCATCGGCGCGCTGGGCCTGTTCGCGGCGCAAGTGCCGTTCCTGATCAATTTCTGTTGGAGTCTCTGGCGCGGGAAGCATGCCGGCGCCAATCCCTGGCAGGCCACCACGATCGAGTGGCTGGCTTCTTCGCCACCTCCGCACGACAACTTCCCAGGCGAGGTCGTGGCGGTGCGCGGGCCCTACGAGTACAGCACTCCCGGAAGTGACCGCGATTGGCTGCCCCAGGGGGAGCTGGAAGGTGCGGATTTGGCAGCGCCCACGGTAGCAGCGCCATGAAGGAAGGCAGTCGGACGATGTCGGCGAATGTCGCGCCACTCGCAGAGGGACGAGCCTCCACACGTGTTCCCACCGGACGGCTCGGAATGTGGTGGTTCCTCGGTTCGGAGTTCACACTCTTCGCCGGGATGATGCTGATTTATGTCGTGAACCGCGTCCGGCATCCGGACTGGGCGAGCGTCGCGTCAAACACCTGGATCGCACTCGGCGTGGCGGGCACGGCGGCGCTGCTCGCCAGCATTTTCACCGTGGGGCGCGCGCAAGTGGCAGCGAAGCGAAACCAGGCCGTGACTGCGGCGCGTTGGCTGTTCGCCACGGCTGTACTGGGCGCGGCGTTTCTCGTTTGCCAGGCACTCGAGTACGCACGGGCCCTTGGCGCCGGGCTGGATCCGTCCGCGCATCTCTTCTGGGCGTATTACTTCCTCATGACCGGGATGCATGCGACGCGAATCTTGGGCGGCGTGGTGGCGTTGACGGCGGTGCTTCCCGCCGCAGCCCGCGGGAACCACATGCGCCGCGTCGGAACAGTCGGATTGTATTGGCGATTCGTTTGCATCGTTTGGTTGGTGTACTTCATGCTGTTGTACGTCGTGCGTTGAAGAGCGAGAACCGAGCTCGGCCGAAGCGCCGTCGCCGAGGCCAAGGAGGCAGCCGACCGTGTCGACGCGCATCGATTCGCTTCGACCCTGGCCCGTGACACACGAGCCCCCGGTTTCCAATGCGGTGCTGGGGACGGCGATCTACGTCGCCACCGCGCTCATGTTCTTTGGTGGCTTGATGAGCGCCACCTTGGTCCTGCGCGCCGGAGCGCCCCCGTGGCCGCCTCCGGGTGTGCCACGCTTGCCGGCCCTCGTCACCGAATTGAACATGGCAGTGCTGTGCGCAAGCGGAGCCATGGTGTGGTGGGCTTGGCACGCGCGCGCACGGGAATCTCGGTTGCGCGCCTTGCTCGCGGCCGTCCTTTTGGGCACGATGTTCGTCGGCGTGCAAGGAGCCGAATGGGCACGGCTGCTGGCGCATGGCGTGCGCGTCTCGTCGGGGCAGCATGCCGCCACGTTCTACACCCTGGTGGGGGCGCACGCCCTGCATGTCGTGGGAGGTCTCGCAGTGCTCGTCGTCACCTGGCGCCGCGTGCGCCGAGGCCGCGGCGATCTCGCCGCCTGCGCGCTGTACTGGGGTTTCGTCGTCCTATTGTGGCCGGTGCTCTATGTTCTCGTCTACTCGGGTTGACCACGCGCCTTGCATGGGCTGCGCGCGCATCATCCGCCGGTGGGTTGGTGAGCGTCGGCGCTCCATCGGCAGCAGGCGCAGTGCCGGCGCATGGACGCTGCTCGCGTTTGCCATGAGCCTCGTGCTGATGCCGGGTCTGCTCCATGCCTGTCCTGCATGTGCCCCGGGTGACGGGAAAACGCAGGGGTTGTACATAGTGAGCACGGCCACCCTCTCGCTGTTGCCACTTTGCATCGTGGGTTTCGGCGCTTGGTTCCTGCGCCGCGCCGCTCGCCTGGCGAATGGCGGTGACGCGGCCCGCACACATGCGGTCCTCGACACGACAACAGCCGCCAGCGGTTCAGAGCCGCAGCCCTAGCGAAAATAGAATGTCCCAACGGCCGAACGAACGACAGAAACGCCGGGACGTCTCCCGGCGTTTCTGTCGCGTCATTCCAGCGCGGGATCTCTCAGTTGCGCTCCAAGCCGATGCCGAAGTGGATCCGCAGCAAGTGGTTGCCTGGCACGGTCGGCAGCACGATCTCCACCGGGTTGGGTGTCGTGTGCCCCAGGAACATCGGCATCGTCTGCATGACCCCGGTCACCGGGCAGATGCGTACTACATCGGGATCGAAGCGATAGTAGCCGTCCGCATTCGTCCTCGCGGCGAGGAACACGTCGCAAGGTGACATGAGCTGCAGCTCGACGAAGGCGATCCCCGTGTCGACGCTGTCGCGAACGCCATTGTGATTGTAGTCGGCGAACACGAAACCTTCGATGGTGACGTTGACGGGGTGAGTTGAATCCTCTGTCGCGATGCCGAAATCGACATGGAACCGATCGCTGTTCGGCGGCCGCTGTTCGAGGATCATCTGCTCGGGCGTGGTGCCGATGAATCCGGGAACGGGCAGGCGTTGCACGATCCATGGGAGCGGGCAGCGAATGCTGCTGCCGGGGATGGCGTAGTGTCCGAGCCCGTCGGTGTAGACAATGGCCGCGCCCGGATTGAGGCAGAGGAGTCCGCTGGCGCCGATGCCGGCGCCGGCATAGCCTTCGTCTCCACGATCCCGCTGGCCATTCCGGTTGTGATCCACGAACACGACGCCTTCGATGAAGAGTTCCTCTGGCGGAGCGGTTTTCACCAGACCGAAATCGGCGTGCAAGAAACCGGAAAGCGAGCCGTCCGGACGGCGCACGATGAGGACCTGCAATTCTTCGGGTGTGGTGGCGCGGGCGCCGTCCGGAATCGTCAGGTCCAGTGTGTACAACCCAGGGTCCTGGACTTCGAACACGTAGCGACCGAGTTCGTCGGTCACCTGGATGCGCACGAGATCCGGCATCACGAGGCCGACACCGACGCCGGCGATGCCTGGCTCCTCGAGATCACGCTGTCCGTTCTCGTTGTGGTCTTCGAAGACGACGCCGGAAATGACGCCATCCTGTGGCGCGGGCTCCGTCACCAGCCGGGCGTGAAACGCGAAGCTGTCGCCACCGGTGCCGGTGAAGATCCATTCGACGGCGGCGGAGGTTTCACCTGCGGCCAGCATTCCATCGTCGCCGTAGGTGCCGCGATGGTCGAAGAAGCACCCGCCGGGGAATGGGATCGGAGGCAGGGGTGTGACCGTGGAGTCGCCAGGGACCGGTAGCGGCCAAGGCAACGGCGGCCACGGTTCGGTGGAGTCGGCGGGGATCGGCACCGGGCAATCGGTGTTCACCGGAGTGACCCAGAACGGTTGGAAGTGAGACACGAGCACGCCCGCGGGTCCCGGGACGGATTCGCTGCCATCATTGCGAATAGAGACGTTGACGTGCAGAAGATCGTTCGCGTCGAGAATAATCCCACTCGCGACGAGGCGCATGGACACTCCCGGCGGCGATTCGACCGCGAACTCCATTTCCCCCGAACCCGAGTCGTAATTGCCCGAAAAATCCGTGTCGCCGTTCGGGGCCGGGTCGGGAGTCACGTGCTCCGCGCAGCTTTGGAGAAGGAACATGACGGGGAATGCCAGGAGCGCGCCGAAATGCGCACGCACGTCCCGGAGCCTGGTACTGAAGAAGTGCATCCGATTCATCGCTCTCGATTCTCCTTGGTGGACCGCGAAACGGCCGCGTGCGGGGAGGCGCGGGCTCGCGGCGTACGCCACGTAGCGAAGGGACGTGACCAGGAGGCAATATTCAATATACGCCCCTTCCGCCTAGGCCGCAACGAAGGAAACGTCCGCTCACTTTTGGGGCGGAGCCGAGGACGGGCGGGTGCCGTGCGTCCAATCGGTCCAGCCGACGTTCTTTCCAGGCTCGGTCGGTGTGCCATCCCAGAAACTCGTGGCGTAATAGTGGTCGATCAAAGGGGATAGCCAGGTATCGTCCCCTGTGGGCGGATAGTTCGCTTCGTCTCGAAGCCAGGCGAAGGCCCGGAGGAGGGCGCGGTCCTGCCACTCCCAGACGTCGTAGCCCGCGCGGTGCAAGATGACGGCTTGAGCGAGCGCACCCTGCAGTGCGCCGTACACATAGTTCTCCTGTGGCGGTGGCCAGGCGAAGCCTCCTGCGCGGCGTTGGTCGTCCGGGAGCACACCATCGATGGAGTGCCCGTCACGCGTCGCCCCTTTGGGATTGATTCCCACAAGTTGCCGTGAATCGGATTGCCATGCGCGCTCGCCAAACTCGAAGCCGGACCACGATTGCGCGTCGCCGAGCCAGCCTTTGAAGACCTGTGCCGTCCGCTTCATTTCGCTGTCATCGCCCAGGTAGGCGGCGATGGCAGCTCGACTGGCACCGGCATGGGTTCCCCAATTATTCGGACGCTCTTCGTGTGTGGAGCGAAGCGACTGGCCGTGCAGCTTCGTATCGAGAAGCGCACGCAACCAGGTGCGAAACCGGGCATCCTCTTCCGGTGGCAGGCGGACGAGATCGGCGGCGATGATGTAGGCGATCAGCTTGCGTCCGACAGCGAGGGTGCGCGCACCCTTTTCGGTGCCGATGACGGCGTGGACGGCATCGATCACTTGGTAGCGTAGATCCCCGTCCCCCGTGCGCGCAGCCACCAGGGCCTTCGCCAGGATGCGCACGTTGGTGCGCTCGTCCTGATCCGAGAGGTCCGGTGCTTCTGCATCGAGCTGTGCTTCCCGCACCATGCCTTCCCAGGCCGGGCCTTCCATGGGCAGCGCAGCAAGCTCCGCTCGCGCCAGCCAGATGCCGTCGAGATTCAGAGTCCCGGCGCTCTCGGTCTCGCAGCTGAGAAGCACTCCACCGGCGACGGCGAGGGCGGTTGCCGCATGTCTTTGCATTCGTCGAGACCGCATCGGTCGTCCTCCCGTGCTCAGCGCCGTCGCAGTGTATGAACGGGAAGGCCATCCGGCAACGACGGCGCGAGGCCGACGCAGACTGGATCTCCTCGTGACCCGTGCGGGTCGAGCCCCCAGCAGGCGGAGGGAGGACGCAACTCCTCGCGACCCGAGGGGCAAGCCGCTGTGCGCAGGCTCGAGGGTCTGCAGACCGGTCTTGATGCGTGTCGGGCTCGCATGTGACAGTGCGCGCGCGTAAGGTGATGACTCTCGATCGCAGGTCACGGAGCAGCCTTTGAAGTTCAACTGGTTCTTGAAACAAACCGAGATCAGTCACCCGGTGAGTGACCTAACCTGGGACAGCCGTCCGCTCGTGGTCCACGTGATCAATAACTTGGGCGTCGGGGGCGCCGAGCGTTTTCTGGTGCAGTTGATGCACGCACAGCTCGCGCGCGGCTGGCGTGTCGGAGTGGCGACGCTCGTCGAGCCCAACCCTTTGACGCACGACATTTATGGCAGTGGCATCCTGTACCGTGGTTGTAATCGGCCGCGCCTCAACGATCCGCGCTTGCTTTTCGACTTGATCGCCATCCTGCAGCGTCTGCGTCCCGACGTCGTGCACACGCATCTTTTCTACGCCGACATTTTCGGTGCCGCGGCCGCGCGCCTCACGGGCATCCGCGCCATCCTCAGCACCGAACACAGCACCGAGGGTTGGGCGCTGAGCCGGAAGCGCCGTCTGGCCATGCGCTGCAGCGCGCGATTGGGGCGGCGGATCGTGGCGGTTTCGGATGCGGTGCGCGCACGTACGGCCGAACGACTGCGAGTGCCGGTGCAGCAGATCGACGTCATTCCAAACGGCATCGACCTCGAGCCGTTCGCTCAGGCTGCACCGCTGTCACGTCCCGATCTAGGTCTCGCGGCCGACGAGTGTGTCGTCGGTTGCGTCGGCAGGATGGTGGAATCCAAGGGATACGCCGTGTTGTTGCGCGCTCTGGCGCGGCTCGGCGCCACGGGGGCTGACATGTCGCAGCCGCCTCTGCGTCTGCTCATGGTCGGTGATGGTCCGGAGCGAAGTGCGCTGCAGGCACAAGCCGAAGAATTGGGTTTGGGGTCGAAGGTTCAGTGGTTGGGTTTCCGCAACGATGTCGCGCGACTCTTGAAAACGCTCGATGTCTTCGTCATGCCCTCGGCGTACGAGGGGCATTCGATCGCGCTACTGGAAGCCATGGCGGCAGGCTGCGCTTGTCTCGTGAGCGATCTGCCGGAAATCGCCGAGACGATCGGTGAAGCCGCCGTCCGCGTTCCAGCCGGCGACGACGTCGCGATTGCGGCCGCGCTGCGAGCTCTGGCGGAAAATCCATCGCGACGTCAGGCACTGGGTGCCGAGGCTCGAGGTGTCGCACGGCGATTCTCCATCGCGGCGGCCGCCGAGAGCTATCTTCGGCTGTACGCCCGAATCCTCGATGACACCGCGTCGCGCTCCTCGAGCGCCAATCGGCGCCGTGCAGCTGCCGATTCAGGCTCGATGTGAAGCGGTCGAGGCATGGATCTTCTGCTATCCTTTCGGCATGGAGAAGCGATCCTCGACACCCATCATGGTCGTAGTTGGTCTCGTCCTTCTCGTTGCCCTTGCGGCCGCTGCACTGCATGCGCAGGGGTTGGTGGGCAAACGTGTGCGTGGCTTTCCTTCTCCTGGCGACAAGCCCGAAGGTCTGGCCTGGGATGGGCAGTTCCTGTGGTGCAACAACTTCAACGGCGGCTCGCTGCACAAGCTGGATCCATCCGACGGCCGTGTGATCGCCCACTATCAGGGCGTCGGCTTGCCGGCCAACCCTGAAGGTTTGGCGTGGGACGGTGAGCATCTGTGGACCTGCGATTGGCACGCCGGCATCATCGTCAAAATTCGCCCGACATCCGAGGGCATCCAAGTCGTGGCCAATTACTCAAAACCGGATTCCTCGGGCCCGAACGTCGGACTTGAGTGGGACGGGACGTCGTTGTGGCTCAGTTGCTGGCCAGATGTGTCCAAGGGGCTGGGGTTCGGTCAACTCTTTCGTCTGCACCCGGCGACACTCGCGGTGCAGCAGAGGCTCATCCTGCCGGTGCATTTCATCGAGGACCTGGCCTGGGATGGGCGCTATCTTTGGAGCAGCGATTGGTTGAACGGTATCGGCTTTGCCATCGACCCGGCGACTGGAGACACGTTACATACCTATCGGACGCCGGGTCCGAATCCCGTCGGCAGTGCCTGGGATGGCACGTCGCTCTGGATCACGGACACGGATCGTGATTCCATCTGGGCGCTCGACATCGATGGTGCGACGCCTGCGACTGCGAACTCGTGGAGTCAGGTGAAACGCCTGTTCCGCGGGCGTTGATGGCCTCGCACCGAGAGGAATCATCGATGGATGCCAAGGAGCGCGCTGCTCGTTCGGCGGTCGGAGAGGTGCAGAGCGGGCAAGTTCTCGGGCTCGGCACCGGCTCGACGGCGATGAAGGCCCTGTACGTTCTCGCCGAGCGCATCCGCAACGAGGGCTTGGATGTCATCGGCGTTCCCACCTCGGTGGCGACGCAGGCGGAAGCCGAGAAGCTCGGCATCCCACTCACGACTCTCTCGGCGCATCCGGAGATCGATCTCGCCTTCGATGGCGCCGATCAAGTGGATGCAACCTTGGCGGTCATCAAAGGTTATGGCGGCGCCTTGCTGCGCGAGAAAATCGTGGCGCGATGCGCCAAGCGTTTCCTCGTCATGGTGGACACCTCGAAACTGGCGCAGATATTGTGCATCGCCGTTCCCGTCGAGGTCCTGCCCTTCGGAGTCGGCGCTGCCAAGCGGCATCTGGAATCCCTGGGCGGCCAGGTGCGGCAGCGGCTTGGCCCAGACGCGCCCTACGTCTCGGATAACGGCAATCACATTCTCGACGTCGACTTCGGTTCCATCCTGGACCCGGCGGCGCTCGCGGCGCGGCTCGACGCCATCCCGGGTGTCATGGATCACGGTCTCTTCGTCGGGATGGTGGATGCGCTGCACGTCGGAGAGTCCACCGCGGCCCGCATCGTGCATCGCCCCGCGCCGCGCTGAACACGCCCTGGTGTAGTGTCTCAGAAAAATAATGTCGGCTGTTCTCGGCAGCTTGCCGGCATGCCCCCGTACGACGAAGCAGGCTGAGTTGACGGGCCCGACGGCATCGGTTGGCACGACTCGGTCTGTGCAGGTTCATTTGTTATGCGTTCGCCTCGGCCTCGGGAAAGTTGGGCGCAGTTTGCCGTTCCCGCTCCTGGAGAGCGGCGTCGAGCTGTGCGGCCAGTTCGCCTTCCTGAATCGTTCGGAGCTGCTTTGGCAACTCAGGCCGAGACGCCGGATAGACGCCATGCTTGGCGAGCGCGGACCGCGCGAGGAACGTCAGATACGAGACATTGAGTTCGTTTGCGGCGGCCTGGTCGCCCGATTCGCGCACCGCCATGAGGTGCCTGAAGACCGCTGCCGCCATCTTCTGTGCAAGATCTGGGTCCGGAAGCGGTACGTGATCGCGCAATTCTGCCACCAGCTTTGCCCACGTTCCGTCTCGGTCGAATACCACCTTCCCGAATTTGACAGCCCACCCAAGCAGAAGATGACCCCCGACCACGTCGTCGCGCGCCGCTGCAAGCGCGAAGGCTCGGACATCCACCTCGATCGGGGCTTTGTATTGAAACCGATCGCACTCTTTGCATAGAACCACCAAGTCTAGATCATCGCTTCGTACTGCACTCCTTATGGTGGAGCCGACCGCGACTACTGCGACCACATTGACGTCTGTGGCGATGACGCTCAAGAAATCCACAAGCCACTTACGCGAGGTCTGCGTAGGCCAGCGAAGAATGATGCCGTCCAAGCGGTCGATGTCGTCGGTTTTGCTGCTCAAGGGTTTCCGCCTTTGGGACTGACAAGTGCGGATACGGCGTCTACGAACTCTTCAATTGCCCCTGCGACACTCTCCGCGTCAAGCTTGGGAGCTGCAACGTCACCGTACGCTTCGCTTTTGCGAACTTCGTTCAGATCTCTGAGCAACTCGGCCACATCGGGAAGCCCCCACTTGGTGTGAAGCGTCTTCGCAACTGCTACACGTTGTGCGTGGACGGCCGTTATCGGTTGTTTCAGGTGTAGTGCAGCCGCATCGACCGCGGCCTCGAGAGAGTAGAAGCCATAGAGGGAGAGATCCGCCCATTCTGGTGGATCCCAGGCTACTTGTACCCTCCTGAGGTGTTTCCTCGCGAGGTGCAGCTTCTCCAGCGCCGTTGGCATAACGCGCTTCCTCAGAGGTCACCAAAACTATTGAGCACCGGAGTGCGCGATCCGACATGATCCTAGCATAGCATGCGCGAAGCAGGCAACTTTGCGTGCGGCCTTGCGATGACCGAAGAGTTGAAAATGAGGTACTTCGTGAGCGGCTTTTTCACCTTGTCGTGGGACGAATGGCGATCGGATCCGCGAAGTCCCACCGAGAACTGCCAGCATTGTCTATGGCACCGAGCTCTGCACTAGAACTAGAACAGCTCCTGCTGCAACTTCGGGCGCGTGAACGTCCCCGTTCGGATGTGGATTTCACCATTACGGCCCGCGGCGAACCCGAGTCGGCGCGTGTGCAGTTCCCACTGGCGCTCGATCATGTCCCAGTAGATTCCCTCGCCGCGCTGGCGCGCGAAGAAGCGCGAATCATCGAGCTTGCCGGCGCGGACGTCATGGATCCGGTTCTCGATCCGGGCCGCGCGCCCGGGCAGAGCCGCGCGCAGACGCGCGAGGAACACGTCGCGCACATTTCCCGGCAGCCGCAAAAGCACGCACTGCGCATAAAGAGCCCCCGCGTCGTGTGCGCGCTCGAGGATGCGTGGAATGTCTTCATCGTTCAGGCCGGGGATGAGCGGAGCCACCGAGACACCGGTCGGGATTCCGGCGGCCGCCAGACGCCGGATGGCTTCGAAGCGACGGGACACCGGCGCCACACGCGGCTCGATCGCACGTCCGATGGCGTCATCCGCAAAGGCGATGCTGGCGAACACGCGCACGCTGGCATGCCGATGCAGCTCCAGCAGCAGATCGATGTCCCGTTCGATCAGCGGCGATTTCGTGATGATGCCGACGGGATTCCGAAACTCGCGGCACACCTCGAGGCAACGGCGGGTCAATCGCCAGGAGCTCTCGAGCGGCTGGTAGCAGTCGGTGTTGCCGGAAAAGACGACGAGCTCTCCGCTCCATGACGAGCGCAGAAATGCCGCGCGCAGGAGCTCCGGCGCCCGAGGTTTGACCACGATCTTGGTGTCGAAGTCGGTTCCGGCACCGAATCCGAGGTACTCGTGCGTGGCGCGCGCATAGCAATAGGCACATGCATGTGCACAGCCGCGGTAGGGGTTGACGCTCCAGCGGAACGGCAAATCAGGGCTCGTGTTCGCGCTCAGAATCTCGCGGCTCGAATCCTCGAACACCTGGAGCTCGGCGGGTGGTGGCTCGTCGAGCCACTCGCGATCGATCGCGGCAAAAGGGTTGGGAGGATTGTCGACCCGGCGCATGCAGACCCCCACGTGAACGTGTGTCCGGCGGAGGGCATCGCAACCGGTGGCGCCGAGAGTAGGGTGAAAGTCCTTCGCAATCAAGCCCTTGGCGTGCGCTTCGGTTTCAGCGCTGTGCGAGGCGTGTGGCGATGGCCTCGGCTTCCTTGATGCAAGCATTCATCGCGATGCCGCGATAGGAATTGCCCGAAAGATGCAGACCGATGTGCCGTTGGAGAGCGGTGTCGATGCGCGCCAACGTGCGCGCATGACCCACAGGGTATTGAGGAATGCCTCGCGGATGACGGATGACGCCAAGGACCTCGGGGTCGCCGTGCAGATTCAAGAGCCGATGCAGCGTGGTGAGCGCGCGCTGCGTGAGCTGGGCGTCGGTTTCCTCGACAGCGCCGGGGTCGCGTGCACCTCCAATCATCGTGCGCAGCAGCACCTGCCCGTCTCGTGCACGGCCCGGAAAGACCCAGGAGTCGAAGAGCGTGCCGAGAATCGGCAGTTTCTCGCAGGCTGGTACCAGGAAGCCGAAGCCACGGCTCACATGCTGCAAATCCTGGGCGCGGAAATCGAGGCACACTACCGCCACCGGGGCTGAAGGGATGCTGACTACCGCGCTCGCCAACTCGGCGTCGAGCGGATGCAGCAGTGCCGCGGCTTTCCATGCCGGGCCTGCGATCACCACGTCCGTGGCTTCGACACTCTCGCCATCAGGAATCGTCAATCGCCAGCGCGGCTCGCCAAGGTGTGATGCCCCCCGTGCGCCCCCCACAGGGGCAGGGTCTCCGATCGGCGCAATCGCATCGACCGGTGTGTCCAAGTGCAACCGCGGGCCGAGAGCCTGCACCAAAGCGCGAACGAGCGTTTCCATGCCATCGACGAAGGAAGTGAGCGTGCCACCTGGCCCGATGGGACCGCCCGCCGCGCCACGACGATCTCCTTCTCCCCGCGCACCGGCAGTCATGGTCGCGTCCGGCTCGTCTCTGCTGGCCCGAAGTTCCCGGCGCCGGGCAATCATGGCCTTGAACAAGCCACCGCAACGGCGCTCCATTTCACGCATGCGCGGGAACGCGCACTCGAGGCTCAGCGTTCTCGAGTCCCCGGCATAGATCCCGGTCACCATCGCATCGACCAAGACCTCGGCAGCCTCACGGCCGATGCGTCGTGCGGCGAAATCGAAAACGGATTCGTCGGCATCTTCCCGTCGCGGGGGTTGCGCCCATTCCAGGAGTACGCGAGCCCTACCGCGCAGGCTCAAGACATCGCTGGTGAGGAACTGCGCCGGACGTTGCGGCAGCGCGCGCAAGGCACCGGCGCGCACGATCCAACGAGTGCTCGCGTCACTGCTCGCCTGCACCACCTGAGGCTGCAGTCCCAGGAACTCGATCAGGCGCGTGGTGGCCGGCTCGTTGTCGAGCCAACCGTTCGGACCCCATTCACACAAGGTGCCGCTACGTCGCTCGCTCCGAATGTTGCCGCCCGCACGCCCATGGGTCTCGAACACCTGGACGTCGATCCCCAGCCGTTGGAGGTGAAACCCCAAGGCCAAGCCGGAAATGCCGCCGCCCACTACGGCAACTCGAGTCCGGAGCGTGGCCATGCGAACCACCTGCCGAGGTGCGGCGCCAATGCCCTGGGGCTCGTGGCGGCGCGATCAGATCGTGCGGGAAAACGTCTTCTCGGTGTCCTTATCCTTCAAGTACCGATCGAACGTCATGGCGATGTTGCGGATGAAGACCCGACCCACGCGGGTGACGGCGATCGTTGCAACATCGAGATGCAGAAAGCCGCTCTGCTCATGTGCGCGCAGGCCTTCGAGTTCGGCGGCGAAATAGGTGCCGAAGTCGAGTCCGAAGCGCCGCTCGACGTCCTGGAGATCGAGATGGAAGTTGCACATGATCTGAGTGATCACGTGCCGGCGAATGGCGTCGTCCGACGACAGCAGCACGCCACGCAGCACCGGCAGGCGATCGGCGCGCAACGAATCGTAATAGGAATCTTGGTTCTTGTGGTTCTGGATGTAGGCGCCCTGAAGGTCGCCGATGCCGGAAACACCGAAAGCGATGGCATCGGTCGCGGGCTTGACCGTGTAGCCCATGAAGTTGCGGTGCAGCACCCGGTTCTGCAAGGCGCGGGCCATCTCGTCGCTGGGCAACGCGAAGTGATCCATGCCGATCTGCACGTAGCCGGCATCCGTGAACTTGCGCACGCCGAGGAGGTAGAGCTCCACCTTCAGCTCCGGCGGCGGCAGCATGTCTTCGGTCATGACGTTCTGGTTGCCGGATTTCCATGGTACGAAGGCGAAGCTGTACATCGCCACGCGCTCGGGACGCATGCCGAGGACCGAGTCGAGCGTGCGCTCGAACGTGACGCAGGTCTGCAGCGGCAAACCATAGATGAGATCGACGTTGATGCTGTCGAAGCCCTGGCGGCGACTGTAGTCGAAGAGCTCGCGCGTGCCGGGCTCGTCCTGATAGCGGCTGATGATGGCTTGCACCTCGGGGGTGAAGTCCTGCACCCCCATGCTGAGCCGGTTGAAACCGAACTCGCGCAAGACATCGATATGCTCCTGCGTGGTGACGCGTGGATCGACCTCGATGGCGACCTCGGCCTCGGGAAGGATCTCGAAGCGGTCGAGGACGGTTTGATGCAACTGGCGCATTTCCGCCGGTGAGTAATAGGTGGGTGTGCCCCCGCCCCAGTGGTACTGCGCCACCTGGCGCCGGTGCGGCAGATGCTTGCTCACGAGGTCGATCTCGCGCTGGAGGTATCCCAGGTACTCGAGTGCGCGCTCGCGTTTCTTGGTGATGACTACGTGGCAGCCGCAGAAGGTGCAACGCTCGTGACAGAAGGGCAGGTGAAAATACAGCGACAGCGGTTCGTTCGCGTGCGTGTCCGCCTCGGCGAGCTTGCCCTGGTAATCGGCTTCGCCTACGCCGGCATGAAACTCCACCGCTGTGGGATAGGACGTGTAGCGCGGCCCTGGCCGATCGAACCTGCGGATCAGCTCCGCTGTCAGCTCGGGCTCTGGAGGATGCGCCTGCGAGGGTCTCATGGATGTCACGGCTTCTTTGCGATCCGGGTGAGCACACTGGAGCAACTCTCAGATGGAATATACGGACCCGGCTTGCCGACGACCACCCCGTGAGGGGTGCGGGTGCGGGCTCTGGCCCAAAAAAGCCAGAGGCCCCGTCTGCACGGGGCCCCTGGTTTCTTGCTCGATGAGGGAAGGGGTTACGACCTACGACGGCGTTTGCGCGCCAGGCCGGCGCTCGCCATGCCCACGCCCAAGAGGACGAGAGTCGTGGGTTCGGGGACGGCGTGTTCTGCGTCGTGCGAGAACGGTGCGAAGGCGTTGACGAGATCCTTGTCCGTGCCGGTGGCCGTGGGATCGAACGTGCCATCGCCTCTGGTGACGAACAGATCCATATGGATCCCGGTCACTGACGCGTCCAGGGAATTGATGGTGAAGTCGAACGCCTCGGCGTAGCCATCGCCAGGATCGCCGCCAGGAGGCTGGGTATTGAAAATGGTCTGCACAGAGCCGTCGAACTGGAACTCATAGATCTCGAAATAGGTGTCGAAGATTCCGTGCGGCGCGAGAGAATTGTTGTCCTGGATCGGTGGATTGCCGAACCCCGAAGTAAACAGGGACAATGCGCCGCCATCGTTTTCGACGCTGACATCGAAACCATCGAAGTTGATCATGGGCACTGCCGAGACCACGAGATAGGCGTTCCGCGTCGCGGCGCCAGCCGCCTCCCACGCGAAATCACCGTTGCCGGGTGACGCGTTCGCATAGGCGAATAGGCTGAACGGATTCGTGTTGGTGAACCAGGTCTGGCTTCCCACGTTATACGACCACGAACCGACACCTGGACCCAACTGCAGTGACGGCAAGGCGTACGCCGAACCGCCGAACGTTCCCAGGAGGACGAGAGTGACGATTAGTCTTTTCATGATTTCCCTCCGATAGTCTTTTCATGATTTCCCTCCGAGCAAGATCAGGACATGGTAACCCTTGTTCTCCACGCAGCAATGACGGTGCCGTCTTGTAACTGCATGTTTTTGTGCTGTTTAACAAAAACGCATCAGGTTATTTGTAAAGAGTTCCAACACCTGATCGGGGGGCGCCCTCTGTCCACCTCAGGGTCCACCCGCGAGTGGCTCTCAGGGCCCTCTGCGGGCGGCTCTGCGAGGCGAGCTCCCAAGTCTCCATGGATGCCAGAAAATGTCGGGTGTAAGGACTGGGCGAACTGCCGACATCGCGAGGAATACGGAGTCGGCGTCACAAAACAGCATAAGATTATTTATTACAGCAATTTATATCGATACCGACGCCAGTGAGACGCTGCCGGATGGGTGTCGTCTTTCTGACACATTCAGGCAGAGTCTGCGCCCCCGGCTTCTGTGCGCCGGCCGCCAGTCCCGTCAAAGACGCCGTAAGAGGTGATGTCCGATGAGGGGGCGACCCTTCGAATCCCTGACGTGCACCAAGTCCTCGGGGACGAGGTCCAGCTTCTCGAACAAGGCAGTCAGGGCGTCGTCGCTGTAGCGCCGGGTGAAGAGCATGGTGCGAATCCGCTGCTGCATTTTCTCTTCCTGGATGACCAGGTCGTGACAAAAGTTCACACTGCCCGGAACCTTGCAGCTGTCGTCCCCACCATCATAGCGCTGCAAGGTCACGCGCAAGTTCACTTCGCGCGGCAGCCGTCCCTGCGAGACTTCCCACACGCGATACGGCATCTCGAGGAGCGTTGCGCGGGTGGATTCTTCCGCCGTGCGCTCGCCTTTCGACACCGTCATCGGGTAGACGGGGTCGCTTTCGATGGGATCGAGCTTGCGGGCGACTTCGATCCAGACTAAGTCGCCGGGGCGTGTGAGGCGGTGGAGTGTGTGCCGAATGAAGGATTCCTCGTCGCGCACGTTGCCGAGGATGTTGCCAAGAACGAGAACGATGCGGCACCCATCGGTCCGTTGATCCCCGGCCAAGCGCGACACGAAGTCGAGCTTCCCGTACTCGAAATCGGCGCACACGGGGATCATCTGCCGCATTCCGGCACCGCGAGCCACCCACAGGTTCGGTTCCGACAACGCCCGCTTCGCCGCTTTGAGGAGCAAGGGCATGGAGAGATCCACCGGCATGTAGGTGAGCCAGGCGAAGGGGCGGTGCAACTGCTGTTCGCGCTGCACGACCTTGCGCAGGATGCGAGATTCCTTCTCGCCTTCTCCCGGACCCAGGCTTATGACCTCGACCCCTTGGCCCTCGCGCAGGGACCCCAACCATTTTTCGGCGCAGCGCTCGACGCCATGCAGCCATTCTTCCTGGCCGTAGCCGCGCTTGATCAGATTCTCCCAGGCGAGCGCGCAGTGCGGGTCGTAGTAGAGGAACCGGTGCCCAAGGTAGGAATCGTGATGGTACTTGTCACCGAACTGACGCAGTAGCTCCGAAGGCCCCGCCCCTTCTTCCACCTCCAGCCTGACCGACGTCGAATTCGGGTCGACGGAGTGCGTCTGCGCCAAAATGGAACCCAGATGCGCCGCCAAGGCGCGTTTCACCCCTTCGAGCGTCACGAGCTTGAGGTTCTCGCCGAGCCCCTTCTTCCAGTTCTTGACCTGCTCGCGGGAGACGCCGACCAGATCGGCGATCTCCTGATCGTCGGTGATGCGCAAGACGCCGAGCAGGTGCAGCAGCAAGTCGATGACTTGGCTAGATGGAGCGCCACGGATCTCCCTTTCGGCCTTTTTGGTCATCCCGCGCCTTCTTTCGCCTCGGGGCACCCTTTTTTCGCGCTGGCCGATTGCTTTTCCAGTTGGGAACGGATCGGGGCCTGCATACGCTTGGTTGTAGCGAGAGTCCAGACCGCTTCGACGATCTCAACGGGGTCTCTCGGTGGGGACAGCCTCCAGCTCGCGGAGGATACAGCGCCGCCGAGGAGCACGCCAAGCAGAGACCCCGTGTCGAAACGAACACTCCCGCGGTCCAGCGGACAACGCCAGAGCAGGCCGGGCTGACCGGCCCCGGTGAGAAAGGAAGAGAGCCATGCGTCCACTCGTCCTCGCAACGCTCCTGGTTGCATCGTTGAGCTCGGCCCCCCGGTCCGCGATGGCGGACCACGGCGACGTGATCTTCGTCGACTTTCCGGAGCTGGCCGAGTTCGGATACCTCGTGGTGATCGATGGGGCGGAGTATTGGGCGCCGCACGCGTTTCGCTACGAAGGCAACTGGGCGCCGTACGCGCGCGGCTACCTCTACGAGGATCCGGCCGAGGGCCTCGTCTGGGTGTCCTCCGATCCCTGGGGATTCATCACCGAACACTACGGGTACTGGCGTCATCACGATCAGTACGGTTACGTGTGGCGCCCGCTCTATCCGTTGCAATGGCGGCCGTACGTCGCATCGGTGTTCCACAATCAACGCGGCGCTATCATCGGCTGGAGCCCGTTCTATACGGAGGCGTGGGACCATGGATTCTATCGCGTCGGTTACGGCTTCGACGATAGCTTCTGGGCGCCGTATTGGGGTCGGGTCCATTACGGGGATTTCTACTACCACCACTACCAGCGCTTCTCCGGCTGGTACGTGGGAGTGACGTTGTACGATTACGACGTCTATTATCGCGACGCCCCCGATCATTGCTATCGGCGCGACTGGGAATACCGCGAGCGGCACGAGCGCAAGCGCCACGACTCCGGGTCAGCGGCATACGGGTTCCGGGACCGGCGGGAAGCCAAGCGTACTGAACAATCCACCGTGCGGCGGCGCGAGGATGCTCCGGCACCGGCGGCGGAATTGCGCGGGGCGGTGTCCATGCCAGCGCGAAACTTGGAGGTCGCACGCGAGACTCGGGAGAATCGTCAGCGCACCTTCGCGCAGAGGTTCGACACGAGCCGGGTGAAGTCGAGCGATGTGCAGCGGCCGGCCGCCACCCGGGCCGCGGCTCCTGCACGTCCGGCGGCGCAGTCTCCGGCGGAAAGGGCGCTGGACGTGGTGCAACCGCAACAAGCCGCAAGCTCGCGCAACGCGGAGCCCGTAGCGCATGCACGATCGCAGGCCACGGTCGAGCCGCGCCGTGTGTCGTTGGAACCGCGGCAACCGCGTGCAGAATCGCGCCGTGCACCCGAGGTGCGGGAGTCGCAACCCTCGCGCCCGGCGCGCGAGGTGCAGGTGACACAGCCTTCGCGTCAGGTCGACCGCGGACGCGCGGAGCCTGCCCGATCGAGCCAGGTCGAGGCGAGCCGGTCGCGGCCGAGCAACCCACCGGCGGAGCGCGTCAAGGCTGCCTTCGAGTCGCGCTCGAAGGACCGAAAGGGGCGAGATTAGTCGATCGCCCCTTCGGGCGAGCCGAGGCCCGCGAGAGGATCGCTCGCCGTGACTGGAATGGGTGATGCAGGACGCGCATGGTAATCTAGAGTTGGTCCGCCGCGGATTGAGTACCAGCGTTGCCTCCGCGCGCGGTGAGAGCGTCGAGCGCGGGTGGATGCATGAACCTCGAGCTGCGCCAGCACGTCGGTCTTCTCGTCCTGAGCATCGTCACTGCCACGGCCCTCTCGGGCTGTGGCGACGACGAACCGCTCATCCCGCCGGAACCCCCTTCGCTGGAGATGCTCGATCTCTCGCTCGAGGTATCGTCCACGTCCGTTCTCATTTCCGACCTGGTCACCGCGAGGATTCGCGTGGCGGGAGGAGATGCCCGTGGCGAGCTTGCGTCTGCCGTCATCAGCTGGGGTTGGCTCGAAGAATACACGTACCTGTTCGATGATTTAGGTCGTACGGAGCTCGATCTGCAGTTTTTCGCTCTCGGCGAGCAGGAGGTTCGCGTCCGCATCCAGCGCAACGGCCAGGAACGCCTGCTGTCGCGCCGGGTCGACGTTCGGGGTGGTTCGAGCGACGGCTCTTTGGAGATGATCCCGGTCGCCGAAGGACAGTTCCTGCGCGGCGATACCCAAAGCGCGTTCTCGTTTCAGCAGCCACAACGGCAAATCCATGTCTCGGAGTTCGCGCTCGCGCGTACCGAGATGACGAACGCGACCTTCGCGCGCGCGATCGATTGGGCAGCTGGGCTCGGGCGTGTCGAAGCCGCGCCCACCCCGCGCTACCTGGTATGGACGCCGGTCCCCGCAGGCCAGTTGCAAATCATCCTGGATTTCTCCAAGACGGATCTGTCCTGGAACGGCTCGGGCGTGTCCGTCGTTCCCGGACGAGAATTCCATCCGATGACAGGCGTTCGATGGTATGGGATGGCCGCTGTCTGCAATTGGCTGAGCGAAATGGAGGGCCTCGAGCCGTGCTACTCCATCACTCCTTCCGATCCTCTACATCTCTATCTCGTGACCGGCGATTTCAGCCGCAACGGCTACCGGCTGCCGACCGAGGCCGAGTGGGAGAAGGCGGCGCGCGGTGGGCTGATGCTGCCTGCAGGGGCGAACGACAATCCCGAACGCGACTATCCGTGGGGCGATGAAGATCTCTATTTCCCGATCAACGACGAGCTTGCCGACTCCATTCCCACGAGATCGGTGTACGGCTCGCTGCGAGCCAACGTGGCGGCTCCATTTCTGGCAACCAGGCCTCTCGACCAGTTGATCTTCGGCGGCACACTCCCCGTCGGCAGCTTCCTGCGCGGCCGCGGCCCGTACGGACACGACGATCTGATGGGCAACGTGGCCGAATGGTGCCACGATTGGTTCGGGGCCGGTTACTACGGTGCTTCTCCCGACGTGGATCCAACGGGGCCGACCGAGTTCTATCCGAGCGTGGATGACTTCAAGGTGCTGCGGGGCGACAGCTGGTTTGGATCTTACATCCCGGAGTGGAACGCCTTCTCGATCGAAGAGGGTTGTTCCAAACGTCGCTGGGCTGCGTACCACTACGATGCGACCTTCGTCGGGTTCCGCGTCGCAAGGTCGCTGCCATCCCCGTGACTTCAACGCATAACGGATTCGCGGCGCTCGTCGTGATGACACTCGCTGTGAGTGTGGCGGCGCCATGCTCTGCTGCAGCGGCGGCGCAGCGTGGGGCGAAGATGGACGCGCTCGGACGAACACCCTACGTGGTGGTCCTCGGCATCGCACAGGATGGTGGAGTTCCGCAAGCGGGAAGCCGGGAGCATCCAGGCTGGAAGGAACCGTTGGCGCGACGGCGTGTCGTCTGTCTCGCGATCGTGGATCCGGAATCTTCCCGACGTTGGATGATCGAAGCGACGCCGGATTTCCCGCAGCAGCTGCAAGCGTTGGATACGCTGGCGGCAGTGACGGCGAAGCCGGGCCTCGATGGCATCTTCCTCACCCACGCGCATGTTGGACATTACGCCGGGCTGCTGCATCTGGGGCACGAGGTCATGGGAGCGCGCGCGGTCCCGGTCTATGCCATGCCGCGGATGCTGGAGTTTCTGCGCACGAACGGGCCGTGGGAGATGCTCACCCAGAGGGGCAACATCGAGCTGCGCGCGCTACAAGAAAGTGAGGCCGTGGAGTTGACGGCGGACATCCGTGTCGCGCCGTTTCGTGTGCCACATCGACAGGAATACTCCGAAGTCGTGGGCTTCCGCATCCAGGGGCCGCGACGAGCGATCCTTTTTCTGCCCGACATCGATCGCTGGGAAGACCTGGACGCGATGGGAGTTCGCATCGAGGACCTCATCCGGGGCGTCGACGTCGCCTACCTCGACGCGACGTTCTACAGCGATGGCGAGATCCCCGGTCGCGACATGAGCGGGTTCCCGCACCCCTTCATCACGAGAAGCATGGAACGATTCGCCGCACTTCCTGGCCCGGAGCGCGACAAGATCCGCTTCATTCATCTCAACCACACCAACCCGGTGCTCGACCCCCAAAGCGACGCCCGCCACACCATCGAGTCCCAAGGCTTCCACGTCGCGGACGAAATGGAACGCCAGGATCTCTAAGGCCGTGACCCCCGTTTTGGCGCGTGTGTCATGAATGAGTGCCTGGCTCGAAAGGCACCGGACTCACGCATGGGGACGCGTTCAAGGAGTGTGCGCGGGGGCTGCAGTCGTTGCTTTCGCCTGGGCGAAGGCGCGCCGGATCAGGAACATCCCCGGCTGTTCCGAAAAGGGCCAGCTCATCGTCGAGGCGTTGGGCACCGCGAAGGCACGCGGCAGCGCGGCGGTGACGTTGGCGTCGTACCAGCCCATGGCACGCTGCAATCCCTCGCGTTCGAAGACGTCGCAGAAAGCGTAGATCTGCTGCCCGAGTAGCACGTGCGAGCGCAACGGCCCGGCGGGAGTCTGACGCGCGACGTGTTGCAACGCCGCGACGAGCTCGGAACCGACGAAGAAACGCGGCGGTTGTTGACGCTGCACTCGCGGCGCGTGATCTGCCAGCCACGGCCGGTCGAGAGTCATGATCGGGATGTTGGGGGGCAACGCCGGGCGCACGGGGCCGACGAGAAACAACGCCACGCCGGACGGATCGCGCAAGAGCGGTTCGCGCAACTCGGGAACGGCTCCGAGCTCGCGGCAGCGTTGCGCCAAGATGTTCGCATCTGGTCCGAGCTGCGAGCCCCCGGCCGACGATGATTCTACAATCGCGGTGTCCCCGGTGCCGCGCGGTGCTGATGTTTGCCAGCCGATGAGAGCGACACCCGGGTTGGCGGGTTGGAAGTCGGCGATGGCCAGCCAGGCGTTTGGGAACACAGTGCAGAAAGTGGTCGCGATTCCCCAGAAACCTCGTGCGTCGAGCTGGAAGAGCGGCAGCCACTGCGCGAAGATCCCACCGGGCCGCAGGTGTGCCGCGACCGCCTCGAAGTGCTCTCGCGCGTACAGATTCGCGACTCCGGATCGCCAGGGCACGAAGAGATCGGCTACCACGACATCGAACTGCTCGCGCGTGGCGCGAAAGTACATCCGGCCATCTTCGACGACGGTGCGCGCTCGCGGGTGACTGCACAAATCGACGTTCCAGTCGCGAAAGTGCTCACAGGCGAGCTGCATGGTCTGGGCCGAGAGCTCGATGGCGGTCAGCGATTCGAGGCGCGGGTCGCGCAGCGCCGCGCTCGCCGTGATGCCGGTGGCCGCACCGATGAAGGCAACTCGCCGCGGTTGCGGATGCAAAAGGAGTGGCAGATACCCCATCCGTGCCTGCTGCGCGGCGTTGGCGCTGCCTCCGAGCGAATACGTGTTGTTCCACTTGATGCGCCGATCGTGCGCTTGTTCGATCACGGCGGAAACACCGGCGGAACCGGATCGCCAAGCGACGATGCGCTCGCCGGGATCCAGGTGCGCTGCGGGGAGCGACCACGGTGCGGCAAGAGTCAACAAGACGACCGCAGCTCCGGCCAAACCGAACAGGAACAATCGCGGTCGCCGGTCGGGCAATCGCGCGGTCGTGACGACGCCCGCCGCGAGAATCAACAAACACCACGCTGCGAGCGATCCCCAGAGTCCAAGTCCCGGCATTGCCAAGTGATTGGCGCAGAGGAGACCGAGAAGCGCACCGGCTGCATTCATGCCCAGAAGCCGTCCCCATGTCGTGCCGATCGAATCGGCAGCCTCGTGCACCGAAGGCCGGGACGCAGCGCGCGCGGTCGAAGGACCAATGGCGCGAAGCTGTGCCGCACCGGCGCCTGCGAGCACGAGGGGGAACACCCAGCCCGCGAGCACGAAGGGCGGGCCGAGGACGAGGGCGGCGCTGCCGAGCACGCGCGCAATGTAGATCCAGAAACCGCCGGCGCCACCGCCGAAGGGAGTCATGCCCCCGGTGCTCATGACGAAAAAGCGCGACAGGATCGCCGTACTGCAAGCAGCAAGCAGCAGGACCAGCGCCAGTTGCTGCCAAGCACGGCGTTCATCGATGACGGAGCGCTGCGTCACGAGGGCGCCCACGGACAGGGCCGCGATGACGACGACCAAGACGCTCGCGAACGTGTAGCTCGAGTTGTGCAGCACTTGGCTGAAGAGATGCAGAGCGAGGATCTCGTATCCCAGAACGATGAAACCAGACAGCAGTGCGATCCAACTCCAAGCACCGACCCCCGGTGTCCAAGATGCGGTGCACTCGTTTCCAGGGTCGAGCGGCTTCTTTTCCCCGCGCCCGCGCGGGGAGGCGGTACGACCTGCCGCTGGCTGCGCTGCAGTGGCGGCTGCAACGCCGTGCGCGATCCGCGGTTTCCTTCCAATGCGAAGCCCGAGCACGGCCAACACGAGACTGAATGCCATGAGGGCCAGGAATGCACCCCGTAAGCCGAGTGCCGGGATGAAGGCAAAGGTGGTGACGAGGATTCCCGCCGCGCCTCCCAACGTGTTGACACCATAGATCGCGTTGCCTTCGCGCCCGAGCCGGCCCGCGACGACGGCAGCTTGCCCGAGCGCCGGCAGCGTGCCCCCCATGAAGAACGAGGGAGGGCCGACGAAGACGACCGCGAGCAGAGCTTTCACGGCAATTCCGGCGCGCGGATGCAGGAGCACCGGGCCGAAGGCTTGTGCCAAGAACCCCGAGATGTGCTCACCGAAAAAAGACGGAAGGATCGCGAGCAAGATGCCGAGCTCCAGCAAACCATAGAGACGCCATGGCGAAGCATGGCGTGACACGCGCGGGCCGATCCACACGGCGCCGGCTGCGAGTGCGAGGAAAAACACGCCGACGACGAGACTGGAAGCGAGTGCCGTGGCGCCGATGATATCCGCGAGCCGCCGCGCCCACAGGATCTCGTACCCGAGAGCGACGAAGCCGGACAACAAGGAGACGAACGTGGCGAGCCGCAAGCGCATCGGGCCAGTTTACCCCAAGCGGAGGATCACCGGCGTCGCGCGTGAGATGAGGTGGAGCAGCGACGGTGAACCGAGGCCGTGGCGAAGGTCTCATTCCTCGCGCGGGCGCCACGAGTGCACGTGCTCGACCAGGCGGCGCACATTGTCCACGGGTGTTTCGGGAAGAATCCCATGACCGAGATTGAAGATGTGTCCGGGAGCATTCCCGGCACGCTCGAGCACGCGGTCGGCGCGCTCGCGCAGCGCCGGCCACGGCGCGAACAGCGTCGCCGGATCGAGGTTGCCTTGGACGGCGAAGTCGGGGCCGAGGGTGCGGCGAGCCAGATCGAGAGGCACGCGCCAATCGAGGCTCAGCACGTCGGCGCCGCAGAGGCGCAAGTGATCGGCCGCGCCCCAAGCGTCGCGGGCGAAATAGATGATGGGCGCTGCACCCGCAGTGGCGCTGTGGACGTCGGCGATCATCTGTTGCACGTGCGGCAACGCCCAGCGCGCGAAATCATCCGGGTCGAGCAGACCCGCCCAGGTGTCGAAGATCTGCACGGCCTGGGCGCCGGCTTCGATCTGCGCCACGAGGTACGCCGCGTTGGTCGCCGCGAGCTTTTGCAGCAATCGCTCTCCCGTCACCGGATCCTCGTACAGGAGGCGCTTCATGCGCGTGAACTCTTTGGCACCACCGCCCTCGACGAGATAGTTGGCGAGCGTCCACGGCGCGCCACAAAAGCCGATGAGCGCCGTCTCGGGCGCGAGCTCGCTGCGCAAGCGGCGCAGGGCTTCGAGGACGTAGGGCACCGAGGCCTGCGGATCGGGAATGCGCAAGGACTCGACCTGAGCGCGCGTACGCACGGGGTCGGGGATCAGCGGACCCGGAGCGAATTCGATGTGCACGCCCATGCCTTCGACGGGGACCAAGATGTCGCTGAACAGAATCGCCGCATCGACGCCGAGAGCGCGCACGGGCTGCAACGTCACCTCGACCGCGAGATCCGGGTTCTTGCACATGTCGAGGAAGCCGTGGCGCTCCCGGATGGCGCGGTACTCCGGCATGTAGCGCCCGGCCTGGCGCATGAACCACACGGGCCGGTGTGACGTCGGGAGTCGGCCGCACGCGCGCAGGAACGGGACCTCGCGCTCCGGTTGGGTGCTCATGCGTGGATCTCCTCGAGGGCAGCGCCGATGGCGCGCACAGTCTCGTCGACCACGGGCTCATCGTGGGCGGCACTCAAGAAACACGCTTCGAACTGCGAAGGCGCGAGCAAGACGCCGCGGCGCAACAAGGCTTGGTGAAAGCGGGCGAACAGCTTGGTGTCGCAGCGCGCGGCCTCGACCCAGCTGCGCACGGGCCCGGCGTGGAAGAACAACGTCCACATCGACCCGATGTGCTGCACGCAAGCGTGGAATCCGAGGCGTTGCAGGTGCGCTTCGATGCCGGTCACGAGCCGCTGCGTCCGCGCCTCGAGACGCGTGTAGAGATCCGGGGTCGCCGCAATGAGCTCGAGCATGGCCAGGCCGGCGGCGACAGCGACCGGATTCCCCGACAGCGTGCCGGCTTGGTAGACCGGGCCGCTGGGGGCGATCATCTCCATGAGCTCGCGCCGCCCGCCGTAAGCACCGATCGGCAACCCGCCGCCGATGATCTTGCCGAAGGTGACGAGATCGGCGCGAATGCCGAGCCGCTCCTGCGCTCCTCCGGCTGCGAGACGGAACCCGGTCATCACCTCGTCGAAAAGAAGCAAAGCCTCGTTGGCGTCGCACAGCTCGCGCAGTTTCTGCAAGAAAAGCCGTCTCGGCAGCACGACACCCATGTTGCCGACGACGGGCTCGACGATGACCGCGGCGATGGCGCCATGGTTGGCGTCGAAGTACTCGGCGACGAGATCGGCGTCGTTGAATTCGGCGACCAGCGTATCCGCGGCCACTCCGGTCGGCACACCGGGGCTGTCGGGGAGCCCGAGCGTCACCACGCCGGACCCGGCCTTGATGAGGAAGGAATCGGCGTGACCGTGATAGCAACCGGCGAACTTCACGATCTTGGAACGGCCGGTGTAGGCGCGGGCCAGGCGAATGGCGGACATCGTGGCCTCGGTGCCGGAGTTCACCAACCGGACCATGTCGACGCCGGGGACCATGGCGCAGATGCGTTCGGCGATCTCGATCTCGGCTGCGGTGGGTATGCCGAAGCTGGTGCCGCGCGCAGAGGCGGACCGCACGGCTTCGACGATGCGCGGGTGCGCGTGACCGAAGAGGAGAGGTCCCCAGGAGCCGATGTAGTCGATGTAGCGCCGCCCGTCTTCGTCCCAGATGGTAGAGCCTTCGCCTCGAGCGGCGAAGATCGCTTCACCACCGACGGCGCGGAAGGCGCGCACGGGAGAATTCACGCCTCCTGGAATCCAGTGGAGCGCGCGGTTCATGAGCTCGCGACTGCGCGGGCCGGTAGTGTCGTCCACGGCAACCATCCCATTGCGCCAACGCGCGTGCATCGTTCGCGGCCAGAGGCCGGTTCACCCGCGCGTGCAGTCGGAATCTATCACAGGATCTCGAGTACCGGGAGGTCAGAGCGGGGTGTGCCGGCCGGCGTTCTTCATTTCAACACGATGAGCTTGCGCGTTTCGCGTTCGACATGGCCGGGCTGGTCGAGGAAGGCAGCCTGCAAACGCAGATAGTAGGCGCCCGACGGCACGCCGTGGCCGCCATCGTCCAGGCCGTTCCACTCGATCGAGTAACTGGTGGCCTGCAACGGTTCGGAAAGCAACGCGCGCACGAGCCGGCCGCGAACGTCGAAGAGATGCAGGGTCACGTGCGCCGGTGCGGGCAGCTCGATGCGAATCGGTGTCGAGGGCACAAGGGGATAGGGGTTGGGCACGATGCGAGCGGTTCGGCCACCGAACGGCGGTGGCTCGGGACCCAAGTCGCGGAGCGCACGGTATGCCGCGAACGCATCGACGATGCCCCACCCTTGGTAACGATCGGGTGCCGCGGCGCGGCTCGCGGTGGAACGCAAGGCATCGCGGATCTGCAGCGGTGTTGCGTCGGGGAAGGCGGAGATCAGCAGTGCCGCCACTCCGGCGACCAGTGGACATGCAGCCGACGTGCCGCCACCCGCGCCGTAGACCATGGGGTTGTCCGCTTGCGCCATGATGGTGCCGATGCCTTCGGCGAGAACGTCCGGTTTGGTGCGTCCATCGGCGGTCGGCCCGTAGGAGCTGAGGATGGAGTAGACGCCGTTCCGATCGACGGCGCCGACGCCGATGACGGAATCGCCGTCGGCCGGTGCGAAGAGAGTATTGGGTGCGGTGAAGATTCCCTCGTTGCCGGCTGCATTCACCACGACGATTCCACGCGCCACGGCCATGTCGGCGGCACGGGTGATGACAGTCGTGTTGCCATCCATGTCTTCCCAGCCGTGATCGAATCGAGGATCGTCGAAAGTGCGGTAACCGACGGACGAGCTCACGACGTCAGCGCCAATGCTATCCGCCCATTCCACTGCCGCGACCCACAGGTCCTCCTCGAGCGGAGATTCGACGGCGTCGTTCTCGGTGCGTGCCAGGAGGAAGTCGGCTTCGAAGGCGGGTCCGATGAGCTTCCCGGGTTTGTATCCAGCCAGAATCGACAGTGTTTCCAACCCATGCGACGAGCACACCTGCCCCGCAGGGCAGGGAGCGGGGTCGGGATTTTCTTCATCGAGGACGAAGTCCCAGGTGGCATGGATACGCAGGTTCGCCATGGATTCGTGCGACAGCTGACGATAGCCATTGTCGAAGTGGGCGATGAGGACGCCGCTTCCGGTCAGCCCCATGCGATGCAGGTCGACGACGCCGATTTGGTTCAGCTGGTTGAACGATGGGCCATACGGAAACGGTGACGGTGGCGTATCCAGTAAACCGGAGTCGGCCTGCCGCCGCATATCCGCGGCGGATGGCGTCGCGGCCTTGGATGCGGACGAGGGATCCGGGGCTCGTCGCGCCAAAGGTTGAATGCCACGCACGCACGGCAGCGCGCGCAACGCCGCCAGTTGCGCCGGTGTGGCGTCGACGCTCACCGCATTGAGCCACTTCGAGAGCTGCCGCAGCCGCTGCACCCGTGCAGCAACCGCCGCCACATAAGATGGCTCGAGCCGCAGATCGCCGCCATCGATCACCTGTTGTGGCTCGCGCACCTTGAGCCGGCGCCGGAGCGATCGCTCGGAAACGAGCGTCTGCGCCACCGATGGCTTGGCCGTGCTCTGTGGACCCTTGTCACGGAAGAAAACCCAGGCGCGGAGGACGAGGCCAGGTTTGGGCTCGCTGTCCTCTGCGCGCGCAGCGCTTGTTCCGGGACTCCAAGACACGCCGAGGAGACTCCCCGCAATGCACAGCATCCGGAGTCGAGTGAGGAGATTGGCTCGGCGTGACAACGGCATGCACCCTCGGCGGAACGGGCTTCATCATTATAGCATCCGACCGGCGGATTACCCCGCCCATCCCTGCAAGTGCTGCATGACGATCTCCACCAGAGCGGTGACGTGATCGGAGCGATCGTTGAGCGCCGGGATGTAGCGCAAGCGCTGGCCACCGGACTGCAAGAAGCCCTGTCGGCTGCGAATGGCGATCTCTTCGAGCGTCTCGAGACAATCGACGGCGAAGCCCGGGCAAATGACGTCGACGCTCGCGACCCCCTTGCGCGCCCACTCTTGGAGTGTCGGATCGGTATACGGTTGCAGCCATTCCTCGCGCCCGAAGCGCGACTGATATGCGAGCGCAAAGCGGTGCGCATCGAGGCCCAGAGCCGTGGCGAGACGCGCCGCAGTCTGCTCGCACTGGCCGCGGTAGGGGTCGCCGGCCGCGTCGTAGCGTTTGGGTAAGCCATGGAACGAGACGAGCAGGCGATCGGAAGCGCCGTGCTGCTCCCAGAACTCACGCACGCTGCGCGCGAGAGCCTCGATGTATCGACCCTGATCGTGGTAGCCAAAGATCGTGCGCATTTCCGGCACACGCCGCCAACCCGCGAGCGCTCGCGTCACGGCGTCGAACGCGGAGCCCGTGGTCGGGGACGAGTACTGTGGAAACAGCGGCAGCACGATCAGGTGCTGGCAGCCGGCTGCACGCAACTGTTCGAGTGCGCGCGCCATGCTCGGATTGCCGTACCCCATGCCGATGGCGACTTCGACCGGGTTGGTGACCTGGAGGCGCAGCGCGCCGGCGAGCGCGGTGGCGAGATCCTGCATGATGCAGAGGAGCGGCGACCCCTCGTTGGTCCAGATGCTGGCATACGCGTGCGCCGAGCGCCGCGGTCGCAATGGCAAAATGATCAGATACAGGATGGGAAGCCAAATGGCGCGTGGCAGGTCGACGACACGCCGGTCGGAAAGGAACTGCCGCAGATAACGTCGGACCGCCGCGGCCGTGGGTGCGTCCGGCGTTCCGACGTTGGTGAGCAGGACGCCAATTCGAGCCTGCATTCTCATCTCCCACCGTGACGTTCCGGGGCCCCCGCGCCTGCGCCGCCACCCGACCGAGCGGGCGTCGACACGATTGGCGGGCGGCTTCGCCACCGCCGGGCATTCTCGCACATGGGGGGTGTCCCTTGACGGCCCCAGATTCGTGCCGTTTACTCGCTCCTCGAAATGCCGGCGAGATCGGACCGCACATTCATCGATTTCAAGGAGTCGTTCGTGAACCAGCAAGGCCGCGATTCACATTTTCTGCGGCGCCGCGGGCCAGCCGTGTTGGCGGCGATGGCGCTGTGGAACGCGTGCGCCAGCGGCGCCGGGGCAGAGGACCCGCCTGACCGCAAGGAAACGCATCTTCGTAACGTTCGCCAACTCACTTTCGGCGGCGAGAATGCCGAGGCCTACTGGTCACACGATGGCAAGCAGCTCATCCTGCAATCGACCCGCGACAGCCTCGGGTGCGATCAGATCTTCGTCATGAACCCGGAGGGTTCGAACACGCGCATGGTGTCCACGGGCAAAGGACGCACGACGTGCGCCTATTTCTTCCCGAACGGCAAGCGCATCCTGTATGCATCGACCCATGCCGCGAGCCCCGACTGCCCGCCAGCCCCGGACTTCTCCAAGGGTTACGTGTGGAAGCTGTACCCGACGTATGATTTGTACGCTGCCGATCCTGACGGGACCAATCTCTTGCGTCTCACCACGACCGAGGGCTACGACGCCGAAGCGACGATTGCCCCCGATGGCAGCCGTGTCATCTTCACCTCCGAGCGCGACGGCGATCTCGACCTCTACACCATGCGGCTCGACGGCACCGACGTCCGCCGGCTCACCACCGAGCTGGGCTACGATGGCGGCGCGTTCTTCTCGCCCGACAGCAAGAAGATCGTCTGGCGCGCATCGAGACCACGCAGCGCCGAGGACAAGGCGGCGTATACCGCGCTGCTGCACGACCACACCATTCGCCCGGGGGCGCTGGAGATTTTCACCGCCAACGCCGATGGCAGCGCTGCGCGCCAGTTGACGCAGAATGACGCTGCCAATTTCTGCCCGTTCTTCTTCCCGGACGGGAAGCGAATCATCTTCGCCTCCAACATGGCGAATCCCCAGGGCCGGAACTTCGACCTGTGGATGATGAACGTCGACGGCTCGGGCCTCGAGCAAGTGACATTCGATCCGACCTTCGACGGGTTCCCCATGTTCAGTCCGGATGGTAAGCGGTTGGTGTTCGCCAGCAACCGCAACTCGAAGGGTCGCACCGACACGAACGTCTTCCTCGCCGATTGGGTCGAGTGAATTCCATGCGCAGACTCGCGATCATCGGCGGAGGTTTCATGGGCGCCGCGCTCGCCGAAGGGCTCGTGGCCTCCGGGTGGGAGCGCGATGCGATCGTGGTCTCGGGGCGAAGAGAGTCGCGGCGGCGCGCCTTGCACGAGCGCCTCGGTCTCGAAACCACGGACGATTCGGCCGCTGCTGCGGCCAGCGCGCCGACGGTGCTGTTCGCGGTCAAACCGCAGGACATGAAAGCGGCGCTGGCGCAAGTGGCGCCGCAATACACCCGCGACAAGCTCGCGATCAGCATCGCGGCGGGGATTCCCATCGCGCGGCTCGAGACCGCGTTGAATGGGTGTCCGGTGATTCGCGCCATGCCCAACACACCGGCCGCCATCGGCATGGGTGTCACGGCCGTCGCCAAGGGCCGCTACGCCACCGACACGCATCTGGTGACCGCGCTCAACATCTTCGGGTACGTGGGCAAGACGGTGATCGTCGAGGAACCGCAGATGGATGCAGTTACCGCGGTGAGCGGCACCGGTCCAGCTTACTTGTTCCTGCTCGCCGAGGCCCTGATTCAAGCAGCAATCCGCGAGGGGCTCAGCAAGGAACAGGCATATGCGCTCACCTATCAAACGCTCGCAGGTGCCTCACGTTTGCTGACGCACGACCCGGCCGATCCCGCCGAGCTGCGGGCACGGGTGACATCGCCGAATGGCACCACGCACGCCGCCATGAAGCACTTGGAAGGCGAGCACTGGACGCGCACCTTCGTCGAGGCCGTGCACGCTGCGCGCCAACGCTCGGAAGAGCTGGGTCGTGGATGAGGGCGAGCGCTCGGTCTCGATCGCCGCGGAATTTTGCGCATCCGATCACGCCGCACACCGCCGCAAGCTGGCGAGTGATGATCCTCAGCGCGGTGGTCGGTCTGCTGGGGCCGATGGCAGCATCACCCTCTGGCGCTCTGGACGTCGATCTGGTTCACGTCGCCCCCGGGGTGCATGCGGCGCTGCAAGCGCCGGATAAGCGCTTCAACGATTGCAATTCCGTCGTCATCGTGGGCGCGGCGGACGTCCTCGTCGTCGATGCGCAGGCGAGTGCGGCGTACGTGCAGGGACTGATCGCGCGCATCCGCGCGCTCACCGACAAGCCGGTGCGGACGTTGGTGCATACCCATTGGCATGCGGACCACACGCAGAACGCCGGTCTGTACACGGACGCCTTCGGAGACTCGCTCGAGATCATTGGCCATGTGTCGCTTGGCGACGACATTCGCGCGCGCGCCATCCCACAGCTCCTCGGTGAGGTGGATGAGCTGGAGGCGGCGATCGTGGCTGCCAAGGAGCGACTCGAACACGGGATGGCGCGCGACGGCAGCCTGCTCGACGCCGCGGGCAAGGCGACGCTGGCGGCGCAGATCGAGGCCGCGGGTGTCACGCTGGCCGAGAAACGTACGCCGCGTTTTCCCGAACCCACGCGAACGGTGACGCAAGAACTCGCTCTGCAAGACGGCGAACACACGATTCGATTGCTGCACTTCCGCGCCCACACACGTGGCGATCTGATTGTTTTCTTGCCGGCCGAGAAGGTGCTCGTGACCGGCGATGTGCTCGACGATCTGCCGTTTGGCGGTCATGGCTACCCGCGCGAATGGATCGCGGCGCTCTCGGCTCTCGAGCGCCTCGACTTCGACACCATCGTTCCCGGACATGGGCAGATCCGGCACGGCAAGGAGCACCTGCGGCGCGTGCGCGATTTCTTCACCGCGATCGTCGAGCAGGTCGATGCAGCAGTGCGCGAGGGCAAGTCGCTGGCGGACACGCAGGCTGCGATCGACTGGACCTCCTGGCGCACAGCACTCGCCGGGAACGACGCCCGGGCGCAGCGCGCCTTCGACACCTTCGCGCCGGCCGCGGTCGAGCGCGCCTGGCTCGAAGCTCGCGCCGAGCTTCCCGACTGAATCGATTCGGCGCTTCTCAGGGCGACTGCTCGTGGTCGCCTTCACAGGTTCCCACACCCGCCTGCGGTTCGTCAGACACCCAGGAACAGCAAATCCACCGCGAGGCGAAACACCGGCCGGAAGATGCTGCCGAAGATGCGCCAGACGATGAGCATTCCCATCATCGCGACCATCGGTTGCGCGAAGATCTCCTGCACGCGGGCGCTGTAGTCGCGGCCGAGGAGGAGCGGCAGCACGCCGCTGCCGTCGAGGGGTGGAAAGGGCAGAATGTTGAGAACGAAAAGGAGGAGATTCATCGAGAAGAGCACGCACACGATGAGCGCGACGCTTTCCCATCCCGGCCAACCATTCACCAGATGCGCGATGCTCGCCTCACCCGGCATGAACCATCCGGCGCCGAGCCCCAAGCGGATCAGCAACGCGGCCACGAGTGCCAAGGTCAGGTTCGCCGCCGGCCCGGCAAGCGACATGAGCGCTGATCGCTTCGGGTAACGTCGTGCCCACTGCGGATCGTAGGGGGCGCTGGCGAAACCCATCGGCCAGCCGGAAAGGAACACCGAGAGCAATGGTAAGATCACCATACCGAACGGTTCTCGACGAATGTGCGGCAGTGGATTGATCGACACCTGCCCGCCGCGATACGCAGTGAGATCGCCGCCGAGCATGCCGACCCAGGCGTGGGCTGCTTCGTGCAGCGTGGTCGAGAGCAAGAAAACGACGTAGAACACGACAGCTTCGAAAGGGTGGGCCACGCGAAGACCTCTCGGATTCCAAGACCCGCGCACCATATCACGCCAGGGGATCCGCCGGCACGGTTTCGGGCGCAGTGGTGTCACACTTCGATCCAGCCCGAAAGGCCGTCACGCGCGTTGGATGGGTACGAGCCTGCGTGTGGTCGGGAGCACCGCGCGCAGCTTCGCGCTTGCTGCAGGTTTCACGGCGCACGCCCTCGCTCAGACCTCTGAACCGCCAGCGAAACCGCCGAGCAACCAGTCACAGCTTTTCCCGCCCAAGTTGGCGCTCGCTGGCGCTTTCATTCTGCCGACAATCTCCTACTCGCAGGAGATTGGCTTTGGCGTCGGGGCTGAAGTGTTGTTCCCATTCCTGCTTTCCGCCAGCGAAACGGCGCATCCATCGGAGGTGCGCGTTAAGGGACTCGTGACCTTCAAAGGCCAGACCCGGCTCGACGTTTCCACCGCGCTCTACTTTCGCGATGGCGCCCACTTCCTGAAGGCGAGGGTGTCGCATCGGGGGACCTCCGAACGCTTCTACGGCATCGGTCCCTCTACACCCGTGAGCCACGAGGAGATCTACCGGCCGCGGCGCTTCTTGGCCTACATCGAAGGTTTTCATCAGGTCTCGCCATATTTCAAGGCTGGGTTGCGAGCGGAAATGGAGTTCTTCGAGTTCCTCGAGCGCGAGGTTGGCGGCCAGCTCGAGGACCCGACGTATGCGAACACCAGCGGCGAAACCGCCTTGGGTCTCGGCGTGGCGCTCGAATGGGATACGCGCGACCGGCGCTACGGTCCCACACGCGGTCTCTACTACCAGGTGTTCGGCATGCTCTTCGACGATGCCCTCGGCAGCGATTTCGACTTCAACAACTACAACATCGATCTGCGCAACTACTTCTCGCTCGGGCCGGAGCATGTCTTGGCCACGCAACTGTTCCTCTATGGCGCCACCGACAGTCCGCCATTCTGGCGTCTGGCGTCACTCGGCGGCCGCGTGCACACACGCGGCTATCGTCGCGATCGATTTCTCGACCAGGTGTTGGTGGCGGTGCAGGGCGAGTATCGAGCCCCGGTGGTGTGGCGACTGAGCGCCAGCGTGTTCGGCGGCGTGGCCACCGTGGCCCCCGCGATCGCCACGCTGGAGTTTCAGTACTTGCACCCGACGATCGGGTTCGGGCTCAACATGCATTACAAAGCCAACAAGGCCATCGTCGCCCGACTCGACAACGGGTTCGGCGAAGATGGGATCCGCATCGACTTCGGGATCAGCGAGTCCTTCTGACCGGTGGTTATTCCAAGCGCAACGCGTCGAAATAGAGGCTGACTGGTTGCGGGGGATCGACAGTGAAGATCACGATCCGGGCGATGTGCGTCAGGTCCATTTCGCGGCCTCGAGGCGTTCGGCGCACGTCCGCGAGCGGAATGCGGAACAGATTGGCGCCCGGGGAGACGGTCAAAGGCCGGTTGAAACGGTCGTCGTATTGCTGGTTGTGCACGGCGTCGTCGATCCGGAGCACAATCTCGACCGGCGTCTCGAGTTGCGAAAAGACTTCGAAGACCAAAGCTTGTTGACGGCTCCAATCGCGCACCGGTTCCTTGAGGGCGAAGCACGGATAGTTGCCGCCGCGAAATGTCATATGGCCCACCATGTCGTCGGTTTGCCCTGATTCCCAACCGGAGGGTCGCGGCGTGCGCTCGAGATCCGAGTCCCTCATTTGGACGAAGTACGTTTCCCAGCGTGCATCGAAATCACATAGACGGGGGAAAGCGGCATCACGTTGCATAGTGGCCACGACTACGGCGCCGACGGGCGCGAAGGCCAACACGTACAGCAGCATCGCGCTCCCGAGCAGCGCGGTGCGTGCACCGCGCCGACGCACGAGGTGACCGCCCGCATCACGGACGCAGGCCCACTCGGCCGACAGCATCCCCGCGGCACCAAGACCATTGCGCACCAGATCGCCGAGACTGGCGTCGCGCGGCAAGATGATCTGCACCATCTCGATGCCAAGCCCGCACGCCATGGTGAAACCGAAGGCCCAAAGTGAGGCGCGCAACGGCGAACAGGCGCCCCCAGTCCACGCCAGGATCAGTTGCAAGAACACGAGCGCGAGGTACCCGGAGACCACGGCATGGCCGGCATCGAAGAGCGATTTCCATAACATCGTCTCGGCGGGGGGGCGCAGCAATGCCACCAGAGCCACGAGGGCGCCGGCGGAGGCGATCCAAAACAGAACGCGCTCGGGTTGCTTCGGCCCAAGAGTCACGAGTGCTGGGCCTCCCGCAGCAACCCCAGGTTTCTGCATTCCTGAAACGGTGTCACGGGTTCGGCAGAGATCTGATCTTCTTCTCGAGGCCGGCCACGGTGCTCTCGCTGTACTGGCCGGGGGGGAGCGACTGGGCCAGCTGCAGCGCGTCTTGCAATGTCGAGCGCGCGGCGCCCAACTCTCCCTTGCTGCGGTAGAGGTCGGCGAGAGTTTGCAAGACGCGCAGCTTTCGTGGTCCGTAGATCCTGTCGAGAGCACGACGCGATGCGGCAATGCCTTTGTCCCAATGCTGCAGCTCCTTGTATGTGACCGCGAGTCGTGCGGGCGGGTTGTAATCATCCGGGAAGTCACGTTCCGATGCTTCCAGCATTGGAATGGCCCGCGCGGGTTCTCCGAGGGCGATGTACGCCGAAAGTCGGTGCGCGTCGAACACGGTGCGTCCCTCGGCTGTCTTGGCGAGCGCCGCTTCGTGCTCGAGGAAGCGCGCCCACCGGCTGGCCATGTCGCGGGCTCCGAGGCTGTCGTTGGCATCCGTGCGCGCGTCGACCAACACGGCATAGAGTCCGGAACGGTCGTCGGCGGCCACGGAAACCTGCGCGTCGTCCACGACCGCACGCGCAGCCGATTCGAACTCCGCGACCAGCGCGGCGCGGTGCGCGTCCTCATGCGGCAACGACAGCGCCGCATCCAGGCCGATGGCGGCGACGTTCACCGCCGAGGCGGTCGAGCGCAGTTTCGGCATTGCCGCACGCGCGGTCTCGGTACAGGTCGCGTAGTCGCGGCTTTCGAATGCGGCGAAGAGGAGGGATTCCGTGGCGCGGGCGTACGCGGGCCAGCCGCGCGGCGCTTTCGCGACCGCCTGACGATAGAACGCCACCGCATCATGGTTCTTGCCCTCGCCATACAAGTCGTCCGCGCGCGCGAGGAGTGCGTCGGCGCTCATCCCGGCATCCAGCTTCGCAGCGTCGGGCGCAGTGCTCGGAACAGGCGGGGTTCCCTGCCGGTGTTGCAGGAGCGCGGCGTGACTTTCGTCGAGCATCGCGTTCAGCTGGGTCACGGTCGCACCCCCCACCCAGCGCAGGACGACCGTTTCACGATCGGGATCGACAATGAAAAAGGAAGGCAGCGCCTGCACGGCGTACTGCTGGCGGAAGAAAGCGTTCTCGCGCTTCTCAGTGTCGATCTCGAGCCAGACGAACCGCCCGGCCTGTCGAGACAGGCCGGCATCGGTGAAGACGAAGGCCCGCATCGAACGGCAGGTGTGTCACCAGGGCGCCCACGCCTCGATGAAGAGCGGCAGCTTGGCCGCCCGGGCTCGTGCCAGGGCGCCTGCATAGTCGTCCTGGATGAACGGCAGCACTTTTTTTGCCGCGCCCGCCGGTTGCGGCGCGCCGGCTGCCGTTCCCTGACTCGCGAACAACACCAGAAGCAGCGACAGCGATCGCTGGATCCGTGTCATGCAGCATGCTACCAGTCTTCTGCTCACGCAACCAGCCCGCGCTCGGGAGGCGATCGCGCCTGGCTTCAAGGCCTGGCGAAGAGCGCCTTGACCTCACCCCAGGTCATCGTTTCCACGGGCACGGTCGGAGGATCCAGGTCGAACGAAATGAACCAGAAGCCCCCCAGATTCGAGGTCGAAGTCACCGAGCCCGACTGGAAACTAGCCGCGCCGAAGACGATGTCCTCAGGCGCATCCGGCAGATCGTGTCCGTTGAGGAGTGTGAACGGCGATTCTTCGTCACTGAACTCGATTGCCAGGATGCCGGTCTCCAAATTTCCCGGGAAGTTGACCGTCGTGTTCGAGAATCCTGCGAAGTCGAGATAGTCACCGGCACACACACTGTCACACGTGCTCACGCCCAGCAGGTCAGTTGTCCAAACATGTGATTCGATGGTGATGGTGAACTGGTGCGTGCTTCCGAGGGGAAAGATGAAGCTGCGCTCCGAAGGCCCCGTTTCCACCTCGGTGGCCGCGGTGGGTACGTACGTGACCCGGCCGCTCACCTGGCTGCCGATGCTGATCCCCGACGGCGGGGATGCCCCGAATCCGCCGACATCGTTGACCGTTCCGGTGAAGGTGAGCACGACTTCGGCATTGGCCGGCCCCAAAGCGAGAGTTCCGGCGAGCAACGCGCCGGTAAGAAGGAACCAAGAGCGCATTCGCAGTGGTTTCATTTCGGTCCTTTCTGTGGCGTCGACCGTGGCGACCACGAAGATGGAGATTCTCAAACTCTAGCAGAAGGCAATTCCGGCTGGCGTTTCGTCGCCGCCGCTCGCGAAGTCGCGGTCTTGCGGCCTCATGTCGGCATCGTGATGGTGCGAAAGTGAGCACTTTGCCCCAAGTGAATCCGCCGGCGCGGCGAGACGCAGGTGCCGAGGAGTCTGCGCCTCGAGACACGCGACGTCCAGGATCAGCGCGAATAGTGAGCCTCAGGGTGGCGCGTGGGAGGAATCGCGCGGAACGAAAACTTCGGCGAACCCGGGAGTCACGAACCGAGTCTCGTGTCCAGCGATGCGTGCACGCACATCAAAAGACCCCTGCAGCTGGAGAAAGACCTGTTCCTCGGGTTGGCGCATTCGGCTCGAGGCGACGTGGTGGACATCGAGCCGCACGTCGATCCGATCACGCTCGGCCGGGTTCAAGTGAGTGGTCCCGGATTCGGACGTGGCTGCAAGCGTCATCGCCGTCGGCGCGTGCGGGGCGCCACCGGCTGGTGCTTCGCTCCAGTCATATTGCGTCGCTTGCGGCCGAAAGAGTGCGAGCGTGCCCCCACGTTGCCCAGCGCTGCGGGCTTGCGCCAGGAGCAAGAAGATGCCGGCGCCAGCCGCGCCGGGGCTGTGTGTCGGATGTTCCACCCGGCCATACAAGAGCGCGTGCTCCGCGCTGCTCGCGGTTCCCCATTCCCAACTGACGCCGCGCCAAGTGCCCCAGTTGTGATCGTGATAGCCGGGAACTTCGCGCAATGTGAGCGTGACCCCCGGGGCCCGAATGGTGCCCGAAACCCAGGTGCGCAATGCCGGCACGGTGTAGCCCGAGATCCACCGTTCGCTGTCCTGGATGAGCACCGGAGGATAGTAAAGATCCAGCAGCGGACGAACCGTGAGATCGGCGTACACAGGTCCCCGTGGATCGGTCCACTCCAGATGCAATTGGTAAGCCCCATCGCGAAAGGTGGCGGTCGTGTGCGCGCCGAAACGCAGATCGACTCCTGCGAGCGAAATGCCGTCGGCTGCGAGCGGCATCTCCGTCCGCAGCTCATGGGCTGGTTCGCCGGGGCTCACGATCTGCAGGAGTGAAGTCGCGCGACCTTGACCGGCCTCGATGTCGCCGCTCGCGATCAAGCTCACAGTGCCGAAGACACCAGTCGCGGGATCGGTGAAGTTGAAGTACAGCCATTCTGCCCAGCGGTCGAGGTCGGGGAGAGTGCGCGGCGGCAAGTGGAAGCGATCCATGTCGTTGTACAGCGAGTCGACAGGTGGATCCACCCACATACGATCCGCGTCATGGTCACGCCAGACGATGCCCTGGCGCACAAATGCCGCCGTCGGGCCGCCGGCCGCGACATCGAGGCTCGGGATGAAACCGTGCGCCAGAACCTCGAGAGGGGCCGCCGGCGTGCCTGCAGGCACGGCTAGCCGCGCATACATCACTTTCTCCACCAGCCCCGGCGAGGCGGCGGCGAATGGAAGGTCGGCATAATCCGGCGTCACGGGCGCGAAGGTCGCCGCGAAGCGCGGTCCCGAGAGCACTTGCCGGAACAGGAAGCGCGCATTGGCGAGCATGGAGTACATCCCCGTCGGGCCACCGATCTTCATGACCTCGACATCGATGCCGGCGGGAAGGAGCAGGAGGTCGCCGCCGCCGACCAGGTCCTTGTCGGTGGCTTGCACGAGAACCGCCTCGCCAATGGAGAGCAGGGTGATCATGACACCGACGGCGATGCCGAGACCCAAGAGCAGCATCGCCGTGCGGCGAGGACGATCGCTCAACGTGCGCAACGCCAACATCCCGATCATGATTCCGCCTCGATGTGCCCGTCACGCATGCGCAGTCGACGCGATGCGCGCGCCGCGAGCTCGGGATTGTGGGTCACGAGGACGATGGCGACACCAGCCGCATGCAGTGTCTCCAGCAAGGCAGCGATCTGTGCCCCCGTGGCCTCATCGAGCTCTCCCGTGGGTTCGTCGGCGAGCAACAGCTGCGGCCGGTTGACCAGGGCGCGCGCGATCGCCACGCGCTGCTGTTCGCCGCCGGAGAGCTGTCCCGGCTTGTGCCGCAGCCGGTGTGCGAGCCCGACGGTGGTCAGAACCTCGCGGACACGGGCTTCGCGCTCCGCCTTGGGCAAGCGGGCTTCGAGTGCCGGCAACGCCACGTTCTCGCCCGCGGTCAACATGGGCAGCAGGAAGAAGCGTTGGAAGACGAAACCAAGGGTGCGCAGTCGCAGTTCGGTGCGCATGGCATCGGACGCACCGATCATGTCGCGCCCAAAGAGCCGGAGCTCGCCGGAGGTCGGTACGTCGACCGCGCCCAGGAGGTGCAGCAGCGTCGACTTGCCACATCCAGAGGGTCCCATGATGGAAACGAACTCGCCCGGCTGCACGCTCAAGTTCACCGCGCGCAGCGCGTGAATGTCATGACCGTCCAGGACATAATCCTTGCGCAAGTCCCGTGCGACGACGATCGGATCCGCTGGCTTCATCCGATCACCTCGCGATGCAACGTCGGCGCAATGCGCAAGCGCGCGACAAGAAACGCCGGATATAAACCGGCCAGCGCACCGCACAGCAACAACAGCACGAAGGTTCGCAGCACAGCCCGTGGTGTGAGAACGAAGAAGCTCAAGTCGACGGGAATGCTGGGGGCGCGGGTCAAGATGGCGTCGAGCCAGAGCGCGATGGCGAGTCCCGCCCCGAAGGTGATCGGGAGCGACAGAACCACCAGGCTCAGACTTTCCAAGAACACCAACGACACCAGGCGGCGGCGCCGCAATCCGACGGCACGCAAGATCGCGAGCTCGCCCAGTCGTTCGCCGAGAGACAACGCCACCAACGTGCCAACGAGCAACACACATACGATCATGCTCACGGTGCCGAGAACGAGAGAAAAAAGGTTGAAATAGGTAAGCTGCCCTTGCACGGTGTCGAGTGCTTCGGCCATCGAGTACGCCTCCACTTCGGGAAACGTCGAGCGAATCCACGCCGACATCGCTTCACCCGTGCCGGCCGTGCCGGAGCCCTCGTCACGCAAGGCCACGGCGATGAGCGACAAACCATCGCGTGCCGCTTCGCCGCGCAGGAGCTGTGCCTGCCGCGTGCCGACAGCCAAGCTGCGCTGCGCGCGCAGATCGAAATGGAAGCTCGCGATGCCGCACACCGCGTAGCTTCGTGGCGAATGGAGCATGCCGACTTGGCTGGTGTACTCGGCGGCCACGAAGACCGTGTCTCCCGGAGCGATCTCGAGGGCATTCGCCAATGCGCGGCTCACGACTGCTTGCGTGCTGTCGGCGAGATCGGCGCCCTCGACCACGCGCCACAACGCGACCGAGGGCGGGTTCATGCCATAGACGAAGGCGGCCACGGGGACACCATTCGGCCTGGCGGCGTACACCGTGCCGCCGACGATGGGCGCCACGTGCGCGACGCGCGCGTCGCCGGCGATCGCGGCCGCGATGCGATGTCCGTCGGGAAACGTGGCGTCGGTCTCGAACGGCAATGTGCCGCGTGGGGTCACCCGCACTTCGTAGCCGATGTTCTCGAGAATCCGGCGTAAGCTCGCTTGCAGGCCGCGCGACAGCATTTGCATGTCGAGCAGCAACGCGCCCGCGACGCCGACGCCGACAATGCCGAGCAGCGTGCGCGCACGGTGGCGAAACAAACCACGCAGCACCAGGAAGCCGATCACGGGTCACCTGCCAACGGTCAGCGGCCGACGCAATCCAACGGATCGCGTCCCACGATGTGCCGCGCCACCAATCCTCCGGCGAGCAAGCCGGCGACAATCGAAAGCCCGGCCGCGAGGATCACGATCTCCGGGGTGACGCGCGCGAAGACGAGATCGGTGTCGTACCGGGCGCGTGACGCCGGGTTGATGATGGCCACGGCGAGGTGCGCCAGACCCATCCCGGCGATGCTGCCCAACAAGGAGACGAGGGCCGAGATGAGAACCACACCACGCACGATGGTGCGTCGAGAAATCCCGATGAGGCGCAGCACTCCGAGTTCGCGTCGCAACGATTCCACTTTGAGCACCATGATGGCGACGAGGAACACCAGACCGGCCAGCATCGACACCAAGCCGATGGCCTTGTGGAACTGTGAAATGACCACGAACGTGGAGGAATTCCGTGCCGCGACCTCACGCGCGCTGTAGGCGCCGATGCCGATGCCCATGCCGTTGATCTCGCTGGCGACTCGCTCGGCTTGCAGGGGATCCCGCAGGCGCACTGCGAAACGGTCGACACGATCCATGCTTCCCGTCAAGCGCTCCAGGTCCGGAAGATGCATCGTCACGTGCAACTGTTCGAAGCCCACCTCGAAAGGATCCGGCGAGGGTCGGACGATGCCGCCGACGACGAAGCGGCGTGTGTTGCGCATGGCGGCGTCGGCGGCGATCTCCAACGTATCCCCTAGCCCCGCGCCGAGCGCGTCGGCCGTGCGGTCGCTCAAGACCACATCCGAGAGCGGCATCGTGGCCGGGGCGCTCGCGATGCAGACGCGAGCCATGAGAATGAAAACGAAGAAGATCGCGGCACGGCACATGAGCGTAGCGTACCCGCCGAGCGAGAGCTGGTGCAACGCCGAGCGGACTTGGGCTCGTGCCCGGCGCTGCAGCGGTTGCAGAGCCTCACGCCGTGTGCGTCGACTGGCCGTTGCGCGCGCCGGCGACCCAAAGGGCGCGGTCGAGATCGATGGCGATCCAGCGCGGGCGCGGCAAGCGATCGACGAAGGCGCGCACGGCGCCACCGACGAGTGCCGCGGCGGCAGCGGCTGCGTGTGTCGCGGCCTGGTCGGCGCAATCGCCGGCTGCGGCGAGGGCGTCATCGGAGAGCGACGCTTCGTAGACGGAGACATCCTCCGGATCCGATGGCTGCACCTCGTGCAGGCGCACGAGACCGCGTCCGATGCGCAGATCCAGCACCAGCAAAATGCCTGCATCTCCGCGCAAGCGTTCCCACAGTTGCCGGCGTGTGGCCATGGTGTCGACGGCGAGCACCACGATCGGCGAGCGCCGCTGCTGTGGGCTCGCGATAAAACTCTCTGCATGCATCTCCACCCGGCAGCCAGGAACGATGGTCTGCAGCAGACCACGCAGCGCTTTCACCTTCTGCCGCCCCGCCGCCACGTCGCGCCGGCGATACAGCTGCAGACCCTGATTCTCGGCTCCCAGTCGGTCGCCGTCGTAGAGTCGCAGTTGCAGTCCCAGCATCGCCAGGACGAGAGCGATCTGCGACCCAGAGCGTCCGACTCCGACGATGGTGACTTCGACATCCGTCAGGTGCAAGGCGTCGAACCCGGCGTCATCCAGCGTCATGAGCTTCTGGGAACGCTCGCGATTCTGCCCCGGCGTGGACGGAACATCACCGGGTGAAGTCGTGGATAGTGCGATTCGTTGCGTCATCGATTGCCACCTCCGTTGCATCCGGGACATCGAGCCACAGCGACAATCCTTGCGGCACTTTCCCTTGCCGATCGCCGCGCAGCACCGGGCGCCATTCTTTCGGGCAGGCGTCGAGAGGGACACCGATCACCCGCCGCGACGTTTCCGCCGCGACTTGGGCGATGAAACCGATTCGCGGCATCAATCGCGGCGGCGCGACGAGGACGACTTCTCGCGCGCTGGTGGCGAGCAGCCCGGCGAGCAGCACCACTTCGCTCCATGAGAGAGTCTCGAGGCGCCACAGGCCGTGCTGGCCAAGGCGCCAGAATGGACCTCCACGTTCGCCACGGCATGGCAGATCGAGCCCGCGTTCGCCGATCCAACGCTCGCGTTGCGGACCCTGAGCATGCAGCACCGGGGGGACGAAGAACGCCTCGCCCAAGCTGCGCAGCCGCGGCGAATGAATGGCTGCCACAGCGGCGAGGCCCTTCCAAGATCGATCCGGTGCGGCGCCATCCTCGAGCGCCAGATAGGCGCAGGATCGTCCACGCAGATTCGCTTCGTAGAGAAACACACAGGGACGGAAGATTGGGAGCAGTGCGTCGAGTGTGTCGGTCGCGCGTCGAGCCTGCGCGAAGCAAGCTGCGGCCAGCGCGGTCTCGAGACAGACAAGATGCTGCGGGGCGCTATTCGACAGGCCAGGTGCGGCGTGAGATTCCGCCGCCAGACATGCCCCGTGCAATGCTCTCTGTTGAATCTCCACGGCTGCCGCGTCGAATCGGCCGCAGCTCCACTCGTCCTGGGTTTCGGGTGCGACGAGCATGTCCTGCAATGGCAGGTGAAAATTTCGCCAGAACTCGCGCCACGGCATGGTTGTCCCCCCCACGGCTTCAGTTCTCTCGCAGATACGCGATGGTGGTCAGAAACAGCGTGCGCAGATCCAAGCGATTGAGCGCCCATCCCATGTAGGCGAAGCCGGCGTCCCCATAGCAGCGTGGCATTGCATCCTTGGTCTGGGATGGATTCGATGCGTCCAGCTCCTGAATCTGAATGCGCCGGCGGCGCAACCCTTCGGGTAGCAAGAGGATGCGGAGATTGCGGTCCTGGACCTGGCTCGGAGCCACACGCGCTCCCAAACGATCGCGCGCAAACTCGAGAGCGGTCAAAGATCCACCCACGAGCGGCAACAATGCCTCGAGGCAGCGCGCCGCCTCGGCCAGGGGATCGCGCGTCACCCGACCGAAGAATGCGAGCAACGTCTCGGCGCGTTCGAGATCGACGGACATCATCCGTGATGGTTCTCTGGAAGGATCGCGACGCAGAGCCAGGAAGTACTCCCGCCGCTGCCTGACATCCTGAAGTGCAAGCGACGCCTGACAGGTCAGGATTTGGCCAAGGCTCGCAAGAGCCTGCTGTCGCTTCGGCGGTGGCGGATTGCTTTCGCACACGGTCAAGGTGAACATCGACAGGTCCTTCCTTCGTAGCCACGGGCCCGAGAGGCCGAGATGCGCAGGCCCAGTACCCACGCGCCGGACGAACTGGCGCGGTGATGAACTGCCGGGCGGCGGCGGCGCTGCAGCGTGGCTGTCGCGCCGCCGCCACTCCGGACCTGTCGGTCAACCGCCGCGGATGTGCGGCATGAGCAAAGTCTCGGTGCCAGGCTGCACGATGGGATCGCCCACCACGGGCGACCCGTTCATGAACAGCTGGCCGTTGCGGTTCGAGATCCCCAGCCCCTCCAGCATTTCCGACAGCCGAATGGAGCTCGTTTCCGGCAAGGGCACTTCGTATTCGCCCTCCGCCAAAATGACGACACGAGCCGATGGTTTGGCGCTGGTCTGCATCCTCATTCCTCCCAAATTTGCGCGGCGTGTTTTTCGGCACACTTGCGAGTGCGTGTGCAAACAACTCTGACGGCTCCATCATGCATGCCAGCGCGCTCGAATCCTCTTTCTCAGATTGGCTCTCAAGAAAACTCAGAAGTGCGCGATCTGGTGTCCCGAAAAAAGGACGTGTAGACATGACACACTCGGTGTCGATACACACCGGCGCTGTGGAAATCTGCCCACGAACACGAGTCAATGCACACAAACGCGGGGACTTCGCGGTGCTCTTGATCGACGGCGAGTCTTCTGGTAAACAAAGCAAGCGCGGCCCGCGCACGGAGACATTGCAATGCGTATGTACGCTTCGGCGAAGGGGCTTGGTCATGCCGTCCGTCCACACCTTCAACCAGAGAACGCGCACCACCCACAAGTCGCTGGAAGAACTACTGAAGCTGCACGAAAAGGTGACACCGATGCAGCTGGCCGCGAAGCTCTATCCCGAAGAGGCGGCGCTCTTGGAGGAGATCGTGGCGTTCTTGGACTCGGTTCCTGATGCGATCCAAAGGCTGCAGCCCGACGACTTGAAGCTCCTGCGCGCGATCGCCGAAGAGCTCGAAAACGGGCGACGCCGCAGTCGCCCGCTCAAGATTCTCGCGCGCAAGATCCTGTGCGCACCCAGCAGCGACTTCCAGGTGGAAAAAGCGCACGCCGCGCGCCTGAGGGATCTCTTCGAACAAGCTCTGGTGCAGGACGTGCAAACGCGCGTGCATGAGCTGCGCCTGCAGCTGCCGACACTGGGGACCGACGACCATGGACAGACGCTCACGGTGTCACGGTCGCCCTATCGTCTGCTGCGCGTCGATTGGACCTTGAGCGACGAGGACATGGTGGCCCTCGAAGCCGTGTATCCGATGTTCGACCGCCAAGCGTGGAAGGGCCCGCCGAGTTACATGGAAACCAAGGCGTTTCGCCTGGCGCAGGAGCGCCTGCGTTTCGCGCTCGCGACCGGCATGATCCTGGCGGATGACGGCACGCCGCTGCTGCAGCAGGGTGTGCGCAAGTGTTCGCTCAGCACCGCCGTGCGCGACCAGCTCGACTGGGTCGTCGAGGTGAGCGACAAGATGCAGCAGATTTTCGAAATCTTCTATGCTCCATGCGCCACGGCGTGGGAACGCGATCGTTTCTATGCCCTGGCGGAATGGGCCGAACCGCACGCGGTGGACATCGTGCGTTTCATCTTGGCGTGCCGAAACGAGATCTTGCGGGTGATGAATGCCTTCTTCACCAGCATCGGCCAGAAGCCGTGGCCGGCGGTGCAGGGTCACGACTTCCCCCAACGGCTGGTGCCGCCCGGGAGGATTCCACAGCAGCCGTTCCTGGTCCTGCGCGACGACCTGCTGGCGATGCACCGGCGGCTGCGCGAGATCGGCGTCAATTACTTGTCGCGCGCGGCGTGAGCGCGGGGGCGAACCACCTCGGTCTCGGCTCCTGTTTCGCCAGCGAGAGTCGCGCACGCTACAGTGAATGCAGCCACCGGCGACGCGACGAGGAGAACCGATGCGCATGCACGTGGGCACGAGTGGCTACTCCTACAAGGAGTGGAAGCCGGCGTTCTATCCGCAAGAGCTCGCCTCGACTGCGATGCTGCGCTTCTATGCCGAGCGGCTCGACACCGTCGAGATCAACAACACCTTCTACCGCATGCCGTCGAAGAAGGTCTTGCAAGGTTGGTGCGCCGAGGTTCCGCCATTTTTCCGTTTCGCGGTGAAGGCGACGCGGCGCGTCACGCACTTCAAGCGTCTGCGCGATGTGGGCAGCGAGCTGGATTTTCTCTTCGGGAATCTGGCGGCGCTCGAAGGCCGACTGGGGCCGGTGCTGTTCCAGCTGCCGCCGAATCTCGGCATCGACATGCCGCTGTTACAGGACTTCCTGGCCCAGGTGCCGCCCCACATCCAGAGCGTGCTGGAGTTTCGCGAGCCGTCCTGGTTCGACGACACGGTGTTTTCTTTGTTGCGGCAGAACGGTGTCGCCTTGTGTGCGATGGAGGAAGAGGAGGCGGAGGCGCGCGTCGTCCCGACCACCAATTTCGGCTACTTCCGCCTGCGGCGCGAGCGCTATTCCGCCGCGGAGCTCGAATCCTGGGTGGACCGCATCCGTGCCCAGCCGTGGGACGAAACTTTTGTCTACTTCAAACACGACACCGCCGCCCCGAACCTCGCCTTGGATTTCGTGCGCGCAACGCGCGGCGAATGATGCGATGTCGCGCAGCTCGACCCGGAGCCTTGACCGGTGAGTGCTGCGGCGGCATGATGCAGTCAGAGGTGCGAAGATCATGATGCTACAGGAACGAGATCGTCAAGCGGTGCGCCAGCGGCTCGCGGACTTGGCCAAGCCCGTGCGACTCGTCAATTTCACCCAGGAACTGGAGTGCGAGTTCTGCAGGGAGACGCGGACGCTGCTCGAGGAAGTCGTATCCCTCTCGGACAAAGTGAGCTTGGAGGTTTACAACTTCCAGACCGACCGCGATCAACGCGATGCCTACGGCATCGACAAGATTCCTGCCACGGTGGTGATGAGCGAGAATGACCTAGGGATCCGTTTCTACGGCATTCCTTCCGGTTACGAGTTCGCCTCGCTCCTGGACACGATGTTGTTGGTCGCAAGCGGCGACAGTGGTTTGGCGCCGGAAACACGCACGCGACTGGCCCAGCACCAGAAGCCGCTGCATCTCGAGGTGTTCGTCACTCCGACTTGACCGCACTGTCCGCGAGCCGTGCTGCTCGCCAACGCCTTCGCGATCGAAAGCATGCTCGTGCGCGTCGACTGCATCGAGGCCACGGAATTCCCGCACCTGGCGCAGCGCCATCGCGTCATGGGTGTGCCGAAGACAGTGGTGAACGCCACCGGCGGTGTCGAAGGTGCCATGCCCGAGTCGCATTACCTCGACGCCGTGCTCGCCGCCGCCGAAGCGCAAGCCTCCTGATCCAAGCCCCGGATCGGGGTGGGGTCGAAACGGGAGTGCTTGCGGCGCCAACGGGGCTCGCTTTTCACTTCTTCCATGCACGAATCTTTGTCGAAATCACGGCGTCAGCCGCCGCGTCGCGCAACTCGTCTCCGAGACCGGTCGCGCAACCGGCGTAGGATTTTTCCTCGACAATCTCGACGCGCGAGAACCCCGCGTCGCGGACCATCTGGACGTAGTCGTCGCGGAGTGCGGCTCCTGCGACGCAGCCGACGTAGGCCTCGACGGAGGCCTTCACCGCCGGCGGCAGCGGGCGCAGGAGCACGAGATCGCTCACCACCAGTCGGCCGCCGGAGCGCAACACGCGCAGGGACTCGCGAAAGACCTGCGGCTTGTCCGGAGACAAGTTGATGACGCAGTTCGAGATGATGACGTCGACGCTGGAGTCGGCCACTGGCAGATGCTCGATCTCGCCGAGACGGAACTCGATGTTGTCGATTCCCACCTTGCGCGCATTCAGCCGCGCGCGTTCGATCATGTCGGGTGTCATGTCGACGCCGAGAACGCGACCCGAGGGCCCGACCTCGCGGGCGGCGAGGAACGCATCCATCCCTGCCCCGGAGCCCAAGTCGAGCACGGTCTCGCCGGCGCCGAGGTGCGCGTGTGCCAGGGGATTGCCGCAGCCGAGCCCGAGGTTGGCACCCTCGGGGATGGCCCGAGCCTGTTCGGGGCTGTAGCCCAACTGCTCCGGATTCTCGACCACGCTGGTGCCGCAGCAGCCAGGGGACTCGGCGCGCGCAATCTGAGCGTACCTGTCGCGGACCAGACGATGGATGTCCATCTCCGAGGTCAGCGCGATCTCTTGTCCAGGCGCCGGGGCAGAGGCGTCGCAACAAGCCGACGCCGTATCTTTGGTGACGGCTGGCGCATCCGTAGTGTCGCTGCAACATGTTGGGGCGCAACAAGACTCGTTGGCGTCCGTCGTGTCCTTCACGTGTGAATTCGTCGCATCCATGATTCTTCCTCCTTCTCAGAGTTCCTCGATGAGTGCCTGCAGCCGGCGGACGGTGGCGTCGTCGAGGCAGTAGCACACGTGCGGCGGTTCCACTTCGCCGCGGATGAGACCCGCTTCCTTGAGCACCTTGAGATGCTGCGACACCGTGGACTGTGCCCGGGGTAGCTCATCGACCAAGTCGCCGCAGACGCACTCACCCCGCTGGCGCAGCGTGCGCAGGATTCGCAGTCGCAACGGATGTGCGATCCCGCGGGCGAGGCGCGCCAACTCCAGCTCCTCGCTGCTCCAACCGCTGGCGCGGCGAGCCGGTGTGTCTGGTCGCGAACGGCCCATGTGGCCACCCCCTTCAATCGTCAATCGTAAATATACGATTGGATGCCGCGTGGGTCAAGGGCTCGAAAGCGAGACTGGTCTCTCAATCGTCGGGCGCTAGCCGCTGGAATCATGGGGGCGGCGGATCGCCTGCCCCATGGTGGGCCCGATCCGACGACATCGGATGAACGCTCAACGCGCGCGGTAGAGTTCTTTCAGGTCGCCCCAGCCGGTGTCGCGCACCGCGGTGGGATTGCGGCGAATGCGATAAATGCTTCCCCCGTAGGAACAAACATAGACCCCATCCGGGCCCGTTTCCATGTCGGTGATGGTGCCGAAGCCACTGCCGATGCGGAAGGCGTTGCGCTCGGCGACACTGTCGGCGATGCGGTCGGACGTCTCGGGCGTTGGCATGATGAGGCTGGCACGATCTGCGCTCAGCTCGAAGCGATACAGAGTGCCCGTGTTGTTGTCGCCGACCAAGAGATCCTGCGCGTACTCCGGTCCGAGCACGCCGCCGCGCACGAAGTGCATGGCGGCGACGCCGACCGGCGCGCGCCATGAAAACTGCGGATCTTCGTAGCGGGATCCCGTCGCCACCCACAAATCGCCGAGACCTTGCGGATCCTCCGCATCAGGACCCATGATCTGTTCCCAACCGCTGTTGAAACCCGGGAGCACACGGTTGATCTCGTCGAAGACGGTCGGGCCGTTCTCGGTATCCCAGAGAACGGCGGTCGCGGGGTCGAAGTCGAGGCCGAAGCTGTTGCGGACCCCGTAGGCATAGACCTTGGCCATGTTGCCGCCGAGGCCGAAGAAGGGGTTGTCCGTGGGTGGGGAGCCATCGTCATTGACGCGAAACAGGATCCCGGAATCGTCGGGGGCCGGGCCGGTCGGGTAATTCTCCAACTGGCCGTTGCGATTCAAGTCGCCAACCGCACCGTACAGCATGCCATCGGGCCCGAAGAGGATGACGCCGCCATCGTGGTTCGGACCCGGCGTGGCCGGCAGCGCCAGGATGAGCGTCGGCGCCGACAGACCGCCTCCATCCCAGACGTAGCGCTCTACCCGATGCGCGGCAACGGAGTTCTGGTCCGCATTGTCGATGGCTGTGCTGCTTGCGGAGTAGTAGACGTACACAGAATGGTTGCTCGCAAACGCCGGATGCAAGGCGATCCCCAGTAAACCCCGCTCGCTACGGCTGTTCACCGCCAGGTCGAGCGCTGTGCCGACGATCATGCTGCCGCGAACGTGCATGACCCGGCCGGTTGCTTTCTCGCACACAAGGAACTCGAGCGGCTGCGCCGCCAGGCCCGGCAGCAGTGCCATGCTCGTGGGTTCCGCCAACGACGAGACTTGCAGTATGACCTCGAGCGCAGGATCGACGACGGTTTGTGCCTGCGCCTTCGCCGCGAACACAGCAAACGCCGCCAAACTCAGGCGAAAAACCCACAGTGTCGAGAACGGGAAGACACCATGGACGTGATGCGATCGCGTCGGTCGGATCATGGTGTGGCGAGTCTAACCAAAACACAGCGGCGCGGCCACCGCAGGGTTGGCCGCGCCGCAGCAGGAGGTGTAGCGCCGTTGCGTGCTGGCTACTGGTAGAGGTGCTTGATCGTGCTCCAAGTCGCTTCGGTCAGCGCGACGAAGCCACATGAAGTGCCCGCGCACGTCGCGCTGTTCACGGCCGAAGTGAACGCCGCCGGTTCCTGCCCGCCGAGCGCCGGGTCGCCCTGCTGATAGGTCAAGCACACCTGCGTGAACGCAGGCGCATCGCAGAGTTGCACCGAAGGGCACATGAACGATGGGTTGACCGGTGTATCGGTGCGCCGCACCACGAGCTGATGCTCGGTCGTCATCCCGAGCACGTGCACCGAGCCGAGGAGGACCTTGTCGCCCGCGAGGCCGGTCTGCGTCTGGCAGCTGCCGAACGACAGGTAGAGCCCGCCGCCGCTGCCGTTGTCCATGGGATCCCCGTTGGAGACGGAGACGCCACCAGCGGGATTCCAGCTGAAGTTGACGCCCGGGGCCGCAGGCTCGACGGACACTTTGAACTCGGCACCGGTGACCCCGGCCGCCGTCGCGCCGCCGGTGACGGCGAAGATGTACAAGCGGCCATTGCCGGCGGCATTCATGGTGACACAACAGGCCGTGCCGGCGGCGTCACCGAACGCGCCGATATAGCCATTGTTGGGTGGTGCAGCGGCAGCGCTCCCCACGAGCGCCGAGCACAGGCCCACGAGGGCCAAGAACGACGAGCGAAGCATCAACGCGACCTCCCTGTCGAACGGACGAGTTTCCAGACGCAGCACGAGCCCGTCGAGCTCGCACTCGACAACTGCTGAACAATCAGCGTGCCGGATGACCTCGAGGAATGGGGAGTGACGCGGAGGAATCGAACACCGCGATGAGATCATATGCAGTGAATGCTTTTCGCAGCCGGGGAAGAAGATCGTGCATGGAACGGTCAGGGCTGGCAGTCGTTGCGCAGCAGGAGCGATAGGCCAAAGACCAGGCGTTGTTCGGCGAAATTCGCCACGGGATCTCCGAAGAAACGATCGTCGCGGTACTCGAGCCGAATGCCGGCGCGATCCCCCAGAAGGATCCTCGCACCCAGGTGCAGACCGACCGGGAAGCTCCACTCTGAAGCTTCCTGCTCCTGAGGGTCGGCAACACCAAGGACGTCATCGACAACGACGTTGGTCGTGATCCGGCCTTCGCGCTGTCGTGCGTGATGGCCAGGAAGCCGTGGCGCGTTTGATGGCCGCGAAAGGGGTAAACTAATGGCCAGGTCCGGGCAACCACATTGGGGTTGCCCGCACCGCGGACGGATGGCGCGGTTCACCACCGAATGGCCGCGATCGCCACCGGATAGTGCCACGTTCGCCGCCGCATGATCGCCACCGGAATGGCGTCGAACGGCGCCGATTCGCTGGTGGTTCGATGAAGGAGCCGCGTCATGGCCGAGCCCGTCTATGTGGATCCCTTCCCACTGGTCGACGACGACACGAAATACCGACTCCTGACCAAAGAACATGTTTCCGTTGCACGTTTCGATGGTCAAGAGATGCTCAAAGTGGCGCCGGAGGCGCTGGCCCTCGTGGCGCGAGAAGCGTTGCGGGATGCCGCGTTCCTCATGCGTCCAGCGCATCTGGCGCAGGTGGCGGGGATCCTCGACGATCCCGAAGCGAGCGACAACGACCGCGGCGTCGCACTCGCCATGCTCCGCAACGCCGAGGTGTCGGCGAATTACATCCTGCCCTTCTGCCAAGACACCGGCACCGCGCAGATCTTCGCCAAGAAGGGGCAGCAGATCTGGACCGGCGTGAAAGACGAAGAGTACCTCGCGCGCGGCGTGCACAAAGTCTACACCACCGAGAATTTGCGCTACTCGCAGATGCTGCCGCTCACGATGTACGACGAGACGAATTCCGGCACCAACTTGCCGGTGCAGATCGACATCTATGCCACCGAAGGAGCCGCGTACGAGTTTCTCTTCGTCGCCAAAGGCGGCGGCTCGGCCAACAAGACTTTTCTGTTCCAGGAAACCAAAGCGCTGCTCAAACCCGAGAGCCTGGAAAAGTTTCTGGTGGAGAAAATGCGCATCCTCGGCACCGCAGCGTGCCCACCATACCATCTGGCGTTCATCATTGGCGGCACGTCGGCCGAGGCATGCATCAAGACCGTGAAGCTCGCGACGACGGGTTACCTCGACAACTTGCCAGTGCGCGCGGGCCAGGGCGGGCACGCGTTCCGCGACCGGGAGCTCGAACAGCGCCTCGTGGATGCAGCGCACGCGACAGGCATCGGCGCGCAGTTTGGCGGCAAGTACTTCGCGCTCGACGCACGCGTCATCCGTCTGCCACGACACGGGGCCTCGTGCCCGATCGGCATCGGGGTCTCCTGTTCGGCGCACCGTAACGTGAAGGCGCGCATCGATCGCGACGGCATTTGGATGGAAGAGCTCGAGCGCGATCCGGGGCGCTTCATTCCGGCCCGCTTCCGCGGTCACCATGAACATGGCGTGGTGAGGATCGATCTCCAGCAGCCGATGCACCAGATCGTGGCGCAATTGAGCAAGCACCGTGTGAAGACGCGCTTGGCGCTCACCGGCACACTGGTCGTGGCGCGCGACATCGCCCATGCCAAGATCCAAGAGCGTCTCGACCGCGGCGAGGACATGCCGCAGTACATGAAGGATCACCCCATCTATTACGCCGGCCCGGCGAAGACGCCGGCGGGGATGCCTTCGGGCTCATTCGGCCCGACGACGGCGGGGCGCATGGACTCCTACGTCGAGTCGTTCCAGTCTCGAGGTGGTTCGCTGGTGATGATGGCCAAGGGCAATCGCGGCCCGAACGTGGCTGAGTCGTGCAAGAAGTATGGGGGCTTCTACCTGGGTTCGATCGGCGGCCCGGCTGCGATCTTGGCGCAGGAGAACATTCGAAAAGTAGAAGTGCTCGAGTATCCCGAACTGGGGATGGAAGCGATCTTTCGCATCGAGGTGGTGGATTTCCCCGCCTTCATTCTGATCGACGACAAGGGCAATGATTTCCTCGCCGGGCTCACGAACGGAATCGAAGCGGAATGAGTGGGCGCGCAATCCGGCCCGCGCCGCGTTTGGCACCGACATCGCCTTTGCGAAGATCGCGTCGCGTGGTCTTGATCGATTGGGATGCAGAGGCGGTGCGGACAGGGGTCGAGACCCTGCGGCGCGCACGCTACGATGCGCGGCTCGTGGTGGCCAAGGCAGCGCCAACCTGCGCGGGCTCGCGGATCAGCCCCCGGAACGCCGCTCGGCGCGCGCTACCGTTGGTATTCGTGGGCGGTGTGGCCGAGAAGGTGGCACGCACGCGGGCACTGCTTCCCGATGCGACTTTCACCCGTGGGCACTAGGGCGGCGACTGGCAGTGGAATCTGCTGGGTGCTGTGCGATCTTCCGAGCTCGGGGAGATCGGCACCACATCTGCGGGTGAGGCGCTATGGGTTCAAAGGTTGAGGGTGGTCGGCGTCCGGGGCTTCGCGCACGATGACAAGAATGGCGTCGTGGGGGACGACGAAATAATTCCGGCCTTCGAATGTGATGTCGACACTGGCCTTGCGGAAGAACAGCGCATAGTCCCCGACGCGGGCTTGCATGGGCATGTAACGCGGCTCGCGTCGTTGGCGTTTCCAGGGCTCCGTGTCGGTTTCGTCGAGGGGTCCTACGGGCACGCCAGGACCGAGCGCCACGACCCTGCCGCCCTGCACGGCGCGGGAATCCACGGCGGTTTGCGGCAGGTAGAGTCCGACGCGAGTGCGTTCCTCGCCGACCTCAGGTTCGACGAGGACACGGTCGCCGACGACGATGAGTTCTTTCTTCAGTGCAGCCTCCTCGACGAAACGACGTTCGGAACATTATAAATGGTGCACTCCGCCCCGGGGGCCTGGAGGCGGCGGAAAAACAGCGGGAAAGTCGCTTCCCACGCGGGTTTGCGGGTGGTATCGTGCGGCTATGAGACGGCACGACCTTCTCGGCAGAGGGACGCGGATCGCGGCGGCGGGATGTGCGCTCGCTAGTTTCGTGCTCTGCGCGACGGCTACTGCGCAAACGGTCACGCCCATCGCCACCATCCAGGCCAACCCATTATCGTTCGATGGCCAAGTCGTCACCATCGAGGGGCAAATCTTCATCCCAGCCAACTACCGCCGTCCTCCCGGGGATTATGCCGGATATATCCAGGATAGCTCAGGCCGAGGACTGCAGCTGTTCCGCGAGGGCGCCGATAACGCCTTGCTGTTCGACATCGGCAACATCGTGCGCGTGACTGGAACCGTGGACGTCTTCTTCTCGACGACTGAGGTCCGGATGCTGACCAGCGTCGTGTTGCAGAGCAGCGGCAACATGCCATTGCAACCACAGCGTTTGAGCACGGCCGCGGCCAACAGCCCTGGTTGGGAAGGCACCTTCATCGAGGTCACGGGAACGATCACGAACACGGCGACAACACCCACTTCCAACCCTCCGGCGCTCAACTACACTGTCAACGATGGAAGCGGTGCCACTGTCGTACGGGTCGTCAACACTGTGCCAGCCGGACCGTTCACGATCGGACAGAGGATCACCGGACGTGGCGCTGGCTCGGAGTTCTCGGGCTCATTTCAGCTCCTCGTCGGCCGGTCGTTGGACGTGTTCGTCGCCTCGGTCGACACTCTGCCCCCGACGTTCGCCAGCGTCACCGCACCGAGAGCCAACGAGGTGCTGGTGGAATTCAACAAGCCCGTCACCGCCGCCACCGCCGAGGTGGAAGGCAACTACGAGGTGTTCGAGGCAGCAACGCCTTCGAACACTATTGCGGTGACGAATGCGCTGCTGGGGTCCGGTGGCCAGAGCGTGACACTGACACTCGCGAGCAGTCTCGTGTCCGGTGTCACTTACTCGCTTCGTGTCAACAACGTGCAGGACCCGGCCGGGAACACCATCGCTCCCAACAGCATACAGTCCTTCAGCTTCACGCTGCTGGCGCTCAGCGGGCCACCCTTCACTTTCGTGCCGACGCTCGGGGAAACCTATCCGATCGAGGTCACCGTTTCTCCCGACGTAGCCGCCAGCAGCGAGATTCTGTTGCGTGTGTTCGATCTACAAGGCCACTTGCGCCGGACGTTGGCCGATACACGCAACAATTCTCCGGTACAACGGGTCGTGCGCTGGAACGGGCGCGACGAGGCCACGGATCTCGTGCCCGCAGGGACCTACGTCGTGCACTTGGTGGTCACGAACGTGACGACAGGCGGGCGCGAAACGCTACAGATGCCGGTGGTCGTGGCATCACGCCTGAATCGCTAGGAGCCGAGGTCCGATGAGCGCTCCACGGCCGACGAATCAGAAGCGGATCCTCGCGGCGGCGTTGGTTTTTCTCGCCGTGTGGACTCGACCCGGGTGGGCGTTGTTCGACGACCTAGCGCCAAGCGCGCGCGCCCGCGGTCTGGGCTTGGCGATGACTTCCTTCGCCGACGATGCATGGGCGGCGTACTACAACCCGGCGATGTTGACGCGCTTGACGTTCTTCGAGGCGGGAGTCGCGACGGCGCAGCCGAACGGCGCCGGTTTCAATCGCTTGACGACAATGGCGGTGGCGTCGCCATTGCAGCGCATCGGTGGTCTCGCCTTCGGCTGGCGGAACTACGCAGTGGAACACGGCGACACGGATCTGCTGAGCGAGAACACGCTATCGTTCTCGCACGGGTTCAAGCTCTTTGGCGACGCCAGCACCTCCGCTGCATTCGGCTGGACGCTCAACCTGTTCCACGCCGACTTCGCTCCCACGGTGGGCAGCGGCGACGGCACCGACGGCCTTGTGCCTGGCTCGGCGTGGGCCGCCGGTCTCGACATCGCGGCCGTCGTCACCGTCTTCGAGCGCACTTATGTCGGCTTTCTGGCGCGCAATCTCAACGCCCCCACGATCGGTGACGATGCCGAGGAGCTACGCCGGCAAGTGAACTTGGGGATCTCCTATCGTCCGTATCCGGGCGTCACCACGGCCTTCGACGTCACCAACGGTTTGGGTGAGGAGTTCCGCATCCTGGGCGGACTCGAGTTCGAGATCGTGCCGCAGCTGCAGCTGCGCTTCGGCCTGGAAACGGAACCGAGCAAAGTGAGCGGTGGGCTCTCGGTGCATTTGCCGAAGGTGAGCTTCGACTACGGTTTCGGCACTGGCGGCGGCGTTCTCGACGGCACGCACCAGTTCGCCGTGCGCACCCGGCTCGATCTGTTCGGGGAGGCCACGCCGTGACACGGCGGTGCTGCCGGCGGTTTGATTCCACCCCCGGCACGGGAGCGCGGCCGGGGTTCCGTCGCGTCGTCTTCGCCGCGCTGCTCGGCACTCTGGCCACGGTGGCTTTTGCACAGGACGAAAACACCAAGCTCGATCTCAATCGCGCCACGTTGCAAGAGCTCGAAGCGTTGCCCATTCCACCCGCAGTGGCGCACGAGATCTACGAGCACCGTGTCTACCGTGGCTACTTCCGCTCGCTCTACGATCTCACCCAGATCGAGAGTGTGACAGCGGAAATCCTGCGCACGCTGGCACCGCTCGTCGCCACCATGCCGCCGCCCGAGAAACCCGATTGGGTGCAGCGTTACGAAGACAGCTATCGCCAGATCCAGAACTTCCTGAGCCAGGAAGGCGCGCGCGAAGAGCTTGCCGACGAGTATTTCGACCAACTCCGTGACCCGGTGAATGTCAACCGTCTCGATCTGTTCCAGCTCCAGAGCTATCAGAACGTCTCCCCCGTCGATGCCGTCGCCATCGTGCGCGGGCGCGAAAGCGCCAGCCGCATCGAGAACGACCGCCAGTTGCGCGCCATCGACGGGTTGAGCTACTGGGGGTTTCGCAACCTGCGCGATTACGTCGTCTACGAGGATCCCCAGGAGCGCCACGAAGTGCACGGTGACTTGCAGTTCGTGAGCTACAACACACCGTATTTGCTCGACGACCGCGACATCCTGCTCGAGTACATCCCTACCGCGGACATTCCGGCCGTGGATCATGACTTCGACAACACCACGGGCTGGGGCATCCGCAAGCTCGATGCCGCCACTCCTGCCGTGCTGGCCAAACTGCGCCTGCGCCTGGGGAAGTCGTGGAAAGCCGGCATCATGACGTTCCGCGACGTCGGCGAAGAGGATTTCGACGAGACGCTCAAGGGCTACGCGAGCTGGGAAAACATGCGCAGCCAGCGCAACGTCCGTCTCGACAAGGTCGTGGCCGGCAGCTTCCGCGTCGCCTTCGGTCAAGGCGTGGTCATGGACAACAGCGATTACTTCCTCACGCGCAAGACCGGCACCGGCTACAACAAGCGCCCCACCGGAATCCTGGGTGATCTGTCGCGCTCGCACGAGTTCTCCTTGCGCGGCGTGGCGGCGCAGGCACGCGCCGGGCCCGTGCGTGCCACCGGCTTCTACTCGGACGCGCGCAAGGACGGGATGCTCAACCCGGACGGCACCATCAACAAGTACGTGGTCATGAACCCGCGCTTCAGCGAGGCAGAGCTGCAACGGATGGGTGCGCTGTCGGATCCGGCGGCCGGCGGCTTCGGTCTCCGGCGCGATGCCTTTCGCGAGACACTGGTTGGCGGGCTGTTGCAGACCAAACTCTGGACCGGAACCCACGTCGGCGTTTCCGGTTGGGAGGCGCGTTACGACACGCGCTGGGATCCGAATGTCGGCACTATCGTCAATCGCACCGATCTGTTGCAAGCACGCGACTCGGAGCTCTACGCCGCCTACGACTCGCGCAATCTCGGCGACTTCCGCCGCATCATCGGCGCCGAGTTCCAAACCGTGTACGAGAACTTCGTCCTGCAAGGCGAATACGGCAAACTGGACAGCAATCCCGCCACCGGGCTGGATGGCCTTCTCGGCAGCGCCCCCGAAGCGTATGTGATCAACGCCTACGTTCAATACTCCGACCTCAACCTGCAGGCTCTCTGGCGAGATTACGACGTCGGCTATGACAATCCTTATTCGCGCGCGTTCAGCGAGGATTCACGCTACGAGCAGACGTTGGTCGAAGATCCCTTTCGGCTGGAGAACCCCTTGCTCTCCTGGCTGGCCGAGACCACGCCGCAGCCCAAGGCGGAGCGCGGCCTCTTCCTCGGCGCGCGCTATCGCCTGACGCGCAACTTCCAGATCACCGGTCTCGAATTCGACCAGTGGACGCGCGAGGCCGACGGCCAAGCTCTGCGTCGCTATACGCTGCGGCTCGAGTACGCGCCGGTCTGGCCGTTACGCTTCCGTTTGCGCCAGCGCGTCAGCAGTCGCGGTGAAGGCCTCGCCCTGGACGTGCGCGCGTTCGAAGGCTGGGACACGCGGCTCGAGACGCGCGTGCGCCTGAGCGAGTACGACGAGCTGGGGTTTCTCTACAGCATCGCCAACACCGAGTTCGTGTCACGGCCGCGGCTGTCGGGAGTGGTGATTCCCGAACTCGAATTGCGTACCCCCTTGGGCCAGGCGGCCAGCCCGGCGCAGGCCATCCAGGGATTCCTCACCCACAACATCAACGATCGTTTGGCGTTCACGGTGAGCACCGAGATCTACGACGGGTTCCTATGGAACTACGAGGACAACGAGTTCGTCGTCCTCGACGATGTCGGCTTTCGCAATTGGTTCCTGGTGCGGAGCCGCCTGAGTGACTCGCTGATCTTTCGTTTCAAGATCACGCACGACCGCAACTTGACACGTCACAACATCGACGTGCGGGATTTCGAAGCTCCCGTCGGAGCCGAGTTCGAGGGCACGGACACGCGCAGCGCCCAGACGGCATTTCGCCTGCAGCTGGACTACGCTTTCTAGGGGTGATCGAGCATGCGTTTCTCATCGTGGTCTCGAGTTGCGATCGTGGTCTGCGCAGTATGCAGCCTCGCGGTCGATGCACGGGGGATCACCTCTCTCGACATCGGCTACGGCACGCCCACGGGCACGGCGCTCGGCCGTGCCGCCGCCATGGGGTCGACGGGTGTGTCGCTGTTCCAGGGCAGCTCGGCCGTGGTGAACAACCCAGCGTTGCTGTCGCTGCAACCACAGCGGTTGTACGCCGATTTCCTATTCGGCGTGACGCACCTGGCGGAGGACAGGCTGGTGCCGCTGTACGACAGCTTCAATGCCTATGTGGATGAAACGACCATCGCCACCAACCGCAACACCTACGCCGTGGCGCAGGGTGGACTGGTGTGGCGCCTGCCATTCACGCATCCCATGGCGCTCGCCGCCGGTGTCTACGAACGCTACGATTTCGATTACGACTACTTCGAAGAAGCGCGCAATCCAGACCCGTTCAATCCAGAGACACGCGACGCGCTGCTCGCCCAACGCACGTTGGCGGTCGAGGGTCTGCTGCGGTCGGCCACCGCCGGCTTCGCCAGCGATCTGATGTCGCGCGCGCGGCTTGGAGCCTCGGTGCACTACTACTTCGGCGATGTCGAAACGGCGGTGCGCGAAACGGACTTCGAAGCCAACACGTCGACGACCGCGACACTCTTGCGCCAGCTCGACGGCTGGGGATGGAGCCTTGGCGGGCAGGGAAGCGTGACCGACAGAATCGATGTCGCCGTGGCCTTCGAGGCCCCATTCCAGGTCGATGGACCGCATCACTTGCGTGAGACCGACTCGGCGCTTCCCGATCCCGTGGTCGTGGACAGCAGCAGCGACGAAACGATCGAGTATCCCGGAGCGCTGCGTTTCGGCGCCACGTATCGGCCTCAGAACCAACTGGCCACGACATTCACTGTCGAAGCGGTGCGCCGATTCTGGGATGAGCTGGAAGACGGCTTCCGTGCCAACGTGTTGCAAGACACGTTTGCGCTGCGGGACACCTGGGATCTGCGGCTCGGTCTCGAGCACGTGTTCTACAACGGCTTGCCAGTGCGATTCGGTTTCCGCTACTTGGAAAACTACGCCGACCCCGAGGCGGCACGTTCGATCTACTCCGCCGGCCTGGGCTACCGGTTCGAGCGCATGCGCTTCGACATCACGGCGCTCTACCATCGCCAGACGAGCCGCCAGCAATTCCTGTTCGACCCGTCGCAGCCCGGCTTCCCCGCACCCAACAGCAGCATCAAAGTGCAGGACAGCGTCCTGCAGCTGGTGTTCGGGATCCAGCGCGGCTTCTGAACGGAGCGGGAACGGCGGGGTCGAGAAAACGGTTACCTTGGAGAGGGAGCCGACGGCCCGTTGCTTCGCTGGCCTCGATCGGCTGCCATCGCCGCGGCTTGGATCCAGGGCATGGATCGTGCGCTCCGGAGTTGGGTCTGACTGCCGAGGCTGGGTCACAGAGCGGGCACGGGCGAAACCGACAGGTGTTGCAGATGCGATCCGTGATCCTCGTGTTGGTTCTGTCGCTCTTCGCGGGTGGCTGTGCGCGCAAGGACGGCATCGTCGAGCCGCCACCGACGACGCCGCCACTGCCGCAGGGTGTCACCGTCGAGGACAACGTCGTTCACTGGTCGACCGATATCGAATCCCGGGGCAGCGTGCGCTACGGTTTCGCGGCCGATGCTCTCGACCACATGGCCTATCCCGCCGCCGCGGACCGGCGCGATCGTGAGCTGCTCGTGGAACACGCGGTGGCTTTGCTCGATGTGCGGCCCGGGCAACCCGTGTTCCTGCAAACAGTGAACGATGCCCCGGGTCGCCCCACGGGGTACTCGGCGCTCGGCGCGTTCGACCCTGCCGCCGCATCGGCGTCGGATCTACTGACTGCGACGATGATCCACATTGGTTTCGGCGACAGCCACCTCATCACGCTGCCGAATGGCAAGCGTGTTCTGATCGATGGGGGCGAGCGTGACGCCGCCGCGTCGGTGGCGCAGTACCTCGACCAGCATGGGGTTGCGACCCTCGACGCGATGCTGGCGACGCACGTGCACATCGACCACATGGGCGGGTTGGTCGGCGAGTTCGGCACCACGGCCGATGGGTTGCTCGCGCGCGGCCCGGCCGTATTCTTCGATTCGCCGAGCAAGAGCTGGCCGCGCAGCGCATACGACGAGGCCCTCGCCACCCTGTCCGGCGCCGGCGTGCGACGCGTCGAACTCTCGCGTGGTCAAAGCACGGCCAACACTTCCGAACTGGCTTGGGATCCGCGCGTCCATGTGGTCGTGCTCTCGAGCGGCCGGTTGCCGAACTACACCCCTTCCGCGGCGCGGGAGAACGACGACATCAACAACGACTCCATCGTGCTCCGTTGGAGTTATGGGGATGTGGATTTCGTCATCGGCGGTGACGCGGAGGCCGCGGCCGAAGCCAGCATCCTGCAGGCATTCCCAGGAGCGGCGCTCGAGGTCGAGTACTACAAGGCGCATCATCACGGCTTGCCCGATGCGTCGACGTCGGCCTGGCTGCGGGTGCTGCAGCCGCGTGTCGCGTTCATCCCCAACACGCAGCTCACTTTCGACGGCAATGTCACGTCGGCGCTCTCGCGCACCACGACAGAATTGACCGAGCTCGGTGCGCACATCTATGCCATCGACGACGCGGCGAGCCTCGGGCGCATGCGCGCGAGCGGCATTCAGTACAACGTCACCTTCGCGACCGATGGCACGAGCTACGAAGTGCGAATCGAACGTGCCTTGCAGGTAGTGGCGCTCGCCTCGAAGGCCAGCTGTGTGCGCGATGATCCGGATCTGCGTCACCTTTTCGAGACGCCAGACCTCGCGCGCGAAGTTCCGTTCCCGGCGTTCGCGCAGGACTTGGCGCAGTCCCCGGCCGTGAGGCCGAGGACGCAACGAAACGAGGTGCACCCATGAGACGCGCCGTGCTGAGTTTGGCGAAGATGGCGACGGCCGTGCTGCTGACGATGACTCTCGCTCGGACTGCGGGCGCGAGTGCCGACGATGTCATCCGCCTGCATCTCGTGTGGACCAACGACGTGCACGGCCACGTCGCACCAGAGGGCGCCACGTTCATGAACCCGGATTTTCCGCCGCCGCTCGGCGGCGGTGCCTCGGCGTCCCGGTACATCGAGCAATTGCGTGCACAGGCTGCATTACGCGGGGAAGGTGTGCTGCTCGTCGATGCCGGCGACACTTGGCAAGGGGCGCCGGTCGGCACCCTCACCCAAGGCTTGGTGATGGAAGCATACTTCGACGCGCTCGAGTACGACGCCGTGGTGCCGGGGAACCACGAGTTCGATCAGGGCAAAGACATCGCCATTCGCATGTCCGGCGCCATGCGGCGCAAGTTCGTGTGCGCCAACATCTACAAGGCGGGCACGGACTCGTTGGTCGATTGGGTCGAGCCCTATCGCATCGTCGAACACGCGGGCCTGCGCATCGGCATCATCGGTGCCAACACGCCGGGGACGGCGCAAATGGCGTTCAAGGACCATATCGTCGGTCTCGACTTCGGTCTGGTGCTGCCGGCGGTGGAGAAATACCGCGACCATTTGCAGCAGAACGAGAGTGTGGACGCGGTGTTCCTCGTCGTCCACGAGGGCTTGCCGTACGATTCGCGCCAGGCGTGGAAAGAGCTGCAAGAGCGCGTCGCGAAGGGTGTGGATCTACGTCAAGACATCCGCGGCGCCATGGATCTGGCGCACGTGCTGGACGGCGTGCCGGTGATCGTGGCCGGCCACACGCATCGCGGCTACCGCGAGCCTTGGATCGACCCGGTGACCCATACCATAGTGGTCGAAACCTTCGGCAACGGTTCATCGCTCGGACACGTCATCTTGAAGTTCGACCGGGCGACGAAGATGTTGATCGGCTACGAGTCGCCGCGGCGCGACGGTGTCCTCGTCACCCTGTTCGAGGACGAATGGTGGCCCGAGCCCGAAACGCAAGCCAAGCTCCAGCCCTTCGTCGATCAGGTGCAACAAGGTCTCGACGTCAAGGTCGGCAGCTCGCGTGTCGAGCTCACGCGCCGCGGCGGCAGCAACAGTCCGATGGGCAACTTCGTCACCGAGGCCATGCGCGAGGCGCTAGGAGCCGATCTGGCCATCACCAACACCGGCGGCCTGAGGACCGATCTGGCCACAGGCGATCTCACCGTCGAAGATCTGTTGCGGGTGGAACCCTTCGGGAATGCTCTCGTGCTCGTGCAGATGGACGGGCGCATGGTGCGACGCATCTTCGAACGCAAGAGCCGGCGCGGCTCGAGCGGCGTGGCTCAGAGCGGTGCCGAGCTCGTCCTCGACCCGGATGTGGACGAAGGCAGTCGCGTGCTCGAGCTGCGTGTGGCTGGCGAGCCGGTGCAACCAGATCGAATCTATCGTGTCGTGACCACCGACTATCTCATGGAAGGAAACAGCGGGCTCGATTTCCTGGCGCAAATCTCACCCGACCAGTGCGACTATACGGGGATCCTGCTGCGCGAGGCCATGGCCCGTCATCTGGAGAAGCATTCGCCGATTCGGCCACGGCGTGACGACCGTTGGCTCGAGAAACCGGGCGGCACGATGGCCGCATACTTGAAGGGATGGGCGGTTCCATGATCGCAGCAAAGATGCGGTGCGCACGCCGCGGCATGGTCCTCGTTTGGATTGCCGCAGCACTCGGCGGCGTGCGGCTGCCGGCCGCCGCAGCCGAAGGGAGCGATGCCGTGCGATTGGAACGCCTGGCGGCGGAGTTCTGGGAGTTGTATCTGCGGTCGGAGCCCGTGGAAGCCACGGCGCTCGGCGACCGGCGCTTCGATCATTTGCTGCCGGACTCGACTCCCGAAGGGCGCGCGCGCCTGCGCCAGCAACTCGAGGCGCTGCGTCAGACGGTGGCCGCGATCGATCCCGCGCCGCTGACAGCGGAAGAACGCATCACTTCCTCGATGCTGCTCGAGGTCATCGCGGGGAATCTCGCCGTTCTCGATTGCGGTTTCTACGATTGGGTCGTCGATCCGCTCGAAGGACCGCAGGTGGCGTTCCAAAACGTTCCGGCGATGCAACGCGTCGACACACCGGAACAGGCGCGTGCCATGGGAAGGCGCTGGCGTGCCATGGGACCTACCATGGAGGCGCACGTCGCCAACCTGCGAGCGGGGCTCGCGAACGGTCGCGTCGCGACCCGCAACCAGGTGGAGCGCGTGCTTGAGCAACTCGACGAGCTGCTCGCCCAAGACGTGCGGGAGTGGGCGCTGTTGTCGCCGCTCGAGACGCAGCACCCCAGCTGGCCGGCGGCCGAGCGCCAGGCGTTCGCCGACAGCCTGGTCGGCGCGGTGCGCGAGGTCATTCGACCGGCGTTCGGACGCTACCGCGACTTCCTGCGCGCCGAGATCCTGCCGCGCGTACGCGGTGAAGACAAAGTAGGCCTCGTGCATCTCCCCGGCGGCGATGAGTGCTATACGGCGATGATTCGCCGCCACACGACGCTCGCTCTCAGCGCCGACGAGATCCATCGCTTCGGCCGCGCCGAAGTCGAGCGCATCATGACGGAAATGCGCATTCTAGGTGAACGCGTCTTCAAGACCGATGACCAGGCCGAGATCTTGAAGCGCTTGCGCAGCGATCCCAAGCTGCACTTCGCCACGCGCGACGAAGTGGAGGCGAAGGCACGCGAAGCGCTGACGCGCGCCCAAGCGTCGGTGCCGCAGGCTTTCGGCATTCGGCCGCGCGCGGGCTGCGAGGTCGTACGCATGGAGGCGCACGAGGAGAAGCATTCGACGATCGCCTACTACCGGCAGCCGGCGGTGGATGGTTCGCGCCCTGGACGCTATTACATCAATACGTCCGCGCCCGAGACGCGCCCGCGCTACGAAGCCGAAGCGTTGGCTTTCCACGAGGCCGTGCCTGGACACCATCTGCAGATCGCCATCGCACAGGAGATCCAAGGCATCCCGTCGTTCCGCAAGCACCTGGGCTCGACCGCATTCGTCGAAGGCTGGGCGCTGTACACCGAGCAGCTGTGCGACGAGCTGGGACTGTATTCCAGCGATCTCGACCGCATCGGCAAGCTCAGCTTCGAGGCCTGGCGCGCCTGCCGGTTGGTCGTGGACACGGGAATGCACGCCCAGGGTTGGAGCCGGCAGCAAGCCATCGACTTCATGCTCGCCAACTCGGCGCTCGCCGAGAACAACATCGTCAACGAGGTGGACCGCTACATCACCTGGCCGGGGCAAGCGCTCGCCTACAAGCTCGGGCAAGTCGAGATCCTGGAGCTGCGCCAAGAGGCGCGCCGGCTGCGCGGCGCAAGTTTCGATCTGCGCGAGTTCCACGACGTGGTGCTGAGCCACGGCGCCGTCACCATGACCGCTCTCGGCGACATCGTGCGCGACCATTTCTCGCAGCCCGCGCCCGCCGCGAAGGGCGGGCGTTGATGCAAGCCGGAGCCGTCGGACATCGATGGAGGCATATAGCTCGAGCCGGGAGACACCGCGGAGCGAATCAACGCGTGGGTCCAGGACAAGACGCACGGCAAGATCGATTCGATCGTCCCGCAGCGAATTTGTAGGTACCAGCCCGGCTCCAAAAGCTGCGGAGCGCGGTGTTTTCCATGTGGCAAGTGGGGTTGCGTTTGGACGCTCCAAACGCAAATCTACTTGCGTTTGGTTAACAGAGCGCCTATCTTTGGCCCATGCATCCGCGCACCTTCTGGCAACGCCGTCTGGAGGAGGCCTGGACTCGACGTTCCGTCCTCTGGCTCATGGGCGTCCGTCGAGCCGGAAAGACGGTCTTGAGCCAAAGTCTTTCTGGGATCGAGTATTTCGACTGCGAGCTGCCCCGCGTTCGACAACAGATCGAGGATCCGGAATCGTTTCTCGCCCGACTCGAGGGCCGGCGGATCGTCCTCGACGAGATTCACCGCTTGCCCAACCCGTCACAAGTTCTCAAGATCGCGGCCGACCACCACCCGAAAACGAAGGTTCTCGCGACCGGGTCTTCCACGCTCGGCGCGTCCGCGCGGTTTCGCGACACCCTCGCCGGCCGCAAAGAGGAGTTGTGGCTCACGCCCCTCGTGTACAGAGACCTGGACGATTTCGGCTCTCGCGACCTCGACCGCCGCATGTTGCGTGGCGGGCTCCCGCAATTCTTTCTGTCTCCCGAGCTCCCCGAGCGCGATTTCCAGGAATGGATGGATGCGTACTGGGCGAAGGATATCTTGGAGCTCTTTCGTCTCGAACGCCGTCATTCTTTCCTGCGCTTCGTCGAGTTGCTGCTGGCCCAGAGTGGCGGGATCTTCGAGGCGACGAGCTTGGCAGGTCCATGCGAAGTGAGCCGCACGACGATCATGAACTACTTGGCGGTCCTCGAGGTCACGTTCGTCGTTCATGTGCTGCGTCCCTTCAGCACACGGCGGCAACAGGAGATCGTCGCAGCGCCGAAAGTCTACGCATTCGACTGTGGATTCGTCTGTTACTACCGTGGCTGGCACTCGTTGCGGAACGAGGATCGAGGTTTGTTATGGGAGCACATTGTCCTCAACGAGATGCAGGCGCTCCTGCAGTCGCGCCGCATTCAGTACTGGCGCACCAAGCAGGGTCACGAAGTCGATTTTGTTCTGGCGCCGCGTGGTCGGCCGCCACAGGTGGTGGAATGCAAGTGGTCCGTGCGCGCCTTCGAACCGGAGTCTCTGCTGGCGTTCCGCAAGCTCTACCGAGGTGGACTCAACCTCGTCGTGTGCGGCGACGTCGATCGGCCCTTCGAGCGTCGATATGACGGCGTCTCGGTACGCTTCATCGGCCTGGGTGATCTCGGCGACGCATTGGGCACCATGGACAAGGCCCTCAGTCCCAGGTGACTTCCAGGGATTTGGCGCCGTCGGCGAAGTGCAGGCGCAGCTTGCAGAGGGCTTCGTCGTAGCCGCGGGAAACGAGCCCCATCGCTTGGCGCTGCATGTGATCGGCGGCGAAACGGACGACGAGCGCAGCAGGTCCTTCGACGTGCAGACCGATGGCGCGCGACACGGTCAGTTCGACCTCCGCGCCAGCGCCTTCGAAGTACACTTCCACCGTGCCGTCGAATGGTTTGCCCGTCAACTCGATCCTGCACTCAGCCCTCGGGGCCTGCACGGTGACGACCTTGGGACGCGCATTCAGAATTTGGTGCAGCTCCAGCTCGCCGCCGTCGGCCACCAGCCGGCAACGCTCGAGCGGCACGCGGTTGACGCGGCGGAACTCGACCCGCAGCTTGGCATCCACGCCGATCAATTGCACTTCCGTCACCGGCATGTCGGTGAAGTCGAAAGCGCCGCTGCCGCCCTCGCAGCGCAGCAGGAACTGCGTCGGTGCGGGTGGTGAAAACATGAGCTCCCACTTCTCGGCTCTGGGTGTCGAGACTCTCGGTTCCGCGGGCAGGAACTCGTCGGCGCTGAGCGAGTCGGGTGGCGGAGGCGTCTCGAGCAGAGCGAGATCCCGGATGCGCAGCGTTGGGTCCATCCCGACCCCGAGCATGATGTAGGGATACACCCCTTCCGGATGCGTCCGCACCTCGAGGAGCTGCTGCGGGGTGCCCAAGTACAAGGTCACCGCGTCGCGCAGGCTGTGCAGCTCCACCCGCAGCGATTGCAGTGTCTGATACGGCAGGGTGAAGTTCGCACGCGCTGGCAGGGCGAGCAACGCGGTGGCCAGCGCTGCCATCGACAACGAGATCGAAGCCGACGCAGGCCCGCGTCGTGAATGGCGTTGGCGCCGAGACATCACGACTTCCAAGCGGCACGTGGTCGCGTCCCGCGGTTGCGGAAGATGCGACCGAGCGCCATGCCCACCGCGAAGCCGCCGATGTGCGCCCACCAGGCGACACCACCGGACTGCGCGCTCTGGCCCCCGAGGCTCAACGTGCCGCTGAACAGCTGCAGCACGAACCACATGCCGAGAACGATCAGCGCCGGCAGCTCGGCCACGCGCATGAAGTAACCGAGCGGGATCAAGGTCAGCACGCGCGATTTCGGGAACATCACCAGATACGCGCCCAGCACGCCGGCGATGGCACCGCTGGCGCCGATCGAAGGGACCGCCGAAGTCGCGTTGGTGTACGCGTGGGCGAGCGTCGCGACCCAACCGCAGAACACATAGAAGAGCAGATAGCCGAAGCGTCCGAGGCGATCCTCGACATTGTCGCCGAAGATCCACAAATAGAGCATGTTGCCGAGAACGTGCGCCCAGCCGCCATGCAAAAACATGGAGTACACCACGGAGCGCCCGTCGGCGAGCCAGTTCCCCGGTTCAAAGTAGACATCCGGGATGAAGGCGACGTCGATGAGGAAGGGCTGCAGACGCTGGCCCAGACTGAGCTCGTAGAAGAATGCCAGCATGTTGATGGCGATCAGCGACACCGTGACCAGCGGGAACCGATTGCGCTGCTGGATATCGCGCAACGGGATGACCATCTGGTTCCTCCGTGGAGCGGCGGTGGCGTCTCGACGCACGACGCCAGGATTGCGGCGACATCATACCCGGATCCAGCAGACGTCACCATGTGATACGATTCGCCGATACTTGTGCCCAGGAGCCCCCCATGCGCTACGGCTGCGTCATCACCACGATCTGGATCCTCGCCGGTGTCAGTGCCGTTCGCAGCAACGCCGCCGACCGACCGAGCGGGAAGGGGTTCTCCATGCGCTCCCCCACGATTGCAACCCATGGCATGGTGGCGAGCGCACATCCATTGGCCAGCCGCATCGGTGTCGAGGTCCTCGAAGCGGGCGGGAGCGCCGTGGATGCGGCGATTGCCGTCAACGCCGCGCTCGGTCTGATGGAGCCGACGGCGTGCGGCGTCGGCGGCGATCTTTTCGCCATCGTCTGGGACGCGAAGGGCAAGCGACTGCATGGCTTGAACGCCAGCGGCCGCGCTGGCAGCGGCGTCACGCTCGCTGAGCTGCGCGCGCGCGGGTTGGCCGAAATGCCGGAGTTGGGTGGGCTGCCCGTCACGGTGCCCGGAACGGTGGACGGGTGGTTCGCGCTGCACGCGCGCTTCGGCAAGCTCTCGATGTCCAAACTCCTGGCACCGGCCATCCGCTACGCGCGCGAGGGGCAGCCGGTGCCGCCGGTCATCGCTTACTACTGGAGTCGGGCGCCACAGCGTTTCAAGGAGTTTCCGGCCTTCTTGCAGATCTATGCGCCGGAGGGAAAGGCGCCGCGCGCCGGCGACGTGTTCCGCAACCCCGACCTCGCTCGCACCTACGAACGCATCGCCGCTGGAGGCCGCAATGCCTTCTATCGCGGCGCCATTTCCGAACGCATCGTCGCCGCCGTCAAGCAGCACGGCGGTGCCTTGACGCGCGAGGATCTGGCCGCTCATCGGTCGACGTGGGTGGAGCCGCTTGCCACCAACTATCGCGGCTACGATCTCTGGGAGCTGCCACCAAACACGCAAGGCATCGCGGCCTTACAGATGCTGAACATTCTCGAACCCTACGATCTCACGGCGATGGGGCACAACACGGCCGCGACCTTGCATCTCATGATCGAAGTCAAGAAGATCGTCTTCGAGGACCGCGCCCGCTATTACGCCGACCCGGACTTCGTGCAGATGCCGCTCGAGCAGCTCCTGTCCAAGGCGTATGCGCGTCAACGCTCGGCGCTGTTCGATCCGGCGCGGGCGAAGCGCAGCCTGCCGGCGGGCGATCTGCCGTTGCGCGCTGGCGACACCACGTACCTCACGGTCGTCGACGCCGAACGCAACGCCGTGTCGCTCATCCAGAGCAACTACAGGAACTTCGGCTCCGGCGTCGTCCCCGAGGGCACGGGGTTCTGCTTGCAGGACCGCGGAGAGATGTTCAGCCTCGACCCCGCGCACCCCAACGCCTACGCGCCGCGCAAGCGGCCCTTCCACACCATCGTTCCGGCTCTGGTCACGCACGACGGCAAACCGGTATTCAGCTTCGGCGTCATGGGCGGCGACATGCAGCCGCAAGGGCATGTGCAGATCTTGTGCAACATCATCGATTTCGGTATGGACGTGCAAGAAGCCGGCGACGCGGCGCGTTTCTACCATACGGGTTCGAGCGAGCCGACGGGTGAGCACATGGAAGACGGTGGCATCTTGCACCTGGAATCCGGCGTTTCTCCCGAGGTCGTGCGCGACCTCGTGCTCAAGGGACATCGTGTCGTCGAGAACGTCGGCGGCTTCGGCGGCTATCAAGGCATCTGGATCGATCACGAGCGTGGCGTGCTCCTCGGCGCGACTGAATCGCGTAAGGATGGCATCGCGCTGGGCTACTGACTCCCCGAGGGGTAACGACGCGTGCAGGACACGTCGCGTTTCGCCGCGCTGCGCCAGCAACACTACAACGCGACCGTCATCGATCTCGGGCGCGCGCGCGAAGGTCTGTTGGTGCTCCGCATTCGCCCCGATGCGCCGATTCCAGATTACGCGGCCGGGCAGTGGTTGCCTGCCGGGCTCGGCCTGTGGGAACCGCGCTGTGCGGGGTGCCCGGCGGAAACGCTGTCGGAAGTGACCACGCTTGCCCGCAAGACGTATTCCCTTTCCTGTGCCATGTTGGCCAGCGGTGAGGATCGGCTCCTCGAGCGCGAAGAGCACGATTGGTACGAGCTGTACGTGGGTTTCGACCGCGATCGCGCCACCGGCGCCAGTGGTACGGCACTCGCGGCGCGCTTCGCTGCTCTCGAACCTGGCCGCCGGCTCTGGGTGGGCGAGCGACCGCAAGGCAATTACACGCTCGCCGCGGTCCGGCCCGACGACGATGTGCTCTTCCTCGCCACCGGGACGGGAGAAGCGCCACACAACCGCATGATCTGGGAATTGCTGCGGCGCCGGCATCGTGGCCGCATCGCCTCGGTCGTGACCGTGCGCGTCACAGCGGACCTCGCCTACGGCGCAGTGCACGCGCGGCTCATGCGCATGTTTCCCACCTATCGTTGGATCGGCGTTGCGACACGCGAGCCGGGGCAAAGTGGCGTGCGCCTACAGGCGATGTTGGCGAGCGGTAGTCTGGAAACGCATGCCGGTTTGCGTCTCGACGCGGAGCGCTGCCACGTGTTCCTGTGCGGGAACGCGGGAATGCTGGGTCGCCCGCGCCTCGGGGGAAGTCGCAAGATCTACCCAACGCACGCGGGGATGATCGAGCTTCTGGAAGAGCGCGGCTTCCGCGTCGAGCCAGAGGAAGAAGCGCACGTCCACTTCGAGCGCGGATGAGTTACAGAATCGGAGAGTTCAAGCGATGAACATGCCCTTGCAACGGCTCGGCAACTCGGGTCTCGAAGTGAGCCGGCTATGCCTCGGGACGATGACTTTCGGCACCCAATGGGCACAGATCGGCACCACCACGCAGCCAGAGGCCGATGCCCTCGTCGGCCGCAGTCTCGACGCGGGGGTCAACTTCTTCGACACCGCGGATGTTTACAGCAGCGGGGAATCCGAGTCGGCCCTCGGCAAGGCGCTGGGGAAACGCCGCCAACAGGTGATCCTGGCCACGAAGGTGCGTAGCCGGATGTCGGACGCCCCGAACGACGTCGGTCTCACCCGGCATCACATCCTGAACTCGGTGGATGCCAGCTTGCGCCGGCTCGGCACCGAGTACATCGATCTCTACCAAGTGCATTGCTGGGACGCATCGACACCGCTGGATGAGACTCTGCGCGCCCTGGACGATTGCGTGCGCTGGGGCAAGGTGCGTTACATCGGCGCCTCCAATTACGCCGCCTGGCAGCTGATGAAGTCGCTCGCGATCTCCGATCGACAGGGCCTCGAACGGTTCATCACCCTGCAGCCTCTGTACAATTTGGTGATGCGGGACATCGAGACCGAGCTCGTGCCACTCTGCCAGGATCAAAAGCTGGGGATCCTGCCGTGGAGTCCGCTGGCCGGCGGGTTCTTGAGCGGTAAATATCGCCGTGGCGCCAAGGCCCCGTTCGGCACGCGGCGCAGCGGTGTCGAGACCCAGTTCCTGCAGTTCGACGAGGCCCGCGGCCTGGATGTCGTCGACGTCCTCGATGCGGTGGCGAAATCCCACGCGGGGACGGTGGCGCAGGCGGCGATCAACTGGCTGCTTGCCAAGTCGTACGTCACCTCGGTCATCGTCGGCGCGCGGAACATGGCGCAGCTCGAAGACAACCTGGCGGCCATCCGTTGGGTGCTCACACCGGAGGAAGTGGCCCGGCTCGATGCCCTGATGCCGCCGCCGCGCTCGTACCCGCAGTGGTTCATTTCCATGTCCAACACCCAGCGGTAAGCGGCACAAGGTTGGTGTTCGACACGAGCACCCGACGTCTGGAATGGGCGCGACCAGGCGCCGAGGTCCGGCATTCTGCCCGTGACGAGTTCCTCGAATCGACCCGCGACACCCCATTGGTTCCAGACCTGCCGGCACGGGGGTTGCCGCACCTTTCGAGCTGCGCGCGGAATGGCGCGTCGGTTTGCTGACTCGCGCGCCGCGGAGGTGGAGCGTGTCCTCTGCCGTTTCGAAACATTCGACTGCGTTGGAACCAGGCGCGGAACTTCCGGTGCCGGACGCGCCACACGGGCGTGCACTGAAATCGGGGTCGATCCTCACGCTGGCGTACGTGCTCGGGCCGTTCGCGCCCGCCGCGCTCCGCCAAGGGAAGAACAATCTGTCGTGGACGATTCTCGCCGCGCTCGCGTTCCTCACTTGGGCAGGAGTGTGGTGGAATTGGCCGGCTCTGCGCCTGGCGCTCGAGACGGGCCGCGTGGCGCTGGTGCCGTGGATGCTCGGTCTCGCGGTGGCGACCGGGGTCTGGCTCGTCGCGTGGTGCCGGGCACTGTTCCTGGCCGTGAACGATCACCGATTCGTTCCTGAAACACTCCCGGCATGGATCCGGCGGGCGAGTTTTTGCGCGATCATCGGGCTCGCGCTCCCGAGCTTCGGCTATGTCGTCGCGGGTCATGCACGCCGTGCAGCGCTCGTCCAATGGACGACCGGTTCCGCCGTCTTGCCTTGGCTCGTGCTCGGGCACGCCGCCTGGATCTGGCAATGCAATCGCAGTGCGGGTCGCGCCGCGGTCCCCGACCTCGCGGTCGAAGTCGTCGTGTTGTTGGCCGCGGTGCTGGCGGTCTTGGGCGCTCTGGCATGGATCGCGGCTGCCCTCGACGGCGCGCGCCTCCAGGCACTGCGAGCGGGTGAGCACGGGGACGTGCACGGCGATCGTATCGCTCTGGCACTTCTCGCCTCCTTGCTGTTGGCCTTGATGTGCTTGCGACCGGCACGGCTCGCGAGCGATCTAGATCGGTTCGCCCTGTCGTTGCAACACGATGGTTACCGGTTGGTGCCGACGTGCCTGGAGGTGGCGGCGATGCGTCTCGACCGTGCCGAACCGCGATACGCGATGGCGTGTGCCGAACTTCTCGACACCATGGGGAAGCACGAGTCGGCGCGCGCGCTGCGCGACGACCTGCGCCGCCGCTGGGAAACCTACGCCGAGCATCTTCTGCAGGAAGAAGTGCGGATCGGCAGCATTCTCTATCCGCCACTCATGACGGTGACTGGAGAGCCAGAGCGGTGGCCGTCGACGTTCGGTGACTCGCTACTCGCAACCCCGGTGACTGCGGATTCCTTGTCACGATCGCCAGCGCTGACACCGCTGCTGCCCGCCGCGGCAGAGTCATTCCCGATGCCGGCGGCGACACAGCCTGCATCCACGCCGCAAGCAACCTTGTTGCCGGTGGATTCGACCCGTACCGAGGACGCGGCGCCCTTGTCGCGCCCGACGCGCAGCGATTCGCTCTGAAACGAGCCTCCCGCTTGGACTTGCGTGGCATGGCTCTTGCCGTTCCGGCTGCCGTGCCGGGTTATGCCATGCCCCGGGACAGCCGATGGAATCGCAAGGAGGCGCATTCTGTCCACAGCAACCCAGGATCCTTCGCGCATTCTCGTCGTCGATGACGAAGAGAATCTCCGCAACATCCTCGAGTTCCAGCTGCGAGGCGAGGGCTTCGACGTGCGTGGTCTCGGTCGCGGAGACGAAGCCCTGCCCACGGTGTTGCAGTGGAAACCAGACCTCGTGCTCTTGGATCTGATGATGCCCGGGATGGACGGGTTCAGTGTTTGCCGTGCCTTGCGCGCCAACGAGATCACCCAGGGCATGCCGATCATCGTCATCACCGCGCGCGGGGATGCTGCCACGCGCTTGCAGACCCTGGTGGCCGGCGCGCACGAGTTCATCGTCAAACCCTATGCCTGGGACGACTTGCTGGCGCGGATCCACAACGTCATCGAGTTGTCGCGGCGTCACGAGGGCGCCCCGAGCTTCGTTGGGTTGCCGGGTTCGGCGGCGGCGGAAGCCCAAATTGCGCGGCTGCTGCATGGCACCGAAGATTTCGCGTTCCTGAGCTTCGACATCGATCATTTCCGCAGCTTCAACGAGACCTATGGGTACGATCGCGGTGACGAGGTCGTGCTCATGCTGTCGCGTTTGGTGGTCGAGATCGTCGAAAAACAAGAAAGCAGCGTCAAATTCGCTGGCCATCTGGGCGGCGACGAGTTCGTGATCCTGGTGAGCCCGAGCCCGGCACGCAGTGTGGCCGATGAATTGATCCAGCGTTTCGATGCCGAGTCGCGCAGTTTCTTCCCGAGCGAGATTCAAGAGCGCGGTCAATACGAAGTGGTCAAACGCCAGGGACGGCGCGAAACAGTGCCGCTGCTCGCACTCACGGTGGCGCTGGTGGATCACGTGAAGGAACGCGACCTGCACCCGCGCCGCCTGGCGGACGTTGCCGCCGAGCTGCGTGCCTTCGGTAAGTCGCGCGCCGGCAGCATTGTCGTGAGCGAGCGGCGGGAAGCGACGGGGCGATGAGTCGTGGCGAGGGCATGATGACGCAACGCGAGCGCAAAGGGAACGCCGATCCAGCGTTGGCGGTGGACTCGCATGTGCTCGCCGCCGCCGACATGCGTGTCGAGATCGAGCGCCTGCGCCGGGAGCTGGACGAGCTCCAGCGCACGAACCGGCTCAAGGATCATTGCCTTTCCGTTGCCGCGCACGAGCTCGCGACGCCGCTCACCGCCATCCAGGCATATGTCGAGACGCTGCAAGCGAAGTGGAATACGCCCGGGTTCGAACAAGCCCCCGAGTTTTTGCAGGTACTACAGCACGAGACCGCGCGCCTGATCCGCACCGTCGAGCGCACGCTGCAGGTCTCACGCCTCACGAGCGCCAATCAAACCGTTCAGCGCCTGCCGCTGCAGCTGTCGCAGCTGGTTGCGGCGGTCGCCGATGCGCTGCGGCCTGTCTTCCGCCAACGGAACGTTCGGCTCGACGTGCGCGTGCCGGAGACCTTGCCATGGATCAGCGCCGACCGCGATCTCCTCGAGCAAGTGTTCATCAACCTGCTCGACAACGCCGTGAAATTTTCCCCGACCGCATGCACGGTGCTCGTGCGTGCCAGCACCTCCCCGGGCTGGGTGCATGTCGAGGTGCTGGATCGTGGTTACGGCATCGCGGCGGACGAAGTGCAACAGATCTTCGATCCATACTTCCGCAGCCGTGACGATCGCGTCGGCCGCGCGCGCGGTACCGGACTGGGCTTGGCCTTGGTGAAGACGGTGATCGAACAGCACGGAGGACGCATCGAGGTCGAGAGCGCCCTCGATCGCGGAACGGTTTTCCGATTGGCCTTGCCACAGGCTTGACAACTCGCAATCACGACTCGTGGAATCCGAGGAAGAGAACATGCAGAAGCGCATTCTGATCGTGGACGATGAAGAGCCGCTGGCGACGATTCTGACCTACGCGCTCCGCAACGAGGGCTACCACGTGGATTGGGTCAACGACGGCATGAAGGCGCTGAGCTACCTCGGGGTGAACCGGCCCGACCTCATCATCATGGACATCATGATGCCCAATTTGAATGGCCTGGAAACCATGCGCATCACGCGCCAGAACGAGCTCATGGAGGGCGTGGCCATCCTGGCGTTGTCGGCGAAGAAGCTGAACGAACGCGAAACCCAAGAGCTCGAGAACCTGTGCGATGCTTATGTCCCCAAGCCATTCGGGGTCGAGACTTTCCTCGGTACGGTGTCGCAGCTCCTGCACTCGACCGTCTGAGTCCACGCATCCACACGTCATGAGTTCGGCGGGCGGCGGCTGGGTTCGCGCCAGGCGCAACGCGGGCGGCGGCTGGTGTACAGGCGTCACGCGGGTGCGCAGTCGGGCCGCAATGCTTATGTTCGGACGGCGGCCTGGTCTCGGATTTGCTTTGACTGCCTCGAAACCTCAGGTGCGCTCGAGGACGCAGGTGTTGGTGCGCCGGACTCTCCACGCACCCCAGGGCCAGGGAAGGTCGCAGGATGTATCAGGCGAAGATCCTCGTGGTGGACGACGAGGTCTACATTCTCCACATCCTCGACTTCATCCTGGGGGCCGAGAGTTACGATGTCGTCACCGCGACGAACGGCGAGCAAGCACTGCAGAAAGTGCGCGAGGAAAAGCCGGATCTCGTCATCCTCGACATCATGATGCCGAAGCTCGACGGCTACGAGACCTGCCGTATGATCAAGAGCGATCCCGCCACCAAGAACATCCCGGTCATCCTGCTGACGGCCAAGGGCCGCGAGGTCGACCAAAAGCTCGGCCGTGAGGTCGGCGCCAACGACTACATGACCAAGCCCTTCAGCCCCAGCAAGCTCATCGAACGCGTGCAGGCCATCCTCGGCGTGCGCCGCTAGGCCACGTTCGAGTCGAAGCCCACGGAAAACTGCAGCCCCGTGATTTGCCAACTCAGCACTGAGGCCCGGACGTGGAAAACGACGGTCTGCCCCGGAGCCCCGACGATGGCCGGAGGATCCAGAACCAGTGTCGGTGCCTGCGCCCAGGCGCCCGTGGCGCCGGTCGCTGTCGGACACACAGCCGCCGAGGCCTCACCCGCGCGCGATGGATCGTCCCTCGCGGCGCCGCTCCCGGCCTGTCCCCGCACGTCGCGTGCGGAAGGGGCGGATGATCCCGAGTTGGAGAGTAAGATCATATTTCGCGCCAGCTGGTTCCAGAAATCGTCCTCGCTTGGCGTTTTCCAGCGCTCGCCGAGAGGAGTACAATTGCCGCGGCTCATAGCCCGATTCCCGCTCCGGCGGCATCGGATCTCCGCGCCGTAGGGGGATTCATCATGAGTCGAGGCATCACTCTAACCGTGATAACGAGCCTCGTCCTCGCCGCTCCGCACGCCATTGCACTGCCGAGATCCCAACCGCAAGAGCTGAGCGAGTTCGAGGTCGAAGTCGACGTCGTCGGTGACGTGGACGGCACGAATCCGTCGCCGCAGAAGGTATTACAGGATACGACGTGGATCGCCGACTGGTGGTTCGATACGGGCGGCGCTTGCATCGAAGCCGGTTGGACCCACGTTGACAACCACATCCTGAACGATGGTTCCAACTACTGGCACATCGAGACGGGATTCAGCACGCCGGCCGGGATCGCCGGCAACTCGTTCGCCGTCGGTTACCACGGCAACGTCTGCTGCGAAGACGAAGATGGGTACGCGAGCGATTGGTACCAGGGCTACCGGGCCACGTACACCGGGGGCGCGGGCGCCACCATTTCGTTGGACTACATCGTCGACAGCGAAGGCGGCTTCGACTTCCTGCAGATCGAGTCCGACTCGGCGTGTGCCTCGTTCCTGCGCGTCGATTTCAACCTCCGGCCGAGCCAGGCAGTAGCTTCGTACCGCGAACGCGAGATCAGCAACAGCGGTTTGGTGAACAATGGCGAGTGGAACGGCCAGGCGCTGACCGACTTCGGCGCGGGCACCCACTGCGTGTACATCGCTTTCTTCGCGGATGGCGGCTTCGACCCTTGCGACGGCTTGAACCCGACGACGATCGGAGAGGGTGCTGTCATCGACAACATTACGATCGTCGATGGCTCAGGCTCCCGCAGCGAGGACTTCGAGGACGGCTTGCCGTTCGACGACCTGAATGCCTCGGCTTCCAACATCCAAGACAGCGCACCGTTCGGAACCTGGGCGCGCCTGTTCCTGCACATCACCGACAACGAAGAGTGCACGGAGAACAGGACATGCGCCTGGCTGTGGACCGACGACACGACCCCGACAATTGCCAACGACCCGTCGATGTCCTTCGGTCCAGGTGGCTTCGTGATCCGCAACTGGCTGGACGACAGCGTCGAAAGCCCATGGGTGAGCTTGGCAGGCACGCCGACTGCCTCCGGCACGGTGCTGCAGTTCCGGCGCTTCCCGGGTAACTTCTTTAACTCGAGCCGCATCGTCCAGAACTGGGCGGTGCGTGGCAAATTCGCAGCCCCGGACCTGTCGACGTGCCTCACCGCGTGGGGACACTCGACGTCGTGGAACTCGTTGTCCTTCTTCGGTTGGCAGACGCTGACGTTCGACATGACGTCATCGATCAATGTGGATTCCGAGGAACTCCAGATCCGTCA
>CAZMNW010000062.1:0-19212 GCA_964567755.1 uncultured bacterium
GAGCGCGCCGAAGCGTTGGTCGCAGTCCAAAAAAAACTCTCACAGCTGCTGGGGATCGATCTGCCCGAGAGCGACGGAGGGCACTGATGCAGACGGTCCAGGAACTGGGCCCACGGCTCGGCGTGGCGTCGACCTGCGCAGCTCTTGGACTGTCGCCGGCGACGTACTACCGCGGCCAGAAGCCGAAGCTGGAGCCGAAGCCACGGTTCGTGCCGCGCGCGCTCACTGCCGAGGAGTACAAGCGCGTGCTCGAGATCTTGCACGAGCCTCGCTTCGTGGACCCGGCTTCGGGGCACATAGATAGGGGCGTTTAAAAAACCTGCCAATCGGCCTCTTCCTGCGAAATCAGCGCGATGTTGACCGTTTCGCCGCTTCGCGCTATGGTGTTCATAAACGTAGGCTTTTATGAACATCATCGAATCGACCATCTATGAGTGCACACACGGCCGCGTCGCCGGCGGCATCTGCATCGACTGCCGGCAGCCGGTCGCGGTGGTCTGTCCGTACTGCTCGCGCTTGAGCGAAGTTGCCGATCAGCTGGAGGATGAAACCGAAGAAGAGCAACGCCATCCCAAGCCTCGACAGACGCAATTGCCTGCGCACTACTATCGCTCCCCACCAGGACGTGAGTCGCCGCTCCGAAAGGGCACATGACGCGGAAGGGCCGAGGTCAACCACGAGCGGCGACGAGACGCCATGCCGCCGAACGCGAGGCCCTAAACCGTGCTCCCGCCCAAACTCTCTCGGCGCGCCGGCGCGCCGTGTTTCATCTCGTCATCTGGATCTTGCCGTTCGCCATCGTTGCACTCGGCGAGCTGGCTTGCCGGTTGGGTGGATTCGGCGGCTATCCAACCATCATTCAGCGCGTGGGAGAGGACGACGGTCGCACGTGGTACGACACCAGCCGCCGCGGCACGGATACCTTCTTCGGACGCGCGGTCCAGGGCGGTGGCATGCGCGAGATCCACTTCACGTCGCCCAAGCCTCCCACCACCACGCGCATTGTCTTCCTCGGCGAGTCGGCGATTCAGGGATTCCCACAACCGTTGCCGCTCACGAATGGCTCCTTTCTCGAGGCGATGCTGCGCGATGTCTGGCGGAGCGAGCGGCCGGTCGAAGTGCTGAACTTCGGCGCCACCGCCGTCGCGAGCTTTCCAGTCCTCTGCTTTCTCGACGAGGTTCTCGATCACGACCCCGACCTCGTGGTGTTGATGGTGGGAAACAACGAATTCTATGGCGCCTATGGCACGGCGTCGCTGCCGCGCCTCGGAAGGTCACCGTCCGGTATCCGCATGGTGCGCTGGGTTCGTGGTCTGGCACTCTCGCAATGGCTGCAGTCGCTGATGGAACGCAAGGCGCCGAAGAGCGGCACGCTGATGGAGCGCGCGGCGGCGAAGAAGCAGATCCGGCACGATGATCCGATGCGCGCATCGGCTGCCAAGAGCCTGCGCACGCATTTGGTCGCGATGGTGCGGCGATGTGCTGCCCGCAACGTGCCGGTCATCTTATGCACGGTGCCGACCAACGAGCGCGGTCTGGCGCCGATCGGGTCCGATCCCGAACCGGACCTCCAGATCGCGGAGCGGCAGACTTTCCAGCAGAACCTTGCGCTCGCAGCGAAGCTGCTGGCCGCAGACCCCGCGGGAGCGGCGGAGAAAGCGCGCGCGGCGATCGACTTGGACCCCACTGCCGCCCGCGCACATTTCATTCTGGGACAGGCCCTGACCGAGCTAAAAAGGCACGACGAGGCTCTGGCGGCGTACGTGCGGGCGCGCGATCTCGACACCATGCCTTGGCGAGCGACGAGCGCGGCACAGGCCGCCGTGCGAGACGCTGCAAGAGAGGGTGCCATCCTGTGCGATATGGAGGCAGCATTCCGCGCCGAGAGTGCGGGCGGGGCGATCGGGTGGGAGCTCCTGGACGATCACGTTCATCTGTCATTGCGCGGGCAGGCTCTGTTCGCCCGCACGCTGGCGACGACCCTGGCCGAGATGCCAGAACCTCTGCATGTGAGTGAAGAGGAGATCGAGAAGCTATCCCCCTGGGACACATACGCCGAAAGCATGGGCCACAGCGTCTATACCGACTACCTCGCGGCCAGTCATCTCCAAAAACTCTTCGACATCGACTTCATCAGGAAGAACAACGAAGCGGCGCACCGCCGCGTCGAGACGCTCGGCAACGATCTGCTCGCACGCATGAGCGACGTCGACCGCAAGGCGGTCGAGCGCTGGCGCGATCCGAGCCTGCACGGAGAAACCGATCGACCGCTGGAGTGGGTTGTCGGTGTCTATCGAATGGAGGGCGGAGACTACGAAGCCGCGTCGCGGCTGTTTCGCGTCGCGCGGGAGTCCGTCGCCCGCGTGTCGCTCTGGCGGCTGGAACTCACGTGGCTCCTGCTCACGTGCAATCGGCACCTCCACACGGCTGCCACGGCGGAAGACGAGCAGCTGTGTCGCGAAGCCATCCAAATCGGCCGACTCCTCGAGCGTCATGGTGGTGACGAGAATGCGCGGGTCATGCGGTACCTCGGGCTGGCGTACAATCTGGCCGACGACCCCATCGCTGCCATTGCTCGCCTCGAGCCGGCCGTGCGCACCGGAAGCGGCGAGGCCAGGTGGGAAGTTGTGGCGGCGCTCGCGGATTCGTACCTCCAAGTGGGCAGGAAGGACGACGCGCGCCGCCTCCTCGGGATGGCGATGCGCGACCCGCAGATGGCGGCGCCAGCGCGCCAGATGTTGCAACAGATCGAGGAATGACCCAACGCAGGAGCGTCTCAACGTCGGAGCACGAGCGTGGCTGGCAGATTGTGCACCACGATCTCTTCTTCGGGCCCCGCTGTCACGGGCGAACCATCGAGGCTGGCCTTGCCCAGCGGCCAAGGCAGGGGCGCGCGCACGACTAGACCGCCTGCGGGCACACGCAACCCCGATTCGATGCGCACCAAGACCTCATTGCCTCGCAATCCCAACGAGTAACTCAACGGTCCGAAGGATGTGGAGAGGTTCCGCACGACGACGCCATCGCCGCGTAGCCAGTCCACAGGCACGCCGGCGGCAATGACGAGCGTATCGTCCGATTCGCTTTCGTACGCCAGCATGTCGAGCACCGAGCGAATGAAATCGGAGCCGACCCAGCCGTGCGGCAGATCGCCGAGAAATCGTGGTGCGCGTTCGTCTCGCCACACCACCTCGGGCCACTGGCGCCAGCCACGCGGTCGCTGCGATGCGAGAAAGAATTCGAGCAGCTCGGCGGCACGCTCGCGCCACCCCAGACGGACGCAAGCACCGATGTTGCGGATCTCGTAGGGTGTGAAAGCCTCCCAAGGTGCTCCGTTGCTGCGTTCACTGAAAAACTCGACATACTTGGCGAAGGTTCGATGCAAGGCGGCCTCAGGCACCAGACCTTCGGCTTGCACGGGTGAAAGGAGAATCGTCGTCGACGTGGCATCGAAGTCCCCGAGATCGGCGCAACCCGGGATGTAATCGATCTGATGAAGTGCGAGAGTCGCCGCGATCGATGCGGTGACATCGCGCTCGAACTCGTCGCGACTCGCCGCCAACCGGGCACGGTCGTCTCGTCGTCCCAGTGCGTCGGCGAGAAAGACCGCGTCGCGGAGCCCCCGCACTGCCCAGAAATCGTCCCAGTACGAGTGCATGGGCTTGGCCGAGTAACCCTCGTGGCTGATCGAAGGCGGCAGCAGACCGAAGAAGTGGCGGTTCTCGGGCGTCTGGTAGTCGGCGGTGCGCCGCGTGGAGCGCAGCGAATCCAGGTAAGCCGCACCGGCCAGAACGCGCGGCCACAGGCGCTCGGCGAGGGCGCGATCACCCGTGAAGCGCAACACCTCGGCCACGAGAAAAATGAACTCGCCTGTGCTGTCGTGCTCGGGCGTGGGATCGGCGCCGCGAGAGTCCACGACACAGGGCACCTTGCCGTTCGCATACTGATGCGGCGCGAACCATTCGAGGAAATCACGCGCCGCGTCCGCATGGCCGACACGGAGCAGAGCCGCGGATGTCAAAGCCCCGTCGCGGATCCACGAGCGAGCATAAGATCGCGTCCCCGGCTGGATCGCGGCACCGGCGCGGTTGACCAGGATCCATCCGATCTGCGCACGCAGCGACTGCGTGACCGCAGAGTCGGGGAGCTCGATCACGACGCGCGCGAGCTTCTCGCGCCAGACATCACGCTCGCGACGTTCATCCACCCAGCAACCGTGCGATACATCGGGGGGGGCCGTCATGGCCGAACCGGTGGAACCGCTCGGGGACAGGTCCACGTTCGTCCCTGGATAGAGAGGAACGTCCAGGCTCGCTTCGCTCTCTTCTCCGGGCCCGAGATCGAAGGCGAAAGCTAATGCTCCGGAGGCAGCCGCGAATTCATCTCGAACGCTCTGCTCCGGTGGGAGAACACCGCGGCGGAGATAGTCGGCAACGACGTCGCCGCCATCGAAGCGCACGGCGCCGGACTCGGCCGGCCGACGCAGAGTCACTACCTGTCGCGTTTCGTTCACGATCACGCGGTTGCCCGTGAAAACGATGGAGCGCAACGGCGCCGCACCGCCCGCCAAGTTGAGGAACTGCGTCGGCGGGTTCACCTGGAACGGTCGGAGCGCCAGGAAGAGCTTCGCCTGCACGGGCGCATTCCCGCGGTTGCTCACACGGTAGCATGCGACGACCGAGCTTCGGCCCGGCTCTCCGGTTCCGAATGCGGTCACGATGAGATCCAGATCGCCTATTCGCCAGCGCACCGAGGGAATGGGCAGGAACCCTTCTTCCAGGAAGTGCTCGATCTCCACATCGGCCCAAGTGACGAGCTGCCCGTGGTGCCAGAGAAACGGTTCGATGGAGAACTCGCCGCGACCGACCTCGAGCGCCCCGTCTTCACCGAGGAGCGCTTCGCGCGCATCGTTGTCCACACCGACGACCGTCCAGTAGGTCTGCTCGCCGCTCAGACCGCGCGGGAAAGTGCCCCGCGGCGCCGCACGCGCCACGGCTTCGAAGAACGCAGTGCGCGTCGCCGCCCATGCGAGCGGTTGGATCGTGATCTCACGCAACGCGACACCGCGCTCGGGACCGCGCCGGACACTCACGCGCAGGTGCCGCGACTCGGACTCGGGCAGGAAATGAAGATCGCGGCCGCCGTTGCCACTGCGCACGGAGCGCAACGTGCGCCAGGTCGCGCCGTCGTCGGAACACTCGATGTCGTAGTCCGTGGGGTGACGGGTCGGTTCCCAATCGAGTGCCAGACCACCGAATTCACGGCTCTCGAGCAGGTCGAGCGCGATCCACGGCTTGGCATCGGTGGCGGCGGATTCCCAAGCCGTGGCCGCATCGCCGTCCGTCACACGTGCTGGATCGCTGCCACGCTGCACCGACGAGGCTCGTGCCACGGGTCGCGGTGGCACCGCGGTGGGAGGCGGCAAGGTCCGCAGCTCGAGCTCGTCGATCCAGATTGTTCCCTTGCCACCACTGCCGGCGGTGATCGCGAACTCGAGCGCCGCCACCTGGCGAATGTCGCCGCCTCCCAGAGGTCCCCAAGCAAAAGCGATGTGTCGCTTCTTGATCGTCACGGTTTCCCAGTCGCTCGGGAAATGCACGTCGCGCCGCACGTTCCACCACACGTTGTCGCCGCTCGCATCGACGAGCTTGAACTCGAGATGGTTGGGAGGTGCTTCTCCGCGCAGGCGGAAAGAAAAGGCATAGTTCTCCGGAAGTTCGAGCGCGAGCGTTCGGCGCGCCACGGCATAACCGCCGCCGCCGTGGAAGTCGAAGTCGAGCCGCAGGCAACGGCCGCTCAGTCCCGGTTCGGACCCGATCACGAGGTCGACGCCGTCTGCAGGATGCACCGACCACGTGCTCTGGTCCTCGAAATCGTCCACCACGATCGCCATCGTATCCATCCGGCGATCGTTCGCGAGTGTCGCCTCCCCGCGCGCAGTCATCAGCAGACAGCCGAACGCGAGTGCGACGAGATACCCCGGTTTCGCTGCGGGTCTCAACCCTTCACGCTCCCGGCCAGAATGCCGCGGACGTAAGCGCGCTGGAAGATGAGGAACACGAGCATCGCCGGCAGGATGGTCAGCACCGAGCCAGCCATCATGAGCTCGGTGTCGAGCACGTGCTCACCCACCAGATTCGCGAGCGCCACGGGCAGCGTGTAGTTCTGGTTATCGCTCAGCACGATGAGCGGCCACATGAAGTCGTTCCAGGCGGAGAGGAAGGTGAATGCGGCCAAGGTCACCAGAATGGGCTGGATGACGGGGACGACGACGCTCCAGAAGACGCGAAATTCCCCCGCTCCATCCACCCGCGCCGCGTGCAAGAGATCGTCGGGCACGCCAACGACATACTGCCGGATCATGAAAATCCCGAGCACGCTCGCGAGATATGGGACGATGACTCCGGCATACGTGTTCACGAACCCCATCTCGCGCAGCATGAGAAAGAGCGGCAGCATTCCCACCTGCGACGGAACGACGAGCGCCAAGGTCAGAGCACGGAAGAGCTTCTCCCGCCCCGGAAAGACGAGCTTGGCGAAGGCGTAGCCCGCGAGCCCGTTCAAGACGACGGAAAGTACTGTGGCCGTCACGGTCACGATGACGCTGTTCAGGAAGTGCCGTGCGAGATCGAGCCGGGTGAACAGCGCCACGTAGTGCTCGAAGGTGATTCTCCGCGGCAGGAAGTGCGGCGGGAAGACGTTGGCGTCGCCCGCCGGCATGAGGGATGCCGACACCATCCACGCGAGCGGCGTGAGCGTGACCAAGGCGCCGAGGAGGAGCGCCGCATGCAGACTCAAGCTGTTGAGCGAACGGCGCTTCATCGCTTTCCTTGCTGCAGGCGCAGCTGCACCAAGGTCCAGGCGAAGGTCAGCAGGAAGAGCAGGAAGGCGATCGCTGCTGCGACCCCCATCCGCCACCAGCGGAAACCCTCCTCGTACATGAAGAGAACCAGGCTCGTCGTGCTGCGCAGTGGCCCGCCTTGGGTCATCACATAGGGTTCGGCGAAGATCTGGAAGCTGCCGATCATGGTCGTGACACCGACGAAGAGAAAGATCGGCGACAGTCCCGGCATCGTGACGTGAAGGAAGCGCCGCCAGGCCCCAGCGCCATCGATGGCAGCCGCCTCGTAACGCTCCTCGGGAATGTTCTGCAGTCCAGCGATGAAAATCAGCATGTTGTAACCGAAGTTCTTCCATACCGAGAGGAAGATGATGCCCGGCATAGACCAGTGCGGATCGCCGAGCCAATCCACCGGACCGAGGCCGAACCAGCCGAGGACATGGTTCGCGAGCCCGTAGCGTGGATGGTAGAGATAGCGCCAGACGATGGCGACGGCGACGAGGGTGGTCACCACGGGCGCGAAGTACACAGTGCGAAAGAGCGAGCGGAAGCGCACGAGCTTGGCGTTGAGCAGCAGCGCCGCCCCGAGCGACACCAGCACCGAGAGCGGTGTGCCGACGAGGACGAAGTAGAGCGTGTTGCGGAGAGCGGTCCAGAAAACTGGGTTCGCGAGCATGTCGGCGTAGTTGCGGAGCCCCACGAAGCGCGCGGTCTCGGGCGCGCCGATGGCGTATAGGTCGAAGTCGGTGAAGCTGAGGAAGAGCCCAACGAACACGGGCACGAAGAAGAAGATGCCGATGAGAAGGACGGCGGGTCCGAAGAACAGACCGGCGACGCGGGCCTGCTGGCGTTCGATCGCCGTGCTCATGGGCTCCCGCCCACGGCCGCGGTTAGACGCCCATGCTCCAGCAGCCAGCGCCGCTTCTCCAAGATGCGGTCGACGTCGCGGTCGAGCAGCGCCAACACCGAATCGACGCTCACCCCGCCGCGCACGGCGAGCTCGCCGCGCTCCTGCAGCCGGGTGGCGATCAGCTCCCATTCCGGGACCTTGGGCGCCGGCACCACACGGCGGAGCTGGGCGCCGAAGGCGCGAATGTTGGGATCCTGTGTGAGCGCGGTGTCGCGCCATGTCTCGATACGGGCCGGCAAGTTCCCGGTGAGATGGTAGAAGCGCAGCTGCTGCTCGGGTCGCGACAGGAACTCGACGAGCCGCCAGGCCGCTTCCTTGTGGCGCGATCCGCGGAAGACCACGAGGCTCGATCCGCCGGCGATCGACAGGCCGGGGCCATCGGGGCCGGGGAGCGGCGACGTCGCCCAGATGTCTTGGGATGCAGGCGGCAGCCGCCGGCGAAACTCGCCCAAGTTCCACGGACCCGTGATGTACATCGTGAAGTAGCCGCGGTCGAACTCCTGATAAAGGTTGGCGATCTCCGTGTTGGTCACCGGCGGCGCGAGACCGCTCTGGAAGAGATCGACGTAGAACGCGAAGGCACGCCGGAACGGCGGCGCGCTGAACGCGCCGCGCGTCGCCGCGTCGGCAAGCAAAGGCGAACCCGTCTGCAATCCGAAGAGCGCGACCGGCAGCCACTCGTTGAGCGGCAGGAGGATGGTGAAATGGTCTTTGCCGACGACGCGCTGCATCGCTTGCATGACGACGCGCCACTCGCTCCACGTGGCGGGGATCGAATCGTAACCGGCGCGCGCCAGAATGTCCTTGCGATAGAAGAGAACGCGCGTGTCGACATACCAGGGCACACCATAGATGTTGCCGTGCATCCGATTCGTTTCCCAGATGCCAGGGAAGTACGCCGTCGAGTCGAGCGCCGACGAAGCGCCGATCCAATTGTCGAGCGGCTCCAGTGCACGGAGCGCGGTGAACTCGGCAATCCAGGTGTTGCCGAGCTGGGCGAGATCCGGCGTCGACCGCCCCACATGCGCGGTCAGCAGCTTCTCGTGCGCCGCGGTCCAGGGAATCTGCTGTATCTGCACGCGGATGCCGGGCTGCTCCACCTCGAAGTCGCGCAGCAGCTCCTGCACCACCTCGCCTTCGCGCCCCATGGCCCAGAAGCGCAACGTCGTCGGCCGCGAATCATCCGAGCCGCCGCAACCGGGGATCCCGCAGGCCATCGCCATCCAGGCGAGGAGCGCCGGCGCGAACCGTCGTGCCGCGTTCATCGTCCCTCCGGCATCGCCGCGAGCCAGGCTCCGGTGAATCCAGCGGCGCGCAGACCGCGGACGACGTGGGGGTTGCGACGCATCGTCCGCCACACCAGCTCGCTGCGGTAGTTCTCCAGCATCGCCAACACCGGACCCTGATCGATGCCGAGGTAATCCGTGTCGAACCAGCCGAGTTCCGCGTCCACGCGCCCGTGTTGTACCGACACCGGCAGCTTTAACGTGGGGTTGAGCGCGTCGACGAAACCGTAGCGCGCGAAGACATGCGCACCGAACGTGTCGCGGAGCGCTCGCAGCATGGGAATCACTAGATCCGGTGCGAAGGCGATGGACCCTGCCGCAGCCGCGGGAGAAACCGTGCCGTCGTCCTGCACCTCGGTGAAGGACGCACCGCGCGCCCAGTAGGTGTGGAACTGGCGCCGCCTGCCGTCGATCTCGAACGCGCCCTCGACCGGGCCGTCGCAGGCGGTCAAGCCCCAGAGATTCGCCCCATAGCCCGACCAGCCCATCGGGTTGGCGATGGCGTAAGCGTGCTGTGCCACCACGGCGCGGCGCGAATTCTCGAAGTAGTCGAGCCCGTGCGCGCGCATGACCGCGTCTTGGATCCCGCGCAAGTCGATCCACACATGTGTGTACTGATGACCGAATAGCGGCGCGAAGCCCAGATGCTCCTGGCCGTGGAATGTCCCCCAGCGGTATCCCGAGGTCCAAAATCCCCACGCCTCGGGAGACACGGGATGTGTGGGCGAAGCGAGCGCCAGCAAGTAAACGAGCATCGCTTCGTTGTAGCCGCGCCAATCGTAACCGAGATGTCCGATCTCGGGCTTCCAGCCATGGCCGATCCCGGGCGGGCGCACCTGTGCCCAGCGCCAGTCGACGCGCGTGTACAGCGATTCCGCCAGCGTGCGCACCGTCGCTTCCTCCGCATCCTCGCCGTCGAAGTAGGACTGACAGAAAAGCGCGCCGGCCAGGAAGAGCGCGGTGTCCACCGTGGAGAGCTCGACGTCGCGGAAGCGCAGCCCGGTCTCGGCGTCGAGAAAATGATAGAAGAAGCCGCGATAGCCTGTGGCCCCGGTGCGCGACGTATCTTGTGGCGCCGACCAGAACCATCGCAGCGTTTCGAGAACACGGCGGCACGCCGCGTCACGTGTCACATAGCCACGCTCGACGCCGATGGGATAGGCCGTGAGCGCGAATCCGGTGGCGCTCACGCTCGCGAACGAAGGCGTCGGCCAGCGGTCGGGCGTGAGCCCAGTCGGCGACGCGCCGAGCTCCCAGAACCAGCGGAAGGTGCGCACTTCCAGTGTGTCGAGGAAGGCCGCCTCGGACTCGCGGGCACCGGCGGCTGCTGCGATCCTGGGCTCGTCGCGCGCGCCGCTGCAATCGATGCTGGCGACGGCGCCGAGGCAGACGATCCATCGCTGCAGTGCTCGGCAGTGCGGGGCCGACGCATGCAGCGGCAGCAGTGTCCACGCTGCGCCACGTGCCGTCGGTACGCATGCACGAGGAATGGCGATCTCCTCCGGACGGAATGACGGCGGTCATCATCCGGGAAGCGCAGGGGGAACGCAACCCGCATCCGACGCGCTTGCCAAGGGCTTCGAGTATCATGCCGCAGATCGCTCTATGCTCTCGGCCACGCCGGGATTCCGTGCGGGAGGATGCGCACCATGCCCGAGCTGCGTCTCGAGGCGATCGAGAAAATCTTCCCTGGCGGTCACACCGCTGTGGCCGGTGTGGACCTCGAAGTTCACGACGGCGAGCTGGTCGTCCTGCTCGGACCTTCTGGGTGCGGGAAGAGCACCTTGCTGCGAATCGTGGCGGGCATCGAGTCGCCGACGCGCGGCCGCGTGCTCCTCGGCGGCCGCGACGTGACGGAGCTGCCGCCGCAGCAGCGCGACATTGCCATGGTGTTCCAGAACTACGCCCTCTACCCGCACATGAGCGTGCACGACAACCTGGGTTTCGGTCTCAAGATGCGCGGCGTTGCGCGCCGAGAGGTCGCGCGGCGCGTGAGGGAGGTTGCCGAGAGCCTCGGGATCACGGCGCTCCTCGACCGCAAGCCGTCGCAGCTCTCCGGCGGTCAACGTCAACGCGTCGCTCTCGGACGTGCCATCGTGCGCAACGCCAAGACCTTCCTCCTCGACGAGCCGCTCTCCAACCTCGACGTGCAGCTGCGTGTGCACACGCGCACCGAGATCGCCCGCTTGCACCGTGAGCTGCACGTGCCCATGCTCTACGTGACCCACGATCAAGAGGAGGCGATGACGCTCGGCGACCGCGTCGCCGTGATGCACGCCGGGCGCTTCTTGCAGCTGGGCACGCCGCTCGAGATCTACACGCGGCCGGCGACGCAGTTCGTCGCACGCTTCGTCGGCTCGCCACGGATGAATCTTCTTCCAGGAGTGATCGTGCGCCCGCCCGGCAGGAGAACGCCACGGCTCGAGATGCTCGGCGCGGTCGTCGAGTTGCCAGAGTTTCCGCGTGTGCCAAACACCGCCGCGACGATCGCCTCCGCCGCGACGCCAAGAGCGGCTGATTCCCGCAATGTCGTCGTCGGCATTCGCCCCGAAGATGTGTCCATCACCCAGCGTTCGGACGCCGACGCGAGCGCGCGGGTGGACGTCGTCGAACCGCTCGGACGCGAGACTCTGCTCCACGTCGTGCTGGACCCGCCCACCGCAGAGCCCTTGCGTGTTCTCGCGCCGGGGCAGATCGTGCTCGCTCTCGGAACCCAGGTGGGGTTGCGCTTCCAACGCCACCGCCTCCACTTCTTCGACCCGGACACCGAGCAGCAGATCGCGATCCCCGACTCTGGGTCCGAATGATGTGTTCGACGCGCGTCCATCTCGCTCTCACTCGGGTCCGCATCACGCGCCGCCTGCATTGTGCTAGGTTCCCGCCGAGGTCAATCGAATGATCGGTCAGACGCTCGGGCATTACAGAATCGTCGCCAAGCTCGGCAGCGGCGGCATGGGCGAGGTGTTCGAGGCCGAGGACACCAAGCTTGCGCGCCGAGTGGCGCTCAAGGTGCTCCCGGCCGAGGTCGCGGGTGACGCGGATCGCCTGAGCCGCTTCGAACGCGAGGCGCGCGCGGTGGCCGCGCTCAACCATCCCAACATCGTCACCATTCATTCCATCGAGCAGGCAGGCGACGTCCACTTCATCACCCTCGAACACGTGGAAGGGCAGACTCTCGGCGAGCGCCTGCCGTCCTCCGGTTTCCCCTTGCACGAACTCCTCGATCTCGCCATGCAGATCGCCGACGCAGTGGGAACCGCGCACCTGCATGGCATCACCCACCGCGATCTCAAGCCCGGCAACATCATGGTGACACGAGACGGACGAGCGAAGGTCCTGGACTTCGGTCTCGCCAAGTTGCAGGAAGCCGAGGAAGTATCTTCTGAAACCCAGATCCTCACGGCTCGGTTCAAGACCCAAGCAGGCGTCGTCTTCGGCACCCCGGCTTACATGTCGCCCGAGCAGGCCGAAGGCAAGCCAGCCGATCCACGCACGGACGTCTTTTCTCTCGGCATTGTCTTGTACGAGATGGCGACCGGCCGTCGCCCGTTCTCGGGCGACAGTGGGGCCTCGATCATCGCCTCGATCCTCAAGGACACGCCAATCGCAATCAGCGCCATCCAACGCCAGTTGCCCCGTGACCTCGATCGCATCGTCCGCCTCTGTCTGGCCAAGGATCCATTGCGGCGCTACCAGACGGCGGTGGATTTACGCAACGAACTGGAGGAGCTGCGTCGGGCGCTCGAGGCCGGCGAATTGGAGCACGCTGACGCAAGCGCCTCGTCCGCAGCCGGTGGGCGGCGGCACCTGTCGATCACCGTTGCGGCAACCGCTGTCGCGCTCGTGGCGCTGGGAGCGTTGTTGCGCCAACGACTGAAATCCAACGACACCATCGGCGCTCCGACGGCGATGGCGCTGGTGCAGCTCACGGATCAACAGGGTGTGGAGACCCAACCCAGCCTGGCGCCGGATGGCAAGACGTTCGCGTACACCAAGCGCACATCCGGGGAATCGGACATCTATGTGCAGCGTGTCGGTGGCAAGAACCCCGTCAACATCACGGCGAGCTCCACGGTGGACGTGTCGAGCCCGGCGTTCTCGCCAGACGGGAATCGAATCGCTTTCGCTGTGAATTCCGGCAGCGGCGGCATTTTCGTTTCGGGTGCGACCGGCGAATCGCAACGACGACTCACGGATTTCGGTTTTTATCCTGCATGGTCTCCGAACGGCGCGGAGATCGCGTTCTGTACTGAATTCTTCCCGACACCTGGCTCGCGCGGGACCACCAGCGCGCTCTGGGCGGTCGAGGTTGCGACCGGCAAGACGCGCAAAATCTTTACTGGAGACGCAGTGCAACCCTCGTGGTCCCCAGACGGGACCCGCATTGCGTACTGGGCCGTTCCCGAGGGCTCGGGTGTGCGCGATCTCTTCACCGTCGCATCCGGTGGCGGCACGCCCATTTCGATCACGCAGACAACTGCGCTCGACTGGAATCCCGTTTGGTCCCCAGACGGCCGGGGCCTGTATTTCTTCAGCGATCTGGGCGGGCGCATGAATCTGTGGTGGACCCGGATGCGGGCCTCCGGCGAACCCTTGGGCGCGCCCGAGCCGGTGACGACGGAGACGGCGGCCTCCGGCGGCTACACGAGCCTTTCGGCCGACGGCCGCTTTCTGGCGTACGCAGCCGCGGTCCAACGCATCAATGTCGTCAAACTTCCCCTCGACCCCATCGCGGGTCGGATCACCGGCGAGATGGAATGGGTCACGTACGGCACCAGCTCGTTCGGCTTGCCGGATCCCTCTCCCGACGGTCAATGGCTCGCGTTGTATTCGATGGACAAGAACGAGGACATCTGGATCTGTCGAAGCGATGGCTCCGAAATGCGCCGCTTGACCGACGACAATTATCGCGACCGCAAACCCCGCTGGTCCCCCGACGGCAAGCGCATCGCTTTTTACTCCAACCGCAGCGGTAGCTACAACATCTGGAGCATCCGCCCCGACGGCAGCGACTTGCGCCAGCTGACGGCGACACAAGACAAAGATCTCATGTTCCCGCTGTGGTCGCCGCGCGGGGATCGAATGTTCGGCGCGGTCTACACCTTGCGAACGGCGTTCTTCTTCGATCCCAACCAGCCATGGAGCGAGGGCGCGAGTCAGCCGATCGAAGGCCTCATGGACGGCGACGATTGGCTCGTCTGCACCTCGTGGTCGAGCGACGGCAAGAAGCTGGCGGGCTACTTCTTTTCTCCACAGGGGACGAACACGGGCGCTGGCATGTACGACCTGGAGACGCGAAAGTCCCGCCGGCTGAGCCAGAAGGCGGGCGAGGCTCAGTGGCTCGGTGACAGCCGCCACGTTCTGTTCCTGAATGGCCAGGAGCTCGTGATCCTGGACACGGAATCGGACAGCGTGCGTCGGATCCAAATCGAGAAACCGATGGAAATGCAACCCCTCTCTCTCCGGCTGTCGGCCGACGGACGAACGCTCTACGGCGCCGTGATCGAGGCCGAATCCGACATCTGGCTCGTGGAGCTCGAGCGCTGAGCCGGCGCGATTGAAGTGACGCACTGATCGGGGGTTCTGTCCGCGTGAATGCTCTCGCCCTCGCAATCCTCGCCCTCTCTCTATTGTGTGCGCCAGCCGCGGCACAAACGCCGACCGGCTCCTCCATGCAGGAACCCGCGCCAGCAACCGTGCTGCCGATTCCACAGTCGTTGATCTCCGTCAAGATGGAAGAGACCTCGGCGGTGCTCGAATTCATGCGCGATCGTCATGGACCTGACGCCGAGCTGGACGCGATTCGTGCGGCGCTGCCGGCGGTGCTCGCACGCGCACAGGAAATGCTCGAATCGACCGAGCAGCGGCTCGGCAACGCCATCCCCGCCCGCGAGCTGGCAGAGATGGAACGCCGCTTCCGCCGTGCGCGCACGCCGATCGCATCCTGGCACGCCAAGCTGCAGCGCCGCGGGCGCTCCCTCGACCACGATCTGCAAACGTTGCAAGACCTGCGTGCGACTTGGGAGGCGACGCTCGCAGGTGCGGATTCGACGCTCGCGCCACCCCAGCTGTTGGAAGTTCCCCACGAAGCCATCGCGTCCATCACTGCGATCGAAAGACAATTCCTCGAACGCCGCGCCGAGATCTTCACCGTCGAAGGCCAGATCGGACGCGCCGAGAACGTCCTTGGCGACGGTCTTGGCATGATCGAGACCGCGCGCGCACACGCACGCATGCAACTCACGGTCCTCGACGTGCCGCCGCTTTGGAATTTCGCCTTTCATCCACCGGCGCTGCACGAGCAAGTCGAGCAGTTTTCCATCAGCTTGCGGGCCGACCTGCGGGAGGCTCGCGAGTTCGTGAGCGTGGAGCGCAAACGTCTGATCGCTGTTGGCGCGTTGTTTCTCGTCTTCCTCGCAGTTTCCGTCCGGCTCGGGCGCCGGATCCGGAGAACGCCTCCAGAACAAGAGATGGGAGCGGCAGTTCGGATCCTGTCACGGCCAATCTCTGCGGCCACGATCGCAACGGCGCTCCCCGCCGCGATCGCACTGCCGGACCTGCCATTTCTCGTGCTCGATGCCGGAGCCACGCTCCTTTTCATTCCGCTGCTCCGAGTGCTGCCACCCTGGCTCGTGAGGCACACCTATCTCCTGGCAGCGCTCTTCGGTTTGCACGTCTTCGGCGCTGTCACCGAGCTCGCGATCTATCTGTCGCCGTTGCAACGTTTTTTGCTCGTGCTGCAGTGCGCGCTGGCGCTATGGGTTCTGGTGCCACTGCTGCGCGCCTCCCGGCGCGCGTCCGCGCCGCTCTCCGCGCGCTCGCGCTACCTGCGTGCGCTGCAGTGGCTTGCGTTCGCTCTGGTGTCGACCGCGCTCCTCGCCAACGTGGCGGGCAACGCGTCGTTGGCCGCGCTCACCGTGCGCGGGGTCGTGCGCTCGACCTACATCGGTCTGGCGCTCTACGGCGCATATCTGGTGGTGGAAGCACTGCTGCGCGTCATCCTGCACGCCTCGTTCCTGCGCAAGTCGCCGCTGGTCCGCAACCACGAAACGATGCTGCACCGGCGCGCGACCTTGTTGTTGCGCGCCTTGCTCATCTTTTTGTGGGTGCAGAATGTACTCCAGGCCATGCTGCTCTGGGGAGTGGTCACGAGCGTTGTGCGCAAGAGTCTGGCCGCCCAGGCCCGCTTCGGTGAATTCGCATTCTCGCTGAGCGACGTCGTGAGCTTCGCAGTCACCGTGTGGGCAGCCGCTCTGGTGTCGCGCGGACTGCGCTTCATTCTCGCCGAGGACATTTACACGCGTGTGTCCTTGCCGCGCGGCGCGCCGCATGCGATCTCGACTGCGCTACACTACGTCCTCTTGCTCTGCGGCTTCTTCCTCGCCGTCGCCGCCACCGGCGTGGAACTCAGCAAGTTCGCCATCATCGCCAGCGCCTTCAGCGTGGGAGTTGGCTTCGGTCTGCAGAACGTGGTCAACAATTTCGTCTCGGGATTGATCCTGATGGTCGAGCGGCCGATCATGCCCGGCGACTCGGTGCAGATCGGCCAAACGACAGGCGAGGTCAAGCGCATCGGCATTCGTTCGAGCACCGTGCGCACGTGGGAAGGCGCCGAGGTCATCGTCCCCAATGCCAACCTGATCGCCAACGAGGTGGTGAATTGGACCCTGTCGGACCGGCAGCGACGAATCGATGTGAACGTGGGCGTCGAGTACGGCAGTGATCCGCAAACGGTGATCGACCTACTCATCGAGGCCGGCTCGCGCCACACGGAGGTCGTGCGGCAACCGCCCCCGTCGGCGCTGTTCATCGCCTTTGGCGACAGCTCCCTCGACTTCCAGCTGCGAGTGTGGACCGCGAACATCGACCAATGGATGCGCATTCGCAGCGATGTCGCCGTCGCGGCGCTCGCGGCCTTGCGCTCGGCGGGGATCACCATCCCCTTCCCGCAGCGCGACGTTCACATCAAGTCGATGGGGACGCCGCTCGGTCCTGGCTCGAACACCTGACAGCGCTGCGACTGCATGCGCTTGATTCACAGCTGTTTTTTCAGTAGGTTCACGACCCCTGCGACCTGGACGTGAGGTCGGGGCACGCACGCATCGCGAACCAATTCGACCTTCGAGAGGATCTGCGAATGGCCGGCGAGTACATCTTCACCATCAAGGACCTGCGTAAGGTCGTCCCCCCGAAGGTCGAGATCCTGAAGGGCATCTGGCTGTCGTTTTTTTGGGGCGCCAAGATCGGGGTCATCGGCCCGAATGGCGCTGGCAAGAGCACCTTGCTGCGCATCATGGCGGGCATCGACCAGCAGTTCACTGGCGAAGCGATGCCGGCCAAGACCGCCAAGGTCGGGTACTTGCCGCAGGAACCCCAGCTCGATCCCACCAAGACAGTGAAGGGCAACATCGAAATGGCGGTGGCGGAAACCCGGGCGCTCCTCGACCGCTTCGAGCAGATCAGCGCGCGTTTCGCCGAACCGCTGGACGGCGGTGAAATGGAGAAGCTGCTCGAAGAGCAAGGGCGTGTCCAAGACCGGATCGAGGCCGTGAACGCCTGGGAGCTCGATCACCAGCTCGAGATCGCCATGGACGCGCTGCGCTGCCCGCCCCCGGATGCGGAGGTGCGCACGCTCTCCGGCGGCGAACGGCGCCGCGTCGCACTCTGCCGCTTGCTGCTCGAAAAACCCGATCTGCTGCTTCTCGACGAGCCCACGAATCATCTCGACGCCGAGTCCGTCGCCTGGCTCGAGCGCTTTTTGCGCGATTATCCGGGCACGGTCGTGGCAGTCACCCACGACCGCTATTTCCTCGACAAGGCAGCCGCATGGATCCTGGAGCTCGATCGCGGCGCCGGGATTCCGTGGGAAGGCAACTACTCGTCGTGGCTCGATCAAAAGCTGCGCGTGCTCACGCAACAAGACAAACCGAACTCGGGGCGCGCGCGCACACTGCAGCACGAGCTCGAGTGGATGCAAATGACGCCGAACCTGCGCAAGAACCACAGCCGGCAGCGCATCGCCTCCTACGAGAAACTGCTGGCCGCAGAAGCCGAAACGCGGCGCGAAACCGATGAAATTTACATCCCGCCGGGTCCACGGCTCGGCAACGTCGTCATCGAGGCGACTGGCCTGCGCAAAGCGTATGGCGACAATCTGCTCTTCGAGGATCTGAGCTTCAGCCTGCCGCCCGGCGGCATCGTCGGCATCATCGGGCCGAACGGCGCCGGGAAAACGACGCTCTTTCGGTTGATCACCGGCCAGGAGACTCCCGACGCCGGCACCTTGCGCAACGGCGAAACCGTCGTTATCGCGCACGTGGATCAGGTGCGGGATGCGCTCGACGGCGGAAAAACCGTTTTCGAAGAGATCTCCGGCGGCCTCGATCAGCTGCAGGTGGGCAAGCGCTCGATGCTGTCGCGCGCCTACGTCGGTCAGTTCAACTTCAAGGGCGCCGACCAACAAAAGCGCGTCAAGGATCTCTCGGGCGGCGAGCGCAACCGGCTGCATCTCGCCAAAATGCTCATGGTGGGCGCCAACGTGCTGCTTCTCGACGAACCCACCAACGATCTCGACGTCGACACGTTGCGCGCGCTGGAAACGGCACTGCTCGACTTCGCCGGCTGCGTCGTCGTCATCAGCCACGACCGCTGGTTCCTCGACCGCATCGCGACTCACATCCTCGCTTTCGAGGGCGACAGCCAGGTCGTCTGGTTCGAGGGCAATTACCAGGACTACGAAGCATCGCGTCGCGCCCGTCTCGGCCGCGAGGCCGACCAGCCGCACCGCATCCAGTACCGCAAGTTAACGCGCGGTTGATCCTTGCGCGCGCAGCACCGCGCCGGCACGAGCGATCCGATGCACCCCACAACCGGCCGGGCAGTGTGATCCGGCGCACTGCTACCGGCCGATTCAGCGCACCCGTTACCGGAAAAACTCTGCGGGCGGCGGAATTTTCCTTTCGTTTTGGTACCAGACGCCGAGCTCATCGGGGCCGAGACGCCAGACGATGTCGAGCGGCGCCTGACCGCGCACACGCGCCAAGCCACCGTGCTCGCCCTGCAAGTGGTGATAGGGACAGAGCACGAGGAGGTTTTCGGGTGCGTTGTCGCCGCCCCAGCCCCGGTAATACAAATGATGCACTTGGACGTTGACGCGCGCGGTGCATCCCGGCGCC
>CAZMNW010000063.1:0-5215 GCA_964567755.1 uncultured bacterium
GCGCGCTTGCCGGTCGCCATCTCGTAGAGCACGCAGCCGAGCGCCCACAAGTCCGCGCGCGCGTCGACCTCCTGCCCCTCGAGCTGCTCGGGCGCCATGTACTGGATCGTGCCGATGATCGTGCCCTCGGCCGTGAGCGGCCGACCGGCCGCGGGCGCATCCGCCAACGTGGCCGTCACCCCACCCGCGCCCGCGACCGTGCCCATGGCGCGCGCCAGGCCGAAGCCCATGAGCTTCGCCCCCGAGCGCGTGAGCATGACGTTCCCGGGCTTGAGGTCCCGGTGCACCAACCCCGCCCGGTGCGCCCGATCCAGCGCGTCGGCGATCTGCCCGCCGATGCGGAACACCTCGCTCGTCGCGAGCGCGCCCTTCTCGATCCGCGCCGCGAGCGTCTCGCCTTCCACCAGCTCCATGACGAGGTAGTCGACGTCGCCCTGCCGCCCGACGTCGTGCAGCACACAGATGTGCGGATGGTTGAGCGACGAGATGGCCTTCGCCTCGCGCTCGAACCGGGCGCGGAACTCGGCGCTCTGCGACAACGTCGACGGCAGCACCTTGACCGCCACGTCCCGCCCGAGCCGCGTGTCGCGCGCCCGATACACCTCGCCCATGCCGCCCGCGCCGAGCGGTCCCACGATCTCGTAGGGACCGAGCCGTGTGCCAGGGTCGAGGGTCATAGTCTGCGAAGCTCCGCGTACCAGCGCATTGCATACCGCGGTCGTCTATCGAGGATCAAAGGAGGGTAACATAGGGGCCACCCGCTGGTGGCCACCCGCTGCCGGAGCTCACGTCGGAACGGCACAAGCTACTTTAGGAGGAGCAGTTTGATTGAACCAGTGTAGGGTCCTGCCTCCAGCTTGCAGAAGTAGACTCCGGAACTGACCCTTTGACCCGCCGAGTTTCGGCCGTGCCAAGTAACCTCATGTCGACCGGAGGAGAAAGGTCCTTCGGCGACCCGGTCGACCAGTCTCCCGGCTGCGTCGAAGATGGTCAGTCGGACGATGGTATTCGACGGGAGGTCGAAGCGGATTTTCGTCGTCGGGTTGAATGGATTGGGGAAGTTCGAAAGCAGACGGAACGCCTTCGGAACCTGCTCGTCGAAAGCCACCGACGTGACACCACCTTGCTGAGGCGCGACGTGCGAAACGAAGACGTTCTGGTTGTCGTACCGGTGATCCTCCCAAACAATGATTCCTCCACCGGTCGCGTCAGGCACGACGAGCGGGGTTACCTGTTCCCAGGCCACGGCACTGACCGGGGTTTCGCCGGGACCCCATTGCTGCAAGCCATCGGCTGACAGCCGTTGGGCATAGATGTCGGCAGACACTCCCCGGAAGTCTTCCCATACAACGATGACTCCACCATTCGCGTCCAAAGTCGCGTGAGCGAGTCGCTCAATTCCCTCAGCTTCAGACACGGATACGCCATCCGTCTGCCAGAGAGGTGCTCCCGAGGATGTCACTCTCTGCGCGTAGAGCTGGCTTGGTGGTTGCCCCGTTCGATCCTCTGCCCACACCACGTAGGTGCCACCGGTTCCATCGTGCGTGGCGGTGACACCTCTTACGGCGTCAGCGGGTGTGTTGATGGTGGCCCCGGACGAACCCCAGAGCAATGCTCCGTTCATTCCAAGCCTCTGAGATGCGACGCGCGCTGAGGGGCCCGTCGTGTGCCAAGCGACCACAGCCCCCATGCTGTCCGCGAGAACGATTGGGAGTACTTGCTCCTCTGCAACGACTCCTGCTGGGACTCCATCCAGCGTCCACAGTGGCACCCCTGACGAGGACAACCGTTGAGAAAAGATCGCAGAAGTCCCACTCCGGTCGTCAGTCCATGCAATGAAGGCACTTCCACCAGGCTCCGTGGCGATGACAGGCTCGCCCTGACTACCAGTCGACGACGCGACCAGCACGCCGTCTGGCTGCCACAAGACGTTTCCGTTGGCATCGATCCTTTGCGCAAAGAGGTCGGAACCACCGGTGGCGGATGCGCGTTTGTCCTCCCACGCGATAACTGCGCCTCCGGGCGTGTGTGATGCCAATCGCGGCGGCCCCTGGTCTCCTATCGCTGCGCACACCACAACGCCTTCTGAATCCCACTGAGTATTTCCTAGCATGTCGACTCGCTGCGCATACACATCCCGATCTTGGCCTCGCAGATCCGACCAGACGATGATCGCGCCTCCGGCATCATCGGGGACGATTTGAGGTGACCGCTGTCCATCCCCTTCCCCCGCAACGCCGCTATCGAATAACTGATCCCCGGATGCGGTGCAAATCAGTACGCCCCCTGCCCCCCACATCGGATTACCATTCGCTGCGATTCGCTGGGCATATATGTCGGCGTCCACGCCACGCCGGTCGACCCAAGCGATGATGGCCCCACCGAGTTTGTCCTCGACGATCTGGGGAGTGCTCTTGGACCCCAAGCTGTCGAAGGGTGTGCCACCCGCGACCCAACGGCCTTGGATGAGGACTCGCGTGGCCATTCGTCGCTCGAGTCCGGAAGAGGCGGTGAAAGCCACGTCATAAGTACCAGATTGGTTGAGCGCTGGCGTCCATCTCAATAGGCCCTGGGAATTGTTCGGGGCCACTTCGAACGTGGCATCGTTTCCCGGAGGAAGGCCAAACAGTGTTACTACAAGGCTCTGAATGGCATCACCATCCGCATCCGACGCCGTCACCAAAATCTGGATTTCGCTTCCTGCAACACCAATCACTGTAGCTGGGGCATTGATTACTGGCCCGACGTTCGTGACCAAGGTCGTGGCGTCGGCGGTCGCTGGCTCGGATTCAAGATTACCAGCAAGATCGTGTGCGACACTGAAGAACGAGTATGTCCCACTCGTATCGGGACTGAATGTGCCCTGAATCTCGGCGACCCTATTGCGCCACAACCGCGCCGGGATCCCGTCCCTTGAGTAGTAGATATCGAAGGACGCGAAGCCGCTGCCAATATCCTCTCCTGTCCATTGAACCAAGAGATCAGCGCCAGTGCTGTCGAGGGCCACAGATGTCACGTCGCTCGTTGGCGGGTCCGCGTCGATCGTATTGACCCATTCAGGTGTCAGTATGGGCTCGTTGACATCGAAAACAATCGACGCTCGGTTGCGCACCGGCGTGTTCGTTTGAAGCGTCAGCCACGGCCTGACACCAAAGGATACGGCGCCCTCACCTTGGGGAGCAGTTACATTTGGTGGGAGGAAACCTGCCAGCGGATCCGCGGGAGGTTGACCCGTTTCAGCATCTAATGAGAACAAGCGCCACGTCACGACTCCGGTTGGTCGGTCGACATCTCCCTCGACTCTGACAATGAGCCCGCTTTCCGCTCGATGATCCACGTCCACCGAGAAATCATCAACGGCACCACCCAGGTAGATCGCATCACCGCCGATGCTCATTGGCCCGAAGACGAAGGTGCTCATGTCAACGAGAGCTGTGTCTAACGAGTCGGTCAGGAAAACTCCTTGGGCTGGCGCCGTCGCATCCTCCACATTCTCGAATCGAATCTCATAGGAGAACGCCTGGTTCGGCGCTACGAATCGCTCCTGCCCGGTTCCCACAGGGCCAGTCTTGTCATTGGGATCCCTGGACGTGACGATTCCGACCGGGAATGGGTTCGCGATTCGGTTCCAGAATGGAAGGCAGTTCTCGGATTCCGCAACCTTAGCCACACCGTACGATGTCAATCCCCCTTTGAATACCTGGTCAGTGACTTTGAGCCAGTCGACGTTGGGGAGGATGCTCGCAATGCAGTGGAAGCCAACACTTCCAACCGCCCCGAGATTATTCAGAAAAGGCTGCGCTCGCTCGGGATGGGAAGACTGATCCGCGAAGGAGAAAATCGTCTCTAACGAGGACTTCACGCAACCCCCGAGGGGGACATACGAAATCATCTCGTACCAGATTGATTCAGTGCACCGAGTGTAGTCCTCCCTAGCCACAACCGCAGGCTCACTCGGAGAGCCGGGAGATGTCGGCGCCATAGTCGGAGTGGAAGCTTGCGAAGAAAGTACATAGGGCGTCCCGGTGCGGATTGTCAATGTGATGTAACCCTCCGATCCTGCACCGATACGGGCCATGTAGAGGGGAATCCGTATTCCATTGAGTCCTGTCTCCACCGAAATCGGAACATCTTCGAGTCCCCAATCCACAGGTATTGTTTCTGGCCTTGGGGACAAAGACCAAACTGCGTTGGCCGGAATCCCATCGATCCAGATTGGGACACCTAAAGCGTCGACCAGACCACGGTTCCCGTAGACAATCGTGAAAAGCGACGCTGCTCCTGCGCGAACCACAGTCGGGCCCCGGATATAAACGTATACATCTGGCTGCCCGCCCTGAAGGATTTCGAACGCGGCTGGTAGGACCGTGCTCGGTCCTCCTGGAACAGTCACAACCACATCCCACAGGCCGGGAGGCTGCCCGCTTAGGTTCAACCGAGCACTCATGACGGTCTGGCCCAGCGACGTATTCACAACAGATGCAACAATGTCTGTACTCCCCATGCGGGAAAGTTTCACCTCGCTGCCCTGCACGAACCCGCATCCATAGAGTGTTGTCGTGACCTGACCGAAGTTGCCAGCGCTCGTGGGCGTGATCCGATCGACACGCAGATCTGTGCAAATCAAGGATGCTTCAAGCGTCAGATCGTTCACGTTCAGCACGGGCCTCAAGTAGACATTGGTTCCCACGCGGCCGCCATTCACCGAGGGAGGGCTTGCGGGCCCGAATCCAAAAGTCAGAACCCGGAATGTTTCTCCGCCGCTAGGCGAATACCCATTCGTGTACACCACATTCAGGTTGGCAAGGCCGGACACAAGCCCAGTTACGATTAGTTGATCGAATTCGACTCCTGCTGCCAGTCCACCGATTCCCACATTCAGCGCCCCCGTCGTCGTGAAATTCACGTTTCCTCCGACTTGGAGCACTCCTGGCAACGGTCCGGGGTTGAGGTTTCCGCTATTGGTGAATATAGCCCCTGATACGTTCACGGTTCCAGTTCCAGAGATTCGCGCGCCGATAGAATTGGTAAGCGGGCCTCCATCCACTGACATGCTTGCGGATGCTTGGAGAGTGATGCTGCCGGTATTGGTAAACGATGGGTTCGTGCCTGACTGGTTTACGTATAGTGCATGGCTGTCAGCAATGTGGATGGCGCCACTGTTCACGTGCTGGGCGGAAACTCCGGTGAGGAACAACGGCATCTGAACCTCGAG
>CAZMNW010000064.1:0-44439 GCA_964567755.1 uncultured bacterium
GGCGATGGCGCTTGACTGCCTCTGCATCCAAGCTCAAACTCCTGAGCGAAAAGCGAACGGTCCTGAGATCCAACAGCCAAGTGAAACCGATCACGCACCAAATTCCGACGGAACGAGTCCGTCATGAATAATCCGGGTTAACAATTGGAATCAGCGCATCGGCGCAGTGGCATCCCCCTTGCGGCCCATTCGGGCGTCGTGCCATCAGTTCGAGCCGGCATGATTCCAGCGCTCGGGCGCCGCTCGATGTTCTTCGGCAGCTCGGAGACCCGGGGGTCGCCTCGTGGTGGCGGAACGAAAGGAGGCTCGGCAACAAGAGCGGCGACACGCGAACTCCGCATTTCGCCAGCAATTGAGGCACGTAGACGAGCGGGTGTCGGCCAGGCGGGGCTCCGTACCGACTGCGTAACAACGCACGTCACTGGGAGTCGCTGGTGCCGCAGTGCAAGGATCGATTACTCGGCTGCTCGCAGACGGATGCGAACCCAGGCACCGACGTCCTCGCGGTTGCCGGTCTGGATGTCGCCGCCATGATCTTCGAGAATGCGCCGCACGATGGCGAGGCCGAGGCCGCTGCCCGAGGCCTTGGTCGTGAACGTGGGCTCGAACATGCGCTGGCCGAGGCCGGCAGGGAAGCCGCTGCCGCGATCGAAGAAGGTGAAGCTGACGAAATCACCCTCGCGCACCCAGCGCACTTCGAGCAGGCCGCCGCGCGGCATGGCCTCGACCGCGTTCTTCACCAGGTTGGTGAACACCTGCCGGATCTGGTCGCGGTCGGCGAGGACGGAAGGGACGTTGTCGAGAACCGCTTGCATCTGCACGTTCGGCACTGCCGAGTACAGATCGAGCACCTGCTGCAAGATGCCGGTGGCGTCGAGCTTCTCCAACTTCGGCTTCGGCAAGCGTGCGAAGCTGGAGAACTCGTCGGCCAGGCGCTTCAGGTGCGAGGTTTCCTCCAGCACCGTGTCGAGGCATTCGCGTACAACGGTGTCCTCGCCATCGAGTCGTTTGCGCAGCCGGTGGATGGACAGCGTGATCGGTGTGAGCGGATTTTTGATCTCGTGCGCGAGTCGCCGCGCCACGTCCTGCCACGCGGCGAGGCGCGTGGCGCCGACGAGTTGCTCGTGGCTGCGCTGCAGGTCGCGACTCATGGAGTTGAACCCGCGCGCCAGGCGACCCAGCTCGCCACGCGTGGGACCGTGGACTTGTGTCCCGAGCTGGCCGGCGGCGACGGATTCGAACGCCCCCTGCAGCTGCTCGATGGGACGAGTCAAGCTGCGCGCGAGCAGGAACCCCAGCACGAGGGCGAAAGCGAGGAAGGCGATGGCCAGTGCCACGAAGGAGTAAACGAATTGCAACAACCCGCGCTGCCGAATATGGAGCAGTTGCACGCGCTTGTAGCTTTGGCTCACGTCCTCCATCGCCTTGGCCTCGGCCTCGTCGACCGGCACAGCCACCATGGCGTAATGTGGCTCGCCGCCGAGCTCGAGCGGCCCGGCGACGCCGACCACGACCGAGACCCCATCGGGTGCGCGCACCAGCTGTGGGGTCCCCGACCCCGAGCGTTTGCCGGGGAGCACGTCGTGCAGCAATGAGGTCGCTTGTTGCAGCGTCCATGGACCGCGCAGCGCGCGCACGGTTTCTTCGCCGGGTGCGCCGGCGCAGTAAAGCGCCACGTAGCGCGCCTGCAGAAGCTCGGTCAAATGCGGCTCGTCGGGCGTCTGTGACTGCTCGAGGCGCGCCAGCGCGACATCGGCCGCACCCTTCGCCAGCACATGTCGTTCGTGGAGAACATGACGTGCGAGCAACAGTGTGTTTTCGAGCGACGACAAGATGCCGTGCGAAGCCCAGGTCTGTGGCTGCAGTTGCCCCCAGAGCAGTGTCGCCAGGCTGAGGAGCGTCGGCACGAGGGCGAGCGACACGAAGGCGACGGCGAGCCGTGTGCGCAGCGTGCGGTTTTCGCGCAACACGACGGCGGCGACGCCCAACAACCCGAGCGATGCCACCACGGCTGCCACGACGAGCACGCGCTCCAAATTCAAGGCTCAGCTCCTACGGGGACGACGCGTGCGCGCTCCAGGTTCAAGGCGCAGCTCCGGTCGTTTCCGCGCCGAAGAGCTGCCCACAAGCGGCGTCGATATCGAGCCCCATGCTCCAGCGCACGGACACGGAACGGAAGGCGCCTTGCAACTGCGCCGCGAACTCGCGCACGCGCTCCGGCAACGGACGATCGAAGCGCAGGCGAGGATCGGGATTGAACGGAATGAGATTGAGTTTGAATGGACCGGGAGGCGACCCGAGCGCACGCAGTCGCTCGGCGTCCTCGAGGCGATCGTTGACGTCGCGAAGGAGGACGTACTCCAAGGTCACGTGGTGCTTGGTGCGGCGAGCGAAGTAGGCGGCGGCCTCGAGTGTGTCGCGCAAGGAATGACGTGCGGTCACGGGCATCAGGCGCTTACGGTCCCCGTCGTTGCTGGCGTTGAGCGACACCGCCAGTTTCACCCGCAGTTCGAGATCGGCGAGGCGCTGGATGGCATCCGGGATCCCGGTCGTGGAGACGGTGATGCGGCGGGCGCCGATGTTGCCGAGACGTCGCGCGCCGAGCACGCGAATCGCCTGCACCACGGCATCGAGATTGTCGAGCGGTTCTCCCATGCCCATGAAGACGACGTTGAGCCCGGCCGTGCCGATGAAGCGACGCACATGCAGCACCTGCTGCACGATCTCGTCGGGCGTGAGGTTGCGGATCAGGCCACGACGTGCGGTGAGACAGAACTTGCACGCGAAGCGGCAGCCCACTTGCGACGAAATGCACACCGTGTGGTGTCCCTGCATCGGCATCAGCACCGTTTCCACTGCGGCGCCATCGGCGAAGCAGAGCAGGAACTTGCGCGTGCCGTCCTGAGCCGAGACGCGATGCACGACTTCGTCCACCGGCGTGAAATGGAATTCACTGGCGAGTCGCTGGCGCAACGCCAGCGGCAGATTGGTCATCGCCGCCAGGTCAGGTGCCCCCTTGGTGTAGGTCCAGTCCGCCAGCTGCGCGGCGCGGTAGCGCGCCAGGCCGAGCGCTTGGACTTGCGCTTGCAGCTCGTCGTAGGTGAGCGCTTTCAATGCGCGCAAGGGAACTCCAATGCCATGTGCGGTGTGGCGGGCGCGCTGCGCGATTTCCTCGCACTGCGGTGCCGACCGCCAGGCGCGTCGCATTCATTGTAGGGTATGCAGATTCGCCGCCGGCGGCAAGCGCGCGGCGCCGCGGGTGGAATGCTAGAATCTGGCGCAAGCGTGGGGCCGGCGCAAGCGGAACGGAGAGCACGTGGCGCAGCGCATCCTGATCGTGGACGACGAGGACAGCATCCGCAGCTCCTTGCGGCGGCTGTTGGAGTACAAGGGCTACGAAACGCTGACCGCGGAAGACGGGCCGCGGGCGTTGGAGCTGCTCGCCGACAAGAGCCTCGACGTCGTGCTCCTCGACATCAAGATGCCGCGCATGGACGGCATCGAAGTGTTGCAAAAGATCCGCGACACACGGGCCGATGTCTCCGTGGTCATGATCTCGGCGCATGGCACGATCGAAACTGCGGTGGAGTGCACCAAGAAGGGTGCGTTCGATTTCCTCGAGAAGCCGCTCGATCAGGAGCGCCTCCTGGTCACCATCCGCAATGCGATCACCCAGCGCCAGTTAGTGCGTCGCAACCGCGAGTTGCAACGAACGCATCCGGGGCGCGACGAGATGATGGGCACGAGCACGCGGTTGCAGCACATCCGCGACACCATCGAGCGCGTGGCGCCAACCGATGTGCGGTTGCTCATCGTCGGCGAGAACGGCACCGGCAAGGAGCTGGTCGCGCGCGCCGTGCACGATCACAGCCGGCGTGCCCAAGAAGCATTCGTCGAGGTCAATTGCGCCGCCATTCCCGAGGAGCTCATCGAGTCGGAGCTCTTCGGCCACGTCAAGGGCAGCTTCACCGGCGCCATCGCCAACCGCGATGGCAAGTTCGAGCAAGCCGATCGCGGCACGCTGTTCCTCGACGAGATCGGCGACATGAGCTTGGCGGCACAGGCCAAGGTGCTGCGCGTGCTGCAAGAAGGCAAGTTCGAGAAAGTGGGTGGCAATGAAACCTGCGTCGTCGACGTGCGGGTGGTCGCAGCCACCAACAAGGATCTGCTCGCCGAAGCGCGCAAGAGTGCATTCCGCGAAGACCTCTACTACCGATTGAACGTGGTGCCGATTCACGTGCCGGCGCTGCGCGAGCGGCGCGAGGACATTCCCCTGCTGATTCAATATTTCCTCGCGCGGGTCGCGTCGACGCTCGGTCAACGCCCCAAGACCTTGGCGGATGGCGTCCTCGAGCTGCTGATGCGCCATCCGTGGCCGGGAAACGTGCGCGAGCTGCGCAACCTCGTCGAGCGCATGGTCATTCTGTCGCGCGGCGAGCGCATCGAGACCGCGGAAGTGTTCCTCGAACGTGGGGGTGGCCCGCGCTCGGAGTTCGACGAACTCTTCGCGCACGAGACCTTCCAAAGCTTCAAGGACGACGCGGAACGGCGTTTCCTCTTGCGCAAGCTGTCCGAGAACGACGGCAATGTCAGCCGCACGGCGCGCGCGCTCGAGATGCAGCGCAGCAATCTCTACAAGAAGATCGAGAAGTACGGCCTCGACACGCGGTCGCTCTCCGAGTGAATCGAGCTACTCGGCGCGCTGGATGGCCGCAGCCGGCGGTTCCTGCGGCACGGGTTGTTCGCGGCGCAGTGGGCGCGCCGGAACGCCGACGGCGGTGGTACCGGAGGCGATGGAGCACAGGACCGCGGCGCCGGCGCCGATGACGGCGTCGGCGCCGATCTCGAGACCCTGGATCACGCAGGCGCCGATGCCGATGTGGGCGCGTTCGCCGACGCGGACACCACCGGCGAGATGTGCCCCGGGGGCGACGTGCACGAGATCGCCGAGCTCGCAGTCATGGTCGACGCTGGCGCCGGTGTTGACGATGACGCCGCGTCCGATGCGCGTCCCCGAGTTCACCACGGCGCCGGCGAACACGACGCTGCCCCAGCCGATTTCGACGCCACGGCCGACGCTGGCATGCGGGTGGACGATGGCAGGGAGCTCGAAACCCTTGTCCGCCAGGTGGGCGATCCAAGCGCCGCGGGCGGCCGGCATCCCAATGGCGACGATGGCGCGCTCGGGCAAACCCGCGCGTCCAAGCATTTCACGGCCGCCTAGAACCGGATACCCGAGAACCGCGGTGCCCGGAGCGCTCGCCGCATCGTCGAGAACGCCGGCAATCTCGTACCGCCCCTGCTTCTCGACCGCGTCGATCACGACCCGTGCATGACCACCCGCTCCGACGACGATCAACCGCGGCTTGTCGTCGCATCGAGGGCCTTGCAGTTGCATGGTCACCGGTTCGGACGCGCGCGCCGGCTCTTCGATGGCGAACGCTTGGTCGTGGTTCGCGGACGTGAAGGCATCATTGGCGCCGGCGTTGGCGTAAGTCCCCTCGCCGCGCAACACCACACCCAGCGTGCGCGTGAGGATCTGCAAATCCAGCCACCAGGAATAGTGGGTCACATAGTGCAGATCGAGCTCGATGCGCTCGGCCCACACAATGCGATTGCGGCCGTGCACCTGGGCCCAGCCGGTGACCCCGGGGCGGAAGAGCAATCGCCGCCGTTGCCGCGGCGTGTAGGAATCGACCTGATAGCGCAGCGTCGGCCGTGGGCCGACGAAGCTCATTTCACCGAGCGCAATGTTCACCAGCTGAGGCAGTTCGTCGAGCCCGGTACGGCGTAAAAACCGACCGACGCGCGTGATGCGTTCGTCGTCTGCAGCGCTGGTGACGCCGAGGCCCGCCGTTGCAGAATCTCGCCGCATTGTTCTGAACTTGAAGATGGTGAAGGCGCGCCCATGCACGCCGATGCGTTCCTGCAAGAACAACGGGCTGCCGGGGCTGTCGAGCCGGATCGCGACCGCCAGCGCCAAGAGCACCGGGCTCGTGACGAGAAGCAGGAGAATCGCCACGAGTTGATCGAGGGCGTATTTCAGTGTCCGTACGAGATCCATATCGGGCTACGAAGCTCCTTCCGTGCCGTCGATCCAGTCCACCAACTGCCACAAGTCCAACGTCGCGGTCTCGGACGGCGGACGACTCGGCCAGACACTCCAGCCGGCCCGATGCGCCGATTGGCGCGAGTCGCGTGCGCCGGCCACGTGGAGGCAGCGCGCCGCGGGAACGTCGAGGCGGCGAGACAACCAGCGGAAGGGCAGCGCGCGAGGAGGGGACGCCGCCGCCCCCAACTCTTCTGCCCACAGCGACGAAGGCTTGAAGCCACTCAGTCCCCAGCGCGCGAGGCAGGCATCCAAGGCCGCAGGACTGCCGCGGTCGAAAAAGCCCACGGTGCGCCGCGCGCTCAGGTCACGCAGAGCATCCAGCGTCCATACATCGATGGACGCGGTCGGCACCGCGTCGCGCGCAGCGAGAACGGCTTGCCGGACGAGTGCGGGGGAAAGGTGCAGTTTCATGTCCTGCAAGGTTCGAGCGATGAGAGCCTTCGGGCCATGGAGAATCTGGCGGCTGTGACCAGCCTCCAGGAACCTCGAAGGCGAAACCCCGTGCCGCGCCAGTCGATTCGCCGCAAGCTCGAGGGCGGCTTGATCGAATACCGCGCGGGGAATCAGGACCCCGGACACGCCGAGGATGACGGCGTCGAGCATGGGTGCCTCCAGGCGCGTGCTCCACCATGTGCCGGAGGGCAAAAGACATGCCTCGAAGTCGCGGGTCGAAACGGCGGAATTCAGCCTGCGCCTTGACTTTGCCGATGTTCTCGATCATATTGCCACTAAGCTCGCTTCGAACACTCGTGGATCGTGACGGTCCCGAGTAGGATTTTTTGCAAGCTTCGGTGCCGAGTCGTTTTCCAGGCGTTCCATCGACTCGCAAGGCCCCCGTGGCACCGAAGCGGAAGGAGTCGGGGCATGATCCGACGCACCGTAATCGCGTGCACGCTGATCTGGACCCTCCTCCTCGCTCTCCCTGCTTCCGCCGCCTCAACGAGCAAGAGTCACCACGACGCGGTCACGGCCGTCGGACCGCAGACAGGACTCGGTGCGCGTTTGGCGCCGGTGCCGATTCCCGAGCCATTGCCAACGGGTGGCAACCCCGGGGATGACGACACTCCGAATCGCGATGGCACCGGGGCGGCCACACCATCCCGTGACACGGTGACCTCCGAAGGCAGGAAGTTGTGGAGTGTGAGGGACTTAGCATCATGGATTCGACAGCACGCGGTCCATATCGCCAGGGTCAAGCGCTGAGCGTTTGGCTCGAGCGTGGCAAGTGTGACTCCCGTTCTCGCCGGGGTTGTCCATGCTGAATCGGGATCGACACGATCCGCCCGATTCGAAGGGCCGGCCAAAAGAGGCCTCGCTAGGTGCTCTGGAGGAGGTCGGCGATTTCCACCGCGACTCCGACAGCTACGGGGCCGCGCTCGAGTATTACGAGACAGCTCTACGGGGCATGGGCGGGGCGCAGGAATTCGACGCCCCGCTGGCCGCCCGGCTCACCCGCAAGATCGCGGATTGCTATCGCTCGAAGGGTCTGCTCGAGCACGCGTACGGCGAGCTCGAGCGCGCGCGGGGGTTCCTCAAAGGCTACGAATTCGAGCTCGAGTACGGCATCGTGCTGCGATGCCGCGCTGAAGTTCATGTCGCGCAAGGGCAGGCGGAAGCGGCGTTGCACGACGCCGAGCTTGCCATGGAGATCCTCAAGACCAGCGCGGCTCATGCCGAGTACGCGTGCGCCCAGACCATCGCTGCCGAATGCCATGGCCGCCTCGGACACGCGGCCGAATACGAGCAACTCAACCTGGATGCGCTGGCGACCTATCGGCGTATCGAGGATCAAGTTGGAATTGCGAACGTCTACAATAACCTCGGCGTCGCCTACAAGAATGCGTGTCAGTGGGACAAGGCCATCCGGGCATTGACCCAGGCCAAGGAGCTCTGCGAGAAGCTCGGCCTCACCCGCAAGTTGGCACGCACGCTCAACAATCTCGGGATTGTCTACACCAAGACCCGCGAGTTCGACGAGGCAGTCTCTCACTTGCGCCGTGCGCGAAGGCTGGTGCAGCAGCTCGGCGACGCCTCGACTCTGGTCAGTATCCTCAATTCGATGGGACACGCGCTGGTACTCGCCGGACGCATGTCCCAGGCTGAGAAGTATCTGCTGCAGGCGCGCGTGTCGGCGGAGAAGCATCATTTCGCCCGCTCGCAGGCGCTCGCAGACGAGTTCCTCGGCGATATGATGCTCGAGCAAGGGCGGCTCGACGAGGCGCGCGAGAACTACGAGAGCGGTTTACGCAAGGCGCGGGTGCTGGCGCCGAAGGGCGATGTCGTTGGCGAGATCCTGCGCCGCATCGCCGATCTGGAACTGCGCGCGGGAATGCGTTCGCAAGCCATCGCGACCGCCAAGCGCGCGCTCAAGATCTGTAGCGGCTGCGGCGAGGAGCACGAGATCGGCTTCGTGCATCGCATCCTGGGGCGCGCCTACGCGGGGCTCGGTCGGACCAAGCAGGCGGTGGACGCTTTCACCGCCAGTGTCGAGGCCTTCGAGAACACGCGCAATCCCTACGAGCTCGCCTGGAGTCGCACTTTCCTCGCCGAGGCGCATCTCGCCGACAATGGACGTGAAGGTCTCTTGCGCGCCGCTCGCGAAGCGCAAGTGGCGGTCGAGGCGTTTCGGCGCCTCGAGGAAGACTCTGGCTACTGTCATGCCGGGTTGGTTCTCGCCCAAGCGCACAAGGGCCTCGGGAACCACGACGACGGCCTCCTCGTCCTCTACGACCTGGAGCGGTTGTGCGAAGAATGCCCGGATCACGACCTGCTGCCGCAAGTGCAGGCGCTGCGCAAGGATTTCGAAGGGGCATTGGTCGCCGGCACGAGCGGCGCTGCCAATCAAATCAACCTCTTCAGTGAGCTCTATGCGCTGGCGAACCCGGCGCGCAGCTTCGACGAGCAGTTGCAAACCATGCTGCGTTCGCTCTGCAGCCGTACCGAGTGTTCGGCTGCGTTTCTGTGTCTCGTCCTCCCCGGGCGCCGCGAACCGCTGCTCAAGGGCGCGCACGGACTCGACGAGAGCGAAGCCCTCGACCTCGCGCGCACCTTTCTCGCGCAAGGACTCAAGCCCTACGTCTCTGCTCACGTCCAGGATGCGCTCGGGGAGCGCCATCCAATCGTTGCCCGTCGTGCCGGCGCGATTTGTTGCCAGCCACTGCGTTTCGAGGAACGTCAATTCGGCATGCTTTATTTGGAACGGCCGCGTTCGCAGGGCCCTGCCGCCTTCAGTCAGGACGAGGTGGATTTCGTCGCCAGTTACGCCAGCCTCGCGGGCGTGGTCCTTCTCGAACTCTTCAGCGAGGACTTTCGCGATCCCGAGCCCGCAGCATCGGGCGCGACGGTGCATCCGGCGCTGCGGCGCGTCATCAGCTCGGATGCGTCCATGTTGGAGGTGCTGGGCCTGGCCGAAAAGGTGGCCCGCAGCAACTGCACCGTGCTGCTTTCGGGAGAAACGGGGACGGGCAAAGGGCTACTGGCGCACTGTCTGCATATGATGAGTGACCGCGCCGGGCGCAAGTTCATCGCGCTCAATTGTGCCGCGCTCCCGGAGCCCTTGCTCGAGAGCGAGCTCTTCGGTCACGTCCGAGGCGCCTTCACCGGTGCCGAAACGACCAAGATGGGCTTGCTCGAAGCGGCGAACGGCGGCACCGTGTTTCTCGACGAGGTCGGGAAGACATCGCTTTTCATGCAAGGGAAGCTGCTGCAATTCCTCGACACCTCCGAGGTCCGGCCGGTGGGGTCGAACGAGTTTCGCAAGGTGGATGTGCGCGTCATCTGCGCTTCGAAGAGCGACTTGCATCGTGAGGTCGCGGAAGGGCGATTGCTGGAAGACCTCTACTATCGGCTCAACGATTTTCCCATCCACATTCCGCCGCTGCGGGAGCGCATGGGCGACCTCAAGATGCTGATCGAGCACAATCTGCAGCGCTCGGCGGCCGAGCTCGGCAAGCGTGTCGCGGGCTTTTCACGCCAGGCAATTCAGGTCATGCAGCAGTACGCCTGGCCTGGGAACGTTCGTGAGCTCGAGAAGTGCGTGAAACGTGCCGTTATTCTCGCCGACGAGGGTCATCCCATCACCGTCCAGCACCTGCCGGACGATCTCAAGTCCTCGGCACGGCACACACCCGCATTCGTGCCCCTCGGCTCCGGGTTGTCGTTGCGCGAGCACATGGCGCGGGTCGAGGCGGAAGTCATTGGTGCCACGCTGCGCAAGGCAGTGGGGAACAAGTCCGAAGCGGCCCGGATCCTCGGCATCAGCTACCCGAGCTTGCTGCAAAAAATCAAACACTACGGCGAGCAGCTCGATACTTCCGAGTGAAGTCGCCGTCTCGCCGCGAATTTTTTTTGATACCTCGACTCTGTTTGATTGCAATGACTTGCAAGAAACTGCCAGGGGATGTGTAAAAATCCTCGAGGCGAGTCGAGGGTCGTTTTTCCTGGATTCTCGCGTCGAATTCGGCCTCTTCATGTAAAGATTTGCGGAATATTGTGTTAGCTCGAGGCTCTGGAGTGGCACGAAGGCTGCCTTGGTCAGGATGCAAGGCTCTTGACCGGCGACACGCTAGCAGCCGGTCAGGATGATCTCGGCGGCCGACGGGTCGTAAGAGAAACCAGCAGCCGGGGCCGGGGTGGGCGCCAATGTGGGGATTGGTGTTCGTCCCCGCCTCAGCTGGTTCTGAACTGACGCGCGAAGAGCCCAAGTGCGAGAGCGCGTCGGTGCTTGGCGGCTTGCGCCTCCGTATTCGAGCGGAGCCCGGGGGCCGAAGCCCGGTCGGATTGAGGCGAGGATCCGGCTGGAGCAAACGTTGGGATTCATTCCCCTCCGTCGTCGTCTTCGGTGCTTCGGGATGAGGCCGTCACTTCGGTGACGGCCTCTTCTGCTCGTAGGCGTTCGCAGCTACTGCGCACCCGTCTCGGCGATGCGACGTGCCGCGACCGCGAGACCCATGAACACCCAGACCAGTGGGTTGAAGGCGAGATCGAGCGTGATCGCCCCTGTATAGATGAGCGCCAAGGAGATCCCGAGCGAGAAGGCAAGCGATTGATCGTGTCGCCGGCCGCCAATGCCCCATAGCCGATAGGCACGGTGCAGCATCGACAGCGCGCTCAGCTCCCAGATCAGGAACGCCGCCAACCCGAAGATCCCGAGCGTGGCGGCGACATCGAGATAGGTGTTGTGCGCCCACAACGGCAACGACATGTAGCGCGGGGTTTCGGCCGGAAAATTGCCGAGGCCGCATCCGAGCCATGGGTGCTCGACGAAGAGTTGCCAGCCGACTTCCATCGCATGTTGGCGCAATCGCAACGATCGATCGATGAGGATTCCACCCAGTTGGCCGAGATCGGTGAAGCGGATCCAATACTTCGCCGGCAGGTTGAGGAGCACCACGCCGAGACCGGCCAGGCCCAGAAAGGCGAATGGCCGCGCCCGGCGCGCACGCAGTACGAGCACGAGCAGCGTCATCGCCAGCAGCCCCATCCCCATCCGCGAGGCCGAGAGCACCACGGCGAGGACATGCAGCAGCAGCAGCGGTGACAGCGCCAGTCGCGCCCAGATCGGGACCTGGCCCACCACATGCGCGAGCGGCACCAAGAAAGCGCAGGCGACAACGGCGGTGTAGTTGGGGTCGCCGACACCGACACGATGCTCACCCGTCGGTTGCAGCAACATCAGTCCGCCGCTGCTCAGGATGCGGGAGACCAGGACCAGGACGCTGGTTGCGAACGCGATCGCGCTCGCAGTCAACAAAGCACGCAGCTTCCATGTGCGATCGGCCTGCACGGCGATCGTCACCAGGAACAAGCTGCCCCAGAGAATGTGGCGCATGGGGCGCAGAGCGTGGTCGAAGCTGCGCGCGACCACCAACGAGGTGAGCGCGATCGCCAGCAGCACCACGAGGGCGATGCGAAACGTCGTCGAGCCCCAATCCAGAGTGCGGTCTCCGAGCACGTCGAGCAAGGTGCGGAGCGCGACGATGCCGAGCAGGCCGAATGCCACCGGACCCGGAAGAGAAAGATCGAGTCCCGAGAAAAAAACGAAGAGGGAGACGGCCAGCGTGACGAAAGGGCGGGAGAATGCGGCCAGCAGCATGGCGGACCCGGCGATGGCGCCGGCGCCGAGTAGGAACCCCCGGGTGCCGCGCAACGCATACAACAAGCCGAGCGGCACGCCGAGCGTGACCAAGACGAGCGCCAGCAGGCGCCAACGCGAGCTCGCGAGGCGGTCGGCGAATGCAGCGAGGTTGCTCCATGGCCCAGGCATCGGAGCGGTCATGGAAGCGTGCCCCCGAGTTTTGCGCGCGACGGTCCAAGGGGTTGCCGTCGGATCCCCGCCCGCGCCATGGACAGGAGATAGTTGTCGAAGGCATGCAGCATCGATTCCACACTGAAGTGCGCCTTTACGCGCCGGGCCGCGGCCTCGCCCAGACGCCGGCGCGTCGCTCGGTCCGTGCGCAAGCGTTGCAAAGCGGCGGCGAGCGCAGCCGTCTCACCGACGGGGACGAGCAAGCCGGAATCGCCGTCCTGGATCAGTTCTGGAATGCCGCCGACGCGAGTGGCAATGGTTGCGACGCCGAGTGCCATGGACTCGAGAACCACGAGTGGCAAGCCCTCGGCGCGCGACGGCAAAACCGCGACATCGCACCCTGCCAGCGTCGGGTGGGGGTCGTCCAGAAACCCAGGCAAGAGCAAACGCACGTCGAGCTCGCGAGCGAGGCGCTCCAGGTGCGGCCTCTCGGGGCCGTCACCCACGAGGACCACGACGAGCGGCGGCCCGGCAAGGCGTTGCAGTCTGGTCACGGCATGCAACAAGCGGTCGAATTGCTTGCCGGCGACCAGTCGCCCGACACCGCCGACGAGAACTGCAGCATCGTCGACGCCGAGGGCATGCCGCGCCGCCACTCGATCCGCGCTGGCAATGGATCGCACCTGCACCCCGTTCGGGATGACCGCGATGCGACCGCCGCGGATGAACTGGGAGGCACGCATGCGTTTTTTCGACATTTCGGACACGGTGACGATTCCACTGCAGGCGTGCAGCGTCCAAGTGTCGACAGCAGCGAAGAGCACTTTCCGCATCACGGGCATGGCGTCGCCCACCAACGGCGCGGCGCGCGAGACCACATGCGGTACGCCGGCCCGCCTGCAGGCGAGCGCACACAAGAAATCGTAGCGCATGCCGTAGGACACCACGAGCTCGATGGCCTGTTGCTGCAGGAAAGTCATGAGCGTGCGAACCCACTCGAGGTCCAATCGGTGTCGTGGCAGCGATTCCAGAACCTTGGCCACGCGCGGTTCGAACCATTCTGCCAGCGCCCCGGTCACGGGATAGGCGAGAAAGTGGGTGAAACGCTCCGCATCGAGTCCGCCGACCAGCTGTTGGACGACGCGTTCGACGCCGGTCACGCCGCTCTGCGCTGCCGCGGCACCGCCTACGACTTGCAGCCAACGCAGTGGCGTCTCGCGCGCCGCCGGCGGTGGATTCTGCCCTCGCGGGGCCGGTGCAGACTCCACGATGTGTCCTTTCGGGTGCGTCACTGGACCTCCCTCGCCATCGTACGACCGCGGACACCGCGACGCGAGCCCGCGATCCATCCTGCCGCGCTGCCGCGCGGTCGCGCGCCAAGGATGCGGGAAAGCGCACTGTCGACGGGCGGCGGCACAACCGTTACATTGCCGACCTCGAGGGGGGTGTGGTGCATGACGAAGTTGCTTGTCTTTGGGGCGCTTTGCATTGTCGCATCGGGATGCGACGCCATGCAGTCGCCGGCGCCGCGCTTCGTGGTGGAGAACCCCTACGCGACCCCGGGGGCGTGGGTGCGCGGCAACTTCCACGCACACACGGACCACAGCGATGGTGCGCTCTCGGGCGAAGAGCTGGCGCTCGCGTACCGGCACGCCGGTTACGGCGTCTTGTGCATCACCGATCACAATCAATATGGGGATCAGGATGGTGGCGTTGCGGGGGCGCTGCAAGTCGATTCTGTCCTCCATGATTGGAATGGCGATGGCAGGCTGCACTCGAGCCGGGTTTTCGGCAGCGGCGTCGAGGCCTACGTGCGCGACTGGAACGCGCCGCCTCCCGAGTGGGCGGTCGACCGCTGGGTGCAGCCCGAATACACCGGTCATCGGGATCAGTTGGTCCTGCTTTCGGGCGCCGAAGCGACCTTCGGGGATTTTCACCTCGGCCTCATCGGCTACCCACGGCGTTGGATCGAATCGCCAGGGGCTGGTCTCGATTACGTCGAGCGCACGCACGATGCCGCAGGGTTCGTGTATTTGGCGCATCCAGCGACCTGGAACGAAGAGCCGGAGAGCCTGCTGCGCGCTTTCCCGGTGCAGAGCCTCGACGGTCTGGAGATCATCAATGGCCTGTGGTTGACCAAGAATGGTGCGGCCGATGCGACGCGCTTGTGGGACCAATTGCTGGCGCGCGGGGTGCGCCTGTGGGGATTGGCGAACGACGACGCCCATACCTGGGAAGGCGCACCCGATGCCTATCCCTTCACCGCTTTCAACATGCTCCTCACCACGGATCCCAGCCCGGAGGGTTTCTTGGCGGCGTTGCGCGCCGGTGCGTTCTATGCCAGCACCGGTCTCGCGTTCGCAACCCTCGCGGTGCGGGCCGATTCGTTGGAAGTCATCGCGCCGGGGGCCGATCGACTGCGTTTCATCGGCGCCGGCGGCGGCACGTTGCTCGAGGTGCAAGGCCCGCGCGGTGTCTATGTCTTTTCCGGCCACGAAGTCTACGTGCGTGTCCATGCCGAAGCGGCGCCTGCGAACGCCACGAGCTGGAATCGTGGCGCTTGGACGCAACCGTTCTTTCTCGCCCGCACGGTCGATCCCTGAGACCCCAGGCCCGCGAAACGCGGGCTGGTATTCTCTCGCGTGAGGGGGGGGTCAGCGCGCGTCGGGCGTGCCGATTTCCGCACGCAAGATATTCACGAACGCGCGTTGCATGGTCCGCCTGCCACAGCGCCGGGCGCTCTGGTGCAAGGCCAGGAGTGTCGCCAACCGTGGATCTGCGCCCAGACCGGCGTCGATTCCGAGTGACTGCAGTCGCTCACGCATCGCGACGAACGCGCGCAGCGCGTGGACGCGTCGCATCTCGTGGGCGTCGACCGCCCGACCGGCGCGCGCCGCGCCGACCGCGAAGCTGAGCTCGTACGTGAGTGCATCATGGAACACCGGGGCGCGCGCGTCGGCCAGTGCCCAATCGATCACGCCGGCGAGCCGCCGGCCGCGAAACAGCAGGTTGCCGGGGAAGAAATCGCCGTGCGCCGGGGCCGCGGGCCAGACCTGCGACTGCAGCGCGTCGATGCGCACCATGAGCGCGCGGTGCGCGAGCGCGTCCCAGCCGAGCGCGGTCGCATCGTCGAGGCAGGCGCGGATCGCATCGCCATCCACCCAATCATGGAACGCGATGGTCGACGCCGGCTGCGACTGCGCCAGCGCCCACATCCATTGCAGTGCCGACTCCATGCGCGCCTGCCGGCGCTGGGCGCGCCGGGCTCCCCACGTATTGTGCAACTCGACGGCGCCCGGAAGTGCGCGCATGAGCACATAGGCGTGGCCGTTCAGGCGGCCGCACTGCAGCAGGTTCGGCAGCTTCGACGACAGTGATTCCGGCAACGACCGATGCAGGTGCGCGAGGAATTGGCCTTCGTGTTCGACCCGGGCATCGCCTGCGGTGTCACGCGCGACCTTCGCCACCGCCACGGGCTCTCGACGGCGATCGACGAAGGCGAGGAGCACGAACGCCTCACCCGGTTCCGGGTACTCTTCCAGCCCGAGCTTGAGCCAATGCATGCGTCGTGGCAGCGCCGGCTTGGCGGACACCTCGGGCCAATGTTCGCGCAGCAGACGCTCGAGTTCTTCGATCATCGGGCACGAGGCTCCGGAATGCGCGCCGTGAAGGCGTAGCACGACGTCACTTGTGCTTCGAGATGCAGGGCGCAGGCGGCGACGCGGACCGCGCGCCGCAGCGTCGCAAGCCCCGACGATTGCAAGCGCGTCGCCAGGTAGAGAAACGCTCCCGCGTCCGCGAGCGGCACGATCTGCATCGGCGCGTTGTAGCCCGGTACGACGGCGTAGGCGCGCACGTCCTGGAAGCCACAACGCTCGAGCAACCGTCGAGTTCCGCGCAGCGAATAGGTCCAGGTGCGATAGTCGTTCGCGGTGATGAAGGTGCGCGGCGAGCGCGCGGCGCGCCAGCGCGTGTACGCACGCGCCAGCGCCCGCGGCATGAGGCTGGTGAAGCGCAATCCTTGATGATCCGGCGTGCCACGCCAGAACATGCGGCCATAGCGGTTTTCGATGCCGACGTAGAGCCGACCTCCGGGTCGCAACAGGAGGGCCAGCTGGCGCAAGAAGGCCTCCTGGAGCACGCCGGGATCACGCGGCGCGCGATTTGGCGCACACTCGGGATCGACGAGGCCGGCCCATTCGAGGACACCATTCACCGCCACCAAGTCGAGGCTCGCTGGCCTGAGCGGCACTGCGTGCAAATCGGCGCAAAGCGGCACGACGTTGTCGGCACCGTCCTGGACCTTGCGGATGGCGATGAACTCCAGCCTTTCGGGGACGCGCTCCAACGCGTAGTGGCGCCGGACGTGAGGGGCGAGCCCGAAGCTGACCGCGCCCCAGCCGGCGCCGACATCGAGGCTCACCGTGCGCTCGCGGTCGAGCGGGAAGAGCACACGCCAATCGGCGCGGGCGGGATGTTGGACGTAAGGCAAGAGATCGGCGTGGCGCTCGGCGAGATGCTGCTGCACCGCTTTGGACCAACCAAAGATGCGGGCATCGGCGTTGATCTGTCGCATGCGGTCGCGTTCGATCTCGCCCCAATAGGCGTTGTCGTCGGCGAAGACGAAGGTCGCATCGGTTCCACGATTGCCGACCGTCCCATGTTGCGCGCAGACCAGCTCGCTGTCCTGTGCCCGAATCGGCGCACGGCACTTCGGGCACGCGATCTCCGGCGGGATGCCGCAGTCCTGGGACGAGGGATTCAATGCGCGCTGCCTCCGCGGGCGGGGAACAGATCGTGTCGGAAAGTAGACAACCTGTTCCCGGACGACCACAACATTCCATCGCCGCCACCTCGGCGCCGGTTGCACCGGCAGCGCCAGAGGGCGGTCGAACCCCAACCTTTCCAATGACAAGCAGCGCTCTGGAAGGTGGCGCGCCGCGTCGTGATCACCAGCGTTCCCCTGGCACGACGGTTGCGGTGGCCCCCCTTGCGCGACCATGGAGTCCCGGTCGCGCCGAGGTCGCAAAATCTTCGAGAGCAAGCGAGCCTGCCCCTGGAGCCCCCGGCAGACCGAGGAATCGGCTGGAAGCCTAGGAGGCGAAGGATGCGCGCACTGCTCTTGCTTGGATGTCTGCTCGCGGTCATCGCGAGTGGTTGTGCCGAATCCGGCCGACGTGTCGTCGGCGCGGATGACGTGATCCCTCCAGGGGAACCACGCGATGTTTTCTCCACGACCGGAGACGGCGAGGTCACGCTCTACTGGTCGGCACCTGCGCCCAACGATGTCGTCGCCTACTCGGTCTTCATCAGCCAGGACGATCACGATTACTACCGGATCGCCGATGTCGGCGCCGGCCAACATCATTTCGTCGTCGGCGGCGAGTCGGTCCCCCGCACCGCGCCCTTCGACTTCGTCAACGGGGAGTCCTACTTTCTCGGCGTGTCGGCTGTCGATGCGGCAGGAAACCAAAGCGAGTTGACCGAGACGTCGACGACGTTCGACACGCCTCGACCGGCCGGCCGGGGATTGCGTCTGTACCGCGCCGATGGGTTGCGCGCCACGGAGAGCGGCTACGATTTCTCGCGCTCCCCCTACGGCTACGCCATGAGCGCGACCAGTTTGTTCACCGATGTCTTCTACACCGTGATCGGGGGAGTTCCGGTGCTGCGCACGCCGCACCCGCAGGTGGTCGAGATCCAGGACATCGGCTGGCTCGATTTCGACAGTCCAGGTGCCGGATGGTTCTCCGAGGCCGCATGGGACCCACAGTCCGAGGTGCCGCTCGGTCTCGGGCACGTGATTCTGGTGCGCATCTGGGAAGAGACGCGTCCGGGAAACATGTTCGAGCCCTTCCATGTCGCCAAGCTCGCCGTGACCGACATCGATGGCGATTCGGTGACGCTCGATTGGGCCTATCAGATCGATCCAAACAACCCGGAGCTCAAGCCTCGGTGACACGGCAGCTTTGGGAGCGGGTGGCGCACGGCGACGCGACAGTCGCGCGTGCGCACGCATCACGAGCAGGGACCTCAGGCCGGCCGAGTGTGCCGAATCAGGGGCGGCGCCCCGGATGGCCTGGGGTCTCCTGCGTTGCACCTCGATTGACCACGTCGCAGCGAGCGCCTTATCTTCGCCGGTGCCCGCGCCCGCAGCCTCGAGCTCGCATCACACCGTGGGAGCCCCGTTGACCACAGCCTTCTGCCGCCTCGCGATCGCGCTGGTGCTCTGGAGCGTGACAGCGGCCGGCGGAAACGCGGCTCCTGCCATGCCTGGCAAGCGCGGGCGATTGTCGCCGCCCGGTGCGGCGCTGCTCGACCCCGCGAGCGCGATCGCGCGCCTGCACGCATCGAAGGCACGCTCGGCTTCGGTGCAGACGGCGGTAGACACGTTGCGGCTCGTGGCATTGCGCGTCGAATTTCCGGATTTGCGTTTCGGGGATTCGCCGCCGGCCGACGAGCTGCACGATCGCTTCTACTACGAAACCCAGTTCTCCTATGTCCGGCAGTATTTCACGGCCGCCTCGAACGGCAGGCTGGATGTGCAGGTGGACGTGCCCGCGGGCGTCGCCACCGCCGAGGAACCTCAGGTCTTCTATGGGGACTACGACCACTATGACAGCCTGATGGTGCGTCTCGCCCAGGAGTCGGTGGCGTTCTTCGATCCCACGCTGGACTTCTCGCGCTACGACGGTTTCATCCTCTTGCATGCGGGGCCCGGCCAGGAATCGGATGTGGCCGGCGATTCGCCGACACAGATCTGGTCGGGATACCTCGACCAAGTCGACTTTCGCACTGTGTTGTCGTTCCCCGACAGCAGTGTGCTCGGTCTGCCCACCGGCGACGGTGTCCTGGTGCGCGAGTCCATCGTGCTGCCGGAATGGGAGGTCCAAGATCTGCAAGTGACTGGTGGCACGCGCACCGGGCACCTCGGAGTCTACGCGCACGAAATCGGTCAGAAGCTCGGCATGCTGCCGCTCTTCGACGCCGGGCCGGCGCCGATCCCGGACTCGCAAGGTCTCGGCAACTTTTGTCTCATGGCCTACGGATTGTGGGTCGCCAATGGATACATTCCGGCGCTGCCCTGCGCTTTCAATCGCATGCTGATGGGCTGGGTGGATCCCATCGATGTTGGAGGCGACGCCACGATCACGTTGCGTGATTACGAAACCGGCGCGGCGGACTCGGTGGTGGCGCGCGTTTCGATCTCGGCGCGCGAGTATTTCCTGGTCACGTACGTGCGTGAGGATCGGGATGGGCCGGTGCGGTGCGGTGGCAACGACTATCGGCGTTTCTTCCGTTTCGACGACAAGAATGCCAACTGTCGCTTCGATTTCACCGATACCAACGGCGATGGTGTCCTGTCCGCGGGCGACTCCATCGATACCTACGCCGGTGCCGAATGGGACTTTTTCATGACGGATCTGATCGGCCTGGATACTGCAGGCGATGGCTATGGCCTGTTGATCCTGCATGTCGACGAGTGGGTGCTGCAGCAGGTGTTGCAGGGAGGCAGCAGCAATGTGCAAGGCGATCCACGTCGCAAGGGGGTGGATGTCGAGGAGGCCGACGGCATCGAGGATCTCGACCGGTTTCCCGACAACCCGCGCGCCTTTGGCAGCGCCGACGATTACTTCCGCAGGGGCCGCGCGTTCACGCCACAGACGACGCCGTCCACCGACGGCCTCGGCGGCACGCCGACCGGGCTTGCGATCGCGCTCGAGGCGTTGCCGGACTCCGCCGCGAGCGACTTGGATCCGGACTTCGGACTGCCCGGCGGGCGTGCCGTCGTGCGCGTCGAGAGCAACGTCCGCGCGGAGAACGGGCCACGCGCGCGCGCCGAGCGGCAGCTCGAAGGTGGCATGGGCGCCGGTTTGGTGGCCTTGCCGCAGCTCGATGGAACTTCTGCGCTCGTCGTTCCCGGAACAGCAGGTGCAATGTTTCTGTTCGATGCCGAGCTCGACGATCTTCCCGCCGCCGATGGCGACGCGAGGACGCTCGCGCCCTGGGTGGAGGCGCCGCCCGCGTTGCAAGGTCCGTGGGCGGGCGCGCCGGCAGTGGGCGATACGGACGGCGACGATGACCCCGAAGTCATCGGGATCGCTGCCGGCGAGGTGGCGGGCGTTGCCGTGACGCGCGTGTTCGCCTGGCATCGCGACGGCAGCGGCGCCGGCATCGCCACGAGGGCGTTCGTGACGGAACGTAGCGGCGCACCCCGTGCGCTCGTCGTGATGGATCTCGATGGCCTGCTCGGCGATGAAATCGTCGTGATGACGGAAGACTCGTCGGGCGTGCATCTTTGGACATCGCTGCCGCCCGGCAATGAGCGGCGTGTGCAGGCGCCGCGTCGTGACATGCGGCTCGAGGCGGGAGTTGCACGTTTGGTAGGCGGGCCCGTGGGCGTCCGCTGGCCGCTGCCCGGGTGTGCGGTGTCGCGCGGCGTTGCGTGGGTGGAAACCGACACTCTGGCGGGAACTTACTCATTGATGTACCACGTGCCCACGTCCTGCAGCGCTCGTGCGTCCATGCGCGTCGAATTCGAGTCCGTGCCCGGGAACGCGTTCGAGATCGTCGCGGGAGACATGGACGGCGATGGGCTGGACGAGATCGTGCTCGTCGATGCGATCGGTCGCGTGCGCCGTGCGACCGCGGTGGCGGGATCGATCGAGCTGCACGACATCGGGAATCTCGGCGACAACATGCGCTCGCCGCTCGCGCTCGCGGATCTGGATGGCGATGGGGCGCTCGAGATCTTGGGCGCCGGTGAACGAGCGATGCACGTGTTGTCGTTCTCGGGCGCCGAGCGCCAGAGCTGGCCGTACGCGTACGCGCTCGACCCGGGAATGTCGCCCGCGCCGGAGCCGAATGGGATCTCGGGAACGGCGCTCGTGGCCGATCTCGATGGCGACACCGTGATGGAAGTGTTGCTGCACAGCACGAGCGGTGCGCTCTTGGTGTGGGATCGCGACGGCCGCCGTCGTCCCGATCTCGAAACGACGACGCCGGCGGGCGCCGTCATGAGTCCGACGCTCGCCGACCTCGATGGCGACGGCAGACCCGAGCTCGCGGCGATGGCGCGGTTCGACCGCGTGCAGACCTGGGATGCGGCGGCGGAAAGTCTGACCACCCAGGAAGTGACGGACTTCGCTGTGTGGAGCCATCCGCAAGCAGGCGAAACGCTCTGGGGTGTGCTCGGCGGTGACCCCGGTCACAGCTTCCTCGCGTCCGCGGGGCGGGTGCTGCATCCGCGTCCCAACGAACCGCAACTCGAGAGTTTCGTCGTGGCGCCGAACCCGGCGTCGACTGCGTTGCGGGCGCGTGTCGAACTCACCGCCGGCGCGACCGTGACCTGCAGTCTGCACAATCTCGAAGGCGAAACCATGGATCGCATGAGCCGCGTCGGGACGACGGGGGACATCGTCGAGTTCACCTTCGACCTCTCACGCATCGCCTCCGGCATCTATTTCGCAAGGATGGAGCTGTCGAGCGGGGGAACGCGGGTGCGCCCGGTGGCAATCCGGCGCTGACCGGCTGTTCCACGCGGTGCCTCGATGGCGAGTGCGGCAGTCGCAATTTCGGATCGCCGTTGGACGACCGGCGTCGCAACGATTAGAATGCCGTGCAGTGCTTGGGCCGTGCCTGCCGGACCGCAGTCCCTCCCGAGGAGGACCGAACTCTCCATGCGACATTTCCGGCCTCTTGCCCGCGCGTCGAGCCGAAGGGTGGCGCGGACGGCGCCGTGCGCGCTCGCGATTCTGCTGTTCCTGACCGCGGCTGGGAATGCCGCCCAGCCCGGCACGGCCGGATTCCTGTCGCTCCGCTTCGGCACCGGGGCGCGCTTCGCCGGCATGGGAGATACGGGCGTGTCGCTCGCTTCCGACGCCACTGCGGCCTACTGGAACCCCGCCGGACTGGCGGGCGAGAAGAGCACCAGCATCGCGTTGCAGCACAACGAGTGGATCGAAACCGTGCGCGTCGAGTCCGCATCGCTCGCGCATGCGACGCAGGTCGGCGTCTTGGGGCTGCACTTTTCCGGCCTGTATCTGGACGAAATCCAGCGCACCACGATCCCGAGCAGCATTCCCGAAGGCAGCTTCAATGTTTACGAAATCGCGGTGCAGGCCGGGTTCGGGCGCGAGGTCGGCACGGTCGAAAAGCTCGGGCAGATCGAAGCCGGCCTCGGGGTCAAGGGTCTGTTCAGCGGCATCGACGACGAGAAGGCCAGCGGCTGGGCCATGGACGTGGGCACGCGCTTGCACACGCGCATCGAGGGGCTCACCTTCGCCGCCGCCGCTTTGCACCTCGGTCCCGAAATGACCTTCATCGAGGACGGCTTCGAGTTGCCGGTGACTTTGCGCGTCGGCGGCGACTATCAGAAACACTTCGCCTCGCAGCGCACCGATCTCGTCTTCGCCTACGACCTCGAGGTCATCAACGATGACGATCCACGCAGTCACTTCGGTGCGGAATTGAGCTACATGGATCTGTTCAGTCTCCGCGGTGGCTGGAAGACGGGGTTCGACACGCAGAGCGGTTCCTTTGGTGTCGGCGTGCGCAAGGCGGGCTACCGCTTCGACTATGCCTACACCAGCGTCGGCGAGGACCTCGGCAGTGCGCATCGTTTCTCCCTCGCAATCGATCTCTAGAGCGCGCGTGGTGCGGCTGCTGCTGCTGCTGTCGTTCCTGGCGTCGGGTGCTGGCGCAACGGGCGCGGCGCCAAGTGCCTGCGCGGTGCGAATGGTGAAGCCGGCGCGGCAGGGCAAGACCGCTGCGCTGGCTACGATCCTGGCGGCGTTGTCGCTCGCTCCGGTGCAGGTCGCACCACTGCTCGCCGCTCCGGTCACAGACGGCGACGATTCTTCGACCCGGCTCACCGGTCCAGGACCGGCTCACCCCCTTGCCAACTGGCAGATCCTGCGTTTCGCAAGCGACGCCGCGCTGGCTCGGGCCCTGCCGCTGCTGCGCGCCGAGCCCCAAGTCGCCGAAGTCGAAGTGATTCGGCTGTTAGCGCTGGACGACGCCACGCTCCCCGCTCCGGCAGCCTTCGTGCCGCAGCAAGAGCCGGAGATTCCTTGGAACATCGAACGTACAGGCGCCGTGGCGGCGCTGGCGCTGGTCGTGCCGGACACCTCGTTGATCGTGGCGGTGATCGATACCGGCGCCGATCTGGCGCATCCGGATCTTGCCGCTCGACTGTGGCTGAACGACGATCCGCCCGGGAACGCGCGGCCGGATGACGACACGCAAGACCAGAATGCCGATGGCGTGATCGAGGCCTGGGAACGTGACGACGATGATGACAACGGCTACGTCGACGACCTGCATGGGTTCGATTTCACCGACGCTCCAGGACAGGGCGCTTCGGGAGACGCGCTGCAGCGTGACAACGATCCCTCCGACCAGAACGGCCACGGCACGCACGTGGCCGGCATCATCGCCGCCGATGGCCGCGTGCGCGGTGTGGCGCCGTTCGTGCGCCTCATGCCGGTGCGCGCCGCCTTCAATCAGTTTCTCGGTTCCGGTGCGCTCGAAACCGACGATGCCGCTTCTGCGATCGTGTACGCCGTCGACAATGGCGCCCGCATCCTGAATCTTTCCTGGGGCGATCAGGAAGAGTCGAGTCTGGTGCGCGCGGCGCTCGAATATGCCGCGGCGCGCGATGTCGTGATCGTCGCCGCGGCCGGGAACAGCGCCAGCGCGGCAGCGCATTTTCCCAGCGCCGACCCGCGCGTCCTCGGTGTCGCCGCCAGCAATCGCAGCGGCACGCGTACCGCTTTCTCGAACTTCGGCGCCGCCGCCGGTGTCCAGCTGGCGGCGCCCGGCGAGGAGAGTGCGTACCCAGGTCACGGCATCCGCAGTCTTCTCCCCTTGGCATTCGACGACGACGGCCTCCGCGACGGTCTCGGCGAACGCCGGGGCACGTCGATGTCGGCGCCGCACGTGGCCGGCGTCGCCGCTCTGGTGCTCTGTCGCGCCGATCGTCCCGACGCCGCGCGCACGCGCGCCCTGCTGGTGGCTTCGGCGCGCCGCGCGACCGGCGCGGACTGGTCCGCCGATCTCGGTCACGGCGAGGTGGACGCCGTGGGCGCAGTGCAAACACTCGACGATCTCACGGTCGCGATCACAGGCCCCGAGACGCCATTCGCCGACGAACATTTGACCTTGATCGGCACGGTGTTGAGCGGCGACTTGCCGCGGCGCACGCTGTCCGTGCTGCATGCGCCGAGCGGCACCGGTCGCGTCCTCGTCACCGCAGAGCCCGGCCAGATCGTTGCCGACACTTTGGTGTCGGTCCCATTCGACACCGCACCCGAGGGCGATTGGGAGGTGACGCTGCATGTCGACACGGCGGATGGACAAAAGCGCGAGTGGCACGGCGGTTTTCGCGTCGACCGCTCGCCACCCGTCATCGACACGCTGGTGGTGGCGTCGGGATGGAAGAGTGGCGAGCCGCGCTGGTTGGTGTCGCTCAGTGCCGACGAAGCCGTCCGCGCCAGCGTGCGCCAGGCGCACGAGGTGCTGCCGTTCATGGGCGACGCGGGCTACGCATCGCGTCTGCAGATGGAAGGCCCGGCCACGTCGCAGGCGGAATCGACGTGGATCGTCCGGCTCGAGAACGCGACTGGCGGCGCCACCGAGGTCTCGGTGCCAACGCCGACACGGCTTCAGACTTGGGATGCACCAGAGACTCTCCTGTTGCTCGACCGCGACGGCATCCAGCCGACCGACACATGGGGGCAATCGCCGCTCGGAGCCGTCGTCTGGGGGCGGTCTCTCGCCGGGCTACACGGGCCGACGATGCAGGCGGTCGCGGTGCAGTCCGATCGGTTGGTGCAGGTTTTCGACAGCGGACGCGATGGATTCCCGCAGAGTTTCGCCGATACCAACGGCGACGGCGCCGCGGATCTATTGTTCCAGGGTCTCTCCCCGGATGGACTCGGCGCGACCTGGCTGGTGACGCGAAGTGCCTTCGCTTTTCCCGACTCGATCCTCGCCTCGGAGCGCGAACTGCGCGCCATCGGTCTCTTCGCGCTCGACGAGGATCCCGCTTTCGAAGCGATCCTGGCGCGCGACAATCGGCTCTTTCTCTATGACGATGCCACGAGCGGCGCGCCGCGATTGATGCAGATTCTCGACAATCCGGCCGCGAGCGGCTTCCAAACCTGGGGCGCGGACGCGGCCGCAGGCGATTTCGATGCCGACGGCCGCCGCGAGTTCGCCTGCGGCGACGCCGAGGGATTCACCAGCGTGTTCGAACGCGCGGCGAGTGGGCTGTTCGAGCTGCAACATCATTTCGATTCCGGGGGGACCTACGCCTACGACTTGAGCACGTTGCCGGAAGGTGGCTTCGTCGTCGGCTCGCAGCAGAGTGCGGCGGTCGTCGGCGACGGGTTCGCGACCGTGGTGATCGCGTTCGACATTCATGCGCCGGAGGCGGCGAGGTATTCGTTCCTGGCGCCAGAGAATACGCTCGCATTCGGCAGCGCGGTGGCGGTGTCGCCGGCGACGCGAACGACGTGGCTCGCGCTCGTGCAAGGCGCCGATCTCTACCTCGCGCGCGGTGCGCGTGAGCCGCGCGCGCTCCGCCTGCATGCTGCCGTGGCGGCAGGGCAGGCTCCGGTGCTCGCCGATCTGGATGCCGACGGCAGGCTGGAGCTGGTGCTGCGCACGGCGCAAGGCGCCGCACTGCACCGCTTGGTGGAGGACGAGCAGGGTCCGTATGCGCTGCGCTCCGAATCACTAGGCCCGGATCGCCTGCGCCTGCGCTGGATACCGGGGCCGAGCGGTTTCTCGCGCGTGCAGCGGCGCCAGCCCGGCGGCGGCTGGGAAACACAGGTCGAAACCACCGCGGCCACGTGGATCGATTCGACGCTCGTCGCCTTCGCGGTGCACGAGTACGAGGTCCTGGGTGTCCAAAGCGGCAGCGCCGCCGGCGCGTCGAACCGGGTCGCAGCGAACGCGCAACCGTTGCCACATCTTTTGGATGTGCGCTCGACCGGCGCGGATGCGCTGCGGCTCCGCACCAGCAACCGCATGCACGCCACGACACTCGTGCCGCAGCGGTTCGTCGTGCGCACAGGCGGCGCGCGGCGACCGGTGCAGCAACTCACGGTCGCCGAGGACGGACGCGTCGTGGATCTGCTGCTCGCGACAGCGCTCGATTGCGACACGTGGAGCGTCGAAACCGATAGCCTGCGCGACGACCAGTGGGGATTGCTCGCTGGAGGTGCGAGCCGCATCGATGGCCGGCGTGATTGCGACCGACCGGCGTTCGTGGTGCAGACCGTTGGCCTCGAGCCCGAAGGCATCGAGATCACGTGGAGCCGCGAGCCGGACACGCTGGCGCTCGAGCCGACGAGCTACTCCCTGGAATGGAACGAGACCCATGTTGCCATCGCCAGGGTCGAATGGGTGGCACCGGAGCGCACGCGGCTCGTGGTGACGGACACGCCTTTCGTCGGCCGCGGCATCCCGTACCTGTTGCGCGTCGTGGCGCCGGTGCGCGCGCGCGCGGACGCGGAGCCATTGACCGCCGCTGGCACCGTGCATCGTGTCTACGTCGACGGCCTGGGAGCGCCCCACGTGTTCCCGGTGCCGAACCCAGTGCGCGGCGAGGAGGTGGTGTTCGTCGAGGCCGCCGCCGATACACGGGTGCAGATCTTCAATCTCGAAGGCGCGCTCGTGCATGAGCTGGGCGACGCTCTGGGGGGTGGCCTGCGCTGGGATCTGCGCACCACCGGCGGCGGCAGAGTGGCGAGCGGTGTCTACGTGTTCGTGGTGCGCGACGCGCGCGGCACCAGCCGGGGGCGTCTCGCGGTATTGCGTTGATTCAAGGCGGCGGCCAGCGACAGGGCGTGAAAACGCCGGCCTCGAGTCGCACGTACGAAAACAAGGTCAGCCAATCGCCGAGGACTACCAGCTCGCCATCCTGCAGGCGCTGATGCATCTGCGTGTGGACGTGGCCGAGAACGAGCGCATCGAAGCCGCGGGCGAAAGCCGCTTGTGCCGCGGCTTCGAGACGGCGCGCGTCGACCGCAAGGGGTGCGCTCTCGGCGTGCGACCAGCGATCCATGCGGCGGGCGCACGCATCGAGCACGTCCGGATGCAGGGCGCGCGCGAGCGCGATCGTCCACGGATGCCGCACGACGCGTTTGAGAATCTTGTAGCCGTGATCCCCGGGCCCTTTGCCATCCCCGTGCGCGACGAGAATGCGACGCCCCTGCGTTTCGAGGACGAGATCCGTGGCGTGCGTCTCGATGCCGAGCTCGTCACGGAAGAAGGGGCTGCGCCAGTAGTCGTGATTGCCGGCGAGGTAATCGATGCGAGTTCCGGAACGGCGCAAGCGCAGGAGTCCGTCGAGGATTTCGAAGTACCCCTTCGGCATCGTCTTGCCGAGGTCGAACCAGAACTGGAACAAGTCGCCGTCCAAGACCAGGTGGGAGACCCCGTGCAAGGATTCGAGGAAAGATAGAAATGTCGCCCGGCGCCGGCGCTCCGCGGCGTCGACCGGGAGAGCGAAGTGCGCGTCGGAGACGAAATAGACGCTGGCGTTCACCTCGACCCTCCTGGGCTCGCTCGCGCCGCCGCGAAAGGCGGCGGGCCGGCGGTTCGATCGAGCGCACAGGGTGCCACGTTTCGCGCCGCCGCATTGACAGAGTAGAGGAGCCGAACGTAAACTCGTGCAGGTTTTTGCGCCGGTTGGGGCCCCCATCCCCGGACGACATGCGGCGCGACAGGATTCCGAACCGCCCCTCGCGGTCCCCACGACAAACCGAGCGTGTGGAGTGTGCGCATGCGCGCCATCGCGATCCAGACATCCCGCTTGCTCCTGCTCGGCGCCGCCATCGTGCTCGTGCCGGGATCCGCCCGGTCTCAAGCGCCGGCGAGCAAGGGTCGGGTCGACGCCGGCATCTACGGCCAGCTCGAAAACGTGCACAGCCCGTTTGCCCGCGTGGCGCAGTTGGTGAGCCCGTCGGTGGTCTACATCGAGGTCCTGCGCGGCCAAGCCCAAGGCCGGCGCGGTCCGTACGATGAGTTCTTCAACGACTTCACTCCGCGCGGGGGATGGCCGGCGCGTCCCACTTCGGGCTCGGGGTTCGTCATGGACTCGAGCGGAACCATCATGACCAACAACCACGTGATCGATGGCGCCGACGCCGTGACCGCGACGTTCTTGAATGGCGACAGCTATCGCTGCGCCATCGTCGGACAAGATCCGCGCACCGATATCGCGGTCGTCCGCATCCGCGAGCCGGCGCGAGGCGGGCAAGGGTTCCCGGCCTTGGTGCTCGGGGACAGCGACGAAATCCAGGTCGGCGACTGGGCCATCGCGGTGGGCAATCCGTTCGGCGAGCAGCTCGCCGGCACCGTGACCGTCGGGGTGATCAGCGCCAAGGGACGCAGCGATCTCAACATCATGGGCGCGGAAATCGAGTACCAAGATTTCATCCAAACCGACGCGTCGATCAATCTCGGCAACAGCGGCGGGCCGTTGGTGAATATTCGCGGCGAAGTGATCGGCGTGAGCAGCGCGGTGAACATGCAGGGGCAGGGCATCGGCTTCGCCATCCCCGTCAATTTGGCGGCGCTCGTGGCGCAGCAGCTCATCGACACCGGGCGCGTGCGCCGCGGTTTCCTCGGCATCGGGCTCGTGGCGTTGACGCGCGCGGTCGCCGACGGCAACGACTGGGACTTGAGTGCCGGAATCCTCATTCAGAGCGTGGTGCCCGACAGCCCCGCAGACCGCGCGGGGCTCCGCCCCGACGACGTCATCGTCGAGTTCGAGGGCCGGCCGGTGAGCAACGCGGCGCAGTTCCGCCTGCTGGTGGCCAGCACCGAGGTCGGTAAGACGGTGCAATTGCGCGCGTTCCGGGCCGGGAAGTACTTGGATCTGAAGGTGACGCTGAGCGATTACCAGGAGCAGAGCCCCGACACGCCGCCGCTCGCCGTGCCGAGCGCCAGCTGGCTGGGAATCCGCGTCGAAGATGTGGCGCTGCCGCCGGTGCGGGAGCAATTTGGTCTCGCAGAGGACGAGCGCGGCGTGGTCATCACCGAGGTCGAGCCGGGCAGCCCGGCAGCGGAGCAAGGGCTCCAGCCGGGCACGCTCATCCTCGGCATCGTCAACCGGGAGGTCGATGGAATCGAAGACTATGGAATGATCCGTGACCAGCTTCGGGACCGGCGCAAGCCGATCACCCTGAAGATCAAAGAGGGTGGCACCGTCCGCTACGTGGTTCTCCGACCACGCTCCTGACCATTGCCCCGACGTCGAGCGTCCCACCCCACGCGCCCGACCTCCCCACTTGCACGTACGCCGCGATGGCGGCTTCGCCGAGACGTTCCCCACGACGGTCTCATGGGTTTGAGCATCCCCCCCGGAGGCAAGGAGAGGGTCATGTCGAGTGCAAGGGTGCGAGTGGGCGCCGTCCAAGGCAGCCTGGATCTCTATTTGCGCGAGATCAACGCCACGGCACTGCTGTCGCGGACGCAAGAAACAGCCTTGGCGAAACGCGTCGCGGCGGGGGACGCCGCTGCGCTGGACCACATGGTGCGCGCGAACCTGCGCTTCGTGGTCTCGATCGCCAAGCAATACGCCAATCAGGGGCTGTCGCTCGAGGATCTGATCAACGAGGGCAACTTAGGGCTCATCAAGGCCGCGCAACGCTTCGATTACCGGCGCGGTTTCAAGTTCATCTCCTATGCGGTGTGGTGGATTCGACAATCCATGCATCAAGCGCTGGCAGAGCAATCGCGCGTGGTGCGTTTGCCGCTCAACCGCGCCAGCGCGCTGTATCGGATCGGCAAGACCGTGCGTCAACTGCACCAGGAGTTGGATCGTCAACCGGACGAACACGAGATCGCCGTGCGCATGAACATGAGTCTTGCGGAGGTGCGGGAGACGCTTCGCGTCGCCCACCCATCGCTGTCGCTCGACGAGACCTTCGATGGCGACGAAGACGCCAACTCGTTGCTCTCCTGTCTGGCGGACGCCGCGAGCGCCCAACCCGACCGGATCACCTTCGAGCGCACGATGGGGCACGATCTGCGCGTGGCCGTGGCGCGGCTCGATCCCCGCGAGCAGCGCATTATTCGTCTTTATTTCGGTCTCGACGGGAGCGCCCCGCTCACCTTGGAGCAGATCGGCGGCGAACTCCACCTCACGCGCGAGCGCATTCGGCAGATCAAGGAAAAGGCGCTGGAGAAGCTGCGCGCCGGCGAGGTGGGCGCCGGACTGGCGGCCTACATCGAGGAATAGCCGATCGTCCCCGGGCTCGGTATTTGCGACGGGTCAGCTCGCCCGGAGGGTCGCCGCGACTGGGTGAAATCGCCAAACCCGAGCCACACGGGAACCAAACGGCCCGGTGGCTCGCCCGGTTTCAGGAGCGACCCACCGTCCGACTCGAGCGGGACTGTGCGGTGCGGAAAGCGTGGGCTCCGGCGTGGCCATCGACTCCCCAGCCACCCCACTGGACCGGATCGGGTACGGAGCGAATGCCTCGGAAACACGCCGGAACCGAGCGGCGACCGAGTTCGGAGCGATCAATTAACCTATTGATTTTGAATGGTTTGAAATTGGATTCGATCTCCAGACGCAAGCCTGCCGGTCAATAGTCGTTTCTGGCGCGGAAAATGCCTTGACGACCTCCAAGTCAGGCCTGCAAAGTCCTGACGAAATGTCGCCCCTATGGGGGTGGCTTCCTCGAAGAGTCCGAAAGCGGTGGGAAGTGACCTCATGTCGGGGCACCACCGCGTGGTCCTCGGCACGGGAGTGTGTGGGTGCTGCGATCGTTGCTGCAATGGCGTCCCACTCGCGGCAAGAAGCTCACGTTCTTGTACGTGCCGGATGACGCCGACGTGCGTCAGTTCCGCGTGCCGCAATCGGCCTTGGCCGGCGTCGCGGCCGTGCTCCTGGTCGGCGTCGGGCTGATCGGTTTCTTCGGGATTCGGTACATCGGGGCGCTATCCGAGGGTCGCGAAATGCTGCGCTTGCACAGCGAAAACGAGGTTCTGCGCCAGCGAGTCGAGTCCATCGAAGGCCAAATGGGAGCGCTCGCGACTTCGATGAAGGACACGCGCCAGGTGCAAGAGCGCCTGCGTTTGCTCGCCAGCCTGCAGCCGATCCAGGCGGACGTGCTCGCGGCCGGCGTCGGCGGGCCTCTGGTGCGCGACGACAGCGGCGCCTTGCCGGTCGATCTGGTCGCCCAGCTCGACCGTACCAGCGGCAGCATCTCGCAGATGCTGCGCCAGGCGAGTATTCAGAAAGAAAGTTACGACGAGATCGTGACGGCGCTGCGTGCCAAGCAGGAAGTCTGGGATCGCACGCCATCGGTGCGGCCGGTGAATACCGGTTTCATCACCGGCCGCTACGGCCGGCGCATGGATCCTTTCACCGGCCAGGCAGCGATGCATCGTGGGATCGACATCGCGGCGCAGCCTGGTGCCATGGTCCGCGCCACGGCCGAGGGGGTCGTGTCGCGCGCGGGCTTCTGGGGCGGCTATGGCCTGGTGGTCGAGATCGATCACGGCGACGGCCTGACCAGCCGCTACGCCCATTGCAGCAAGGTGCTCGTGGGACCCGGGCAGCGCGTGCAGCGCGGCGATCGCGTCGCGCGCGTCGGCAGCACCGGCAAGGCCACCGGTTCGCACGTGCACTACGAGGTCATCCAGAACGGGCTGCCGCAAGATCCGATGAAGTTCATCCTCCAGCCAGACTTGAGCGTCGACTGATCTCCGCACAGAGGTGCGTCACGAACGGCAGTGACGCCGGTCGCGGGGTGGGTGCGGTGCGCGAAGCGAAACCCGCTCGGACCTTTTCCAGGCGACACGCTCTCCAACTCCTCGCCAGCATTCCCGTGCTCGTGGTGCTGCCGTCCGGGCTGGTGCAGGCGGCGCGCGTGCGCATTCTCGGCCTGCGCTACTGGTTCGACCCCAACGACGCCAAACGCCTGGTGCTCGACTTGGATGCCCAGGCCGATTTCACCGAGCGCATCCTCGACGATCCGCCGCGGCTGGTGTTGCGCCTCCCGGGCGCCGTCTTGACCCAACCGCTGACGCAGACTTGGGGCGGAGATGCGCTCGTCGAGCGGCTCGAGGCGCGACAGAGCCCCGACGGTGTCGAGATCACGCTCGAGTTCTCGCGTGCCACGACGGCCGAGGTCTTTTATCAGGCGCCGAGTGGCGACAAGGGCCATCGACTCGTCGTCGACATGGCGCCAAGGTTGAGCCCGGCCGAACGCGCCGCGCAGGAGGCGCGCGTGCGTGCGGTGCGCGACAGCGGCGACCGGATCGTCGCCATCGATCCGGGGCATGGCGGCGAAGACCCTGGCACGGTGTACGGGCGCCTGCAGGAAAAGCACATTGCGCTCGCGGTGGGCAAGTTGTTGCAGCAGCAGCTCGAAACACGCAAAGGGCTGCGCGGCGTCCTCACACGCGACAGCGACCACTTCATTCCCCTGCACAAGCGCCAGCAGATCGCACGGCAGTACGGTGCCGACCTTTTCATCAGCGTGCACGTCAATTCGGCGCCATCGCAAGCGCGGGGCGCCGAAGTGTTCTTCCTGTCGCTCGCGGGCTCCGAGGACAAGGCGGCGCGCGAGCTCGTCGATCGCGAGAATGCCGCCGATCTCGTCGGCGGCGTGCCCGCGGATCAGGTGAACGCGCCGTTGGTCGACATCCTGATGGACATGACGCGCAACCAGACGATGAAGGACAGCGAGAAGCTCGCCGAGGTGTTGTTGCAACATCTGGGACGGGTGGAATCGGGTGCGGTGCGGGGCGTCAAGCAGGGACCGCTTGCGGTGTTGAAATCCATCGACAAGCCTTCTGTCCTGGTGGAGCTGGGCTTCATCACCAGCAAGGCCGACCGCGGTCTCTTGGTGAAGGCGCAGCGCGCCTACGCCAGCCGGCTCGCCGACGGCATCCTCGACTACCTGGCCTGAATCTGCGCGCCGCGAAGCGCGCGCGGACGCGGTCGGCTTGCATGCCGAGTGCGGAGCGCTTAAGATTCGGGCCTGAGCACCTCGTCGCGGGGATCCGCATGCGTTGCAACAAGATGAATTGTCCCGCCGCCATCACCATCGCCACGGTCGCCGGGGTTCTCGCCTTCGCGGGAGCGGCGGTCGCGCAGTCGGCGTTTCGCATCGGCGTCTTCTTCGACAGCAATGCGCAGTCGTGCACCGGCGAGATCCGTAACTTCGAACAGCCGCCGCAGCGCGCCTATGTCTACGCACTGGTGCCTGCCGGAACGGTGGTGAACGGCGCGCTCCTGCGGCTCGTGCCGCCGCACGGGTTGATCATCGACGACCTGTTGCCGCCGCATTCGGCGCAGCTCGATGGCACTTTCACCGGCTCCGAGGGTCTCGAGATCACCTTGCAAGTGTGCCAGCCGGCGAACGGTCCGGTCCTCCTGCTGAGCTTCGACTTTCACCAGTTCGATTCCGAAGTGGAGCCGGGCGGCATCGTTCCCGACATGCGCCTGCAACTCAAGGGCGGCGCCACCGCCGACTCGCTCGCGTACGAGAAGCCGCAGGTGAAAATCGGCGGCGAGGATTGTATCAACGGCGTGCCACAGCTGGTCGAGGCGGAAGCGCTGCAATCGACGCTCAATTGCACTGCCGATTGTCCGTGCACGACGCCGGTCCGCAGCACCAGCTGGGCCGACGTCAAACGACGGTTTCTGCGCCCGTGAAGCGGCTCGTCTGGCGGCTGCGCCACAATCTAGGTCTCAAGCTGTTATCGATCGCGCTCGCGCTCTTGCTGTGGTCTTTCGTCCACGGCGCCAAGGTCATCGAACGCGAGCACCGCATCCCGATTCGCTACGTCGGTCTCGCCGACAGCCTGCTGTTCATGGAAACGCCGCCGCAGGAGATGCGGGTGTTGGTCTCCGGGCCGGCGCAGGAGTTGATCCTGCGCCTCGATCTCCTCGGTGGTGCGAGCGCACGCATCGATCTGGTCGGCGCCACCGCCGCGCTCGACCGCATGGTGCCGAGCCTGTCCGATATCGAAGCGCCGGCCAACGAGCGTGTGGCGGTGGTGCGGGTGCTGGAGCCGTCGGTGATCGCCTTGCGCCTCGCCCGCCGCATCGAGCGCGATCTGCCGGTGCGTCTTGAGATCGATGGCGATCCCAAGCGCGTCGCCTGTCTCGCCGACACACCGGAGGTCGAGCCGCAGCAGGTGCGTTGCATCGGGCCCGAGCCGGTGTTGCAGATGTTGCAGGCGATCGTCACCCAGCCGCTGGTGCTCTCATCGCGCCTCGGTCCCGCTCGTGCCGAGATCGGTTTGGCGGCGGCAGCCCGTGTGCGCTGCATTCCCGATCGGGTGACTGTGAGTTACAGCACCGAACGGCGTCGCCTGCGCACGCTGCCGGCGATTCCCGTCACCCTCGTGCCGCCGGCGCGCGCCGGCTGGCGGGTCGAGATCGGCGTCGAGCAGGCGCGTCTCCGCGTCGCCGGACCCGAGGCGCGCATCGCGGCGCTCAAGGAAGACGACATCGGCCTCTTTGTCGACGCGAGTCGCTTGGCGCCCGGTCATCACGCGAGCGTCGATATCTTGGCGCAGCTGCCGGCATGGATCGAGGTCGTCGATCTCGAGCCGCGCGCCGTGGATCTCACCGTGCTCGGAGCACCCGGGTTCGGGACGGCGGATTCGACGCTGCGCCGGCCGGGCACGGATCTTCCTTGACGCTCCAGACGTCGACGCGTAGTGCCTTGCCAGGAAATCACGACCCTGGCTACGATGGCTGGCTGCGAAAGCGTGGCAGGGAACAAGGTGGTGACCGGTGTCGCGCTTTTGGCACTCGCCGTGGCTTCACTTCGGCCTCTGGGTCGGGCTCGTGTTCGGCATGTCGTCCATCCCCGATCTCAAGCCACCGGGCCTTGGCGTGTCCGGAGTCGACAAGCTGTTCCACGCCGGCGAGTACGCGATGCTGGGCTGGCTGTGGGGCCGGGCGCTTGGGCGCGCGCGCGCGGGGCTCGTGCGTGGGGCGCTCCTCGGACTCGGCGTCGGAGTCGCGGACGAGCTGTTTCAAGGTAGTGTCCCCGGGCGCGAGGTCGACCTCTTCGACGTCGTGGCCGATGTCGTGGGTGCGGCGCTCGGGTGCTTGACGTCGTCGCGGTGGACTTTCAAGCGACGGCGACAACCGATCCTGTCATGAGCCGGCGTGGGAGGCATCCACGGCCGGCATCGGAGAACAAGCCGGATGCGATTCCAAAGACAACGCGGCACGCAGGACATCCTCCCCGAGCAAGCGCGGCATTGGCAGGCGTTGGACGCCAATCTGCGCCGCACGCTCGCCCTTTTCGATTACGGCGAGATTCGCACGCCGTTGTTCGAGGACACCCAGCTCTTCGTGCGCGGCGTGGGGTCCGACACCGACATCGTGCAGAAGGAGATGTACACCTTCGTCGACCGCAAGGGTCGCAGCCTGAGCTTGCGCCCCGAGGGCACGGCGGCCGTGGTGCGTGCCTATCTCGACAATCAGATGGGGCACGAGGGCGGGGTGCGCCGGCTGTTCTATATCGGCCCCATGTACCGTTACGATCGGCCGCAGGCCGGACGCTTCCGCGAGTTCTTCCAGCTCGGCGCCGAAGCGATCGGCAGCGCCGAGCCGGAACAGGACGTCGAGATCATCGACCTCATGATGACGGCGCTCGCACGCTTGCCATTGCCGGGGCTCGAGGTCGAAGTGAACAGCGTCGGTCACCCGGCGTGCCGTGCCGCGTACGAGACGCGCTTGCGCCAGGTGCTCGCTCGGGAAGGCGCGGCACTGTGTCGCACCTGCCAGGAGCGCATCGACACCAACCCGATGCGCGTGTTCGACTGCAAGAACGAGGCATGCCGGCCGGTGGTGCAGCGTTTGCCGCGCATACGCGCGCATCTCTGTGATGCGTGCAACGCCCATCATGACGTGGTGTTGACGGGGTTGCAGCAACTCGGGATTCCGCATCGGGAAAACACCGCGATCGTGCGCGGCTTGGACTACTACACGCGAACGGCATTCGAAGTGCATTATCCGCCGCTCGGGGCGCAGAGCGCGCTCGGCGGCGGCGGGCGCTACGATGGTCTGGTCGAGGCATGCGGCGGGCCCAAGACGCCGGGGGTGGGCTTTTCGGCCGGGCTCGAACGCATCCTGTTCGCGCTCGAAAAAACACAGGCGCCGAGCGCTGCGGTCGCCGACGCTCGCATTGTCGTCCTGCCACTGGATCGACCGGGGCGGTTGCAGGCGTTGCAGCTCGCGCACGCGCTCCGCGACGTGGCCCCCACGGGAGTCGATCTCTCCGGGCGGTCGCTCAAATCGCAGCTGCGCGGAGCCGGCCGTTCAGGGGCGCGCGTGGCGGTGATCCTGGGGGCGGAAGATCGCGCACCGGGCGAGGTCGTGGTGCGCGATCTCGCGGCTTCTGTCCAGACGGTCGAGGAGCGCCAACACGTGGTGGCGGCAGTGCGCGCACTTCTCCAAGGTCAAGGGGGATAGCGGATGAGTTGGAAGCGGACGCACACCTGCGGCGACCTGCGGCCCGCGCAGGCCGGAGAGCAGGTCGTGCTCACCGGCTGGGTCAACCGCCAGCGCGATCACGGCGGGCTGGCCTTCGTCGATCTCCGCGACCGCTACGGCATCACCCAGATCGTGGTGCAAGGGGGTGTGCCGGCGCTGCAACAAGTGCTGGCGCAGTTGCGCAGCGAGTTCGTCGTCGGCGTGCGCGGCAGCGTGCGTCTGCGACCGGTGGAGATGGTCAACCGCGGCCTGGCCACCGGCGCCGTCGAGGTGCTGGCGGATGAAATCGAGATCCTGGCGCGATCGCGCACGCCGCCGTTTCCCATCGACAGCGACAGCGAGCCCAGCGAGGAGCTCAAGTTCCGTTATCGCTATCTCGAGCTGCGCCGGCCGGGTTTGCAACGCCGGCTGCTGCTGCGACATCGTGCGGTGTTGGCAGCGCGCCAAACATTGGATGCGCTCGGTTTCGTCGAGATCGAAACGCCGCTGCTCATCAAGACCACACCCGAAGGCGCGCGCGACTACGTGGTGCCGAGCCGATTGCACCCGGGAAAGTTCTACGCGTTGCCACAGAGCCCGCAGATCTACAAGCAAGTGCTGATGGTCGCCGGGTTCGACCGTTACTTCCAGATCGCGCGCTGTCTGCGCGACGAGGACCTGCGCGCCGATCGGCAGCCCGAGTTCACCCAGATCGATCTCGAGATGAGCTTCCCGACCCCGGACGAGATCTTTGCCACCAGCGAGGCCACGATCGCGGCGATGTGCGAGGCCGTGGGTCTCGTGCCGCCGGGCCGGCCCTTTCCGCGCCTCACGTACGACGAAGTCATGCAGCGCTATGGCACCGACAAGCCCGACCTCCGCTTCGGCCTGGAGCTCAAGGATGCGAGCGCGATTTTCGCCAAGAGCCAGTTCCAGGCCTTCCGAAACGCCCTCGACCAGGGCGGACGCGTGATGGCGCTGCACACCAAGGGCGGCGCGCGACTGTCGCGCAAGCACATCGACACGCTGGCGGCGACGGCGGAGCAAGTCGGCGCCGCCGGCCTCGCCTGGTGTCGTCTCGAGGCCGATGGAGTTTGGGGTGGTGGCATGGCGCGGTTCCTTGCCGCGGCGGAAGCAGAGCAACTCGCGGCCCAGACCGGCGCCGTGACCGGGGATGTGGTGCTGTGCGTGGCCGCGGCAGCCCGCCTGGCCTGCCGTGCCCTCGGCGCCGTGCGTCTGCAACTCGCCGAGCTGCTGGGAACAGAGCGCGCGCCGGGTCTGCATTGCCTGTGGGTGCATCGCTTTCCGCTCTTCGAGCCCGCCAGTACCCCGACCGGTTGGGGGCCGTCGCATCACATGTTCACCATGCCGGAGCCGGAGTCGCTGGCCTTGCTCGAGTCCGATCCGGGCGCCGTGGTCGGGCAGCTCTACGATCTTGTCTGCAACGGAGTGGAGCTCGGTTCGGGGAGCATCCGCATCCACGAGCCGGAGCTGCAGCGTAGAGTCATGCGCTGCATTGGTCTGGGGGAGGACGAGCTCGAGCGCAAGTTTGGTTTCTTGATGCAGGCCTTCGAGTATGGTGCACCGCCGCACGGCGGCATCGCACTGGGGCTCGATCGCCTGGTCATGCTGTTGACGGGCAGCACGAACTTGCGCGATGTCATCGCCTTCCCGAAGACGCAGCGGGCGACGTCGCCGATGGACGGCAGTCCGTCGGAGATCTCGCCGGACCAGCTGCACGAGCTGCATCTGCAAGTGCGTGACGACGCCAGCGGTCCAAAGGGGGAAGCTTAAGTCTTGAGCCGCGAACCCGCCGCCGAAAGCAAAGAGATGCTGTCCATCGCTGGCATCGAGCCCATCGATCTCCTGGGTCGCAACGATCAGAATCTTCGCGTCATCGAGAACGCACTGGCTGGCAAGGTCGTCGTGCGCGGCGAACAGGTGATTTTGAGCGGGGAGAAGACCCAAGTCCAAGAGCTGAAGCGTGTCTTCGTCGGCTTGATCGAACTGGTGCGCCAGAAGCGCGCGATCTCCGAGGAAGACGTGCGTTACGTCATCGAAACGCGCGCGCAGGCGCAATCGGCCGCCGAGATCGCCGGCGAAGTGGTGCTCGTCAACAGTCATCGCGAGACGGTGGCGCCCAAGACTTTCGGCCAGCGCGACTATCTGCGCGCCATCGGCGCTGCGGACATCGTGTTCGCCATCGGGCCCGCTGGCACCGGCAAGACCTACCTCGCCATTGCCGCCGCTGTGGCCGCGCTGCGGCGGCGCGAGGTCGATCGCATCGTGCTGGCGCGGCCAGCGGTCGAAGCGGGAGAGAATCTGGGCTTCTTGCCCGGCGACCTGGCGCAAAAAGTCGATCCCTACCTGCGGCCGCTGTACGATGCTTTGCAGGAGTTCATGGGGGATGACGCGTTGCGCCGCGCACTCGAGAGCCACCTGGTCGAGGTGGCGCCGCTGGCCTACATGCGTGGTCGCACCTTGCGTCATGCCTTCTGTATCCTCGACGAAGCGCAGAATGCCACGTTGCCACAGGTGAAGATGTTCCTCACCCGGCTCGGGCCGCGCAGCCGGGCGGTCATAAGCGGCGACATCACGCAAATCGATCTCGAGCCTCCCGCTCGCTCCGGTCTCGTCGGCGTGCAAGGCATCCTCCAGGGCATCGCGGGCATTCAGTTCGTCTATCTGACCGATGTCGACGTGGTGCGGCACCCGCTCGTACGCCGCATCATCCTCGCGTTTGAAAGCAGCTCGCGCGCGAGCCGGGAGCATGCCCCCGGGTCGTCTCCGGAGGCGTCGCCGTGCGATTGAACGTGGTGCGCGCGCCGGGCGTGCGGACGCCGCCCGGCTCCCAGGCGCTGCTCGTGGACCTGGCACGACGGCTCGATCCGGCTGACCTCTGCGTGCAGCTGGTGTTGGCGGACGATGATTGCTTGCGGCGGCTGAACCGGCAGTATCGGGGTCGCAATCGCGCCACGGACGTGCTGTCCTTCCTCTACCGAGCCACGTCACGGCGGCTTCGCCCCCATGGCCGCGGCACAGGCCCGCGGCAGCCGCGGGGGCGGTCGCGTGCGGCCGGACCGGATGCGGAGTTATACGTCTCTCTGGCGCGGGCGGCGGCGCAAGCGCGGGCGCGGCGGCATTCGCTGCGTTGCGAGCTGATGCTGCTGGCGCTGCATGGGATGCTGCACCTCCAGGGCCACGATCACGAACGAGCGCGCGACGCACGCCGCATGCGCGCGGCGGAAACTCCGCACCTGCGGTGGCTGGCACGGCGCACGGGGTGGAACCCGCTCCCGCCGCTCGTGCCCGCGCCCGGACTGGCGGAGGAGGAAGCGTGACGCTCTGGTTCGGCGTGGTTCTCTTCGTTCTCGGGGTCGCGCTCTCCACTTTCTATGGTGCGGCGCTGGCGGCGCTCGCCGCCTTCGGGCGCCGGCTCGAAAACCGCCAACGTCCGGCGGTCACGCAAGAGCTCACCACGTTCATCTTGCGTGACGCGACCAGCGCCATCGCCGCGTGGATGCTGGGCGCATTCGCCTGTGGTCTGGTTTCGGTGCTCGCTCTCGATGCCGTGGCGGCGGCTGTGGTCGGAGCGCCACCCCCACTGCTCGCGCGCGTGCTCGTGCTGGCGACGGATACCATCGCCATCGTCGCCGGGTTGTTGCTGTGGAAGACGGTTGCCGAAGCCATGCCGGGCCATTATTGTCGCGTCGCCGCCACCTTGGTGCTGCCGGTCTATCTCGCCATTTATCCGCTGCGCCGTCCGCTGGGCGCCGCACTGTCGCGGCTGTACCCGCCGGCGGCGCGCCACGCGGCGATGCTCCTCGCCGACGATCTGCACGACCGCAGGACGGACGGCGACGGAGCGCGCGTGCTCGATGCGGGCGAGCGTGAGATGATCCAGCGCGTGTTCCTGCTCGGCGAGACCGTGGTGCGCGAGATCATGGTGCCGCGAATCGACATGGTCAGCATCGAAGAGTCCACGCCGATGCTGCAGGTGCTGGAATTGCTGAAGGAAAAACGCCACTCGCGCTTGCCGGTGTATCGCGACCACATCGACAACATCGTCGGCTTCTTGCATCTCAAGGACCTGCTGGCCAGCTTGGATGGCGCCCAGGAGACCCGGGAGCTCCTGCGGCCGGTCCATTTCGTGCCGGAAACCAAACGTGTCGGCGAGCTGCTGGCGGAAATGCGCGAGCGCAGGCTGCATCTCGTGATCGTCGTCGACGAATATGGCGGCACCGCGGGGCTGGTGACGCTCGAAGACGTGATCGAAGAGGTCGTCGGCGAGATCCAGGACGAATCCGACAAGGAGCAACCGCTGTTGACGCCGCTCGCGGACGGCTCGTTCCGCGTCGACGCCAAGGTGGATCTCGACGAGCTCGCCGAGCGCTTGCAGGTGGCCCTGCCGGCGGACGAGTACGATACTCTCGGTGGCTACCTGTACGGGCTCGCGGGCAAGATTCCCGTTATCGGCGATCGCTTCACCGACTCCGGTCTCGAGTTCGTCATTCGCGGCGTGCGTGGCCGGCGCATCACCCAAGTGCTGGTGAAACCGTCGACGCTGTTGACAACAGACGAGGAGAGAGAGTGACCCAGGGCTCGCGCGGCCTCGGCTTGCGCCGCATTCTCGCCGCCGGGCTGCTCGCCACCGGGCCGCTCGTGGTCACCGCGTACGTGCTGTGGATTGTCTTCTCGTATGTGGACGGAATCTTGCAGCCGCTGTTCATGCGTGTCCTGCACTTTCACATTCCGGGACTTGGCTTTCTGGCGCTCTTGGTGCTGGTGCTGCTCACCGGGCTCTTCGCCAGCCATTTTCTTGGGGCACGAATCGTGCGCGGGCTGGCGACGTGGCTCGAACGGTTGCCGCTGTGGCGCCCGGTGTATCGTGCGGTGCGCGATATCAGCGAGGTGCTGCTGAGCGAGCGTTCGCAGAGTTTTCGCCAGGTGGCCGCGCTCGAATTCCCGCGACCCGGCATTTGGGCGCTGGTGTTCGTGACCTCGGAAGGCCCCTCGCCGATGGACGGCACGCGTGGAGCGGCAAATCTGGTCAACGTGTTCCTGCCGACGACGCCGAATCCCACCACCGGCTTCTTTCTCATGGTGCCCCGGGAGCAGCTGGTTCTCCTCGACATCGGAATCGAGCAGGCGGTGAAGTTGATCCTCTCGGGCGGCGCGGCTTCCCGCGAGCGCCCAGGGGATCTCGTGGCCGCGGCTGGAAAGATGCAATGATCGCCCAAGACCGGGGTTTGGTGCTCCGGGTGATCCCGCTCGGCGAAACCAGCGTCATCTTCAGCCTCTTGAGCCGCGAGCACGGCAAGCTGCGCCTGGTGGCGCGAGGCGTGCGCGCCCCGCGCAGCCGCGCAGGGGCGAGCCTCGAATCCGGCAACGAAGTCGAAGTGGTATTCGACCTGCGTTCGGGGCGCGACCTGGGGAATATGCGCGAATCCGTTCTGGTGCGCTCGTGGGTCGGAGGCCTCTCGCGGCTCGAGCCGATGGCCGTTGCCTGGGCGGCGATCGAGATCCTGGAAAGAGTCATCCCGGAGGGCGCGCCTGAGGACGGACTCCTGGACACGAGCTCTGGCTACTTCGCGGCCCTCCATTCGACATCGGACCGCGCGGGCGCTCTGCTTCTCTTCTATGCCTTCGAGCTCAAGCTGCTGGAGCGCCTCGGCCATTTCCCGGCTCTCGACTCCTGCCGGGTCTGCGGTATGGAGCCAGCGGGCGTTGGCGTGATCGATCCGCAGGATGGTTCCCTCGCCTGCGCGGCTTGCGGTGGCTCGAGACGGGGATTGCATGTCCAGAACGAGGTTCTCCGTCTCCTCTTGTCCATGCAGGCGGCGCCATGGGAGGTTGCGATGCTCGAGACGAGCCCGGAGGCACGCCGGCAGGTCGGGAGAGTCCTGCATCAACTCCTTTCCTATCATCTGGAAATGTATCGTGGCCCGCTGGCGCTCGATCTGCTCAGAAAAGTGGACAGCGAGAAGGACAACTCCAGCATGGGTTTGGAAGTCGATTAAAGGCTTGAGGATAAGAGGCGCCAACCAGTCTTGACAGTAGACACTCGCACCTGATAGCATCCCCCCGTCAAATCCAGCACGAGTGCCTGGGACTCGCGCCGATAGCTCTGCGGAGGCGCAGCCTGGTTTTCCAGGCGTTCTGGACCTTTCGACCCGGAAGGGGGGAAAGGGAGGTAGCAACTCTGGCTACCTGGAAGGTCTGGCCTCGTTCCCGGGGCCCGTTTTTCACCTGAATTCAAATTTCGAATAGCATTCGCTTTTCACGCTTATTTTTGGGGGGGAAGAAGATGAAGAGATACTGGCGTATCTCCATCGCCTGCTTTTGCAGCTTGCTCCTAGTCGCTGGCGCCGTGTTCGCGAAGCCAGCCGACAGGGTCCAGCAACTGTCCGAGCCGGAAGTGGAAGTCGACATCGTAGGAGATGTCGACGGAACGAACCCAGCACCGCAGAAGGTGTTGCAGGACACGACGTGGATTGCAGACTGGTCGTTCGACACCGGCGCGCCGTGCAGCGAGACTGGTTGGACCCACGTCGACAATCACATCTTGAACGATGGCGTGAGCTACTGGCATCTCGAACCAGCCGCCAGTTTACCAGCACAGACGAGTGGCATGGCCGGCCAGGTGCTCGCTGTCGGTTACCACTTGAACGCGTGCTGTGAGGACGCGAGTGGCTACTCGAACGACTGGTACCAGGGCTACGTGGCTCCGTACACCGGGGCCGCGACGATTTCGTTGGACTACATCGTCGACAGCGAAGGCGGCTTCGACTTCCTGCAGATCGAGTCCGACTCGGCGTGTGCCTCGTTCCTGCGCGTCGATTTCGACCTCCGGCCGAGCCAAACGGCAGCCTCGTACCGCGAGCTCGAGGTGAGCAACAGCGGTTTGGTGTTTAACGGGGAGTGGAACGGCCGGGCGCTGACCGACTTCGGCGCGGGTACCCACTGCGTGTTCATCGCCTTTTTCGCCGATGGCGGCTTCGACCCTTGCGACGGCTTGAACGCGACGACGATCGGCGAGGGTGCTGTCATCGACAACATCACGATCGACGATTCCGCCCCCGGCGTCCGCACCGAGGACTTCGAGGACGGCAATCCGACCGACGAGCTCAGTGCCTCGCTCCTCAACATCCAGGACAGCGCACCGTTCGGAACCTGGGCGCGCCTGTTCCAGCACATCACCGACAACGACTTGTGCACGGAGAACATCACCTGCGCCTGGTTGTTCACGGATGACACCACGCCGACGCTGTTCAACGATCCGAGCATGTCGTTCGGTCCAGGTGGTTACGTCATCCGCAACTGGCTGGACGACACCATCCTAGGTCCCTGGGTGAGCTTGGCCAGCACGCCGACTGCCTCCGGCACGGTGCTGCAGTTCCGGCGCTTCCCGGGTAACTTCTTCTCCCAGAGCCGCATTGTCCAGAACTGGGCGGTGCGTGGCAAATTCATAGCCCCGGACCTGTCGACGTGCCTCACCGCGTGGGGACACTCGACGTCGTGGAACTCGTTGTCCTTCTTCGGTTGGCAGACGCTGACGTTCGACATGACGTCATCGATCAATGTGGATTCCGAGGAACTCCAGATCCGTCA
>CAZMNW010000065.1:0-116392 GCA_964567755.1 uncultured bacterium
CTGCACGTCGCGCCGGAATCTGCAGGTGCACCACATTCATTACCGCGGCCACCAGGGCGGTGACGAGCCGTGGAATGTTCTAGTGCTCTGCGAATTCCATCACCAGCAGGGCGAGCATGGGACCTTGGCGCGTTTCAGAGGAAGGGCGCCGCTCGATGTCCTCTGCCAGCTCGGAGACCAAGGGCTCGGTATGTGGTGGCGGAACGAGAGGAGAATCGCCAGACCGAATTCGGCGACAGTCTGACATATCGAGGTTTGAGAGGGGCCAAGGGAGAATGTACGGCTTTTCTTGCTTCTGCACGATCCCCAATCTCGCGGCGCTTTCGATCTTTGGTCCAGGACCGCCCAACGATTGCTGGCCGTACACACGGCATCGAGCTGAGCCGGGCCCCGGGCCGGAGAGCGGATGCTCCGGATAGCAGGTCAAGCGCCAGATTGCGTTCTCGCCGCGCCTGCCGCCGCCAATCGATCGAGTGCAGCGTCGACCGCTGCCGCCACCGCGCTCTCGACGTCGGCACTCAGCGGTGCAAGCGGTGGTCGTGGTGGTCCGCAATCGAAGCCGCGCCGGCGCAAGCCCGCTTTCACCCCGGCGATGCCGTGACCGCGCCACGCAGTGATGAGTGCTTGCAACAGTGACTGCCATTCACGCGCTTCATCCACGCGCCCGGCGCGGTAGGCGGTGAAGGCATGCACCGCCACTTCGGGCAAAACGTCCGCCACCGCCAAGATGCCGCCACAGGCACCCGCATCCAGCGCCGCCACCAACCGGCCGCCGTGACCGACGAATCCGAGCGTGCGGGTCTGGGCCAGCGCGCCCTGCAACGGCCCGCCCTCGGTCGTGCTGTCTTTGAACCCGCCGACGTTCGGGTGCGTGAGAATTCTGACCAAGAGATCCGGCTCGAGCTCCATGCCCGTGACTTGGGGAATGTGATAGACGAAGACGGGAATCGGCGACGTGTCGGCGAGCTGGTGATAGAACGACAACAAAGACTCGGGTCGGAGCTGTGTGCGGTAGTAGGACGGCATCAGCACCAGACCGGCGTCTGCGCCTTCCCGTGCATAGGTTTCGAGCATGCGTTGCGTCGCCCGCGTCGACGGGCGACCGCATCCGACCAGCACCGGCACACGGCGCGCCGCGGCGGCGACGACGCAGCGCAGCACGTCCAGGGCCTCGCTCTCGTCCAGATGCGGTGTTTCGGCGGTCGAACCGAGGGCCAAGAATCCACTCGCACCGCGCTCGAGGAGCCAGACCACGAGACGTTCGAGCAGCCCCAAGTCTGGCGCGTCATCACGAAACGGCGTGACCAGGGGGACCCAGATTCCTCCGCACCGGCTGCGATCCAGTGGCATGCTCGCCTCCATCGCGGAACTCGAGAACCACGCCGCGTCGTGTAGACTGCAGGATGCGCGCGCGACGTCTTGAACATCATACGCAACTACGCGCCGCGAAGGAGACTCCGTGACCCCAGATTCGGCGCCTCGGCGGCTCGTGCGTGCCGAAGCGGTTCTCGCGGCACGGAGGCGCGATCTGACGCTCGTGCTCGAGGATGTTCTCGACCGGCACAACATCAGCGCCGTGCTGCGGACCTGCGAGGCCTTCGGCATCCAGGATGTACACCTGGTCGCGTGTACCGAGACGCCGGCCGAGATCAACCCAGCCGTGGCCATCGGCGCCGAGCGCTGGCTGACCGTGCATCGGCACGACGGCGCCGCCAGCGCCATCGCGGCACTGCGTGCGCACGGCTATCGCTTGTGCGTCGGCCACTTGAGCGCCGAGGCGATCCCGCTCGCCACATTGCCGCACGAAGGCCGCGCCGCCTACGTCTTCGGCAGCGAACATCGCGGCATTTCGCCGGCATGGCTCGCTGCCGCCGATGCGCGCTTCATCATCCCCACCACGGGTTTCACCGGCAGCTTGAATCTCTCGGTGGCAGCCGCGCTCGTCGTCTACGACCGCTTGTTTGTCGCAGCCCCGGCCACCCCCGGCGCTGGCGATCTCGAGCCCGCCGAGAAGGCCGAGCTGCGCGCGGCCTGGTACGAGATGTTGGCGCACGGCAGCGCTGCCGTCGCCGGCATGTACAAGACACACCTACATCATCCACCTGTTTCGGAGCCCTTGTTCCCCATCGATCGCAACCAAACCTGACTCGTCGAAACGGTGCAGCCGCAAGGAACCATGATCCGTCAAGAGATCCGTGACACGTTGCACCTGGCGGTCCCCGTGGTGTTGACGCAGCTCGGGCACATCGCCATGGGCATCGTCGACACGATCATGGTCGGGCGCCTGGGAGCAGAGCCCCTTTCTGCCGTCGCTCTCGGCAACGCGCTGTCGTTCACAATTCTCATCGTCTGCATCGGAACGTTGACCGCACTCGATCCGCTGGTGGCGCAGGCCCATGGCGCTGGCCGCCTCACCGACTGCGGACGCGCTATGCACCACGCCGCATTCCTGGCGCTCGTGCTCGCACTGCCGACGACGGCGGTCCTAGCGGCTGCCGGGCCCATCCTGCGCCTGCTCGGCCAGAAGCCGACTTTGGTCGCCACCACGACCGACTGCGTGCACGCGATCGCCTTTGGTGTCGTGCCCTTCTTGTTGTTCACGGTGCTGCGCCAGTTCATGCAAGGGATCTCGCGCGCCCGACCCGCCCTGGTGGTGATGATCGTCGCCAACTTGCTCAACGTCTTTGGCAATTGGGTGCTCGTCTATGGCAACCTCGGTGCCCCCGCGATGGGGGCCGTCGGCTCCGCCTGGTCGACCACGATCTGCCGCATCGCGATGTTCGTGATGCTCGCTGGATATGTCTTCACTCGCGCACACCTGCGACCGTATCTCACCCACCTGCCACCGTGGCCGCCGGATCGCCAGCTTCTGCGCCACCTCGTGCGCCTTGGGCTGCCGGCGGGGAGCCAATTCGGTCTCGAGGTCGGCGTCTTCGCCTGCGTCTCGGTGCTCATGGGTTGGTTCGGGACGCTCGAGCTCGCCGGGCATCAGATCGCGCTCAATCTCTGCAGCACCACATTCATGGTGCCGCTCGGCTTTTCGGCGACCGCCGCGGTGCGCGTCGGCCAAGCACTGGGGCGGAACGACGTGCGCGCCGCCCGCCGCGCCGCACTCGCGGCCTACGTCCTCGGGGTCGGTTTCATGGGGCTGGCCGCGCTCAGCTTCTTTGTCTTTCCGGGATTCTTCGTCGGCATCTACACCGACGACGCCGATCTCCAACGCATGGCGGTGTCATTGCTCCTCGTCGGCGCCGCATTTCAACTTTCCGACGGCATCCAGGTCATCGCCATCGGCGCCTTGCGCGGAGCCGCCGACACGCGCTTCCCCATGCTGGTCGCGGGAGTGGCGTACTGGTTGGTCGCGCTGCCGCTGGGCTATTGGCTCGCCTATCCGCTCGGTTGGGGCCCGCGCGGTTTGTGGTGCGGGCTCACGATCGGTCTCACGTTGGTCGGGGTCACGCTCGCGTTGCGCTTCCATCGGCGCGTGCGCGTCGAGCGTTTGCACTCACTGCGAGCCGCGTAGGGATCGGAGCCATGCGCGCGTATCAGCGCACGATGCGTAGGCGTCCGCGCTCCGGCAACGTGACATCGAGGTGGTTCTGCACTTGGCCATCGGGCCAGACGATGCGAACGACATCGGCTGTCTGCGCGCTTCCGACGCCCAACCATCCGACGGCACCGCGCAGCGTGCACGTTGCGCCCAGTTCCCCCACGTAGAGCTCCACGTGCGCACCGACCGCCGTGGCCGGGCGAGCGGCATCGACGAGCTCGATCTCCACACTCCGTCCCACGGTGCCGCCCACGTTCCACCAGAAGAGAACCGTGCTGTCGGCACCCGCACCGACGAGATCCAAGTCCCCGTCACGGTCGAAATCCCCGCTCGCGATCGACGCCGCCCCGGCAAGGCCATCCCCGCCGAGCGATCGGCTGGTCACGTCCGTGAAGAGCGCATCACCCTCGTTGTGCCAAAGTGCCAGGCGCGTTGTCGCCGGCACATCGAGCAGCGGTTCGAGGCGGCGCAGATTCGGAGCCGTGTCTTCGGTCGACACGGGCGATTCCGCGGCGAGGGTGGCGAAGGCGGCAGGCATCGCCGGAAAATGTTGGGTGACGACGTCGACGAGAGCATCGTTGTCGAGGTCGGCGACGTGAATTGCAGCCACTGGAACGCCTCGCTCGGGACCTGTCGTCCACGTGGCGAGCGCGTCGCGATAGGCTGCAACGCGCACGAAGTGACTGGCGCCTTCGTTGCGCCACAGCCACAACCCTTCATCGTCGCCGAGAAGCACATCGTCGTCTCCATCGGCGTCCACATCTGCACCAGCCATGGCGCGGGCACGCTGCCCCGAGAGCCCAGAGAGCGGCGTCATGTCGACGAACGTATCCGCACCCCGTGCCATCAGGACGCGCACACGATGCAATGCATCCGTGCACAAGAGGTCGAGCGCCCCATCGCTGTCGAGATCCGCCGCCGCCAAGGCCCGCGCAGCTCCGAAGTCCGGGAACCCGGGCAGCGCCGCGTCCGCGAATCGCGCCGCACCGTCGTTGCGCCACAGTCGCAGGCCCGACTCACCGCTCGTCGCCAGCACGAGATCCAAATCGCCATCCCGATCGATGTCCATGGGTAGGGCGGCATGGACGGTCTCGGTGACCTCGCACATCGACTCGACACGAGGGCGCTGCCCACCGTGGACAAGCCACGCTTGCCGTGGCCCCAAAACCGAATCGGCACTGCTCCGCGTGAAGGCGATGAGATCGGTGGCAGCATCCCCGTCGAAGAGGCCAACAACCACATGTTCGACCGGGTCGGCGAGCAACGTCGTTGGCAGCCAAGGAACCCGCGTCTCCGCGCGTGCCGAATCCGCCATCAGGATTGCTCCGGAACCTGCGAGCAACAGGTCCTCGAGACCATTGCCATCGAGATCGACGGGCGTTGCGGCACATGCCGCAATCTTCAGCGCTCGTGCCTCGAATCGTGGCGGGGTGCGCGAAAAGTGCGGCGCGCGCCGCAGCGCGGGCAAACTCACCGCAACGAAGCCATGCGTGGCCGGATTCGCCCCGGCTCGACCCGGATCGAGTCGTTCCGCTTCACGCCGCGATCTCGCCGCCGCCGAGTCGCCTTGCGCACGTTGAACGCTCTCGAGCAAGCGCTGGATCGCCGCGTTGGTCGCATCGACGCCTGCGGCGCGTTCGGCCAATTCTCGCGCTTCGGCAAGTACGGCTGCCGCTGCGCTCGGATCCGGCGTCCTCGTGGCTTCTTCCAGACGCAGCGTGGCCAGTGCTTGCAGCCCGCGCACGTCCACCGGATTCAGCTCGAGCGCGGCCGACCACGACCGCGCGGCATCCTTGCGCTTGCCACGCGCATGCTGCACCCAGCCCAGATTGACCCAAGCATCCGGTCGTGGCTCTGACTGCACGACGCGCTCGAAAAGCTCCTGCGCCGCCGCGAGATCGCCCGATTCGAGCAATGCGCGCGCGCGCACCACGGCTCGGTAGCGCGACCCGGCGTCGGTTGGTGCACGCGAGCAACTGCAGAGAACGACGAGGAACGATGCGAAGAGGAAAAGCCGGCCATGGAACCGCACACCCATCTCCACCATCCACTTCATTCGGCATCACTCTCGGGGCAAGATACCTGCCACAAACGAACCCCCCTCGGGTCGTGCCCGCGATCCCCAGGCGGCCGTCTTCGCCGCCTCGATCGGGCGCGGTGGCGCAGTCACGCTCGCTCTTTGGGCTCCAGAGAATTCTCGCGACCGCATTCTGGACCGATGGCATCACCGATGCTATCTTCAAACGAGTGCCGAGGCCTGCGGTACCAGCCTGCTGCGCTCGTCACCCGATCACCCGAGGTGCCCTCCAATATGTTCCACGGCTGCAAGGTCGCCATCGCCCTCGTGGCACTCGTGGGTGCATCCCTCCCCACGCCGGTCGGCTCCGGCCTGCTGGCGACGCGAGGCTCGACGGCCGGCAAACTCGGCCAGGCCGCGTCCTGCAAACCCAGGGTGCCGATGGCGGTGGAGATCGAGTCCGTTGCCGGCGCGGTCGATCGTTGGCAGCTGCGCTTCCGCTCGCTCGACGTTGATCGCGAGGTCGTGGTGTGGATCGGAGCTGGCGCCGAAGTCCTGGAGGTCTGGCGCGGGACGCTGCAAGCCGGACTAGAGCTGCAGCGTCAAGTCACCTTCGGCGTGCCGATCGACGCCGTCTGGGCCGCTGTCGAGACTCGGTTTCCCGATGACAACGGGATGCGTGTCGAAGCGCGTCCCGAGCGCTCCGGGACGGGGCATGCGCTCGCGAGCGCCGAGGCAGGCCGACTGCTTCCGGATCCGGCGACCGGCCAGATCGTGATCGAATACACGGGCAACGTGGAGGACGGCCGATGAGCCGGGCCGCGGGATTGCTCGTGCTCCTCGTCGCGCTCCCCGCGCACGCCGATTATCAAGTCCGCGGCACGTTCCTGTACAAGGATCGGGAATTCGACCTCAATGGATTCACCGCCTCCGAGCCGAATCGTCCGATCCGATTCGCCGATGTCGAGGTCCTCGATGGCAGCACCGTGCTGGCCAGCGGCGCCACCGACGCCAGCGGAACATTCACCTTGCAAGTCACGGACAGCCAGACACGCAACCTGACGGTACGCGTGCGCAGCGCCTCGACGCGCACCCCGGGGTTGTTCCTGACCGTGCGGCAAACGCCCCCGAGTGGTGCCATCTTCGCCGTGGCACATCCGGTGTTCACGAACCACGCCCCGACGGCGAATATCGACTTCACCGGCAGCCCGGTAGTGGCCGTGCAAGGTGCGGGCGGCGACGCCTTCAACATCTTCGATGTCGGATTGGACGGCTTGGACTTCGTCGCCGTCAACAATGGTGCGCGTCCGAGCTCCTCGCAGTCGCTCACGATCTATTGGGCACAGAACAGCGCGGACGGCACCTTCTACGATATCTTCAACCGCGCCATTTTCCTCCTCGGCGTTACCAGCGACTCTGATGCCTTCGACGATTCGGTGATTCTGCACGAGTTCGGGCATTACGTTGAGTTCGTGCTCGCGGCCAGCGACAACCCCGCCGGACCGCATGGCCCCAACGATTGCTTGGACTGCCGCCTGGCCTGGTCGGAGGGGTACAGCACCTTTCTGCAAAACATGGTTCGCGACTGGCTGGGTCTCGCGCGACCCGACATCTACGTCGACACCACGGGCCAGCCTGGTGTCGGACACGCGCTCTTGAAGTACCAGGTGGAGCTTCCGACCTACAACGTGCTCGGCAGCGGCAACGAGATCAACGTCAACGCCACGTTGTGGGACATCTTCGATCAGACGACGACGGCGGACGCGACACCCGGCGTCGAGGACGACGTCATGAGCATCCCGGACGCGCGGTCGCGCTTCTGGGATGTGTTCACCAACTACCTGCCGCTACCCTTGGTGACCACCATCAGCATCGAGGACTTCTGGGATGGCTGGTTCGCGCGCGGTCACGGTTACGCCACCGAGATGCGACAGGTCTTCGCCGCGCGCGGGCTCGAGTTCTCCGACGATGCCTTCGAGGCCGATGACTCCGTGGCCGAGGCACGCGACGGCGGCATCGGCACCGGCACCACCCATCACACGCTCTACCCGGCCGGCGATTCCGACTGGACGCGTTTTGCCGGCGTCCAAGGCGGCAGCTACGTTTTCGAGACCCGCGACCTGCTCTGTGGTTCGGATACCGAGCTGTTGCTCTACGCCGCGAACGGTACGACGTTGCTGGCCTCGAACGACGACCGTTCGTCCGGGGACTTCTCGTCGCGAATCGCGTGGACCGCAACGCAGAACGGGCCGCTCTACTTGCGCGTGCGCCGCACGACCAAGAGCGGCCAGAGCTGCTTCTATGCCGCCTACGACCTTTATGTCGATATCATCGTCGCCATCGAGGTGAGCGACATTCAAATCGCCGCGACATCCACGGGTGTCCGCCTCGCTTGGCGTGGGGCCCCGGATGCCGGCTTCTCACACTTCGACGTCGAGCGGGCCGAAGCCGCCGACGGCCCGTGGGAGCGGCGCAACCACGACCCCATTGGCGGCAACAACACGGCCTTCGAGTTCTTCGATGCAGAGGTGAATGCGGGCACGCACTATTCCTATCGTCTCGTCGGCGTCGAGAATGACGGCACGCGCACCTTTTATGGACCGTATGCCGTCGTGGCCGCGGCACCGGCGCGCGTCGTGCTCTACCCACCCCAACCGAATCCCTTCAACCCGCGCACGGCGGTACGGTTCGATCTGCCCGAGAGCGGCCTGGTGTCGCTGCGCATCTTCGATCTGCGCGGCCGCCTCGTGCGCACTCTGCTTGGCGCAACCCAGCTCGACGCCGGTACGCGACTCTTGACCTGGGATGGGCGCGACGACACGGGTGCCGACACCGCCTCCGGCGTCTACTGGCTACGCCTCGACAGCGCGCAGGGCCAAAAGACCCAGCGTGCCGTGCTCCTGCGCTAGAGCATTCGCAGGTTCGTGCTAGAGTGGTCGGCATGTTGCGCTGCGGTATCGATCTCATCGAAGTGTCCCGCATTCAACGCGCCCTCGAACGCCACGGCGACCGCATCGAGCGCCGCGTCTGGTCGCTGGAGGAAAGCGACTATTGCCGGCGCAAGAGTGTTCCTTGGCCTCATTTCGCCGTGCGCTTCGCGGCCAAGGAAGCGCTGTTCAAGTCGCTCCTCCCGGGCACTCTTCCCGTTCTCGTGTGGCGTGAGATCGCGGTCGCCCGTCACTCGTCGGGCGCGCCGGAGCTCGTCTTCCATGGCGACACCGCGCGCCACCTTGCCGGCTGGAAGTTCTCGCTGGCATTGACCCACGAACGCGAGATGGCCATGGCCCAGGTCCTGGCCTTGCCACCTGGTCTTGCCGGCAGCGAGCGGCCGTGAGATGAAAGCCGGCGACAAGCGCGTTCTCCTCGCCGGCATCGCGATGTTCGTGTTCCAAGATGGCGCACGCACGCGCTTCAGGAGATGCGACGGCGCTTGAGCACGGCTTCGGCAAGATACGAATCGCCGAGTCCCATGATCCGCGGTTCCGGCTGCTCGGGTGCCTGGGATTCGCACCACATCTTGAGATCCTGGATCACCTTTTCCCAGCCGCGCCGATGCAGCTCGAAGACGCGATCCCAGCGCGCGTCCGAACGGTAGGCGCTGCCGGTGATTTGCAGCAGCGCCGGCGCCTCGCGCGGATTCCCCTTCGACCGCACTTGGATCTCGAGCCGCGTGGGTCCGAACGATTCGCCCCGCGGCGTGAGCCAATGGAGCGACCCGAAGTGCAGAAAGTGTCCCGCTTGCGAACGATCGAGAATGCCGGCGAGCGTGCCGCCGAGGGGCCCGAGCAGGTCGTCTTGGCCGCCGAACCCGCTTTCCCATTCGACGACCAGCAAGCCACCGGGCCGTGGCTCGATCACGACATTGCGCGCACCCCACCAAGACTGGATCGCGCCAGCGTCGAGGAACGCGAAGAGAACTTGCATCCCCGAGGCATCGATGACCGTCTTGTGCTCGAAAGACCCTGGATTCGGCATCCTCGCTCCTTCGCACGGCGTTGCGTCGCGTCGGCATCGCCCCAACGCGCTCAAAAGCCGATGATGTTGTACCCCGCGTCCACGTGCACGACTTCACCGGTGATGCCGGAGGCAAGATCCGAGAGCAGGAACAACGCCGCGCTGCCCACTTCCTTGGCATCGATGTTGCGCCGCAGTGGCGCCTTTTCCCCTACGACCGACAGAATGCTGTTGAAGTCGCGCACGCCCTTGGCGGACAGCGTTTTCACCGGCCCGGCCGAAATCGCGTTGACGCGAATCCCTTGGGGACCGAGATCCGCGGCCAAATACCGCACGCTGGTTTCGAGCGCCGCCTTCGCGACACCCATGACGTTGTAATTCCGCACCACTTTCTCGGCCCCGTAGTAGGTGAGTGTCAGCAGGGATCCGCCTTGGGGCATGAGCGGGGCCGCGCCGCGTGCAAGTGCGGTGAACGAATACACACTGATGTCGAGCGCCTGCTGGAAAGCAGCCCGCGACACATTGTGGTACGCACCGGTCAGCGCTTCCTTGCCGGCGAATGCGATCGCGTGCACCAGGATGTCGATGCTGCCGCATTCCTTCCCCACCACCGTGAACAGCCGCTCGATCTCGTCGTCTTGACTCACGTCGCAGGGCAGGACGAGCGCGGCGCGCAGTGGCTCTGCAAGACCGCGGACGCGTTCCTCGAGCACCGCACCCTGGTAGGTGAGAAGCAAGGTCGCGCCCTCGTCGGCCAGCTTTTGGGCGATGGCATGCGCCAAACTGCGTTCGTTGGCCAAACCGAGAATCAGGGCGCGTTTCCCGGTCAGCAGACCCATCCGAAGCCTCCTTGGCGCGTCGACACATCGAGTGGCTAGCTAGACTAGACTAGCCAGCCACCGCGCCGCCGACAACCCCCTTTCCACCGCTGGGGCCGGGGCCGTGCCTCGTCATTTCTCCACCGCCAGCGCGCGGCGAGCGCGCGGCGCGGCGAGGCACGATACGGCACGATTCTCCCGATGGCATGTCGAGTGCTGTGTGGAGTCTGGCATGAGCACGGAACACCTGGCATTCACGCGCACCGCGCGCAACATCGGACTCGGACGGAAGCGCCGAGATCCCACGGGGCTGCATGGCACCGCACGCCGCCGCGCGGCCGTGCTGTGCGTGGCGTTGGGGGTCGCTCTGTCGATTGCCGGGTGGCCCGAGTTCTTCTGGGGCATCTTGAAGCATGGCCGCCCGGGCGTGATCGTCGAGCTCCCGACGTTGCAACCGGAACTCTTGCTCCGCGTCGCGCAAGCGGCAGCGGCAGATGGACGTCTCGAGGAATCTGCACGCTTGTATGGCGTGCTCCTCGCCCAACATCCCGGCCATCCGCTGGCAGAAAACGCACTCACGGTGCGCGTCCAGACGCTCATTGCGCTGGGGAACGTCGAGGAAGCGCAGTCCGCGTTACGGGAACTGCGGGTGCGCAGCCCGCGCAGCGACGCGCTGATGGAAGCCATGCTGGAGATGGCGGTCGAGCAAATGCGGCAAGGGAATCTCCAGCACGCCCTTCGCGCCTACACGGACGTGGTTGCGTTCACGACGCAGGTGGACCCGCCGATCCGTCGCCAAGCCAAGGGGCCTTCCACCTGGGCGGTTCGCCGCGCGCAGTACGACGAGCAGAGGCGAAGCATCACCCGGCGTACGCGGATGGAACGTGTCGCTCGTTTCGATCTGGCGGTGTGTCACGACTTGGCAGGCCATCGTGCCGAGGCGCTGCGCGCCTACGAGCGCTTCATTCATCGTTTCCCCACCGATGTGCGGGTTCCCGAGGCGTACTTCCGCATGGGCGTGGTGGCGCGATCCGTGGGACGACTCGAAGATGCCGTGTTCGATTTCGAGCGCGTTTGGCAATCGGATGTCGCCGGCGCCAGCTATCGCGCCGCCAGCATCTATCAGGCGGGGTTGTGTCTCGAAGCATTGCACCGGCGCGACGAGGCGCAGGCGACTTTCCGCTTGGCGCGCGATCTCGAACCGCGCAGCGATGCGTGTCGTCTCGCGGCACTGCGCCGCCTCGCGCTGTCGCTGCGTGATCGCGAACCGCTGGAAGCCCTCGAGATCTACCGTGATCTCACCGAGCACAGCACCCACGCCGTAGAACGCGCGTTGGCGCAGCAGAACTTCCTCGACCTGCAGCACGATGCCGCCGTGGCGGCGCTGCGGTAAAAGTGGCGGCCGGTTCTCTGGCTGGCGACAACACTTTCGATCGCGCCATCCGGACGAGTGCCTACACGGCTGGCGGGCGCTGTCCCATCGGCCTGAATCGTGCCGCGCGAACGTTCAAACTGCGCCCACCGAGGGCGTGCGTGTCGAGGGTGCTGATCGCACTTTCGGCACCTGTTTCCATCTCGACAAAACCGCATCCACGCGGATTCCCCGTGTCCCGGTCGGTGACGAGTCGCACCGAAGTCACGGGTCCATGCGCGGAGAACAGGTCGCGGAGTTGGCCTCGGGTTGCATCCGAAGGCAGGTTGCCGACATAGATGATCTTCGACATATCTTTGCTCTTCTCGCGAAGGCCCTGGGGGCTGGCTCGCACCAACCCCCACCCGTTCCCTACCCTTGAGGGACGGGTTGACTGACAGGGTCAGTCTGCAAATAGCGACATCGGGAACTGGAGCGAATCTCGAGAAGACGAGCGGAGAGTGACTTCGGGAGGATTCACACCTCGCGCACCATGTGCCCTTGCGCAGGCATCATAGCAGCTGCTGCGGCCAGTGGCTATCTCTTTCGTCTCACCCGTTCGTGGCGCTCACGAGATCGGCGAGCTCGTGGCCGAGGAAATGCTCGACCCAGCGCACGCGCTCGCCAGCGGCGCTCGGGGACTGGATCGGTTGCACCTCCTGCGTCGACAGCGCGAGGAACAGGTACTTGGGGTCGCGGAAGAGCGGCTCGATGCGCACTTCCACCGCCTTGGTTGGCCCGTGCCGCGGCAGCACCAATTTGAGGCCGATCCCGGCGCAATCGGCGCCCAAGCTCGCCACATCTTGGCGGCGGATCTTGAGGAAACGCGACTCGATGAACTCGGTCGCAAGGCTATTCTCCAACGGCCACACCGCTTCCATGAGCACTTCCTGGCTGAAGAAGATCCCCGGCGTGAACAGCTTCCAGAAATCTTCCACCATGCGCTCGTAGTCGCGCACCACCCCGTAGCTCGATTGGTTCTCCGGGATGCGCTCCTGGAATGCCAAGCGATCGGAGGCGATGCGCAGCTGCGTCGTGAGATCGTTGAATAGGCGGGCACCGTCCGGAAGAAACGCGAACTGCGTGTAGGGCTTGTAGGCACACACCGTGGAGTAGAACTGCGTCAGCTTGCCGCGTTCGAGACGCACGGTGGGCGGAAAGATGAGCACGCTCTTGAGCGTGATGGGTTGGATCAGATCGCGGTTCATGGCGGCTCATGGTAGGGATGGGCCGCGGCCGCCGCAAGCCCGTCCCGCCAGGGTTCCCGCTGGAAGCACACCCACAGGGGGGGGGGACGAGAGACCATTCGCCGCCTCTGTCCCCGAGCTCCGACGCCCTGAAAGGACCCATGGCTTCCGGTAATGCCCGGGGAGCCCCGCCCTCTTGCACCCTTTGGCCCAGCCGATTTACAACGAGCCGCTCTGTCGGTTAAAATTGTGTGGTATCAATGCTTCGATCCTATCGCCCCTTCGATCGAAGCCATTCTCGAGAGTAATTTCGGAACCAGAACGGCTCCTAGAGCACTTCGGCTTCCGAGGTCCTGCTCGTCGCACGACCAGCATGCGGCGACGGACATTGCGTTGTTCCGAGCCATGGAGGGTCCAATGCCGCAGCCCACGCCTCCCCGAGGCGTCGAAATCCTGCGCCACTTGAGCCGCGCCCAAAGTGACATTCTGTCCACCCCAGCGCTCGACTTCGTCGCCCGTCTGCACCGGCGCTTCGAAGCACGGCGGCAGGAGCTCCTGCAGGCACGCGCCCATGTCCAAAATCGGCTCGACGATGGCTGGCGGCCCGACTTCGCGCTCGAAACTCGTCGCATCCGCGAATCCGCTTGGCGCGTGGCGCCGGCGCCGGCCGATCTGCTGGACCGACGCATCGAGATCACCGGGCCGGCGGACCGCAAGATGATCATCAACGCGCTCAACTCGGGCGCCAACGTGTTCATGGCGGACTTCGAGGATTCGCTCAGCCCCACATGGGACAACGTCGTCGACGGCCAGATTCACCTGCGCGATGCCGCCCGCGCCACGATCGAGTACGACGACCCACAGACGCACAAGCACTACGCTCTCGGAAACAAACCCGCCACACTCATGGTGCGGCCGCGCGGCTGGCATCTGCCTGAGCGGCACGTCCTCGTCGACGACACGCCAGTGGCGGGTGCGCTGTTCGATTTCGGCCTCTTCTTTTTCCACAACGCCGCGACACTTCTGCAGCGGGGCACCGGTCCATACTTCTATTTACCCAAGCTCGAGAACCATCTCGAAGCCCGGTTGTGGAACGACGTCTTCGATGCAGCGCAAGACGAGCTCGGCATCGCACGCGGCACGATCCGCGCGACCGTCCTCGTCGAAACGATTCTCGCTGCCTTCGAGATGGAAGAAATCCTCTGGGAACTGCGGACGCACGCCACCGGGCTCAACTGCGGCCGTTGGGACTACATCTTCAGCTACATCAAGAAGTTCCGCAACGATCCCGAATGTCTGCTGCCCGATCGCGATCAGGTTGGGATGACGCGGCACTTTCTGCGCTCGTACAGTCGCCTCCTCATCCAAACCTGCCATCGGCGCGGCGCGCATGCCATGGGCGGCATGGCGGCCCAGATCCCCATCCGCGACGACCGTCAAGCCAACGAAGGCGCCCTCGCCAAGGTGCGCGCCGACAAGGATCGCGAAGCACGCGACGGGCACGACGGCACTTGGGTAGCGCATCCCGGCCTGGTCGGCCTGGCGCGCAGCGTGTTCGAGGGGCTCCTCCCGACGCCGAACCAGTTGCACCGCAAGCTCGACGAGTTCCGCATCGGCGCTCCAGACTTGCTGCAGGTTCCCGACGGGACGATCACCGAAGCGGGCCTGCGGCACAACGTCAATGTCGGCCTCTTGTATATCGACGCATGGCTGCGTGGCTCAGGGTGCGTGCCGCTGTACGGCTTGATGGAAGACGCTGCGACCGCCGAGATCTGTCGCTCGCAGCTGTGGCAGTGGGTCCGCCATGGCGCCCGTCTCGCGGATGGGCGGCGAATCGACGCCCCCATGGCCAGCCGCACCATCCAGACCGAGCTCGAGTTCATGCGCCGCCGGCGCACCGACGCTGCCGGCGAACGGCTCGACGAAGCGGCCGATCTCTTTGAAGATCTCGTCCTGCAAGACCATTTCGCCGAATTCCTCACCATTCCAGCTTACGAACACTTGATTGCGACCAACGTCTCGAAGGAGTGACGCCCATGTCGGACATCTGGGAGAGGCATCGCTGGCAAGGCATCGTGCGCGACTATTCCCCGGCCGACGTCGAGCGACTGCGTGGGACGTTGCGCATCGAGTACACCCTCGCCGATCGCGGCGCCCGCAAGCTGTGGGACTTGCTGCAGCAAGAGCCTTTTGTGCCCGCGCTCGGCGCGTTGTCCGGCAACCAGGCCATGCAGATGGTGCGCGCGGGGCTCAAGGCGATCTACCTGAGCGGCTGGCAGGTGGCCGCCGATGCCAACAACGCCGGCCAGATGTATCCCGACCAGAGTCTCTATCCCGCCGACAGCGTGCCCGAGCTGGTGCGCCGGATCAACGCCACCTTGCAGCGCGCCGACCAGATCCAACACATGGAAGGAAGCGGCAGCACCGATTGGTTCGCACCCATCGTCGCCGACGCCGAAGCCGGCTTCGGCGGACCTCTCAACGCCTTCGAACTCATGAAAGCGATGATCGCAGCCGGCGCTTCGGCGGTGCACTTCGAAGACCAGATGGCGGCGGAAAAGAAGTGCGGCCACCTGGGTGGGAAGGTGCTCGTGCCGACATCGAGCTTCGTGCGCACGCTCACCGCGGCTCGGTTGGCGGCCGATGTTTGTGGCGTGCCGACGCTGCTCGTGGCCCGCACCGATGCTCACAGCGCCCAGCTCTTGACCAGCGACGTGGATCCGATGGACGCGCGTTTCATCCACGGCCAGCGCACACCCGAGGGCTTCTTCCGTCTGCACGGCGGACTCGAGTGCGCCATCGAACGCGCGTTGGCCTATGCGCCCTACGCCGATCTATTGTGGTGCGAGACGTCGACGCCGGACATGGGCGAGGCGCGCGAATTCGCCGCCGCCGTGCACGCGCGCTTCCCGGGCAAGCTGTTGGCCTACAATTGCTCGCCATCGTTCAATTGGGCCGCGATGCTCGAGCCGCGCGAGATCGCCGCCTTCCAGGAGCAGCTCGGCGAGCTCGGTTACAAGTTTCAGTTCATCACGCTCGCCGGCTTCCACTGTCTCAACTTCTACATGTTCGAGCTGGCACGGAAGTACCGGATGTTGGGGATGACCGCCTATTCGGCCTTGCAGCAGGCCGAGTTCGCCGCCGAGGCCAACGGTTACAGCGCCGTGCGCCACCAGCGTGAAGTCGGAACCAGCTACTTCGACGCCGTCACCAATGTCATTTCCAACGGCCAGTCCTCGACAACGGCCATGCACGACTCCACCGAGGAGGAGCAGTTCCGCACCGGAACCGCCTAGTCGCGCCGGTCGGTCACGTTCGGGCATGCTGGCATGTGCGTTGCAGCCGTCCGTGCGACAGTTCCTGTCCATGCAGGATGATTCCGTACGCTTCTTCTGGACGTGACCCACGTGCCGCCCCAGAGCCTGCAGTCGCATCGCAACGACCCCGGGTATGCGCCAACGGTTGCGCTTCCGGGCAGCGGAATGCAGCTGCATGCCGATGAAGCCTTGATTTTTGTCGGTGTCGGCAGCGTCGGGCATGCGACCCTCCAGATCCTGAGTCAGGAATCGATTCGCATTGGCCTTTCCCAGGATCGCCTATTCTGGTTTGCCGTCGATGCGCATGGTGCGGAAGCCAGGGACGGTGGTCTTCCAGAATCTTCCTGTTCGCTGTCGCTCGCGCCCTTCGAGCGCGATCCCTACCTGCGCACGCAGGCGAGCCTACGACAAGCCATCGCGCATGTTTCCAACGAGGTGACGCGCGATGGTCTTGCATCCGACTTGCCGGCGCTCGGCCTGGCCGCTTTCCATCACGAGGACGAGATGCGGATCACGCAGTCCTTCCTCGCCGTTCTCGACACCGCACGTGCACGCCACGCCCAGCGGCCCGTACGCTGCATTGCCACCTGGGCCATCGACGACGCTTTTGCCAGCGGCGTCGCCCCCTGGCTCCTCTTCCGCGCCCAAGAGCGCCTCGTGCATTACAGAATTCCCCTCGACGTGTTCCTCGCCACCACGTCCGCAAATGGGTCCGCGGGCGAGGAAATCCCGCCAGCCTGTGTCGGGACGGCGAGCGCCATGTTGTGGGAACGCATCCTCCGCGGCGATGGCGAGATCGCGTATCCGGGGAAGGACGGTGTGCGTGAAGACCGCAGCTTTCGCGGCCCCCTCGCGACGCGCACCTGGGTGTGCGCCGGGGCCCAGAATGGCAGTGCTTCCGCCGTCGCTTCCGTGGTGGCGAACTGCATTCAAACTTTGACCACCACCCCCGTCGGTGCACAACTCGAAACAGAACGACTGCGATACAGCGAAGATCTCCTCGAGCGCACCTGGATCGGCCCGAGCGGTGTCGCACACCCCACGGCGTTGTTGGCGATGAACGTGGCCGGCCTCAAGCTCGATGCGTTGCCGGCGATCGTGCACCTACGCGCCGCGCAGCGCTTCCTCGATGCTCTCACGCGTGCGCTCCCCGAAACGCAGGAAAGAGCGATCGAACCCGAAGCCGAGCGCTTGCTCGAGGATACGCGTCTCGCCGACGCCGCGATCCTCGCCGATCTCGGCGTCGGCGAGCACGGCCTGACAGCCGCAGAAACCCATGCGACGCGGCGCGAGGAATTGCACGCCCATGTCTCCCGGCGCTTGCGGGAGGACCTCGGCGCACTGCTGGAGATGGGCGAGGGTGCGCGGCGTCCGATCGCCATGGCTGCGCTTCTCGAGGGCGCACGGCGCCGCATCGCCGCGCACGTGCGCCACCGCGCCAGCCACACCGACGGCTTTGTCCACGGCGCCGTCCTGTGTTACTGGAAGCTCGAGCACGCCTTGCAAGCGCGTCGCGAGCTCGCGCTGCAACGCCAAGAAGCGGCACGTCACGCCCTCGACGCCACGCGGGATCGAGAGCGCCTCGACGGCCTACTCGAACGCCTGCGGCGCGACACCACCCCCCATGGTGCGCGCAATATTTTCGAACGTTTCGTCGCCACGATCACCGTGTCGGTGCCGACGCAACTGCGCAAGATCCTCGAAGTGTCGGATGGCCTGCGCGCGCAGGCGCTGGAATATGCGAGCGCCACCCTCCTCGCCGACATCTACGGCCAGATGCTGCATTTCTGCGCCCGGCAACGCGAGGACACGCAAGCCATGCTGCGTCTCCTGAACCAGGCCGCCGCGCAATGCGCGCGTGAAGAAGAACGGTTGCTGCGGACCGCGCGTTCCGCATCCACGTACCGGCGCGGGCGCTTCGAAGCGCTTCTCGATCACGTATGGGGTCGCATGGCGGCATCTCTCGGCGACCGTGAGCCGCGCAATGTCGTGACGCAGCTGGGGGGCGATCTTCTCGGCTCGACGCGCAGCGAGTCCGAATGGGCCGCCGCCGCGCTCGCTGCCGTGCGCCCGGACGTGGAGCGGATGGCGTCGACGGCTGACGAGATCCTGGCGGCCGACCCGTTCGTGCGCGAAGCGCTCAAGGAAGCGCTGGCACAGTTCGCTCCCCCCGTCCAGATCGATCGCGAGCGCTTCGCCAGGCTCGAAACCGCGCAGCTGCGTTTCGTCCTGTGCACTCGCCGCATGTACGAAGCGCACCGCGATTTGTTCGAGCCGCGCCGATTCCTGGAAACGCGCAATCCCTACGCCGTCTTGTTCACCGATCACGAGGAGGGTTTGCCGTTCCTGGCGCTCGCGTGCGTGCGCCGCATGCACGACGCCTACAAGCTGGAAGACCCGGCCGTGCGCGCCCGCGCGCATGCCCAAGCCAGCCTCGCCCGCGATCTTCCTCACCTCGATGATTGAGATCCGCGCGATTCAGGGGCTGGAAGGTTGCGCCGGATCGTTGCGTCGCGTGTTCCTGGCCCAGAATGCGCCGATGAAGACCGGCAACGTGGCGAGCGTGAGGGCTCCGGCGGGGAACCGGTGCCACGACTCGCGCAGGCGTTCGCCGACGGCCGCACGCAGGGTGAGTTCCTCACTCCTGCCGACATAGCCATTCTGGCTCTCCAGGTAACGGACACGCCGGCGCCCGCCGGGTTCCACTCCCTGCAGCCAGGCGTTGCCGTCCGCAAGCATCAGGGTCAAACGCGCGCGTTGCCCAGGTCGGAGCCCCAACCCCTGCAGGAAAGCCATTTCGACCTGACCCAAGTTGCCGCCGAAGCGTCGATCCAGCGCCAACGCTTCGACCGCGAGCAATACCTTGCCGGGAACCCGAAACGCGAAGCGATGCGCCAGGCCGCCATCGCCCTTGGCAACGATGGCCATGGTGAATGCCTGCCGCTCCAGATCGGAGCGCAACTCGAGTGCGGCGCGTTGCAGTTCCTTGTCGCTCCGGCTCGCCGGGAAAATCGCAATGACGCACTGGGCGCCCGTCTCGTCCACGGCGCGCATCAGCCCGGGCACGTCGCGCAGGTGGCCCACGCCCGGCACAAACTCGCGCACCCCGAGTGCCGCCGCGTTCGACCCCAACGCCCTCACCGGGCGCACCAGGGCATGGCTCCCCGCGAGCTCGCTGGCGAAGAGGTCGGCCCAAGCCGCGAGAGGCAGCGGCAAACTCCACCAATACAGTGCTGGCGTCTCGTTCGATCTCCGCACCCACAGCGTCTTGGCGACCGCATCCACTTGTGCCGCCAAGACTGCTGTTGCCCGTCGTTCCATGCATCCCCCAGGGATTTTTTCAACTGCAAACGGGATCGGTGCCGAGTCGAGACTCGAACGTGACGCACGTTTGTCTAGGCGCAGGGCTCGATGTGCGCGCACATGGAGCCGCGCGAGGCGAGGATGCGCGGATCCGCCCCGAAGGTGGTGATCTGCTCGCACTTGAGCTCGGCACGCTCACGGTGAGTCGTGGCCACGACCACACGGCCGATGGTATCCACTTCGCGTGCCATCGCGAATGCCTCGCGCACGGGGTAATGGAACAGACTGCAGAGCATGCGCACGACATACTCGTAGGTGTGCTCGTCGTCGTCGAGGAGCACCACGTGATAGAGCGGCTCGTACTCCGGCAACGCGCGATTCGCTGCCTCGGTCCGTGGCGCCGTGCGTGTCACCGTATCGCTTTCCATTGCCGCCATGCCGCTCCGTGCCATTTTCAGCCCAACGGTGGGTCCTGGAAGCCACAGCGTGAATGGGTGCCATCGCAGAACGGCTTCTTTGCCGACTGCCCGCAGCGGCAAAGCGCCACGCGCGGCCGGGCGCTCACATCGACCGCCTGTCCGCGACCATCCACGAGCTGGATCATGCCCTCCACCATGTAGGGCCCATTCGGCATTGCCGTGATCTTGACCTCGGACACGACGACCTCCCCATTGATCAGGATAACCTCTCGCGTGATGCTTTGTAACGGATGCGGTGCCAACCGGCAAGGGGCGAGTTGACATGCCCTGCGGCCGCGCCTATAAACGAACCCGTCCCCTTGTCGCCCGCGCCGTGCCGCGCGCTCGTCCTCCCGCTCGCGAGGAGCACGCACTATGGTGGAATGGTTTCGAGCCGATTTCTGGCGGGCGCTGCTCGACAAGGCCACTGCGTGGTTCCTGGACTCGGGTCCCACCATCCTCATCATTCTCGTTTTGGCGTTTTTCGTCTCGCGCTCGCTCGGTTTCGCCGTCTCGCGCTTCAGGAATTTCATGCGCGAACACGGCGCCGTGGAAAGCGAATCCCCGGCCGAACGTGAAAAGCGCGCGGCGACATTGGCGTCCATCGTGCACCGCACGGCGCGCGCGCTCCTATGGGGAGTCGTCGCCATGATCGTGTTGCGCGAGCTCGGGGTCGACGTCGCCCCACTCATCGCGGGCGCCGGCGTGGCCGGGCTCGCCGTCGGTTTCGGTGCCCAGAATCTGGTGCGCGATGTGCTGAACGGTTTCTTCATGATCGTCGACAACCAAATTCGCAGCGGTGACGTGGTCGTGATCAATGGCACGGCGGGCCTGGTGGAAGCGCTCAATCTGCGACGCACGCTCCTGCGCGACGTCGAGGGCGTCGTGCACATCTTCCCCAATGGCTCGATCACGACACTTTCCAATCGCACCATGGGATGGTCCGCGGCCGTCTTCGATATCGGTGTCGACTACAAAGAAGACACCGATCGCGTCGCCGACCTCATGCAGCAAGTCGGTGACGCGCTCGCTGCGGACCCGGCGTACGCCGGCAAGATCCTGGCGCCCTTCGAGACCCTCGGCGTCGATGCTTTCCACGACAATGCGGTGGTGATCAAGGCGCGGCTCAAGACCCGGCCGGGCGACCAATGGGAGATCGGACGCGAGTACCGCCGCAGGCTCAAGAAGATCTTCGAAGCGCACCAGATCGAGTTTCCTTTCCCGCATCGCACGGTGACCTGGGGCGCCGGCGCCGGGCCCCTCGACGTGCGAGTTCAATCGTCATGAGCGCAAAACGACTGCGCATTGCCAGCTGGAACGTGAATTCGATCCGCATGCGGCTCGATGCAGTCTTGGCGTGGCTCGAGACGAGCGGCACCGATATCCTCTGCCTGCAAGAAACCAAGGTGGTGGACGATGCCTTCCCCAGCGATGCCTTTCGCAGCCTCGGCTACGAGGTGGTGAGCTTCGGACAGAAGGCATACAACGGTGTTGCCATCATCACCAACGACAAACCGCGTGAAGTGACGCGCGGCTTTGGCGATGCGACAATGGACGCCGAGGGTGCGCGTCTCGTTGGCGCCACCGTGGGCGACGTGCGCGTCTACTCCGCCTACGTGCCCAACGGCAAGGTCGTCGGCAGCCCGGCGTACGCGATGAAGCTACAGTGGCTGGCGCGCTTGCGCACCTTGCTCGGCAATCGCCATGCCGGCGCCGTGGGGGCGCACAACGCGCTCGGCCGGGCCGCCGCGATCGAAAACTCGAGCGGCGCCACGGCCCGCAGCAGACCGATCGACGCCGGCGAGCGCGTCGTCGTCTGCGGCGATTTCAATGTCGCCGCCGAAGATCGTGACGTGCACGATCCGTGGTTCTGGCGCATGCAGGTGCTCTTCCACTCCGAGGCTCGCGAAGCATTGCGGCAGTTCTGCGGCAGCGACCTCATCGACACCTTTCGTCTCCATCATGAAGAAGGTGGGCAGTACTCGTGGTGGGACTACCGCCAGGGTGCATTGCCGAAGAACGAAGGGCTGCGCATCGATTATGTCTTCGCCTCCCGCGCGCTCGCGGTTCACTGTACCGAGTCGGCGATCGACAAAGCGCCGCGCCGGCAACCGAATCCATCCGACCATACGCCTGCCACTGCCACGTTCGCGATCGAGTCGAAGGGAGAGACTTGATGCACGCCCCCAATCGCCGGCGGTTTCTGCAATTGCTCGCCACCGTTTCGGCGGCGCCATGGACACGCGCGGCATTGCCGGCGCTCGGGGTCGTCACCGCGGCCACGGCCGCCGCGCAAACCAAGGACGACGAAACTACGCCGCCTGAAGTCGGGCCGTGGCTCGAAATCGTCAAACAGCGCTGGGGTCAACAGCTGTCACCCGATGCCCTGAAGGCGATCGAGGACAACCTGGCTTGGACGGCGCGTTCCGGCAAGACCCTGCGCGCCCTGTCGTTGCAGAACGCCGACGAGCCCGATGTCGTTTTCCGCGCCGAGCGGCCGGCGGCCGGGAAATGACACCCGCATCCGTCTACTTCGAGTCCGCGGCTGCGCTCGGCCGCCTGTTGCACGCGCGCCGGACCACGTCGCAGGCACTCACGCGCGGGTACCTCGACCGGCTGCGCACGATCGGCCACGACCTGAATGCGGTCGTCACCCTCATGGAAGAGTCGGCGCTCGCAGAGGCGCAGCGTGCCGACGACGAGATTCGCCGCGGCCGCATTCGCAGCCCACTGCACGGCGTGCCGTACGGCGTCAAGGATCTGCTGGCGACGCGCGGGGTCCCGACCACTTGGGGCGCCGAGCCGTATCGCAATCAGGTGTTCGATCACGACGCCACCGTTGTCCGCCGCCTGCGCGATGCGGGTGCGGTGCTGATCGCCAAGCTCGCGATGGTCGAATTGGCCGGCGGCATGGGCTACGACGAAGCCGACGCCTCCTTCACCGGTCCGGGCTTGACACCGTGGAACCGCGCCTTCTGGAGCGGTGGCTCGTCGAGCGGCCCGGGCTCCGCCGTCGCCGCCGGTCTCGTGGGCTTCGCCATCGGCTCGGAAACCTCGGGCAGCATTCTCACGCCCGCGGCTTTCTGCGGCGTCACCGGGCTGCGTCCGACCTACGGTCTCGTCAGCCGCCACGGCGCCATGGCGCTCAGCTGGACTCTCGACAAGCTCGGCCCCATGTGCCGCAGCGCCGAAGACTGTGCGCTCGTGCTCCAAGCCATCGCCGGGCGCGACCCCAAGGATGCGACGTCGGTCGCGCGCCGTTTCCGCTGGCAGCGCCCGGAGCGGCGCGTGCGCAAGTTGCGTGTCCTCGTGCCCCAGGGTTGCGTCGAGAAGGTGCAACCCGAAGTACGTACTGCTTTCGAAGCCAGCCTGCGCGAGCTCGAGACCTTCGCCACCATCGAGCGCGACGTCGAATGGCCCGACTTCCCATGGGGTCCGAGCGTCGGCACCATCGTCGATGCCGAGGGCGCCGCCGCCTTTCTGCCCCTCATCGAGTCGGGAGATCTGGCGAAGCTACGGTGTCCGGCAGACCGCATCGGTGGCTATTCATCCATGCTGACGCCGGCGGTGGACTACGTGCAAGCGTTGCGTGTGCGCGCACCGATGAAGCGCGCGGTGAACGCACTGTTCCAGAAATGCGACATGATCGCATCGCCGACGCGCGCTTCGGTCTCGTACCCGATCGACAAGAAATTCCGCGATGCATATCCCGACGTGAGCGGCGGTCCGGCCCTCATCCCGGCCGGGAATTTGTGTGGCTTGCCAGCCGTGTGCCTGCCCAACGGCTTCGGGCAACACGGACTCCCGACATCACTCACGCTCATGGGACCGGCGTTCTCGGAAACCTTGTTGCTCGAGACTGCCTATCGTTTGCAGCAGTCGACGTCATGGCACGGGCAGCAGCCGCCGCTCACGTGACGCGGATCTGTGGAAGTAGACGCCACCGGCGCCTCTCCATCCGCCGCGAGCACGCCTGCTGCGCACCCACAGCGGAGGCCAGGTCGTGACCCAGCGCATCCAGCCGGCGTCTCTCGCCGACACGGGGCCATACCGCGTGCCGAAAGGGGCACGGCTCGTGTTCCACTACGGTGTCTACACCACGGATGGTTTCATGCGTGGCGATGTGCACGTGGAGCAAGGGGCCGAGACGCAGATCATCGCGCGCAGCGTCGCCGCGAGCGGCGACGCCGAGCGCGTGCAGGTGCTGGGTGATTGGGCGCGGATCTTCCCGAACGGCATGGCGGTGCACCGGGAGCCCTGACTTCAGAAGTCGTACGCCAGCATCAGGCCGACCTGCCAGGCATCGAGCCGCAGCTTGTAACCGACGGACCCATCCTCGATGCAAAGGGATTGGTCGAACATAGTGAATTTGTCTTCCCGGATATTTGAGGCACTTTCCCACGTCGTGATCAAGTGCTTATTGGGGTCCGGTGGTACTTCCCCAGTGCAGAATTCGTGGGTGACGATCTGGTAGCTGCCGACGACGCTGGTGCGCAGACCGCTCGCGCGGTGGCGGAAGAGATCGATGCCGCCGCCGACCACCCAGCCCCAGGTCATCATGTCGTGCTGATCGCGTTCCACACCGTTCTCGTCGATGGCATGCGCCGTGGCCATGAACAGTGCCGGCCCGCCGCGCAGCATCGGGCGCAAGCGCGAGCGCAAGCTCGGACGGTAGGTGAGCTCGAAGCTGATGCGGTGATCGGTCACCGTCAGGCGCTCGGTCACGGGCGGCTCGAGACCTTGGCCCACCGGCAGCTCTTCCTCGGCATGCGGTCCATCGTAGCTTCGGCGCGTGTTGGAGTACTCGACGAGCAGATCGAGATCTCGCAGCACCGGCCAGCCGCCATCGGGCGACGGCCAGTGCAGGCTCGTGTTCCAACCCACGGCGATCTGGAAATCGTTGGAACGGTCGACATTGAAGAAAATATCCTGCGACAATGGCTCGGTGCTGCTGCTGAACATCGGCTCGAGGACGATGGCGAAACGCGACCCCGGGGCCTGAACCTCGCGCCGCTCGCTCTCCAACCCCCTCGCTGCCCGCAAATACACCGTGACCACCTCGTCGAACGCCTGGCGTTGTCCGCGCTTCTCGGGCACTGACACATACTCCACGAGCGCCCGCTGCGCGCGCTCGTAGGCTTCGACGTAGTCGTGCTGCGACAGGAGGCGTGATGCCGCTTCGGCCTCGCCACCTTCCGCCGCGGGCAGGTTCGCGCGCTCGACAATGGCGATGTGCGTCTCTTGCAGCGCCGCCTCCCACGGCCCGGGCATCGGTGTGGCGAACGTCAACCATGCGACATCGTCTTGATTGCGCGCCGCAGGAAGCAGCATCAAACCGACACCGTCTTGCACCAGCCGCAGTTGGTTGGCGAGCATGCGCGCCAAGCGCATCGGGGTCCGCTGTGGTTCCGGAAGCTGTCGCCACTGGTCGAGCGTTTGGCGCCCGAGAACCGCGGGGGGCAACCGCGGTCGCTCTCCCGGCACATGCCGCAGCACGGTGAGAGTCGGGACGGCCTGCACGGCCCCCGGTGTCCACACGTCTGCTGTGAGCGCGTTGCCTTCGAACCCCACCACCAAGTCCCCGCTCTGCAGCCCAAGTTTCTGCATGCGTGGGGTCGGCGTCACCACGCGCGCACCCGCAACACCCAGGTCCGCACCCTCAACCAGCACGGCCGGCGGAAAAATCTCCGGTGCCGCGGCGCCGAGACGCAGCGCCGGGCTGCTTGGCTCTGCCTGCGGGGCAGAAGCCAGGAGACAAACACCGATGGCAAGGACCAATCCCCATGGCCGTGGACTCACACGCTCGAACCGCGCGGCGCACTGCGCCCACATCCGGTGCTGGCAGTCGAGGTTCATGTGGACAATATGCGGGTCCAAGTACCGCGAGGCAAGCGCACCTTCAGGTACGGCCGCCGAGACGCGCGCGCACGCCATCGCGCAGGATTTCGGCACCGACGGTCCATTTGTGGGCCATGATCTGCGACTTGCTGGTGCAGATGAGCCAGCAACGATCGCACGTCGCGGCGAACTCGCGCGCCGACGCCGCCGAGCCCGACGACCATAATTCGTCCCACGATTGCTCGCGCAGGTTGCCGATCTTGACATCGAGGATGTGACAAAGATAGATGTTGGCGAAGGAATCCATGTAGAAGAATCCCGAGCCACCGTCGCAGCGGAAGCGTCGTTTGGCGCTCTCATGGTACTCGAGCAGTGTCTTGTTGAACCAACCGCGGAAGTTTTCCTTCAGTCCCCATTTGCGATACTGCACCGCGATCACTTGCGACATGGCCTGACGCAGGGCATGCGAATCGCGCGGCCGCATGCTTTCTTTGTCGTTGCCGAAGTAAATCGGCGAATCCAGCGCCACCGTGATCGAGAGCTGCAGATCGCGGCTTTCGGCAAACTGATGCACTTGCTCCAGCTCGTGGACGTTCGCATCGAGGAGCGTGAACCCGATGCCAAGATCACGCACCCCGGCATCGCGGCACAGCTCCAGGGTCTGCACGCACTTCACAAAACCTCCCGGGATGCCGCGAATGGTGTCGTGCGTATCGTTCATTCCGTCGATGGAGACGCGCAAGGCCAGGTGCGGATCGGCTGCCAAAAGCGCCGGCAGCATGCGCTGCGTTTTCCCCGGCTGAAACCCGTTGGTCGAGATCACGAGACGTGCGCGCGGGTTGCTGTGTTTGATCGCCGCCAGGATCTCCGGCAGATCGCCTCTCAGAAACGGCTCCCCACCGCTGATGTTGATGTCGCGCAAGCTGGCTGGCAGGCGGGCGAAGACCTCGGCGGAGGCCTCGCCATGCATGTCGTTGCGCCAGATATCGCACATTTGGCAACGCGCATTGCAGTTGAGCGTCACCGAGACGATGGCGTTGTGGGGCTGCGCGGGCAGTGCCCCGGGCGGCGGCGACAAGGGTTCCTCCGCATCGGACGGGCTGCAAGCGGGGCGTGGCTCGAACAACTGCGAGTATAGCAACGTCCCGAAGGCTCTGTCCCCGGACGCCGGATCGGTGGGAGTCGCAGCATCAGAATGGGCCCTGGCCAGGATCGGCGCGGCCCTTGTCTGCTTGATCCTGGAATACGCGAGGACTACCATTCAGCCGTCATAGGGTGCCCCGAGGCGGATAGAGCCCCTCAGGTTCCAAGCTCCCGGATCGAAGCCCCGAGCTCGAACACGAGCCTCCTCTGCCCAATCCTCTTCGAGGCTTCGCACGGGGAGGAATCCGATGTTCTCCAATCGCGCCCGCCGCAGCCGGCAATCCATCCAAGTCTCCCGTTGCCCGACCAACCGCCTGTCGTGCCTTCGCGGCGGCCAATGGATCCTCGTCGGAATGCCAGCGATCTTCGGCCTGCTCGCCTCGCTCGCGCTGCCGCCGGCCACGATCGCGATCGAAAACGTGCAGGGTGAAAGCTGGACGCTCCCGACACTGGGCTCGAATCGGGTCAGCCTCGTCTTCGATGCCATCGTCAGCGATCGCGATTGGAGCCGCGGCATTTCCTTCGACCTCGCGCTACGCCAAGAAGATGGACAACCGCGGCCCGTGGTTCGTTACTCCACCGTATCGGCGGTGACCAATCTGCCGGACCCAGGGCAGCCGCTCACCTTCCGCGTCGAGTTCGATGTGACGTGCGATGACCCGACAGGCATCGTCACCGGCACACCGGTGGAAGCCTACGTGCGCTTCTGCACCAACGGCCATGGCGTCATTTGGTATCCGCTCACCGAGGCCGGCCATGCCGACAGCGCCGCGGTGACGGGTCCCTTCGGCCTGGTCGTTGTGGACGAAGCCGGCACGCCCGGTCCGAACCCGACCTCGACGACAGCGCTGCGTTGCGATGGTGCTCCCGGCATCCACGCGCCACTTGTGGCTGCCGCGACAAACCCGGCCGTGCCGTTTCGCGGCGCATTGCGCCCGCGCATCGCCGACAATCACCGTCCGGGTACCATTGGCATTTACTTCGACCCATTGGGAACCGAGTGTCAGGGCACGATCAGTCCGGGCGCAATCGACACCGTGTATGTCCTGGCGAGATTGGGTGAGTCGGACGACAGCCGCTGTGGCATCGAAGGCGCCGAGTTCCGTTTCACCGGTCTTCCGGCTTCCTGGCAAACATCCCCGGTGCTGAACCACGAGCTACTCGGCATCGGCAACCCCTTCGACGAAGGCGTCACCGTCGTCGGCACTCGGTGTCATCGGCCAGCGAATGGCGTGCTCCTGCTCTACACCGTCCTGGTGCGCGCGGGCGCCGAGGAATCGGATGTGACATTCGGCATCGAGAGCCGTCATCCGCCAACGAACGCGCAGTTCCCGTGCCCCTTGCTTCTCGCGTGCGACGATCCCGTCTTCACCCAGATCTGCGTCGAGGGCCAATCCTGTTACGTGAACGCATCGGTCGTGCGCAAATGCCCAGCCACCGTCGCCGTCGCCCCATCGACCTGGAGCCTGGTCAAAGGCCTCTATCGCTAGGGCTGAGATGGTTTGCTGCGCGGCAGCCGTGACTCGCGTCGAGGCGGCGTCACGAGCGCGTCCGCGAGGGCAGGATGCCCGAGCAGCGCTCGTGCCGAGCGACGAGCGCGCAGGAGCGCGCGCGAGGAGCGTCCGCCTCGACGCGAGTCACGGCTGCCGCCGCCGCCACAACCTCAGTGCGAGAATCCCTCGAGCTTGTAGTGCCCCTCGAGTCGGCGCAACGCCAGAACCATCGCGGCCATGCGCATGTCGTGCGTCTTGCCGGTGGTGTATTGCGCCGAGTTGAACGCTGACGTCCGCCGTGGCCGGTTGCCGGCAATGTCGAGGATGATGTTGTAGTTGGACTTGATCGCGTCAGAGAGCCGCTCGTTGACCTTCGTCTCGCTCCAATGCTCCTGGCGATTGTTCTGCAACCACTCGTAGTAGCTCACGATCACCCCGCCGGCGTTGGCAATGATGTCGGGGATGATCTCGATGCCCCGCTCCTTGAGCGCCTCTTCGCCTTCGATCGTGCATGGCCCGTTCGCGCCCTCGGCCACTAGCTTGACCTGCAACTTGTTGGCAACCTCGGCGGTAATGACGCCGCCCAGCGCTGCCGGCACGAACAGGAAGGCATTGAGCCGCCAGAACTCGTCGAGCGCGATGCCGTGCGCTTTCGGGTAACCTTCGACGCTGTGCTTGACGTTCGTCGCCGACGCCACGTGCTCTTGCAAATCTTCGGGATCGATGCCGCCGGGGTTGTAGATGGTGCCGTCGCGATCGTTGGCCGCCACCAGCTTCGCCCCCCGCTGCACGGCGATGCGGGAAAAAGCCGAGCCGACGTTGCCGTACCCCTGAACGATGAAGTCCACGTCCTTCCACGACACTTTTTCCGGCGCGATGAGCTGGTCCGGCCCCGGGGATTGTCGGTGCCGCAACCACTCCTCGATGCAGTAGAACAGACCGCGTCCCGTGGCCATCTCGCGCCCCTCGCTGCCCCAGATACGCGCGTCCTTCCCGGTCACCACGCCGCGCAAGGTGTGGTACGCGGACTCACCGTCGGAGTACTGGCGGAAGAAGTGCCCCATGATCACCGAGTTCGTGCCTACATCCGGCGCTGGAATGTCGCGATTGGGGCCGATGAACGGCTTGAGCTTGTACATGAATCGTGACGAAATGCGTTCGATCTCGTCGGGGGAATAGTTGCGCGGATCCATGCGAATGCCACCCTTGCCGCCACCGAACGGAATGTCGCTGATGGCGGTTTTCCAGGTCATTTCCGCTGCCAGCAACTTGAACAGATCCAGGCTCACTTCGTGGTGGTAGCGGATGCCACCCTTGTAGGGACCACGGATGTTGTTGTGCTGCACCCGATAGCAACGCAGTTGCTCGGGCTGACGGGCGCGCACGTGATACAGCCGGCCGAACAGGCGGATGACGCCACCGCGAATGGACGCGTCGCTGGAAGCGAGGACGCGCGGCTGGAACGAGACGTTGCCGCTCGCCAGGATCTTGTAGTACTTCGGGTCGAGGTGACTCTCGAGAAGGTCTTCGAAGTCTTTGCCTCGCTGCGCATACTCTTCCGGCGTGAACTCGATCAGCCGGTTGTTGATGTCCACCGTGATGGTGAACATGATCTCGTGGTGAGGCTCCGAAAGCTCCAACGCCACTCGTGGATCGAGCTTCAGCAGCTTGGTGGTCTCGAGGAAGAGACGCATGGAGCTTTCATACAACGAGGGAGAAGACTTGGTTTCTCCGGAACGGCTGACGATCGAACTCATGCGGAACGTGCCTCCCACGCGGCCCGGCTGCGAGCCAGGCATCCGATGGCCATCGGCCTGAAAGCGGAAAATGTGGCGCTTATTCTAGGATGCCCTGTGGTGCCAGGCAAGCACCGGCCGGCGCGATTGACCGTGCTGGAACTATGCCTCTACCATCGCCCGGCGGTCGCTGACGGCGGGCCGCGCGGTCTGGAAGCATCCTGCGGCCGTGATCCCTTCGATTGCACCGGCGTGTCGACGACGATCGGGAGGCTGTCGGCACGGCCTCGGTGAAGGAGGCTGTGATGGAATGGGCGCGTGCGACGCTGGCATCGCTCTACTATGCCGTCTGCGCGCTGCTCGTCCTCTACGGGTCCTATCGCATTGTTCTGCTCGCGATTGCCTTGCGCGCACTGCGGCACCGGCGGACGGCACCGGACCCCGTCGAATGGCCGGTCGTGAGCGTGCAGCTGCCACTCTACAACGAACGCTTCGTCGCCCGCCGGCTCCTCGAAGCCGTGGCGTGGCTCGACTACCCGCGCGATCGTTTGCAGATTCAGATCCTCGACGACTCGACCGATTGCACCACGCGGCTCACCCGGCGTTGCGCCGCCGTGCTGCGTCGTCGCGGCTTCGACGTGCAGTTCCTGCATCGAGAATCACGCCGAGGATTCAAGGCCGGCGCGCTCGCTGCCGGATTGGATCGTGCGCGCGGCGAAGTGCTGGCGATCTTCGATGCCGACTTCGTGCCGCCGCGCGACTTCCTGCGGCGGAGTGTGCCGCATCTCCTGCAACCTGGGGTCGGAGTGGTGCAGGCACGTTGGGGACACTTGAATCGTGAAGCGTCGTGGCTGACACGCATGCAGTCGATTCTTCTCGATGGCCATTTCATCATCGAACAGACGGCGCGCGACGCGGCCGGCTGTTTCCTCAGCTTCAACGGCACGTGTGGCGTGTTGCGCCGCCAGGCCGTGTTCGATGCTGGCGGCTGGTCGAGCGACACGGTGACCGAAGATCTCGATCTCAGCGTGCGCATGCAGATGCATGGTTGGCGCGTGGCCTACTTGCACGATCTCGTCGTCCCGGGCGAAGTTCCCGCCGACGCCAACAGCTTCCGCGCCCAACAAGGCCGCTGGACCAAAGGCGGCGTGCAGGTGGCGCGCAAGCTCTTGCCGCGCATCCTGCGCGCGCCGTTGCCGTGGACGCGCAAGGTCGAGGCCTTCTTGCACCTCACGTGCTACGGCGCTTATCCCCTGCTCTTGGGATTGGCACTGCTGCGCACGCCGGCGCGAGTTTTCGCCCCCGCGCACGCGTTCCTGGGTTTCCTGCCCGGCGAGATCGAACTGCTCGCTCTCGGCACGCTCCCGTTGATCGTGTTCTACGCCGCCGCCCAGCGCCATGCGGGACACACCGGTTCAGTGTGGCGGTTGCTCGGACGTTGCATCGCCGCCATGACCCTCGGTGCCGGTCTCGCGGTCAGCAACACACGCGCCGTGCTCGAAGGTCTCTGTGGCGGCGATCTCACCTTCGAACGCACGCCGAAGCAGGGGTGGGCAACCGTGCCGCCCGATCGCGCTGCCGCGAGCCGCCGCCCCGTCCCCCCGGCGAGCTACCGTTCGCCTGGCGCCGCGATCGCCATCGCCGAGATCGCCATCGTCCTCTATCTCGTGCTGTGGAAAGTGTTCGGCACCGGGCTCACCATGCTGGGCGATCTGCCGTTCTTGATCTTCTTCTGCTCGGGTCTTCTGCAGATGGCGCTGCCAGCGCTCCGGCGTTGGCTCGAAGCCGGCGCGACAACGCGCTGGGCATCTTCCTGAGCCGTGAACAGCGTCACCAACATTCTCCAGGCCGATCCCGTGCGACGCGTTTTTCGACATCCGTGGACTCTCGGCGCCTACGGCGTCGGAGCCCTCGCGGCCTACGTCGGGATGGTGCTCGCTTCTCCGTGGGACGAACACTTCGGCGCGTTCCTCGCTTGCTACGCCGTCGCCTTCGCCGCCTGCTGGGGTGCATCGCGAACGCGCGCCGGCTTCGGCGTCATCGTCCTCGCCGCCAGCATCTATCGCGCCCTGCTCTTGCCGCTGCCACCCATGCTTTCCGACGACATCTACCGCTACGTGTGGGAGGGGCGAGTGCAGTCGGCGGGAGCGAACCCTTACATGCACGCGCCCACGGACCCTGGGCTCGAGGCGTTGCGCGATGCCGATTGGGAGCGGATCAATCACCCGGAGGCGACTGCGATCTATCCGCCCCTGGCGCAACTTTTCTTCCGTGGCTTGGCGCACCTCGGCGGAGTCATAGTCTTCAAGTCGGTCTTCGCCGCCATCGACATCGGCTTGGTGCTGTTGCTGGCCATGGCGTTGCGTGCGCGCGGCGCGCCACCCTCACGCCTGGCGCTTTACGCGTGGAACCCGCTGGTTGTTGTCGAAGTGGCTGGGAGCGGCCACCTGGAACCCTTGGCGATCCTGCCCTTGGTCGCCGCGGTTCTTTGGATCGGAAGGCGACCGGCCCTCGCGTGGTGCGCACTCGCGGCATGTGTCGCCATCAAGTACGCGGGTGTGTTGGCCGCTCCGTTGCTCTGGCGCGCGCGCCGGCCTCGCCTCTGGCAGCTGCTCGCATTCGCGACTCTCGTCGTCGCGTTCACGCTCCCATACATCGACGCCGGCACGCACCTATTCTCTTCGTTGGAGTTGTACGCGGCGCAATGGCGCTTCAACGATCTCTTGTTCGCTCCGCTTGTCGCGCTGACTGGATCTCTCACGGTGGCGAAAAGCATGGCTGCATTGCTGCTGCTAGCGGTGCTCGTCGCTCTGCTCCGCCGTCGAGTTGCGCTCGAGCGCGCCACGCAGCTTCTCTTCTGCGCCGCGCTCTTGCTCTCCCCCACGATCCACCCGTGGTACCTGCTGTGGGCCGTGGCCTTCTTGCCGCTTGCGCCCTCGCCCTTCCTGTTTCTCTGGAGCGGCAGCGTCATCCTCGCCTATCTCTTTCTCTTGCCGCTCTGGAGCTTCGGGCCACTCGCGCCCACGCACTGGCTGCCGCGCGTGCTCGAGATCGTCCCCCCGCTCGGCTTGTCCATGAGTGCGCTCCGAACGTGGAAACGTCCCACGACTCGACCCAGCAGTCAGCCCGGACTATCTTGAAACCAGATGAACCGTTCGCCTCGTCGAGATCGAGACGAGCCTCGACCTCGCGGCACAACCGGCACATTCCGTGTCGCCGGTGCTTCGAGTCGCTGGATGGAGAGCGATGACCGGCAACCCACGCATCGTCCTGATCATTCCAGCCCTCGACGAAGAAGATGCGCTGCCGTTCGTCCTCGCCGATCTCGCCCGCGTGCAACGTTCCACGTCGCCACCGTTGTTTGACGAGATCATCGTCGTCGACAATGGTTGCCGCGATGACACGCCAGCGATCGCCCGGCGCGCCGGTGCAACGGTTCTGAGCGAGCCACGCCGCGGTTACGGCGCCGCTTGCCTGCGCGCGCTCGCCGATCTGCGCGACCGCGCCCCCGAGATCGTCGTGTTCATGGACGCCGATCGCAGCGACGACACGCAGGACTTGCCGGCGCTCCTGCAACCACTTCTGGATGGCACGCACGATCTGGTGATCGGCGCGCGGGCCCTTGGCCGAAGCGAACGTGGCGCGCTGCTGCCGCAGGCGCGCTTCGGCAACTGGCTCGCGACTCGCCTCATCCATGCCCGCTTTGGTTTCCGTTACACTGACCTCGGTCCATTCCGGGCCGTACGTTTCCGCACACTCGAAGCCATGCGTCTCGAGGATCGCGATTTCGGCTGGACGATCGAAATGCAGATCCGTGCCTTGCAGATGGGTGTGCGCGTCATCGAAGTCCCCGTGCGTTACCGGAGGCGAATCGGCCGGTCGAAGATCAGCGGCACGATCTCGGGTTCGATCCGTGCCGGAACGAAGATCCTGGCCACGCTCTGGCGTCTGCGCCGACGCGCAGCGGTGGGCATGATGGCGCTCGTGGCATTCGGCCTGGGGCCCCGTGCGGCACCGGCGAACCCACCTCGCGTATCCGTGGCCCCAATCCCGGCTTTCGATCACGCCGAGTGGGACCAACTATTGCGGGACCACGTCGATCCGCAAGGCCGGGTCGCCTATCGCGACATCCAGCAACGAGAGGAAGCGGTGAGGCGATTGGCAGATGATGTGCGGCCCGCGTCCCTCCGCGGTTACCTCCACCGTCTGGCTGCCGCTGAACCGGACGCGTGGCCACGCGATGAGCAGCTCGCCTTCTGGATCAACGCCTACAACGCAGGGCTCGTGTGGGCCATTCTCACCGGCGAGTCGCCGGAGCCCGTCCTCGGGCGCGGCAAGTTGTTCAAGTTCTGGAAGTTCGAGGTCGCAGGCAAGAAACGAACCCTGGACGAGATCGAGCACGAGATCTTACGCAAGCGTTTCCAAGAACCGCGCATCCACTTCGCCATCGTCTGCGCCTCCACCAGTTGCCCGAAGCTGCGCCCCCAGGCCTATCGTGCCGCGACACTGGAAGCACAACTCGACGCACAGGCGCGTGCATTCATCAATGACCCGCAGCGGAACCTGTTTCTGCCGGCTGAAAACAAGATGCGCCTGTCCAAGATCTTCGATTGGTTCCGCGACGATTTCGCCACCCGCGGCCCGCTGCGCGCCTATTTGGCGCCATACGTGGCCGAGCCTCGGATTCAGGAATGGTTGCGGTCCGACGCGCCGATCGAATCCGAACGTCTCGAGTACGATTGGACGCTCAACGCCCAGCCGCGCCAACGCCCGGACCCGCCGGAGCCGTGATCGTTGGCCCGGATGCGGTCGTGCGTCCGACAGCCGGCAGCCTTGCTGGCACCAGCGCCGCCGTTATATAGTGTTGCTGTCTTCGCGGCGCTGGTGCGGCCGTCGGCCTCCCTGCAGAGCGTCGCGCCGCTCAACCCATGAACTGCAAGCGAGAAACGCTCCGCGTCCATGAGAAAAACACCGACTGCCCTTTCCGACTCCACTGCCGGCGCGGCCCCGCGTGCGCCTTCCATCCTCGATGCCTCCGATGCCTTCGCCCCGCGACATATCGGGCCGTGTGAGACTGAAATCGCCGCGATGCTCGCCACTCTCGGGTGTACGTCGCTCGACGATCTGATGCGCGACACCATCCCCGATTCGATCCGCCTCGGCGAAGCACTGGCGCTCGAACCCGCCTGTGGCGAACAAGCGATGCACCTGGATCTGCGAGATCTCGCGGCCCGCAATCAGGTTTTCGTCTCCTGCTTGGGCGTGGGATACTCGGGAACGATCACGCCGCCGATCATCCTGCGCAACGTGCTGGAGAACCCCGGCTGGTACACGCAATACACGCCCTACCAGGCGGAGATCTCCCAGGGACGACTCGAGGCGCTGCTCAATTTCCAAACCATGGTGGCAGATCTCACCGCCCTGCCGTTGGCCAACGCGTCCCTCCTCGATGAAGCCACCGCCGCCGCCGAAGCCATGGCCATGTGTCACGCTGTCGCCGGCGGCAGCAAATCGACTCGCCGCCGCTTCTTCGTCGCCCAGGACTGCCATCCGCAGACGATTGCAGTCCTCTGCTCGCGCGCCGAGGCACTCGGCGTCGACATCGTCGTCGGCAACATGGACGAGGTGGGGCGATCCGCATCCGAACTCTCCGGCGCGCTCATGCAATACCCGAACACCCAAGGCTGCATCGTCGATTACGCGGACCCCATCGCCGAGCTGCACGCGAAGGGCGCGCTCGCGGTCGTCGCCACCGACCTCCTCGCCCTGGTCCTGCTGCGCCCGCCGGGGGAGTTCGGTGCCGACATCGCCGTCGGTTCGGCGCAGCGCTTCGGCATGCCGCTCGGCGCCGGCGGCCCGCATGCCGCCTTCATCGCCACGCACGAGAAGTACGTGCGCCGCATGCCCGGGCGCATCGTCGGCGTGTCACGCGACGCGCACGGGAAGCTCGGCTACCGTTTGACGCTGCAGACGCGTGAACAACACATCCGGCGCGAGACCGCCACCAGCAACATTTGCACCGCACAGGCTTTGCCCGCCATCGTCGCCAGCATGTACGCGGTGTACCACGGGCCCGAAGGCCTGCGGCGCATCGCCATGCGCGTGCATGCCTGCGCGCGCGTGCTCGCGGCAGGTCTCGCGCGCCTCGGCCACGAAGTGAGCGACGAGCCGTTCTTCGACACGCTGCACGTGCGTCTCGGCGCCGGCAGTGCACGCAAAGTGCTCGCCGAAGCCGCCGCCCGTCGCATCAATTTACGCCTGTTCGATTACGGTTCCGTCGGCATCGCCCTCGACGAAACCACCACGCGCGAGGTCGTGCGCGAAATCCTCGCCGCCTTCGCCGCCGCTGCCGGCGTGAGCGACCCACACATCGACATCGACGCGCTGCTCAATCCAGACGGCATTGGCGTCGACGCCGCGTTCCAGCGCCAGAGCCCATTCCTCGGCCATGCCGTTTTCCAGCACTACCATAGCGAGACCGAGATGCTGCGCTATCTGACGCGCTTGCAATCGCGCGATCTGTCGCTCACCACGTCCATGATCCCGCTCGGATCCTGCACCATGAAGTTGAATGCCACCACCGAGATGCAACCGATGACATGGCCGGAATTCGCCGCTGTGCATCCGTTCGCGCCCCCCGAGCAAACCCGTGGCTACACGGAACTTTTCCAGCGACTCGAACGCCAGCTCGGCGTCATCACCGGATTCCCGGCGGTGTCGCTGCAACCCAATGCAGGCTCCCAAGGCGAGTTCTGTGGCCTTCTCGTCATCCGCGCCTACCATCGCTCGCGCGGCGAGGCGCAACGCGACATCTGTCTCATCCCGGTGTCGGCGCACGGCACCAATCCCGCGAGCGCCATCGTCGCCGGTTTCCGGGTGGTGAACGTGGCCTGCGACCCGCAGGGCAACATCGATCTCGCCGATCTGCGCGCCAAGATCGCGCTGCACCGTGACGCCTTGGGCGCCATCATGGTCACCTATCCATCGACGCACGGAGTCTTCGAAGCGGAGATCCCGAGCGTCTGCGATCTCGTGCACGCCGCCGGCGGCCAGGTGTACATGGATGGCGCCAACATGAACGCCCTGGTGTGCCTGGTGCGCCCTGCGGACATCGGCGCCGACGTCTGCCACCTCAACCTGCACAAGACTTTCTGCATTCCGCATGGCGGCGGCGGCCCTGGCATGGGCCCGATTGGCGTGGCGGCACATTTGGCGCCGTTCCTGCCCGGGCATCCGGTCGTGCAGCCCGAGAGCGCGGGCTCGCGCGCCATCGGCGCCATCGCGGCGGCGCCGTACGGCAGCCCCGCCATCCTCACGATCTCCTACGCCTACATCGCCATGATGGGAGCCGCGGGTCTCGAACGCGCCACGCAGGTTGCGATTCTCAACGCCAACTACATGGCGCAACGCCTCGCCGGCGCTTACGATCTGCTCTTCACCGGCAAGAACGGCAGAGTCGCCCACGAGTTCATCCTCGATTTGCGTCCGTTCGACAAGAGCGCCGGCATCAAGAGCGACGATGTCGCCAAACGACTCATGGATTACGGCTTCCACGCGCCGACGATGAGCTTCCCCGTGCCCGGCACGCTCATGATCGAGCCCACCGAGAGCGAATCGAAGGCCGAGCTCGACCGTTTCTGCGACGCCATGCTGTCGATCCGTGCCGAAATCGCGGCCATCGAGACCGGCGCCATGGATCGGGGCGACAATCCGCTCAAGAACGCGCCGCACACCGCCGCCCTAGTCCTGCGCGCCGACTGGCCGCACCCTTACACTCGCGTCCAGGCGGCGTACCCCGCCTCATGGCTCGCCGATTTCAAGTTCTGGCCCCATGTCGGGCGCATCGACAACTCCTACGGCGACCGCAATCTTTTCTGTACCTGTCCGCCACTCGCCGACGCGTCCGATTGATCGGTCATCTCCGGCTGGTGACTGGAGCGCCATGCCGGCGTGATGGCGGCTGGGGTGCGGCGACGCGCTTGTCACCTTCGCCTGCCCGTTTGACCTTGGCCCGGGACCTTCCTATCTTTGCCACGGCTCGATGCGCGAGGGACGCGAGCGCCCCGCGGCCCACGAGCCCCACTTCACCGGCTCGAGGAGTCGCCAATCTCATGAGGCTGTGGAAACTCGGCTGGGCTGCCGCCGCGCTCACCCTCGTGGGTTGCGGCGACAACGAACTCGGGGTGGAGAAACTGCGGCCGAATCAGGCACCGGAGACCGTGCTTGCGAGCGGACCGCCGGACTCCACGGACGCCACCCATTACCGCGTCCAGCTGTTCTGGTCCGGGTCGGATCGCGACGGCACCATCGACCATTTCGATTTCATCATGATCGACCACCCTCCCGCCCGCGGGCACATCGGCGCCGGCGCGGATGACTCGACGCGCGTCATCGTCGAGGTCCCCGCTCCGGACGATCCACGTTGGACCGGAACCGCGTCGACGGATTCCATCTTCATCACGCTTGCCGACACCCTGCGCCGCGAACCACGTCCCGATCCGGGCGAAGACGGCACCGCCGTGCGCGAAACGCGCTTCGAACGCTGGCACACGTTCTTCGTGCGCGCCGTGGACAACGAGGGCATTCTCGACCCCACGCCCGACTATCGCTCCTTCAACTCCACGAACATCGCGCCCACGGTGCGACTGTTGCCGCCGGTCCGAGCCGGTCAGAACGCGGAGTTCGAAGGCCCGCCGGTCATCGTTTTCAACTGGGACGGCGAAGATCCGGTGGATGCATCCAACAGCATCGACCCCGTTGCCTCGCGCTATGTGATCATCCGCACCACGGTGTCCATCACGGGCCCAGGGGACAAGTTCGTCAGTTTTCCGGAATCGTTGTATGTCTTGCCGGAACGCTATGATTGGAGTGCATGGAAGGCCTGGGCCACCCTCGACGGCTCTGGCACGCGCGCGGTCATTTCGGGCCTGGCACGCATCGGCGATTACGTCGGAGCCGGCTACTACCTGTTCGCGGTGCAGGCCATGGACGAGGCCGGTGCCATCACACCGGTGTTCGACTACCAGACCAGCGGCAAGAACAATGTTTGCCGCGTGCGCGTGAAGGGGAACATCGGCCCCGTGCTCACGGTACGCGAAGAGTTTCTCGGGACGCAGAACTTCGTCGGTGGTTCGCGCCCGATTCGCCTCGACATCGCCGCCGGGCAGCCAATCCGCTTCCGTTGGAGCGCCGACGCTTCGACCTACGGCGGCGAGATCGTTGCCTACCGCTACGGCTGGGACATCCGCAACCTCGACGACGACCAGGAGTGGTCGAGCTGGAGCGCCAGCAATACCTCGGCGCCGAACCGTTCGTTCAGCACCGGGTCGCATCGTTTCAGCCTGCAAGTGCGCGACAACGCCGAGTCGATCACCGACGCGACCTACGAGCTCACGGCGCACACGGTGACCTTGTCCCGCTCTCTCCTGTGGGTGGACGACACCGACTTCCAAACCGACAGCGACCAGGAATCGCGGGAGAGAACGCGCTGGCTGCAAGTCCTGAGCGAGGTGGCGGCCGCGGCGGGCTTCGAGTTCGACACCAGTCTCGACGTTTACGACGTGCTGGCCAATCGCTTCGAGCCGCCCCCCATCCACAAGGTGTTCGACTACCGGGCCATCGTGTGGAGCAATCGTAGCGGTCGCACTGGCAGCTCGGCGTTGCGGCGCACCGCGCTGTTCTTCGACCCGGTGCCGGCACGCAACCAGAATGCTGCGAAGGGTTTCAACTACATCAACATCTACCTGGCGAATGGCGGGAGCATGTGGATCAACGGCTTTCGGACGGCGCGGCAGCTGTGGCCCGAGGAGCGCGTTGCGGGCCAGGAGGCCGATCCGGTCAACATCACCAACTGGAACGACCCCATCGAGCCGCACCCACCCGGGATCGATTCCGTCGGCACGACCAGCCTGCTCTACAAGATGGGAATCGAGATGTTCGACGTCGGTTCGGCGACCGAGAGTCCGCGCTGGCACCGAGATCACTTCGCGCGCGCCCTCGAGCGCCACGAAAGTGCCGGGGTCGATTCGCAGTACACCGATTCGAGCACGGATGGCGCACATTCCCACCAGCTGGCGATCGCGAGCGCCGACGTCGAGGCCTTCGTTCCCGTCGAGCACACCTACATGACGACTCCCGTACTCGAACACCGCCATGCGGTCACCCTCGCCGCCACCGACTTCGTGGCGCTTCGAAACGGCGAGACCATCGAAGCCGGAAGCTCGGAGAGCGCCTCGCCGCAGCTGCATGCGCACACTTTCGTCCTCGTGGATCGTGTCGGCCATTGGGGTGCGCCGAGCTTGCGCGTCTCCTCGGCCTGGTCGCAGGCAGGAACAGGCGCGCGCACGAACATCGAGATCTACAACATGCCCAATGCGCTGGCAAACCAGAATCCGCCGCTGGTGCCGCTCGACGGCATTTCGGTGCCACTCTACGGCTACGTGAGCGGATTGCCCGAAAGGCCTGACGACGGCTTTTTCTATCCCGAGACTGCCGACAACCAGCCGGTCTTCGTCATGGCCAAGGTTCATCCGACTTCGCCACATTTTTCGCGGGCCTTCTGCGGCTTCGAGGTCTACCTGCTCGAAGCCTTGTCGCACAAAGCCCTGGCCGAGTACGTCCTCGTGCGGCACTTCCGGCTCGGCCTCGATTCCCCCTGAGCCGATCGCGGTCTACCGTTCCCCCCGACTGCGCGAGGTAGGCGCAGAGCTCGGACCACTGAAGAGCCTCTACGTGCGCATGCGATGCAAGGACGTGGCGACGCTTCTCTGGCCCCCTGGAAAGGACCTAAACAAATAGCGAGTCCCGTTCAACGAGCAGCTGCTTTCGTACCCTCCCCGGGGCCCGGTCTGGACGCTCCGACGCACCCCTTCGGCTTGCGGCACATGACCCGGACGCGTAGCCTCCGGATGTCCAAGTGCCCTCGGCCCACCCGAAGCCAAACACGGCTCCTTTTGCGGGTGGTGGTCCACTCGACCCAAGGAAGCCAATGAGCACCACACACGCGGTCTCGTCTCACACGGGCAACCCCCAACTTCTGGCCTGGATCGGCGAGATGGCGCGCCTGCTCCGGCCCGACACCGTCCATTGGTGCGATGGCTCGAGCCGCGAGTACCAGGAGATGCTGCACCTGCTCGTCGGCACCGGCACCGCCATGTGGCTCGCCCCGGACAAGCGCGCCAACAGCATCCTGGTGCGGTCCGATCCCGCCGACGTTGCGCGGGTCGAGGATCGCACGTTCATTTGTTCGGCGCGCAAGGACGACGCCGGTCCGACCAACAATTGGGCGGATCCCCAGGAGATGAAAGCACTATTGGGCAAGTTATACGACGGCGCCATGATCGGCCGCACGATGTACGTCATTCCCTACTCGATGGGTCCCGTGGGTTCCCCCATCGCCAAGATCGGCGTCATGGTCAGCGACTCGGCCTACGTCGTCGCCAACATGCACATCATGACGCGGGTGGGAACGCGCGTTCTCGAGGTCCTCGGCACGAACGGCGATTTCGTGCGCGGTATCCATTCCGTCGGCTACCCGCTCGGCGACGCCAAGAAGGCCGATCTCCCGTGGCCAAACGACATCCAGAACAAGTACATCTCGCACTTTCCCGAGACACGCGAGATCTGGTCGTATGGTTCGGGGTATGGCGGCAATGCGTTGCTCGGCAAGAAATGCCATGCATTGCGCATCGCTTCTGTCCAGGCGCGCGACGAGGGCTGGCTCGCCGAGCACATGCTCATTCTCAAGCTCACCGATCCCGCAGGAAGCGTGAAGTACATCGCCGCCGCGTTCCCCTCGGCCTGTGGCAAGACCAACCTGGCGCTGATGAACCCCACGATTGCGGGCTGGAGGGTGGAAACCATCGGCGACGACATTGCGTGGATGAAGTTCGGCGAGGACGGCCGTCTGTACGCCATCAACCCCGAGGCCGGATTCTTCGGCGTCGCTCCGGGAACGTCGCGCAAGAGCAATCCGAATGCGATCGAGACCTTGTACGCCAACAGCATCTTCACCAACTGCGCGCTCACTCCCGACGGGGACGTGTACTGGGAGGAGATGCTCGATTCCGAACCGCCGGCCGTCATCGACTGGCTGCGCCGGCCCTGGCGCGTCGGCTGCGGGCGCACCGCTGCGCATCCCAACGCGCGCTTCACGACGCCCGCGCACCAGTGCCCGGTGATCGCCGCGGAATGGGAAGACCCAAAGGGTGTCCCTTTGAGCGCCATTCTCTTCGGCGGCCGGCGCGCCACCACCGTGCCCCTCGTCACCGAAGCGCGCAGCTGGCAGCACGGAACCTTCCTCGGCGCGATCATGAGCTCGGAAAAGACCGCGGCCGCTGCTGGCAAGGTGGGCGAGCTCCGGCGCGACCCGATGGCGATGCTGCCGTTCTGCGGCTACCACATGGGCGATTATTTCGCGCACTGGCTCCGCATCGGCGCCCAGGGGGGCGACAAGATGCCGCGGCTCTACTATGTGAACTGGTTCCGGAAAGGTGCCGGCGGACGCTTCCTTTGGCCCGGGTATGGCGAGAACAGCCGGGTGCTGAAGTGGGTGTTCGAGCGCTGCGAGGGCCGCGCGCTGGCCGTGGAAACGCCCATCGGCCGGCTGCCGACTGCGGACGGGATCGACGTCTCCGGACTCGACATCCCCAAGTCGGATCTGCAGGAGTTGCTGCGCGTCGACGTCGCTTCTTGGCAGCAGGAGATTCCCTCCATCCGCCAGCATTTCGACCAGTTCGGCACCAGACTCCCGCACGGTTTGCGCGATGAGCTGGCAACGCTCGAGACCCTGCTCGACGCCGGCTGAACCCGGTGGCGGCAGGGGCAGCCAATCCCTCTCAGCCGACCTTCCCGGTCGTTCGAGAACGAGTCGGAGCCGACTCGCTCTCCCCGTTTGCATTCCAGTGACACTGACACCCGCGATGAATCGACTCGTGTCCGTCGTTGACCGCAGGCCCGCGGATCGGGGACATTGCTTCTCGTCGGTCGGTGGAAGGAGGCAGAACGTCATGGGGAAACGTGCACGAATTCGCAGCACATGGTGTGCGCTTGCGATCATATCCATGTTGTCTGGATGCGGTGAGGACGACCCTGGAACGCCCGGGACCCCAACCAGCTCCCAAGATCAGATCCAAGGCAGCATCGGACAGCTGGCTGATTTTCGCGCCGGCGCCGCGAGCGAGCCAGCAACTCAACTCATCGGCGCACCGGCGTTGGCGGAGATCCTGGGCGCACTGTCTCTGCCGAGCGCGGCCTACGTGCTGCCGCAGCCTCCCGGCGTGAGCCGCGCCGTGCGTGACCTGCTGCGCAAGATCGAGGGGCCACAACGGACGGTGGTGCAAGCCGAATTCGGCACCTATGATCGGGATCTGAGCAACACCACGGGAACCTTCCCCCGCTGGACGCTCGCCGATCCCGGCAACCCGTCCGACGGCTACATCTTCCGTTTCGGTTTGGACGACGACATCACGGTCAACGACCCTGCGGGCGTTCCGGTGCCCATCCGCGGCGAGTTCCGCATTCTGCACCTCGAAATCGACGACCGCGGCACGCCCGATCCGGCCGATGATCTGCCGGCGAGCGTCCTCCTCGAGATCGCGGCGACCGCGGAAGACACCGGACCACTGCCGGTTCTGGTCCGGCTGGACCTCGCGGCGACATTCGATTCGTCAGGCGAGCTGGTGTCGTTCCAGCTCGGCAACCCTGCAGCCAACGATCCAAGCGATGCGGGCGCTGCCTACCTCGGATCCGTTCTCCTCGCGGTCAGCGTCGAGGCTGCGGCCGGCAGTGCCAACTTGCTGGTGCAGATCTACGACAGCAGCGAAGACTTCGTCGTCCGTTTCGAGCTCGCGATGCTGGCCGATCTGGAATCTGGGCTCACGCATTCGGCGAGCGTCACGTTCGGCTTCGGCGCCACACGCAATCCAACTTCACCGCCGTGGGAGATCAGCCTGAGCGCCAACAATTTCAGGTTCGATATCGAAGGCAATGAGATCGCCGACATCACCGGTTTCATTCGCCACAACAACGCCGTTCTCGCCACGCTCGCCGGCGACACGACCGCGATCCCCATCGACACCGATGGCGACGAGATCTTCGACAGCTCGTGCGTGAACGTGACGGTCACCTTCACCGACGCGCCGGCCGATGCGAAAAATCTGTGCCTGGCACTGCCGGCGCTCGAGGACCTCTTCAACAATCAGGGCTCCATGCCAAAGATCGGCGCGACCCACTCGTGGCTCAGGCGATAGAGTGGATCGCGCGCAAGAAAGGAACTCCATGACTCGACGAACTCTCACGTTTCTCGCCTGCGCGCTCTTTGCTTTCGCCGGTTGCCAGAAGGCGGCGGAACAGCAAGCCGCCGAACAGACACAAGCATCCGAGTCGGCACACGACCAGGCTGCGGTGTCCGAGGCGGCGCACGGCCATGCGGCAGCGCCAGGTTCTCCCAGTCCCGAAGATGCGGCGCTGCACAAGGCCGATCCGAAGGGCAACTACGGCGCGGGAGTCGTCCTGCAGAAGACGACCGCCATCGGCGCGATTTTGGCGCAACCGGCAGACTACGAGGGCAAGATCGTGCAGGTCGCCGGCACCGTGCACGAGGTGTGTCAGCGCCGCGGCTGTTGGATGGAGCTGGCCGATGGCGACGCCACGCTGCGCGTCAAAGTAACCGACGGCGAAATCGTCTTTCCCGTGAGCGCCAAGGGCAGCCATGCCGTCGTCGAAGGCGTGGTCGAAAAGATCGAGCTCGACGAGGCCCAGCACAAAGCCTGGAAACAGCACCAAGCCGAAGAACGCGGCGCGACCTTCGACCCGAGCACCGTCTCCGGCCCGCTCACGCTCTGGCAAATCGCCGGCCTAGGCGCCCGCATCGACGGCTGACGCAACGACCGGCAGCCGTGATTCTCGCCTTCCGGCGGCGTCACGAGCGCGTCCGCGAGGGCAGGAGGCCCGAGCAGCGCTCGTGCCGAGCGATCGAGCGCGCAGGAGCGCGCGCGAGGAGCGTCCGCCGGAAGGCGAGAATCACGGCTGCCGGCGCAGCTACCGGCTCGCCGTCTGCGACGGTACGAACTCCTCCAGAACTGCACGGCGCAAGAGGGCGGGCGGTAGCAGTCCCTGCGCCAGCACGAAGTCGTTGAACGCCTTGCGGTCGAAACGGTCGCCGAGCGCACGCTCGGTCAAGCCGCGTGTTTCCAGCAACCGGTTGTAGCCGACGAAGTAGGCTGTCGCCTGAGCCGGGGCCAGGAACGTGTAGCGCTGCACTTCTTGCAACGCCATGGCCTCCGAAAGTCCGACGTCCTCGCGCAAAATACGGGTGGCCTGTTCACGCGTGATGTCGCCCAGCTGCAAACCCGGGTCGAGGAAAGCGCGCGCCGCGCGCATCAGACGGCTTTGCAACGTGATGAGCTGCCCCTCGAGCGGCTCGTATGGCTGCAACTCTGATTCGGCGTAGAGTCCCCAGCCTTCGACGTTGACGCTGTTGAACGCGAACAGCACCCGCGCCAGCGACACGCCCTTCTCGATGATGGACGCGAACTGCAGCTCGTGGCCCGGGCGGCCTTCGTGCGCCGTCAAGGTCCAGGACGCGGCTTCGTGGGTGAAGTCGTCGAAGGTGAGCTGCCCCTCCCCCGGTTTGGCGGGAATGCGAAGCGGCAGCACGAACGTACCCATTTCGCCGGTGTTGCCGATCAAGCGCGGCGGCCGCATGTTGGGTGCCGGAATCGCGGCGCTTTCGGCCTCGCTCGCCAGCTGGATGCGCATGTCGCGCGACGGGAGCGTCACGATGCCCTCGGCGCGAATGATCTCTTCGATCTCGCGGATGCGAGCCTCGTAGAGCGGGAGGATCGCTTCGCCCACCAGCTGCTGCTTCTTCAGCTCGCGAATCACCGCACGGTAATCTTGCAGATTCCAACCTTTTTCCTTCGCCACCAGCGGCGCCAGCGTCTGCATTTGGACCTGGATCTCGGCGAACGCCACCTGCGCGCGGCTTGTGAGCTCGTCCACCGGCATGTCGACACCGACGCTCTTCAGATTGAAAGCGTACAGCTCGCGCGGCTGGCGGAAATCGGTGCGCGCCCGCGGCAGAACCTCGGTGCGAATGAACTCGTCGTAGGCAGTGAGCTGCTCCGCCAGCTCCTTGTAGGACTTCTCGTAGCCACCGACTCCATGTTGCTGGAACAGCTCCTCGATCCCCTGGATGTAGGCGGCGCTGTTGCCGAGCTCGCGCTCGATCTCGTCCTTGATCGGCGCCAGGAGTCCCGGCACTTGCAGTCGCGAGCGAATGCGCGCCTCCGCCAGCTCGGCGAGGGGCTGATGACCCTTCTCAGCGCCGGCGTAACGCCGCAACCGCACGATGGCTGCCTTGCGCCGCTCGGCCGGCACCTGATCGTCCAACAGCGCGCGCAGGCCCTGAAACACCGTGCTCGACACGCTGAAGAATGGCACCGTCAGGCGATTGTTGAGCTCCGTGCCTTCGATGTCCTCGTTAGCCGCTTTGATCAGGATCTCGAGGTCTTGCTTCACCGCCGGATCGCCTTCGGTCGTGAGCTTCGCTTGCAGCACCTGCATCGCCTCGCGCACGGCCGCCAAACGGCGCTCGTCGAACCCCGGCATGAGGTCCATGATCTGCTCGTCGAGGCCCGGCATACCGAAGAAACCCGCCATCTCGGGATTGAAGCGTGCGAAGACCGCCATCAGCCCTTGGGCATTCTCATTGCTGCGCTCGACCCATGCAGGCGCCGCTGGCGAGCCGGGCTGCGCCGCGGCAAAGGACGCCGCGAGCGCTTGCACCGCTAACGTGAGAGCGACAACGACGTGGGGGCGGGCGGGTCGCGCCGGGAATCGAAGACCAGACCGGGCGAGCGTGGAAATACAAGCATCGCGAGCCATGCGGGGAGCCTCCTCGAGCAAGTGCTTGGGCCGGTGGGTGGAAGACGCACCGGGCCGTGCCTGTCCCAACGTGAAATGGAGGCTTCAGGTTACATCAGATGGTGGGCGAGGAGCGGTCTGTGGCGAGCTCGTGGCGCGCATTTTCGAGGAGCTGCACCGCGGCGCCCGCCAAGGCGAGGTAGAGCCAGAAGTAACGCTGGAAGGAGAGCTGCAGGAAAATTGCCGTCCCGAGATAGCCGAAGAGGCCGAGCCAGAAGCCGATGGCCAGGTTGGCCAGCTCCGGTTTGGCGCGCTGCAGTTGCGAGCGCAGCCGCCACAAGCGCGCCGACAACGTGCCGACGATGGCGAGAAACAGGATCGTGCCCACGAGACCGGTTTCCGCCGCCAACTCGGCATAGAGACAATGCGAGCGCCGTACTTTGTCGATGCTCTTGAAGGAGATCTCCGGGTTCTCCATGTACTTCATCGAGTAGAATGGCGTGTACTGGCCCGGCCCGACGCCGAGCACCGGATAGTCCAGAAACACATGGAAAGCGGCCAGCATCTCCGTCAGCCGACCCCGAATGGCGCCATGGCCTTGCACGGTGTCGCGCTGCGAAAGTAACTGCGGGATGGTGCGCATCGTGTCGATGCGTTCGACGAAACCCGGCGCAGCGATCGTCACCACTCCACCCAACAGCAGGACCCCGAACACCACTTGCCACCACCGGATGTAGCGCATGGCGATCAACAGCAGCATCATGCCCACCAAGGCCAGGAAGCCGCCACGCGAGTAGGTGATGAAGATACCCACGAGCATGAGGAGCAAACAACCGAGCGCCATCAAACGCGCCATGCGCGAGCGCTCGTCGCGGATGCGGAAGAATGCCAGTGGCAGCACGACGATCAGAATCTGCGCGAAACGGTTGGGGCCACCCGTCGGTCCTGCGGCACGGTTGCCGACGTGGACTGCGGTGCGGTCGCGCCGCGAGACTGGGGCATCGTCCCCCGGCTCGCGCTCGGTGTTGCGTTGCGCCAGCCCCCCGAACTGGGCACGATGGTTGCCGCTTACTTCCTGATACAGCCCCAAGCTGCTCATGAACGCGCTCACCAGCATGAGCGTCCAGATCGCCGCCCGCAGCGTCCCCAGGCTGCGGACCGCGTTCAACAGCAGGAAATACATCAGCACACCCTCGATCAGATAGCCCGTCACCCACGCGAACGCGATGCGCGTGTCCACGGCCAGGAAGCTCGAGCCCAACAACGAACCGAGGAAAAGGAGCATCAGCATGAAGGTGTAGTCGAGGACAAACCCGCCTCGCTTCAACAGATGCACGGCGATCGGGATGCTGAGGAGCGTCGTCACCCCAATGGCCGCCAGCTGCGGGCTGCCGACCAAGCGACCGAGCAACACCGGCGCGTTCATGTAGGCGAGCGCGAGGAAGAGCAGTGTCCCGGTATTCGGCTTGAGGAAGAGCAGTGTCAGCGCCACCAGGCCGAAGGGGGTGGCGAGACCCACCGCCACGCCTTGCTGGATGGCGAACACGCTCATCGCCGCCACTCCGACGAGCAGCACCGCCATGAGGCGTTGGCCGAGGAGAACGCCCGGTTGGGTAGAACTCATGCGAAACGAAACTCCGTGGGAGATTGCCAGCCCTCCATGGCCAGCTTCATGATTGTATCACTCGCGGTTTCAACACTTCGCCACCGCAGCGACACAAGGAGCCTCACGTCCCAAAGCCGCCTCCGGATGCCCCGAACCAATCGCCAGTGACGCTGTCGGGGCAACTTGCTGCGTCATTTCGCCCAGCTGGCGCACGCTTGCCGCAACGCCGGTGCCTGTGCACCAGTCCTTGGACGCTGTGCCGAGCTTCCGCATCGCTTGTGTTAGACTTTGAGACGTAATCGCGCTCCCGCACGGGGCGCTTGCCGAATCGCACCTGTTGCCTCATCCTGCGGCCCTCGCGCCGCCCATGCATCGTGCGCTTCGGAAGAACAATGGCATCCAATCTTCGACCAGGGATTTATCCATGCGCTTCGATCTCACGCATCTGCCTGCCCTGATCACCAGACCGTGGAAATATGGTTCGACCCAGCGCAGGGCTTGGATCGCCATCGTCGTGTTGGCGGTCGCCTTCGCCGGCACCAGCTTGGGCAGCATGTATTACGGCATGACGCTGTTCAAGACACGCCGTGCGGAGAGCTTGGACCAGATGTTGGAGAACTTGTTGGCCACCAAGTTGGCCGTGATTCCGCATTGGGTGCAGGGGCAATTCTTCGCGCGGCCAGCGCGGTTCGCCATCTCGATGCAGCCCAACGACTACGCCACGCTGGCGCAGAAGCGCGACGTCGCGCTGCAGAAGGGCATCCTGACCTCGGGAGCCGATGAGTTCGTTCCGGCCTTCATCCAGCACGGCGACAAGACCGCCGAGGTGCGCATGCGTTTGAAGGGAGACTGGACCGATCATCTCCTGGGTGCCAAATGGTCTTTCCGCGTCAAGGTGAAGGGCGAACAGACGCTGCTCGGCATGAAACAGTTCTCCCTGCACCATCCCCGCGCGCGCAATTTCGCCTACGAGTGGCTGTTCCACCGGGCGCTCGAACGCGAGGATATCCTCGGCTTACGCTACGAGTTCGTCGAGGTCTCGCTCAATGACAAGAATCTCGGTGTCTACGCCCTCGAGGAGCACTTCGAGAAGCGCCTCATCGAGAGCCAGCGGCGTCGGGAGGGCCCCATCGTCAAAATGAACGAAGAGCTCCTGTGGGCCGATCGGGCTGCCACTCCGCGCACCGTGGCGATGAGCCCCACCGGGATTCAATCCGAGCAGGCGGCCTACGTCGATGCCTTCGGCGTCGAATCGATGCTGGACAACCCAACCATGTACAAGCGTTTCAGGCTCGCCGGCAGCCTGCTCGAATCGGTCCGCAGCGGTGACTTGCCCGCACACAAAGTGTTCGACGTGCAGCGTCTGGCCACGTACTTCGCCGTCTGCGATCTCCTCGGCAGCAGTCACGCCGTCGTCTGGCACAACATGCGCTTCTACTACAACCCGGTGACGGCGCTGCTCGAGCCCATCGGTTTCGACGCCAACGCCGGCAAGAAGACCGTGACCCCGCATGGCGCCATGCGCGACTGGGAGAGCGCCTCACGCAAGTTCAAGGATGTCGTTTTCAGCGATCCGATCTTCAGTGCGGAATACACACGCGCGCTGGAGCGGGTGTCGAAAGCCGGCTACCTCGAGTCCCTCCTCGACGAGACACGCGCCGATCTCGAGCACCAGCTCACGATCCTGTACAAGGAATTCCCGTACTTCCACTTCTCCAAGTCGGTGTTCGAACACAATCGCGACGTCATCATGGCGGCACTCCAACCGGCCAAGGGGCTGCACGCCTACGCGCAGAACCGCACCAGCGCGGCCCTCGAGATCGAGGTCGGCAATATTCAAGGCATGCCGATCGAGGTGGAAAGCGTCAGCTTCCGCGATTCGTTGACCTTGCGCCCGAGCGAGCCAATCATCCTGGCTCCCAAGGTGCAAGCGATGCCCGTTGCGCACCGTGTGATCCAACTGCCGTTGCCGGCGGACTTCCCCGCAGACGTGCAGCTCGCGCGCGACCTCGACATTCACTATCGGATCGTGGGTTCTTCCACCGCGCGCACCGACCCAGTCTTCGCCTGGCCGCGCCAGGCCGGCGACATCCTCGCCGCCGACCTCGCCCGCCAAGACTCGAACGTGGGCAAGCTGCCGTGCTTCGCGGTGGATGAAGCAAACAAGCGCATCGCGCTGCGCCCGGGCCGCTGGCAGCTCGACGAGAGCGTGCTGATTCCAGCCGGCTACGACGTCATCGCCGGCGAGGACACCGAGCTATTCCTGGGTCCGGACGTCACGATTCTTTCGTACTCGAGACTGGATTGGCACGGGAGCGCCGAAGCACCCGTGGTCATCCGGTCCGATGGGCGTGGCCGCGGGATCGTCATCGCCAAAGCCGGCAAGGAATCGGTCCTCGACCACGTGCATTTCCTTGGTCTCGCGAACCCCAGCCGCAACGGCTGGGAAGTGACGAGTGCGGTCACGTTTTACGAATCGCCGGCCAAGTTCACCAACTGTGTCTTCGCCGACAACAACTGTGAAGATGCGCTCAACATGATTCGCACCGAATACACGCTCGAGAACTGCCTGTTCGCCAATACGAAATCCGACGCCTTCGACGCCGACTTCGCCAACGGCCGCGTCCTCGGCTGCCGGTTCATGAACTGCGGCAACGACGCGGTCGATACCTCGGGCAGCATCTCCGAGGTCGTCGATCTGCACGTCGAAGGCACCGGCGACAAGGGTCTGTCTGCCGGCGAGAACAGCCGTATGACCGCACGCAACGTCGACCTCCAGGACACGGCCATCGGCATGGCGAGCAAGGACAACTCTGAGTTCCACATCGATGGGGTCCGCATCCGCGGCAGCGAGGTCGGATTGACCTTGTACCAGAAGAAACCCGAGTTCGGCCCGGCCTCGATGGACGTGACCGGTTTGAGCATGACCGGGGTCACCGTGCCGTATCTCATCGAGCAGAACTCCAAGCTCGTGGTCGAGGGCACCGCCATCGCCCCGAACCGCAGCAAGGTCAAAGACGAGCTCTACGGCAAGCGTTACGGCAGGGCCACGCGCCGCTGAGACGGTTGCTTCTCTACACAGACCATTCCACGCGGCGGTGCACTCGCATCGCCGCGGTCTGCTTTCGCCGCATGTCCCGATCTGCTAGATTGAGCCTCGAATGAAGCACTTCGTCACCCTGCTCGCGGCCCTTCTCGTCGGGGCTTCGCCCGCTGCGGCCGGTGGCACTGAACTGCGCGACTACTTGCCTGCCGGCGTCGCTTACGACCCCGCAGTCCCCACACCCGAATCCGTGCTCGGATTCCAAGTCGGTGACTGGCATGCCGGTCCCGAACAGATCGCCACGTACGCTCGCGGCCTCGCCCATTCGAACGCGCGCGTGCGTCTCGAGGAAACGGGGCGCACCCACGAACAGAAACCGCTCCTCCTGCTCACGATTACGTCGCCGTCGAATCATTCCCGACTGGACGCGATCCGCGCCGAGCACGTCGCGCGGACTCGGCCCGGGGCCGCGGCCGATGACGCCGAATCTCCCATCGTTGTCTGGCTCGGCTACAGCGTGCACGGCAACGAGGCGAGCGGCGCCAACGCCTCGCTCCTCGTCGCCTATCACTTGGCCGCCGCGCAAGGAGAAGAGATCGAGCAGCTCCTGGAGCACACCATCGTTCTCCTCGATCCCATGCTCAATCCCGACGGACTACAGCGATTCGCCACCTGGGCCAACATGCACCGCGGCATGCAGCTCGTGGGCGAGTCTATGCATCGCGAGCATCAGGAAGGTTGGCCGAGTGGCAGGACGAACCATTATTGGTTCGATCTCAATCGGGACTGGCTCCCGGCGCAGCATCCCGAATCGCGGGCGCGCTTGCGGGTGTTCCACCACTGGAAGCCCAATGTCCTGGCGGATTTCCACGAGATGGAATCCAACTCGACGTTCTTCTTTCAACCGGGCGTCCCGAGCCGCAGGCATCCTCTCACACCCGAACGCAATGTCGAGCTCACGCACGCCATCGCCAAGTTCCACGCACGTGCCCTCGACGCCGAGCGCCGGCTCTATTACTCGGAGGAACGTTTCGACGACTACTACTACGGCAAGGGTTCGACTTACCCCGACGTGAACGGCGCGGTCGGCATTCTGTTCGAGCAGGCGAGCGCCCGTGGCCACTTGCAAGACACCGAGCATGGCCCGCTCGGCTTCCCGTTCGCCATCCGCAATCAGTTCATCACCTCGCTATCGACCCTGCAAGGTGCATTCGCCGAGCGGCGCAATCTCCTGCGCTACCAGCACGAATTCTTCGCCGGTGCCGGCAAGCTCGCCTCGACCGACCGCGTCAAGGGCTACGTGTTCGGCTCCGCGGCGGACGGTGCGAGTGCAACATTCATGCTGCAAATCCTTCAAGCGCACAAAATCGAGGTGTATGCGCTGGCGCGCGCGTACGAACAGGATGGGCACCGATTCGAACCGGGCTCGGCCTACGTGGTGCCGCTGGCCCAGCCACAGTATCGCTTGGCTCGGTCGCTGTTCGAACGCCGGACGAGCTTCACCGACAGCTTGTTCTACGACATCTCGGCGTGGACGCTGCCGCTCGCCGCCGGCGTCGCGTGCGCCGAGCTCGGCCGTTCACCCGATGCGCTGTTGGGCGCCCGCATCGAACGGGGCGATCTGGTCACGCTCCCCGAACAGCCGGCACCTGCTCCAGAGCCCCCCTATGCCTACGCATTTGGCTGGAGCGAGTACTACGCGCCGCGCGCATTGTTCCGGCTGCAGCGCGCCGGGATCCGCACGCAGGTGGCGACGCAACCCTTCACCGCCACCACGGTGGATTCGTCGATCGCGTTCGAACGCGGCACGATCGTCGTTCCAGCAGTGCGCGGGCAGCCCCCTGCATTCGGCAGGATCGCGCCACTGATGCGCGACATCGCCCGCTTGGACGGTGTCGACGTCCACTCGCTCTCGACTGGCTTGACGCCGACGACGGCCGTCGACCTCGGCAGTCCCTCGTTTCAGGTGCTCACCCAACCCAAGCCACTCTTGATCGTAGGCTCTGGTGTCGATGCCAATGCCGCCGGCGAGATCTGGCATCTTCTGGATCGCAGGTTCGACGTGCCGTTGCCGTTGATCACGGCCTCCGATCTGGATGTCGCCGATCTGCCGCACTTCACGCACGTCATCTGCGTCGACGGCAACTACGACACGTTGGACACTGCGAAGGCAGAGGCGCTCGAGCGCTGGATTCGCAACGGGGGTGTGTTCGTCGCCATGGGTCGGGCGGCCGAGTGGGTGTCCAAGAAGAAATGGTTGAAGGTGGAGTTCGACAAGGAAGACGAAACCGGAGCGGCGACCGCTGGGCAGCGCTTCCCTTACGCCGAGCACGAGGATCGTGCCGGCGCCCGCATCATCAGCGGCGCCATCTTCGCCGTCGATCTCGATCGCACCCATCCACTCGGCTTCGGCTTCCCCGACGATCGGCTCGCCGTCTTCCGCGACCACCGATTATTCATGCGGCCGAGCGCCAATCCCTACACCACGGTGGCCCGCTATGCGGCGCAGCCATTGCTCTCGGGCTACATTTCGAAACCAACCCTCGCCCGGCTCGACAGCACTGCCTCCGTCATCGCCGATCGGCTCGGCCAGGGCGCGGTCATCCTTCTCCTCGACAACCCCAGCTTCCGCGGCTTCTGGTTCGGCACCGACAAGCTGTTCCTCAACGCCCTCTTCTTCGGCTCCATCCTGGAGCGCACCGAGCCGGAGTGATTTCGCTACCAAGCTGCGCGCCAGATTGGACCTGAATCGCCGACTGCGGCATGCTAAGATCATCGAGTTCTGGAGTTCGCCGTCTTCATCCTCGAGGGAGCCGCGTTCGTGATCGGTAGAACGGTCTCGCATTACCGCGTCGTGGAGAAGCTCGGTGCCGGTGGCATGGGGGTCGTCTACCGGGCGGAGGACACTGTCCTCGACCGCGCCGTGGCGCTCAAGTTCCTCCCCGCCGAAGCCATTCGCGACAAGCCGATGCTGGATCGCTTCATGCGCGAGGCTCGGGCGGCCGCGGCGCTCAATCATCCGCACATTTGCACCATTCACGAGATCTCCGAGCAGGACGGCGAGCCCTTCATCGTCATGGAGCTCCTGGAGGGCGAGAACCTCAAGCGCAGCATCGAGGGCAAGCCGATGAAGATGGATCGGCTCTTGGAGCTCGCCACCCAGATCGCCGAAGCCCTCGAGGCCGCCCACGCCAAGGGTTTGGTCCACCGCGACATCAAACCGGCCAACATCTTCGTGACTCGCGCCGGACAGGCCAAGGTCCTCGACTTCGGCCTGGCCAAGCCGACGGCAGCACATCTGAGTGGCTCACAGGTTGGCACGGCCGTGGACAATGCGATGGGCAATGATTTAACGCGACCGGGCACCGCGGTCGGCACGGTGGCCTACATGTCGCCGGAACAAGCGCGGGGCGAGGCGCTCGATGCGCGCAGCGATCTCTTTTCCTTCGGCGCCGTGCTCTACGAGATGGCGACCGGCGCGACCGCGTTCGAGGGCAACACCGCCGCCGTCATCTTCGACGCCATCTTGCGCGGCTCGCCGCGACCACCAACAGCCCTACAGCCCGGGCTTCCCACCGATCTGGAGCGCATCATCCAAAAGGCGCTCGAGAAGGATGCGGAGATGCGCTACCAGACCGCGGCCGAGCTCAAGACGGACCTCAAGCGCTTGAAGCGCGACCGCGATTCCGGCAGCAGTCCAGTGTCCAGTCGCCGGGAATCGGGGGCGACCGAGGCGCCGGCAAAGGCGAAAACGGCGTCGCAGAAATCGGTGGCTGTTCTGTACTTCGAGAATCTGAGCGGCGCCAAGGACGACGAGTACTTCCGCGATGGCATGACCGAAGACATCATCACGGAACTTTCCAAGATCAGCCAGCTCCGTGTTTTCCCGCGCTCCGAGATCTTGTCCTTCCGCGACAAGCCGGTCACGGCTCCGGAGGTCGGTCAACAGCTGAGTGCAGCCTACGTGCTCGAGGGCAGCATCCGTCGTGCTGGCAATCGGCTGCGCATCACCGCGCAACTGGTCGAGACAACGACCCGGCACTCGGCATGGGCAGAGCGCTACGATCGCGAGATGGAAGACGTCTTCGCCATCCAAGACGAGATCGCGCGCAGCATCGCCCAGGCGCTGCGAGTAACTTTGTCCCCCCAGGAAGAGAAGACGATCGCGCGCAAACCCACCGAGAACCTGCAGGCGTACGATCATTACTTGCGCGGGCGCACGTACACACGCCGAGAGAACCTGGATTTCGCCCTGCAGATGTTCGAGCAGGCCATCAAGCTCGACCCGAACTTCGCCCTCGCCCACACCGGCGTAGCGAACGTCTGCGGCATGATCTACGAGATGCGCGAACAGCAGAGCAAGTGGATCGACCGCGGGCTCCTGGCCTGCGACCGGGCGCTCGCGCTCGACCCGCAATCGGCGGAGGTGCTGGCCGCACGGGCGCGGTTGTTCTACACGCAGAAGCGCTTCGACCAAGCGGTGGATTACGCGCGCCTCGCCATCGAGCGCAAACCCGACTGCGAAGGCGTGTACAACATCCTCGGCCGCGCCCTGTTCTCATCGGATCGCTACGAAGAAGCGGCGGCGCTCGTCGAGCGCGCGCTGGAGGCGAATGGCGACGACTACAACACCTACATTCCCTACATGAACGTGCTGGGTCGACTGCAGCGGACGGATGAACGCCTGGGGCTCATGCGGCGGATGGTGGTGACGCTCGAGAAACAGCTCGAGATCGTGCCCGAAGACGTGCGTGCCCGCATCTTGCTCGCCGGGCAATATGCTGAGTTCGAGCGCGGCGACGATGCGATCCGTCAGCTGCAAACGGCGGTCGCTCTGCGACCCGGCGACTCCAACGTCCTTTACAATGCATCGTGCGTCTACTGCATCCTCGGCAAGAAGGAACAGGGGCTAGAGGCTCTCCGCCAAGCATTCCAGTGCGGCTACAGCAATCGCGAGTGGGCAGCGCGCGACCCCGACCTCAACATCCTCCACGACGAACCCGAGTTCCAGCGTCTCTGTGCCATCGCACCCGCGGGGGGCTAGCGCCGGACTCGAGTCCAAACTCGCGCCGTGGACCAGGTCGACTCCACCAAGGCGACGAGCAACCGAATGAGGAAGCATGTCGAAGCAATCGAAGCAGTGTCTCCTGTGCGGCCGTGATGCGACACAAACGCCGCTTCTCACGCTCGATTACCAGGACTCCACGTTCTGCATCTGCCCGCAGCACCTGCCGGTTTTGATCCACGATCCGAGCCAGCTGGTCGGCAGGCTGCCCGGAGCGGAGAATCTACGGCCCGCGGACATTCACGACTGACAGGACAGGCAACTCCGTGCAGCGATCGGGCGTGTGATGAGCGCATCCGCGATGCCGATCAGGGCGATTCCACCAAGGTGCGCCAGTCCGAGACGAAGTGGAGCGCAGAAGAAGGGGCCTCCGTCGGCACCAAGACCAGGAGCCTCTTGCCATCCGGGGCAAGTCCCCACAAACCTGGAAGAGCGCGGCCGCCGAAGATCTGCTTCTTGGCACCGAGAGAAAGACTGCTGCCACTGAGCGTGATATCCACCGCCATCAACTGCATGTCCGGTGTCGAGTAATAAATGCGGCGGCCATCCGCGCTCCACGCGGCTTGCAATCCTGATCCCTCCGAAGAGACCTGTCGTCGACTCCCGAGATCCGGAAACGTGGCCGCATAGACCTCGAGCCGTCCGGATTCTTCCGAGCCGTACAGGAGCCATCTCCCATCCGGCGAGAATGAGAACGCACCCTCGTTGAACTTCGTCTCCAGAAGGGGTTGGACATTCGGAGGACCTCGCAGCGGCAGGGACCAGATGTCCATCCCGGTCTGCGGCTGCTGGATCCAGAGCAGGATCGTGCTTCCGTCCGGCGACCAGTCGGCCGCAAAAAGCGACGTTTGATCGCGGTGGTAGAGGACCCTCCCCGCCGCCGTGCCGTCTGCCGGTCTCAGGCGTATGGTGCCGTAGCCGTCTGCATACGCGAGGGTCGAACCGTCGGGCGACCAGATGGGGTAGGCTGCGGGCTCCGACTCGAACGTGAGACGCGCATCCATACCGGAGGCGATCTCCAGCACGTGCACGTCGAACCGATCCGTGCGCACGGTCGAAGCAACACGCCGCCCATCGGGAGAGATGTCGAACTGAGCCATCGGCGCCGGTTGCCCGACTTTCTCCAGCTCCCGCCCGTCCAAGTCGAACCAGGTCAGCTGACCCGGCCCGACGGTCGCCCCCGTGAGATAAACGAAGCGGCCGCTGGCACTCAATGAATAGTTGCCGGTGAAACGGTACTCGTTGAAGTGTACGTTCTCCGCCAGCAATGCCGGCTCCCCCGCGAGCTGGAGCGAACCGGCGTCGAATGCCTGGGCGAGCAAGTCACCGTCGCGCACGAACACGAGGTATCCCGGGTCCATGTAGCGAGCTTCGCTCGCGACGTCGAGCACTTTGGCCTTGCGCTTCGAGGCGAGGTCGAGGCAGTAGACGGAATTGGTGTCCCCTTCGACGCCGCCCGAGAAGTAGAGGATGCGCTTGCTATCGGGCAAGAAGTGCGGCAAGCGGTCGCTGCGGCCGTTTTGCTCGATCGTGGTGAGAACCGACGGCGCGCCTCCGGATGCGGCAACCATCTTCAGCCCTTCCAGCGGACCGGGAGAAAAGACGATGACGCCCGCACGGCTCCACGTGCCGCCGCGGCCGTCCAATGCGTCGCAGATCGTCTGCACGACGCCGCCAATGGCAGGCGTCCGTTTCAGCTTCCCTTCGGCGAAGAAAGCGACGAACCGGCCGTCGGGAGACCCGAAGGGGTAAGTCGCACCTTCGGTTCCCGCGAGGATCGTCGCCGTCGCCGATTCGAGCGGTCGCCGCCACAGGACTTGCTCGCCGCCCGGGGAGACGGCAGCGAACACCAACACGTTGCCGTCGGGCGAGAGCACCACCGAGCAGTTGTCGCGGTCCAATTGCGCGCCGGCCGGGAGCTCGATGGTGGCGCGGATCGGCAGGACTCGGTCGGTCACACCAAGGAAGTGTCCGGCGAGATAGCCGATGGCGCCCAGCAGAAGAGCGGAACCCACCGTCAGTACGACGCGGAGTACATTGCGCCGCGGTGTCACTTCGGTCGAACTCGAGGCCGAGGTGGCGGGCTCCGGTGCCCCCGACATCAACTGTTCGATTAGGATGCGCGCCTCGCCGATGTCGCGCAGGCGTTGGCGCGGGTCCTTGACGAGACAGCGGCGCACGAGGGCCGTCAATCGCACCGGTGTCGCCGCTGGGAGCGTGCTCCATTCGGGTTCGTCCTTCATCACCGCGGCGAGCGTTTCCGATGCCGTCTCCGCCACGAAATTGCGCTTGCCGCTCAACATCTCGAACAGCACCACGCCGAAGGACCAGATGTCGGCACGGCGGTCCACCGTCTTGCCCTTCGCTTGCTCCGGTGACATGTATGCCGCGGTGCCGAGGATGACCCCGAGACGCGTCGAGGCCGCCATCAAAGTCGGTGAATGGGTGAGATCGGGTGACGACGACAACGACTCGTCGGAAAGCGCCTTGGCAAGGCCGAAATCCAGCACCTTCGCCGCCCCTTCGGCGGTGAGCTTGATGTTCGCCGGTTTGAGATCCCGATGGATGATGGAGTGTTCGTGCGCGTACTCCAGGGCCTCGGCGATCTGCCGGGCAATGGGCAAGACCTCGTCGGCCGGCATTGGGCCTTGCTCGATCCGTTGCGCCAGGGTCGGGCCTTCCACCAGCTCCATCACGAGGGCCTGCACGCCTTCGATTTCCTCGAGGCCGTAGATGCTGGCAATGTTGGGATGCGTGAGTGACGCCAGAACCTTGGCCTCGCGGGCGAAGCGCGCCATGCGCTCCGCGTCGGTCGCGAACGAGGCCGGAAGCAACTTGATGGCCACCTCCCGGCCGAGCCGGGAGTCGGTAGCGCGATACACCTCGCCCATGCCACCCGAGCCGAGCGGCGATGTGACGCGGTAATGTGCGATCGACTTTCCAACCCACGAGGTCATGTGATGATACTGACACGACGAGTGCTGCAGGTCGAGCGACATCCGCTGGCAGGCGGCGCTTCAAGGCGACACGGCGATCGCGAACCAGAGCGGCACGGACCAGAGCGTTGCAATCGCCGCGCAAGACGATATGAAGGCGCGCCTCGACAGCGAACTCGAGCCACCGGTGCGTTTCGAACTGCACGCCCCCACCTGTGGCGAGACAGGCGGCGGTGGCACTGTTGCCGGCAATCGTCTCCGGCCAAGTGTGTCCCGCGTAGGCGTAGGCGATGTCGACGCGCTCGTAGTCGTATGACGCCAGACCCACCGCTCCCAGAAGGTAGGGATGCACGATGGGAGCGTCCGGTGACAGAGAGAATCGGAGTTCCCCGACCGCATCCCAGGCGGTCATGGTGCCGCCTGTGATCTCCAGGATCCGATGCGGTTGCTGGTCGATTCCCACGACCAGCAAGGTGCCCTCATCGTCGCGCGGGAAATCGCTGTAGGTGCCGCGCACGAGGATCGCGAGCAACGGTGTCACTTCATAGCCGACGCCCAAGGTCCCACTGAATCCTGTGCCCAGACCTTCTTGGAACGCAGCACTGCCGGCGGGGAATGCGGGACCCGCACCGGCGTGCAGGCTCCAAGATGCGGCGCTCGTCCTCGCCGGTATCGAGTGGCAGAGAGTCAGGATGGCGATGGCGCTCGCCGCCGATCGACGCACGGTTGCGGCTCCGAGGAGTGGGGCGAGTCGCGAACGTTTCGAAGATAGCGTGGCGCACCCGGCTAGATCAAACTTCCCTCCACGAATCCCTTCGAGGGTACGCTGTCGAGGGAAAGGAGTACCGGTGGGAGAGCCCGTCACCTTTCGCCGCGAGCTGGGGCTCGTGGATGCGACGGTCGTCGTCGCCGGCGCCGTGATCGGCGTTGGTATCTTCGCCAACCCCAGCAACGTCGCGCGCATCGTCGGCGACCCTACGCTCATGATCGCGGCCTGGGGCGCTGGCGGGCTGCTCGCGCTGCTCGGCGGCTTCGCCTACGCCGAGCTGGCCTCGCGCCTCCCCCACGTCGGCGGCCAGTATGTCTATCTGGCGCGCGCCTATCATCCCATCGTCGGCTTTCTCTATGGAATCGCGCTGCTGTTCATCATCAATGGCGGTGGCCTGGCAGCAGTGGCGACGATCTTCGCCTCCTATGTGGACTCGTCCTTCATCGCCCTCGGCCCGACTGGCATACGCATCGTGGCTGCTACGGCGCTGCTCGTGCTGACGGCGATCAATGTCGCCGGCATCCGCACCGGCAAGCGGGTCAACAACGCACTCATGGCCCTCAAGCTCACCGGCATCTGCGCTTTGCTCGGCATGGCATTCTTTGGCGTCGGCACATCGGTCAGTCACTTCGATGTGGCACTCTGGCGCACTCCGGTCACCGGCTGGACACGCTTGCTGTTCACGGCGCTCGTGCCGATCATGTTCGCGTACGCGGGGTGGCAGAACTGCGGCTTCCTGGCTGGCGAGATCCGCGACCCGGCGCGCAACTTGGCGCGCGCCAACATCCTCGGCGTCGCCCTCGTCGTCACGCTCTATGTCGGCCTCAACGTCGCCTATTTGCGCGTCTTGACCGCATCCCAGATCGCCGCTTCACCCGCCGTCGCCTACGAAATAGCGCGCACCGTCGCCGGGGAGCGTGGCGGCCGTCTGGTCGCGACGCTTATCGCGGTCTCGAGTCTGGGGTTGCTGTCGGTGATCGTGCAAGCGGCGCCGCGACTGTATTACGCCATGGCTCGCGATGGGCTCTTCCCGCGTCGGGCTGCGATGTTGCACCCGCGTTTTCGCACACCGGCCTTCATGCTCTGGTTCCAGTCCGGCGTTTCCATCGCGCTTCTCGCGACGAACACCTACGACGAGCTGCTCTCGTACGTGGTCTTTACGGAATGGCTCTTCTTCGCTCTCGCCGCGGGTGCGCTGTTTGTCCTGCGCCGACGCGACCCAAGGCCCACGGGCCTGGTGGCGATGCCCGGGCATCCGGTGACAACGCTGCTCTTCGTCCTCGCCTCCGCCGGCATCGTGGTGAACACCTTCTTCACCTACACGACGCAGTCGCTCATTGGTTCTGCGATCCTGCTTGCGGGCGCGGTGTCCTACATCTTCATCGCCGTGCGCCATCGGCGCGCTTTCGCCTCCTCGCGGCGCGATTGACCGCCGCTCTCTCGGCCCCCACTGGAGGCTGGCGGAGCTTGTGGCCCTCCGCCCACCCATGTCAGCGTGACGTCACGGCGGATTCTCCGAGAATGCGGAACTGCGTGCGGCGGTTCTTGGCGCGACTGGCTCGACTGTCGTTGTCGGCGATCGGCTGCGATGCGCCGAATGCCTCGACGCTCATGCGGTCGGCGGCAACGCGGCGCGACACGAGATAGTCGCGCGTGACCTGCGCACGACGCTCCGAGAGCCGCTGGTTGTACGTGGCGTCACCCATACAGTCGGCATGGCCTTCGACGACCACGCGGACCCCAGGATTGCGTTTCATGTACACCGCGATGTCGTCGAGAGTCTGTTGGTACTCGCCTTCGATCACGGTGCTGTCGAATGCGAAGCGCACCGGCAAGCGCCACAGATCGCTCGTGACCTCGAGGCCCTGGGCGGACAACCATTGACATCGACCGGGGTCCCGGCCGCCGTGTCGAGGCAACGATCCTTGCTATCGGGCACCCCGTCGTGGTCGCCATCGCCCAACAAGAGCGCGCTGATCACGACATGGGCCATGGCTTGCTTCTGTTGCAGATCCCAGACCGGAACGACTTCGCCGCAACTGGCGGCGTCGACGATGCGCTGCAGCATCTCCGCACCGAACTCTCGCGAAAGCCGGGTGAAAGAAGACTTGACGACCCGGCGCCGCTCAGCGCCGTGGCGTCACCGTGGCTACCACGATAAGAACGCCGCAGAGCAGTGCCACAGCACCGGCCGGTACCATCAGAATCCCCAGGCCCGGGTCGCCGCCTTGGATCCAGATGCCGCCCAGGAAGAAGCCGCCCGGCAGCAGCACGCCCGCGGCAATCAGACAGAGGGAAGCTAGGCGCCAGCGCGCCGAGTCCGCGCCGCACAGGGCAATGGTCATGGCGAAGGCAATATGGACCAGGCCCAGCAACGTGCCGTGTGCATGCGCCAGGCGCCACAGGTGCCGGCGTGTCTCGTTGGCCACGTCCAGATACCAGCCGATCTTGAAGCCGTGCAAGCTCTCGAGAGCGATGCCGAGGGACAGGAAAAAGAGCAGCATCCACCAGCCGATGCGCAAGTGCCGGCGCGACTCCCCCCCACAGCTCAACCCCGACGAGCCCGTTCCGGCCACAGTGCCCGGGTTGTCGCGCTTCGACGTTTCCATGCTCTCGCTCCTTCTTCTCACTCCGCCAAGAGAACGGGGTTGTCGTTCCTCTGGTGCCGGAAGAGCTCGAACCGCTCTTCGTCGAGGTTACCGAGGCCATCGAGCAGCAATGCCCAGCGGCGGCCTGCATCGACCGTCGGCAGACCGGCCCAGCCGGCAAGGAAGCGCTCGCGCTCGCCTGCACGCGCCACCTGTGGGCCCATGTAGTCGTAGGGAAGATCGGCGTAGCCGGGCAGCCTGCGCAACGAACGAATCGCGGCATAGCGCACGGCATGATAGGGATCGTCCAGCAGCTGCCCGAGGAAGGGGACCACCCAGTCGCGCTGCGAGATCGCCAGCGCCGGCTCCCAGCCCATGTGCCAGGCCACGAGGGCACGTTGCCCGGCGTCGCCGCGTAGCAGCCACAGAATCGACGCCGCTACCGAGTCTTCGTCGGCGACGAGCACGGGTACCTCGGTTTCGTACCAGTCGCGTAAATAACGCGCGGTCCAGGCCAGCGTCTGATCGAGATGACAAAGATTGCAGGCGTTGGGGCGGCCTGTTGCAAGGCTCGCTTGCACCGTGGGCGAATCCACCTCGTGGCTTCGAATGGCTTTCAGGAGCCCCCACGAGGTGTACGGCATGTGGCAGTTGGCGCAATCGCTCCCGGTAGACTCCGGCTTGTGGTGCGTGTGCGCCACGAGCTTCGCCTCATCCAGGTACTGCGGATGGCACTGTGTGCAGGCCTGGTTCGTCTCCATGCCGAGCTTGAGCTGGTCTTCGGCCCAATTCATGAGAGGACGCGGATCCTCGGGCGGCTGGTGCATGGTGTGGCAGGAAAGACAGGACATCTCTCCGCGCTGGAAGCACGGTGTGCGCAAGAGCCCATTGTACTCTCGCCCCGAGACGCGCACCATGCCGTCGGACCAAAACATCGTGTCCAGGAAGTGAGGCTCATGCTTCAACACCTCGTCCAGGACGCGCGCCCGCCGTCCCCGCTCCACGATGAGCTCCATGTCCTCGAAGTCGTTGCCGGGTTGGTAGTGGAAGCCCCGTTCGTTCCAGTGCGCCAGCTCAGCCGGGTAGCGCAGGGAAACGCCGTGGCATTGACCGCACACCTGCGCGCTGCGCCGATGCGACAAGCGCTTCGGGTTGACGATCGTCGAATCCGGAACGTCCTTCAGTCTGTGGACATAGCGCCGCCGCGGATCGTGGTTCACCCGCACGTGCACCGCCGCGGGGCCATGACACTCAGCGCAGGAGATGCCGAGCTCGAGGACGTGGGTGTCCGACAAGCCTTCGCGTTGGTTGTCCAGCCGCGGGCGCGTGTGCGTGGCGTGGCAGCGCAGGCAGTTGAAGTTCCATTCCCCCGGTGGCGAGGGACGCTCCCGGGGAGGCGAGAGGAAGACTGCGCCGAGCGGTGTCCAGCGGCGGTCCTCCAGGAGATACGCGAACGGCAGGAGTTTCAGCGAGCGCCCGAGCCCGGAGTTCATCCAGTAGAGCTGCTGGTGATGCGAGCCCGTGCTTAAGAGGATGCGCTGTTCGACGCCTGCGCTCGGTGCACCGGCTCCGGTGCTTTCCGTCCGCACCCAGAACTCGTCGCCGCGCTGCTCCAAGCGGTAGACGAGGCCGCGATACTCGAGCTCCACGCCATCGAAGTCGGCCTTCACCGTCGCCGGTTCGACGACCTGTGTCATCGTGCGGTGGTACGAGCCATACCAGGTCTCGTACTGATGCGGATGGCAGGAGCGGCAACTGGATGCCGTGGCAAAGCCCTCGTCGCCCAAGAGCAGGGGCCGTTGGGTCATAGAAGGATCGGGAGGACGGGGCCGCCCGTAGTCCGAAAGAGCCGCGGCCAGAACCACGCCGCCCGCAACGAGCGAGATCAAGGCGAGAGCGAACCGATTCATGGAAGGTCTGTTTCCCATCGGCAATTTGGGACAGTCGCGACCGCACCGCTGGCGGTCTCGGGAGAGCATACAACGTGGCTAACGCCGCGAGCCAACGCTGTCGCGCCGGCGAAGGCGTGTACAACATCCTCGGCCGCGCCCTGTTCGCACCGGATCGTTCCGAGGAAGCGGCGGCCTTCGTCGCGCGCGCGCTGGAGACGAAGAGTGACGGCTACAACACCTACATTCCCTACCTCAACGTGCTGGGCCGACTGCGAAGCTCTTGCGTTGCCGATGCACAAGAGCCGCGCTGCGGCGGAGCGCGGCTTCCACTATGGGCCACCGCTCATGCTTCTCGAAGCCGGGGAACGGACCGTATCCCGGAGGCTCGTTCTGCTGGGCGACTGAACGGCGTCCGGAACTACATCGTCCCGATCTAGCGTTGAAACGACCCGCTTTCGAAACCTCCCGCAAGGTTTTTTCCTGCACCCAAGCCCAGACTTATCGTGACGTCACGGCGGATTCTCCGAGAATGCGGAACTGCGTGCGGCGGTTCTTGGCGCGACTGGCTCGACTGTCGTTGTCGGCGATCGGCTGCGATGCGCCGAAAGCCTCGATGCTCATGCGGTCGGCGGCGACGCCGCGAGAGACGAGATAGTCGCGCGTGACTTGCGCACGACGCTCCGAGAGCCGCTGGTTGTACGTGGCGTCACCCATACCGTCGGCATGGCCTTCGACGACCATGCGGACATGCGGATTGCGTTTCATGTACACCGCGATGTCGTCGAGAGCCTGTTGGTACTCGCCTTCGATCACGGTGCTGTCGAATGCGAAGCGCACCGGCAAGCGCCATAGATCGCTCGTGACCTCGAGGCCCTTGGGCGGACAACCATTGGCATCGACCGGGGTCCCGGCCGCCGTGTCGAGGCAACGATCCTTGTTATCGGGCACCCCGTCGTGGTCGCCATCGCCCAACAAGAGCGCGCTGATCACGACATGGGCCATGGCTTGCTTCTGTTGCAGATCCCAGACCGGAACGACCTCGCCGCATCCAGCTGCGTCGACGATGCGCTGCAACATCTCCGTGCCGTCCCGCGACACGCCAACCTGGATGGCGTAGATGCAGGCATTGGCGCGTTGATGCAAGCGCCGTGCGGCTGCGACCTCATCGTCGCCCATCTCGAGGCCGTCGCTGACGAGGAACACCGCCGTTTCACCGGCGGCACCGGCGAGATCGTGCGCGGCAGCGTCGAGCGCGGTCGCGAGCGGGGAGTCCCCATAGGAACATTCGATTCTGTCGATCGCGTCGCGAGCGCGACTCTGCGAGTAGCGGTCCATGCCATAGAGCAGCGTCGTTTCACCGACCGGGTACTGCCGCTCCTGGCCGAAGGCACGCACACCGCCACGGTAGTCGAGTGGCGGAATGGCCCGAGCCAGGTTCTGCGCCGCCGCTCGCGCGACATCGATCTTGTCGATGCCGTGCGTCTTGGCCCGCATGGATGACGATCCATCGACGAGGATCACGAAAGACTCCACTCGCGGGACATAAGCCTCCGAGGAAAGATTCGTCACCTGGAAGGCGAGGTCGTCGCGAGCTGTTGCTGCGGTCGGCAGCAGGCTGATCAGCAGGATGAGGTGCGCGCACGCGAGGTTCCGAATCATCAGCTTCACCCTCTTTCGTCTCGTGAGCCCCGGACAGCCCGATGGTCGGGATGCCCCGAGGCGTCGAGATCGAGTGTAGGGAGACTCGGAGCCGTCGCCAAGAAATCTTCGCGTCTGGAGGCTCAGGCGAGCCTGCCGATTGTCCCGGCGCCGCGAACGGGTGTCGCCACGGCACCGTATCCGGTGGTTTCTGGACTCGGGTTCGGCGCTCTCGGCTCGGTCATCGGTCACCGCAGGATCTGCATGGCCGAAGCGCTCACGCCCTGTTGGTCCGCGACGCCGAGCTCGTGCAGCAACGCCTCCGGACGCATGCGTCCGGCGAGCAGCGCCGCATAGGCTGCCAGCACCGTGGCTGCTTCGTCCCGGCTTTCGCGCACGAACTCGACACGATAGCGCCGCACACCGGCGCGCAGCAATCGCGGCACCAGCTTGGCCGTGCTCTGGAGCTTGGAGTTGAAGACAGTGTTGCGGCAGCCGGCATCGACGATGACCGGGTGCACTTGCTGCAAATGATCGCGCAGTCCCACCTCGTGCTGCTCGCACGGCCGCCCGCACGTGCGATGATCGCGCCCATTGCTCAACAGATGCGAATACACACAGTGTTCGGTGTGGAAGGTCGCGATGCGATGATGGACGACGACGGTGAATCGTTCTGCCGGCACGTGCGCGAGCAGGGCGAACAGCTGGCTCTCGTCGAGATCGTGCGCTGCCGTCTGCGTATCCAACCCCCACCCGAACAGATGCGCCGCAGTGACCGAATTGGTGACGTTGAGCGAAAAATCACCGTGAATGCGCAAGCGCGCCAACGGATCGGGGCGTTCGGCGCGCAAGCGCGCGAAGGCCACCATCCCGCCCCAATGGCGCACGAGAACGCCATTCGGTTCGAGGCGAGCCAGGCGGCTATCGAAGGCTTCCTCGCCCGGCTTCTGCACGCGCAATGTCGCGAGCGTAACTTTGAGACCTGCCGTTCGCGCTCTGTCTACCGCTTGCGCCAAGCCGACGAACTCCATCCAGTCGAGCTCGACCTCGGGGAGGCCGGCGTCGATCACGGCTTCCAGCTGCTGCATGCCGCGACAGAGCGGCAAGACAAAGGGCTCGAGGTCGGGGGGCGCGAGCGCGGGCAGGGCGAAGTGGGGGCGGGGTGCCGTGATGCGAGCGGGCGAATCCTCGCTGCGCTTTGGCCGTGCAGTCACCGACTGCGCCCGCGGCGCATCGCCCGCAACCAACTGGGCCACGAGCGCGCGGCGTGCCGCCTTGAGCTCCGACACCGGGACCTGTAATCCCGGCGCCAGTCGTGAAAGATCCAACTCCGCCAACTCGAATGGCGTGTCGCCGAACGCTCCGAGCTTGGCATGCAGCACTTGCGCGTTCAGGCCGAGACCCGCAGCAGATCGTGCCGGCGACGTCGTCTCGATCGTGGCCGTGTGAGTCGGCGTCCGCGCCCGGATTCGGAGCGGCACACCCAGCGCGCCTTCGACGCTCAAGAACACCTGCGTGCGCGCAAGCGGTGGCTGCCGCGCGAGCAATCGCTCGGTGCCGCGCACGATCGCTGGATCGCTCGTCACCCACACGCGCTGGCCCGCTTGTACTCGACGCAAGTCGGGACCGGGAGACCCGAACCCGAGCACGAGATGGCGACCCTCCTCACGCACTTGGAACACGCGGCCACCGGGCTCGTGCGCGTCCTCGGGTTCTCCCGCATCGAACACGATGCCCATTCCAGGCCGCACGCTCACATCCGGCACTGCGGCACCGCTCGCGCCCTGGACGCTGCCACCCAGCGCCGGGAGCGGCGCGGTCACTTCTCCTCGCGGTCCCCCATCGGGTTCTCCGAGCACGCGCGCTCCCGTCCACGGCCGCCCGGCAGGATCGCGCGCGACATGCACTTCGTACGCTGCCACTTTTGTGACTCGCCCGAGGTACGCGCCGCGGTGTTTCGGAAACCGCCCTTCGACGAGTGTCTGATGATCGGAGCCCGCGAGGAAGCCGTCACCGAAACCGCGCGAGAACGCGAGCGTCATGGCGAGCAAGTCGTCCTGCAACTGTTTCTGCGCTCGCGGTGTGTTCGCGTCTCCTGCAACCACCGCATCCACCCAGCGCCGGTACGCGCTCACGGACGTCGCGACGTACTGCGGGCCTTTTTGCCGACCCTCGATCTTGAGGCCGTGGACGCCCAGCGCCACGAGCTCGGGGATGGCGCGCACGCCCGCCAGATCCTTCGGCGACAAGAGATAGCGCACGTCGCCAAGATCGCGGGCCTCCCCGTCCAAGAGCAAGTCGTACGGCATGCGGCACGATTGCGCGCACTGCCCACGGTTCGCCGACCGTCCACCCCAGGCGGCGCTGGTGAGACACTGACCGCTCCAGGACACGCACAGCGCTCCGTGCACGAACACTTCCGTTTCGAGCTCTGTGCCGGCGACGAATGCCGCGATCTCGCGCACCGAGAGCTCGCGCGGCAAGACCACACGCGTCGCGCCCAAATCCGCGGCGAACAGGCAAGCTTCCGCGCTCGAAATCGTCATTTGCGTGCTGGCATGGATCTCGATTTCGGGAGCGATACGTTGCGCCAAGAGTGCTACCGCAGGATCTTGGACGAGAAATGCATCGACGCCGCTCGTCGCCGCCCCACGAATCACGTTCTCGACGTGAACGAGCTCGGGCTCGAAGACGAGCGTGTTCAACGTGAGATACACACGTGCGCCGGCCGCGTGCACCATCGCCACGGTGTCGGCGAGTGTGTCGAGGGCAAAATTCCCCGCGCGCGCCCTTGCGTTGAAGCCATCCTGGAGCCCAAAGTAGACGGCGTCGGCGCCGCACTGCAGTGCGGCGCGCAGCGACTCGGCATCCCCTGCGGGAGCCAGCACCTCAGGACGGCGCGTCGCGCCCGTGTCGAGCGCAGCGCGCGTTGCGGGATTCCAAGACTGCCGCTCCGAGGCCGCTCGGCGCGGCAGCTGTCGCGGCACGCTTCGGGCCGGGCGTGTGCCCGGGCGCCGGCCTGGCATCTGGGTAGTTTTCTTCGGCACGCGAGGATCATATCGAATGGTGGCACCGCGTCACAATCAGGCCTCCGCACCGCTGTCGGGGACGCACACCGCGCCGTCCACGACGCCCTTGAGCCCGTGTCTTGGAGTGACGTGATGGAATCTTGGCTTGGAGTTGTGATCGGGATCGGACTGGCAGCAGCGGCTGGGTTCAGGGTCTTCGTTCCTTTCCTCGTCGTCGCTCTCGCGGCGCGTGCACATCTTGTGGCATTGTCACCGGGCTTCGATTGGGTCGCCACTACACCTGCACTCGCCGCGTTCGCGACCGCGACGTTTCTCGAGGTTCTCGCTTATTCCATTCCGTGGGTCGACCATGCGTTGGACATCGTGGCGACCCCAGCGGCGCTCGTGGCCGGTGTCCTCGCCAGCGCCGCGGTGATAACCGATCTACCGCCGGTGGTGAAATGGAGCATCGCGCTCATCGCCGGCGGTGGCGCGGCTGGGGTGGTGCAGGGAGCGACGGTTCTCGCGCGCATGAAATCGGCGGTGACGACTGCCGGTGCCGCCAACCCGCTCGTGGCCGGCGCCGAGCTCCTGGGTTCGATCGCCACCGCGCTCTTCGCGATCTTCCTTCCCGTCCTCGGACTCGTGATCGTCGCCATCCTGTGCGCGATCCTTTTCCGCAAGTCCCGCCGCTTCGTCTTCGGCCGCCAGGGATGAGTGCTTCTCGGCCCGATCGGCCGTGAAGCAAATCCCGCGCGCTCGGTACATGTGTGCGTTCTACGTCGTAAAATGCACGCGAGCCAATCCGGCATGCCTCACGCCCTTGGAGTCAGGCTGCCGCCGGCGGGATCGGGGGAAGCTGGCCGGCGTAGTCGAGACGCCACTCGGCGAGTGGCCGCGCGAGGATCACCGTGAGCGCGGTCGATAGCTGGCGCAGGTGCAACAGGTCGTGCATGCGCCAAGCGGCGATGAAGTCGCCGCAGCGCATGCGGCCGAGCTGCGGATGTTCGAGCGACGCCTCGAGAAGCCCGAGGTCGAGCGCGCCGAGCCAGGCGCAGGACCGCACCCGTTCGCGTTCGAACTCCCCGCACACCTGTTCTGGATCTTTTGCATTGTAAGCACGCTGTGTGACCCAGCCCACGGGGTCGATCTTCGTGTCGATGCGGCAGCCTGCGGATGCGGCCTGCGCCCGCGGCCGAAAGTCTTCGCGCTCCTCATCCAGCAGATGCGCGAGAATCTCGAGCGGCGACCAACGCCCTTCCGTTTCACGCGCGCGCATCGATTCGATGTCGACGGCACGAACGAAACTCTGGATCACACTCGGGTAGAGCGCGTGCTGCTCGACCAGGCGCTCGAAGCTCTGTCGGTCCATCGGCATGGCTCGTCGTCCTCGAAGCGGCCGCAGTCCACATCATGTTGCCAGGAATCTGCTGTGGCTCGACACGATGTGGTCTCGACCTCGACACGAACTCGCCCGTTCAATCGCGACGCATGATAGCACTCTGATCCTGCGGGGAGGCGAAGACGACCTTTTGCGCCAGATGGCGTGCCGCGTCGTGCTGGCCTGCCTTCTCGTAGGCACGCACCAGGTGCTCGCGCGCCTGGCGATTCGGCCGCAGCGCGAAGTTCTTCTCTGCCAAATCGACGGCTTGTTCGCCAGCGCCGAAGTCGAGAAAATGGTCCAGGGCATGTCCCCACGCAGCTTCGGGGAACAGCGCCATGCGGCGCATGTGAATGCGCCGGGATTCTTGGATCCACCGCTCAGCTTCGGTTTCCTCGCCGCGTGCGCTATGGATCCGCGCCAGCGCGTCCATGAACTCCGGGTTGTGCGTGCGCGCGACCAGCTCCTGGTACATGCGCATCGCCGGCGCGATCTGCCCTTGCAACGCCAGCACCTCGGCGATGTGCTCTTCGATCAGCCACCAGCCTGGAAATGCCGCATCCGCGTCAAGGTAGTGAGCCATCGCATTGTCTAATCGGCCGGCCTCGAGATCCATCAAACCCAATTGCATGTGTGTCAATGCGCGCTGCGATCCGCGCGCTGCATGACTCATCGATGCAGCCTTGCGGTAAGTGGCCTCGGCCGCATTCAGATTCCCCGATTCCCATTGCCAACTCGCCAGGCGTGCCCATCCCGTCGCGTTCGCGTGCAGACTCAACGACGCGTCGAAACCGCGCCGTGCCTCTTCGAGGCGTCCGCGCTGCATGGCGACATCGGCGCGCATGCCGAGGATGGCGGCTCGTGTCGGGACATCGACGAGAATCGCGTGCTCCGCGGCGGCAAGGGCGACCTCGACGCGCGGGAGCCGGTGCAACGTGAAGTCGAGGCTCGCACGTTCGAGGAACGGTCCGGCGCCCGCGGGCGCAATCGCGAAGGCGCGCTCCAAGAACGCATCAGCCGCGACATAGTCTTCATAATCTCCCGTGAGTCGCGCGCGTTCGGCATGCGCCATCGCCGCATCGGCCTGCGCCATCCAGGATGTCGCGCGCTGCTCCTCGGCTCGTTCGTCGAGCCAGCGAATCTTCGCGGTCAGATCCGCGAACTCGGTGGCGTAATCGGGGGCGGGGTGCGCAGCCGGTGGGAGCCGCGAGCCGCCGCGATTCCCCCCAACGATCGCAACAGCGGCGACGACGGCGGCGACCCCGCCCCCGAGTTGCAACATCCAAGTTCGCGTCCTCATCCTTCTACTCCGATCACTGAGAGGAGTCGTTTCTGTCGATCCCATTGGCATCCGGGGCCCGCGCCGGTCATGACCCCCTGTGCACCGAGAGCGGCACCCCGGAGTCCTGCGACTACAGCGCCTGATGCGGCGCAGCGAGATACGGGAACCGGGAATTGAACGGCAGGTCGCCCGCTGTCGGGTTGACGCCGATCAGCGCCGTCACACCATGCGAGTTCAGATCCAACAGGATGAGCGCCAGCGTGATGTCGATCACTGGGTCCGTGAGCCGCCGGCCGTTCGGGAAGCCCGCGGCCTGCGCGGCCGTGACGCGGATCACGTCCGGCACCACGAACGGCGCCGCCTGGTTGACGCAGTCCCCGGTCGCGCACGGCGTGAAACCGAGCCCCGTCAGATCGTCGTCGAGTGCCGTATGCAACGCACCGACATTGGCCACGATCTCGCTCGTGAAATCCCCCGCTGCATCATCGGTCGGGTCGGCCTGGTTGTAGGCGTTCTTGCTCGTGATGACCGCCGTCGCCACCGCCGGCATGCCCATGCGGTCGACGCGCGCGGCGGCCTGCAGCAACTCTTCCAATGAGGAGAGCCCCAGCATCTTGGCGAACTCAGTTGCATCGACGCTGGCGGCGTCGAACTCGCTTGTGTCAGGTGTTGCCGGTCCGAGGATATCGTCCTTGGCACAGCCGATGGCAAACGCCGCGACCGCAGCCGCGAGCAGAATCCGGTGAACTTTGAATCGTTTCATCGCGCTTTTCTCCTTCACTCTGCCGCGCCAGCGCGCGCCGTTGTCGCCCACAGGTTGACGTTCGTGCCGCCTTGGAGCGCGGCGTCCAGATTCATCTCGAACACGATCGCGGTGGCGTTCTTGCCGGCGAAGGTGTCGCGCGTGCCGACGAAGGACAGCGTGCCCGTCATCAACGTCTGCCGGAAGCCCTCGAGGTCGAAGAAGAACGGGTCGTCGCGCAGCCCTGCGAACACGCGCGCTTTGTCGCGCCGGACCACGCGCTCGACGGGCCCGATCACCGGCATGGGCAATCCCGGAATGCCCTGCACGACGACGAATGTCTGCCCCGCGGGCAGGACGACGAATCGCGTGTGGATCTGGAGATCGGCAACGTTGTCGCCGTCGTTGTCGAGGTTCAAGGTGTAGAGCACGTCCGGATCGAACGTCCCCTCTTGCCCGGGAGTGGGCGTCTTGATGCCGTCGAAGGTGATCGCCGCCACCAGCGTGCGCTGGACGTCATCGTGCCAGGCGTAGACATCGGCAAGGTCCGCCGCCGGATCTCCGATCGTGAGCGACGACTCGCGGTGATCCGCTGCCTGCGCGCCGAGCGCGAGCAGCGTCACCACGCCGAGCGCGGCGACGGCCCGTGCGATGACGATTCCCAGACTGGGAGTCTCGCCATCGACGCAAGCCGCACGCGATGTGCTGTGTTGTTTCAAGTTTGCCTCCAGGGTTGCGGCCCGCTTCGCTCGCGCAAGGCAAGGCCCGTTTTCTCGCGATGATGAAACGGGGGCAAGGATCGGCGCAGTTGGGAAGCAGCGCTGCACTCTCACCGCCCGGGGAACCCGGCCGTGCGCCGCTCGGCTGCACCGCCGGTCGGGAAGCGATCTCCACCCCCGATGCCGTCACTACGCCTGGCCTTGCCTTTCGGATGGCAGAATGGATGGTTGAGCCGCGGTGCGTTCGGCGCTACGGTGTCCTCGCGGGCGGCGCGGTGTCTTGCGTCGGCGCGGCCCGGCGCCCGGGCCATCCATTCGGGGTTCTGTCGCGTAATGGAAGCAACGTGCATCCGGGGAGTGCGAGAGCGTTGCACATGGATCAGTCGAGCGATCTCTTATCGATGGGTCGCCTGCAAGCAGGTGACCGGAGCGCGCTCGCCGAGCTCTACGATCGCCACAGCCCGGTGATGTATGGCGTTGCACTCCGCATCCTGCAGAACCGCACCGAAGCCGAGGACGCGCTCCAGGAAGCCTGGTTGCAGGCGTGGAAACAGCGTCGGGCCTTCGACCCAACGCGCGGCAACGTTCCAGCTTGGCTCGTGACGATCGCGCGCTCGCGAGCCCTCGATCGCCGTCGCCGTCAGGCATCGCGCAATCGCGCCGAAACACAAGCACCCGCCGACCCCGTGCGTCCTGTCCCCGGACCCGATGAAACGACGGCGCACAGCAGACTGAAAGAACAGCTCGGCCAGGCTCTCGCCGCGCTCGAGCCCAAACAGCGCCAGGTCCTCGAGATCGCTTACTTCGAAGGTCTTTCCCAGAGCGAGATCGCCGCCCGACTGGGCGCACCGCTCGGGAGTGTGAAGTTCTGGGCGCGACAAGGTTTGTTGCAGCTCCGAGAACTCGTGCCACGGGATGAATGGTGATGAGCGAACGCCACGATGAATTCCGCGACCTCTGTGCGCTGTACGCGCTCGGGAGTCTCGATGCGGCCGAAGCGGCTCGCTTCGAGGCCCACTTGCGTACCGGCTGCAACGGCTGCGAAGCCGAGCTCGCCCAGTGTTTCGACGGCACCTACGCTCTGGCGAGCACCGCGGCGATGCCTCCGGATCCCGCATTACGCGCGCGTGTGATGCAGGCCATCGCCACCGATCCAGACGCCTCGGCGGCGGCTTCACCTGCGACCTCGGGCTCGCCATCGGATTCCCGTGTGCGCCCGCGACCCGTCGCATTGCCGCCGGACCCGGGACGTCGCGACCGCCGCATCGTGCGCTTCCCTGCCGTCGTCGCTACGTTGGGTTGGGCCGCGGCGATCGCCGTTGCGATCCTCGGCGCGGTGGAGCAGCGCGTCGTGCGCCAGCTCGAGAGCGAAATGACCACGTTGCGCGCTCAACAGACGCAGCTCGAATCGCAGTTGCTCGAGGAGCGCCGTTGGGCAACGACGATGGCTTCTCCAGCTGCTCGCACTGCGGTCTTCGCGCCCACCGGGGCCGGCAGTGGCACGCTCTCCGGTTGGGCGCTCTACGATCCGTCCACGCAACGTGCCATCGTCGTGCTCGAGAATCTGCAGCTCGAGCCAGGACACGACTTCGAGCTCTGGGCCATCGGCCCGCGCGGCCCGCGCAGCCTGGGTGTGATCCAAGTCGAATTGGGCGGGCGCGCCGTCTTGCGCTTGACGCGTGTCGTCGTGCCCGCCGACCTCGCGGCCTTCGCTGTCTCCTACGAGGCGGCGGGCGGCTCGCCTAACCCCACCGCGCCGGCAGGCCCAGTCGTGATGGTGGGGAACCTGTGAGAGTGGATTCCACGGCCGGCGAGCCGAACGCACGCATCGGCCGGCAGTTTTCGCGCCCCACCGAAGAGCAGAGGCAGCACTGTCCCAACTGCAGCGTCGACGACGTGCGTCCTGTGTTCACACTCGGCACCGCACGCGTTGTCGAATGCAGCAGTTGCGGTTTGCAATTCGCATCTTCGTATCCCGAAATCGAACGCGTCGGCGCCGAGATGTACGGAGCGGCGTACTTCACGCGTGCGATTCACGAACAGGAGGCGCGGCGCCGCATCTTCGGCCAGCTTCTGGACGAGATCGAAGCCGTTCTCGGCGGCGTGCGGTCAGGACGCCGCCTCCTCGACGTCGGCGCCGGAGAAGGCACGCTGCTCCAGGTAGCATCCCGGCGCGGCTGGAGTCCCGTGGGCATCGATGTGGCGCGCGACATGGTGCATCACGTGCGTCAAACCCTCGGCCTGCCCATGCACCACGGCACCTTGGAGGAGGTCGCGCTCGACGAGCGCTCCTTCGACGCCGTGATCTTGAACCACGTCCTCGAGCACGTTCGCGATCCAGTGCGCACCTTGCGCCGCATCGAGACCTTGCTTTGCCCGGATGGCGTGGTGCGCGTCGAGGTTCCGAATCTGGCCAGCCTTTCGTCTCGACTCAAGAACGCGCAGAGCCGCCTCGGTCTCAAGCCGCACCCCTGGAAGCACTACTCGGTGGAACACCATTTCTGGTTCTTCACGCCGAGAACGCTGGCCGCCACCTTCCGCAGCGCCGGGCTGGATGTCGTCCGTCTTTCCACGCCGGCTCGACAGTGGGGAACTGGGGCGACAGCCCAGCGGATGTCCAATCGCTTCCACGACCGTCTGGGCTGGGGGAAGCACATTGTCGCCTACGGCCGCTCCGCGTCTTCGTCAGCCTGAGCCTTCTCCCCGCAACCCCCACCGCTTGCCCTCCTTGCGGGCAACCTTCTGCTGCGAGTGGACGTAACAAGGCTCGGATCCACTGTCCCGCCGCTCGGATCCGAAGCTGCTCGGAACCAATGCGCTCTTTGGGGTCGTCCAACCAGGAGGGGAGATCATGTCGAGATCCAGCCGGTTTGTGTCGTCCGTCGTCACCCTGATCCTGTGTGCCATTGCGGGAGTCGCCCTGGCACAATCCGACGCCCTGATCCGCATCGACGGGCTCCAACCCGGTGACCTTGCGGTCAAGGGTTTCGAGCTGCGCCGGGCCGGGAAAGTCGACGTGGAAGCCGTGGGCATCCGGCCGCGCTGGGATCATGAGCTTGCGGCCTACGCCTGGATCCTGGACTCGGCGACGCGGCGCCCCGTGTGGGTCATGGACGCCCGCGATTGCGATCGCGTTTCCGGCGAGCGGTTGCTGCGACGCGCCGAAGAGTCGCTCGATCTCGACGCCGGACGCTACGAGCTCTACTTCTGGGCGCCGTCACTCTCCGGATCCTATGCCCATTCTTATCGCGTTTTCGGCTTCCAGTTCGAGAATGACCGCGAATGGGGACGCGATGCGCGCAAGCTCGAGCGCGTCATGGAAGATTGCCATGTGACGCTGCGCTCGAAGACCCTCACCGCCGCAGACATGATCGACTTCACGCCCACGGGCGAGCTGCCGGGGACCCTCCTGCGTTTTGCCAGCCTCGGTCACGACGCCAACGTCCGCGCCGGCTTTCGCCTCGACGCACCCGCCGAGCTCGAGATCTACGCTTTCACCGAGATGCCCGAAGATTGGGACATCGGCGCCGACACCGGATGGATCCTGAACGCTGCAACGCACGAACGCGTGTGGAAGATGGAGCAGCGGAACACGCGCCACGCCGGCGGTGCCGAGAAGAACCGTATGTTTCGCGACAGTGTGCGTCTAGAGCCAGGCGACTATGTTCTCATCTACGGCACCGACGATACGCATTCCTTTCCGGATTTCAATTCCGGCCCACCGCACGATCCGCTCAATTGGGGCATCACAGTGCTGCCTGGGCCGGGCTTTCCGTCCTCGGCCTTCCACAGGGTCGATGCCCCAGCCCCTGCGACAGCACTGATCGACCTGACGCGGGCCCGCGACGACGACTCTCTCGAGCAAGCGTTTCGTCTCACGCGTGCGAGCACGGTGTGGATTCACGCTCTCGGCGAGTATTCCGGTGGCGAAGACGAGTTCGCCGATTACGGCTGGATCCAAAAGGCGGGCAGCAGCGAGATTGTCTGGGAAATGAAACACGACAATACCGAGCACGCGGGCGGCGCCGAGAAGAACCGCGTCTTCGACGGCTCGGTGCACCTCCCCGCCGGCGATTACATCGCCTACTACGTCACCGACGATTCCCACGCCTATCGGCGCTGGAACTCGAGCCCGCCCTTCGAACGCGATGTCTGGGGGTTGGCGGTTTACCCAGACGCCGATTTCCGCGCCACCGATTTCCAGAAGTTGGACAGCGAGGCCATGGCGGTGAACGTCGATGTTCTGGTCCGCATCGCGCGCGTCGGCGACGACGAACGTCTGCGCGAACGTTTCACTCTCGACAAGTCGACGCGCATCCGCATCTACGCCCTCGGCGAGGGCAGCGGTGGCGACATGTACGACTACGGCTTTATCGAAAACCGCAAGACCCGCGACGTCGTCTGGGAGATGACCTGGCGCAGCAGCCACCATGCCGGCGGCGCGCGCAAGAATCGAGCCTTCGACGGCGAGATCACACTCGAGCCAGGCACCTACGAAGTCTTCTACGAGACCGACGACTCGCACGCCTTCGGCAGCTGGAACGCCGCCCGCCCGCGCGACCCGCACAGCTGGGGCATCACTATCTCGCTCGCGGCGCACTGATCGAGAACGCAGTATCCCGGCAAGATATTCGTCGCCAAGCCGAACTGGCCAGCGACAGTGATCGTGATATACGTGTTGCCAGTTAACCAGAAACAACCATCGTTAGCGCGAAAACCGCGCGCAGGGCAGAGTCGGACGCATGCGGCAAATGCATCTGCGCTACTCCTGGGCATCGCCCCCATTGGACACAAGGCCGAGGTAGCCACCGGACTGGGCATGGCTACCTCGTGGCCCGATCACACGGTGAACCGCGAGGTGCGCCGCGAACAGATCAGCTCCACTTCTTCCCTAGCGCTTCCAAGCCCGATTCTTTGAGATCCTCCGGACGCATCGCGATCCGGAACTCGCAATCGGCGTTGAAGCTGAGAAACCATGGCTCGGCGTAGAACGGAATCTGCGACGCATTCTCGACATTGATGACAAGAACCGCTCCCCTCGTACCGTTCTGCTCGGTGAAGTACACCGACTCGGGCTTGGCATCCGCGAGGATCTTGTTGAGAATCTGGCCCGCTGTGCCTTTTTTCACCAACGTATTGAAGGGTTCGTGTGGGAGACGAACAGTCATGAGCATCCGCATGGTCGGTTTCCTTTCCCTGGAGGCTTGTAATTGACTGATCGGAGGCTACTCCCCGAACGGAGTCCGGTCAACGCACGCTTCCCCGACTCGATGCCCCTGCGACGTTTTCCGCGGCGGCTCCCGAGAATCGCCCGAATCCACCTTCCCGACCCACACTCATGCGGGGCGACACGCCGTATCCCGGAGTGCTAGATTGTCGGCAGCAAATCCCATGAACCCGCCTTCAACCTGGCGAGGATGAGCCATGCGCGGAGCCACTGCAGTCATTCTCCAATCGCGTTCGATCTGCAACCACAACACGAGTTCATCGCCACACCATCCAGGCCGGCGCAGAGTGATGCGAAGTATCGCCGTCGCGCTCACCGCCGGATCCTTCGCCCTCTCCTCGCCACTGGCAGATCCGGCGCCGACCGACCCTTACCTCTGGCTCGAGGACGTGACCGGCGACAGTGCGCTGGCGTGGGTCGGCCAGCGCAATGCCGAGAGCACAAAGGAGCTGGCCGAATCGGAGTCGTTCAAAGCGATGAGTGCCCGGATGCTCGACATCCTGAATTCGACCGCGAAGATTCCCTACGTGACCAAGATCGGGAACCACTTCTACAACTTCTGGAAGGACAAGGACCACGAACGCGGCCTGTGGCGGCGCACCACTCTCGACGAATACGCCAAGGACGAACCGGCTTGGGAATCCGTCCTCGACCTGGACGTGCTCTCGGCGGCCGAAAACGAGAATTGGGTGTGGCACGGTGCCGACGCACTGCCGCCCGATTACACCCGCTGCCTATTGTCGCTCTCGCGCGGCGGCGCCGATGCCGATGTCGTGCGGGAATTCGACCTGGTGACGAAGAACTTCATCGACAAGGGTTTCGTCGTGCCCGAAGCGAAGACTGCGGTCGGCTGGAAGGACGAGAACGTGCTCTACCTGGGCACCGATTTCGGCCCGGGCTCGATGACCAGCTCCGGCTACCCGCGTATCGTGAAGGAATGGCAGCGCGGCACGCCGATCGATGCCGCCACCGTCGTCTACGAAGGCAAGGCCGAGGATGTGTGGATCGGCGGCTTCCGCGACCATACCCCGGGGTTCGAGCGCGACTTCGTCTCGCGCGCCATCACTTTCTACACCAACGAGCTGTTCCTGCGCCGCGACGGCAAGCTCATCAAGATCGACAAGCCCGACGACGCCAATGCCAGCGTCCACCGCCAATGGTTGCTCCTGGAGCTGCGCTCCGACTGGACCGTGGGTGGCAAGACCTGGCCCGCCGGCGCGCTGCTGGCCGCGAATCTCGATGACTTCCTCGGCGGCAAGCGGACCTTCGACATGCTGTTCGAACCGACGCAGCGGAAATCACTCGCCGGGTTCGCGCCGACTCGCAACGCCATCCTGCTGAACGAGCTCGACAACGTGCGCAATAAGCTCTTCGTGCTGCGCTATGTCGAAGGCGCCTGGACCCGAACGCCGATGGCGGGATTGCCGGAATTCGGCGCCATCACCGCCAGTGCCGTCGACAGTCGCGAGTCCGACGATTACTGGCTGACCATCGCCGACTTCACCACGCCGACCAGCCTGCACCTGGGCGCGGCCGGAGCGGGAGCCGCCAAGAAGCTCAAGCAAACGCCGGTGTACTTCGACGCCACCAATCTCGCGGTGACACAGCACGAGGCCGTGTCCAAGGACGGCACACGCGTGCCGTATTTTCTGGTGTCGCCCAAGGACCTGAAGCTCGATGGCACGGCACCCACATTGCTCTACGGTTACGGAGGTTTCGAGGTCTCCGAACTGCCGCTCTACAGTGGTTTGCGCGGCGCCGGTTGGCTCGAGAGTGGCGGCGTGTTGGCGGTGGCGAACATCCGCGGCGGCGGCGAGTTCGGCCCCAAATGGCACCAGGCAGCGCTCAAGGCCAACCGCACTCGTGCCTACGAGGACTTCATCGCCGTCGGTGAGGATCTCGTGCGCCGCAAGATCACGAGCCCACGTTATCTTGGTTGCATGGGGGGCTCGAACGGCGGCCTCCTGGTCGGCAACATGCTCACCATGCGTCCCGACCTTTGGGGCGCCATCGTCTGCCAAGTGCCGCTTCTCGACATGCAGCGTTATAACAAGCTGCTTGCCGGCGCCTCGTGGATGGGCGAATACGGCAATCCCGACGAACCGGCAGAGTGGAGCTTCATTCAAGGTTTCTCGCCCTACCACAACGTGAAGCCAGATGTGAAGTATCCGCGGACGCTGTTCACCACTTCCACGCGGGACGATCGTGTCCACCCCGGTCATGCCCGCAAGATGGTGGCGAAGATGCGCGACCAGGGCCACGATGTCGTCTATTACGAGAACATCGAGGGCGGTCACGGCGGCGCGGCGACCAACAAGCAAGCCGCCTACATGTGGGCGCTGGCCTACACGTTCCTGCACAACCAGTTGCAATAAACGGGGGTCCGGTCGCCACCACACGACCAGCGCCACGGTGGTTCCATCGGGCGGAGCTGGCACACGCCATCTTGTGCCATGTCGTGTCTTGGGGCTAATCTCCCGGCAACCTCGCTTGTCCCGGTCCGCGCGTCGGATGCGCCGGCCGGACGCCTTGACACGATATGGATTGGAGTGCCTGCACCATGCTGAAACGACTCTTCCCCCGCGTCCGGGGGGCGTTTTTCATCGCGTTCTGCTTGTCGACCGTCGTTGGGACGAGCGTCGCGGCACCATTGGAATCGGGTATCGACCGCAGCGGATTCGACGAGAGCGTCCGGCCGCAAGACGATTTCAACCGCTACGTCAATGGCGGTTGGATCGACAAGACCGAGATCCCGGCCGACAAGACGCGCTGGGGCAGCTTCGACATCCTCCGCGATGGCAGCGACAAGCACCAGCGCGAGATCATCGAGGAGCTCTCCAAACGCCAGGATCTTCGCGCCGGGTCGGAAGAGCAAAAGATCGGCGATCTGTATGCCAGCCTCATGGATGAGGCGAAGATCAACGCCCTCGGCACGCAGCCGCTGCAGCCCTATCTCGATCGCATCGACCACATCACCGACGTCAAGAACCTGACGCGCGCATTCGCCGAGCTCAGCAAGCTCGGAATCCGCGGCCCCATGGTTCAGTTCATCAACGCCGACTCGCGAAACTCCACCAAGTACGCCGTGTACCTGTCTCAATCGGGCCTCGGCCTCCCCAATCGCAACTACTATCTGAAGGAAGATGCGAAGAACGCCGAGATCCGCGCTCGTTATCCCGAGTACATCGCCAAGCTGTTCACGCTCGCCGGTCTGAGCGACGGCGCGGGTCGTGCACGCGCGGTCTACGATCTCGAGATGAAGATCGCCACCGCGCATTGGACGCCAGAGGACGACCGGGATGATACCAAGACCAACAATCCCTATTTGGTGGCCGATCTCGGCAAGGTGAGCGACCAGATCGCGTGGAACGCATTTCTCGACGCCGCCGGCATGGGCAAGCGGACGGACCTGTTCGTGCGCCAGCCGAGTTACATGACCACCCTCGGACAACTGTTGAATTCCACTCCTCTCGGCGACTGGCAGAACTACCTGCGTTTCCATGTTCTCAACGGCGCCGCCTCGTGGTTGTCTGCCGATTTCGCCACCGCGAATTTCGAGTTCTTCGACAAACTGATCAATGGACAGCAAGAGATGCAGCCGCGGTGGCAACGCTCCGTGCAGACTGTGAACTTCGCCATGGGCGAGGCCGTGGGCAAAGTCTATGTCCAGCGTCATTTCCCGCCGGAGGCGAAGAAGCGCATGGACGCGTTGGTGCGCAACGTGTTGCGCACGTTTGAAATGTCCATCAGCGACCTCGAGTGGATGTCGGCAGAGACCAAGTCCAAGGCGCAGGGAAAACGCAGCAAATTCACCACCAAGATCGGCTATCCGGACAAGTGGAAGGACTACTCCGCACTCGAGATCCGGCGCGACGATGCACTCGGCAACTTGTCACGCGCGCGAGTCTGGGACTACGAGCGGGATCTGGCGCGGATCGATGCGCCCGTCGATTGCGGCGAATGGTTCATGAGCCCGCAGACAGTCAATGCGTATCACAACCCCAACATGAATGAGATCGTGTTCCCGGCGGCGATCTTGCAACCCCCGTTTTTCCACATGAATGCGGACGATGCCGTGAACTACGGCGCCATCGGGGCCGTGATCGGTCACGAGATCGGCCACGCCTTCGACGACCAGGGCCGCAAGACCGACGCCGACGGCAACCTCAACGACTGGTGGACCGAAGCCGATGCCACAGCCTTTACCTCGAAGGCCCAGGCATTGGTCGCACAGTACAACGGTTTCAAAGCTCTCGAGGATCTCAACGTTAACGGCCAGCTGACGCTCGGCGAGAACATCGGTGATCTGACGGGCATCTCGATCGGCTACCGCGCCTACAAGATGTCGCTCGGTGGCAAGGAAGCTCCGGTCATCGACGGCTTGACGGGCGACCAGAGATTCTTCATGGGCTTCGCGCAGATCTGGCGTTCCAAGTCGCGCGACGAGGCCATGCGCCGGCTGGTGCTGACAAACCCGCACGCCCCGCCCCAGTTCCGCACCAACGGCCCGCTAAGAAACTTCACGCCGTTCCATCAGGTCTTCCAAATTCAGGAAGGCGACGGCATGTACTTGCCCCAAACCGAACGCGTCAAGATTTGGTAGCCAGCGCAAATGGTCCCAACGAAGGCGGTGCGGCAACGCACCGCCTTCTCGATTTGCGCAGCACCGCCCTGGCACTCCAACCGGCTCATGGGGCAAGGATTGGGGTGGGTGGACATCCATCTACTCGCCGCCGCACATCTCGCCGGGACCGTGCTCTGGAACCTCGACAGTCGGCTCGCAGCGATGGCGCGCAAACTTGGGCTCGGCGCGGTGTCTCGAGCACGACTCCGTTGTTGCGCCCGACTCGCCGTTAATCGACCTTTCTTCCGATGCGTCGGCGCCGACCAGACACCAGCAACGATGCAGCTCTGGCTCGCAGGTCCTGCCGAAAAACTTTCGCCAGCATTGCGTATAGCTCGGGGTGGTCGTCTCGCAGCATTGCGGGACGCTCGAAGAAGTACTCGCTCACCACGGCGAAAAACTCGGCCTCGTTCTTCAAAGCGTACGGGTCGATATCTGACCGGCCGAACCGGATGCCGTCCATCTCCTTGCGAATGAGCTCGATCCATGGTTTCACGGCGTCGCGTCCCAAGCCGACAGCGGGGATGCCATCGATCACGCCGTCCGACTTGTCGACGAGGTGTGCGAATTCGTGGATACCCACGTTGCGTCGGTCGCCCGGGTTGCGAAAGCCGTGCAGCAAATCCGGCTTGGATAAGACCATCATGCCGTTCATGGCCTCTGAGCCGACCAGGCCGGTGACGCTGTGATCGGCACTGCGTCCCATTTCGAAGTCCATGCTGAACGATGTCGGGTAGACCAGGATTTCGCGGATCTGATCCCATTCCCAGTCGGGGAACCCGAAGATCGGTATGATCGCACTGCAAGCGACGAGCACGCGCGTGGTCTCGTCCACTTCTGTCTTGATGCCGGTGATCCGCTTCTCGCTGAGAAAGACCTGCAGCTCCTGGCGAAAGCGTCGCTTCTCGGCCTCGTCCAGGCCGACAAAGAACGTGACATTCTCGAGAAGAATGGTCTCCCACGCGGGTGGGAACGGCTGCTGCAGCACCTCCTCACGGCGCTTCGTTTTCTGCGTCAACGACTGCCGCAGCAGCCATACCATCAGCCAGACGAGACCGAACAGACCGGCCAGCGTCAGTATGACGAGCTCTTGTCCCATCGCATCTCCCGCCCGCTGTTGGTGAATCCCTAATCTAATCTAGGCAGTCTCCGCCAATCGGACCGTAGAAAAACACCCAGACGACCAGATCATCGCTGAAATCCTCGAAGCGGTGTACTTCGCCCGCGGCGGCGAACAGAACATCGCCCACTTCGAATGGCGTGCGCACGGCGCCATTGGCGAACGTCCCACAGCCAGATACAACGACATAGATTTCGTCGCGGTCGTGAGGGGACTGCGGATCGACGCCACGCGGCGCGTAGATTTCCACTTGCAACGATCCGTGCTCGAAGACCGAAGCGAATCGCTTACCTTCGACGGTGGGGATCTTCGCCATGGCCTCCGCCAACGTCAGACGTCTTGCGGAATCGAAGCGCATCCTGCCTCCTCTCTCTTGCCAGCCGACAGGGGACCGGGTAGCGTCACCGGCGGGTCGGACGCCCCGGGCTCGTGGGCCCGGCATCGACACGATCGCGGCGGCGCGCAGACAGCAGGCCAGGGCCATGCGACAGGAAATCACGCGGCTCCAGATCGAGACAAGAGGCGCCGGAGCCGTGGAGTTCACCGCCCAGGTGCAGCGATGGGTCGAAGCGACGGGAATCCGCACTGGCCTCCTTACTTTACAGGTTCGACACACGTCGGCATCTCTCCTGGTGCAGGAGAACGCCGACCCCGAGGTGATGCGGGACATGGAGCGATTCCTCCAACGCCTGGTTCCCGACGGCGATCCGCTCTTCCACCACAAGAGCGAAGGACCCGACGACATGCCCGCGCACGTCCGCTCCGCCCTCACCCAAACGACGCTCAGCCTTCCCGTGGATGCAGGAACCCCGACCCTCGGAACTTGGCAAGGCATCTATCTGTACGAACACCGGCGCCGCCCGCACCGACGTGAGGTCGTCGCCCATCTCATCGGAGAATAGAATGGCCATGAACCGATCGCGCGCAGCCATGAAGCTACGCCGGCGCTTCTCCATCTGCATGTTGCTTCTGGGCGTCCTGTTCACCGGCTGCGCCACCGTCGGCTGGGAGTTCCCCGTCGCCAACGTCGACCAGATCACCATCGGCACGACGACACGCGACGACATCCAGCGCTTGTTCGGGACACCGTGGCGAATCGGTGTCGAGGACGGCCACCCGACTTGGACATACGGTCACTACAAGTACAAGCTCTTCGGCCAGGCCAAGTCGCGCGATCTGCTGGTGCGCTTCGACGAGCGCAACGTCGTGCGCTCCTACACGTTCAACACCACGGAGCACGAAGACCGGCCTTCGCGCTGACCAAGGGGAGGATGAAACATAGCAAAAGTGGGTGTCATCGGTTCTGGAATCGTCGGCCAGGTGCTTGCCGACGACTTCTTGAACCACAACCACGCGGTGATGCGCGCTTCGCGCGAGCCGGAAAAGCTCGCCGGCTGGAAGGCGAAGGCAGGTCCCAACGCCGCCATCGGGACGTTCGCCGACGCGAGCAAGTTCGGTGATCTCGTCGTTCTAGCGGCCAAGGGGTCGGCCGCGGAATCGGTGTTGAAGCTCTGCGGTTCCGAGAACCTGGCCGGGAAAACGGTCATCGACGCGATGAATCCCATCGAAGAATCGCCACCGGTGAACGGGGTGCTTCAATTCTTCACCGGTCCGAACGAGTCGTTGATGGAGCGCCTGCAGAAGCAGGTACCGAAGGCCACTCGTCACGCCGAGACTCGAAGCCGGTGGTGGATTCGATCCCCTTCACTTCTTGAAGATCGACTTTGGGATGTGCATGGCAACGAGCACGTGCGGCACGTCCACGACCTCGGCAATGCGTAGCTCCCCCGCGAGCGAGCACAGAACATAGGCCTCGGTGCGCTCGAGGCCTCGTTCCTGCACCAGATAGTCGATCATGAAACGCGTGGCCTTGCGGGCCGCCTCGTCCAATGTCGGGGCGAAACCAGTCACCGCGTAAGTCGTGGCGGTCTCGTACTCCGGCTCCGCGAGGCGCCGTCCGCCTTTGCGCACGCGCAGCTCCAACACGATGCTCATCGGTGCTTCGATGGCGGTGCCGCACACTTCGCCGAGCCCCTGCACCGCATGCGTGTCGCCGATGGAAAAGAGCGCCCCCTCGATGAAGACGGGAAAATAGACCGTCGTTCCCGCGGTCAAGTGCGGATCGTCCATGTTGCCGCCATTCGCCCGCGGCGGGATCGTCGACAAACGTTCGTCGGTGTCCGGAGCCACGCCCATCACACCCGCGAACGGTCGCAACGGGATCTCGATGCCATCGCGGAAGCGCACTGAGCGCGCTCCCTTGGCGAAACGGAAGGTGCGCAACCAAGGCTCCGGAAACTCGTCGCTCAGGAAACCGAATCCCGGCGCCACGCAGGCCCAGCCCCAGTCTCCGACCTCGATCGCGTGCAAAGTCACTGCGAGCACGTCACCCGGCAGCGCTCCCTCGACGTAAATAGGTCCGGTGAGCGGATGAATGGGGTCGAACTCGAGCTTTGTCACGTCGGCTGGTGTCGACTCGGGTGTGAGCTGGCCGTCGGTTGCTTCCTTCGTCTCCACTTGCACGATTGCCCCTGAGGGTACGCGCAACACGGCAGGGATCGTGCGGCTCCATTTGTTGTGCGTGCGCTCGGAACCCAGGAAGTACTTCGGCTCGACCTTCGCGTTCTTGACCTCCGCGTCATCGCCCAGCACTTGGGGGGCAAGGCCGGCAATGATGCAGATTCCGCCGAGCACGATCTTCTGCAACATCGGCAACCGTCCTTTCGTGCGCAACGAGGTCACCCGTCTTTGCATCCACAACCCACTCGGCCCGTGGCGCCAACGCCACCAGCGGCAGGGCGCGTGAGGCCGCTGGTCGCGCCCATCAATGCCACAAGTGCGTGGCGAAGAAATCGAGCGTGCGTTGCCAGGCCAGCTTCTTTGCCTGCGCATCGTAATGCGCACCGTGTTCGTTGCCGAAGGCATGGTCCGCGTCGTAGCGGTAAAACTCGTGCACAACGCCGGCCGCGTTCAAACGCTTCTCCAATGCGTCCACCATCGCGATCGTGAAGAACCCGTCCCGCAAGGCGAAATGCCCCTGCACGGGAACACGAATTGTGCGTGTATCGCCGGCTTCGGAAGGGGGGACGCCGTACCAGTCGACGACCACGTGGATTTCGGGAACGAACACGGCGGTCAAGATCGAGAGCGCGCCTCCCATGCAGAAACCAATGACACCAACTTTGGCGCTTCCTGGGTCCCCCGCCGCGCCCTGGTGGCTGAGGAATTGCGCTGCGCCGCGAATGTCTTGTTTGGCTGCATCGAGGAAATCCAGTCCATTCATCAGATGCCCCGCCTCCGCAGCCTCCACCGTCACCTTCCCCCGGTAGAGATCGGGCACGAGAACGCGATACCCCGCCTCGGCGAGCGACGACGCGACACCTTTGATCTGGTCGTTCACCCCCCACCATTCTTGGATGACGACGATCCCCGGCGCTTTCCCACCTGCCAGTGGCTCGACATGGAATCCGCTGCATTCCTTTCCATCCGGGCGTTTGAATCGGACCTCGCTCATGGTGCCTCCTCCTCGTCTCCGGCAAGCAAAATGCGGTCGGCAGAAGATCCACTATAGCGGTTCCGTGCCTGGCGAGGTCCCGACGGTCTATGGGGCGAGGCGCGACGGTGTGCTGCACGTGCTCAGCGTCGTGATGCATGCAGAGCACGAACGTCATCCAGTGTGTTGGCCTCGCCCGCCGACTTGTCGGGCCGGAACCGCTTCACACGGGCGAACCGCAGGGCGAAGCCCGAATCGTAGTGTGGGCTGCGTTGCACACCGTCGAAAGCGATCTCCACGACACGAACTGGCCGCACATGCACGACGTGCCCCTCCCGGCGCGTCTCGAGGCCGAGAAGATCTGCCGTCATCTCGCGCAGCATCTGGTCGCTCAATCCTTTGAACGTTTTCCCGAGCCTGTGGAAGCGCTCGGGGTCGTCGATGTCGCGCGCGCCCAGATGCAGATTCGACAAGAAGCCTTGCCGGCGCCCATGCCCCCACTCGGCAGCGAGGATCACCAGATCGAGGGTCACCGCTGGCTTCACCTTGCACCATCCGGCACCACGTCTGCCGGCGGTGTAACACGCATCGAGCTGCTTCAGAACCACGCCCTCGTGTCCCCCTGCGAGCGCCTCGTCGTACATCGCCTGTGCTTCGGTCGCGCTCTCCACCACCCGTTGCGCCACCAGGTTCTGCGACGGAAGAAGCAGCTCGAGCAGCTGGCGTCTCTCGATGTAAGTACGTTCGACCCACGCGCTGCCGTCGTGCTCCAGCACGTCGAAGAACATCGGCACGAGGTGGACGATCGTCCGGTCGGCTTCCGCCTTGACTTCACGCGCAAACCGGCTCATGAGATCCTGGAATGGCACCGGTCGCCCGCTGGCATCGAGCCCGATTAGTTCACCGTCGAGGATCACGCTCTCGACTTCGAGACGCCGCGCGAGATCAACCGCATCCTGTGCCAGCGCCGTCACGTCGCGAAGCTGGCGTGTGAAGACGTGCACATCATCACCGCGCCGATGTACCTGCACGCGCACGCCGTCCAGCTTCCACTCGACGGCAACGCGTCCGCCCAACTTCTGCAGCGCCGACTCGAGGTCCTCTGCCTGCGCCGCCAGCATCGGTTCGACAGGAACTCCCGCGCGCGGCGCGAAACGCCCGAGCGCGGCAGCCCCTTCGCTCGCCAATTGTTCCAAGACTTCGCCGAGCGAACCAGCGAACATCACCGCGCGCCGCAGATCATTTGCGTCCACAGCGAATGTGTCAGCAACGGCTTCGAGAACGACGGCCCGCAACGCCCCCTGGCGCAGTTCGCCGACCAATAGCGCTCCGAGGAAACGGCGCTCATCCGCCGCCATCGGCGTAAGCAGACGCTGGAGAATGGCTTGTTTCTTCTTGGTCGCTCCCGCGCCCGACACCTGGCGAAGAGCTTCGAAAGCATGGTCGACTTCGACGAGGGTCGGAGACTGGGTGGCGATCGGCGTCGTCGGCTGGACGTTGGCGAAGAGAGGCATCACGTCTGGCTCGGCCACGGCCTTTTCGACAGCGACGAGCGTGCTCCACCCGACTTGCACGCTCCCTCGAGCTGTCTCCCCCGCGAGATAGCTGGCGGCGAGACGCAGATCCGCCGGCGCCAAACGCGCGAACAGTTCCTGCAACCTCGCCCGCTTCTCGAGGCGCGACGAGGTCTCGCGCACCGCGTTCGATGTCGCGACAATCTCCGCTAGTCGCGCTGGTACTGTCACGGATCCTCGAACGACTCTTCGCGGTTCCCCGATCCACGCGGGCCGCACCGATTCCGTCACGCTTGCCACATAAGAAACGGGCCCCGCCGCTCGGAGCGACGGGGCCCTTCGAAGGTCCAGTGTCGGTGACGTTGGGTACCCCTGCTGGAGTCACCCACGCAGCGTCACGGACGCTGAGTAGCTCCCTTCTACAGGGACGCCACCTCCACTGAGCCGCATCGAACAGAACTCAACTGGATCACCTCCTTTGGGGCGTGCCCGGATCGGCGGGACCCAACCCGCCCAGTCCCGCGAGCGCCCTGACCCGCTGGGACCGTCACGCAGCTCCCAGTGGAGCTCGTGCGACTCAGAGACCCAAGAATTCTACATCCAATCCCGATCCGAAGTGAAGAGCGGATTGGCCGCGCCCAGCTTGGGAATCCGGCGATCTCCCTCCGAGATGCGCTCATCGCCCAGCGGCTGGGGATCCTCCGCGGCTCCGCCGCCCTCGCCCGGCACATCCGCCCTTCGCGCGCGACCGTGGGTTCCATGTAGACTCGCCCGATGCTGAATGAGGCAACCCTGCTGATGACGACGGCGGCGAGTGTGGGGGTCCTGCACACCCTCCTCGGGCCCGATCATTACCTGCCCTTCATCTTCATGTCGCGGTCGCTGCGTTGGTCGCGCACGCGGACGCTGCTCGTCACGCTCGCCTGTGGCCTGGGACACGTGCTGGCTTCCGTCCTCTTGGGGCTCACCGGGCTCGCGTTCGGCCTGGCCGTCTCGCGACTGGAGCTGATCGAATCTGCCCGCGGCCAAGTGGCTGCTTGGCTTCTCGTCGCCTTCGGTGTGGCGTATGCGGCATGGGGTCTGCGGCGTGCGCATCGGCACCGTTCCCATGCGCATCTGCACGCGCACCCCGACGGCCTCGTGCACGTACACGAACACATCCACGAGACAGGGCATGCCCACGTTCATGAAGCTACGCCGGCGCAGACGAGCGCGCCGATCAAACGCCTCACGCCATGGATCCTGTTCACGATCTTCGTCTTCGGCCCCTGCGAAGTGCTGGTGCCGTTGTTCATGTATCCCGCGGCAAGGAACAGCACGGGGACGGCGATCGGCGTCACCCTGGTCTTCGCATTGGCGACGCTCGCGACGATGTGCGCCGCTGTCCTCGTCGGTCAGATGGGCCTCGAACGCCTGCGTCTCACCCGTCTCGAGCGTTACACGCATGCCCTGGCCGGGACAGCCGTCGCCTGTTGTGGATTGGCCATCCAATTCCTGGGTCTCTGAAGCGGATCTTCACCATGGCGCTCCGCCTACCCGATCCTCGCCGCCCTACACCCGGGGCAGTGTGATTCCTACTTGGTGCATGTACTTGCCCGAGCGATCGGCGTATGCCCGTTCGCACTCTTCATCGGATTCGAAGAAGAGCACCTGCGCCAGGCCTTCGTTGCTGTAGATCTTGGCGGGTAGCGGCGTCGTGTTCGAGATCTCGAGAGTCAGCGTGCCTTCCCACAGGGGTTCGAGAGGCGTGATATTGCAGATGATGCCGCAACGAGCGTAACTGCTCTTGCCGATGCAAACGCCCAGGATGTTGCGCGGGATCTTGAAGCTCTCGACGCTGCGAGCCAGCGCGAACGAGTTCGGCGGGATGAGGCAAACGTCGCCCTTGAAGTCCACGAAAGAATCCTGGGAGAATTCCTTCGGATCCACAATCGAGCTGCGTACGTTGGTGAACACCTTGTACTCGTCGGCGACGCGCAGATCGTAGCCATACGACGACAACCCGAACGAGATCGTGCCGCGTTTCTTGCCGTCGTAGTCCACGAAGGGCTCGATCATCTTGTGTTCGATCGCCAAGCGTCGGATCCAACGGTCGTTCTTGATCGCCACAGTGTTCCCCCAGGTTGCGCCCCGTCCGATCTCTGAATCCCGGCAGTATGCTTCCTCGACGCGACCCGATTCAAGGGCCTCAGCATACCGCTCCCACGTCCCGCCAGCCCCTGCGCCGTGCAAATTGGCTCCGCCGTCTCGAGTGCCGTTAGCGCAGCAATGTCATCTTGCGCTTCGAGGTGAAGGTGCCGGCCGTCACGCGGTAGAAGTACTCGCCTGAGGCCACTTCGCGGCCACGGTCGTTGCGCCCGTTCCAGCGCACGCTGTGCGGACCGGCAGGCAGGAGTCGATCGACGAGCGTCGCGACGATCTGCCCGCGCAAGTCATACACCACGAGCTTCACCTCCACCGCCTCCGCCAGCTCGAAAGAGATGGTCGTGGATGGATTGAATGGATTCGGACGACTCGGGTGCAAAGCATAGCGATAGCCTGCGGCCGGCGGCGCCGTGGTCGGCGTGAGACTCACCTGCGCCGTGGATGAGACTCCCTCGTTCCCCGCAAAGTCCACGGCGGTGACCTTGTAGTAATAGACTCCGGCTTCGAGAATCGAATCGTCGAACTCTGCATCGGTGGCGAACCCCAACCGGTTACTGGCGTTCGGCTGGAAACCGCTCGTGAGCCCACGATAGACCGTGTAGTAGTCGAAATCGGCATCTCCGACATCGTCCCACGACACCGTGACTCGAGAAGGTGCCGTGAGCAGCGCCAGCAGGTTCTGCGGTGCCGCCGGCGCGAGGTTGTCTGCCGAGAAGCCGCTGTCGGGCTCGGAATCGAAGTACGTTTGTGGGCTCGCGGTCAATCCAGTGACGACGAACACCGAGCGGCAAACCCCTGTCGAAGTAGAATCGCACAGAGTGGGAGCGACCACGCTGTAGCTCTCGTTGCCACGTGCGGGAACCGTGTTCACGTAATCCCACGTGCCTGGAGGGAACGCCGCGGGCAAAGGACCGGCGTCGCCTGATTTGCCTGGCACTCGGGTCTTGTAAGCATCGACGCGCCGATAGATCGCGTACCCCGTCACCAGGGGAGATGCAGCCGGCGCATCCAGGAACGACCGAACCCATTGGATCCGCACCTGGCGACCTTGATCGTTGCCGACGTCGGCGATGCTGGTGATGAGCGGCATGGCGCCGAAGGCCTTCTCGACGCTGAACGCCGAACCCGCGAACGAATGGTCGATCGCCTGCACGCTGAAATAGATCCGGCTCGTGAGCGGAATACTACTGAGCGGGATCGACCAGCTGGTGTTGTGATTCGTGTTCCCGAGCTGCACCACACGACGATACCCGCTCACCGGATTCGCCATCGTCGCCATGACATCGGATGCACCAGGAGATGTCCCGACTCGCAAGTTGTACGTCAGCCCAGAGGCTAGTGTTTGAGCATCGGCTGCCGCAACCCAGCTGAACGTGGCCGACCCACCGACCACAACGGATACCGTCGGGTTCGTCGGTGCGTTCGGAGATGTGTTTGCGGACGCTGCGTTGTTGCGATACAGACGCGTCGTACGCCCGGAATTCCCATCCCCGGTTACCAGGATGTCGAGATCCCCATCGTTGTCGTAGTCGCCCCAAACCACGGACCCCTGGTAGACACCCTCCAATCCGGCACCGATGTCGACAAAGCTACTCCCCTGGTTTTCGTACACGCGTGAACTGGGGCCGTTGTCCGAGTATCCCGCAAGCAGTGCATCGAGATCCCCATCGTTGTCGTAGTCACCCCAGACTGACGAGGTGTAGTCGATCCCTTGAAAGCCGGCATTGGCATCAATGAAGGTCCCAGATTGATTCCGATACACTCGCGCGAATCGTCCGCAACAGTTCGCGTATCCCGTGAGCAGAATGTCGAGATCTCCATCGTTGTCATAGTCGCCCCAAGCGGTGGAACTATGATACGTGCGTTCGAGCCCCATCTGCCCAAGGTCAGAAAAGCTTCCACCGTCATTACGGTAGAGTCTTATGTACGGGCCGCAGCAGTTGAAATAACCCGCCATGAGGATGTCGAGATCCCTATCGTTGTCATAGTCTCCCCAAGCCACCGAGCCCATGCTCATTCCGTCCAATCCTTGGACGTAGCTAAAACTTCCGCCCTGGTTCGCGTACACACGGGAAATTCGGCCACAGCAATTCGAGTCCCCCGTGAGCAAAACGTCCAGGTCGCCATCGTTGTCGTAGTCTCCCCAAGCTGACGAGCTGTTGTAGACACCTTCGAGGCCCGCACCAATATCTGTGAACATTCCGGCCTGGTTGCGATAGATGCGAGAGACCAGAGTTCCCCCTGTGTGCCCAGTCAACAAGATGTCGGCATCACCATCCCGATCGTAATCGCCCCACATGACCGAGCTGTAGTAGACACCCACCAGACCGGCACCAATGTCCGTGAAACTCCCGCCCTGGTTTTGGTACACCTTCGCGATCGGGCCGGAATTGCCGTAGCCAGTCAAGAGCAGATCCAAATCGCCGTCGTTGTCATAATCCGCCCAAGCAGACGAGCCCTGGGTGACACCATCGAGCATGGCGTTGACATCCGAGAAGCTGGTGAGAAAGGTTTGCTCGGAAGCAAAATTGGAACCCCGAAAGCCCGCATCCACCGCCTGGACGCTCCAATAATAATCGCGAGGGCCCGGCAGCTTCACCGTCCACGAGGTGCGATGGCTCGTGTTCCCATCTCGAACCACCTGCCTGAAACCGGTCGTCGGGCTCGACATGGGGCCGAGCACATCAGACGCGCCTGGGGATGTTCCGACCCGAAGGTTGTAGGTCAGACTCGCCGTTGGTGTTTCGGTGTCGAGCGCGGGCGCCCAGTTGAAACTCGCGAAAGTGCCGGCAACATCCACCGTTGGATTCGAAGGCGAACCCGGTGTTTCGTTCGGGACTGGTGCGTTGTTTCGATAAATGCGCGCGATTCGACCAGAGCCAGCGGCGCCAGCGACGAGGATGTCCAGATCGCCGTCGTTGTCATGGTCTCCCCATTCCGCGGCACTGTTGTTCACGCCTTCGAGCCCGGCAGCGATGTCCGAAAAGCTACCCGCGGTGTTCCTGTAGACTCTGGTGACGTAGCTTCCCGTCAAAAGGACATCTCGGTCGCCATCGTTGTCGTAGTCGCCCCAAACCGCCGCACTTCCCGCAACACCCGTCAACCCAGCTCCGATGTCCGTGAAAGATCCCGCAACGTTGCGATAGATGCGCGCCACGCTGCCGCAGCAATTTGACTCCCCTGTCATGAGAATGTCGAGATCGCCGTCAGAATCGTAATCGCCCCAGTCCACCGAGCCGTTATAGGCTCCTTCGACGCTTGCGGCGAAGGCAAATGATGTCCCCTGATTTCGATAAACATACGTGACTCGCGTCCCTCCCGTATGACCAGCCAGCAGGACGTCGAGATCTCGATCGTTGTCATAGTCGCCAAGCGCCAGAGAGCTGTAATAGACCCCTTGCAGATTAAGTGACCCTTGATCGTTGAAGGCTCCTGCATCGTTGCGATAGATGCGTGAATACGGGCCACAACAGTTGAAGTACCCGGACATGATGACGTCCAGATCCCCGTCGTTGTCGTAGTCACCCCATGCAACAGCCCCTTGATTCATCCCATCGAGGCTGGTCAAAACGTTGAATGCCCCAGTGTCGTTTCTGTAGATGCGGGAGATCCTGCCGCAGCAGTTGGAGTCTCCTGCCAGGAGGATATCCAAGTCGCCATCGTTGTCGTAATCGCCCCATGCAACAGCGCTGTTGCTCACGGGTTCGAGCCCAGCACCGATATCCGTGAAGTTGCCGCTTTGATTGCGATAGATTCGTGCGACGTATCCAATGTCGGAGGATCCGGTGATGACGAAATCCAGATCGCCGTCGTTATCGTAATCTCCCCAATCCACGGCGCCGTTTTCCACCCCAAGAATTGACACCCCGCTCTCCATAAACGAGGTCATCAAGACTTGTTCTGGCGATGAGGATCCGGCGAAGGCCGCGTCGATGGTTTGCACGCTCCAGTAGTAGACACCGAGCGCCGGCAGCGTGAGGGTCCAGGTCAGTCGATGATTCGTGTTCCCGATCTGCACGACACGCCGGAACCCCGTGGATGGATCCGACATGGACGAGACGATCTGTGTTCCCTCTGGCGTCGTCCCGACGCGCAGGTTGTAGGTCAACCCAGCGGCTGGCGTCTCTGCATCGCCGGATGCATCCCAGCTGAAAATCGCCGTGGTCCCGATCACTTGGACCGCAGGACTTGGTGGTGCGTCAGGGGGCGTGTTCACGGTTCCAACGTTGTTGCGATACAAGAACGTGACTGGACCCGTATCCCCGGAGCCACAGAGTAGGATGTCCAGGTCTCCATCGTTGTCGGCATCGCCCCACGCGATCGCCCCGCTGTCGACGTTTTCGAGCCCGGCGCCGGCGTCGTTGAAGCTGCCCCCATTGTTTCGATAGATGCGGGAGGTCCGACCAGTATTCGCGAGGCCAGTAATCAATATGTCGAGGTCGCCATCGTTGTCGGAATCACCCCACGCTGCCGCACCCGAATAGAGGTTTACCAATCCAGCACTCGTGTCCGTGAAGATTCCGCCACCATCGTTGCGATACACACGGGAGACACGCCCGCCACTCGAGAGTCCTGTGAGCAAGATGTCGAGGTCCCCATCGTTGTCGTAATCTCCCCATGCAACCGAACTTTGCCCGACTCCAGTGAGACCGGCCCCGATGTCGTTGAAACCGCCGCCATCGTTGCGATAGATCTTGGCGATTCGTCCCGCCGTCGCGAAGCCAGTGAGCAGGATGTCCTGATCGCCGTCGTTGTCGTAGTCGCCCCAGGCCGCCGAGCCGGCATAGACCGCATCCAGCGCGGCTCCAATGTTGCTGAAATTACCACCAGTATTCACATACACCTGTGAGATCGCGCCAGAATTCCCGAACCCGGTGAGCAGGATGTCGAGATCACCGTCGTTGTCGTAGTCGCCCCAGGCGACAGCGCTTTGTTCCACGCCTTCGAGACCGGCACCGAGTTCGCTGAAAACTCCAGCATCGTTCCGATAGACCAGTGAAATTCGGCCCGAGTCTCCGAACCCCGTCAGCAAAAGGTCCAGGTCGCCATCCCGATCGTAATCTCCCCAAGCAGCAGAGCTGAACGCCACGTTCGCGAGCCCCGCGCCCGTGTCGACGAAGCTGCCCGAATCGTTGCGGTAAATGCGCGCGAACGACCCCGATCCCGTCGCTCCCGTGAGGAGCATGTCGAGATCCTCGTCGTTGTCGTAGTCCCCCCAGGCCGCCGAACCAAACTCCACTCCCGGCAACGAAAATGTGGAATCAGCGCTGAAGCTCTGTGCGCGCAGAGTCGAGGGAAGAGCGATCCCGAGTGCCGCGACGATCCCGTAGGTGCTCAGCGTGCGGGTCATCCAGCCCAATCTGCCCTGGCGGTTGGACTTGCGCAGGAACGGATCGACCTTCGCGCTGGTGAGCGATTCCTTGGTCATAGCAACCTCCACAGGATGGCGAGCTGTGCAGCTGGACGACCTCGACCGGTCACGTGAAAGCAACCGCCTTCCGGGATCGGACTGGGCATGGGTGCGTTCTTCGCCGAAACTCTGCAACGATAGATCCGGATGCTAGGCAAGCACGGCCATCCCGGCAAGCACTGTTTGCGTGCATTCTTTTCACACTACCCACTCCAACACCCCGCACTTGAACAGGGGTCTGCACGGGACTGCCTGGCCGGACCCGCGAGTGCTTGGTCTCGCTGAACAGGTTCAGCCGCATCCGCAATGCGCATCGTTTGGAGACACCGGACCGACGACGAGCAGAGGCCCGAGCGTCGTTCACGACCCCGTGAACATGCGCAGCGAGTAGGCCGACAGGCGGTCGAGGAGGCCGAAGCGGAAGCCGAGGATCAACGTCGGCACGGCCATCACGAGGATGAGCGCGGTGTGCACGCGCGACACGCGCACGGGTTCAATGGGAGCTTCTCCCGGGTCATCCAGGTACATCGTCTTGACGATGCGCATGTAGTAATAGAGCGACACCACGGAGTTCAAGATTCCCACAAATGCCAGCCAGTAGAGGTCCTGTTCGATCACCGCCCGGAAGAGATACACCTTGCCGACGAAACCGGCGAATGGGGGGATGCCAGTGAGGGAGAACATGAAGATCGCCATGGGCACGGCGAGCAGCGGCCGGCGCCAGCCGAGCCCGCGGTAATGTTCGAAATCCTCGCGGCGCGTCTGCGCCGAAAGCGCGATGACGACGAGGAACGCACCCAGGTTCATGAAACCGTAGACCACCAGGTAGAACAGAATCGCTTGCAGTCCGCTGTCGGAGAGCAGCACGGCGCCCATCAGCATGTAGCCCGCATGCGCGATGCTCGAATAGGCCAGCATGCGCTTGACGTTGTTCTGTCGCAGCGCCGCCAAGTTGCCGAGAGTCATCGTCACCGCCGAAATCACGGCGAGCAGGAACGGCCAGTCGAGCCCGGCGAACGGCTGGCGCGCTCCGTCTACCACCGTCGACAGACCCGTGGAGAAGAATCGCAGCAAAACCGCCAACCCCGCCGCTTTCGGCGCCACGGAGAAGAATGCTGTGACCGGTGTCGATGCCCCTTCGTAGACATCGGGCGTCCAGCTATGGAATGGCACCATGGAGATCTTGAATCCGAAGCCCGCCAGCACGAACACCGTCGCCACGAGCATGGCCCCCGTCGGGAAGCCGCCTTGCACCAGCACCGCGTGCAGCGCGTCGATCGACAAGCTCCCCGTCATGCCATAGAACAGCGACATGCCGTACACCATCGCCCCGCTCGCCGCGGCACCGAAGAGCACGTACTTGAGCCCGGCCTCGCTCGACTTCGCATCACGCCGCAACACGCTCGTGAGCAGATACGAAGGCAAGCTCGTCATTTCGAGCGCCAAATAGATCATGAGCAGGTTGCTGGCCGTGGCCAGGAGCATCATGCCAATCACGGCGCCGAGCATCATGACATACGCCTCGCCATGGTAGCGCTCGGAAAGCTCGCGATACGGATGCACTACGAGCACGATGATCACGGTGACGGCGATGAAAAACAGCTTGAAGAAGATGCCGAAGGGATCGAGCACCAGCATGCCTTCGAAGAGCATCCGTGGCTCGGTCCCGACCTGCAGCAATGCTGCGGCGAATGCGACCACCAGCCCGACGCACGCCACCGCGGCATTCAGGCCGCGCCGCCGCCCCCGCGCCAACATGTCAGCCACCAGCACCGCCACGATCGCGAGCGACAACACGATCTCGGGCACGAAATAGCGCAAGCTCTCTACGTTGGTCAGCGTCAATGCACGCTCACCCTTCCAGCTTCCCAAACGAGATCCACCAGGTGATTCGACGATGCGCGCAACAGATCCAGCACCGGGTGCGGGTAGAACCCGAGAACGATCACCAGAATCGCGAGCGGCACGAGCGTGAACACCTCACGGCGGTTGATCTCGGGCAGATCGGCATAGCGTGGGTTGAGCGGGCCCAGGAACACGCGTTGCAAGGTCCACAGCATGTATGCGGCCCCCAGGATGATGCCGGTCGTACAGACGATGGTGATGCCCGGATAGGTCTGCCAGCCCCCGAGGAGCGTCAGCAGCTCGCTCACGAAGCTCGAGAGCCCGGGCAATCCCAGGGCGGCGAAGAACGCCAGCGATGAAAAGCTGCCGTACACCGGCATGCGACTCATCAAGCCGCCGAAGCCATCGAGGTCGCGATGATGGGCGCGGTCATAGAGCACACCGACCAGGAGGAAGAGCATGGCCGTGATCGTGCCGTGATTGAACATTTGCAGGATGGCCCCATTCATCCCCTGTGGCGTCCCGGATGCCATCCCAAGCAACACGAAGCCCATGTGACTGATGGACGAGTACGCCACGAGCTTCTTGAAATCGGTCTGGGCCATGGCGCAAAGCGCTCCGTACACGATATTGATCATGGCGATGACGGCCAGCGCCCCCGAAAACCACAACGTCGCGTCCGGGAAGATGGGGAAGCTGATGCGCATCATGCCGTAGGCGCCCATCTTCAGCAGCACGCCAGCCAGGATCACCGAGATCGCCGTCGGCGCTTCGACGTGCGCATCCGGCAACCAGGTGTGGAACGGGAAGGTCGGCACCTTGATGGCAAAGCCGATGAACAACAGCACGAACATCAGCTTGGCGAAGCCCAGCGTCAAACCGAAGAGCCGCACGGTCTCCCCGGTATAGTCGGTGTTCATGAGCTCGAGCAAATTGAACGAATGGCCAGCCTTGAAATAGAGCGCCAGCATGGCGATGAGCATGAGCACCGACCCGAACAACGTGAAGAGGAAGAATTTGATCGCGGCGTAGATCCTGCGCGGACCGCCCCAGATACCGATGAGGAAGTACATCGGCAGCAGCATGATCTCCCAGAAGATGTAGAAGAGAAAAAAGTCCAACGCCACGAATGTACCCAGCATTCCTACTTCGAGCAGCAGGAACATGGCAAAATAACCCTTCAGGCCACGATCGATGCCCCAGGACGCGAAGATGCACAGGAAGCTGAGCAACGCCGTGAGCAGAATCATGCTCACCGACAGGCCGTCGATTCCCATGTAGTACTGAATGTGGAACGAGCGAATCCAATCCTTCTGGATCACGTACTGGAAACTCGCCGGGTCGTTCACGCCCGGCAATGAGCGGTCGAAGGTGGCGTAGATGTAGAACGCCAGCAGCAGCGGCGGCACGGTCCCGAGCACCGCGAGCCAACGCAATACATTCTTCTTCTCGCTCGGCGTGAGCAGGATGGGAACGACCACCAGGAGTGGTGAAAACGTGAGCCAGCTGAGCATCGCTTCTCCCTCAGAAGAAATGCATGACCGCGATGAGCACAATGACCCCGCCGAAGACGGCGAGCACGTAGTTCTGGATCACACCGGTCTGCAGTCGGCTCGCCAGGCCGCCGCAGGCCCGCACCAGCGAGCCCACGCCGTTGACGAGACCATCCACCACGTAGCGGTCGATGGCGCCACTGATCCAGGCCGCGCCGCGCGTCGCATGACCGGTGCCGTTGACCACGCCATCCACCACGCGAGCGTCGAACAGCGCCAGCGCCCGCGACGCGGCGCGCGTGCCCGCCACCACTGTCGCGGCATAGAACTCGTCCACCCAGTACTTGTTGGCGAGTGTCCGATGCACGCCTCGTGCTCGCGCCGCCAGTCGCCCCGGCAACGTCGGCTCGCGCACGTACATGCGATGTGCGAGCGCGATTCCGAGCAGCGCCATGCCGACAGACGCCGCCATGAGCACGTACTCGAGAGCGCTGCTCGCGTGCGCCGCGGTGGTGTTCAGAGCTGGCGCGTGCAGTGCGCTGGCCGTCGCCGCGGCCGTGTGCGCCGCCATGCCAGGTCCACCCGCGAACACCGGCGCCAAAAAATGCTCGAACCGGTTGCCGCCCCCCAACGCCGGCGGGATGCCCACCCACCCGCCGAGGACCGCGAAACCGGCGAGAACGACGAGCGGCAGCGTCATGCTCGCCGGTGATTCAGCCAGGTGGTGCTGGATATCGAGATCGGCACGACACCTGCCGTAGAAGGTGAGAATCAACAGCCGCAACATATAGAAGGCGGTGAGACCGGCACCCAGGATCCCCATGACCCAGAGCCATGGGCTCCCATGCGGGCTCGACCAGGCCTTCCACAGGATCTCGTCCTTGCTGAAGAAACCCGCGAGCGGCGGCATTCCTGCGATCGCCAACGTCGCCACCAGAAAGGTCCAGTGTGTGCGCGGCAACCATTGCCGCAGCCCGCCCATCTTGGTGATGTCCTGCTCGTGGTGCATAGCGTGAATGACACTGCCGGCACCCAAGAACAGGCATGCCTTGAAGAACGCGTGCGTCATCAAGTGAAAGATCCCGGCCGCGTAGGCGCCCACGCCCATGCCGAGGAACATGGTTCCGAGCTGGCTCACGGTGGAGTACGCCAGCACTTTCTTGATGTCGTTCTGCGCCAGCGCGATTGTGGCCGCGAACAGCGCGGTCACGGCGCCGACGACCGCCACCACGCCGAGCGAGAAAGGCGCCATGTCGTACAGGAAATGCAATCGGGCGATCATATAGACGCCCGCCGTGACCATCGTCGCCGCGTGGATGAGAGCCGAGACCGGCGTCGGCCCGGCCATCGCATCCGGCAGCCACACATAGAGCGGAATCTGCGCCGATTTCCCGGTGGCGCCGACGAAGAAGCACAGCGTCACGAACGTCACCAAATCGACACCGAAGATGCGCTCGCCTGCCAATGTTCCTGCCACCTGGCGCAACTGGACAAAGTCGAGTGTCGCCACTCCATGGCGCTGCAGCGCCCAGAACAATGCGAAGCCGCCGACGATGAAGCCGAAATCCCCGATGCGATTGACGATGAACGCCTTCATCCCGGCCTGCGCCTTCTGCAGGTCCGTGAACCAGAAGCCGATGAGCAGGTACGAGCACAGCCCGACACCTTCCCAGCCGATGAACATCATGAGCAGATTGCTGCCCATCACCAAGGTCAACATGGCGAAAATGAAAAGATTGAGCCACGCGAAGTAGCGATAGTGTCCGGCATCGCGAGCCATGTAGCCGGTGGAGTAGACGTGGATCAGGAAGCCGACACCGGTGACGACGAGAATCATCACCGCGGTCAAGGGGTCGACTCTGAAGGCGAAGTCCGCCTGCAGGCTGCCGACCGCGAACCAGGTCCACAGCTTGTTTTCGAGCACGGGTGTGGAGGCATCGCGCACCCGCAAAAAGGTCTGAACCGACAGCAAGAAGGAGGCTAAAACCGTGGCGCAGGCGACCCAAGCCACCGGGCGCTTGCCGAAGCGCCGCTGCAGCAGCCCGCCGCAGAGACCGTTGAACACCGCTCCGAAGAGCGGCAGGGCCGGGATCCACCACAAGAACGCCGCAGGCAAGCGCGGACTCCCCTCAGTGTTGCATCGACTGCAACTCGTCGGCGTTGATGTTGCTGCGATGGTGATAGATGGCGATGATGATCGCCAACGCGATCGCAGCCTCGGCCGCCGCCAGAACGATGACGAAAATGCCGAACACTTGGCCGCCGAACTGCGGCGCGCCGCCGCTCGGGCCATAGCGCGAGAAGGCCACGAAATTGACCGCCGCGGCGTTCAGCAACAGCTCGATTCCCATGAGGATGTTGATGGCATTGCGCCGGCTCACCATGGCGATCATCCCCAAGGCTGCCAGCGCCGCGCTCAGAATCAGGTAATGCTGCAAGCCGACGTTCATTCCTGGACTTCCTTCTTGCCCACCACCACGGCGCCGATCAGCACCACCAGCAACAGCACCGAGATCATTTCGAAGGGCAGCAAGTACTCCGACAGCAGCAAGTTGCCCAGCGGCGCCGAAGTGGGTTGCATCTCGCGCGTCGATTGCGGCCAATCCACGCTCAGAATCGCTGCCGTCAAGGCCGCAAATACCAACACCCCGAGCACGGCCGCTCGCCCGCGATTGAAGCTCATCGCCTCTGCTTTCAGGTCGTACACTTTCTGGGTGAACATGACGCCGAACAGGATGAGCACCAGAATGCCGCCGATGTAGACGAGCACCTGCGTCACCGCCAGGAAGTCGGCGCCGAGCAGCGCATACAATCCCGCCACACCAGCGAGGGTGAACAGCAGCGAGAACGCCGCGTACAACAGGTTGCGAGAGAACACCACCATGACGCCCGGCACCAACACCATCGCCGCGAAAACCCAGAAGAAGGCGTCGGCGGGGGTCATGCGTCTCCCGTCGCTTCGGCTGTGCTGGAATCAACCGGGCCAGAGGCGGGAGGCTGCGCGGCGGCTGTCTGTGCAATGTCGGGCTGCGCGGCGGACGTCTGTGCGACGGCGGGCTTGTCGATCGTAGGCTTGCCGTCATCCGACCCCGGGGCTGCAGGCGGAGGTTTTTTGGCCTTGGCGGCCTTGGCGGCATGCGCTTTGCGCTCGGCTTCGGCGGACGCCGCCAGCACTTGTTCGCGCCGCTGGTCGTCCACCAAGCGCAGGTGCATGTCGGTCAGATCCTGCGACGCGCCCTCGAACTCCTTGGTGAAGAAGATGGCGCCCGTCGGGCACGGCTCGACGCAGAGCCCGCAGTACATGCACTTGTACATGTTGATGTCGAACCGGATCGGGTCCTTGACCTTGGGTGTCGGCTTTCCATCCAGCCGCGACTCCACCAGGATCTTGTCGATCTTGACTTCATCGATCTTGATGCAGTCGATGGGACAGAACTTCTCGCACAGTATGCAGCCGATGCAGATGTCCAGATCCACCCAAAGATGGCCACGAAAACGCTCGGGCAACAGGTCCATCATCGGGCGTGGGGTGCGGTCGGGGTACTGCGTCGTGATCGGCGCGCGCAGGAGATGCGAGAAGGTGACGGCCATGCCTTCGAAGATGGTCGTCGCTCCCCGGCGGATGTTCTGCACGTAGGCGGTGATCACTGGCCCTCCGTCACACGATCGGATTCAAGTGCACCCGGGCTCCCGCTTGCCGCAGGTTGTAGCGCACGCGCAGCATGAATCGCACCGCGACCAAGAGCGCGACGCCAAAGAGTGCGAGACGCAGCACCAGCACTGCCGGGCCACGCACGGGCACGAAGGTTTCCCACACCGCGGTGCCCATCAGCACCACGAATCCGAGCGGCACCAAGTATTTCCAGCACAGCTCCATCATCTGGTCGATCCGCACGCGCGGCAATGTCCAACGAATCCAGATGATGACGAACATCCAGAAGAAGCTCTTGGCGACGAAGCACAGCACTTGCACCACCGGCTGGGCCGCCGCCGGCACGAAGGACGGCACCTGCCAGCCACCCAGGAATGCCAGCGTCGCCACCGCAGAGATCACGTACAGCTCCGCCCATTCGGCCAAGAAGAACAAGGCGAAACGCATGCCGCTGTACTCGGTGTTGTAGCCCGCCACGAGCTCGGACTCCCCCTCCGCCAGGTCGAAGGGGGTGCGGTTGGCCTCGGCCAATGCCGCGATGAAGTAAATGAAGAAGGCAAGGAACAGGAACGGCGTACGGAACAGATTCCAGTCCCACGGCAGCCAGCCCTGCTGCCGGATGATACCCTGAGTGCTCATGGTGCCGCTGGTCAGCACCACGGCCAAGAGTGCTAAGCCGCTCGGGATCTCGTAGCTCACGATTTGGTTGGCCGATCGCATGCCGCCGAGCAGCGCCCATTTGTTGTTCGAAGCCCAGCCGGCCATGATGATCCCGACGGCGATGAACGCGGGGATCGCCACCAGGTAGAAGAGCCCGACGTTGAGATCGGCGACCACCAGCTTTTCCGAGAACGGCAGCACCGCGAAGGTGCCGAACATGCCCATGAACACCAGATAGGGCGCGATCTTGAACAAAAACGGGTCGGCGTCGCGGGGAATCAGGTCTTCCTTGAGCAGACATTTGAGGCCGTCGGCGACCCACTGCAGCACGCCATTGGGCCCGACGCGGTTGGGCCCGACGCGGGACTGCATGCGTGCCGCGATACGCCGCTCGAAGAAGCTGGTGAACCCAGCGAGCGGCGCCACCCAGAGCATCAGCACCACGAGGGCTGCGACCAGCATGCCGGCGGCGTAGAACAGCGTCGCCTGCCAACCGGCCTCGATTCCCCAGCGCAGCATGAGAGCGTCCAGAGTCTGCTGCATCGCACTCCTTCAGCGGTCGATTTCCGGCGCCACGACATCGAAGCTGGCGATGAGCGCCACCAGATCCGCGATGAGAATGCCGGAGGCGACGTGCTGCACCGCAGCCATGGCGGTGAAGGAACCCGTGCGCGCCTTGTAGCGCCACGGCTTGTCGCTGCCATCGCTGACGAGGTAGATCCCCATCTCGCCGCGCGGCGCTTCGGTGCGCACGTAGCACTCGTTCGGTTTCACCTTGAAGTTCTTCGGCTTCGGCACCGGGTTCTCGCCGGCTGTTCCCGGCAACTGGTCCAGGCATTGGCGCACGATCCGCACCGACTCGCGCATTTCCAGCACGCGCACGACGAAACGATTGTAGCTGTCGCCGACAACGCCAGCCCCGTCGGTGCCCACCGGAACCGCGAACGTCATCTCGCGGTAGAGCGCGTACGGCTCGTCCCGCCGCAAATCGAAATCGACGCCGCTGGCGCGCAGGTTGGGACCCGAGAGGCCGAAATCGATGGCGTCCACCGCGGCAATCGTCACCACGCCCGCCAGCCGTTCGACAAAAATATGATTGTTCGTGATCAAGCGGTCCCATTCGTCGAGAATCTTGTCGTAGCTGTCGCAGAACTTGCATGCCTTCTTGTCCCAACCCTCCGGCATGTCCCAGCCGACGCCGCCAATGCGATGGTAGTTGAAGGTCAGCCGGGCGCCGCAGATCTCTTCCAACAGATCATTGATGCGCTCGCGCTCGCGCAACGCATACGGGAACGGCGTCACCGCGCCGACGTCCATGGCCATGGTGCCGAGGGCGACGAGGTGGCTCGAAACGCGGCCGAGCTCGGCGGTGATCATGCGCAGCAGCTCGGCGCGGCGCGGACACGGCAGTCCCGCCAGCTTCTCCACTGCCAACGCATACGCGTGGTTGGCGTTCATCGCCGCCACATAGTCGACGCGATCGGTGTAGGGCATGAAGCCATTGTACGTGCACAGCTCGGCGATTTTCTCGATCGAACGGTGCAAGTAACCGACGTCGGGCATGCATTCGGCAATCACCTCACCGTCGGTGCGCAGAATGACGCGAATCACACCATGGGTGCTCGGATGCTGCGGCCCCATGTTGAGTTCCATCTCGACTGTGTGCAGCGTCGCCATGGTTCTCCCGACCCGCGGCCCCTCGGAACCGCAGTCTATCTCCTTCGACTTATATGTTGTAATCGCGGGTATTGTCGATGCCACCGTAGTGCGAAGGGAAGACATACTCCTTGCGCAGCGGATGGCCCTCCCAATCGTCGGGCAGCAGAATCCGCCGGAGATCGGGGTGGCCTTCGAACCGCACGCCGAAGAGATCGTAGGCCTCGCGCTCGAACCAGTTCGCCGCACGCCAGACGCCGGTCACGCTCTGGGTCACGGGCAGTTCCTTGGGCACCTTGACCTTGAGCACGGTCGAGTGGCGGAGTGGGTAGGAGTACAGATGATAGACGACGAAGATCGAGTCGCCGGCATCCACGCCGCAGAGGCTGCTCAGGAAATCGAAGCGAAGCGCCGACTCTTCCTTGCAAGCGCGCGTCACCGCCACGATGGCCGTGGCCCGCACCTCGATCCACGGGTCGAGCGTCTCCGCGTGCAACGCGCCCACCGCGTCGCCGAGGCGCGTGGCCAGCGTCTGGTGCATCTCTTCCGTCTTCATCGTGTGTCAGCTGTTTCGGGTGAGATAGCGTTCCCGGTGGATCTTGTCCTGGATCAGGAGAATGCCTTCCGTGAGCGCCTCCGGCCGCGGCGGGCAGCCGGGGACGTACAAATCGACCGGAATGACCTTGTCGACCCCGCGCAGCACCGAATAGCCCTTGTCGAACAGACCGCCACAGTTCGAGCAACTGCCCATGGAGATGACGTACTTGGGGTGCGGCATCTGATCGTAGAGCAGCTTCACACGCGAGGCCATTTTGAGCGTCACCGTGCCGGCCACGATCATGAGATCCGACTGACGTGGTGTGGCGCGCGGCACCGAGCCGAAGCGGTCGAGATCTGCGCGCGGCCCACCGGTCTGCATGAGCTCGATGCCGCAGCAGGCAAGACCGAAGAGCAGGTACCAAAGCGACGAGGCGCGGCCCCAGTTGATCAGCTTGTCGACGTTGGTGGTGACGAACGTCGCGGGCAGCTCGTTATAAAGAGTCATCCCGAAGCCCCCCCTTCTCTCTGCCCGTGTTCCAGCGCAGATCGCCCTTGGACCAAACGTAGATCAGGCCGATGAACAAGATCGCGACGAATACCAGGACCTCCACCAGCGCCAGCCCGCCGCGCCCCTGTTCCACCCAGCTGCGAAAGACGGCTGCGACCGGGAACATGAATGCGACTTCGACATCGAAAATCACGAACACGATGGCGACGAGATAGAAGCGAAAGTTGAACTGAACTCTGGCGTTGCCGACAGGTTTCTCGCCGCATTCGTACGCGATGTCCTTGTCGCTCTCGTGGATACGCGGGCGGATGAAGTGGCCGGCGAGCATGATGGCCGCGGCAAACCCGATGGCGAGTAGCAGGAAGACCAGAACGTTGGCGAAGTCGAAAAGCACTTCGACCTCCGACCGGACCGTGTCGGCGCATCCTCTTGTGATTCAAAAGGATCGGGGCCCTTGATCGGTCCCTCGCGCGCTGCTCCTCGAATATACGGGGAGCACCTGGACGCCGACAACTGCACATCTCCGGCTTGCCGGTGCAACTTGCGCTCTCGCTTGAGCCTAGGGCGAACCAGCCCGCTTCGGAACATCCATCGGCGTGGGATTTCGCTCGCACGCCACCCGATCTTCCACAGGGTTATCCACACAGGACGATCGAGTTATCCGATGTATCCACAACATATAGTGGCTATTCTAGACAAAAACACTACAGGTTGAGAAATGTGCTTGACCACTCCGAGGCTCGGACCTAGAGTCCGCCTCAAGCAAGCTTGCCAGTTTCGGTGCGAGCCGGGATGACGGGGGCCAGCGACAAGAGAATCGCAAAGGCTTTAAAATCATCATGTTGCAACTTCCGTAGGCACCGCACCTCATACTCTTCGAGACTCCAGACGCTGCGTCGTCGGGCTGGGAGAAGTTCATCTTCACCTATCGCCCGGAGCGCTGTGCGTTCCAGGAGAGACTTCGGCACCCCCGAGGTTTCACCTGGGCTTCGGGTTTGTCCGTCCCATACCGGATGGCGGCTCGAGGCACGGCTTTCGACAGTGGGCGGCCAGGCTCCGTGGCGGTCGTGGTGACAGCGGAGGCGGAGAGCTGATCGGCCCGTCGCGTTCAGATGAAGGAGTGTTTCCATGGCGATCGTTCCCAAGGAGAATGCGACGTCCCGCATGGCTCCGGGCCAAGGAGGGCATCGCGGGATGCTGGGTGATGCGCACGGCTTGAACCCGCTGCGCATGACGCGCCGATTCACGCGAGCAGACGTGCACCCGTACGACGCGGTGGAGTGGGAAACCCGCGCGGCGACCATCCAGAACGAAAAAGGCGAGGTCATCTTCGAGCAGACCGACGTCGAGGTGCCCGCCGCCTGGTCGCAGATGGCCACCAATGTCGTCGTCTCCAAGTACTTCCACGGCCGCGTCGGCTCGCCAGAGCGTGAACGCAGCGTCAAGCAGCTCATCGGTCGCGTCGCCCGCACGATGGCGCGATGGGGCCATGCCGACGGTTACTTTCAAAGCCCCAACGACGCCCGCATCTTCGAGGAAGAGCTGACGAACATCCTGCTGACGCAGAAGGCCAGCTTCAACTCGCCGGTTTGGTTCAACGTCGGTGTCGAGGACAAGCCGCAGTGCTCGGCCTGCTTCATCAATTCAGTCGACGACACCATGGCCTCGATCCTGACGCTCGCCAAGACCGAGGGCATGTTGTTCAAGTACGGATCCGGCACCGGCACCAACTTCTCGTCGCTGCGTTCGTCGAAGGAAAAACTCTCCACCGGCGGCCAACCGTCCGGCCCGGTGAGCTTCATGAAGGGGTATGACGCCTTCGCCGGCGTCATCCGCTCGGGAGGACGCACGCGTCGAGCCGCCAAGATGGTGATCCTGAACGCCGATCACCCGGACATCCTCGAGTTCATTCGCTGCAAGGCGAACGAAGAGCGCAAGGCCTGGGCCCTCATCGACGTCGGCTACGACGGCTCGTTCAACGGCGAGGCGTACGCATCCATCTTCTTCCAAAACTCGAACAACAGTGTGCGCGTTTCCGACGAGTTCATGCGCGCGGTAGAGAACGACCTGGAATGGAAGACGCGCTTGGTCACGAGCGGCGAGACCTGCGACACCTACCGGGCGCGCGAGCTGATGCAGGAGATCGCCGCCTCCGCCTGGGTGTGCGGCGACCCCGGCATGCAGTTCGACACCACCGTCAACGAGTGGAACCCGTGCATTCGCACGGCGCGGATCAACGCCTCCAACCCGTGCTCGGAATACATGTTCCTCGACGATTCCGCCTGCAATCTGGCGTCGATCAACCTGCTGCAGTTCCGCCGTCCCGATGGCAGCCTCGACGTCGAGTCGTTCAACCACACCGTCGACGTGGTGATCACGGCGATGGAGATCGTCGTCGACAACTCGAGCTACCCGACGGAAGCGATCGCTGCCAAAAGCCATGCCTTCCGGCCGCTGGGTCTGGGCTACGCCAACCTCGGCGCTTATCTGATGTCGAATGGCCTGCCGTACGACAGCGACGCCGCCCGCAGCGTCAGCGGCGCGCTCACCGCCTTGCTTTGCGGTCGCGCCTACCGGCGCTCTGCCGAGTTGGCGGAAACCATGGGGCCGTTCGCGCACTTCGGGGACAACCGCGACTGCTTCCTGCGCGTCATGCGCAAGCATGCGCGCGCGGTCGGCGACATCGACGCCCGTTGGGTCGACGCCGAACTGTTGCGCGCCGCCGGAACCGCCTGGGAAGAGGCCGTCGCCCTCGGCGAGTACGCCGGCTACCGCAACGCCCAGGCCACGGTGCTGGCGCCGACGGGCACCATCGCCTTCATGATGGACTGCGATACCACCGGCATCGAACCAGACATCGCGCTGGTGAAGTACAAGAAGCTGGTCGGTGGCGGCATGCTCAAGATCGTCAACAACACGGTGCCGTTGGCGCTGCAGCATCTCGGTTATTCCGCAACGGCAGCGCAACAGATCGTCGACTACATCGACACCCACGACACCATCGAGGGCGCTCCCGGGCTGCTCGACGAACATCTACCGGTGTTCGATTGCGCCTTCCGGCCGTCCAAGGGCGCGCGCTCCATCCACTACTCCGGGCACGTGCGCATGATGGCCGCCGCCCAGCCTTTCCTTTCGGGCGCGATCTCGAAGACCGTCAACATGCCGCGCGACGCCACGCCCGACGAAATTGCGCTCGTCTACTTGCAGGCATGGAAGCTGGGGTTGAAGGCACTGGCCGTCTATCGCGATGGGTGCAAACGCACGCAGCCGCTCAATACCAGCCTCGAGGACACGAACAGCAAGCCGAGCAAGAGCAAGCGCGCCGCGACCAAGGCTGTGCGACGCCGGTTGCCCGACGAGAGGCAGGCCATCACGCACAAGTTCTCCATCGACGGGCACGAGGGATACATCACGGTCGGCACCTACGATGACGGCAAGCCGGGCGAGATCTTCATCACCATGGCGAAATCGGGATCCGTGGTGAGCGGTCTCATGGACTCGTTCGCGACCTCGGTTTCACTGGCGTTGCAGTACGGCGTGCCGCTCGAGGCGCTCGTGCGCAAGTTCGTGCACATGCGCTTCGAACCCGCCGGACGCACGAATAACAGCCAAATCCCTTTGGCCAAATCGGTCATGGATTACATTTTCCGCTGGTTGGCGCTCAAGTTCCTGCCTGAGCTCGCCGACGAGGTGAACTCGGCGCACAAGCCAGTGGTGGAAGAGAACGGCCACGGGGACATCGACCGCCCCGTGGCGGTCGGCGGCGATGCGCTGCCACTGCGCCGGAACGGCGGCACCATGCCGGTCAGGCGCGACGTGAACCAAGGCGAACAGCAGATGACCCAGCGCGAACAGCAAGTGTTCGAGCGCCAGTCGGACGCGCCAGCATGCAGCGAGTGCGGCGCGATCATGGTGCGCAATGGGTCCTGCTACAAGTGCTTGAACTGCGGCATCACGAGCGGCTGCAGCTAGGACGCCGTGATTCGCGGCGCTGCCTGGAAGTTGGCATTTTTCCAGGCGGTGCGGGTGGGGGTGCCGGGGGTCGCCTTGCGCGGCGCCCGGCGGGGTTGATAATCTCGGGAGCCTCAGGGCGACACGAGGCCATTCGACGGGGAGCGACGGATGTCTCTGGTGGCGTTCACACCTCGAGCCGAGCAGAGCTTGCTGGACATTCTGGGCGATGCTCAGCGCTTGGAAGAGAGCCTCCTGGTCGTGGACATGCACGACGGCGAAGTGCAGCTCGTGATCAAGAGCGCGGGAGAGCTCGAAGAGCTGCAACGCGACGTCGAACTAGTGGGACCTTTCCGGGTTCCGATCGCGGGCCAGGAGACGACGCTGTTCGTGCGCGAGAACGAACCGGCACCGAACGGCGTCTACGAACTCGACTACTATGCCGTCGGCGGGCGCGCCTGCTTTCAGATCCGCCCGGCCGCCGACTAGACCGGCAACGACCGTCTCATCCGCTCGACGAGGCCCGGCGCGGTTCGGCCGGGCCTTGCCGTTTCGGGGACCATGAACCGCGAACGCATCATCCTGCACGTGGACATGGACGCCTTCTACGCCGCCGTCGAGGTGCGTGAAAACCCAGAATTGGCTGGGAAGCCGCTCGTCATCGGTCATCGCGGCCGGCGCGGCGTCGTTTCCACTTGCTCGTACGAGGCGCGTCGGTTCGGGGTGCACTCGGCCATGCCGTCGCTGAGCGCCGAGCGTCTGTGTCCGCAGGCGATCTGGCTCCCTGGGCGCATGCAGCTCTACGCCGAGGTGTCGCGCGCCATCCGCTCGATCTTCGACGACTTCACCCCAGACGTTGAACCGTTGTCGATCGATGAGGCCTTTCTAGACCTGCGCGGGATCGTCCACGACCTGGAAGCTGGGCGGCAAACCGCGCAAGTGCTCAAGCAACGCATTCGTGACGAGCAACACCTCACCGCCTCGGTCGGTGTTGCCGCGAACAAGTTCCTGGCCAAGATCGCATCCGACCTCGAAAAGCCCGATGGTCTCGTCGTCATCGCACCCGGCGACGTGCCGCAGATGTTGTGGCCGTTGCCGATCGAACGCCTCTGGGGCGTCGGCCCGAAGACCGCGGCACGTTTGCACAAGCGCGGCTTCCACACCGTGGGGGATGTGGCGAACTTGCCCGAATCGCTGTTGCGCGCCACCCTCGGCCTCGGTGAGGCCGAGCACCTGCGCGCCTTGGCGCACGGCGAGGACACGCGTCCGGTGGAAACGCAACGCGAGGCGAAGTCGCTTTCCGAAGAGCGGACGTACACCGACGACCTCACCGATCCCGAGGACATCGATCGCGCCTTGCTGCAACGGGCGGAAGGCGTGTGCCAGGAGCTGCGTCGCCAGAGGCTGCTCGCACGCACGGTGCATCTCAAGGTCCGAAGCGGCGACTTCACCACCTGGACGCGCGCGGCAAAGCTCCAGGCTCCGACGGATTTGGCCGAAGTGGTGGTGAACACCGCGCGCGCTCTCCTGTCCGAGCGCATCGAACTCGCCGGCCGTGGCGTGCGCTTGCTCGGTGTCGGCGTGAGCGGCTTCGTGGCAGCGGGCGCGGGCCAAGCATCCTTGTTCACCGACGAGGCGCACGAGCGCGCGCGTCGCGTCGCGATCGCTGCCGACAGCATTCGCGAACGTCTCGGCCCCGACGCGGTCGTGCGCGCACGTCTCCTGCGCCCGGCGCAGGAACAGGCGGCGGACGACACGCCCCCAGAGGCCTCGAGCCTCCCGTCGGTCGACTGAACGAGGTGGCGGGGGTCTGCATCCATGGACAAACCGGGAGCTTGATGTTGCGACGCGCAGGATCGACGCGATGATCATCACCAAGTTCGGCGGCACGTCCGTCGCCGATGCGGCGGCTCTCCGACGCCTGCACGCCATCGTTGCCGCACGTCGCGCCGAGAAGCCATTGGTCGTCGTCTCCGCCTTGGCCGGCGTGTCGGACACACTGCACGCGATCTTTGGCGGCGCGTCCGGCACCGGCGACCTCTTGCATCGCCATCGCACCTTGCTCCTCGAAACAGCGGGATCGAGCGCCCTCGAATCCCTCGAACCGTGGATCGAGATCTGCGAGCGCGGCCCGGGAGGTGCCGATGCCGCCTCGTATGCCGAGTGGATGGCGCTCGGAGAGCTCTTGTCCTCCAGCATCGTGGCGGCGGCACTGCGTGCGTGGGGATTGGCGACGCATTGGTTCGACGTACGAGGGGTGATGCGCACCTCTGGCGAAGACCCGGCGCGCGACCGTCCCGATCGTGACGTGCTGCAACGCCTCGCCGATCGTCACTTGCGCCGCGAGTTGGAGGGCGACGACATCATCGTGACCCAAGGCTTCATCGGATGCAATGCGGCCGGGGGCACGACATTGCTCGGTCGCGGCGGCTCGGACTACAGCGCCTCGCTCCTGGGCGTCGCACTGCAGGCCGCGCGCATCGAGATCTGGACCGACGTGGACGGCGTCATGACCGGTCCGCCGCGGCTCGTGCCCGGGGCACGGCGCTTGAAGGTGTTGTCCTTCGATGAAGCCGCCGAGCTCGCCTACTTCGGCGCCAAAGTGCTGCATCCTTCGAGCCTACGACCGGCGCAGGAGGCGAGAATCCCTGTGCTGGTGGCGAACTCTCGCCATCCCGATGGCAGCGGCACGATGATTGTCGCTGACCCCGCATCCGAACCCGACGAGCGCGCGGTCGTGCGTTCGGTGGCCGTCAAGCACGGGGTCGCCGTCGTCACCGTGCACTCCACCCGCATGCTCATGGCGCATGGTTTCCTCGAGCGCATCTTCGCCGTGTTTTCGGCGCATGCGACACCCGTGGACCTCGTTGCCACCTCGGAGGTGAGCGTTTCGCTCACCGTCGACGAACCGAGCGCGCTCGATGCCATCGTGACGGCGCTCGGCGACATCGCCAGGGTCGAGGTCACGCCCGACATGGCCATCGTCTGCGTCGTCGGCGAGGGCATGCGTCGGGCGCGTGGGATTCCGGCGCGGATCTTTCGTGCTGTCGGCAGCACCGAGGTGCGCATGATCAGCCAGGGTGCCTCCGAGATCAATGTCAGCCTCGTGGTCGCATCGCGCGACGCCGACGATGTGGTGCGGCGGCTGCACGACGAGTTCTTCCAAGGCAACCTGCCGCGCGCCATCTTCGGCGAGTCGCACACCGACCTGGAAACCATGCGCGCCGACACCGCTGCCGTCACCACGCCAAGCGTGCACCGCCTGTCCGGCGTGGCGAACGAGCTCGCCGCCGCACACGGCACGCCTTTTTATCTCTACGAGCTCGACCGCATCGAAGCTCAGCACCGGTTGCTGCAAGCTGCCCTCGCGCCCGCGCGTGCCCGTATCGCCTATGCCTGCAAGGCCAACTTCCACCCCGCGATCTTCGCCCTGATGCGCGATCTCGGCGTCGGCATCGACGCCGTCTCCCCCATGGAAGTCGAACGGGCGCTCGCGACCGGCATTCCCGCCGCAGACATTCTCTTCACCGCCAACAACGTCGCCCCCGCGGCCATTTTCGATCTGCACGATCGCGGCGTGCGCGTCAACCTGGGCTCGCTGTCGGATGTGCGCCGGTTCGCCGCCCAGCGCAGCGGCACTGCGGTTTTCTTGCGCTTCAACCCCGGCATCGGTGGCGGCCACCATGCACACGTCGTGACCGGCGGCCTGGATTCCAAGTTCGGCATTCTAGAAGACGACCTGCGCGAAGCACGCGACGTTCTCGCCGCACGCGACATCCAAGTGGTCGGTCTGCATGCACACATCGGCTCGGGCAACCTCGACCCTGCGCCGCTGCTCGAGGCGGCGCGGCGTTTGGCGCACGCCGCCGCTTTGTTCCCGCACCTGCAGGCGCTCAACGTCGGCGGCGGCCTCGGCATCCCTTATCGCCGCGGCGATCCGGAGTTCGCGCTCGACGCGTACGGCGCCGGCCTGCGTGCCGTCTTGTCCGAGGTCGAAACCGAGCTCGGCCGCTCCCTCGAGCTGTGGGTCGAGCCCGGACGTTTCTTGGTGGCGCAAGCGGGCACTCTGGTGGCGCGCGTCACCTGCCGCAAGGAGACCGCCGGCCACATCTATATCGGGCTCGACACGGGGATGAACCACTTACTGCGCCCAGCGCTCTACGGCGCCTATCACGCCATCCGCAACCTGAGCGCACCAGACGCACCGATCGAGTGCGTCGATGTCGTCGGCAACATCTGCGAATCCGCCGACATCTTCGCCGCCAACCGTCCGCTGCCGTCACCACAAGAAGGCCATCTGCTCGCAATCGAGAATGTTGGCGCCTACGGTTTCGCCATGGCGTCGCACTACAACCTCTGGCCCCTGCCTCGCGAATGGGTCCTCCGCGACGGCCGAGTCGTGGCCGATGCATGAGCCGCTTAGCGTCTCGAGGCGTTGCGTCGAGATTTTCATGAGCCAGCTTCCCTTGCAGATTGGGAATCGAGACGCCGCGGGCGACGACGCCGGGAGCCGCGGCCGTGAACCGATCGGTTTACATAACCTCCGGCGGAGTTCGAAGAGGCGTATTATCGAAGTCAGGCAGCTCCGGGGATGGTCGTCGGATTCACGTAACGGAGGCTCCGAAAAAACCGGTGCGGTTCAGCCCGTAGCGAAAGATGCGATACCGGTCAATGAGATAAACGTCGCTGCTCGAACTGCCCCAGATTTTGTCTCCGCCGAGCATGTTGCTCACCAGCGTCCAGGACTTGCCCTCATAGTGAAGCACGATGCCAGGACCGACTGCAAAAACATCG
>CAZMNW010000066.1:0-38717 GCA_964567755.1 uncultured bacterium
GTTCATCTGCAAGGGCCGCAGAAGCAAACGCGGTGGCCCCGCCGGTCGAGGCCGGCGCACGTATCAATCTTTGGGTTCCCACGGCACCTGACCTTGGGAGGAATCGGTGGTCGGGACTGCTCATTCAATATAGAGAGCCACTACACAAATGTCAAGTAGATAGTTTGTGAAAGGTTCGTTCCAAGCGGATGCGGGATTCATGCCAGATCGAGTGGGTGTCATTGCGGCGCCCTGAGCGGATCAAATTGTCAACAAGGTTTACAGTGTAAGAAGTCTTAACACTGTCAACAACGTGGACTGTGTAAGAATGCTGAACGCTGTCGACAAGGTGGACAGTGTCGCCATTGTAGCTGGGTGAGCCCAAGTGGGTGCTTATGAGAGAAGCACAGCTCGACACTGCGAACTGCTCACAGTCCAAGATTGGCTGGCGCGTCAGAGGCAGTTCGACTGCGCCGCTCCACTTCTATTGCGGATTCTCCGCACGCTCGAAGAGGGATGGATCCTCGGGCGGTGCCTCGCGGATGAGTCTGAGCTTCAGTTCCGGGTGCTCAGTTGGTTCTGGCCAGAACCAGCAATCGAGAGCCTCGTCGCCCAGTGGGAGCAAGTGGAAGTCGCCTACCAGGCGTATGGGGGGACGTCGGGGGAGACTCGAGGCACGTGGAGCACCTGTCGCAATGTGCTGGATCTGAGCGGGGCTGCCTTCGATCAGAATCCAAGTGATTTCGGTTGGGAGTACGTAGGGATCCGACGGGATCTTGGCCTGGCGGTCGTGGTAACTTAAAAATGGCGCGGAACGCAGCACGTCAGCGTGCAGCACAGAACGCTCAGGGTAAAGATAGCAGGCAGCGCGAGTCATCCGGCCCCCGATGATCAGAGTTTCCGCGTTGAGACGCCCGAGGCGGCGCAGGGCTGCGTGAAGTGGTTCGAACTCCGCATCTCGCGTTCGGTCAAAGAAAAAGTCAGTTCTGGAAAGCGCACGATCACTCGCGCGTTGCAGCCCGGGTGGCAACTGATCCCACCAGGCGTTGAGCGGTAGGCGTGGCGCCGGCAGAGGGGTATCGAGCGACATCATCTCCAACGCGTCCGGTGGCGAAAGTTGACGATGCGAAGCAGGCGTCGGCACGATGAAGAACATCCCCAAGTCGAGTGCCAGGGCGCCAACGGCCATTCGGATCACGCTCGAAGGCGCAACTGCCTGGCGGCGCAACCACAACGCCGTCCAAAGGCAGAGCCCGGGCCAGACAGCGAGCAGGTACCCGGTTCCAGGCACGCCGAGAAGCAGAGCAGCAACGACGGGCGGCAGCGCCCACGCCGCACCGAAAGAAGCTCCGAGCCCCAGGATTGTTGGCAGCGGCCGAGCTGGGAAGTGCGTGGCCGGTGACGATGTGGGAGAAGGTTGCACGGCCGATGTCGGCGCAGGAGCAGCTTGCGCGGCGGGTCTAGGTGTGGGAGGAGTTCGCGCCGCGAGTGACTGCTCCGTGGGCACTGGTGTTGCAGTCGCTTGCGCCGGGACGTACCGGGAATCGATTCGGTGGTGCAAACGCTTGCGTCGGATGGCTGTACCGCACGCCAAGAGCCAACGTGTGGCGCCGAATCCCCACACGAGGGGCGAACACAGGACCACGAGTTGTTGCAAGAAAGGCGCGGGCCCGCTCGAAAGCGTCGATGCCTGCAAGATCGATTTCATCATCACCCAATGGAGGGAGACGTAGTCGGGCACACCTCCGGCGACATCGACCTGCGGCACGAGCCAACACAGCGTGCCGAGGAACCAGGCCAAACCGGCCTGGACTGCGGCTCGCGGCGCGAGCTTCAAATGGCGTGCACTCCACAGCAGCATGGGCACTGCGAATACCAGCGTCGTCGGCCGAAGGCCAGCGAGGATGCCGATGATGTAGCTCTCGCTGCGCAACTCGCGCTTGCTCTGCACCACGGCGCGCGCAAGGAGGAATGCGACCACCGCGGTGACGAGAGCCTCAGCGCCGTATGTTCCCGTTGTCATGCCATGGAAGAGAACGATGGGGCTCGAAACGAACAGGAAGATCGACCAGCGAGCGGTGGTCCGGTCGGCGACGAGGTGCGCGAGTCGTGAAAGGAAGTATGCCGCGGCGGCGAGAACCAAGATCGAAGTGAGGCGGAGCGCGAGGACCGGTCGCGATGTCAGCACATCGAGACACTGCACAAGCCACACAAAGAGGACATATCCGGGGGGATTGGGCTGGTGCAGGCGGAGATCCTGGTGTTCGAGCGCGAGCGCCAAAGGGATCGTGTGGAGGTCGACGAGATCGCCTGCTCCCAGGATGGCGCAGATCAGAACGAACAGTGCAAGAACGGTCCACGCCACCGAGTCGCGGCCCATTCGTCAGTCATCCTTGTGTGGGAGGTGCTGCGCGGGATCGCGCACGAGGGCGGCGCGAACGGGAGAGGCGTCGGCGCCGGTGAGTCGCAGCGGCAACGCCACGAGGATGTACGGGCCGGGTGCCACGTGCGCGAGCAGGAGTCCCTCGAGGATGGCCATGTCATGCCGCGCCACCGCATGGTGACTCTCGAGCACTTTGTCGTCGAATGGATCGATGGAGGGTGTATCGATGCCGACGAGGCACACGCCCTGCGCCGCCAGGGAATCGACCAATTCCGGCGACAGACTTGCGAAATCCCGATTCCATGCGTCCGGATCCGGGAACGTTTCGGTGCGGAAGAGCACGCGTGGCCGCGTGATCGCCGTCCGGACATCGGATGGGCGAACGCGCGTCCCGCGCGGCACGGTCACCGCGATCACCTGGCAGGGCCCGTAATAGAAGGCGAGGTCGCGCTCGGCGATAGATTGGCCGCCGCGGACATAGTGGCGCGGCGCGTCTGCGTGCGCGCCTACGTGCAGGGTCGAGCGCATGGAACCCAGCGTCAGGTGATCGCCATGGTCGATGGCGAGACTTTCGTCGTGACGGTAGGCAACGTCCCCAGGCCACACTTCGATGCGAGACGAAACGACAGGCGAGATATCGAGAATCTGTATGCCGTCGGTGGGGGGCTTTTCGGGGTGGGGCATGTCGGGGGTGCTCATGCCGGGGCTCCGTCATCGCAGCGCGCGATGATCTTGAGCTCGACGGCGATCGGTGTGGGCAGAGCCCTGACCTCGACGGTGGTGCGAGTGGGGGCGATCGGACCGAACGTCTCGGCGTAGACACGGTTGAATGTGTCGAAGTCTCGCTGCATGTCGATCAGGAAGACCGTGACATCCAGGACGCGGTCGAGTGAAGAGCCCGCAGCCTCGAGCACGATGCGCACGTTGTCGATGACGGCGCGTGTTTGTGCCGCCACATCGTAATCGAGCGCGGCGCCGCTCGGATCGCGCACCGGCCCCCCTGGAATGGCGTTGGTGCGCGCCTGGCGCGGGCCGATCCCGGAGAGATAGAGCAGGTCGCCGACGCGACGTGCATGCGGATAGGCACCCACGGGGTCTGGCGCCGCATCCGCGTGGATTCCCGCGACGGAGCCGCTGTGTTCGCGCGCGGTGACGGTGCGCCCGCCGGGACCGGTGGTAGAGAGGACCCCGCGCTCGCCGCTGTAGAACTCGGCATCCTCCTCGTCGAACTCGAGATTCGACGCTGCGCGCATGCTCGGCAGCAGGCCAACCACCGCAGCGCCGGTGCCCCACAGCGGTTGGTATTCGAACACGCGACCTTTGTAATTGTTGTTCTGGCCGAGGACGGATGCCAGCCACCAGATCGCCTTCAACTTCTGATCGGCATGAGCTTGACTGGTGAATTGTCGCGCCAATTGCGACACGTCCTCGATGCGGCCTTCCGCGAGAATCTCGAGGAGCTTGCGGTTCCACTCGTCGTCCTTGAGCGAGGAAATGCGGTCCTGTGTCGGATCGATCGGTTGGGTGAAAAGCCGATTGGATAGCGCTGTCACGGCGACGCAGACGGCGCGCCGGCCCGTGGCACGCAGAGCGTCGGCTGCGGCTTTCCCGAGCACCAATGTCTCGGCGCGGTCGGAGTACATGTTGCACGAAACGACGCAGGCCGGAATGCGGTTGTCGGGGTCGAGGAGCTTGAGGGCGACCACCGTGCCCGTGTCGATGGGGAATCCGTGGTACGCCACGGTGCGCGCGTGCAGACCGCGTTCGCGCGCCGACTTTTCGTAGGCGGCGGCGAAAGTCGGGTCCATGCGGAAGCGATACGGCATGTTGCCGAGCTCGTGCCACTCTGGATCCACGTGCACCCATTCGGGCTCCGGGTGGGCTTGGATCTGGTGGCCGATGACGCTGATCCACTGCGTGCTGTACAGAAGCAGCAGATCGGCATCGAGAGATTCGATCTCGGAGCGCGCGGCGTCGAACGCTTGCCGCAATGCTCGCCAGCTCGCCGAACGGTCCGGTGCCAAGAGAGGCTGCGGCATGCCGGGCACGATGTAACCGGCGATGGCACCACCTGGTGGGCGGGGGTCTCCTTCGATGTGGACTGCCGTCGCGCTGCCGTCGGTGCGACGGTCGCGGCGGGATGGCGCGGCGGTGGCCTGCGGCACGGAGTTTTTCGTCGTCCTCGCATCTCGTGACACCGGACGGACCCTCGGGCTCAACTGTCGGCCGACGCCGGCGGTCGCGGGCGAGCTCGATGCCGGTGGCTTCCACTCGACGACCGCATTGCCAGTGCCGATCACCGTGCCATATCCATGCACCTCGGCCGGGTAGGTGGGGAAGCCCAGTGCGGCGATGAGCCAGCTCAGGCAGCCGGCGTTGGCTTCACTCTCGGTCTGCTCGATGAAATCGGGGAGCTCGTCGATGAGCTGGCGTGTGCGGCCGGCCCGCATGTGGTCGAGCATGCGCATGTCCCACAAGTATTGGCCATGGTGATACGAGTGCTCGTGCGACATGTCTTCGGGGATCGGTGGCTCGACGGTGAAATGGCGATGGCTGAGCGAGTTGGAAGCAAGCAGCACGGCGCGGCGACCGCTTTTCTCGACGGCGCGCCGCGTGGCTTCGCCGAGCGCGATCATCTGTTCTTGCCCGACCTCGCTGCTGAAATAGAAGAAGGCTGCATTCGACGAGATGCCGACGATGGGACGATCCCACTTGGGGTTCACCATGTGGCACGAAGTGATCGTGCCGTAGTCGACACGGAACGATGGGTTGCGCATCATCTTGGTCACGAGGCCGGCAGCGCGCGCCTCGTCGTGGATGGCCTCCGCCAGCTCCACGTCCACGTCGAGATCGAAGTGATAGCGGAACAGATTGGGAAACACCGGATCCACCGACAGGCTGCTGAAGTGTGGCACGCCGAGGAAATGATGGCCCACGACCGTGCGCCAGTGCGGCGAGTGCACGATCAACACATCGAAATCCGCCGGATCCAGATTGCGCCGCAGACGCTCGTAGCCCCAGCGGATCGATTCCCATCCGCCCTCGGAGCGCGGCTCGTTCTGCGGTGGATTCTCGGCATAGACGAGATGCGGTGGGTGCGGGGCCAGGATGCCGGCAACGATGGCACCACCGCCGGACTTCTGGCCGCTACTCTTGTCGCTGGCGGACGTACGGGCCCGGGCTGGAAGCGGCCGCTGTCGTGTCTCGATCTGAGTCTTGCGCTTGCGTGTGGACGCCACCATCGCCTCCGGGAAAAGCCTCGTGGCTGCGACTAAGGGCTCGCTTCCAACTGGATGCAGACGTTGCGGACTTCGCTGAAGAAGTCGAGCGACCAGCGACCGCCTTCGCGTCCCACGCCACTGTCCTTCAGACCACCGAAAGGAACTCGCAGGTCTCGCAGCATCCAGGTGTTCACCCACACCATCCCCGCGTCGAGTCGTGCACTCACGCGGTGGGCGCGCGCGAGATCGCGTGTCCAAATCGATGCCGCCAGACCATAGCGCACCGCATTCGCCAGCGAAACGGCTTCGTCCTCGTCCTCGAAGGGATGAACGCTGACGACGGGGCCGAAGATCTCTTCCTGGACGCTGCGACTGGAATGGGACAAGCCCGTGATCACCGCGGGCGCCAGGAAGGCGCCGCGATCGAGCGGTGGGTCGAGAGTCGGCCGGGCGCCACCCGTGACGATGCCACCTTCCTCCCGTGCCAAGCGCAGGTATCCCTCCACCTTGTCGCGGTGGGCATGAGAGACAAGCGCGCCGAGCTCCGTCTCCGGCTGCATCGGGTCCCCGATGCGCATCTGTTGAACGCGCGCCACGACTGCGGCCACGAAACGATCGTGAATACTGCGCTGCACGAGCAGTCGCGAGCCGCTCAGGCACACCTGTCCCAGGTTAATGAAGCCGGCACGAACGGCTCCCTCCACGGCGGCAGCGAAATCGCAATCGGCAAAGACCACCGTCGGATTCTTGCCGCCGAGTTCGAGGCTCACTTTCTTGAAGTGCGGTGCCGCTGCCGTCGCAACGTGGGCGCCCGTTCGAGTTCCCCCCGTGAACGAAATGCCCGCGATGTCGGGATGCGTGACCAGGGCATCTCCCGCTTCGGCACCCAGGCCATGCACAACATTGAACACTCCAGGGGGTGCGCCGACTTCGACGAAGATCTCAGCCAGTGCGTTGGCGGTGAGTGGCGTGAGCTCGCTGGGTTTGGCGACGACCGTATTGCCCATCGCGAGTGCCGGCGCCGTCTTCCATGTCAGCAGGTAGAGTGGGAGGTTCCAGGGTGTGATGAGGCCGACCACACCGAGGGGGCGTCGCAGTGTGTAGTTGAGGGCGCGCTCCATGGGGTGGCAGGCGGTTTCGTCATGGCGCGCGGCACCGGCAAAGAAGCGAAAGTTAGCGATTGCTCGCGGGATGTCGACGCTGCGCGCGAGTTGCACGGGCTTGCCGGTATCGAGCGCTTCGAGCTCCGCCAGCTCGTCGATGCGAGCGGCGATCCGCGCGGCCACCGCTTCGAGTAGATCGGCCCGCTGCGCCACATTCGATGTGCCCCAACCGGCGGCGAACGCGCTGCGCGCCGCGGCGACGGCAGCGCCGATATCGGCGGCGTTGCCTCGAGGCACGCGAGCGATGACCTGGCTGGTGGCCGGCGCCACGTCTTCCAGGAACTCGCCGGAGCTGGACGTTACGAAGCGCCCGTCGATGCAGTGCTTCAGAGTGCGCACTTCGGCGGCAACCTTGGCGGACATCGCGAAGTCACCCCTTCCCCGAGGATGGGCGCTCAACACGGTCAGGGTCTGTGTAACCCTGCCAGTCGTAGTAATAGCGGTCACGATCCGGATCCCAGTCATCCCAGGTGGCGACCGATTGCAATTGCTGCAATCGCGCCGGCGGCACCACGCCCGGGACGACGAAGGCCTTTTGGCGGCGCAGCGGATACGGGTTGCGCAATTCGAAGCCGAGCACGCCGAGGACCGCGCGCGCCAGATACCAGGTGGCCTGCGGATCCCAGCCGTGCGCGAGCTTGATGACGACGCCGAGTCCGCGGGGGTAATCGGGATGAACGATGGAGAGCCCCAGGAGGCCATCGGCCCCTTCCTTGGCGATGACGTGTCCGCCGCCCGCTTTCAAGATCGTGCTGTCGAGGCGATTGAAGCCGCCGATGAGGTCTGGATGGCGCACCATCGCTTGCCAGATCCAGTCCTCGTCGCGCGTCGCGGCAATGCCGGCGAAGAGCACGGCGAGCTCGCTTACCGTGTTCGAGACCGTCGGCAACCCGCAGCCATCGCGCGCGACACGCAGCGGCGTCCAGCGCGCGCCGAGGAAACGTCGCAGCGTTTGCAGGTAGGCCTGGAAGAGAGGGTGCTGCGGCAGTGTGTAGCCGGCGCGATTCCAGCCCAGTTCGCGGCAGGCGCGGAGAATGGCTGCGTGCTCTCCCGAACAGGTGTTGTACCAGCGCCGTGGACGGCGCACCTGACGACCGAATTGCAACAGGGGCACGTCGAGGGGCGTCTGCATCAGACCCCATTCGTCTTTCGGCAACAACGACTGCGCGGCGGCTACGTGCTCGGCGCTGCCGTTGTGACTGCTGACCGCGATCGCTTTCTGCACCCAGCTGGTGACCGGATCGAGCGCGGCAGTGAGTTGCTTTAGCATCAGCGGTTTCATCATGCTGCGTCCGTAGCAGAGAACGTTGCCGCCGAAGGAGTGGACGAGCCGTGTGCCGCTCGCCCAGGCGACGGCTCCGTGGATGGTTGTTTCGCTCACGCCATGGCGGCGGTAGTCCACCAGGGGTTCCCACTCGACGTCACGCCCGGTCGGAATGCGCGGATCGCCGTCACCGAGCGGCGAGCGCGGGTACATCGGCGCGCCCGGCTTGCCATGTCCGGGCAACTGCGGCGGCTCCGGCTTGCGGCGCTCCGTCCGAGATCCGGCCGCGCGCTTCTCGGCACCGCGCGCCGGCGAGGGGATCGTGCGGCTGCGGCGCTTCTTCGTCCCTGCGCGCATTCTCTCGCCTTCCTCAGCGGGCGCTCGCCGCGCGGACGCGCGGCGCGACTTCGGTCATGAACGCTTCCATGTTGGCCACGACGCGGCGGCTGTCATGGTTGAAGAAATCGAACCAGAGCATGAGGCGGTCCTCCGGGTGGAAGCGCGTGACGATCTGTTCCGCCACGTCTTCCGCGTTGCCGACGACGGCGTTGTCGGCTGCTTTTTCCACCTTGGACGGATCGAGGGTGCCTTCGAGCGCCGTCCAGTAGGCACTGAGCGCCGCGCGCGCTTCTTCGGCCGCGGCCGCGCGGCGTTTTGCCGCAGACAGATGTGGCTCCTCGTTCAAGAACACCATCAAGGTACGCGGCATGTAGCTGCGCCGCCAGGGGCCACCGGCACGATGATACGCCTGTTGCATGCGACGGTGGGTGTCTTCGATCACTTCCGGGCGCGTGATCGACAGGTTGAAGACCTGCACCGGTAGAATCCGGTTCACGTCCTCCTGCAACCGGGAATCGTGCGAACCGATGACAGGAACCACGAGCTCGCGCCGCCATTCCTGCGGCACGATCTTGAGTGTCTCGAACACGAACCGCCGGGGCACAGGGATGTGTTCGAGGTCGGCACAGCCGCCTGCGGCTTCCCGGATCCGTTGCCAATCGGCGTCGGTACGAAAATCATCACGCACGAGGGGTGGCACGGCGATGTCGTCGCTGCAGAGCACATCGCCACGCAGCAGGCGCAAGAAGATCTCCGCCGCCTCGGCGAAGATCCTGCCCTTCTGCACCGGCCACGACGCCGCCTCGACCGCGTCGCGCGCGACGATGCCGTAAGCGCGATTCATGAAATCGAAACGACCGGCGGCGAAGCCAATGTGGATGCGCCGGCGCTCGTCGGCATCGAGCCCGTGCAGGGCGGCGAAGGCGGCGATGCGTTCCGCGGCCGCCACCGGGCCGCCATTGCACAGGATGTTCATCACGGCACTGCCCGCCTCGATCCGCCGGGTACGGTGAAAGATGTGCTGGGCGAGCTGCAGGAAATCGGCGTTGAGCCCGACCTCTCCCTGCCAATGCGGGATGACCGGCTCGCGATTCTGCTTCTGGGCGGTGCTCGACAGGTGCGACTCGGCGATCCAGGCGGTGTCGAAGCCGAGGACATCGGCGGCTTCGACTTGCTCGAAAAAATTACGAAACATCTGTGCTTCGTTGGGAAGGACGCCATGTGCCGGGGTCTGGCTGATGGAGAAGAAGATGTCGAACTGCATCGTTCAGATGCTCCGCATTCGCCCGCCATCGACGGCGAGGCTCACGCCGCGTACGAACGAAGCGGCGGGGGAAACGAGGAACGCGATGACGGCGGCGATTTCTTCGGGTCGCGCCAGGCGCTTCTCCGGCACGATCTCGCGCCACTCAGTTTCGATGTCTTCGATCCGGCGACCGGTGCGCTCGGCGGTGTTTTGTGCGAGCTCCGTCAGGCGTTCGGTGGCCGTGTACCCCGGAAGGACGTTGTTGATGCTCACCCCGGGTGGCAGCTCGCGCGACATCGACTTCGCCCAGCCCGCCATGGCGGCGCGGGTCGTGTTGCTGACACCGAGCAGTTCGATGGGCTCGCGCACCGAGGTGGAGAGCACGTTGACGATGCGACCGTAGCCCGCGGTTTGCATCCCGGGCAGCAGCAACTGGACGAGCCGATGGGCGGAAAGGACATGGCGGCGAAAGGCGGCGAGCAATGCCGTGCCGTCGCTCTCGATCAGCCGGCCCGCAGGCGGCCCGCCGGTGTTGTGGATCAGGATGTGGACGGGCCCTTGCGGCAGGATGTGATCGCGGAGAGCCGCTTCCAGCGCCACGATGTCATCGAGATCTGCAGCGAGCGGTGTCGCTGCGGGCGCGCCGGCGGCGCGTAGCTCCGGACACAAAGCTTCGAGGGCGGGCGCCCGGCGCGCGAGCACGGTGAGGCGCGCACCGAGACCGGCCAGCGCCAAGGCGGTGGCGCGTCCGATGCCGGCGCTCGCGCCACAAACGAGCGCATGGCGTCCGGCGAGTGAGAATGGAGGTGCCGTCGATGCCGCCGTCATGTTTGGAACGTCCCGGCAATGCCCCGCGGGGCGGTTGCGCCGGAAGGACTGCCGATCCGGCGGTTCTCGCAGTGGCGAAGGCGACGCCTGTTTCTAATCCATGCAGGTCGGTGCGGTCAACCGTTTCTGGCCGCAGCATCGTCGGATCTGCGATACTGCGGCGGGATTGCGTCTTTGGGAGTGTTGCATGTCTTCCCATCCGCCGCCGACATATTGGGACTACCTCAAGCTCGAGGGCCTGCTGCAGTTGCAGAGTGGTCTCGAAGCCGATGACAACGACCTCGCACCTGACGAATTGCACTTCATCGTCGTGCACCAAGTCTACGAGCTGTGGTTCAAGCTGTCGCTCCGCGAGCTGCGCCTGGCGCGGGATTGGCTGGCGGCCCCGCGCGTCCCAGAAGAAACCGTGCCGCAGGTGGTGCATCATCTGCGACGAGTAAACGAAATTTTCAAGTTGGCCGCCGATCAGTTTCGGGTCATGGAGACGTTGGCGCCACAGGATTTCCTCGATTTCCGCGACAAGCTGGTACCGTCGAGCGGCTTTCAGTCGTTCCAGATGCGCGAGATCGAGATCGTCCTCGGTCTCGCGGATGCCCAGCGCACGCAGATCGGTGGCGCCGACCCGCTGGATCACATCCGCATGGTGGCGTCCAAGTCGCCGACGGGAAAGCAAGCGTGGGGACGGCTCGAGGCGGCACGAAAAGAAACGACGCTTCGAGCTGCGCTCGACGACTGGCTGCACCGCACACCCATCCAGGGCTCGAAGCCTGGCGACGGCGGCGACGTGGTCGCAGTGGAGCAGTTCCTGCACGAGTATCTCACGTCGTACGCAGAGTTGCAGCGCGTACAAACGCAACAGCTGGTGCGGAGCGGCATGGGGACTGCGGAGGCCGCAGAACGTCGCGCCGCCGCCGACTTGCAGCGGGCCACGGCCTTCGTCAATGCGGCGGATGTCGCCGCCGCGGAACGCACGCGGGTGCAACGAATCCGGGCCGGCATCCTGTTCATCGAGTCGTATCGAGATCTGCCGCTTCTCGCCTGGCCGCGCTTGCTGGTGGACACGATCGTCGAGCTGGAGGAGTTGCTCGTGCTCTGGCGCACCCGGCACGCGCGGATGGTCGAGCGCATCATCGGGCGGCGGGTCGGGACCGGCGGGTCTCCGGGCGTCGAGTATCTGGATCAGACATTGCAGTACCGCATCTTCGTCGACTTGTGGTCGGCGCGCACGATGCTGCTGCCGCGGTCGGCGCTGCCGGCGCTGCGCAATCCGGCCTTCTATGGCTTTGCCGCCTGAGCGCGCATGGCGTACACGACGCAGGAGAAGCGCATCCTCGCCACGACGAGCGCGGCGCATTTCCTGACCCATCTCTACGAGCTCACGTTTCCGGCGCTGGCGCTCACGATGCACGACGAGCTCGGTTGGTCACTCGGGGATGTGCTGCGGCTATCGTTTCTGATGTACCTGCTCTTCGGTCTCGGGGCGCTGCCGTTCGGGCTTCTCGCGGACCGTTGGCGCGCCAAAGGCGTGCTCGTGCTCGCGATGCTCGGATCCGGTCTCGGCTGCTTGCTGGTGGCGCGGGCGCGGAACGAAGCAGAGTTCATTGGCGCGTTGGCGATCGTGGGTGTCTGCATCAGTGGTTACCATCCGGCCGGCATGGCGCTCTTGTCGCGCTTCGACGGGCGGCGCGGCCGCGCCCTGGGGCTGAACGGTGTTTTCGGCAACCTCGGCAGCGCCATGGCACCACTCGTGGCCGGTCTCTTGGGTTACAAGTTCGGCTGGCGTACTGCGTACGTGTTTCTGGGAGCGCTGGGGCTTGCAGCCGGCTTGGTGACACTCTGCGTCCCGCTCGCGGATGGAGCACGCACCACTATGTCCACCGCGTCGGCGCAAGAGGATCGCGGGAGAATGCGCAACGTGATCGGAGCCTTCGCCATCCTGTGCGTGGCGATGATGTTCGCAGGGCTCGCCTACCGCGGCGTGGCACTCGTGCTGCCAGCGACGTTCGAGGCCCAAACGACATTCTTGCGCGATTTCCTGCAGCGAATACAGGTCGACCGACTCGAGGGCATCTCGAACTTGGCCGCAACGTTGATTGCGTCAGGGGTGTACTCCGTCGGCATGATCGGTCAGGTCGTGGGAGGACACATCGCCGACCGTCACGACCTGCGTAAGACCTATCTAATCTTCCACGCCGCGAGCCTGCCCTTCGTCCTCGCGATGGGATTCTGCAGCGAGTGGGCGCTCGTCCTCGTGGCCGGGGCCTACGTGTTCTTCGCCCTCGGGATGCAGCCGATCGAGAACAGTCTGGTGGCGAGCCTCACACCCGAGCGCTGGCGCAGCACCAGCTACGGCGTCAAGTTCGTGCTCAACTTCGGCGTCGGCTCGCTCGCCGTCTACGGTGTGTCCGCGCTGCACCGCGATGGCAGCTTCCTGTCGGTTTATGCCAGTGTGGCGGCACTTGTCTTCTTGGTGTGTCTCACTGCGACCATTCTCTTCCGCCACACGCACCGCGCATTCACCCATGCGGATTCCAGCTTCGAAACATTGTTGTCATGAGCGCGCCAGGAAAATCGAGGATGTCTCACGCATGGCAGTCCAGTCGTCGCTATGCCAGACGCCTCGCAGCGCGTCATGCTCGGCCTTGGGGCCGCTTTCGTGATCAACCAAGGGGTGAAGGACAGCGAAGGCCCGCTACGTAACGTACCGGGCAGGTCGCCCAGTTGAGTCGGCTGCTCCTGCCCAGGGCTCGACCGGCTCATGGAATGTAATGAATTGCTTATGGAAACCGACGCTCATAAAACTCTGGATTTGTGAACAGCCTATCGTGGGCGCCCTGAACCGTCAACCTCGGTGGCGTACCCGAGCGAAATCGTGAGTGGTCCGTTGGTCGCCGTTCGAAGCCCGGCGATCGCCCCCGACAGGTGGTGGTCTGGGCCGCGACATGCGCTATACTGCTTCCCCTCGCGGCGTAGCGGCACGGGCGCGATGAGTTCCTCTTGGCCTAAGAGGTTGAAGGCGTGACACATCGGCCACCGCCGAGGAGATGGCCGAACGGCCCAAAGACTCAAAGGAGGGATGACCATGATATTTATTCGCAATCTCTGCGACATCGCACTCGCCCTTGCGTTGCCCGCGGCTGCGCTGGCCCAACAAGGCACAGCAGCTGCCACCGACCCTGTTCGCGGACGGCGTCCAAACATCGTCGTGATCCTCGGCGATGACATGGGGTTCTCGGACATTGGCATGTTCGGCAGCGAGATCAAGACACCGAACATCGATTCCCTGTCGAGGGACGGCGTGCGCTTCACGAACTTCTACACGCATGCCAGCTGCTCGCCGACCCGAGCGATGCTGCTCACAGGCACCGACACGCATCGGAACGGACTGGGCAACATGGACGAATGGACGGCCCCTAACCAGGTGGGCGTGCCGGGTTACGAGGGCTACCTCACCGATAAGGCCGTGACCCTCCCCCAACTGCTCAAGGATGCGGGCTACCACACTTACATGGTCGGCAAATGGCACATGGGCAAGGCTCCAGACAAGATTCCGGCGGCGCGAGGGTTCGAGCGCGACTTCAGCTTGCTCGACGGGGCGGGCAGCTACTGGGACATGTGGAACTTCACGGCTGCCAACCCCAAGTCGACGTACACCGAGGACGGGCGCTACCTCACGAAGCTTCCCAAGGATTACTACGCCACGAAGACGTACACGGACAAGCTGATCGGTTTCATCGACGCGAACCGTGGCGACGGCAAACCGTTCTTCGCCTACGTCGCCCATCAAGCTCCGCACGATCCTTATCACCTGCCTCGGGACTGGCGCGACCGGCACGTCGGTGAGTACGACAAGGGATGGGATGCGGTGCGGCAGGAGCGACTCAAACGCCAGGTGGAGCTCGGCATCATGCCGCCGGAAACGAAGCTCGCCGAGCGCATGTGGTTCCTGCCCGACGCCATGCTGCTTGCACCAGCACCCAGGGCTCTCATCGGCCGTAAAATGGAGCTGTACGCCGGCATGGTGGAAAACATGGACTTCCACGTCGGCCGGCTCGTCCAGCATCTCAAGGAAATCGGCGAGTACGACAACACGATCTTCATCGTGTTCGGAGACAATGGCGCCGAGGGAACCGATCTCTTTGCCATGATCGCTGGCACTCCCGGAACCCGTGATTATCTGTTTGCAGCGATGCAATGGTCTCAGACGGATCCGAAGGCCTGGGGCGACCCAGGGTCCTACGTCGGCTATGGCCCTGCCTGGGCCCAGGTTTCCATGACGCCCTTCAGCCAGTACAAGGGGTTTCTCGCCGAAGGTGGCATCCGGAACGGGCTCATAGTCAGCGGTCCTGTGGTGAAGCGAACCAAGGGCAGCATCGGCGGCGGGCTGATGCACGTGGCCGATATCATGCCGACGCTGCTCGAGGTCGCCGGCGCGACGTATCCGAAGACTGGCAAGGCCGGCGACTTGCCGCCCCTCGTCGGCAAGTCCTGGGTCAACTGCTTGGCGGGCGAGGCGGAGTCGCCGCGCACCGGACGGGATTACCTCGCCTGGGAGGTATTCGGCAACCGCGCGATTCGGCAGGGCGACTGGAAGCTCCGCTGGCAATACAGACCTTTCGGGAAAGAAGCGTGGGAATTGTTCGACCTGGGTGCTGATCCCGGGGAGCGTGATGACCTCGCCGCCAAGCAGCCCGACAAAGTGAAGGCACTGTTGGCGCTTTGGGACGACTACGTCATCGCCAACAACGTGATCCTGCCAAGTCGCTCCCCGTTCGAGGGCCTCGAGGAAACGCTACCGGAGCGGTTCCCCGTGGAAGCCGGCTATCCGCCCCTCATCTACAAGCGACAGTTCGTGCCGCCCAAGGAAATGATGGCGGATCCAAAGCCCTGATCCACACCGGTTCCGAATTCTCTATCGCCGGAAGAAAGGCGGAGATCGCATGCAACAGCAAAGAGGCCAAACGCCAATGCTGCGACTTTTGGCCGGGGCAGCGGTCGCATTCGGGGTGACCTGCGCGACGCCGACATTCGCCCAAGTGCCACCCCGTTTCTACTGGAAAACTCTTGCGGGCGCCAATGCCGTGCCCCTGATCTACATGCCTCTGAACGGTAATGCCAACCCGCTCGACCCTGCCCACACCGTGGCGCCGGGAGCCCGCGTCGAAGCGGTAGTGGCTCCGGTCGGCTATGCACACACCTTCGTCCTGTTTGATCGCGCGGCCATGGCCGCGGTCTTGGTCCCCATGGGCAGGGTGTCCGGTGAGGTGACACTGCTCGGCAATACATTCAGGGAGGAGGCCAGTGGATTCGGCGATCCGCTGGTCGAGTTCGACATCAACGTCATCGGCAAGAAGCCGATCAAGAACATCCCCGACCTCCTCCGGTACGAGCCCGGGTTCTCTCTCGACCTCCTAGTCGACGTGGCTTTCCCTATCGGTGAGTACGACAACGACCAGCCGTTGAATCTCGGCCAGAACCGCTGGTACGGGCGTGTGGGCGCGCCCATCGTCTGGCAAATCGGTCCGTGGGTGCCGGGCAAGCGCACCACGCTGGAATTCCTTCCGTCCCTGTGGCTTTTCGGCAGTAACGACGACTACGTGGGCCACACTCTGAAGACCGATCCGATGTTTCAGCTGGAGGGCCACTTGACGCGCGATTTCGCCAAGGATCTGTGGGCGTCGCTTGACGGCACCTGGGTCGTAGGCGGCCAGGCCAGCATCGATGACGTCGAGGGGGAGAAGTTGAACAATCTCGGACTTGGATACACGCTCGGATATCACATCAACGACAACATCCAGGTCACCTTTGGCTACATGTCGACCGTCAACGACAACGATCCGGAAGATCTTCAATTAGACGGGTTCCGCGTCTCGGCCGTATTCGGCTGGCACCCGTTGGTCGAAGGAATGAAGCGGCTCGAGGGCGGCGAGTAGCTCCACTTGGGTCCCGATTCGACGAGGCTCGGGCCCCACGAAGATAGCCGTTTCTTCGAGAGGCGAAGCAAGCCTGCGAAAACTGTACTTCCTGGAGAAGACCCCGGAATGGTCGTTCGCCGATGGCCTACGGGCTCCCGGTCTTCGGCGCCTTTCGTTCTTGCCGGTTTCGCGTCCCGCAATTACGGCATATGGATTCCGATCGCCATGGTATAGCTCATCATCGGTCTTGCAGTGAGACGAAAGCATGGCGCTTCGAAGGCACCCCAAGATAAGCGATTCGTCGTGCCACCGAGGGGTTCGTCTCTGGGGGCGTTCATAAACCTACTGTTTTGTGAGCGCAACGGCTGCAAGGCCAAAAGCGCCGATTGCCTGGGGTTCCCATCACGGATTTTCGATGGGTTTATGAACACTCATGCGAGAGCAAAGAGCCAGGCGCAGGGGGCACTGTGACGGTCATTGAAGCCGTTGGTAGGCGAAGCGGCCGAAGAAGAGGCCGACCTCGGTGCGACGGGCGACGGGTTGGACGGCGCCGCCGCAGCGTGCGGGCAGAGGTTCGCGTTCACCGGGGGCGGTGATTCCGTAGAGCGACGTCATGCCCTCGGCGGCGAGGAAGGTTTGCAGCGCCGGCATGAGCGTCTCGCGCCGCGGCGAACCCTGCACGTCGGAGGCGAGATAAGAATCGCGCGTGAGTGCGGCGCCAGGCGGCAACGACAGAGTGAAACCCTGGCTGGCGAGCTCGAGCGCCGGATCCCGGCACAGCCAGAGCAGCGCGATCGGGCGCTCCTGCCACAGGCCGACGACGGCACGTTCGCCGCGGCGCAAGCGCGCGAGCGCGGTGATCAACGTGTCCGGTTTCATGCCCTCCTGGCGCACGATCGACTTGATGTGCGAGTAGCGCGACCATTGCACGCGGAACTCCGACGGCGTGGGCGGGAGCGGTTGCACGCGCCACAGCGACCAGTGCGTCTTGCCGAAGCGCTTGACGTGGGTGCGCGTGGATGGTGACGGCGCTGCGGGCGCTCCCACCGGTGCGGCCGCGGTGCCGGTCTCGATCGCGCGCGGCTGGCGGATCTCGAGGCGCACGTTCTCGCGCACGACGTTGGCGAAGCGCTCCTTGTGCGGCGTTTGGCCGAGGGTGAAGTCGACCTCGCGCGCGCCGTTGGCGATGGCGTCGGCCAGCAGCTTGGACAACATTACCTCGCCCGGCGAGTAGCGGGCATAGTCGACGTTGAAGCTCGGCAAATACCAGGTGAACACGCGGTCGTAATAGAAACCCAAATGGAATGCCAGGATCTCGTCGCGCCAACGCAGCGCCGAGAACCGCAGCCATCCAGATTCGAGCAACGCTTGCGCCACACGCTCGTAGAAGCGCCGGTTGCGCACGTCGTCGAACAGGCTGCGATCGCCGGCCATGAAACGCCGGTCGCGGTGCTGTTCGAAGAATTGCGGCAGCAGATCGGTGATCTCGTCGGCATCGAGCACGTGCTTCCATTCGAGCGGCGCGAGGCGCTCGAAATAGCGGCTGTGGCGGATCAAGCTGCGCTTGCGCGTGCAGGTCTCGGCGAAGATCGGGTTCTTTTCGATCGCGAGGGCCGGACAGGCGCCGACATTGTGCTTGGCGAACTGCCAGCCCTCCGGCAACGTGTGCTGCTCGAGCAATGGCACCGTGCTGCTGTGGGCCGGGATGTTGTGGAAACGCAGCACGTCCCAGCGATCGCGCCGGCGCAGCAAGGTGTCGAAGATCGCGGCGACCACCTTGGGCTTGTCGTCGGCACTGGCGATGAAATCGGCGTAATCGGAAGCGCCGGTGCCGAGGAACTCGACGATGCGCTTGCCTTCCTCGCGTCGCAACAACAGGGGAGCAATGCCGACCAATTCGTCCTCGCGCAGCACGGCAATGGTGTAGAGTTCCGCGTCGGTGCCGAAGCATTCCCACCACGTCGCAAGCCAGTCCCAGGTCAGGAAGATGCTGCGTGTCTCGCTGCGCTTGTGCAAACGGCTCCATGCCGCCCGCCCGAGCGGCAGGTCCTGGAGGTTTTGGCACACGCGCGTTTGATGCTCCGAGGCGGAGACGAGGAGTTCGGACATGCACGCCACCTTCCGGGCCCTTTGGGGTCCGGACAAGGAGATCGAATTCCGTGCCAAGCCAGCCCGTCGGGACTCCCGACCACGGGCTTGCCCAGGACAGCTTCCTCGACTAGCATTCGGCCTTGGCGCTGGCGCGGGTCGAAAATCGCGCTCGCAGTTGTCGCGAAGGGGAAGAGGATGATCTTCGATCGCCGACCGTACTACTTGGCGGGGCTCATCATCGGGCTCGGTGTGGCAGCCTTCATCTGGTTCGGGCCGAAGACGACACCCGAGCAGCGCGTGACCCAAGACGTGGCGATCTTGGCGCAGGAGCCCTGGGATTCGGTGCGGGTTGTGGACATCGTCTTCGAGGGACCTGCGAGTGAACCTTCCGACGTGCTCCTGCATGGCGTGCGGCCGAACGGCACACCGGTCCTGGTGCACTTTGCCGCCGATAGCCCGTACACCGCCCGGACCGCCGTTCACCGTCTGTTGGCGCAAGACCTCGATCGCATGGCCGAGATCCTCATGGTGCCGCGCTCTCTCGTGCAGTCGCCGTTTCGCGACCGCTTCCGACCCAACGCCACGCACGCCGGAATTGCGTATTATGCCGGCGCGCCGCCCGTGGACGAGTCGACTCCGGCTGGCACGTCCGGGGAGATGGTCCCCGAGTCCTCGATGCCGCAAACCACGGCTCCGAGCTCCGGTTCGCAGGCGCCCGCGCAAGCCGCGGCCGCATCCGCTTCCAACTCCCACTAGACTAGACTGCCTCGTCTCGGCTCGATCGCGCTCGGCCTCGCAGGTGGTGGTTCGTGGATGCTCGACTCGAACGCGTGCTGCGGGAGCGGATCGACCGCTTGCCGACTGGCCTGCGCCCGAAGTTGTCACGTGACGAGCGCATCTTTCTCATCGACAACCCCAAGTCCGGCGGCGGGACCTTCGCGGCATACGCCGATTGGGCACTGCAGCTCTACACGGTTCTCGGCTACCAAGCGACATTGTGGCGCACCGAACGCCCTGGCCACGCCGAAGAGCTGGCGCGGCGGGCGGCGGAGCAGGGGGCCACGCTGATCGTGACCTGTTCCGGCGACGGCGGCGTGCGTGAGACAGTCGCCGGAATCATGTCGCTCGCACCCGAAAAACGGCCAAAGCTGTCGGTCATTCCCAAGGGCACGGCGAACGTCCTCGCCAAGACGGTGGGGCTGCAGGTCGGACCCATCCCCGATCTGTTGCAGGCGTGTTTCCGGCAACTGTATTGGGCACAGGAACGCCCGTTGGATGTTGGATTCCTCAACGACACGGCCTTCGCCTGCTTCGCCGGCTTCGGTTTCGACGCCGACCTCATCGACAACGTGCCCGCCAAGGACAAACGCCTGCTGAAGGAATGGGCCTATCTGTTCGCGGGGCTGCGCACGCTGTTCGGGTGGAGTGCGACCGAACGGCGGTTCACGCTCTACCGGCCGCCCCTCATGCGCGTGCAGGGCGTCGACCGGGACGGCCGCACGGTGGAGCGGACGGGATACTTCGTCGCCATCGGCAACGTCGCCGATTACGGTTCGCACCTGTTCCCCTTCATGCAGAACGCCAGGCTCGACGATGGGTTGCTCGATGTCGTCGTCGTCGCGACGCGCGACCTGCGCGAGCTGTTGCACATCGGCCAGCAAGTGGTCACGCGCACGCACTTGCGCAATCCACAGGTGTTTGCGTTCCAGAGCGCAGAGCCTCTGACGGTGGAATCGCTCGAAGAACCCGTGCCGATGCACGTGGACTGCGAACTGCTCGCACGCGCGCGCCATTGCACACTGCGTCTCGAGCCGGCGGCGTTGCGCGTTCTCGCCTGAGGTTTCCAGGCGACCCGAATTCCAGCGCGCCTTCCGGGCATGCGGCATGCACGGAAGCGCTGCATGTGGCGAATCCCCCTCCAGGCACACGCTCGCACGCGCGCCGCGCTGGCGGCGTGCCTCATCTGCGGCGCATTGGCGTTGTCTCATCCGGCGGCGGCTGTGGACAACGTGTCGCTGTTCACCGAGTGGGTGCAGGACACCCAAAGCCCCCCGGGACGCGAGGATTTCTTCGTCGATCCGATCCTGTTCGCCGCACGCGGGCCCGTGTATGCAATGCTCGACCTCGGCACGTTTGCGCGCGGTCTCGAGGTCGGCGGCAGCTGGCGCGATCGGCGTGGTTCGAGCTACACGACATTCGTCCGTCGCCGTCAAGGCGGCGCCATCGACGATACCGCATACGAATTCGGCACGGCCCAGAAGCTGAGGCGCGTCGTCGGCACACTCGCGGGGCGCTTGCAATGGCCGGATCATCCGGAGGAAAACAACGTCCTGCTCGTGCCGACGGTCGGTGCCGAGCTGTACACCGGCAGCTACTCGTTCACCGCGTTTCGCGCCATCCTCGACCCGCGCTCGGGCGCGGGCGTGGCTTTCTTGCTCTCGCATCGCCTCGCGACGCGCAACGCCTTCCTCGAAGGGATGCTGGTCCCGCGCACGGACGGTGCGCTCAACTGGAGCGTGCGCGGGCGCTGGCGCTGGTTCCACGCTGGCTACACACAGGAAGACGACTTCGACTACTCGGCCATCGATCGCTCGGTGTGGATGTTCGGGCTGCAGCTCGATCTCGACCACGACAACCTGGGTCCGTGAGGCGTGCTCGCGCGTCAACGGTCCGTGGACGCGTGTGCGGGACCGTGAAGCAGCTGCGTGAGCGCCGGTGAACCCGCTCGGGCCTGGTCCCTTGACGCAGCATCCCGGGAAACGGAAACTCCGTCGCCGATTCGTGGACGAGTCGGCGGGGGAGTCGTTGCCATGCAGTCAGGAACCGCGGTTGCTGCCTCCCAGTGCGCGAGGTCCGGATGCCGCGCGTGAGGGTCTACGGCGCGCTGGTGTTGGTGCAGCTCCTCTTTGGGATCCACTACTTCGTTGCCAAGCTCGCGCTCGAGATGATGCCGCCGCGCGCCTGGGCGACGCTGCGCATTCTCGGCGGCGCCGCGTTGTTGATCCTCTACAATCTGTTTTTCTTGCACCAGCCCTCACCGCGCCTGGCCGATGTCGGACGCCTCGCATTCTTCGCGCTCCTCGGGGTCACTTGCAATCAAGTGCTCTTCGTGGAAGGGTTGGCACGCACGACGCCGGCGCACTCGGCGCTCATCAACAGCATCATCCCGGTGGCGACGCTGGGTGTGGCCATTTTGCTCGGGAAGGAACGGCGTACGCCGCGGCGCGTGGCATCCATTTGCGTGGCGTTCGCGAGCGTTCTGGTGCTGTTGCGGGTCGAGAACTTCCGCTTCCAAGACAGCTGGGTGCTCGGAGATCTACTCACGCTCGCGAACGCGTGCTCCTTCTCCTTGTTCCTGGTGTTGTCACGCGACACCTTGCGCCGCATGAATCCGCTCGCGGCGACGGCGTGGCTGCTCGGTCTCGGCGCACTCGGCATCGTGACCGTGGGTGCCGGGCCGCTGGCGCAAGTGAACTTCGAGACGCTGCCGGCGCGCTTTTGGTGGTTCGCGGCCTACACGGTCGTCGGCGCCACGGCGCTGGCGTACTTTCTCAACTCGTACGCGTTGCGGCACGTGGACTCGTCGATGGTGGCGCTGTTCATCTATTTGCAGGTGCCGTTGGCGACGGCGCTGTCTTATTTCTATCTCGGTGAACGACCGACGCCGCGCTTTCTCTTCGCCACGGCCGGGATCTTTTTCGGTGTGTTCCTTGCGGTGTCGGCGGGGAGTGGCGCTCGCCTGCTGGCGCCGAAGGGCGCGGCGAGTGATGCGGGTGCAGGGGAGAGGGCATGACTCTGCCTGCGCGCGCGGATGTCGTCATTTGTGGCGCCGGCATCGCTGGGATTGCGGTGGCGCATCATTTGGCGGTACACGCAGGCCTCGGCAGCATTCTCCTCGTCGACGAGAGGCCGCCACTCACGCTCACCAGCGACAAATCCACCGAGGCATATCGCAACTTCTGGCCGGGGCCGGATGCGGCGATGATCCAGCTCATGAACCGCAGCCTCGACCTGATGCAAGACTTGGCGCGGCAGACCGACAACGCGTTGCGCATGAACCAGCGCGGCTATCTGTACGCGACCGCGTCGCATGCGCATGCGCAAGCGCTGGCACAGGCTGCGGCGACGGCCGCTGAGCAGGGAGCAGGACCGCTGCGTGTGCATTCCCAAGCCGAGAGCGCGTCATACGCCGCATCCCCACCCGAGGGGCTGGTTCCGGGCCTGGACGGAGCCGATCTGTTGCAGAACCGCGACCTGCTGCGAACGCATTTCCCGGAGCTCAGCGAGCGCACCGTCGCGGCGTTGCACGTGCGTCGCTGCGGCTGGTTCAGCGGCCAGCAACTCGGCATGCTGCTTCTCGAGCGTGCGCGCGCTCGGGGTGTGGCGCTCGCGAGGGCGCGGCTCGAGGCGGTGGAATGTGCTGCAGGGCGCGTCTCTGGCGTGCAGCTCGATACAGGCGGCGACCGGCACCGCGTCGCGACGGGTTGTTTCGTCAACGCGGCCGGGCCGACCGTGCGGGACGTCGCCGCTCTCTGCGGTGTCGAGCTTCCCATCCACTGCGAGCTGCATCTCAAGGCCGCGTTTCACGATACGCTGCACGTGGTGCCGCGCGCGGCGCCGCTCCTCATCTGGGACGACCCGCAGCGATTGGAGTGGACCGAGGAAGAGCGATCGTTGCTCGCCGCGAGTCCCGAACCGCAAGGCTTGTTGGACTTGCTGCCTGCGGGCGTGCACGCGCGCCCCGAAGGCGGCGAGGCAAGCACACAGATCCTGATTCTGTGGCCGACACATGCACGACCGGTCGCTCCGATCTTCCCGCTCCCGGAGGAGCCGGATTTCGCCGAGATCGCGCTGCGTGGAATGTCGGCGATGCTGCCGGGGCTGCGTGCGTATCTCGCCGCCATGCCGCGCGCTTTCGTGGACGGCGGCTACTACGTCAAGACCGCAGAGAATCGTTTCGTCGCCGGGCCGATGTGGGTGCCGGGTGCCTACGTGCTCGGGGCATTGTCCGGCTATGGTCTGATGGCGGCCTGCGGCGCGGCGGAGTTGGTGTCGGCGCATCTGACGGGTAGCGATTTGCCAGAATACGCCAGCGCCTTCACATTGGAACGCTACGAGGATCCGAAGTACTGCGAGCGATTGCAAGATTGGGGGCCGACGGGGGAGCTGTGAGCGGTGGCGAGATTGGATGCGCGATGCCGCCGGGCTCGATCCTCAGCTCGTTCCCAGTTTGCCGAGAGGGCGGCGGCCGCTGAAACCGGTGTCGTAGTCGTGGAAGTACTCGATCGTCCGTTCCGGGTGGTGCCAGCAGTAGTAGATGCCGTCGCCGCTGTCGAAATCCACCAGCCACATCCCCTTCACTTCAACGCCGAGCTCCATCACGTGCGCAGCCCAGGCGCGCAACAGGCGATCGTAACGCTCCTCGAATTCGCGCCGGGCTTCACCCGCAGGCAGTGCCTCGAGCTGGCGCACCAGGACCTCGGCCTGATCAGCCGCGGCATTGGTCAGCTCTTGCACGCGCGGCAGGAGCTCGAGGGATTCTTTCAACGTGAAGATTTTCTTGCTCATGATGGATGCTCGACAGCCCTTGATTGAATGTCGGCTGGCCGTGGGGTCGTGTCAAGCCGCCGCGGCGCGTAGCGCCTCGAGGGCGTCGATTTCCTTGGGGACCGCGTCGGTCAGGACCTCGTGACCGCTGTCGGTGACCAGGACGTCGTCTTCGATCCGAATGCCGATGCCACGAAAACGGTCTGGCACCCCTTCTTGATCGGCGGCCACGTACAAGCCGGGTTCGACCGTGAGGACCATTCCCGGCGCGAAGGTGCGGGCCTCGCCTTCGACGGCGTACAGACCGACGTCGTGGACGTCGAGCCCGAGCCAGTGGCTGGTGCGGTGCATGTAGAAGCGGCGGTAGTCGCTGGAGCTCAACGCCCGTTCGGCTGGACCCGCGAGCAGACCGAGAGCGACCATGCCTTCGCAGAGCACCTGCAGTGCGCGTTGATGCGGAGCTTCGAAGGAAGCTCCCGGCCGCACGGCGGCGATGGCCTGCTTCTGCGCCTCGAGGACAACGGCGTAGAGATCGCGCTGCGCGTCGCTGAACCGTGGTCCAACGGGGAAGGTGCGGGTGATGTCGGCGGCATAGAGATCCATTTCAGCGCCGGCATCGACGAGCACGAGTTGTCCCGATTGCAACACGGCATTGTTCTCACGGTAGTGCAGGGTGTTGGCGTTGTCGCCGCCGCCGACGATGGTGCCGTAGGCAGGACCGCGCGCTCCGCGGCGGCGGAACTCGTATTCGATCATGGCCTCGAGCTCGAACTCGCGCATGCCCGGTCGCGTATCGTTCATGGCGCGCAAGTGACCTGCCGCAGCGGCGGCGATGGCGGCGCGCATTTGCTGCATCTCGAAGTCGTCCTTGACCAGGCGCATCTCGTGCAGGATCGTACCCGGGTCGTGTAGCTGCACGATGCCACGTCCGCGCCGCGCCCGCGTGCGCCGATGGTCGTCGACGATACGTTGGACGAGTTGATCGAGCGCCTGGTCGCGCCCCCAGGCGTAATAAAGCGTGTCGACATCGGCGAGCAGTTCCGGCAGGCGCGCGTCGAGATCCTCGATCGCGTGGGCGATGTTGGCGCCATAGACCTGCACTGCATTGTCGACGCCGGCGCGACGGCCGCTCCAGATTTCGGCCTCGCGGTTCTTGGGGCGCACGAAGAGCACGAAGCGCGCTTCGGGCTTCCCGGGTTGCAACACGCAGACGGCGTCGGGCTCGTCGAACCCGGTCAGATAGTAGAAATCGCTGTCCTGACGGAAAGTGTATTCGGAGTCGGCGCTGCGCAGCCGCAGGCGCGCCGCCGGAATGACGATGGCGCCGCACGCGAGTGTCTGCATCAGGCGTTCGCGCCGGGCGGCGGCGCGCGCGAGAAGTTCGTGCATGATTCCACCTTCCTCATCGACGGCGAGAGCGCCGCAGTATACGGAGCGCGGTAGCGCGCGGCAAGGCGGATGCCTGGCCTGTGTGGCTGGCGAGCGGAACGGTGCTCAGGGCTTGCGCGCGGTGTCGGCGGGCGCGGGTCGACGCTGAAACAATCCTTTCACCGCGCCATCGAGGACGCGCCTGACCGGCGAGCCCGCACTGTCCGAGGGCTGCACCACGCGTCCGAGCAGCCGGCGCAGCTCCTGCTCCCCGAGAACTCTGATGCCGCTGCGCGCCGCGGTGGTCTGCAGATTCGGCTGCAGGCGAGGCGATCGCAACGTGCCGCCCACATCGAAGTCCAGCACCAATCGACCCTGGGCATCGGTGAACAGAGAGCCGAGGCGGGAGGATGTTTGGCGCAGCGCCGCCTGGGTGAGTGCCGGAGACAATTGCAGGCCGAGTGCGAGCGCGAGCCCGCCATCGAGATCGATGCGTCCCTGCAACGTCGCCTCGGCGTCGTCGCCGCGCAGCTGCAGCTTGGGCAGCTGCACCTGGCCCGATTCGACTGCGAAAGAAAAGTCCAACTCGCGGTAATTCAAGTTCGCCAGCTGCGGCAGACCGAGGAGCTGACCGAGCTGTGTCAAGAGCGGCAAGTGACGGATGCGGCCATCGATGGCGATGCCGTGGCCCGCGCCACTCAGCTTTTGACGGATGGCCGCGCCACCTGAGCCCGCGGCCGACCAGTTCGAGCTGCCGTCGAGCGTGCCTTCCACCACCGCGCCGGCTGGAAAAAAATCAGCGAGCAAGCCACCGAGCGCGATCTTCTGCATCTCGAGCCCGAGCTCTTGGCGTGGCGCCGATGCCTCCGCGAGGTCGATTCGCGCCTTGCCGTTCAGAAGTCCGTCGTAGGTCCGCGCGCGCAGATTCGGGAGCTCCACCTGAGCGCCGCGAACCAGGATGTCGCTGCTCCACTCGCTGGCGTGGATCTTCCCCATGTGGCCATCGCGGGCGCGCAGCTGACCATTCGAGCTCGCGGGCGCCCCGGCGAGCGTCACTTCACAGTCACGCAAGGTCAGCCGGTCATGCACGAGTGACGCGGCGCGCAGAGCGAGATCGAACTGGCCGCTGTCGCTCTGCAGGTGCAGGTGCGCGCGCTGCAATGTCGTTTGCTTCAAGTGCGCCTCGGTGGCGTCGAGATCGATCTCCAGATGCGCCGCTGGCAGCGGCGGGATGAGATTGACGGCCGTTGCCATGCCGCCGGTCGTGGTCGTGGAGTCCTTGGCAACAGCCGGTGCCGGGAGCACGGTGTCGAGGTCCAATCGCGCTGTGCTCGCACGCAGCACTAGAGATGGAGCCTGTGGGGGCAACGCCAGTTGCAGGCGCCCCGATGCCTGCAGCTGCGAGGTGCCGCAGGTCATCGTCGCTGATTCGATGTCGAAAGCGCTGCCGTTGCCGCGCAGTCGTGCTTGCAGCGCCAGCGGCTGCGCCAATTGCGGCGTTTCGATGCGCACGGCATCGAAAAGGAGAGTGCCCCGCCAGGAAGGCAACTCTTTGCCGGCTACATGACCCTGCGCGCGCACATCGACCGTGAGATTTCCCTGCACCCGCGCCGGCAGCGGGCGCCGCGACAGCGTCGCGGCCAGCGCGGTCCAAGTGGCGAGATCGACGCCCGCACGCAATCCCAGATCGTAGCGCGTCGCCGATGGATCGAAGAGGGCGAAGACCAGTGCGTCGGCGTCGAACGGCGTCGACGCCACCTGCGCTTCGAGATTGCGTAGCACGAGGGAATCGCCATGCAGCGACGCGTCGAGGCGGATCGCTTCGATCGGAGCCGGCCAATGCGGCGCCGACAGTCGCCCGTTCTCGAGCGTGATGTTGCCGTCCACGTGTGGTGTGCCCGCTTCGGGCAGGTCCAACGTCAGGTCCAGTCGAGCCGTGCCGGTGGCCGCGACATCGGCCCACTGCGGCCAGCGTTCGCGCGGCAGGAGAGCGATGACCTCGGCCAGCTCGAATGCCTGGGCGCGCGTGCGCAGATGCAACACGGGTTTGCGAGCGCGCAGCGCCGCTTGTCCTTCCATCTCCAGGGCGAGGTCCTGAACCAGCAGGCGCAGGTGCTCGATGCGGGCGCTCGACGCGGCGAGGTCGACACCCACCATGGGTTCGAGACGAACACGCAACGGCGGGAGCTTGGCTGCCAATCCGTTGGCGCGCAGCGCGGAGCTTTCGATCCAGCCGTCGACGCGCAATTCGCGGCGATTGCGCTCGAGCTCGAGCACGAGCTCGGCAGCAAGCGGAAGGTGCAGCTCGATGCGGCTCTTGGCGCTTCGCACCTCGATCTCGCCGCCGCGCAGCACCAGCTTGCGCACGTGCAAGGCGAGCGGTGCCTCCGCTGCGGCCGCCGTTCCCGGCGCCGGGGAAGCAACGAGCCGTGTCGATGCGTAGTTCCACTCCCCGTTGGCGTTTTGCTCCAGCCAGATCTTCGGCGTGTCGATGACGAGCGATCGGAGGTCGAGTTGCCGGCGCAGCAACGGCAGAACGGCGAGATTGCAGCGCAGCGACTGGATTTCGACGAGGGTGGGAGCAACGAAGCCAGGGTTGGCGCGGACGCGCACGTCGCTCGCCACCATCGCGAGCGGCAGGAGACCGAGATGCACTCGGCCGATCTCGACTTCGCGTCCGAGTGCAGTTTCGAGACGCGTTTCCACGAGTGCCAGGAGTCGTGCGCTGGGCAAGGAGCGCGCGACGAGAACGATCGCAATGCCTGCGAGCAAGATGAACGCGACCGCGGCGAGCGCGAGGCGACGTTTCTTCATCGCGCCCCTTCCTCAGGCTCGAGCGCCAGTTGCACCGCATGGGCGGCATCGCGCGCCCAGTGAATGGCGACCGTGGTGGAGTCCGGCGCTTGCGGGCGCCAGGTATCGAGGCCGATGACGCGACGCCCGAGCTTGAGGGCGAGGGCGATTTCCGACAAGGTGCCGGCGCCGCCACCGATGGCGATGACCGCGTCGGCGCTGGCGACCAGGACGACGTTGCGCGCGTGGCCGAGACCGGTGGGCAGTGGCACGGCGATCGCATCGTTGGCGGCGTCGGCGTCATAGCCGGGCAGGAGGCCGATCGTGAGCCCGCCTGCAGCGGACGCGCCGCGCGCGGCCGCGTGCATCACTCCGCCCAAACCACCGCAGAGAAGAATCGCGTCGTGCCGCGCGATCTCGCTGCCGACGCCCTCGGCGAGTTTTGTCTGCCCCGGTGTTGCGCGCCCGGCGCCGACCACGGCGATGCGCTTGCGGCGAATCACTGCCCTCATCCCCCCCGCCCATGCGCCGCGGCGGCTCACCCCGCGGGCGGCGTTGAGTGTACAATGGCAGAGCCGACGCAGCCTCCACAAACCCCACGGCGGAGGATGGCATGAAGACAGTAGGCGAGATCGTTCGAGGCCGCGGCATGTTGTACGTGCGGTCTCAGTCCAGCGTCTACGAAGCTGCAGAGTTCATGACGCAATCCCGCATCGGCGCCGTGCCGGTGCTCGACGACGAACGTCTGGTCGGTGTGTTTTCCGAACGCGACCTCATGACACGAGTCGTCGTCCCGGGACTCGACCCACGGCGCACTCCGATCGCAGACGTGATGACGCGCGATCTGGTCGTCGCCGAGCCCGACGACACTTGGGAGGCCGCCATCGCCAAGATGGTGCAGCGTGGTTGCCGTCACCTCCCGGTTGTGCGGGCGGAGCATCTGCTTGGGTTCCTGTCACTCCGAGATCTCCTGCAGGTGGAGATCGAAGAACAAGCGGAGAGCCTGGCGATGATGACGCACTACGTACAGTATTTCCCGCCCGACGTGGAAGAACGCTTCCGCGACTCGGTCTCATGAGCGACGCGACAGACTGGCAGAGCTTCGCCATCGACCTCGAGTGCACGCGCTGCGGTGCGCGTGCCGATCTCGAGGTACCACACAATCTGTGCGCCTGCGGCGCGCCGCTCTCCACGCGCTACGACCTCGCCGCTGCCGCCCGTCGCGTGTCGCCCGCCACGCTCGCGGCGCGACCTCCCGGACTGTGGCGCTACCGAGAATTCTTGCCCGTGCGCGAGGCGCGGCACATGACCAGCCTCGGTGAAGGCGGGACACCGCTCTTGGATCTACCGCGTCTCGGTGCGCGCCTGCAGACCGGTGGCGGCAGAGCCCCGCGACTATTGCTCAAGGACGAAAGCTTCAATCCGACGCAGAGTTTCAAAGCGCGTGGCATGGCGGTGGCCGTGTCGCGCGCTCGGGCGCTCGGCCTCGAGCACTTGGCCGTGCCGTCGGCGGGAAACGCCGGGTCTGCGCTCGCCGCCTATGCGGCCCGGGCCGGGTTGCGCGCCACGGTGTTCATGCCACGCGACACCGACCGGGCCTTCGTCGACGAATGCGTCATGCTCGGCGCACAGGTCGAGCTGGTCGACGGGCTGATCGACGACTGCGGTCGCCGTGTCGCCGCCGGCAAGAGCGCTGGGGGATGGTTCGATGTTTCGACCCTCAAGGAACCGTATCGTCTGGAAGGCAAGAAGACCCTCGGCTACGAGCTCGCCGAGCAGCTCGATTGGCGGCTCCCGGATGTGATCATCTACCCGACGGGAGGCGGCACGGGACTCATTGGGATGTGGAAGGCGTTCGCCGAGCTGATCGAGCTCGGTTGGATCGCACCGCCGCTGCCGCGGCTCGTCAGCGTGCAAGCCTCCGGATGCGCGCCCATCGTGCGCGCCTTTCATGCGGGTGCCGCACAAGCCACAGCCTGGGAAGATGCGCACACGTTCGCGCTGGGCTTGCGGGTGCCGGTCGCGGTGGCGGATTTCCTCATGCTGCGTGCGCTGCGTGAGAGCGCTGGCACCGCCGTGGCGGTGAGCGACGCGGAGATCGCCTCCGCCGGCCGCGATCTGGCCACGTTCGAAGGCATCTTCCCGGCGCCCGAAGGCGCAGCCACGTGGGCGGCGGTGCAGAAGTTGGCGGCGACCGACTTCCTGCACGAAGCGCAGAGCATCGTGCTGTTCAACACCGGTGGCTGGACGAAGTACGCCGAGGGCTGGCGCCGGGCTCTGGGCGTGGTTCATCCAGGGTTGAATCCCTGAACCAAGATTCAGGTGGCCGCCGGGAGCTCGGCGGCCGGGCTCGATGTTTCAGATGCGGCTCGCAGCGCCGGCCAAGGCGTTGGTCAGGGCCTGCGCCAGCGCCGGCGTGGTGAGCCCACGCGTTTGCACGTAGCGCAACACTTCGTGCACCAGCGACTCGTCGCACCAGAAGCCCTGATCCAGCATCCACAAGCTCGCCACCAGGGCTTCGTCCATCTCGTGCTCGTACCCCGAACGCACGAGGAGTCCGGCGAACCAGGTGCCGAGGAGCGCTGTCGACATCACGAGTTGCCAACCCGCGACCATGCCCGCGGGTGATGCCAGGGCGACGTTGCCGAGCGTACGATGTTGCAGATAGGTGCCGAGCATCTGCTGTTCCGGCGCGGACAGTGACGGGATGCTCTGCACTTTGTGGCGGGTGGCTTCTTGGGCCAGGTCGGCCATCCAGTCTCCGAATGCGTGCGAGTTGGTGCGCGACACCATGTGACGCACCAGATCCTGGACATACTGCGGTGCCGTCGGCACGGCCACATCTCCGATCCCGAGATCGAAGGGTTCCTTGTGGTCGGCCCAGGCTTGGACAAGCAACGCCAGGTCGCTCTTGGTGCGCCGACGCGAGCTCCCGAGCACTTCCTCGACGACGGCGAGACGGCGACGCCCCGCGGCCAGCGCCATCCCTGGGTTGTCGATGGCACGCGTGAGATCGTCCTGCAACCCGTCGGCGATCCAGTAGTAATGGTCCCACGGCAGGACAATGTCCGCCTCCAGCTTCGCCTCGTGGACGTCCTGTACCGGAACGTGGCGCAAGGGCGCGGACTCGTCGTCGATCTCGATGCTGATCTCGAAGGGCTGAACCTGGAGCATGGCGCGCAAGGCTTCGCGGCTGGACGGCATGGCCTGCAGGTAAATACGGTGCGGCGTCCGCAAGGCGAACACGGGCTCGAGCGGAGGCAAGTCCAGGAGACTGCTCGGGATCCAGCGAGTGGGCCGCGGCTCGGCGGGCAGGTCTTCCAGGCGCTCATCCGCTTGCATCGGGTGCCTCCGGGTTCGGGCGGTGCGGGATTTCCACGAGAGAAGAGGTGCTTCACCCATGCAAAGCTGGTTCCATGTGCCTGCGTGCGGTCGATTCCGTACGCCCGATGCGCGCGCGCTGCGCTTCTCGTCCGGCGGGATCTGCACTAGCCTTGTGCGGATGTGCGGAGGATGAGGGTTGTCGCGCCGTGCGAGGAGAGATCCGTGCGCAGTGCATCGGCGTGCATTCGCGTCGAGGACGATGCTTGGATCGTCCAAGGACCCGTGGGTGTGCAGGGACGGCTCGATCCGCCGGCGGACAAGTCGCTGGCGCATCGAGCGTTGATCCTGGCTGCCTTGGCGGCAGGACCGTCTACGCTCGGCGGTTTTTCGGCTGCCGACGATGTCGAGCGCACGTTGTCGGCGCTGATGCAGCTCGGCGTGCGCGCGCAGCGCCGCTCCGGCGAAGTCCACATTCAAGGCGTCGGCATGCATGGACTGCAAGCCGCCGGCACCGCTCTCGACTGCGGCAATTCAGCGACGACAATGCGATTGCTGTGCGGCGCTCTCGCCGCACGTCCGTTCGCATCGCATCTGATCGGCGATGGGTCGTTGTCGCGCCGTCCGATGCGGCGCGTCGCCGCGCCGCTCCGCGCCATGGGAGCGCTGATCGAGTGCACGGGTCGCGAGGAACGCCCGCCTCTGCATCTCAGGGCGGGGCTCGGCCTGCGGGGGATGACGCACGTGATCGCGGTGGACAGCGCGCAAGTGCGGAGCGCCTTGCTGTTGGCCGGTCTGCGCGCGCAGGGGACGACGCGCATTCAGCCAGCGGGCGCGTCGCGTGATCACACCGAACGCATGCTGCGCGCGCTCGGCGTGCGGATCGACGCGGAAGCCAACGGGCTCGCCCTCGAACCTCCGGCGCACGATTGGGCTGGGTTCGAGTTCGATTGCCCCGGGGATCCGTCGGCCGTCGCTTTCTTCGTTGCCTGGGCCATGGCGCCGGGGAGCGGCGCACTGCGCGTTGAGCATGTCGATCTCAACCCCGGACGCCTGCGTTATCTGCAGCTGCTGCAACGTGCCGGTGCCGAAACGACGATCCAAAGCGAGCGCAGCGATCTCGGCGAGCCGGTGGGCTCGATCGAAGTTGCAGGCTCGCTGACCGCTGACATCGAGCTCTGCGGCGCCGACAGCGTGCAATGCATCGATGAGATTCCGGCCCTGGTCGCAGCCGCGGCCGTGTCCGGCGTCGGCATCACGGTTCGCGATGCCGCCGAGCTGCGCGTCAAGGAGACCGACCGCATCGCCAGCCTGGTGCAGTTGCTGCGTGCCTTCGGGGCCCAAGCCGATGCCACAGCGGATGGATTGCAGCTCGCGCCCGGGGCGTCATTGCGCCCGGCGCAGGTCACGAGCCACGGCGATCATCGCATCGCCATGGCGGCTGCGATCCTGGCGGTGGCAGCGCGCGGCACGAGCCGCATCGAAGGCACACGCTGCGTCCGCACTTCGTATCCCGAATTCGCGCGCGACTTCGCACGTCTGGCGCGCAACTGACGCGTGTCGGAATATCCCAGCCCACTCGCCACCCCGGTGTACGGAAAGAGTTTCTCCGGGCATGTGCGTTGCTTCCCATTCTTCCGAATCGTCACGCGATGTCGGGAGGGTGGATGGAGCGCCGGCACAGCCAAGGCGAACCGCGGGTATTCGAGGATCACCGCGACAACCTGACCGTGGACGTGCAGAACGTTCTGGTTCAGGAGCGCGCGTCGCAGCTACGCAGCGAAGACAGCCAGATCGCGCTGCTCTGGAACGTGTTCCGGTCGCTGCAGAATCTAGATCCGCGCACCTGGCTGCCACGTCTGGTCCTCCAGGCGTTGGGGGCGAAGAAAAGTTCCCCACGCCTGCGCGGGACGCTGGCGGCAAGCAACGTTCTGGAACCCACGTTCCACTGGTGGCGGCGGTACGAGCTGCCGCCCAGCCGGCACGAATGGCTCCGTGACCAGACGATCAATGCCAATCTGGATCTCAGCCACTACCCGGCATGTTATGTGGCGGAGAAGAAGGACGAAGCGACGCGGTTGCTGCAGGAGGGACTGCCGCTCGAGGAGCTCGTCGAGTTGCCGCTGGTCATCGAAACGCCACGCTGGTTGCTCGGAGTGCTCGCGGTCTACAAGGGCAATCTGCGCCAGAACACGCGCTTCGACGCCAAGCGGGACGAGCTCCTGCGGATGCTGGATGCCGGCACGCATATCGCCGCCACGGCCGGCAAGAAGTTCCTCGGCTTGGTGATCTACACCGACCCGCGGACCTACAACACCGAGACCAAACGGCTGGTGGACACGTACCGCGGCCATGGGGATGTCGTCGCCGCGCGCCTACCGCACCGGCAGGAAGCCGACAAGCTTGCCGACGCTGCGCATCTGCTGGGCGAGCTGCGGTGGCGCGACCTCGGAAGCCTGCTGCTCGACACGAAAGACGAAGAGCGTTTGGGTCTCTTCGATCTCGCTGTTCTCGACGAACTCATCAAGTACCTGGCGCGCAAGGATGTTGGTTTCAATCTGCTGCGCCGACTGAAGTGAATCGCGCTGTCCTCCCCCGACCGAGCGACCGTTCCCCCTGTCGATTGTTGCGGCCGTTGACCACGCGGCAGGGGCTCTCTACACTGTCCACGTCTGCATTCGCGGGGAGATTGCATGCACAGACAGTGGTGGGCCTGGGCCATGGTCATCGGGATGGGTGTGCCCCTCACGCTCCGCGGCGATAATCTCGTTCCACGCGCCGCCGACTTCGCCGCCAAGTACCAGCCATTCACCATGGTCAACGGGCCGCAGCGCCGGCTGTTGTACGGCAGCTACCGCGGCACGCTGCATTTGCTCGAGAACCGCGACGGCAAGATCGTCTCGGTGCTGACGCGCGAGCTGTGGTCACCGGTGGTGCGCATCCTGACCGCAGATTTGGACGGCGATGGTCAGGACGAGGTAGTGGGGTACACGCAGAACTCGCGGCTCTTCGTCTTGCGCGGCAGCGACCTGCAGGACATTTGGAACACGCCGGAGGGGCGATTCAACAGCATCAGCGCGCTCACACTGGCCGATGTCGACGAGGATGGAGCGAACGAGATCGTCTTCATCGCCGACGATCTGCTGCGCTTCTATTCGAGTCTGCAAGACGTCGAGGAGTGGAAGAGTCAAATCAACTTCACTGCCACACAGATGGCGGTGGGTGACGTCGATGGCGATGGCGGCAAGGACATCGTGCTCAACTCCGGCATCGTGTTCGGCGCGTTGTTCCGGGACGTGAAATGGACCTACGCGCCGGGGTTCGGCTCGCGTTTCGATCTCTACGACATCGATGCGGATGGCATCCTCGAGATCGTCGCCGAAGGCGGCGATGGCCTGGTGCGCGTCTTCGATGCCGACGAGCGCCGTCTCAAGTGGCAGTGACCGAGCCGAGTCTCGCCTCGCCGGGGGCGCGCCAATCCGCACAGTGCCTTTCCATTGCGGGCGCGACGGGCGATGGAAGGGATCGTCGTGCCCGAGGATGGACACGAAATAAACATTGCAACCGGTTGTAGAAAAACATCTTCCGTTGCTGGTATACTGATTCGGGGTGTCCTTCGTGAAGTGACGCGCCCTGACGGGCGCCTCCACGGAGGATGCGATTGCGTTGCCTCTGGCTCGCGGGGTGGATCGTGGGCGTCGCGCTCGTCGCGGCGCCCGGGCACGCCCAGCTGCAGTACTTCGGCAAGAACAAGGTGCAGTACCGCGACCAAGAATGGCGCGTGCTCGAAACACGCCATTTCGAGCTGCATTTCTACGACCACGAAGCGGCGATGGTCCACGATGCGGCGCGGCTGGCGGAGCAGGCCTACGCCCAGATCGCGGCCGTGCTCGGGCACGAAGTGTCGCGCCGGATTCCTCTCGTCCTCTACGCTTCGCATTCGGATTTTCAGCAGACGCACATCACACCGTCGATGATCGATGTCGGCACGGGCGGTATCACTGATCTCGCCCGGCGGCGGGTGTTCCTGCCCTTCAACGGCTCCTGGGGCGACTTCCAGCACGTGCTGACGCACGAGCTCGTGCATGCCTTCGAGATCGACATGTTGTTCGACGCGTCGCGCAGCGACCCGCTCAACCCCTTTGCATACACGGCGCCGCTGTGGGTGATGGAAGGGCTGGCAGAGTACCTGTCGCGTCCGCAGCAAGACACGTACACCGCCATGTGGCTGCGCGACGCCGCACTCTCCGGCCATCTCATCGGATTGGAGCAGCTCGAGCAGGTCTACGACATCCGTGTCTATCGCTTCGGCCAGAGCATCTTCGCCCACTTCGCCGCTCAGCACGGCGCGCGCAAGATCGGTGACCTGCTGCGCGCCATCGCCGAGTACCGCAGCTTGGAACAGGCATTCGAGGTGGTGGCGGGGGTGTCCTTGCGACAGTTCTCCGAGTCCTGGACCACGGCCGTGCGCCGGCAGCACCTCCCCGAACTCGGCCGCCATCAGTTGACCCGCGAGTTCGCCACGCCGCTCGTGACGCGCGAGACCGAGAATGCGGGCATGCTGTTGGTGCCGAGCATCTCACCCGATGGCCGCTCGCTGGTCTTCGTGAGTGATGCGGGCTTGACGCGCGACTTGCATCTGCGCGATCTGGAGACCGGGGACACGCGGCGGCTGGTGCACGGCGAACGCAGCGGCGATTTCGAATCGCTGCGCTTCTTCAGCGCCAGCATGGCCTGGGCTCCCGACAGCAAGACCTTGGCCTTCGTGTCCCAGGCGCGCGGTGAAGACGCGCTCAATCTTGTCGATGTCGCGAGCGGGCGCGTGGTCGGAAAGTATCGGTTCGGCTTGGACGAACTGCAGACGCCGACATTCTCGCCCGATGGCAACGAGATCGTGTTCGCCGGATTGTCTGCCGGGCAGAGCGATCTCTATCGCGTCCGCAGCGATGGCACCGATCTGCGCCGACTCACCGAGGATCGATACGCCGAACGCGATCCGCAATGGTCGCCCGACGGCCGGAGCGTCGTGTTCGTGAGCGACGCGGGCGGTGACACCGACTTCGAGGCGTTGCGTTTCGGGGCTTGGAAGCTGCTGCTGCTGGATCTCGCCGATGGCACGCGGCGGCCGCTCGCCCCATTCGCGCGCGGCAACGCCACGAGCCCGGTGTGGTCCGGAGATGGCAGTTCTCTCGCTTTCATTTCCGATCAGGATGGAATCGCCAACATCTACATCCTGGCGCTTGCGACGCACAACGTGTTCCGGCTCACCGATAGCGTGACCGGTGTCGGCGGTGTGCTGCCGGTGAGCCCGGCGTTGTCGTGGGCGCGCGGCACCGACCGCTTGGTGTTCTCCGCCTTCGGTGACGCAGGCTGGGACATCTATCGCATCGATCGTCCCATGCGCCTCATGCAGCCGCTGCCGGTGGAGCCGGAGCCGGAGCCGGCACCGCTCGCGCCTCCCGTGCTTGCCACCTCGGCAAGTGGCGTGCTGGGGATGCACAGGATGGCGGCCGTGGAAACAACAGCCGCTGCGACCATGGCGCTGCCAGAGAGCACCGTCGCTGCGACCATGGCGGCGTCGGAGAGCACCATCGCCGCAGCCACGGCGGCGCCAGCATCCGTCGCCGGGCTTCTGCTGCCCGATCCGTTGCCCGAAACACAGTTCACCGAACGCCGCTATCGGGCGCGGCTGGCGCCGGACGTGTCGCACATCGGCGGCGTCGTCGGCACCCAGGGCGGCATCGGTGGCGCATCGCTCATCCACTTCAGCGACCTGCTCGGCGATCATGTGCTGAGCGTCGGCTTCGGCATCTATGGCTCGTTGAAGGACTCGGATCTGCTAGTCGAGTACTTGAACCGCTCGAACCGCACGAACTATCAACTCGGCGTTTTCCAGCACCAACGACGTTATGGGTACCTCATGGCGTCGACGGCCGGCGTCGAGCGTCAGACCTACATGGGAGCGCGCGCGGTGGCGATCCGCCCCTTCGACAAGTTCTCGCGCTACGAGCTGTCGCTGCAGGTTTCAGGCGTGCGCGGCAGTTTCTTCCTCGGCGAAACGGATGGGGTGGAGAGCCTGCAGGAGGTGCGCACGTTCATCGGCCCCGGGCTCGCCTACGTAGTGGACACGGCGCTGTTCGGCATCACGGGTCCGATCATGGGTCGCAGGATGCGCCTCGGTCTCGAGTCGGGATTCGGCGAACTCGATTTCCGCAGCATCGAGTTGGACCTGCGACAGTACTGGAGCTTCGGGCCCAGCTTCACCGTCGCGGCACGCGGTTACCTGGCCAGCAGCTGGGGGAAGACGCCACAGACATTCTTCATGGGGGGCGCGTACACCCTGCGTGGCTACAGTTACGGCGCGCTCGCCGGCAACCATGCCGGTCTCGCGGGCGTCGAGTTCCGCTTTCCGTTGCTGCGCTATCTCGCGCTCGGCTGGCCGCTGCCGCTCGAGCTCGGCAACGTGCGCGGTGCGCTGTTCGCCGAAGGCGCGTCGGCGTTCGATGGCGAGTTCCTGCGCTCGAGCCGCGCCACCACGGGTCATGCGCTCGGCCTGGGTCCGCAGATGGCCTTCGGTTTCGGCACCCGACTCAATCTCGGCGCCTACGTGCTGAGAATCGACTGGGCGCACCGCTACGATCCAGAGCGCGACCATCTGAGCCGCGCCACGAGCGTGGCCATCGGCGCCGACTTCTGAACGAGGCGCTAAGAACACCAAAGCTGCGGAGTGCATTCACCCGAAGGACTTCTCCACCACGTGCATAGGATTTCAAGAACGTACTGGAATGCATTTGTACTCGCCGCCCTCTTCGCAGGATGTTCGGGCGAACACCCCATTGCTCCACCACCTACTCCCGAGTTTTCCTGGAAGCTGCTGGCAACCGGCGAGTCGTTCGTAGAAGTCTGGGGGAGCTCCGGCACCGAAGTCTTTGCGGCAGGTTCCGCTGGAACTCTCCTTCGGTACGATGGGTCCCATTGGACAACCGTGCCAACCCCAGTCTCTGGGGGAGGTGCAATCTCGGCAATCTGGGGAACGTCACCTCAGGACATCTTCATAGGAACCGGAGAAGTGCGCGGAAGTGTGCCCACGGGAACGATCTACCATTACGATGGCTCCGCGGAACCTGTCAACGTGAATGAGACGCTTCGCTCGTGAATTTACAGTACGACCTCGACCAGTTCCGGCACCCCGATTTCGGGGGTACTCGGATGTATCCCCGGGTCGAATGCGTTCGTCCTGGGGCGATTGTGAGCGTCGA
>CAZMNW010000067.1:0-47166 GCA_964567755.1 uncultured bacterium
GCGATGGCGCTTGACTGCCTCTGCATCCAAGCTCAAACTCCTGAGCGAAAAGCGAACGGTCCTGAGATCCAACAGCCAAGTGAAACCGATCACGCACCAAATTCCGACGGAACGAGTCCGTCATGAATAATCCGGGCTAGCGGCTCGGCCTCGAAGCGCGACAACACTTCCCACGTGTCGAGTCAGAGCTTGATCAGCTTGGAGCCACGCGCCGGTGGATCGCCCCTCTTGCTGGGCCAGTAAACGATGCCCATCCCACCCTCGACGAGAACCTGGAGGATCGATACGGGCAATTCATTCGGGTGCGGGTGGGGCAGCGGAACCAACAGCAGGTTCCTTGGGATTCGGGGTGGGAACCGTCCCTGCGGCGGCCGGTTTGCGTGGATCCGAAACCTCGTCCCCCAAGCCAAGACGTAGGAGACACGCGGGGCAGACGCCCTCTGGGAGCGGATCGGGCGGTAAAAGCGCGCCGCAGCGCGAACAGTGTCCTGGTGGCTTCATGTTTGATGGTCGCTGCAAACGACGAGGATCAGGCTCCGGCTCGAGCGCCCCTTGGATGAATGAGGTGTAAGTCGTGCGAAGTTACAAACCACGCCCTCCTTGGCTTGTGAGTCCTTTCGACTTGGTCGCTGGATCACCGCGGAGTGGTAGCTCGAGCTCCCTGAGGCGTACGCATGCCAGAATCGACTCGGCGCAGAAGGTCTTGGAAGCGTATGTCGGCACGCACGAGGTCGAGTGCGGGATCGAGCCTGAGGTATAGCATCGTCTCGCTTCTTTCCTCATGAGCCTTGCCGAGCCAGTCGAAACCTCGCTCCAAGTCGCCGATGTCGAGGTACAGGGCACCGATGTAATAGGCCGGAACGTAGCGATGTTTCGACATGTCGAGCAAGTTGTCTACGACCCGAAGCGCTTCATTCATCCTGCCAGAGAGCGCGTGCATGCTGCCGATCCCCGCGAGGAATGCCGGGCTCCCAGGTGCGACCTCGGCTCCCTTTTCGAAGGAAGCGAGCGCATCCGCCAGCCTTCCCTGCTGTCGATGGACCATTCCCAGGACGAGGTACGCACCCGCGTAGTCTGGATCGATCGCGTTCGCCTTGCTCAGCTCGATAGCGGCCGCGTCGTATTGTCGCCCGTAGTACAAGATGCGCCCGACTGAGGCGTCGATTACGGAGGAAAGTGGATCGAGTTCCTGAGCCCGCCTGATCTCGGCCTCTGCCTCATCGATCCTGTCGCGCGTCGCAAGGAGAAGGCCTAACCATTGGTGTGCTGTCGCATAGCCGGGGTTGAGCTCGAGCGCGCGGCGGAATGACTGTTCAGCCCGTTCCAGGTCCCAATCGTAGTCGTGCTCGATGTGTGCCAGAGCACAATGCGCCTCTGCGAGTGAGGGGTCGAGCTCGAGCGCCCGCACGGCAAGGGGCCGTGCCACCTTCACGGCTTCGTGCGGCGGCATGACGTCGTAACCAATGGAACCGAAGAGCGCATAGGTGTCCGCGAGCCCCGCGTGTGCCAGTGCATAGGTCGGGTCTCGTCCGATCGCTTCCCGGAAGTACTGAACAGCCTTGCCGAATCCGTCCGGGGTGCGCTTGTTCCAGTGCCAGCGCCCGCGCAGGTAGGCCTCGTGCGCTTCACGGTTCACCTGGGAAACGCGCTCGAAGCGCGATGCCTCTTCTGGAGTGATGTGGACGCGGATAGCCTGCACGATGGCGCGCGCTACATCGTTCTGCAGTTGCACCAGGTTTCCGGGATCGCGCTCGTAGCTCTCGGCCCACATGAGTTGCTCCGACGCGGCGCGCACGAGTTTCGCCGTGATGCGCGCGACCCCGTCCGAGCGCAGCACCGAGCCCTCGACGACAGCATCCACGTTCAGCTCGCGCGCGATATCGGGCACCAGTTTTGTCGTGTGCTTGAAGCGCATCGCCGATGTCCGCGAGACCACGCGCATCGCACTGATCCTGGCCAGATTCGTGATGATCGCCTCCGTCATTCCGTCCGCGAAGTACTCCTGTTCCGGGTCACCAGAGAGGTTCGCAAGCGGAAGCACCACCAGCGATTCGATCTTCCCCACGGGAAGATGACTGAACAAGAGATCCCGGACGCCGAGCAGGTTCGACGCGACGGCCAGAGCCGCCAAACCAAGAGCGAGCGTCGCCGGCACCCAAATGCGCCGCGAAACGTGCTGCAGCGCTCCGGGTCGTACGCGGTGCGACATCGGTGTGGACAACCGCCGCAAGTCGACCGCGAGCTCCTTGGCGGACTGATAGCGTTTGCCCATTGCCTTGTCGAGGCATTTGAGAATGATGCGCTCAAGCTCGGGTGAGATCCGTGCCCCCCTTTCAAGTGGTGAGATCGGCTCATCTTTCATGATCGCGTCGATCAGTGCGGGTATGGTTCGCGCCGCGAACGGCGTCACCCCTGTCGCCAGTTCGTAGAACACGACACCGGTGGCATAGATGTCGCTGCGAGGATCGATCTTCTCGCCGCGAAGCTGCTCCGGCGCCATGTACGGCACCGTCCCAGCGATTTTTCCCATCGCCTCCAGACTGTCGTTCGAGAGAATTGCTTCGTTCATCGGTATGGATCTGGCAAGGCCGAAGTCCAGCACCTTCACCTTGAGCCCAGCAACGAGCACGATGTTCGCGGGCTTCAGGTCTCGATGAACGATGCCACGCTCGTGAGCCACATCGAGAGCTTCGACGACTTGCAGTCCGATCTCGACCGCTTCGCTCTCGGGCAATGGCCCGTCCCTCAGTTTCCCCGACAACGTGGGCCCATGCAAATACTCCATCACCAGGAAGTCGATCCCATCCTGAGTGTCGAAATCATGCACGGTGCAAATATTAGGATGATTGAGCTTCGAGAGCGTACGCGCCTCCCTGCGAAAACGCTTGCGATCGGCCTCGCTCGCCAAAGTTCCCTTCGGTAACAACTTGACTGCAACATCGCGGTCGAGGTGCTCGTCCCGCGCCCGGTAGACGATGCCCATGCCACCAATGGCGATGTGCTCCAGCAAACGGTAATGACCGAGCGTTCTGCCGGCGACCTCGCCGACAGCAGTCGCGCCTTCCTTATCCGCCGACTCCGACATGAGCCCAGCCTCGAGAAGGCACACGGGGCAGGCGCCACCAAGCACGGACTCTTGCGGCAGAGGTGCACCGCAACGCGAGCAACTCCGTATGTCAGCCATGAGGGCCGTACTCCGTTTCGCTACGTCGAAGCATAAGTCGAGCTCCAGCTTTTCAATCCCGCGGGCAAGCAGATTTACGTGCTTGGACTTGTCTCGACGATCGAAGTGGTTCTCGCATTCCAAGCCCTTGTAGCCCAGCACATCTGCGATCGAGCACGACTCCGGTTTCATTCACCGGGATCCGCGGCGTGGGTGGAAATCCCAGCTTCGACGGGTCCCGGCGGCGATCCCCGGGCTTGCCACTTCCATTTGAAACGGCCCGCATCGCTCGCATCGACGCCAGTATACCCATCGCAGTCTGGCCAGAGTAGCGGCCGGCGTCAGCGAACACAACGGTTCGGTCGGTGGAAATTGTTCGGCCGTGGATTCAGTCCGACGTGTAGGGTGTGGCCTCCGAATCGACTCGCATGAGGCGTGGTGCCGCTCTTTCGGCGCCAGGCCCGCGAGTTTCACGCGTTCGGGACGCGTTCTTCCGTCATGGCGCTGAGAACGCTGGCCCAGGGAGTTGTCCAAGCCCGATCGCGCGTTTCAATACGCCCGTGGTTACGCTCCATCGAGGATGAATCAAGATTCCTGGAGTACAAATCAAGTTTTTCACGATCCGAGTACCGAAATCAGGTAGCGGATCTCGTCGTCCACTCCCGACGGGTCGTCGACCGTCTCGGCGACCTCCTGGCGCAGGAGTTCGCCGTAGCGCCGTCGCAGGCGATGGACGGTCACCTTCAACGCACCTTCGCTCATCCCCAACTCAGTGGCAACTTGTCCATAGGGGGCGTCGAGACTGCCGCCCGTGAGCAATCCTTGCAACCGCGCGAATCTTTCGGGGGTACTCGAAGTCGATTTCTCCTGCCGCAACTTCTCCAACACATGCTGCAGCAACGTGAGCGCCCAGCGTCTCTCGAATACCTTTTCCGGCGTCCAGTCGTGGCTCGGCTCCAGCCGGTATTGGCCCTCAGCCGTTTCGACATCGAGAGACATGCACAACTCACCACCACCGCGTTTCTGCGCGTGCGTGCGGTCCCACTCGTCGGCAAGGTAATGGTTGACCGCACCGAGCAGGTAGGAACGGAATCGTCCGCGGGCCGGATCGGCGCGGCCGAAGGAACTTCTTTCCAGGAAGCGAGCGAAGAAGCCCTGGGTCAAATCGCGAGCGGACTCGGTGTCGCTGCCTTTGCGGCGAATGTAGCCGTATACTGGCGGCCAATAAGTCTTGCACAAGCTCGCCAAGGCTTCGCGCCCCTCGGTGTTCCGCGCGTCGCCTGCGGCCAGGACGAGGCTCCATCGCGTGCTGGGGAATCGTTGGTTCGAACCCATGTGGCGGTCGTCAGACATGCCGTTACCTATCCCCTATCCGGCTGAGCACTCCCTTGATGCGGACAGTATACGCCAGAGTCGTGTGTCTCGTGCCGAGGAGGGGACGGCCGAAGGGCGGCCACCTTGGCGTGTGCGGTGGTTTCTGGAAGGGGCGCTCTTGCGATTGTCTGTGTTTGGAAACCGCTGGTGCTCGCGGATGCCAGGTTTCAGACCCCGGTCCACGGAGGGACGGTCGAGTAACCTGGGAGGTTTTCATCCTCATTGAAGGACAGCGCAACCCATGCAGCACCAGGCAATGAGTGGAGGTTTTCGAACATGGCAAACATGCGCGGCATTCTGAAGGCGTTCGGCACAGCAGGCGGCGTCTCGCTTTCCATCGTCACTGCTTGTTCATACGACGACCCGGCCTCGTCGGAGAACGATGCGGCCCTGCAAGACGCCGAGAAGACCAGAGTTTTGCACGTCCAATCGGCCGAGCCCCCATCGGGTCTTGTTTCCGTGGGTGTCGGGAGTGACGCACTCTCGATCTGGCCGTATACGGGAGAGACGTTCGAGACCACGCCGAGCGACCCGGTGAACCTGATCTTCGTCGGCAACGTGACTCCCTTGGCGATCCGAGACGCGCTGCTTGGATTGAGCGGCAATCGACCCGGGTTCCCGCCAGCGCCTCCGTTCAACAGCCCGTGGACCGATGCGATCGGTGGCGTGCAGACGACTTACAGCGACGAGGGTGGCTGGCGCGGCAGCGTCATCCAGCTCGAGGCAGGAACTTATGGGCCGCTCCGATTCCATCTGCGGCTGTGGGAAACTGCCGCTGAGTTTCCGGGTGGAGGGCGGTGGGTGCTGGCGAACGCGCATGTCGACCTCCTCATCCCCGGGACAGCGGAGCATCAAGTGATCGCTTGGAAGTTCGCCAGGCAACTGGTGGTGGCGGATTTCATCCGCAGCGGGCTGCTCGCGGCCCCGCCCGCGCCGACCGATGTCGTCAATGCGACTCCGAGCTTCCGGACCATCCCGGCACCGATCTTCAACGGTATTCCGGAGTCCCTCAAGCCACCGTTGGAGCTCCCGGCTGGTCCCAGTATGACACCGGTGCCGATTCCAAACGACGGCAGGGCGCTGATCCTGAATGTGAGTGGCAGTGCCGCTCCGGCAGGCGGCGATGACGAGGCGCTCACGATCCAGTTCAATCAGATCATCCCGCGTCCATTCTGCATGCAGGGCGCGACGGATTTCGTGCGGGTGCAGGGACCAGTCGAGTTGAGCCGGGTCGCGCGTGTCGTCGGCGGACGATACGAATACAAGTCGGTCATCGACGGAGTCCTCACGGTCACACCGGTCCCTGCAGGACCGTCGTTTCAGGCCCGCATCAGCGACATGCAGTCAGGGTGGACGAGCGGTGACCAATCTTTCGTGCGCGCCGCGAGCCAGCGGATCGCGCCACAGGATGGAGGCAGCGAACTGCTCATCAAGCATCTGATTGCTGCTTCGAATGGTGCGGACAGTTATCACTCGAACGTCAAGTGCATCGAATGATGCGTCGAGATCATCGAGGCGCCCCGGGACCAGCAAACGCCCGGGGCGCCGTTTGACGTGGGTGAATTTCCTGCCGCAAAACCTGTAGCCATGGCGCCAGACGAATGTCTGGGCATCGCGAGTGGAGGCGCGACTTGAAGGGCATGTTCCACCTGCTGGTCGGTCTTTCACCCGTGGCGCTGCTCTGCGTGTCGGCCTTGGATACAACGCCCGTCGAGGCCATCCTACAGAACTCTTGGGACGAACCACCTCCCGGCAGGATCATCGATGGAGTCATCCAGCCAGTGCGCCCTGGGGAGCCCCTGTCGACGTGGTGGATGCGGTGGCCTCCTGTGATGGTGGCTCCTTACTTTCTTGCCGTCCTCATTCTCCTGTTACAGCTGCGGTTGTTCTGGAAGAAGGGGGTGACACAGGGTGAAGCTCTGTCATGTCACGCGCTCGCCCTGGCGGGCCTCGGTTGCACCGCGTACGCCCTATTGGACGACTGGCGGCTCGATGCCGTCTCGATGACTTCCTTGAGCACGTGGGCCGCTCTGCTTCTGGCTTTCGCCACCATCGTTCTGAGCCTGAAGGAAAAGATCGGTCGCGACGAAGCAGCTCTGCTCGCGCTCAGGGCCGCCTGGATCCCCAGTGCAGTACTCGGCGCCTGCGCTTTCTGGGACGCGTGGCACATCGGCGCTTACGTTCCCGCCTTGACCGTACCATTGTTCTCGACTCAGATCACGCAGACAAAGTCGCTGTTCACGAAGCGAGAGGGGCCGAATATTGTCCATAAGGTGGCCCGCATCGTAGCCCATCTCCCAGCCGTGATGCTCCTTTTCGTGTCCTATGCCGAGGATACTTCGCCTCTCCAGGTGGTATCGGACGGTTGGCTGCGAGAAGTCTTTCTGTTCTTAGCCGCTCCGTTCTTTCTCGCAGTCCCCATTCTTCTCCTTCAATTGAGACTGCTCTGGAACGCTCGTGTGATGCGAACGGAAGGTTTCGTGTACCGCGGCCTCGCCATTGCAGGTCTTGGCTGTACTGCGTTGTCTGTCCTGACCGGCGTGGCTGGTGTCTTCGAAGAGCCGTTCACGTTGGTTAACTTGGCCGCGTTGATCCTGGGATCGGTGCTGGTGTTCCTTGCCGCCGCCACAATCATACTGAGCATGAGGCGACGAATGTCTCGAGACGAGGCGAGTCTCGTGGCCCTCAGGGCTGCCTGGATCCCCAACGTGGCGTTCTGCGGGCTGGTCTTTTGGGCCGAGTGGCAAACAGGGGCGTACATGGCCGCTTTCACACTGGCGTTGTTCGCCTATGAGATCACGCGGCAAATGGGAAGGTACTGGCGGATGCCCCGGCATCGTTCGTGCGAATGAGCCGTGAGTCGACGACTCCGTAGATCTACGGACGCCACGGTCTGCCGCCGTGACCGGCGGCAACGATGTACAATTCAGCGTCGCGGTTCGGCATCAGAAGCGGGCCGAAGCTCAGGAAAAGGACGCTCGGAACTCAGATGACGACCTTCACTCATGCCGCCGTCGGGCTCGGCGTTGCCACCTTCTTCCCCGACAAGAACGTGCTGTGGGCGGTTGGGTTCTCGCTGTTGCCCGATCTCGACCATCTGCTTTTTCTTCGCACGATGAAGCTCAAAGTCGGCGGGATGCGACACGCCCGCACGATTCTTCACGAGCTGCTCGGCACCGTCATCTATACGCTGATCGGTTTGGGGATCGCGCTGTTCGACTATCAGCTTGGGCTGATGTTCGTCACTTGTGTGGGCTTCCATTTGTTCTGCGATTTCATCAACGGCTACAGCACACCCTACAAGCACATCCGAGCCGCACCCAGCGTCGATATGGGCAAATCGCTGCCACTCCGCATTGGCCAAGAGCTGCTGATCGGAGGGTTGTCCATATGGCGCTACTTGATGCGCTGACGCAGACGCGAAAGTCGGCGATGGATCGGCTGTTCGGCGGCTCGCGATTCTCGTTCTCCAGCAACGAAGTCACGCGGGTGGGCGCTTGGCTCTGCCTGTTCGCGGCGATCGCGCGCTTCCAGGACCGCGTCGGCTGGGCATTCGCCTTCCTCCTCGCCGCATTGATCCTCGACATCTTCGACGGCGTCGTGGCCCGCCAGCGTGGCGAGAACAGCCCCGAGGTTGATTGGGCAGCGGATCGCTACGGGGAATTGGTGTTCGTCGGAGCCCTCTTCGCGCGCGACTCGCTGTGGGCGGCGATTCCCTACACAGCGTGCTACATCGCGAATGTTTTCTTGCCCACCAAGCGGATTCCCGTCCTGCCGTTACGGCATGCCCTGGGGATCTACTTCCTGGTCATCTTCTTGAAGGGATTGAACTCTGGGTAGCGCGCGACACCAGATCCCAACATGGACTGGCCCTGGATGGGGACTCTTGGCTCGGCGCTGCGAGGGTAAGGCTGCGTGGGCGACGCCAGCCGGCGCATGACCCCGCACAGGGGTTCCCCCGATGCCCCAGAAAAAGGGCCCGGCCTCCACTGGCCTCGGCTCAGGAGACAACTCCTTTACAACACTTTGCGGGTTGGCTGTGCATACTTTTCTCGCGCCGGGCAGGGCGTCTCGCGTCGCCGGCGAGCCGTTCGCTCATGCCGATTTGTTTCCGACAGGAGGTTGTTCCGATGCGTTTGAAGGTTTGTATGTTGTTCGCGCTGGCCGCGCTCTTCGCCACGTCGGCCTTCGCTGGTGACAAGTGCACGTACGAGACCCAGGCTTGCCTGAATCACATGGCCGCCGATCAGGGCACCAAGGGCTGGCTCGGGGTCGAAAAAGAGAAGACGGCCGAGGGCTACAAGGTGACGAAGGTCACCGCGGGAGGTCCTGCGGACAAAGCCGGTATCAAAGTCGGCGACGTGATCACGGCACTCAACGGCATGACCATCGGCAGCGAACAGTTGAAGACCAGCTACTCGCAGGTCTCAAAGGCTGGCTCCACCGTCAAGTACACGCTGGTGCGTGACAGCAAGAACGTGGAGATCCCGGTGACCCTCGCCAAGATGCCCGAAGACGCGTTCGCGCAAATGATCGGGAACCACATGCTCGAACACTCCGTGGTGCAAAGCGCTGCGAAATAATTCGGTCCACCTCACGCTGCGCGGGGCCGGTGGCGACACCGGCCCCTCTTTGCGTTTAGGAACAGTTACGATCGAGCGGCTGAAGCTGTTCTCCGTCCGAATGGATCGAGTGAGATGCCCCCGAATGGCGTGCTAGTCTTGCCGCCCTCTGGAGGTCGTTCATGCGCGTGCACAGGTCGAAACATTCCTGGGCGACCTGCCCGCGCCTTCGAACTGACTCCAACCTCGCCACCGCCGCACTCGTGCTCGCCCTGGGTTGTCAATCACGCTCGGCACCGCCACCGGTTCTTGTGCTCGACTGTCCAGCACCGGCCGCAAGCGGCGAGCCGAATCTTACTTCCGCCGGCGACCGACTTTATGTTTCGTGGCTCGCGCAACTCGAATCGGGCCACACGATGCAATACGCCATGTTGCAACACGGACACTGGTCCGCAGTGCGCACCGTCGTCGCCGGCGACAGCTTCTTCGCCAATTGGGCCGACTTCCCTTCGCTCGCCGAACTGAGCGACGGCTCGCTCGTTGCGCACTGGTTGTGGAAGAGCGGGCCGGACACCTATGCGTACGATGTGGCGCTCGCGCGTTCTGCCGATGGCGTGGAGTGGGGCACGCGCATGGTCCCGCACCGCGACGCCACCGCGACCGAGCACGGCTTCGTGTCGCTCGTCCCCGATGCGCAAGGCGGAGCGACGCTGGTGTGGTTGGATGGACGCGACTACGCCGGCAGGAAACGCGGCATGGGCGAGATGGTTCTCATGTCCGCGACATTGAACCCCGATGGCTGCTCGGCGGAGCGCGCGTTGGATGCGCGCGTGTGCGATTGCTGCCAAACGGCGGCGGTGCGCACCGAGAATGGCGTGCTCGTCGCCTATCGCGATCGCTCGCCCGAGGAGGTGCGGGACATCTCATTAGTGCGTTTCGCTGACGGTGTTTGGTCGGAACCGTATCCGTTGTCACAAGATGGTTGGGAGATCGCGGGGTGCCCAGTGAACGGTCCGGCGCTCGCGGCCTCGGGTGCGCGCGTTGCAGCCGCTTGGTTCACCATGGCTGGAGAGCAAGCAGCCGTGCATGTCGCGTTGTCACCAGACGAGGGTATGACCTTTCCAATGCGCGCGCGCGTCGATGATGGCGATCCGATCGGGCGCGTGGACGTGATCCTGTTGCCGCGCGGTGGCGCGCTCGTGTTGTGGCTCGAATCCGCCGAGAACGGCGAGGCCTTGATCCGCGCCCGACGCATCCAGGGGGATGGCACGCTCGATCCGAGTTTCGCGGTGAGCGCGACCAGCGCGGAACGCGCTAGTGGCTTCCCACGCATGGAGCGTCTCGACTCGACCGTCTACTTCGCCTGGACCGAAGCCGGCGAACCGCCCCGTGTACGCATGGCGACGCTCGATCTCCCCGCTCGCTGGTGAACCACGCAAAGCCATTGCCACGGGACGGCGCATTCAACGCGTTATTAAAACCGCTAGGGATGAAGGGGCAAGAGAATCGCCACAGGACGGACAGCAACCCACGCCCGGTGGCACCATCCCAGGGCACCAGAAATTCACTACAAGATGATCGCAGTTATCTGTCTAAGCTTAAGCTCGTCAAGGGCCGTGGCTCGGGGCAGAGTCGCGAAGGCATTTTTCGCTCACCAGGAGTCATGCAACTCGCCTGCGCGTTTTGACAACCAGCGACACGCGCGTGCCTGCGCGACCGAGCATTTGGATGAGCCCATCGACGCTGAAAAGCTGGATCTTGCCACGCATCAGGTCGCTGATTCTTGGCTGCGTGACCCCAAGGAGCTTTGCGGCCTGCGCCTGTGTCAACCCACGTGCTTCGATCAGCTTCGCGAGACTGATCATCAGTTCCGCCCGCACACGCAGGTTCTCCGCATCTTCTGGCTGAAACGCCAGGTCACGAAACACGTTACCCGAGGACTTCCGAACACGTATTCCCATCACTTCTCCGTGCGCTGGATCCGCAACTTCAGGAGCTCTGAGAGTCGTCGCTTCCCAAGTGCGATGTCTGCCGACGATGTCTTCCGGGTTCTTTTCTCGAAGGCGTGGAGCACGTAGACCGCCTCGGCGAACTTGGCGACGTAGGTGGATCCGGATCTCGACCACACCCTGTCCCATGCCGGGCATAGGCTTCCAATCTCCTGGGCTCAGCCCTTGCTGGACACGCCGAAGTTGAAACCCTGCCTCTTGGCGCGCAGAATTTGGAAAGGCGCGCAAGACATCGAGCGACGAGCCAAGCCAGACAAGAGGCTTGTCGACCATGACAGAATAATATAAGAACTTGTATACACTGTCAAGGGTTACGAAGCCTCGAGAAACCGCATCCTCGCCGACCAGCGCGGAACGCGCCAGCGGTTTCCCACGCCTGGAGCGTCTGGGCTCGACGGTCTACTTCGCGTGGACTGAAGCCGGCGAGCCGTCCCATGTACGCATGGCGACGCTCGATCTCCCCGCCCGCTGGTGAGCCCCGCAAAGCCATTACCACGGGACGGCGCATCCATCGCGTTATGAAAACCGCTAGCCTGCGTCTCCGCCCCGCGCCACGAGCGCGCGCCGATCGGGCACGGGGGCATGGGCGAGGCTTGGAAAGCGCAGCACCAGATGCTGGCGCGGCCGGAACTCGTGAAGGGCTTCGACCTCGACACCCTGGTGCGGCACTTCGGACCCCTGCCGTCGGAACGCGTCGTGCACCTGTTGGCGCAGGCGTGTCATTCCTTGGAGGATGCGCACAAGAACGGCCTCGTGCACCGCGACGTCAAACCGGCCAACATCTTCACGGGATCAGTCGCTCTCACACTCTTGCAAGTGATTCCGCAAGCGCTGCCGAATGGCCTGCGCGCTGTCCTCCAGTGCCGCCGCTTCCGCCTCTCGCCCGATCTTGCGGAGGGACCCGGCGCGTAGTTCGAGGAACTCCGCCATGTTGGGACCGTCGCGTCCACCCGTTCTATCGATCACCTCAAAGACCGCTCGTGTGAGGCTGTCCACGAGCGGTGATTTCGACGGTTTCGTTCCGTTTCGCAGTGTGGCGATGGAGCAGCGGCGTGGCCACCGCCGTGCCGTAAGCGCACCATGGACTTAGGTTGCGCGGTCTGCCTGTCGGCGTACGGGCCCAGGACGAGTGGCCGAGAGTTTTTCCAACAGCGAGCGCGATAGGAGGGCGGCTCCAGGCGGTGACCCCGGACACGCTTCGGGAGTACAGGCGCTGGCTGGAGAAGCACCACGACCTCACTCGCCAGCGATATCTCGCAGTGGCCACCCAAGACGTCATACCGACGACTGCGCCGGCCGCGTTCGCATTCAGAACTGCAGCCGCGTTGCGAACCGGATGCGAAGCGGCTCCTGGAACAGTGTCGGCCTCAAGAAGTCCGTGTTCAAGCAGCTCGGGCACGGAGGGATATTGAGCGACGGGTGAGGGTCGACGGTACCGAAGAGCTCATAGCGCTGGTCGAATTCGATCCCCTTCTGCTGGTTGAGAAAGTTGAAGATATCGAAGACGAGCACCACCCCCTGCCGCCCCAGTTTGAACGTGTAGTCGGCATGAAACCCGAGGTCCGTCGTCGTCGGGCCGCGTCCGCGCGTGCCGCGTGGCTCGAGAGGGATCTCGTTGGGGCCCTGATAGACCTCGTTGAACCCCACGCGCGTGAGTGGGATGCCCCTTTGCACCTTCACGCTGGCGCCGAGGTTGAGCCGGAAGCGCAGAGCGTACGATCCGAAAAGGTTGAACACGTGGGTGCGGTCGTTCGGCAACACTGTGTCCTCGATGAGGTATTTGAAGATCTCCGGATCCGCCAGGTAGGGCCAGTCGAAGAGCGACGTGATGAACGGGTCACTCTGACCGTTCTCACGCCGGAAGTAGCCTTCGTAATTGCCCTGCAGGCGCGACCACGTGTAGCTCGCCAGGAGCTGCCAGCGATCGTCGCTTCTGAACCGTTTCTCCGCCATCACGGTTACAGCATCGTACTTGCGTGACGGTTTCGGGAAACCGAGCGCCGGTGTCGGGTTCGTGATGAAGTACTCGCCGAACGGAGCAGCGATGAGCGAGTCGACTTGATGCGAGTAAGGTACGAGCGCCACATCTTCGAGCGTGCGCCCGAGCTGGCGGTGCATGTAGCTCACCCCCACGTTGAGGAACGGAAGCAATTCGCGCTCGGCGGCGACAAGGTACTCGTCCTGGTACGTCAGTTTTGACTCCGGGTCGATGCGTGTACCGGCGTAGCCAAACGCGTCGAACCCGCTAGCCGGGCCGGTGATCCTGGGATTATTCGGATCCGTGAGGTCGACGCTGGAGAGTGGGTAGGCCACGATGTAAATGCTTTCATTCGACATCGCGCGCACAGCGATGTCATTCGGCACCTTGCCGAAAAATCGGCCGTAGGAAAAGGAGGCCTTGGACTTGCCGTCACGTGTCGGATCCACTGTCAGGTGGAAGCGTGGCGCCCAGTTGTTGTCCCAGCTGAACTTGCGTGCAGACCCCAGAAGAGTGTTCTGTTCGTAGCGCACGCCCGCCATCAGGTTGATCCACTTGACGGGGCTCCAGGAGTCCGAGAGGAATGCAGCCAGGTAGTGATTCGTCGTTTCCTGGAGCGGCGCGCTTCCGTATGTAACTATTTGGAAACGATTCCCAGCCGGGTCGATGTCCCAAATAAAACCTGTGGTCGAGACGTTCCCGTCGGGAAGCGCGACGCCAGACGGGCCTGCGAGGAAAAACTCTCGGTCGTACCCGATATCCTGGAACTCGAAACCATAGCGTAGGTTGTGCTCGCCACCGCCCTGCAAGTAGCTCGAGAACTTCACCCGGTACTGCGAGTTCGTGGATGTTGCGTCCTGCCCTGCTCCCGCGCCACCGTAAACCCGCGGTGCCGTGCTCAGCGTGTCCCCAGTCGCCGGGTCGATCACAGGGCGGTTGTCGAAGCCGAGTGGGTCCTTGACAGCCGGCTCTTCCTCGAATAGGTCTCGGTGGTAGGCGTAGGACGCCTCGATGAAGCCGTTTGGAAGCAGCTCGCCTTCCCAGCGGGCGACCGCGTTGTGCCCGCCGAAGCGGATCTCCGTGAACAGCCGGGTCGGGTCCTCCGCTGCAAGCGCCGTTTGGTTCTGCGCGCCGTTTGGTCCGATCCCGGGGTCACCGAACGCGGACACGGTGAACGTGTGCTTCGGATGTGCGAACCACTTCATGTTTCCGGCGTAGTTGTACTTCGTCCGGTCGACCTCCAGCTCGTGATCGACCCCGAGTTCCTCGCGCCGCGTCGGCGCCGTTCGCAAGGTCTGCGTGGTCAAGATGGGATTGAAGGCGGCAAAGAAAAATGCCTTGTCGCGGACGACCGGCCCGCCTAGCTCAAAGCCCAGATCTGTGCTCTGGAGGCTTGTGAGCTCGGCAGCGGCGCGGATTGCATCCGAGCTTTTCCTCTCGGCTTCCAACCCCGCTCCTTGATAATACGCAAAGGCGCTGCCGGCGAATTCGTTGCCGCCGTTTTTCGTCACCAAGTTGATGTAGCCGCCGAGTGCCTCGCCGTACTCAGGCTCGTAGCCCCCCGTCTTGATTTGTACTTCCTTGACATAGTCGAAGCTCACCCCGGTCCCCAGAGCGCCATAAGCGCCGGTGAAGCTCCCAGCAGTGCCGAAGCCCGTGTTGTTGATGGTCACGCCGTCCACGACGTAGACGTTCTCCAAACCACTCGCGCCCGCGATCGAAGGGTTCGCTTCGCCGATGCCACTAGCCACGACGCCTGGGGCCAGCTCCAGCGTGCTCGAGAAACTCCGGCCCAGCGGAATGCTCGACATGAGCTCCGAGCTGATTGTCGCCCCTGTCGTGGTGGTCGTGATGTCTACGACCGACGGCGTGCCCACGACCTCCACCGTTTCGGTGACGCCGACGGTCATCGTCACCTCGACCTGCACGCGCGAGCCCAGGCGTACATCGAGGCCCTGATGCTTCACGGTGTTGAACCCCTGCAGTCTCGACTGCAAGCCGTACTTGCCCGCTGTCAGGTAGGGAAACCGGAAGCGGCCGTTGACATCGCTCGTCTCGGTTTTGCTGCCCTGAGCCGACGTAATGGTTACGGTCACACCAGGGAGCGGCGCTCCATGGGCGTCAACAACCGTGCCCTCGATGGTTCCCGTAGTGGCTTCTTGTGCGGTGGCCAATGCAAAAGGGAGTGCCACGGCCATGAGGCTCGTGCCCCAAGCTACCAGCGATCGCCGCATAGCGCGCTCCATTCTGGTTGAATCACCGCAGACTGAAGCAGATGCGGAATCCTGTGTCAATGGTGCTCGATGAAGTTTTCCCAAATGTGAATCTACCTGCTGGGCGCCAACCCGAAGCGTACGGACCCCTGTGGGCTCGTCGGCTTGTCGATCGAGATGACTCAGATTATAAGGTCCTGCAAGCCTTTGACTGCAGACATCAGGGAATCTACGGAGAGACCGTGGGCGCTTGGAGCGCGGTCGGATGTTCTCGGTATCGGCTGTCGAAAGGGGTGGGATGCCGACTCGCGCGCTCGGTTCCGGTGGATCTTCCTCCTCGATGATCCGCAGCATTTCCGTGTACCCGACCTTGCGCAATCTCTTGGGATCGAATGGCAGTGCCCCGTCAACAGCTCGTACAACACGACACCCAGCGCATAGACATCGGTTCTGGTATCGACGTCTGGCAACCCCTGCGCCTGCTCGGGGCTCATGTAGTCCGGCGTACCCATGAACTGCCCGTGATGCGTGAGCAATGTCTTGTCGGTGAGCTTGGTGTCTGTCGCCTTGACAATCCCGAAATCGATCACCTTGGGAACCGGCTTGTCATCGTGGCGCGCGACCAGGATGTTGGACGGCTTCAAGTCGCGGTGGATGATCCCCTTCTGATGCGCGTGCTGCACGCCCTCGCAGAGTGGGATGAAGAGCTCCAGGCGTTCCTGGGTCGTCAGCTTGTGCTTGTCGGCGTAGGTCGTGATGGGAACGCCGCGGACGTACTCCATGACGAAGTACGGCCGCCCCTCGGGCGTGGAACCCGCAGCGAACACCTTGGCGAATGTTGGGGTGGTCCATGAGGGCCAGCGCCTGGCGCTCGGCCTCGAAGCGCGTGATCACCTCGCGCGTGTCCATGCCGCGCTTGATCACCTTGAGCGCCACTGTGCGCTCGATCGGCTCCGTCTGCTCGGCCCGGTAGACCTCACCCATGCCGCCTGAGCCGACCCGCTCGAGCAGTCGGTAGCTGTCGATGACCTGCTGGGACGAGGAAGCGCCATACGCCGAGCGCGTGCTGAGATCCGGATCGCCCGTGGGATCGGGCTGCTCATCCGGCGCCATGGCTATCCTTCTTCAGAACATCCCTGCAAGCGATTCCGCATGCGCTGCCGAATGGCCCGTGTGCTGTCCAGCAGCGCTGTCGCCTCGGCTTCCCGGCCGATCTTCCGCATGGATGCGGCGCGCATCTCGAGGCACGTCGCTATAAACAGGGGTCCTATATCGCCCGCCTTCTCGTACACAGCGAAACTCGCGCGTGTGAGGCTGTCCGCCTCGGACTCGCGACCTGTCTCGAGGGCGAGGAGGGCCAAGTCGATTTGCGCACCAGCGTACGCCATGGAATCTGCGCCCCATTTAGCGCGACATATTTCGGCGCCCTGGGACGCAGTCTTTCGCGACTCGTCGTAGTTTCCAAGACACCGTTGCTGATCGGCTAGCATGCTCAGAGGCCAGGCCGTAATCTCGTGAACCGGCCCCATCGTCTTGCGGTAGGTTTTCAGAGCTTCCTCCACAATGGGCCCCGCTTCCTCACACCGCCCCAGCCTGATGAGACAATAGGCGACCTGCATCCGCGAGATCGTGATATCTGGCTGGCCCGGCGGCAGGAGCTGTTCTTTGATCTTCGTCGCACGCTGTAAGCACTCCAGAGCGCGATCGTATTCGCCTAGAGCCGAATGGAAGTTCCCTAGATCGTTCAAGCACCACGAAACGTACAGGGACTCAGTGCCCAACGTGTCTTCGAAGATCTTCTGGGCGCGCTCGAGATACACCCTGCCGCATGGATCGATCCAAGAGAACGACGACCCGAGGTAGTACAGAACCCACCCTGTTTCGACGTGACGGGTCCCGTAGGCCTCCGACTGGATCGATAGCGCCTCGAGCAGGAGCGGCCTCGCATCCGTGGGGTTGCCCTGGTAGCTACCAACTAGCCAGCCAAGACGGCCGAGCGTACGCCCCACGTCGGGGTGTCGATCTCCCTGTACGCGCCGGCGCACGGCCAGCGCTTTCTCCAGCAGCGCCCGGGCGCGGTCGATTTCGCCAAGATTCTGGTACACGCGCCCCATCGTCTCCAGCAAGCGCGCCTGCAGGAGGGGCGCTCTCTCCACCTCTCCTGCTTCGATGCGCGCCGCCCCCAGATCCAGGATCTCGCGGGCCTCGATCGTGTCTCCCAGAGAAACGCGCGGATCCGAGACATCGAAGAGACCCACCAGAAACTCTGTCACCGCCTTGGCCGATTCTGCTTCCTCGTTGGCGCGCACCGCTTCCAGGTTGGTTCGGTCGCGCTCTCGGGCGATCCGACCCGCCTGCACGGTCATCGTCCCCGCCAGCACGGCGAGCAAGGTCACGAGCACAGATGCGAAGCCCACACCCACCCGGTGCCGCCGGACGAACTTCCGCATCCGGTACATGGCGCTCGGAGGCCCCGCCGCCACAGGCTCGTGGTTCAGATGTCGTTTTACGTCCGCCGCCAACTCGGCCGCCGAGCCGTACCGGCGCGTGCGGTCCTTCTCGAGCGCCCGCATCGTGATCCAGTCCAGGTCGCCCCGGAGCTGGCCCCTGAGCTTGTCGGGCAGCGTGCGCCGCGCCTGGGCGACGGCCGTAGCCTGCGCCCCCAGAGTACCGAGGCGCGTGCTCGGGCGCAGTGGGTCCTGTTCCCGGATGGTGCGGACGATGCCCGCGAACCCTGCCCGACGCAGCTCCGCCGGCTCGAAGGGCAAAGCTCCCACAAGGAGCTCGTAGAGGATCACGCCCAACGAGTAGACATCGGTGCGCGTGTCGATGTCCTCGCCCGTCATCTCGGCCTGCTCTGGGCTCATGTACTCCGGCGTGCCGATCAGCTCTCCCAGCGCCGTGTACATCGTCTTCTCGGTCAGCTTGCGTGAGGTGGCTTTGGCAACACCGAAGTCGATGATCTTCGGCACGGCCTTCGCTTCCTGGACCGTCACGAGCACGTTCGACGGCTTGAGATCCCGGTGGATGATGGATTTCTGGTGCGCGTGCTGCACGCCTTCGCAGAGTGGGATGAAGAGCTCCAGGCGTTCCTGCGTCGTCAGCTTGTGCTTGTCGGCGTAGGTCGTGATGGGAATGCCGCGCACGTACTCCATGACGAAGTACGGCCGGCCTTCGGGTGTGGAGCCGGCAGCGAACACCTTGGCGATGTTGGTGTGGTCCATGAGCGCCAGGGCCTGGCGCTCGGCCTCGAAGCGCGTGATCACCTCGCGCGTGTCCATGCCGCGCTTGATCACCTTGAGCGCCACCGTGCGCTCGATCGGCTCGATCTGCTCGGCGCGATAGACCTCGCCCATGCCCCCCGAGCCGATCCGCTCGTGCAGTCGGTAACCGTCGATGACCTGCGGCGAAAAGGATGCACCGTGCGCCGTGCGCGTGGTGAGATCCGGGTCGCCCGTGGGATCGGGCTGCTCGTCCAGCGCCATAGACAAACCCGCTGTTTACTGACCATGGCGGGCACAATTCGAGGTGCTGCGCTAGTTGGACGTTCGCCCGCAATCAGAGTGAGTCTAGATACCGGTGGGGCGAAGTGTCAAAACACCAGCCTGTCAGGACCGGTGCGCGCCAGAACTCTAAAGGAAGGCGGAGCACGCCGTACCGAGATGCGGCGCATTCAGAATCCGTAGCTCACGGACGAGCGCCGCCCTGAGAATCGGTCGCCACGCGCTCCGAAAACCCACGTTCCGAACCAGCTCCCGCGGCGCACCAGCCGTGGGGCTCCGCCTGCACTCGGCCATCGAGCCCCCTTCACCACGCGCACGTTCGCGAACCCACGACTCGAGCTCCCGGCAGGGCTCCCATCCACCCGCGTCCAAGACATCCAGCGAGTCACACCCAGCGAATTCGAGCCCGAGATGCAGCGTTCCACTGCGTTCCCGGGGATTGTCTGTCGTGGCACGGAGTTGGCACGATCGAGCCGCGTACGAGGAGACAATGTCGCAACGGCATGGCAGATGGCTTGCGTTTCGATCTGGCCTCGCGCTCCTCTCTTCGCTTGTCGTCGCCACCGGACCATCTTGCAAACGAGATCTCGAGCATCCCGTAGGCGCAGACCCGAATCCCGCCAATGAGCCACCCTCCGCCTTTTTCCTGGTCCGGAACGTCGACTGTCCGGAACTCTTCGAGTTCGACGCAACGATGTCGTTTGATGCCGAAGACGCGGTGGCGGATCTCCAGGTGCGATGGGATTGGGAAGACAACGGATCTTGGGACACGCCGTGGGACACGGTGAAGACGGTGAGCCGGAGGATCGCAGCCCCCGAGCAGCGTGTGCGCATGCAGATCATCGACTCGGCAGGTGCGACGGCGGACACGGCGCGCACGATCCTCTTACCCATCTACACGACCTCAGTCGCGCGGAATCTGGTTCACATCGGGGTGAATCCATGCTGCTCGATCGCTTCTCCGACCGGTTGCGTGCCGTGCGAACAACACTTTTACGAAAGCTCTTACACGCCAGGGCTCTGGTCGGCATCACTGCACGAGATGATCCAGGATTCCGACGTCGCACCCAATTGGATTCGTTTAGATACGTCGGTCCCGGCGAAGAACCCGAGGGATGTGCTCGAATCGAACTGTAGCGTTCGCTTCTCCGTGCGCTCCGAATGCACATGGCACTTCAGAGGCAGCGTCGAGGGTCCGATTCGGTCTTTTTCCAGTGGATCGTGGAGGGGCCTAGTGGGCAGCTGTTGGAGGATCTCGAAGTTGATGATCTCAGCGGCCAGTTCACGGGCGAGGGCATTCTCGTCCCCGGGGACTACAGGGCCCGTTTTGCCATTTGGGGGCGCCAGGATTCGCCCGTCGCGATGCATGTCGTCTTTTTCGCGGGAACGCCGTCCGAGCGCAACTCAAACCCCTGAAGCGGCGCGTCACGGCCTGACGCTTCGCTTCCAGCGCTTGCTGTGACTAGACTAGTGGACGCCAACAGGTTGCTGGCGTTCGGTAAGCTTTACCTTTCGAAGCTGCCGATGATGGACGTGTTGCACGATCGCGTGGTGCCCCTTGACGACAAGCATGGCGTCGAGATCGGTTTCCCACGCCTGGAGCGTCTGGACTCGACCGTCGTATGTCGCCTGGACCGAAGCGGGCGAGCCGTCCCGGGTCCGCATGGCGACGCTCGATCTCCCCGCGCGCTGGTGAGCCCTTCGAAGCCATCGCTACACCACGTCGCTTCCTCAACGCCATGGAAATCGCTAGCCTGCGTCACCGCACCGCGCCACGAGTGCGCGCGGCGAACCAACTGGAGTGACGCGAGGCCGGGACCGCACGGCCCCCATGCATGGGCTTATCGCAGCACGTCGTTTCCACCCTTCGCCGTCTAGAGCACCTGGTGCTCGGACGCAAGAAGAGCCCCACCGAACGCGGCATCTTCCATCGCTTGTCCCTCATCGCCTTCTTCGCATGGGTCGGCCTCGGTGCCGACGGGCTGTCCTCGTCATGCTATGGACCCGAGGAGGCGTATCGCGCCCTCGAGGGCCACACGCACCTGGCGTTGCTCATGGCGGTAGCGATCGTACTGACCGTCTTCATCATCGCCGCCAGCTACATGCAGATCATCGAGCTGTTCCCGAGCGGTGGCGGCGGCTACGTGGTGGCGACGCGATTGCTCTCGCCGACGGCGGGCGTGGTCAGCGGCTGTGCGCTCGTCGTGGATTACGTGCTCACGATCGCGATCTCGATCGCGAGTGGTGTCGCGGCGCTGCTCTCGTTCACCTCGCATGCAGACAGTTCGTACAAGGTGCCGTTGGCATTGGCCGCCATCGCCGTGCTCGTGGTCATGAATCTGCGCGGGGCCAAGGAATCCATCCGCATCCTCACCCCGATCTTCTTGCTTTTCGTCGTGACGCATGCCGTGTTGATCTTGGGCACGCTGGCGACACATGCCGGAGAGCTGACCGACGTGACGCAGCACGCAGTCACGGGCACGCGCGAAAGCGTGCAGTCCCTGGGACTCGGGGCGACGTTCCTGATCTTTTTGCGTGCGTACAGCCTGGGAGCGGGCACGTACACGGGCATCGAGGCCATTTCCAACGGTCTCCCTGCACTGCGCGAACCACGGGCGCGCACGGGCCGGCGGACCATGCAATACATGGCAGTGTCCTTGGCGCTGACGGCAAGCGGCATCCTGATCGGCTACCGGCTGTTCGATTTGCAGCACGAACCAGGGCGAACGATGAATGCCTCCTTGCTGCATCGTTTCGCTGACCCTTGGAACACGGGATCGTTGGAAATCGGAGCGCTTTTCGTCGCCCTCGCGTTGTTGTCGGAGGGCGCGCTGCTCTTCGTCGGCGCGCAGGCGGGGTTCGTCGACGGGCCAAGGACGCTGGCTTTCATGGCGGTCGATCGCTGGGTGCCGAATCGTTTCGCCAACTTGAGCAGCCGGCTCGTCACCTCCAACGGCATCCTGCTCATGGGGCTGGCGGCGGCCGCTGCGGTGGTCTACACGCGTGCCGATGTCGGTCATCTCGTCGTCATGTACAGCATCAACGTGTTCGTGACTTTCACGTTGTCGCAGCTCGGCATGGTGCGGCACTGGTGGGAGGTGCGCGCGTCACATCGCGGCTGGCTGCCGCGCCTGCTTCTCAATGGCACGGGGATGCTGCTTTGCGCCGGCATCTTGGTCGTCACCGTCACGCTCAAGTTCTTCCAGGGCGGCTGGGTGACGGTGGCGATCACCGGATCTCTTGTGGGTGTGGCTTTTCTTGTCCGTCAACATTATCGTCGATTCCAGTTCGCCACCACGATGCTCAACATCTTGGTCGAGGATACCGTCGCCAAACCCATTGACGCCACCGCGGCCAGCGCCGGCCGCACGGCGATTCTCTTCGTCAACCACTACGACGGGCTCGGCCTGCACACCTTAGCGCGAGTGAAATCATTGCTCGGCAACGAGCTTCGCCGCGTGGTGTTCCTGAGTGTCGTCCAGGTGGACAGCGACGAATTCCGCGACCAAGCGCACTTGGATGGCCTGCGCGCCTCACGGCAAGAAGAGCTCGGGCATTACGAGAGCGTGGCGCAGGAGGCCGGGATCGCCGCAGAGAGTCGTTTTGTCATCGGCACGGATGTCGTGGACGAGCTCGAGCAGCTGGCTGCAGCGACGGCCGAGGCCCACCCGCAGTCCCTCTTCTTCGCCGGCCAGGTAGTGTTTGAGAAAGAAACCCTGGCAACACGTTTCCTGCACAACGAAGTCGCCTTCGCCCTGCAACGCCGCCTCATCTTCCGCGGCCTCGACATGATCATCGTTCCGGTGCAGCTGCCGCGCGAGATCTGGTGATCGCTAGCTCGCGGCCTTGGCGCAGCCGACTCGGCGCACGAAGCGCACGATGCGGTCGACGACGAGATCGAGATCGTTGTCGAGCGAGATGACGTGGAAGGAGCGCTGCAGGTGCACGACTTCCTTGATGTGCGAACCCAGATGGTCGTGGATGTATTCGACGTTGCCTGTATGGACCACGTGATCGACGGTCGATTGCACGAGCAGAGCCGGCACGCGGACCTGCGGCAGGACGTTGCGTACCTGCTGCGCGAGCGCCAGGAGCTGACGCACCGCCATGAATGGCAGGCGGTCGTAGGACCCGACGTCGCGTACGCCGGGTTTGGCGATGTCGTTCCCCGGCGAGAGCCTCCAGGGCTTGAAGCGCTCGATGAGCGGCAGGAATGGCATGCGCCAATCGCGCATGTAGGCGATGCCCGCGAGTGAGATGACGCCATCGATGTACTCGTGTGCCGCGATCATCAGGGCCAGCGACCCGCCGAGAGACTGACCGCAGACGAAGATGCGATCGTAGCGTGGCCGCATCGCGCGCACGGCATCGCGCACCGTGGAGTACCACTGCTCCCATTGCATGCCGACGAGATCTTCGGGGCGAGTCCCGTGACCGGGCAGCAGCACTGCCTCGACGTCGAGCCCGTTGCGCGCGAGTGCTCCGCCAAGCGCTTGCACCGATTGCGGCGTCGAGGTGAGGCCATGGATCAGAAGAACACCGATGCGCCGGCCTTCGATGCAGAACCCACCCGGCGTCGGTGGAAGCGCCGCTGCCCGTGCCGGCAGCGTCACAGAGGCCGGAGCGGTCTCGAGCAATGCGGCCAGGCGGCCGTTTTCCAGGCCATGGTCGCCGTTCCTGCGCCAGACGCGCAATCCAAGCCATCTCATGCTGATTGCCATGATGCCCCCACATGCGTCGCATGCCCGTTGCCGTTGAATTCAGGTAGATCCACCAGCGATGTGCGCAGCGCCCGCCGCGCCACTCGACGCAGACTACGTTTGAGCCGGTTCTTCGGGCTGTGGAAGTCGCGGATCGTGCGTTGGATCACCGGCAGCATGTGTTCGGCCACCTGCTCGCCGAGCTCGATGAGGCGCGGGATCTCGGCCGTGTCCTTCATCCCGAGGGCCGAGTCGAGCTCGAGCTCGAGCGGCACCACTTCGATGCGCGGGTTGCGCGCGTAGTAGGCGAGCGAGGCACGATAGATCTGCGTGCCCGAGATCTTCATCAGCTGGCTCACGAGGCGCAGCGGCGAATCGATGCGGTCGTGTGGGCGGTTGGCGAAGCCCATGCTGATGATGACTTCGGCACCCTCGGCAATGGCGAACTCGAGCGGCAACGGCGCGCACACTGCGCCATCGACGAGATAGCGCCCGTCGAGCTTGTAGGGTTGGAAGAAAACCGGCATCGAGATGCTGGCACGAATGGCGTCCACCAACGGCCCTTCCTGCAGGAGCACGGCCTCGCCCGCCTGCAGGTCCGAAGCAATGATGCGCAGCGGAATGCGTGTGTCATCGAATGTGCTATCCCCGAACAACCGCAGAAAAACACTCCGCACTTGCTCGCCTTTGATGATGCCGAAGCCGGCATCGAAGTGCATGCGTCGCGGCCAGATCATCTTGAACATTTCGCGGTAGCCATAGTCGCGAAAGATTTCCTTGGTCCAGAAGCGTTGCACCCAGTGCTCGATCTGATCGGCACGTGTGCCGAGCGCGTACGCGGCGCCGAACACGCTGCCCCCGCTCGAGCCGACGATGAGATCGATGGGCACCTTGGCGCGTTCGAGCACACGCAGCAGGCCAACGTGACACACGCTCTTGATCCCTCCGGCTCCGAGAACGAGAGCTGTCCGGGCGCGTCGATGTGCCATGTTGCTACCGTCCACCATGGAATGTTTCGCCCACGTCCGCCATGCGGCGCAGACGTGAGCACGGCGCGAAGCGCGATCCGACTTCCCGCTCGAGTTGCTCGAGCCCGCGCACGACGGTGGCGATGCCCTGCGCATCGGCGTAGCGCAGGAGGCCACCCCGAAACGGTGGGAACCCGATCCCAAACACGAGCGCGAGATCGAGATCCGCCGCAGTCGCGACGATGCCTTCGTCGAGACAACGAGCCGCTTCGTTGATCATCAAGCCGAAGACGCGCTCCTGCAGCACGGACGCGGGCAACGCCGCCGCCGCGCTGCGATCGCGCAGTGTCTGCCACAGCGCACGATCGGGTCGGCGGCGCTTGCCGTCGTACCGATACATCCCGCCGCCCGTCTTGCGGCCGAGCCGGTGGGCTTCGACGAGACGTGCGGCTAGCGCTGCTGGCCGCATGCGCTCGCCGAGCCCCGCATGCAACGTGCGCCCGGCCTCGCAGGCGACATCGGCGCCGACCTCGTCGATCAGCTCGAAGGGACCCATGGGCATGCCGAAGCGCCGCATGACGCGGTCCAGATGCTCGACTTCCTGTCCCTCCTCGAAGAGGAACGACGCCTCGTTCATGAACGGCGCCAGAATCCGGTTGACGAGGAAACCCGGCGCATCGCGAACGACGATTGGTGTCTTGCCGAGCGTGCGCGCCAGCGCCACCACGGTCGCGACCGTCGCGGGCCGGGTGTGCGACGAGACAATGACCTCGACCAGCGGCATTCGATGCACCGGATTGAAGAAGTGCATCCCTGCCAGGCGCCCGGGGTCGCGCAGCGCCGAGGCCATCTCGGTCACCGACAACGCCGAGGTGTTGGTGGCGAGAATGCAATCTTCGCGCACCTCAGACTCCAGGTCGCGCAGCACGCGCTGCTTCACGTCCATGCGCTCGACCACTGCCTCGATGACGAGATCGGCCAGGCCGAAGCCGCTGTAGTCAAGAGTCGTCGTGATGCGCGCCAGCTTGTTGTCGACTTCGACCGGGCCCAGACGGCGGCGACGTGCGGCCTTGTGCATGAGGTCGCGTGCCGTCCGCAATGCGAGCAAGAGTGGCTCGGGCTGGATGTCCTTGAGGCGCACACCGAGCTCCTGCGACGCCGCGAGCTGGGCGATGCCGCCGCCCATGACGCCGGCGCCGACGACCGCGATGCGCCGCACTGCAGCCGGTGCCGGCAGATCCCGCCCGACGCGTTTGTTGATCTCCGTCAAGCGGTAGAGCTGCACGAGGTTGCGTGACTCCGGCGTGAGCGCCATCCGCGCCAGTAGCTCGGCCTCGCGTGCGTAGGCCTTGCCGCCACTACGCACTCCCGCCCCGAGTGCCTGGATAGCAGTGAGCGCCGCTGGATACTGCCCGCGCGTTTCGCGACGCACACGGCGGGTCGCCGTCGCGAGCACGATCTCGCGTCCGATCGGCGTGCGGTCGAGGAATCCCGGCACGCTCGCGAGCGGATACCGTGACGCGCGCGCGACACCGAAGCGCCCCGAATCGGCCAAGCTCCGCGCCACGCGCATGGCTTCATCCACCAGCAAGCTGCGATAGACGAGAGAATCGACGAGGCGCAAATCGCGCGCACGTCGCGCGTCCACCATTCTCCCCGTGAGGACGAGATCGAGCGCCGCTTGCAAGCCCACGACGCGTGGCAAACGCTGGGTGCCACCGAACCCAGGGATGATGCCCAGCTTGACCTCGGGCAAACCGAGTCGCGTCGCGGGGTCGTCGCTCGCGATGCGAGAGTGGCAGGCGAGAACGAGCTCGCAACCGCCCCCCAGGCAGGCGCCGTGGATTGCGGCCACGACGGGCTTGCCGAGATTCTCGAGCTTGGCAAAGACGCGCTGGCCGAAGCGCGACTTCTCGCGCGCATCCTCCAGGCTCGCCAACGACTCGATCTCGTCGAGGTCGGCGCCGGCGATGAAGGTGTCGGGCTTGCCGCTCGCGAGCACCACGGCGCGGACGCCGTCGGCCGTGGCCAACCGATCGAGCAGCGTTTCGAACTCGGTCATCCAGGCCGTCGTGAGCTTGTTGACCTTGGCGCCCGGAAGATCGATCTCGACACGCGCAATCTCGTCTTCGACCGCGAACCGCAGCCCCGAAGCGCTCGTCTGGTTGGTCATGAGTTCCATGGTACCGAAAAACCTCGGAATCAGTTGCGTTCGAAGACCAAGGCCGCGCCCTGGCCGCCGCCGATGCAGAGAGTGGCAAGACCGCATTCCAGGTCGCGACGCGCCATCTCCTGCAAGAGAGTGAGCACGAGGCGGACGCCCGAGGCGCCCACAGGGTGCCCGAGCGCAATGGCGCCACCATTCACGTTGAGCGTGCTGCGGTCCACGGGCCCGATGGGGTCGAGCGGCTGCACACCGGGCGTCGACACCCCGCGTTCGAAGGCGTGCAGATTGGCGAGCACCTGGGCCGCGAACGCTTCGTTCAATTCCACCAGCTGAATGTCGCGCCAGCGGCGGCCGGCCTTCTGCAGTGCGCGCGGGGTCGCGTAGGCAGGCCCGAGCCCCATGCGCGCCGGCTCGAGCCCGGCGTAGGCCCAAGCACGCAACGTCCCGAGCGGCTCGAGTCCGTGCTCGCTCGCGGTGTCGCGACGCATGAGAAGAATTGCAGCCGCGCCATCGGTGATCGGACACGAGTTGCCGATGGTGACCGTGCCACTGCGGCGCTCGAAATACGGCTTCATGCGCGCCAATCGTTCGAGAGCAATGTCGTCGCGCGGACCCTGATCGTCGGTGATCCAACTCTCGAGATCCTGTGCCGGGACCGGCACGATCTCGCCACGCAGCCGTTCGCGCGCGGCCACGGCGCGCCGATGGCTGTCGAACGCAAAGGCGTCTTGCTCGTCACGCGCGATGCCGAACTCGCGCGCCAAGACCTCGGCGGTCTGCCCCATGTTGAGCCCGGCGTAGCCATCGGTGAGACCGACGGCGAGCGCGGAGCGCGGGGTGAGCAAGCGCAGCCGGAAACGCGCCAGCGCGCGCAGTCGTTGCGGCGTGCTGCGCGCGCGCAGCCATTCTCCCATCCATTCGTTGAAGGCGAGCGGATATTGCACCGGGATCTGGCTCATCGACTCGGTGCCACCAGCCAACACGACACGCGCTTGCCCGGTGAGGATCTTCTCGGCGGCGCTCGTGATCGCCTGCATCCCGGAGGCGCAGTTCCGTTGCACCGTGTAGGCCGGGCGATCCGCGGGAATGCCCGCGCGCAATGCGATCACACGCGCGATGTTCGTGGCTTCCGCGGGCTGCCCGATGTTGCCGAAGACGACCTCGTCCACCCAGTGCGGATCGCAACCGCCACGCTGCAACGTTTCTGCGGCCGCGACCTGGCCCAAATGCACGGCGCTCAGGTGGCGGAAAGCGCCGCCGGACCGCACGAAGGGCGTGCGGCAACCGGCAACGACGACGACTTCGGATCCAGCGCTCAAAGTGTCCTCCGAAGAGGAAACAGGCACGACTCGGCCTTTGGCGGTGTTCCCAACAATTTCCATGCCCCGAAGATCCCCGGGCTGGTTTCTTCCCCCCGCAGCGAACCGGGGCGTTTGACAGGCAGGCAGAAGCTCTTCTCTCGAAATTAGTTAGGTCTGTGGAAGTGGGCAAGGCCGCGGGCTTGGAGGCCGGTCCGCCGCCTTGGAGCCATCGGGGCTGGTGGGATCACGGGACTCGGGATGTTGCCGAGCTGACACGCCGTCCATGGATCGCGGTGGGACCGTGACAGGATGTCGCACGACCCCAGTGCTCTGCGCTACAATGGAAGCCCCTCGGATCTCGCCTCGAACACGACACCAGGCTGGCCGAGTGAGGGGGGTATTTGTATGCACGAAAGACCGGATGTCCGCCTCCGGGATCTGCTTCAGGGTCTCACCCGTCTATTTTTGAGTCGGATGAAAACGGAGCACGCAATCGTGCTCGGCGTGGACGGCGACGGGCATTTGATGCCGCTCGCCCCTGCGGACGCCGCCGCGGACCTCGTGGCGCGGGCCGTGAGGCACAGCAGCAGCCTGATGCGCAGCGTCGGAGGCGAACCAGTTCTCGCCACATCGAGTGCGCGTTCCGTGGGAAACCCGCTACGCCAGGCGTTGGTCGATCATGAGACGGCGGTCGCGACTGCGGAGATGGAATCCGGTCACTGCGTTCCGATCCGCTGGCATGGAGAAATCGTCGGAGTTCTCTATCTCGAATCACAAGGGACTCAAGATCAAGCTGCGCCGGAATCGACCGGCACCCGAGTGCGCCGACTCGAATATGTCGAGCGCGACACGATTCTCCAAGCTCTGCAAGTTTGCCGCGGCAACCGCACCGTTGCGGCGCAAGCGCTCGGCATCTCCGTCCGCAAGTTGCAATACCGGATCAAGGAGTACCAGCAACAGGGGATCGAGATCGGCTGAGCGATCGAATGGCGGAGAGGCAGGGATTCGAACCCTGGGTACCCTTACGGGTACAACGGTTTTCGAAACCGTCCCGTTCGACCACTCCGGCACCTCTCCGTGCCTTGTTTTTACACGACTTACGCTCGTTCGCGCAAGGCCGGAGGATCTGCTGGCTACAGAACTGGCTACAGATTCCCAGCCAATTCCAAACGCCCGACCTCACGCCGGACCATGTCGTCCGAGATCTGGGCATAGCGCTGAGTGGTCACGATCGACGAGTGCCCGAGCAAACGTCGTATCCTGCTTGCGAATCCGATGTGAAAACGTCAGATCGCAGTCCACCGGGGACCAGGAGGCCAACTCGGCTCCGAAACTCTTGCCGCAGCGACTCGGGCAGTGGCACCCAGCGAAGCTTCCCAGTCTTGGTGTGTGCCACAAGCAACACACTCCCCTCGACATGCACAGCTTTCGCACGTGCCCTCTCGCCCCATCGCAGACCCGTCCCGATTCCGAGTCGCACGATGAAGCCCCAAGGGTCCGGCAAGCCCGCGAGCAGCTCTACCTCTTCGTCCAAAAGTCGGGCAGGTGCCCGTTCTTGGATCCTTGGCAGCAGCTTGCGTGGGCACGGCGTGCGGTCGATGAAGCGCGATTCCGCCAGCCAGTGGAAGAAACAACGCGCATCCGACAAGTCCGGTGTGATCGCTGCCGGGCCGAGTTCCTCGTGACGCAGGCCCTCGATGCGTCACGCACGGCAGCGCGCCCGACCGCCGTGGCGAAGCAATTTCCTACTCCTACTTGATCATCGACACCGAATTCCAAAAGGTGCCGGCGCCCGAGACTCTTTGCGCGATTCCGGCCGCGGGTGGGCCCTTTTCCGGTTCCCTGACCGAATCGGCTCCTGTAGACTATCGGGTGCACTAAGGAACCAGACACCAGCTCGGCAGCCTCGAGAAGAGGAGCGGGGTCGTTTGTGGGTGGCCGTGCATCTCGCGTTGTCACGAGAAAAGCCGCGGAATGGGCCGCTTCCATCGGGTTGCCAGGAGGCAAGTTCATGAATGACTTCATTGGGTACCTGAAGCGGGCGACCAGCGTCATTCTGCTTGCCATGGGTCTTGTCGGCGCAGCCAGTGCACAGACGACCTATACATGGAATGTTTCCGGATCAGGCGCTTGGACAACCTCGTCCAACTGGACCCCGACGCGAACGTCTCCGAGTGGGAGCGACATCATTCTGATCGACGGCTCCATAACGGCCGCGCCGACGCTGACCGGCATTCCGAACCAGGCCATCAGGCAGCTTTTCTTGATCAATGGAGCGAACGCGACCCTGCAAGCCGCCGGCACGTCGAGTCTCAACCTGCAGGGCGGTGGTGGGGTGGACTTCATTGTTCCTTCCGGGTCGACGCTGAATCTGAGTGGTGGTGCGGCGTTGTCGATCAGCTTGGCACCGGGTTCCACAGCGGGATCGATTGCCGGCACGGTGAATGTTTCCGGAGGGGCGCATCGAATTCTGTTTGCACACACGGATGCGCTACGAATCACGGCCGGCGGCATTGTCGCAGCGAATGCCGGGTTCACCGGGAATCTCTTCGGAACCAGCGACTTCAACAGCGTTTTGTTCGAAGATGGTTCGACGTATGTCTCGGCCGCGGGTGGTAGTCCCTTCGGAGTGGACGGATCCAACACGGTCGTGACGTTCGACCCGGTAAGTCTGTACAAGCATCTGCAGATGGCATCGCCACAATTCTCCGGGCGTACCTATGGTAACTTCCAATTGGACGCGGCTGGCGCTGTGATCACATCGTTCGGTGCAGGCGCGATGGCGATGCGATCGCTGACCGTCACTGCCGGAGCTTTGCATGTCCGCATCCCAACCATTTCGATCAGCGGAGACATCTCGGTCGCCGGCGGGGCGACTCTCGACTTCGATCCGTCCAGCGCTCAAGCCATTTCACTGAATGGATCCGCTTCGCAAACCATTTCGAACAGCGGCACGCTGACCTTCAACTCCAATGCAAATGTCAATGTCAGCAATCCAATGGGCGTATCGATTCAAACCCCGCTTGCTTGGAGTGGAACCGTGGGCGTTGCTCCCGCTGCACTGCTGACGATTTCCTCTCCGGTGACGATCGGGGGATCGGCGACCGTAGACGGCACACTTCAGCTCAACGGTGGTGCCATTGCCTTGACGGGCAGTCAATCGCTGACGGTGAATGGCACCTTGACCCTCGCAAGCGGGCTCGTCACCACGACGGCAATGAATCAGGTCGTGATCGCGTCGGGCGGTACGCTCTCAGGGGGGAGCGCGGCCAGCTATGTGAACGGACGATTGCAGAGGTTCATCGCAGCAACCGGTACTCCGTCGTCGTATCTATTCGCGATCGGGGATGGATCGACTTACACTCCGGTCGTTCTCGGGTTCTCCTCCGTGACGGTGGCTGGGGACGTGATGGTGCTGACGACTGCCGGAGACCACCCGAGTATCGCGTGGTCCGGCCTGAACGCCTCGGCAACCGTGAATCGATACTGGTCGATCACCGGGAGTGTCTCGTCGCCCTCCTCGTCGGCCACGTTCAACTTCACGCCCAGTGACGTGGACAACGGCGCGAATGCCGCCGATTTCGTGGTCAAGTCGTTCGCCGACGGTTACTGGATCTTAGAGGAGCCGGGTACACGGACTACCACCAGCACTGAGACCGCGCTCTCCAGGTTCGGAGACTTCCAGGTGGGCGAATCCATGCCGCCTCAATTCTGTGGTGCGAGCGCGGGCGGCGCCTGGCCGGCTTGTGGCGCGCCGGTCGCGGTGGGCCCAGGAGTACAAGCCTCTCCTTCCGTGGCGCCCGACGGAACAGGCGGAGCATTCGTCGCTTATCAACAAGGGTCATCCAACATCGGCTCCGATGAAGATGTTTACTTGAACCGTATCGATGCGAATGGGAATACACAGAGCGGGTGGCCATCCAATGGCATCCCAGTATGCGACCTTGCAGACGACCAGAAGCGGCCCACCATTGTCGCGGATGGGAGCGGTGGCGCCCTCATCGCTTGGCACGACACACGAAACGATTCGGTGGGGGGGTTTGTCGCTTCGGACATCTACCTGCAGCGGATCACGGCCTCGGGCTCCGTGGCTCCAGGATGGTCGGTGAACGGAGTCGCCGTCCATACGAGCACGCCGTTCTCTGAGGAGGACCAGGGTGTCGTCGGTGATGGGACCGGAGGCGCGATCCTTCTGTGGAAGAATGATTTGTCGGAGTTTCGACTCACCCGGGTGACGTCATCTGGGACCGTCCATCCAAGCTGGCCCGCTGACGGGTTGTTGGTCGGCGCGTCCGACGAAAGCTCTCGCTCCCAGCTCATTGCCGATGGCGCGGGCGGTGCCTACGCTTGTTGGGGCCACAATGAGTTGTTCTTGGTACGCATCACGTCCCTCGGGACGATCGCACCGGGCTGGGCGACGGATGGCTCATTGGTGACGGCTGGCGCCTCATTCCACCCGTTGAAGCTCACGCTTCAAGAAGACAGGAACAGTGTCGACTTGGTGACGGCTGGCGCCTCATCCCCGTTCAAGCTCACGCTTCAAGAAGACAGGAACAGTGTCGACGTCGCTTGGATTACCTTTGGTATCGAGTTGCGCGCCTTGAGGGTCACACAGGCTGGGAGCATCGCCTCTGGATGGCCTCCGGGCGGCGTAGTCCTACGTTCTTCCAATTTCAATTCGCTCTCTGATCTTACGGTCGCCAACGGTGGATCAAGCGGTGACGCCGTGTTCATCTGGCGGGAAGACCTACCCGATCCGGCTGGTTTCCAGGTCTATGCCCAGCGCCTCACTCCCGTGGGCACGATCGCAGCGGGCTGGCCGTCTCTGGGTTGGGAGGTCATCCCCGGAGATGGCGCAGCACTGCAGGCGTACCCGGATTGCGATGGTGGCACGACACTCAGCTTCCGTACACCGTTTCCCCCTTCTGGGTTACGTGCGATCCGCTTCACGTCGACGGCGACCGTCGCACCCGGTTGGCCATCGACTGGCGTCAACCTGTGTAGCGGTCCCTACTCTACGGTTATACCCCACGCCTCCTGCCCTGATGGAACTGGAGGCGTCATCACGGCCCACGCAAGAACTACGGGGTCGGGCTCCTCCGCGGTTGAGCGCCTGGATGTCTACGCGCAGTGTGTGCGAGCCGATGGCACGGTGAACCAGGGCTTTGCGGGCGGCACTCCGGCTGGTTCCGGCGTCGAGCTTCAGCTCGGTCCAGCAACGGTGACCTTCGACAGCGTCACGGCAGCCGGCGAGACACAGCTTGGGCTGCCGAGTTCGGCACCTGCGCCGCCATGGAATGTTCGAATCGTGCCGGCGCAGCCACCTGTTTACTATGACGTCACGACAACAGCTCTGTTCGACGGGTCGGTGGAGATTTGCATCGCCTACGATCTGTCGGGCGGCTTGTCGGGCCCGGAAGGTGCCCTCGAGTTGCTGCACTACGACACGGCTGTGCAGCCTCCAGCATGGGTGAACGTGACAACGAGCATCGACACGGTTGGCGACGTGATCTGCGGCTCGACGTTCTCGTTATCACCCTTCATCGTGGTGGAGATGGATCCAACCGACGTGAGCGACGTCCTCCCGTCGGCGTACCGCTTGTTTGCAAACGTCCCCAACCCGTTCAATCCGATGACCACGATCCGCTACGACCTCCCCAAAGGCGAGCACGTGCGGCTCGAGGTACACGACGTCGGTGGGCGGCTCGTGCGCACGCTCGTGAACCGCCGCGTCGAAGCTGGACGTCACGAGGTCGTGTGGCGTGGACTGGGTGCGGACGGGCGGCGCGTCGCTTCCGGGATCTACTTCTACCGCTTGCAAGCCGCGTCCTTCGTGACTACTCGGCGCATGGTGCTTCTAAAATGAGTACGCGGTTACGAGCCAGCACGCTCTCTTCCACCAACTTCTACGATGAAAGAGATGCCTTGAAGAAAGTAGGGGTACGAACAGCACACCAAGAATTATGGCGCGATAGCGGATCCAGCACCGAATTGCGTCGAAAGCGCGTGATTGGCCAGTGCGAGTTCATTTCAAAGTCCAATCCGTCCGCTGGATGCTGATCTGCTTCAGGATGCGGTGATGTGGGCGCGATCGAGCGACGAGACGAATCGCCGTTCGCTTTCCTAGTCGAGCTGGGCGAGAATCGCACGCGCTCCGAAGGGAGGATGAGCGTCCGTGGCATACGACCTCATTCGTAACCCGGGAACGCCAAGGTGCGACCTTCCCCCACACTTCCCCCACATGTCCCTGGTAACCGATGGAAACGCGCTGAAACCACGGTAAGGCGAGGAGTGTGTCGAGAGGGAATAACTTCTTGTCCTGCTTGCGAATCCGTTGTGAAGACGTCAGATCGGTGGCCGGCGCTTACGAGCCCTGAAATACGGGACAGCGCTTTTCGAAACCGTCCCGTTCGACCACTCCGGCACCTCTCCGCACGGAACAACCTGTTGCAGAGCAGGAACTTACTGATTTTTTGGATCGCCGTCAACGGGCCGACTTCCCAGCATCAAGAGCCTCATAACCCTGGCTACCGACGCGGTTGAGCGCATGGTCGAGCTACCGGTACGAACTCTTCAACATAATACTCCAACTTCGCGGAGCAACTTCCGTCAGCACGTCGGGTAACTGCAACGTGAAAAAGCTGTTCCGTAGCTGACCTCTAGAGCGGTGAGCGCCGAGTCAGTTGGACCTTGGACTGAAGAAGGTGCCGCCGCGCGAACTCGAGTGGAGGGACGCTCCTGAACCTTGCCTTCGCTCCGAATCGGTGCTCGACCTGACGACGTTGCCTTGACCCCGGTCGGGGAGCTAGGCTTTCCCGCACGTATGAGCACGGCAAGCCACTCGCGATTCGGCCCCTGCCCAGGCGGGCGCGCCGGCCGGAGCGCGCTCATGACCGTCGCTGTCCACATCCCTGGGGCGTTGCGCGACTACTGCGAGGGCGCTTCGAAGCTGACAGTTTCGGCTTCCAGCGTGCGCGTGGCGCTGGAAGTTCTCGAGCAAAGTCATCCGTCCTTGTACCGTCGCATTTGCGACGAGACGGGAGCGGTACGGCGCCATATCAACATCTTCGTGAACACGGACAACGTGCGGGACGGGGAAGGTGTCGAGACCCGGCTTTCGCCCGGAGACGACGTCACGATCCTTCCTGCGGTCTCAGGAGGTTGAACATGCCGGAGCGCGTCATTCTCAGCATTGGAACGAAGAAGGGGCTGTTCGTCGCCGAGGCGGCGAAGACCCGGCGCAGCTTCGCCCTGCGCGGACCTTTCGGACCCGGGATCCCGGTCTACTCGACGCTCATCGACAACCGCAGCACCCCACGCATGTACGCGTCGAGCTGCAATCCATTCTTCGGGATGAAAGTCCTGCGCTCGACCGACGTCGGAAAGTCGTTCAAGGAGACGGCCTCGGCGCCCGCTTTCCCCAAGGACGACGGGCGGGCGCTCGTGAACATCTGGTCGCTCGAAGCGGGCGACGGGTGAGTGCAGTGCGGTCATGGCTTCAGCCCTCCCTCCCCGGTGTGACGGCGCAAATACTCGCGCACGTGCAGCTTGCGGGCCGTGTTCTGGGAGCTCATGTAGCGCACCGTGCCGAAAATGGGCCGCACCGGCCCCCAAGGACGGTCGTAGCGCCCCAGGATCCAGAAGATGCCGCTGTACGAGTTGGGATCACGACCGTCGAGTGCGTACTTGTCGTTGAGCTCGATCAGAACTTCCAGCGCGCGATGCGGGCTCGGCGACCACTCGAGGATCTTCTTCCCCCACAGCATGCGCATATAGTTGTGGATACGTCCCTCGCGCTGGAGCTGCCTCTGCGCAGCGTTCCACAGCGGATCGTGCGTCGTCGCGGTCTCGAGCTGCTGCAGGTCGTAGACGGTCGTGCGCGTGTCCTGCAAGTGCGCTGCGAGCGTCCCGAGCGCCCACTCGGGCAGCGAATCGTAGCGTGAGTAGTCGTCGCACTTGGAGCACAGGTTGAAACCCAGCTCGCGCCAAGTGACCAACTGGTCGAGCAAAGCCTCCGCGTCTGGTCTCATACCCCACCATCCGCTGCGGCTGCCCGTGGCCTTCGGCGACAGGTCCTCGATCCCCCAACGCTCGCGCTGCGCGACGGCCGAGAACACCTCGTGCGCTGAAATGTGGCCGAAGTGCAGATAGGGCGACAAGCCACTCGTACCGTCCGCGTCTGGATGGTTGCGGTCCTCGACGTACCGGTCGAGCTTCTTCGCCACGAACGCGCGCAGCGCACAACGAGCAACAGCCGACCCGCCGCGAACTAAACGCCCCCCGATCATCGCGGGCGGCACCGTGTGGTCGATGGGCAGGTGTGCGAGCGCTTCCGCATCCCCGGCGAGCAACGCGTCGCTCGCCCTCGGCCAGCGCGCATGGAGCGGGCGAGGGAACGGCGGACACGCCGGCAGCTTCGCGCCGCGCAGCGGATTCGCCAGCGGGAATTCCTGCAAGTGCGCCCGCAGGTTCTGCTGCAGGAAGCGCCGAAAGGAATGTGCCGTCACGAAGGCGCGCGGCCCGGCGCGCAGGGGCAGGAGACCGTTCGAGTCCACCATCTCGAGGCGCACCGACAGTCGCTTCCCGGCCGCGCGCACCATCCGGGGCAGAAAAGACGCCGGGAATTCGTCGGTAATCACGACGCAGGCGCGCTTGCCAAGGGCCGACAGGAGCCCCTTTCCAGCCCCGCGAGTTGGCTCCACGTACGGATAGTAGAGCGCACTTGAACCTGCGAAATGCTTCTCGTTCTCCGCCATGCCATCCAGCACGAAGCGGTGCAGGCGGTCGCTCGCCCACTCGTAATCGCAGCGCAGCGCCTCGAGGACAACTAGGGGCCTGCCGAGTTCGCGCGCCCACTCGATAGCCCGCTGCAGGCCGAAGTTGTAGGTCGTCCTACGGCTCGCGATCATCCAGTAGAGGACATGATCGCCCTCCACACGCACCGGAGCCTCGTTGCACGCCGCGATGCGAATTGCCGGAACCTGGCTCTCGGCCATCAACGGAGCGCGATGGAATCGTCGTTTGGGGGTGACCGCGGAACTCACGGGCAGGCCTGCCATTCACGCTGCCCCGCCGCCACGATGCCGCGCAGCATGCGCGCGAACACGAACTGGTGCACCGGGTAGAGGGCATACCAATAGATCTGCCCCCAGAGACCCACGGGGTCGAAGATTGCCGTCTGTCGCACAAGCGAGCCGGAACCCTGGCGCACTACTTCGAACTCGAGCCAAGCCCGCCCGGGCAACTTCATCTCGGCCGCGAGCCGGAGTCGCTGGTCGGGCTCGAACGCTTCCACTCGCCAGAAGTCGAGCGGATCCCCAACCTGCAAGCGTTCGGGATCGCGCCGACCCCGGCGGACCCCAACGCCGCCCACCAACAGGTCGAGGCCACCGCGCAACCGCCAGAGCACGTCGGCCGCATACCAGCCACGCTCGCCGCCGATGCGACGGATGGGGGCGAAAGCGGCGGCCGGAGGCACGCGGGTCTCCGCGGTGCGCGACGCGACGATTCGGCTGCCGAAACGCACGCCGCCCCAGCGGCGCGGCTCGCCCGCCGCAGAGAGCGCATCCGACCAGCGCGTCAGCGCCAGCTCGCGGTCCTCACAGCGCAGGGCGCGCTCCACCGCCTCGCGTACGCCGCGCGGGCGGACGATGAATTCCCGGAGTGCCGAGGTGTCGTGTACCACGGTGGGGTTGCGCAACCCATCCGCGAGCTTGCGGCCAATGTTCGCGTAGAGAGGCGTCACGAGTGCAAGCCACAGGCTCGAGAGCCGTGGCGTGAGCACGGGCACGGGGATCATCACTCGGCGCAGCCCGCGCTGCCGGGCGTACTCACGCATCAGCTCGCCATAAGTGCATGGAGCGGAGGCGCCGATCTCGTACACGGCATCGCGTCCCTCCGGCAGGTCGAGCGCCGCCACGAGGTATGCGAGGAGATCCTCGATGCCGATGGGCTGTGTAGGCGTCGCCACCCACCGGGGCGTCACCATCACCGGCAGGCGCTCGACCAGCGCGCGGATCATCTCAAAAGATAGGCTTCCCGAGCCGATGACGATGCCGGCGCGGAACTCGACCACAGGGACTCCCGTTGCGCGCAGGAGGCGGCCCACTTCCTGGCGGCTTCGGAGGTGCGGCGAGAGCTGTTCGCCCCGACCCAGGCCGCCCAGGTAGACGATCCGGCGCACACCCGCCTGGTGAGCTGCCTCTGCGAAGCCGCTCGCGGCCTGTCGGTCGCGCGCCTCGAATTCGCTGCCCGCCCCCATGGAGTGCACGAGGTAGTAGGCCGTGTGCACCGAATCGAGCGCGGCGCGCAGGCTGCCAGGGTCCAGGACGTCGCCGGCCACGACTTCGGTCCTCGGCTGGACGCGCGAGCGCAGCCACTCGGGTCGGCGCGCCAAGCAGCGCACGCGCAGCTCCCGGGACTCGAGCTCGTGCAGAAGCCTCCCACCTACATAGCCGGTCGCTCCCGTGAGAAGAACGAGAGGCCCTGGCACTGCGGTCACCACCCCTCACAGTTGGTTCAGGAGCATGAGCTCGTCGGGGTGCGGGCTCAGGTACACCTGTTCGAGCAAGTAGAACACCCGCAGCTTGCGCACCCAATGGCGCAGCAACGTCACGGGCACGAGCAGCGGCAAGTGACCCTCGCGGTAGCCGTGGATCGTCTCGGACAGCTCGGCGCGGTCCTCGGCGTCGATCGCGTCCGAAACGTATCCAGCCAGATGCTGGAGCACGTTCGTATGGCTCCTCCGCGTTGGCACTCGCAGCATGACCTCGGTGAAGCCGTCGAAGTACGCATCGGCCAACTTCAGGACGCTCCCCCGACCCGGTGCCGAGCCCAAGACTTGTCCGAGCCGACGCGCGCCCGCCTGGCTGTGCGCCATCAGTTGGTACTTGTGCCGCTCGTGGAAGCGATAGAGCTTGTCACGGCTCATGCCGCTCTTTGCCGTCTCGAGCCAGCGGTCGTAGGCAAAAACGCGGCTGACGAAGTTCTCGCGCAAGGGCGCGTCGTTGAGCCGGCCCTCCTCCTCCACGGGAAGATGGGAGAAGCGCCGCATCAGCGCGTCCGCGAAGAGGCCGCGACCCGTCCTCGTTGCGGCACCGTGCGGATCGTACAGACGAACGCGCTCCATGCCGCAGCTCGGCGAGTCTTTCTTCAAGATATACCCGCGCAGATCGTCGTGGATGAGTTCCGACGTTCGCTTCGCGGCGTAGGCGTGCATGGGCTGCGTCCAGTCCTTGCCGCTCTTCGGCGCCACGAAGTGGACTTTGCCGCCCCTTTGCTCGAGGCGCAGCGACTCGCGCGGCGTACCCAGACCTAATTCCACCTCGGGGCACACGGGGACGAAGTCGAAGTAGCGCCCCAGGGCGTCGGTGATGAAGCGGTCGTGCTTGTGGCCGCCGTCGAAGCGGACCGCTTGCCCCAGAAGGCATGCGGAGACGCCGATCCGGATGCGCCGCGCGTCTGCATTGAGTTCGCTCGCCATGTCGGTCCCTCCCTGAGGGCGCGTCGGCGCACGGCTCTAAGCCCCGACGGCCGCGCGAAACTTGAACCCGAAGTGAAGAAGCACTGCAGTCGCGCCTCGGCCGAAGGTATCCCCACTGCCACCTGGGCGGCCGACGCGACCGATGCCAAGCAAACGTCGCATTATTGCGTGGTCATCTCGAAGCGAGACGGATCATACCCCTCCGCGCGCAGAGTGGCGAAGGCCGCCTCAAGCACCTCCGGGGTCAGGCGTGGCGTGCGGCTCAAGATCCACCCGTACTTCCGATCCGGGCTGCCGACGATCGCATACTCGTAGTCGGCACCCAGGCCGATGATCCAGTAGTCGCCCCAGAAGAGCTGTACACCCAAGAAACGAACGAAGCTCACCTTCAGTTTCGAGTTCGAATCGCGATCTGCAACCTTGGCAACGCCCTTGGCTTCGTCGGTGTGGCCATCCTCTCTGATGCAGCGGTTGAGCACTTCGATCCTCCCGTCGGCGCGCAGGGTGTACTCGGCCGTCGTTCCGCGCCCGCATTGCTTCTGGAAACGATTGGGAATTTTCGCGATCTCGTACCACCGCCCCACGTATCGCTGAAGATCCACGGTCGCAACCGTGGTTGGAGGGACGGGATCCGCTCGGCTCGCGGCCGCCGCCAGCAGACATAGCACCGCACTCGTCCAAGAGCGCCAAATCGAACCCAATGCGCTCACCACCTCTTGTCAGGCCGTCGTTGCGGCCGCGTGACGAGACAGGAATTCCCGGAAAGCCGCCAGGCTCTCGAGCTCGAAAACGCCACTTGGATGCAGCTGACGTGCGTAGCCTGCGGCACTCGACCCACCGACCACGAGCTGTTGCCCCGGCGGCAGGAGATCGACCAGAGAGTCGAGGTCTGCGCGCAGCTGCGCGTCGGACGCCGGATACACGATGCTGAGAGCCACGACGCTCGCGCCCACGCGTTCCGCAGCACGCGCGATCTCGGCGGCCGGCAGGTCGGACCCCAGGTAGGTCACTCGCCACCCAGCGGCAGCCGCGCACGCGGCAACGAGAAGCGCCCCAAGTTCATGTCGCTGCCCCATGGGGGTGCCGACCACGATGGTGGGAGCATTCGGCAAAGGTGCGCCGCTGCGCACGATGTCGCCGAGGACGCGGTGCACCACCGCACTCGCCGCGTGTTCCTGGGCCGGGCCCAGATGTCCCTGCATCCACTGCACGCCAATTTCCGCCAGCAGTGGAGCCAAGACCTCGTCGGTGAGCCGCGCGAGCGGCAAGTGCACGGTGGCACGCCGCAGTTCCGCTGCCAGGCGTTCGGGATCGAACTGACTCACGGCATCGAGGCATGCGCGAAGGACTCGCGCTAGCTCGGCCTTGTCGGCGCTGGGAATCGCCGGCTCCGGCCCGCGGGCCTGCTCGCGGTGTTGCTGGTCGGTGGCGATCAGCTTCCGGAGCGCCTCGTTGGGAAGACTCACCAGCTGCCTGATGCTGCGTCCGGCCTGCGCCGCATCCCGGAGGAGTTGCAGACGAACCACGTCCGCGTCCGTGTAAAGCCTTTGGCCACCTGGAGATCGGACTGGGTGCACGGCGCCGTAGCGGCGCTCCCAGACGCGCAGCACGTGTGGAGACAGCCCGGTCCGCGCCGACACCAGCCGGACCGGGTACATAGGATCTGCGGATTCATTCCCGGCCTCAGGTCTCATGGAGTCTAGGATACGCCAAGTCGTCTAGAACATGTCTATATAAAATAGTTAAACATACGCTTGACAGATTGCCAAGAGCAGCCTAATATCCTGGACGATAGATAGACATAAGTGGACCTGGATCAATTCAGATCCGAAATCGAGGAGGAAAACAAGAATGAAACGTGCGTGGTTCACCACCCTGCCCGTCCTTGCAATGCTGGCTCTGGGATCCGGATGCAGCGACGACGAGGTCACGACCGCCCCGATCCAAGAGGCTCGAGTCCGCGTGCTGCACGCGTCCCCAGATGCTCCGTCGGTGGACGTTCTTGTCGATGGACGAGTCGTGCTCACGAACGTGCCCTTCAAGGCATCCTCCCCTTACCTGACGGTGCCGGCAGGCCCTCTGAACCTGCGCGTTCGTGCGACCGCGAATCCCAACCTCGTGGTCATCGACGTGACCCCGACATTGGCCGCTTCGACGGACTACACGGTGATCGCGCGCAACCTCGTCGCGAGCATCGAACCGTGGCTCCTGACCGACGACAACACGGCGCCCGCGACCGGCCTGATCAAGCTGCGACTCGTGCACTCGGCGCCGGGGGCGCCCGCGGTCGACATCTATGTCACCGCACCAGCTGACGATCTCGACATCTCGACGCCCATCCTGACGGATGTGCCCTACGCGGCCGCGTCCAACTATCTCGCCGTTCCTGCAGGCACTTACCAGGTGCGTATCTGCCCAGCGAATACCACGACGGTGGCCATCGACAGTGGCTCACTGACCTTGACGGCGGGGCAGATCCGAACGGCTGTGGCGGTGGACAACCCGGGTGGCGGTTCGCCCTTCGGCGCCGTCGTTCTCCCGGATCTCAACTGAAACGAAGTGATCGAGTTCGAGAGTCGAAAAGCGTGCGCGCCTCGGGCGTTCGCAAACAAGAAGAAGTGGATATGAAGAAGATCGACGTGGTCGCTGCCGTTCTCGTCATCGTGGGCGCTGTCAACTGGGCCCTGGTCGCGATCGCGAAGTTCGACCTGGTTGCGGCGCTGTTCGGGATGCGCTTCGGCGAGACCTCGTCGTTGACCGCCACGATCTATGGCCTGGTCGGGCTGGCCGGTCTGTATCAGGGCCTCGCGTGGAAGAGCGTGCAGCGCCGGTGGCATTCGCAGCCGGTCTTGTAGAGCAATCGCTAATCGGGAATCGAGTCGAGATCAACCTGCCGGCCGTCGCTGCTCGGAGGAGCGGCTAACGGCTCGGTGCACCAAGGAGTCGCACGTCATGAGGCATGTCAAGTGGATGACGAGTGGTGCCGCCCTGTCGATGGCTTTATTGACCATCGCCGGATCGGCCGCAGCGGGTTCCGCAACACAGAAGGACAAGAAAATGGCAGCGTCGCAGGTAACTCAGGCGCAGGACATCGTCGCGACGGCGGTCGCGGCCGGCTCGTTCAAGACCCTGGCGGCAGCACTTCAGGCTGCGGGTCTAGTCGAAACGCTCCAGAGCAAAGGACCGTTCACGGTCTTCGCCCCGACCGACGAGGCATTTGCCAAGCTGCCGAAAGGCACGGTCGAGGAACTCTTGAAGCCGGAGAACAAGGAGAAGCTGACCAGCGTTCTCACGTACCACGTCGTGGCTGGCAGCATCATGGCGAAGGACGTCGTCGGTCTCAAGAGCGCCAAGACAGTCAACGGTAAGTCGTTGTCGGTCCTGGTAAAGGACGGCGCGGTCCGCATCGACGGCGCGAACGTCGTCAAGACGGACATCGTGTGCTCGAATGGCGTCATCCACGTGATCGACAGCGTCGTCCTCCCGCAGTGACCGCTGATCGAGAGAGTGCACCGAAGCCGGGGTCGGCGCCGCCCGCGCCGGCCCCGCACCGCCTTGCCGGACAGGACGGAGTCGCGAACCACATGGACGGGAAGGTACTCCTGCGCCGGGAGCCACTTTGGCAAGCCAACCTGAAGGAGTCCTTGGAGTGACACAACCTGCTCCGGGGCCGGCCCGGCTCGCGGATTTCACCGACACCGATGAGGTCGCGCGCTGGAGCGTGATCGGCGACGTCGTCATGGGCGGTCGGTCCAGCAGCGAGATGCTCCACGGTGATCAGGTTGGCGTCTTTGCCGGCACGCTATCGCTCGATCGAGGCGGTGGCTTCGCGTCGGTGCGCCGATGCGATGAACTCGTAGACCTCTCGGCCTACGACGCGATCGAGCTACGGGTTCGCGGCGATGGCAAGCGCTACAAGCTCAACCTGCGCACCTCCGACGACGTCGACGGCGTCGTGTATCAGGTCGGCTTCGAGACGGAGATCGGAAGGTGGCAGACGGTGCGCCTGCCGCTCGCGTCGTTCACCCCGCGCTTCCGCGGCAGCCCCACACGCGGGACGCTCGTTCCTGCACACGTTCGTAGCGTGGGCTTGCTCATCTCGAATCGACAGGCGGGCCCGTTTCGGCTCGAGCTGTCGAGTATCAGCGCAACCCCTCGGCTGCTTCGCTGCTTCTGACAGGGGCCGTCGCCGGGTTCGTTGAAGTGAAGCCTCGACCGTCGACGAGGTTTTCATGATCCCGCCGCGGGACACGACTCTGGCTGCTGCCGCGGCTCCACCGAAACCATCGCCGGTTCCGACGCAGATCGGTGTCGTTCGGCTCACAAACGGAACCGCCGACTTCGCCGACCTCTCGCTCATCCTGCCGTTCGCGGCCGGGATCGTCGAATTGAATGGCGAGGTGAGCGGCTTGTCATCGGATGAACTGGAGCGTGCGGACGTCAAGCTCGACGGCGGACTCAACCCGGCCGGTGCGGTGCACGTTCGCGGCAAGATCAACCCGCTGAGCGGCGATCTCTACACCGACCTCGCGGTCCAGTTCCAGGACTTCGACATGCCGGCGCTCTCGCCATACTCGGGCCAGTTCCTCGGCCGTAAGGCCACACCGCGCCGATTCCCTCCTCGTTGCGCCCGGTGGCTCGCATCGACAGCACCGAGGCGGTGCTGAGCAGGGAGTTCGTGCTGCGCAAGACGACCAACCCCTGCAGCGGGAACATCTGGCTCATCAACGGCCTGCCGTTCTCGTCGATCACCGAGAACCCGGTGCTCGGCACCACGGAGATCTGGCGGTTCGTCAACGAGTCGGGGGTGTCGCACCCGATGCACATGCACCTGGTCGCCTTCCAGGTGCTGGACCGCCAGCCCTTCGTGCTGCAGAACGGCCAGGTCGTCCCCACCGGTCCGCCGGTGCCGCCGGATGCGAGCGAGGCCGGCTGGAAGGACACGGCGCCGGTCGAGCCCAACGAGATGCTGCGGGTGATCGCCCGCTTCGAGGACTACGCCGGCCGCTACGCCTATCACTGCCACATCCTCGAGCACGAGGACAACGAGATGATGCGGCAGTTCCGGACGGTGCAGGCCCCAGTGGTCTCGATCGGGGACGTCACGGTGATCGAAGGCAACTCCGGTTCGACAAATGCCATCTTCACCGTCACGCTGTCGAACCCGGTGCAGAGCGAGGTGCGTGTCGTGGCCTTCACGGAGAACGCCACCGCGACGGCGGGGTCGGACTACGTGGCGTCCGCGGCCGACACGGTCGTCCTCCCGCCGCTCGCGACGCAACGGACCGTGACCGTGCCCGTGCTGGGCGACCTCGTGGACGAGTTCGACGAGACGTTCCTCGTGCGGCTCGCAAGCCCGCGCGTGGCGGTGCTCGGCGACTCGGTGGGCGTCGGCACCATCACGGACGACGATGTGCCACCGGCGTTCTCGGTGGACGACGTGTCGGTGGCCGAGGGGAACGCAGACACTACGCTCGCCACCTTCACCGTGACGCTGTCAGCGCCGAGCGGAAAGCTGGTCGAGGTGCTGGTCGGGACTGCGAATGGAACGGCCACAGCGGGAGAGGACTACGTGGCGATCGCGCCTCCCGTCGCGCTCAGCTTCCCTGCGGGAGGCACGACGCTCACGCGCGATGTCACCGTTCGAGTGATCGGCGATGGCGTAGTCGAGCCGGACGAGACGTACTTCGTGAACCTCTCCGCGCCGCAGAACGCGACGGTCGCGGACTCGTCCGGAATCGGTACGATCGTCAACGACGACGGCGTCCCGGTCGCCAGCGTGGACGACGTCTCGGTGGCGGAGGGCGATGCGGGATCGGTGAACGCCACGTTCACGGTGACCCTTTCCGCGGCCACGGTGAGTGCGGTTCGGGTCGTGGCCCTCACGCAGAACGTCACCGCCACAGCCGGCGTGGACTACACTGCGGCCGGCCCCGACACGCTACTGTTCCCACCGCTCGCGACGCAGCGTACCCTGACAGTCCCCGTCCTCGGCGACCTCGTGGATGAGTTCGACGAGACGTTCCACGTCCGGCTTGCAGCCGCTTTCAGCGCCGTCGTCGGGGACTCGATCGGCAACGCAGTGATCGTTGATGACGACGCAGAGCCATCCCTCTCCGTGAACGACGTGTCGGTTTCCGAGGGGAATGCCGACACCACCCTCGCGACCTTCGCCGTTTCGCTCTCCGCGCGTAGCGAGAAGCCGGTGCAAGTTTTGTACGGGACGCGGGATGGCACGGCCGCGGCCGGCGAGGATTACGTAGCGATCGCGCCGCCTGGGAGCGTGACGTTCGCGGTAGGGGACACCATCCTCACGCGGAGCGTGGCGGTGCGCGTGATCGGCGACGCCGCGGTCGAGGAGAACGAAACGTTCTTCCTCGACCTGTCGGCATCGCTCCATGCTGCGCTGGCGGATTCCATCGGGGAGGGCACCATCGTCAACGATGACGTCCCGAGCGATCTCGCCGGCGAAGGTGCGCTACCCCTCAACAGTTATCTGGGAGCGGGGATCCCGGGCCCGTTCACGAGCCAGGTCACGCTGCGGTGGGGCCTCCACGAGTCCAGGCCGGTGGAGATCTCGATCTTCGATGTCCGGGGCCGCATCGTCCGGCGGCTCGCCGTCGGCGTGCAGGCCGCGGGTCACAAGACGCTCGTCTGGGACGGACGGAACGAAAGCGGGAGCCCGGTCTCGAACGGGGTGTACCTGGTCCGCATGCGGACCCCGGAGCAAACCTTCCGGCGCGCGATCGTGCGCATCCGGTAGACGCGCACGAGCCACCCGGCACGGAGGAGGGCAACCGCTTCGATCATCTCCGCGGCGACAGGCCGGGGCCTGCGCCGTTGCCGCGCGACCTCACGAGCCAGGCGCTGAGCAGCAACCCGAGTCCGACCGTGTCCGGGAGGATGCCGATGGCCCAGGCATGGCCCTCGTTCTCCGTGATAAGGGAAGGACTGTCATGCCGGGTGAGTTCGGCGAAGAGTTCGGCGGACGGCTGGTGACCTCTTGGTGATCACGAGCGACCTCCGGAATCTTGGTGACGGAGGCTGTCCATAAAACGCAGAGGGTTGTATCCGGAGTGCTCCGCGTAAGCGGCAGAAGAACGGAGGACTGAGGTGTTCAGTACGCTACGCGTCGCAGCGGGCAGGTGGAAGAGTAACCCGGAAGGTCGTTCCGCCACCAATGACCGAGTCGAAACTGATGCGACCGGCCGAGGACGACGTGCTTGTATTCGGCAGCGTCCATGTTGTTGCGTAGCGCATCCGCGGCCGCCCAGAGTTGGTCCTCGAAGCCGAGATTCCCGCCGTTATTATTCTGTTTCCGTGGTCGGGGCATAGAAATGACCTCTACTATTCACTGTTTAGTAGCATACTTGGAGACGACACTTCTGGAAACGCCTCTGGAGTGTTTCATCTTTGCCGCGATGGCTCGGATCGAGAGACCGCGACGGCGCAGCCCGCGGATCTCGGCAATGACGGCTCGGTCGAGCGGGGGACGCCCGAGGCGCTTGCCTTCTGCTCGAGCTCGGTCGAGGCCTGCCATGACCCGCTCGCGGATGAGATCCTTCTCGAACTCGGCAAAGGCCGCCGCCATTGTGAAGAGTGCCTCGGAACCTGTCAACGTGAATGAGACGCTTCGCTCGTGAATTTACAGTACGACCTCGACCAGTTCCGGCACCCCGATTTCGGGGGTACTCGGATGTATCCCCGGGTCGAATGCGTTCGTCCTGGGGCGATTGTGAGCGTCGA
>CAZMNW010000068.1:0-49183 GCA_964567755.1 uncultured bacterium
GTCATAGTCCGCATCGTCCAGCCAGTACGCCACGTGCTGAACGGCGTCACCATGTCGATCAAGTGACTCCTGGTACATGCTGGCCCCCGAGACAGGCTGGATCAGTTCGATCTGGGTGTCTCCTGCGTAGGCGATGTGAAGATTGCAGACCCAGTTCCCGGGCTTCCCGAGATAAGTGCCCTCGGTGTCCTTTGCGGCGAGGTTGTCCATGTGCATGAAGCGGCTGATTCCCATCGTTTCAACGAAGAACTTCTCGGCGGCCGCAAGGTCTCGGACGACCCAGGCAACTTGGCAGAACGCTGGAGCAATCACCGGCTTTGTCATGTTCGGACTCCTGTGGTTTCTGTGCGTACCGAAGCGGTCTAACAAGTATTCGACGGTTCCGTCTTTCTGGGGAAACAGAGCGCGCGGCGGTCGGTGTGCGTGGCTACTCGCCGCGACGACCACGCGCAAAGCTGTCCTCGTTTCACGACTTATCTCGGTCACCCATGCCGGGCCCCACCTGTGTTAGGCCGACCGGGTGGTCTGCGTAGCACGCTTTGTAAGCCGCCGCGTAGCACCGCTGCTCGATACATCATGGTGGTGGCAGGCCGGGCGACGGGGCGTGCGAATGATGTGCGTGAAGCATGCGCTCGGCTCGCCGACCCGTCAAGGCGAGGCGCTCGAGGGGAGCTGGCCGGTCGGTGGGGGAGGCGGGTGCCGCTGCCGGCATTGCGGCCAGCATCGAGCGCGCATCAGCGCGTTGAATCAGCGTCCGGCGTCGAGGCGATCGAGGAGTGCTGGAAGTTGTGTCAAAGTGTGCACGACGTGCGCGCGTGGCGGCGTACCGCCGGTGCGCGTCGCATCGAGATGCACGGCGTGCAACCCCGCGTCGAGAGCACCCTGGACATCGGAACCTAGACTATCGCCGACGTGCGCGGCGCATTCCGCCGGCGCGCCGGCTTGATGCAAGGCGGCTGCGAACAATCGACGGTCCGGCTTTCTGTAGCCGCAACGGAACGACAAGCACACGACATCGAACGTGGCGTCGAGACCGAAAGCACGCAGCACGTCGAAGAGCCGTGAATCCATGTCCGAGATGATGCCGAGTCGGCGACCCTGTGCGCGCAGCTCCGCCAGCATCGTGGCAGTGTCCGGTCGCAACACCCACACCTCTCGACCTCGGAAGGCTTCGAAGACCTCGGCGAAGAAGGCGTCGAAGCGCGGGAAGGGCCCGAAGGGCGCGAGCGAGCGCAGCGCCAGCTCGCGCCACCACGCCAGCTCGCGGGCATGGATTTCGTCCTCGTTCAATCCGGGGGCGAGCGGTTGTGGCACGCTTGCGATCGCAGCCTGAAACTGAGCTTCGATTTGTTCGGCGGGGGCGAGCAATCCGTGCGCGCGCGCGTGCGCGGCATAGATCTCGCCCACGGAGCCGCGGACGTCCAGCAGCGTGTGGGTGACGTCGAAGAAGATGTGGGTCAGGCGTCGATCCATGATCGCGAGAATATCAGCCCGGAGTGACCGAGCAAGTCACGATCGTGGCCGCGGGAAACGGGAGATGTCGAGACGGGCCGCCCCGACATGACCCATCGGTGCGCCGGCATGGCCGTCTTTCCTTGTGCGCAGAGCCTTCAATGCGTGGGGGGGGTGTCCAAGCGGGCGCGCAAACGTGTTTCGTAGTTATGCATGTCGGCCACGGTGAGCGGTGGTTCGAGGCCGGCGAGGGTGTGCGGGGCGTCGCGATCGGTCTTGGCGACCCGTCGCTCTAGTTCGCGTTGGCGCGGGCTCAGCCAGCGGGCGGGCTCGCGGCCGGTGGCGACATCTGCATTCACGCGTGCCGCTTGCAAGGGCGTGAGCGGCACGTACCGCCAGTGCGAACGGCGCAGATGCCACTTCTGGTCTGAGGCTGCGGCGACGCGGGAGGCGGCATCGACCCGCACCGCGCGTGGTCCGACTTTCTTGCGCGCCGCGTTCCACTGCGAATCGTTTCCTGCGAACACGCGCGTGGCACAATCACAGTCCATCGCGGCTTGCAAGAGGTCGTCGTACGAGAGGATGTCGGCGAGGTATGAAACCTCGACGACCTCCATGCCGTCGAGATGCCCCGCTTTCGTGCCGACCACACCGTCGATTTCACCGAGCGCGGCTTCGCCTTGCCAGAAGCAGTGCATCCCGAAGGTGGCACGTGTGGCCTCGGCAGCGCGCACATCGGCGGCGGCCAAACTCAGGTAGGGTGGGACGGTGCGCCCGGCGGCTGTGAGCGCGGCGATCAAACGTTCCGCCACGCCGGCCGCGTCCCAGATGCCATCCCGGCGCGCCAACAACTCCTTGCCATCGGCAGCGAAGAAACGCATGACGGGATTGTTCCAAGCCGGTTCGTGGAAGCGTTGCAACATCGCGGTGTCTTCACCCGGTCGGTTGTTGTAGACGACGACAGAGACGAACTCGGTTTCGATGGCGTCGACGAGAAGCGGGTGCGACAGAGGCCCGGAGCCGAAGCTCTTGCACGTGCCGCAGCCGGGGATCTCTTGGAATAGAATCAGGAGGGGCTTGCCGCTCTGCTGGGACGTGACGAAACCGGCGTCGACACCGCGTTGCCACTGCACCCGTCCGAGCTCGATCGGAATTGGCTCGCCGCTTGCGGCGCCGGCAAGGGCTGCCGCAATGCATGCTTGGGGGACGAATCTTGGCCTGATGTGCCGAGGCCCCACGTTGCACACTTCCTTCCGGCTGCACGGGCACTGCTTTGTGCAATGAAACCACGCCCGGTGGTGTTGCATTCCGATCGCTGCCAATCCTCGGAGCCGCGTGCGACACGGGGCCCGGACTGCTGCTTGACTGCGGCGCCGGCCGGTGCCAAACTCCGCTCGGCTCGCCGTCGCAAACCATTGAAACGAGAGAGGCTGCGCCGTGAGGCCCTACCTCGATCTGCTCTCCCACGTGCGCCATCATGGGGTCCCGAAGCCGGACCGCACGGGGGTGGGCACACTCAGCGTCTTCGGTTGGCAGATGCGCTTCGATTTGGCACAGGGGTTTCCGGCAGTCACGACCAAGAAGCTGCATTTCCGTTCGATCATTCATGAACTGCTGTGGTTTCTGCGTGGGGACACCAACGTGCGGTCGCTCCAAGAACAGGGAGTCAGCATCTGGGACGAATGGGCGCGTCCGGATGGGGACCTCGGGCCGATCTACGGCGCGCAATGGCGCTCATGGGGAACGCGCGACGGGCGCAAGGTGGATCAGCTGGCGCAAGTCGTGGAGCAGCTGCGCACCAACCCGGATTCGCGCCGGCACGTGGTGAGCGCGTGGAATGTCGGCGAGCTGGACGCGATGGCCCTGCCCCCGTGTCACGTGCTGTTCCAGTTCTATGTCGCTCGTGGGAGGTTGTCCTGTCAGCTCTATCAGCGCAGTGCCGATGTCTTCCTCGGGGTGCCGTTCAATGTCGCCTCGTACGCCTTGCTCACGGCGATGGTGGCGCAGGTCACGGGTCTCGAGCCCGGCGAGTTCGTGCACACCTTCGGCGACGTGCATCTCTACCAGAACCATCTCGAGCAAGCGGATTTGCAGTTGGGCCGCGCACCCCACCCACTGCCCACGTTGTGGCTCAATCCCGCCGTGCGCAGTCTCGATGCCTTTCACTTTGCAGACATCGAGATCCGCGACTACGTCTGTCATGAGGCCATCCGGGCTCCCATCGCGGTGTGAACTATGAAAGTGTCGCTAGTCGTCGCCATGACACCTGAGCGGGTGATCGGCCGGGATGGTACGCTGCCCTGGCGGCTGCCGGCCGACCTGCGTCATTTCAAACGCCTGACCTTGGGACACGCAGTCATCATGGGCCGCCGGACCTTCGAGTCCATCGGCAAACCTCTCACCGGGCGCACCAACATCGTGCTGTCGCGGCAAGGATTCGTGGCGCTGGGGTGCGTGGTCGTCCGCAGTGTCGATGCTGCACTGGCTGCGGCGCAAACGGCGATGACCGAAACTCGCGACGCAAGGCCCGCGGCAGGGGATGCCGCGTCCGCACCACCGCCCGCGAATGCAACGCGCGACCAGATCGTCCCTGATCCCGATGAGATCATGGTGATTGGCGGCGGCGAGATTTACGCACTGTTCCTGCCCCTGGCGCAGAAGCTGTACGTGACCTGGGTACACGAGGAAATCGATGGCAACACGCGCTTCCCGGCGCTCGACACCGCTCTTTGGAACGAGGCCCAGCGCATCGAGCAGCCTGCCGACGAGCGCAACCCAGTCCGCATGAGCTTCAGCCTCTTCGTGCGCCGGGCGGCGCCCTTGGCAGAAAGTTGACAGCACCTGCTATCAGGTCGTACCTTGGGAGGATGGAGCAGCGCCAAGGGCTTGTGGAAGCGGCGGCCCGCTACCGAATCGCGGAAGCATCCAGGCGCGTGGGGCTGCACCCCCGCACCCTGATGCTGTACGAGAGGCTGGGCCTGCTGGTCCCGGAGCGCCGCGGCCAGCAACGTCGCTACTCGGATGACGATCTGCGTTGGCTGGGTTGTATCCGCGAGATCAACCACGCAGGCGGCGTGAGCCTCGCCGGCATTCAAGCGTTCCTGCACTACTTGCCCTGTTGGGCGTTGCGCGGCTGCGCGCTGCGAGGGACGAACAACGTGAGCCCGGGCCAGTTCGACTGTGGGAGCGCTGCAGTGGCGGTGCGACAGCTGTTCGACGGTAAAGCCCCGGAAGGTTGCAAAGGCTGCGGCTACCTTCGGCCGTTCGATCTCGTAGTCGATCGGCCTAACGCAGCAACGGAACACTGACGCAAGGAGAGCATGCAATGATCACACTCACCGAGCCTGCCGTGAGCCGCATCAAGAGCATCCTCGCCAATGATCCTGGAGCCAATGGCAAGACGATGCGGCTCTACGTCGAGGGCGGCGGTTGCGCTGGGTTCCAGTATGCCTTCTCCTTCGACGACAAGCATGACGATGACACGGTGGTGGCGCAGGGCGATGTCGAGGTCGTCATCGATCCGATGAGCGCCGTCTATTTGGCCGGCTTGCAGGTGGACTACACCGAGAGTTTGACCGGTGCCGGCTTCCGCTTCTCGAACCCGAATGCGTCCGGCAGCTGCGGCTGCGGCAAGTCGTTCAACGTCTGAGCACGATTCGGCGCCGTTGACGCCCACCGTGGCGTCGGGCACACTCGCGGCCATGAGCGAAGATCCCCGTTACCATATTCGTGTGCAGCCCGGCGAGGTAGGAGGCTACGTCCTCTTGCCCGGCGATCGGGATCGCGTCGAGCGCATCGCCAAGCATCTGCAACAACCGCGCCTTGTGGGCGAAAACCGCGAGTACCGCACCATCACGGGCACGCTCGACGGTACGCTCGTGTCGGTCATGTCGTCGGGAATGGGCGGTCCCTGTGTGGCGATCGCGGTGGAGGAACTGCAGAGCGCCGGCGTCCATACCATCATTCGCGTCGGCACGACCGGGGCCGTCGGTCCGGGCCCGCGGCTTGGAGATGCGATCATCGCGCAAGCTGCGGTGCGCAGCGAAGGCACCTCGCATGCCTACATCGAGGCCGCGTATCCTGCGGTCGCCGACTTCGCCGTGGTCGAAGCATTGCGCGACGCGGCGCAACGCGCCGCGCATCCATTGCATGTCGGGATCGTCGATTCTTCGGATGCCTACTATGCCGGACGTTGGGTCGGCGCGGCGGCACGCGCGCGCGAAGAGACGATGCGCCGCGCCGGCGTCCTCGCGATCGAGATGGAGGCGGCGACGTTGTTCGTCGTCGGTCGTCTGCGCGGCGTGCGCACCGGTTGCATTCTGGCGTTGCGCGAGGAGTTCGATGCGGACGGACAGCGCCGTCAGGCCGGCGCGGCGTTCGAGAACGGCCTCGATCGGGTCATCGCCATTGCCGTCGACGCGGTGCGATCGTTGATCGCCGCGGCGAAAGGGTGACGCGACCTCACAACGAGTCGAAGTTCCCCGGCAACGCGCCTTTGACGTCGATGATCACGGTGGCGGAGTCGAGCGCCAGGTCGCGGAACTCGCGGTGCGGCGCGGCGACGATGACACCCTGGATCGCGCCTCCAGCCAGGCGCGATTTCGCTTCAGCAAGGCTCACGGGCTCGACTCCGAAGCGCTGGCGAATGCGCGCGTCGTGGAGCCACGGGTCGCATCCCAGCACCTTGTAGCCATACGTCTCGAGCTCGCGGATCAAGTGTCGGGCGCGACTGTTGCGGTCGTCGGAGCAGTTCTCCTTGAAGGTGAGCCCGAGCACCAGAACCGTGGCGTTGGCGGACGCCACACCTTTCTTGTTGAGCTCGCGCACGAGGCGCGCCACGACATAGCGATGCATATTGTCGTTCAGCCGCCGCCCGGCGAGGATGATCTCCGGGTGGTAGCCGAGCTCCTGCGCCTTGTGCGTCAGATAGTACGGATCGACGCCGATGCAGTGTCCGCCCACGAGACCCGGCGTGTACTTGTGGAAGTTCCACTTGGTGCCAGCGGCCTCGATGACGTCCCGGGTGCGGATGCCCATGCGTTCGAAGATCATGGCCAGCTCGTTGACCAGCGCGATGTTGAGATCCCGCTGCACGTTCTCGATTACTTTGGCGGCTTCGGCGGTGCGGATGTCTGGCGTGCGATGCACTCCCGCTTGGATGATGCTGCCGTAAAGGGCGGCGACGCGGTCCGTCGTGCGCGCGTCGCAGCCGGCGACGATCTTCACGATGTTGGGAATGGTGTGCTCGCGGTCGCCCGGGTTGACGCGCTCCGGGGAGTAGCCGATGGTGAAATCTGCCGGGCAGCGCTTGCCCGACTCTTGCTCCAGGATCGGTAGGCAGATTTCCTCGGTGACACCGGGGTAGACGGTGGATTCGTAGATCACCGTGCTGCCACTGTCGAGGTTGCGGCCGACCATGCGGCTGGCATCGCAGATGAGCGCCAAGTCAGGATTGTTGTGCGCGTCGATGGGCGTAGGCACACAGACGATGACGAACTCTGCATCTCGCAGACGCGCCGGATCCGAGGTGTAGTCGATCGTCACGGCCCGGAGCTGCGTCTCATCGACTTCCTGCATACGGTCGTGGCCCCGACGCAGCTCCTCGATCTTGCTCGCGTCGATGTCGAGACCCGTGACGCGGTGGTGGCGCGCGAACTCGACAGCGAGCGGCAGCCCCACGTACCCCAGGCCCACGACGCAGATTCTCTGATCCCGCAACGTCCCGATCACGGCGCCTCCGCTTCTCGAGGTCTCCAGTCACACTGCCTGCCCAGGCACGGATTTCTAAGCATACTGCGGCGGTGCGCCCCGCGTACAGCGCAGGGGCAGGGCCCGAGGGCGAGGGTTTGGGGTGGGATTCACGGCCGGCGCCGTAGCAACCAGACGACGCAAGTGAGCACGACGCTGATCAGGATCGAAGAGCCGAGCGGCAAGAAGAAAGTGAATGCATCGCGCTTGATCACGATGTCGCCCGGAAGCCGGCCGAGACGGAACGGCAGTTTGGTGCCGAAGCTGAGCAGCAGGCCGGTGATGGCGAGGATGGCTCCGGCAACGACGAGTAACTTGCCGATGTCGCGCTGCGGATCGAGCTGCAATCCGAGACCTCCGGTCGGCGAGCCGAACAGCGATGGAACCACGAATGGTCTTGGCGAATCGTGCGCCAACGGCGATGCGAAGGCAAGCGCGTCGGGCACCAACACAACGCCCCGGAGGCTTCGAACCCCCGGGGCGTTGTTTCACCGACCGGCGTCGCTCATGTGACGACGCGCGGCGTCAGCGCAAGAATGTGAACCGGACCTTGAGGTCCCGCTCGCCTGCTTGCGCGTGGACGAAATACACACCGGCACTCACTGGAACGCCGGCACGGTCGAGCCCATCCCAATCCAGGACATGCCGGCCCGCGGGGAACGGCCGCGACGTCACCAGGCTGCGCACGAGCGCACCGCGGACGTCGTAGATCCGCACGTTCACGGGAGCATCCTGAGGCAGCGCCAGCTCGATGTTGGCCACGCCATTGACGACCGGGTTGGCGCCGACCGAGCGCACGGAGTACTCGGTGGGCAGTGCTGCCGGGCCCGCGTCGGTCGGGCTGCCGGCGATGTGGAAGAGTGACGAGATCCACGAACCCATGATGCCCTGCTCGTCCATGGCGACGAGCTCGATCAATCCGCTCGTGGTCTCCTCCTCGGGAACGATCCAGGCGTACTGGTTCATCACGGCGTTGCCGGCGACGAGCGTCCACGACAGACCGCCATCGGCTGAGAACCACAGGTCGTAGTAGCCAGGGGTCGCGCCTTCCGGATCGTCCCAGGCAAACGCGACTGGTTGGCCCATGCCGTACGAGGGAGGGTTGTCCTTCGTGCCTTCGTCCATGCCAGCTGCGGTCGTCACCCGCGGTTTGAGGACACGGATAACGTCCGTGCCAGAGAACCAGGTCACATCTTCGAGTTCGCCGATGACCTCGACCGACACGGCATTTCCGGTCGGCAGAAGTGCGGCTAGCTGCAAACGGTCGAACTTGTACTGTGCCTCGAGGAGTCCGTCCGCGTCCTTGTCCACGTAGGAAACTTGTGGTGAGTTCGGAGCCACGGGGACTGTTCGTTGCAACAACAACGACTGCTTGAGAATCGCGTGCGGATCGTACCCGGCGGTCGGTTCCACCCAACCCGTTACCCAGTTGCCGTTGGAGTTCCGGTTCAGGCTGTTCGGATCCAGATCGAACGCAACCGAGACGACGCCCACGTGCATCGTGCTCGGCACGTCGATGACTGGATCGGTGAGATCGTTGCTCGCGATCCGAACGGCACCGGCGTAGTCGCCGTCGGCGAGTCCTTCGGCGTCGAAGGTCACGTTGAGATCCACGTGACCGCCTGCGGGCACCGTGCCGTTCGCGGGTGCGACCGTGAGCCAGCCCGGATTGTTGGAGAACCGAATCCGCAAATCGTCACGCACGTAGTTGGCGTTGAATACGACCTGCAGACCGATATCCTTGGCGCCGTTCTGGATGCCGATCGTGGCCTCGTTGAGGCGGGTCCCCTGCATGTCGAGGTACTGGAAGTCGATCGTCCCGCTCGGGTAAAGCAGGATCTGGAACGTGTACGGGCCGCCCGATGTGAGACGCGGGACATTCACGTACGAGATGATGAACTTCTCACCGTCGTAGTGATAGAAGACGTCCCCCGCCGCGCTGAACGTCAGGTCCTCCCAGAAAGGAGCGAGAAGGTTCTCGGGCGTGGCACTGGCCGCGTTCGGGAGCGTCGTGTTGGTGAACGTCGTCGCCGAGCTCGTGAACGAGATCCAGCCGTTCGTGCAGGCCCGGAACGCGGTGAAAGTGTTGCCGTAATAGGTGACCGGGAACGGCAACGGGAACGGACCCTGGTTCTGGTCGTCGCCGGTGAACGGAATCGGTGTCCCGACACCGGCGATGTCCACCCACTCGAAGGGCGGGCATTGCGCGGGGTCGTCGCTATCCGCCCAGCGATAACCGGCGGCGTCGGGGCCACCCGAGGCGAGCGGCGCCACACCCGGCGCGCCCGGATGGTCCTTGCCTTCCTCCGCCGACGGCAGGAGGTCGAGCGCCGCAGGCAACAAGCTCAGCGCCTGGGCGTTCCAGTTCATGTCGCTGCCGCCGGTGTTGGACAAGCGCAGCACCTTGGTCTTGGTCATCGCCGTCGGCCCGAGCGTGGTCGCTGTCGCCGCGTGCAGAGCCGTGGGATCGACCTCGGCTTCCGGTGGAATGAGCCCGATGCCGGTGAGTGACACGTGGAACATGCCCTCGTCCGGGTCGTTGGATGCGAACACCAGGTCGCCGTTGCATGGAATGCACTCGCCCGCCGGCGCGAAACGCACCGTCAGGTTGGCGGTGCCGTGGTTGCCGAGGACGAGCGGGAACGTCGCACCGACCAAGGTGAACGCCGCGTTGTCGAGCGACGCGCCGGTCAACGTGAGAACATCGGTGCCCTCGTTGCGTACCTGCAGTGCCAGGTCGCGCGACTGGCTGACGTACAACGTGCCGAAATCGAGGCTCGCCGGAGCGGCCCCGATGTCGGGCGTGCCGATCGCCGTCAACATGGCCGAAACGAGGACGACGCCCTCGTCCGGGTCGTTGCTCGCGATCCGCACCGAACCGTTGTAGATGCCGCCGAAGAGATCCTGCGAGCTGAGCGTCACCTGAAGATTCAGGCTGCCCAGCGCCGGGATCGTGCCCGAGGATGGCGACACGATCATCCAGTCGGGGATGGTGCGGAACTCGACCGCCAAGTTGTTTTCCACGTAGTTCGCGTTATGGACGACGGTGAGCCCGTCGTTCCGCGCGGCGTTCTGGATGCCGATCGTCGCCTCGTTGAGCCGCGTACCTTGCATGTCCAGGTACTGACACACGATCCGCCCGGACGGATACAGGATGACCTGGAATGTGTAGGGCCCTCCCGAGCTGAATCGCGGCACCTGATGGTACTGGAGGATGAAGCGTGTGCCGTCCTGATAGGTGTAGAGACGCTGCGTCGCGCCCGGGTTCAAGTCGTCCCAGAACACCGCCAACAGGTTCTCCGGCGCGCCCGTGTTCGGCAGCGGGTCGTTCGACAGATCGGTCGTGGTGTTGGTGAACGACAGCCAGCCGTTGGTGCACACGTTCACGGTGCTGAACGTGTTGCCATAGAACGGGAAGGCGAAGCCGATGAGCACGCCCGCCTGGTTCTGGTCGTCGCCCGTGAGAGTGAGCGGCGTGCCGATCGTCGTGAGATCCACCCAGTCGAACATCGGTCCGCCTGGATCGTTGCTGTCGCGCCAGGTGTAGCCGAACATGTCGGGTCCACCGGCACCCAGGATGCCCGGCCGCGGGTCGGTTTCCTCCTTGCCGAGGAACACCTCGTCATAGATGGGGACCGAGGTCGCCGTGAGCACGGTACCGGCCACGAAGTCGAGATCGCTGCCGCCAGTGTTCGAGATCGTGAGCGTGTGCATCTCGTTGCTCGGGATCGGCAGCGTCGACGCGATCGGATCCAGCGGCACGTCGACGTCGGGTGGGATCAGACCTTCACCCGTGAGCGGCACCATGAGGTTGGGTGTGTCCGGGTCGTTGCTGGAAATCTCCAACTGCGCCGGCACGCTGACGGGCCCTGGTGGGTTGAAGCTCACGAAGACGAGAGCACTGCCGAGCGGCGGGATGCTGAAGCTCGTCTGATCCACGCCGTAGGCCGTGTGGGTCGGCGCAATATTGGTGACGTTCAAGACGTCGGTCCCGGTGTTCAGAATCGTCAACTGGTGCAGATCCGGGAAGCCGACGAAGACGGGGCCGAAATCGACCGACACGGGCGCGGTGGCGATGTCCGGCACCCCCGTCACGTGCAGGACGCAGGCGACGTCGCGTTGCGGCAGGACGGGATCGTTGCCGCGCAGGCGGATGGCGCCGTTGTAATCGCCGCCGAAGAGATCGGCGGCATTGAAACCGACGGTCAGGTTGAGCGAGCCCATCGGTGGCACGGTGCCGGCAAGCGGCGTCACGGTCAGAAACTTGGCCGGCGGCCGGAAGCGGATCGCCAGGTTGTTGTGAATGTAGGTGTTGTTGTTGAACACCACCTGCAGGCCGTCGTTCTTGGTCGCGTTCTGCATCCCGATCGTGTGGCTATTGAGTGTCGCCGCGGTGATCGAGAGGTACTGATACACGACCTGGCCGGTCGGATACAGGATGATCTCGAAGGTGTTGGGGCGCGCCGTTTCGGCCGATCCGAAACGCGGCACGTCCTGGTACTGGATGATCAGGCGCGTGCCATCGTTGTAGTAGTAGGCGCGCCGCACCGTGCCGAAGTTCATGTCGTCCCAGAACACGGCAAGCAGGTTCTCAGGCACGCTGCTGCCACTGTTGGGCAACGCCGTGTTGCTGAGCGCCGACAGTGTGCTCGTGAACGAGACGAATCCATTGGTGGAGATGCGGAAGTTGCTGAACGTGTTGCCGTAGAACGGGAAGGCGAAGCCGATGGGGTGCGGGCCCGTGTTGACGTCGTCCCCGGTCATGACGATCTGCGTGCCCACGGAGCGAATGTCCACCCAGCTGAAAGTGGGCCCGGTGGGTTCGTCGCTGTCCTGATAGGTGTAGCCGAAGACGTCCGGCCCGCCGGCGCGCAGCGGCTGCGGTCCCGAAAGCACGTCTTGCATGTCTTTGTCGATGAAGACGTTGTCGGCGTCGCCGTACTCGATCACGGTGCCCGAGGCCGAGAGGTTCAGCGCTTCGGCCGTGAAGACGTAGTTGCTGCCGCCGCTGTTCGAAATCTGCAGCGTGCGCGTCGTCGCGGTGTTGGAAAGCAGCGCGACGTCGAAGGACTCGGGCGTCACGGCGAAGTTCGGTGCCGGCACTCCCGCGCCCGTCACCGCAACCATCTTGATCGGCGTGTCCGGGTCGTTGCTGGCGATGGCGAGCGTCGCATTGGTCGTCGCCACGGCCGTCGGATGATAGGTGACGGTGACGAGTTGCGCCGCCCGTGGTGCGAGCGTGAACGACGCCGGCGCCGCGGTCACGAACGCATCGTTGCTGGTGATGCCGGTGATCATCAGAGCATCGGTGCCGGGGTTCGACACCGCAAGGGTCTGGGTCGGCGAGGCGCCGACGAAAACCGAGCCGAAATCCAGGCTGCTGGGTGCGACGGCGATGTCCGGAGCGCCAATCACGTGCAGTTGCGCGGCGAGCGTCACGTCGCCCTCATCGGGATCGTTGCTCAGCACGTGGATGGTGCCGGTATAGTTGCCGCCGAGAAGCCCCAGGGCGTTGAATTGCACCTGGATCAGGGCGCTTTGACCGGCGAACAAACGGCCGCTCGCTGGCGTCGCTGACAGCCACTGCGGGACCGGCGCCAGGCGCACGGCGAGGTTGTTGGCGAGATACGGCGTGTTGAACGCGACCGTGAGCCCGGTGGTCTTGGTGGCGTTCTGAATGCCCACGGTGGCGCTGTTGGTTGGCTCCGCCAGCGACAGATACTGCAGCACGATCTCGCCCGTGGGGTAGAGAATTGCCTGGAAGGTGTACGGACCACCGCTCTGGAAGTGCGGCACGCCGACCCACGACACGATGAAGCGGATGCCATCATTGTAGGTATAGATCCGCTGCACGGCGCCAAGATCCAGATCGTCCCACATTGCCGCGACCAGGTTCGCCGGTGCGCCCGAGTTCGGCAGCACCTGGTTGCCGAATGCGGTGCTGCCATCGGTGAAGGACAAGAAGCCGTTGGTGCAGATGCGTGCCGAATTGAACGTGTTGCCGTAGAACGGGAAGTCGATCCCCATCGGGGTGGCAGGCGAGATGGCGTCGTCGCCGCTCAGGGCGAGCAGCGAGCCCACGCCCGTGATGTCCACCCAAGAGAAGGACGGTCCGCCCGCTTCGTTGCTGTCTTGCCAGCGGTAACCGAAGGCATCGGGGCCGCCTTGCCCATCCGTGACCGGCGCGCCAATGCGCCAGTCGTCCTCGCCCTTGGCGAGCGGCACGTAGTCGTAGATCACCGGCGTGGCGAAGGCCAGCTCTGGGGTCGGAATGGTGAAGTCCAGCGTCCCTTCCCCGTTGTTGGTGAGCGTCAGGGGCTGGCTGTCCGTGGCGCCAGTGAGGAGGTCCGCCATAAAAGTCGTGGGTGTCGCGGTGACGTCGGGAACTCCGAGCGTCGTGCCGCTGGCGGCATTGGACAGGCCTCCGGCATTGGCGTACTCGTCGAGCACCTTGATGGCGAAATAATAGGTGGTGCTGAAATCGAGGCCGCCGACCTCGAACGACTCGGCCGAGCCCGAGGGTTGCGGGTCCGGCCCTTCCACCGGCGTCGCGGTGCCGAAGTTGGCCTCCGTGATCGGTGCGGTGGCGTAGCGGATGTCGTAGCGCGAAGCGCGTCCGGTATTGCCGTCATCGCCGATCGCGGTCCATTGCAGCGCGATCGCATTCGACGACGGGTTGCTGGTCGCCAAATCGGTGATCGCCCCCGGCGGGATCGTGTCGGGATCGGCGATGGTCATGAACGCGTTGAGCCGGCCGTTGGTGAGGACGCGTCCTTGCAGAGAGGCCTTCACGTCCACGCTGTTGAGGATGAGATCTTTGACCAGGAGGTTCTGCATGTTCGGGAACCGACCCCAGGCCAGCGCCGTGACGCCGGAGACGTGGGGAGTGGCCATGGAGGTTCCCGAAAGCAAGCCGTAGCTGTTGCCTGGCAGCGTCGACAGAATATCGTCGCCGGGTGCGGCGAGATCCACGGTGGTGGCGCCGTAGTTGGAGAACGACGCCAAGTTGTCGGTGTGGTCGGAGGCGGCCACGGCGACGATATACGGCGTGTTGTAGCTCGAAGGATAGTGAGGGCTGACATCGGTGTTGGCGGACGAGTTTCCGGCAGCGGCGATGAACAGCTGACCAGCGGCACCGGCGGCGTTGATGGCGTCCAGGAGTGCTTGGCTGAAGCCGCCGCCACCCCAGGAGTTGCTGGTCAGGCGCACGCCGACAGCGATGGCGTACTGCACGGCGGAAATGGCGCCGGCAGTGGAACCGCTGCCGCCACCGCTCAAGAACTTGATGCCGACGATCTGGGCGCTCCAGTTGACGCCGACGACGCCCACATTGTTGTTGCCGACGGCGGCGATGGTGCCCGAGCAGTGGGTTCCATGGCCATTGTCGTCGAATGGATCGCCGTCGTTGTTGAAGAAGTCGTAGCCGTGCACGTCGTCGACGTAACCGTTGTTGTCGTCGTCCACGTTGTTGCCAGCGACCTCGCCGGGATTCGTCCACACGTTGGCGGCGAGATCCGGGTGGTTGTAGTCCACGCCGGTGTCGATGACGCCGATCATGACGTTGCTGCCGGTGAACACATCCCAGGCGCTGACCGCCTTGATGTCGGCCCCGGCCGTGCCGCCGGTCTGACCCGTATTGCGCAGCCCGTACATCTCGGGGAAACGCGGGTCGTTCGGCGTGAGCTCGGCACGAATCTCGTAGTTGGGCTCGATGTATTCGACGTGCGGGTTGTTGCGGAAGCGCGCGATGGCCTGATCGACGTTGGCGCCGCGGATCGCCATGTGTTCGATCCCGATGAAGGCGAAATCGTGCAGGGGACGCGCGTTCAGGCTGGCGCGCACCTTGGCGCGTTCATTGGCAGGGGCTGTGTTCTTCCATTTGATCAGGACTTCACCGGGGATTTGTCGCGGAGGAGGTTGGGCGAGAGCCGTGGAAAAGAGCGTCGAGGCTGCGAGGAGAGCCCACGAAGCGACTCGAGTCGTGCAGCGCATAACAGACCTCCGAGCGTACGGGTCGGTGCGGCGAGCCATCGGCCCGGCTTGAAACGACGACCGTTGAAACGCAATGAAGCGGAGGCAAGACCAAAGGAGCGTGTGGGGCTGCCACCTCCTCGGGTTCGTGGGACTAATGTGGTATCGAGCGGGCGCAGTGTAGGAGAGGCGCAAAGTCGAAGCAACACTTTTTCGTCTCGCACGGTCGATTCTCGCCGCGCGCGCCGCCCGCCGGGTGTGCAGTGCCAAGATGTAGAGCGACGATGAGCTTGTCCGACTCGAATCATCGGGTTAGCCTTGCCGCGGTTTGCGGGGACGATTCTCGAGACGACGAGGCCCTCGCGGGGAGGGGACAGGCCGTGCGGCCATGGCTGGTGCAGGTTCTCGTTCTGGCGCTCGCGGCGGCCCAGATGGCTTTCTACTACGCGCGGCTCCCAGATCGCGTGCCCAGCGATTTCGATCTCCGCGGCGTGGCCGCCGGGTGGATGTCGCGCGCCGGTTTTCTCGCCACCTACATCGCGGTCGCGGCGATCATCGTCGTTGCCTGCCATTTGCTGCCACGGTGGATTGGCAAGCTGCCGAGCGCCGGCCTCCACATGGCGAACAGGACAACCTGGCTGGCACCAGAGAGGCGCCAGCGTACGCTCGCAGCCATCGAGCGCCAGCTCGGCTGGATCGGGGTCTGCACCCAGGCCTTCGTCGTCGTCGTCATGCAGTTGGTGATGAACGCAGCGTTGTCGGGCGGCGAACGCGTGTCGATGCCGATCCTCTGGACCGTTCTCGTGCTCTACTTGGTCGCGATTTTTCGACTCGCCCTCCGCCTGGTGTCGAAATTCTCGACACCGGCCGCTGCCGGCCCGGGTTGACCAGGCGGCGAGCGCACCCTAGGCTGGCGGTTCGTTCTGCAAGCTCCCGGGCGTCTGGCCTTGGGATGCAGCCGCGCTGGAGTGGAGGATCGCCGTGAACAGAATGATTCCTTGTTCGCTTCTGGTTGCGACACTTTTGAGTGGGTGTGCGGGCAGGCAGATCGACGTCATGACGAACTATGATCGGGCGGCCGATTTTTCCGGCGCCAAAACCTACAAGTGGATGGACATCTCGCCGAAGGCGATCTTCCCGGTGGAGGCGCAGGATCCCGAGGACCTGCACCGGCGCATTCAAGCGACCGCGGACCAGGAGCTGCGCGACAAGGGGTTCGAGATCTCCGATCAACCCCGTTACCTGCTCACGTATGCGGTGAGCGTCGGCGAACGGATCGAATCGAACCCGCAGCCTTCGACGACGGATTGGAATCCGACGCAGGACCCGACCCAATACAACTCCGGGGTCTTGGCCATCGATTTCCTCGATGCTTCCACCAACACGCGCGTCTGGCGCGGTGCGGCGATGACCGACATCCAGAAGGGTGAGGGACGCAAGGCCGTGCAGGGCGTCGTCATCAAGATTCTGGCGGAGTTTCCGCCGCGGAAGTAACGCGGCCCACCACATCATTCTCGTCACCCGTCATGGAACGGAGGCGACCGTGAAGAAACTGCTCATCGGCTGCGGTGTAGCGGTCGCGGCGCTCATCCTCCTCTTCGTCGTCGCCGGCGTGATCTCGTACCAATGGGTCAAGGGACAAATGCCGCACATGGACGAATTCAAGCAGACACGGCAAACGCTGTTGGAACGCTTCGGCCCGCGCGACGAGTATGTTCCCGCCCTCGATGGCGTGCTGCATCCCCAGCGCGTCGAGTTCTTCATGGCCGTGCGCGAGAGTTTGCTCACCACGCGGAGCGAGATCGGCGGCCGACTCGAAGGGTTCATTGGTCGGGCGGAAGGCCGGTCCTGGGAGGGACGCAGCGTCTTCCAGAAGATCGTGGAAGGGCTGAGCATGGCGCGCGGTGGTGTCGGTTTGTTCGGTGAAGCGACGAGCTATGTCGGGAAACGGGCGCGTTGGCTTCTCGATACGGGAATGGGTGAAGGGGAATACACCTATTTGTTCTGTCTCATGGCCTATTCGTGGCTCGAGTGGGACGCGTCTCGCGTTCTCGACCCGCAGTGGTTCGAGAGCCACGACATGGCGGACGCGCTGGACGAGTTCCGCGTGCAGCACCGGCGTCTGTTCGTCAAACAGCTGCGCAACTCGCGGCGCGACCTGGAGGCCAAGACGGATCGCAGCGCGGAGGAGAACACGACCCTGGAGATGGTGAACCATGCCCTCGATGCGGCCCGCGGCAACGAGTTTCCCTTCCAGGGCGCGATGCCGCTGGCGTGGGCCGCGGTGCTCGAGCCCTACCGGCAGCGCTTCGAATCCACGCTGCCGCGCGCCCCGGGCGAGTACATCCTCGAATCGGTGGAGCAGCTCATCGACGAGGAAGAGAATCGCGGCATCCACATCAAAATGGACAAGTGAAGCGAGTCCGACCCCACACGTGCATTGGCCGTTGAGGTTTCACCCCGCGAAGATGCGATCCAGATCCACGCAATCGGGCGACGTAACGAAATCCGAACGAAAGTGCGCGAGCCGATCGGCAGGGACAGGCAGATAGCGTCCCAGCGCACGCGCGTACACGCGCCCGGCCGCATCCTCGAGCCACGCTTCGGTGTCGAAGACGCGACGCCGGTTTTGTCGCATGCGTGCCATCGCCGTGCAGGTTGTGGACGCCGGCAGCGCTTCCTGCAAACGGATGGAAAACTCCGCCGCGAAACACGGGGTGTTGCTGCCGAGAATCGCTGCCCAGGTCATGACCTCGTCCAAGACTGTGGCAATGAACCCTCCGTGCATGACGTTGCTCCAGCCGGCGTACTCGACGCGCGTGGTGAAGGGAAGTTGCACGAGGTCGCCGACCTGGTAGCTGCGAGCCCGCAGACCCAGCGGATTGTCCTGGCCGCACACCATGCAGGATCGCGTCCAGGGAAGCATCTGCCGCAGTGGATTGGTGCGCCTCACGTGCATCCTTCGGCGTCCAACTCGAGCGCGGCTTGCCGAATATCCTCGATGGCTGCCTGGACGTGGCGCCCGTGGGTGCGGAAGCTCAGAACGGCGATGCGGAGCACGTACGCGCCCTCGATGCGTGTGCTGGTGATGAACACCCGGCGCTTGTCATTGACGCGCCACAACAAGCGCTCGTTGAACGCGTTCACGTCCCCGTGTTTTGGATGATAACGAAATGCGACCACCGAGAGCTGTGGTTCATCCAGGCACTCGAATCCCGGCGTGGCGTTCAACTCCGCGTGCGCCCAGCGCGCGAGCTCGAGCTTCTCGCGCAGGTTGTCCCGAAAGGCATCGACCCCGAAGAGCTTGAAGGGCAGCCACACGCGCAGTCCGCGAAAATCCCGCGACAGCTCGGGGGAGACGTCGGCGAAACTCACCGCTCCGTCTGGCAGCTGCAGATCCTGGAGGTAATCGGCACCGGACTGATGTGCGCGCCGCAACGCTTGGCGGTCGCGGACCAGCAGGCAGCCGGTGCCATAGGGGATGAACAAGCCCTTGTGCGGATCGAGCACGATCGAATCGGCGCGCTCGAGCCCAGGGAGCAAAGTCTCGCCGTCGGGGACGAGGCGGAAGAAGCCGCCGTAGGCTGCATCGACGTGCAGCCAGAGGTCGTTTTGAGCGCAGAAATCCGCGATTGCCGGTGTCGGATCGATGGCGCCCGTGTTGGCAGTTCCCGCGTTCGACACAACCAGAAAGGGTTTCAACCCGCGGGCGCGGTCCTCGCGCACGGCCGCTGCCAAAGCGTCGAGGCGCAGGCGCCGGCGCCCATCGACAGGCAAGAGGCGCAGGTTGCGTTCCGGGAAGCCGGCGAGGAGCGCCGCTTTCGACACGCAATGGTGCGTGTCCACGGACGCGTAGAGGGTTCCATCGAGGAAGTTCTCGGGCAAACGATTCGCGCGCGCGGTGACGACGGCGATGAAATTCGACAGCGAGCCTCCCGTCGTCAGCAGCCCCTGCGCACCTTCCGGATAGCCGACGAGCTCACGGATCCAGTCGATGCATTGGAGCTCGAGCTGGACGAACGCCGGCGCCGGGTTCCACACGCCGACGTAGCGGTTGTAGGCGAGCGCGAGATAATCGGCGAGGGCGCTGGGATAGAGTCCGCCGCCGGGGATGAACGCCATGTACCCGGGGCCCGAGGTCGTGAAGCTCTTCGAAGCACCCATTTCGAGCAACGGCAGCAATTCTTCCAGCGCCACGCCGGTCGCGGGTGGGCGCTCGCGAAACCGCGCCGCGACTTCTTCGACGCCGGCGAGATCCCACGACGGGCGGGTTTCGAGCGATTCGACGTGCTCGATGGCGGCCTGGGTGCAAAGTGCCGTCAGACGTCGCATGGCGTCGCCCGAGAGTTCGAGGCTCACCGCATCACGAGGCAGCGGGTTCGAGCGCGGCGCATTCATGATTGCGGCACCTCGGCAAGCGGGTGCGCGCGGCGCCGCGGTGCCGCGGCGGTTTCGCTCGCGCCCCACGCGGCATCGATTTCTTCCAGCACCCAGGGGTCGTCTTCGATGACGCGGCGGCGCGCGAGCGCCGACCGTGCCGTGGCGGTGCCGATGCGGCCGAGCGCCCAGGCGACATGACCGCGCACCAACGCATGCGGATCATCCAAGCGTGCGACGAGCGCCGGCACTGCGGCTGGTGCCCCCCCGTTGCCGAGCGCGACAGCGACATTGCGCAAAAAGCCATCGTAGTGCGCCCGGCGAACCGGCGTTTTCTTGAAGCGGCGGTTCCACTCGCTCTTGGTCAGCGCGAAGAGATCGATGAGAGATGGATTGAGATTGCCGTCGCGGGGTTCGAAGCCCTCGACCTTCGTCGGCTGTGCGAATCGGTTCCAAGGGCAGACATCCTGGCAGTCGTCGCAGCCGAAGATGCGGTTGCCGATGAGCTGGCGTAGCTCGCGCGGGATGGGGCCGCGCAGCTCGATGGTGAGATAGGAGATGCAGAGCCGCGCGTCGAGAACGTAGGGGGCGACGATGGCGCCGGTCGGACACGCCGTGATGCAGCGCGTGCAGGTGCCACAATGATCGCGCGCGGGCGAGTCGTATTCGAGCGCCAGGTCGGTGGCGAGCCCACCGAGAAAGAACCACGAACCGGTGCGCTTGCGCAGCAGGTTGGTGTGCTTGCCGCGCCAACCGAGGCCGGCGGCCTCGGCCAGGCCTTTCTCCAGCATTGGACTCGTGTCCACGAAGGGGTGGACGCGAGCCGCGGGGTCGATCTGGACCAAATCGCCGTGGAGGGTTTCAAGACGCGCCCGGACCACGCGGTGATAGTCCGCACCCCAGGCGTAGCGCGAGATGGCGCCCCGATCCGGATCCTGCGTCAGCACGTGCGGGGTGTAGTAGTTGAGTCCGACGATGACGAGCGACCGCGCCCAAGGCAAAACCGTGCGTGGATCGTGGCGGCGCCCCTCGGGATCCTCCATGTAGCGCATCGACCCATGCATATTGCGCGCGAGCCAGGTGCGCAGCAGATCGGCGAGCGGCGCTGGATGCGCGGGTGCAATCCCCACGAGATCGAAACCGGCGGCCTCGGCGCGGGCTCGAACTCGTGCGCTCGTGGATTCCATGCCGAGATCCTATCAGAGCGTCAGGCGGCGAGCGTCCGGGCGATCCCTTCTCGGATGCGACCGGGGATGGTATCTTCTCGTCAGCAGACTCTCCGAGCTGCGCGACCTACAGGCACCAGCCCACGGCGCGCAGCCGATAGGGTGCGGCGGGAAACGGCCGCGCCTCCCGCACTTGGAAAGGAGAGCAAGTCCATGCTCCAGGACGGCTTCGGGCGCGTCCTCACTTATCTTCGCGTCTCGCTCCTCAAGGGTTGCAACTTGAGCTGCCGGTACTGCATGCCGGAGCGTATTCCTTTCCGTATGAACGAGGTGTTGACGCCGGTCGAGATCGAACGGCTGGTCGGACGTTTCACCAGTCGCGGTGTCGAGAAGCTGCGGCTGACCGGCGGCGAGCCGACGATTCGTCCCGACGTGGTGGAGATCGCCGCGCGTTTGGCGCAGCTTCCTGGAGTGCGTGACATGGCGCTGTCGACGAATGCGGTGCGCTTGCGAAAGCTGGCGGCACCACTGTTCGCGGCCGGGGTACGGCGAATGAACGTGAGTCTCGACAGCCTGAAGCCGGAGACGTTCAAACGCATCACCGGTTTCGACGAGCTGCACAAGGTCCTGGATGGCATCGAAGCGGCGCGCGCGGCTGGGTTCCATCCGATCAAGCTCAACACCGTGGTGATGCGCGGCGTGAACGACGACGAGGTGGAAGACCTGGCGCAATTCGCTGCGGCAGGCGGTCTCGAGCTTCGATTCATCGAGATGATGCCGACAGGCGCCACGCATGGAATCCAGCCCGATCATTTCGTCTCCAATCAGGATGTGCTGGCGCGGTTGGGTGGAGAGGCACGCTGGGAGGCGCTGGGCGCACGCTCGCATGCTGGACCGGCGCGGAACTACCGTGATCGCCATGTTCCCGAGGCGCCGCTGGTCGGGTTCATCAACCCGCTGTCGCAGAATTTCTGCGCCGACTGCAATCGATTGCGCCTGACCGCCGACGGCAAGCTCCGCACCTGCTTGTTCGGCCGCGAGGATGCGCCGCTCCGCCAACACCTGCACGGTCCCGACTGGCAACGGCGGCTCGACGCGGCCATCGACGCCGCGGTGGCAGCCAAGCCCGAGACCCATCACCTGAACAACGGCGATTACGGCACGATGTTGAGTTTCGTGCAGGTCGGCGGCTGATGTCGGAATTCGTCGAGTGCCAGAACTGCGGCCGGCGTTTCTTCGCCGAGAACATCGAGTGCCCGTATTGCTGGGAGCAACAGGTCGCGCGGGAACGCGCTTTGGAGCAACAACCACAGGCGCGTGGCGGCCAAATGTTCCGGCTCTTGTTCGCGAGCTTCCAATTGTTGCTGGTCGTCATCGTCCTGGTGGCGCTTTTCGGCCTGCGGCGCACAGCGGCCCGGCCGCTGCAGTGGCTCTTGTGTTTGGAGGCCTTGGGCGCCGGCGTCGCCGCCTTTGGCCTGGCGCAGCGCCGGCGCTGGGTGCGCCCTTTCGTCATCGGCTTCATCGTGGCGAACGCTGGCCTCGGCATTTGGGGGCTGGTGGACCGCGGTTCCATGCGCGCTCTCGCCTGGGGGCCGGGACCGCTCGCACTTCTCGTTTTCCTCGTGCCTTTCTGCAGCCGCCAAGCGCGTGAGCGTTTCGACCGCTGACTCTGGCGCGGCGAGGGGGCCAGGATGCTCAAGCGGGTGCTGGGCTCTGCCGATGCGGCGTGGTTGGTGGCTGGCAACATGGTCGGCGCCGGAATCTTCATCACTCCGGGGCTGGTGGCTGGGCACTTGCCGGGGACATTGTGGCCGCTCATGGCCTGGGTTTTGGGCGGTGTGCTGTCGCTCTGCGGTGCCGCCGTTTATGGCGAGCTGGGTGCGCGTCTGCCGCAGGCCGGTGGCGATTACCAATACCTGCGTGTTGCATTCGGTCCGCTTTGGGGTTTCCTCACCGGTTGGGCGGCGTGGATCGTCACGTTCTCGGGCGCTGCAGCGGTGATGGCGATCGTCACCATGGACAATCTGACGACCGCATGGCCACTGCTGGCGCGTCTGCCGGATGTCGTGCGTCGTCTGTTGCCGGCCGTGGTCGTGATCGCGTTGACGGCGGCCAACGTCGCCGGCGCGCGCGTCGCTGGGCGCACCACGGCATGGTTGACGATACTGCCCGTCGGCGGGTTGGCAGTGCTGTTCGGGATCGGCTGGTTCATGGGGTCCGCGGTGTGGGACCTTGACGTGTGGCGCTCGCATGCAGCATTTCCCGGCGTGGAAGGTTCCACGGGGGCGCGTCCCATCGTCGCGTTCGCCGCCGCCATGATCCCAGTTTTCTTCACCTACTCGGGCTGGAACGCGGCCGCATACGTCGCGGGCGAGATTCGACGCCCGGCGCGCAACCTGGCGCGCGGCCTCCTGTTGGGGACGCTTGGTGTCTGCGTCTTCTACGTCCTGTTCAATGTTCTTCTGTTCGCCGCCGTGCCACACGATCGCATGGCCGGGTCGACGACGGCCGCAGCCCAGGCAGCGCACCGGTACCTGGGATCTGGCGGCGAGCGTGTGCTCGCCTGCCTGGTCGCTCTCGCGGTGCTCGGTTCGGCGAATGTCACGCTGATGGCCGGGGCGCGCATCTACTACGCCATGGCCCTCGATGGCCTGGCGCCGCGTGCGCTGTCGCGCACGAACACGGCCGGTGTTCCGGCGCTGGCGCTGTGGGTGGGTGGGCTGTGGACCGCGCTCTTGAGTCTCAGCGGGCGCATCGAGGTGTTGGTGAACTGGGCGACACTCGCGATCTTGTTGCTGTCGTCGCTCGCTGCCGCATCGCTGATCGTCTTGCGACGCCGTGGAACAACGCTGGAAATGGAAAGCGACGCAGATCCGCCCTATCGTTGCCCGGCGTATCCCTGGATTCCGGCTCTTTATCTTCTGACCGCATTGGGAGTGGCGGGTGCGAGCGCCGTGCGGGACTGGCGGCAGGCGGCGTATGGCCTTCTGATCGTTTGCGCTAGCGTGCCGGTGTACGCGTTGGTGCGTCGCCAGCGGTGGTGGTCAAGCCACTGAGTCGCGGTTGGAATCAGGGTCGACGACGTAATCGGCAACGACGACGGTGACGTTGTCATGACCACCGTGATCCAGTGCCAAATCCACCAGAGCACGGCATGCCACGGCAGGACCATTGGGATGGGACAGCACATCGGCGATCGATGGATCGTCGACCATGTCGGTCAATCCATCGCTGCACAGCATCAAGCGATCCCCGGCGCCGAGATGCAGGCGCTGCATTTCCACTTCCAAAGACGGGTCGCCGCAGCCGAGGGCGTTGGTGAGCACGCTCCTGAGCCGGCTCGTCGCCATTTCCTCGCGGCGCAAGAGGCCGGCGTCCACCAACATCTGTGCCTGGGTTTGATCGCGGGTGAGTTGTTGCAGGTGGCCATCATGGAACAGGTAGCAGCGGGAATCCCCGACATGGGCGAGGAAGAGATTGGCGCCGATGCTATAGGCGATGGTCATGGTGGTGCCCATCCCGGAGAGGCTCTTGTCTTTGCGCGCGTGTTCGGCCAAGGTCTGGTCCACCTTGCGGTAGTAGGTCGCCACCCGTTGTTTGATGCGCTCGGCGTTGTCGCCTTCGAGATTCATGATCCAATCGGGGACGTCCAACACGATTTCTATCAGAGTCCCGATCGCCATGCGGCTGGCGACCTCGCCGGCTGCATGACCGCCCATGCCGTCGGCGACGACCATGGTGAAGCCGGTGGTGTCGGAGCGGTCTGGCACGAGGCCTTCCGGGAGGTTGGTCATCAGGGTGTGCAGCGATCGGCCGATGCGCGTCACCAGATAATGGTCTTCGTTGTTGGTGCGGACTTTGCCCGTGAGGGAGAGCGCCGAGATCTCGGCGTGCAGCGACGTGGTGGAATCATCCTGCTCGGGCCGGCGCGGATCCGGCCCGAGTGGGATCTCTGCCGTGCTGACATCGTTCGTGTTCGACATCACCGCATCCCTGCATTCAGCGAGGTCTCGAACCCCGAGTCTAATCCCGATCGAGTCGGGGCTCAAGTGTGTTCGCCAAATCCCTCGGCCGCGAAGGCATTGGGCGTGAAACTGGGCTGGTCTTGACCCCTCGAGCGCCGGCCGCTACCATGAAAAGCCCTCCCTGCGTGGGTTTTTCGGGCCCACGGGCTCCAAAGGAGACGGCGTGAGCGCGGCGAATGCAGCATCGGCGGTCGCCGTCCAGGCCGGAATGCCCGGATCCCCCGCTTCGATCTGGATCCTGAGCCGGCTGCGGGATTTCCTCCTTTTCATCGGCACGCCGTACATCATTCTCCCCGTCGTCATCCTGGCCGAGCGCTTTTGGAATGCGAGCCAGCTGTATCTCGTGGTCGCCGCCTTTGGCGCGCTCGGGCACCACCTGCCCGGGATGATGCGCGCATACGGCGATCGCGATCTTTTCGAGCGTTTCAAACTGCGTTTCATCCTCGGTCCCATCGTGCTGGTGGGAACTTGTTTCGGGTTCGCCGTACTCGACCGGGACATGCATGCCATCACACTCATCGCCTATGGATGGGGCATCTGGCACGGGCTCATGCAGGTGCATGGGTTTCTCCGCATCTATGACGCCAAGGTGAAATCCTTCGCGCGCCTCACCGCACGGCTCGACCAGTCGATGTGCATGGCGTGGTTCGGCGCGGGCGTGTTGTTCTCCGCCTCGCGGACGCATTTCTTGCTCGAAGCGTTCTACATGTCGGGCGGACCGCAGGTCCCGTTCGTGTGGGTCGAGGGCTTGCGCGCCGTGTGGGGTGCACTCACGGTTGTGGTGACGTTGGCCTATGTCGCCAATGTCGTCGCTTGCGCTCGGCGCGGCACGCCGCAAAACCCAGTCAAACTCTTCGGTCTGGTGACGAGTCTCGCTTTCTGGATGTATTGCTGCCTCGTGGTCAAGAATCTGCTCGTCGGCATCCTGATGTTCGAGCTGTTCCACGACGTGCAATACCTGACCATCGTGTGGTTGTTCAACCGCAAGCGCGCGCTCACGGCGCCGGCCAGGGTCGGCAGCGCGACGCGCGCGCTCTTCGGCCAGGGCCAAGCGCGCGCTGTGTTCTACGTCGGGCTGGTGATGGCGTACGGCAGCCTGTACTTCCTCGAGATGGCGTTCAAGCACTGGAAACCGGTGGAATCGGCCGCAGACACGCCCGTCTGGGGCGGAATTTTGGCGGCATCGGGTCTGTTGCACTTCTACTACGACGGTTTCATTTGGAAGGTGAAGGAACGGCCCACGCGCATGTTGCTCGGGCTCGAAGGCGGACGTGAAGTGGTGCAGGCGGCCGGGAAATGGTGGAACCGCTCGTGGCGCCGTATTCCGGCGTGGGCGGAGCACGGCATCAACTGGATGCCGTTTGCCGCAGCGATCGGGCTGTTCGTCTACACGCACGCCAACCCGGCGATGCCGGAGAACACGGCACGCATCGTCCTTGGCCAGAGCTTCCCGCGTTTCGATCTGGCGCAGTCGAATCTGGGGATGGCGCTGTATGCCGACGGCGATCTCGATGGCGCCATCGAAGCCAACCGGCACGCTTTGTTGCTCGTGTCGAGCGACGAGGATTTGCGCGCACAAACCACCAACAACCTTGGCTGGGCACTGATCGAGCGCGCCGAGGCCGAGCTCAAAGCCGGGCAAGCAGGGCAGGCACGCTCGCGCGCCAGTGAGGCGTTCGCGCTCGACGCCACCTTCCTGGATGCGTTGAGCAACAAGGCGACCGACACCCTGCGTGCGGGGAAAGCAGACGACGCCATCACCAAGTACCGGGTGGCGTTGCTCATGGATCCGGAGCACCCGGGTGTGCGCATGAACTTGGCGCTCGCGCTCGGAGCCACCGGTCATCTCGACGAGGCGCTGGCGGTTGCGCGTGCAGCGCAGGCGAACGCGCCCAACGACCCGAAGATCGCCCGGCTCGTGGCGCGTTTGGAATCGGCCCGCGCGGAATCCGGTCCAGGACCACGCCCGCGATGAGCCAGGGCCACGACGTGCGGGGAGTTAGTCGCGGGCAGCGGGAGTGGCCACGACAGGCGTGGGCGCGCGCTGTGGGTCGTAGGCGAGGACGGGGGCGAGCCATGTCTCGACCTCGGAGAGCGGCAAGCCGCGACGCCGCGCGTAGTCTTCTGCTTGATCCCGGCCGATGTGTCCGGTGCCGAAATAACGCGCCTGGGGATGCGCGAAATAGAAACCGGATACTGAGGCTGCCGGCAGCATGGCGAGATTTTCAGTCAAGTGCAGACCCAGCGCGTCGGGTGCGAGCAAACGCCAAATGTCGCGTTTGAGGGTGTGATCGGGACAGGCCGGATATCCCGGCGCCGGTCGGATGCCGCGGTAACGTTCACGAATCAAATCGTCATTGTCGAGGCTCTCGTCGGTTGCATAGCCCCAATCTTCACGGCGCACTCTCTCGTGCAAGCGTTCGGCCAATGCTTCGGCGAGGCGGTCGGCCAGCGCCTTGAGCAGGATGCTGGAATAATCATCATGCTCGGCGGCGAATGTGGCGAGCTTCGTCTCGATCCCGATTCCGGCGGTGACGGCGAAGGCACCGATGGTATCGCGGATGCCACTCGATTTGGGCGCGACGAAATCGGCAAGACACAGGTTGGGTGACGCCGCGCTGCCCGCGGATTGCTTCATCACCTGCTGGCGTAAGAAGCACAATCGTACCGAAACCTGTTGTCGGTCCTCGCCGGTATAGATCTCGACATCGTCGCCGACTGCATTGGCCGGGAAGAACCCGAAGACGGCGCGCGCTTCGAGCCAAGATTCCGCGACGACACGCGTCAGCATCTGCTCGGCGTCACGGAACAATGCGCGCGCTGCCGGGCCCACCACCGCATCCTCGAGCAGCGCCGGGAAACGCCCGGCGATCTCCCACGTTTGGAAGAACGGCGTCCAGTCGATGCGCGCCACGAGCTCGGCCAATGGCGCCGGGGACACGGTGCGCGTGCCGACAAAACCCGGTCGCGGGGCGTGATACGAGCTCCAGTCGAGCGCCGGCCCGCGCTCACGCGCCATGGCCAGCGGCAGTAGTTTGCCGGCGCCGTCACGCGCGGCACGCTGCTCGCGCATGACAGTGTATTCGTCCTTGGTGCTGCGCACGAAATCGTCGCGGCGGGCAGCCGCCAGCAGGTGTCCCACCACACCGACCGCGCGCGACGCATCGAGCACGTGCACGACCGGTCCCTGGTACTGGGGGTCGATCTTCACCGCCGTGTGCAGTCGCGACGTTGTCGCCCCGCCGATCAAGAGCGGCAGCTCGAAACCCAGGCGCTGCATTTCGTGGGCGACGTGCGTCATCTCATCCAGCGAGGGCGTGATCAGCCCCGACAGGCCCACGATGTCGGCGTGCTCGTTGCGGGCGGCGGCCAGGATCTTGTCGCACGGCACCATGACGCCCAGATCGATGACCTCGTAGCTGTTGCACTGCAGGACGACGCCGACGATGTTCTTGCCGATGTCGTGCACGTCGCCCTTGACGGTGGCGAGTACGATCTTGCCGTTGCTGCGTTTGGCGGCGCTGCGCTCGCCAGCCATGAACGGCTCCAAGTACGCCACCGCTTTCTTCATCACGCGCGCCGATTTCACCACTTGCGGCAGGAACATCTTGCCGGCGCCGAAGAGATCGCCGACGACGTTCATTCCCGCCATCAGAGGTCCTTCGATGACGGCGATGGGGCGACCCAGCAGCACGCGCGCTTCCTCGGCATCGGCTTCGATGGAATCGGCGATGCCGTGGACGAGGGCATGCTCGAGGCGCTTGTCCACCGGCAGCTGCCGCCACGCCACTTCGTCCGTGACCTTGGCGGCGCTGCCATCGTCGCGATAGCGTGTCGCGATCTCGAGCAAACGCTCGGTGGCGTCGGGCCTGCGGTTCAAGATCACGTCTTCGACGCGGTCGCGCAGCTCGCGCGGGATGTCCTCGTAGATCTCCAACTGCCCGGCGTTGACGATCCCCATATCCATTCCCGCTTGAATGGCGTGATAGAGGAACACCGAGTGCAGTGCTTCACGCACGCGGTCGTTGCCCCGGAACGAGAACGAGACGTTGGAGACACCACCGGAAATGCGCACGTGCGGCAGCGCCTGCTTGATGGCGCGCGTCGCCGCGATGAAGGCGCGCGCATAGTCGTCATGCTCGGCGATGCCGGTTGCGACCGCGAAAACGTTGGGGTCGAAGAGGATGTCCTCGGCCGGAAAGTCGGCGCGTTCGGTCAGCAATCGATAGGCACGCTGGCAGATGGCGAGCTTGCGCTCGAGTGTATCCGCCTGACCGCGCTCGTCGAAAGCCATGACGACGACCGCGGCACCGTAACGACGCACCAGCGCCGCGCGCTGCAAGAATTCGTCTTCGCCTTCCTTGAGGCTGATCGAATTGACGACGCCCTTGCCTTGGATGCACTGCAGGCCGGCCTCCAGCACTTCCCAGCGCGACGAGTCCACCATGATCGGGACGCGCGAGATATCGGGCTCTGCGGCCACCAGGCGCAAGAAGTTCTGCATGGCACCGGTGGAATCGAGCAGGCCCTCGTCCATGTTGACGTCGAGCATCTGCGCGCCGTTCTGTACTTGCTGGCGCGCGACGGCGAGCGCCGCCTCGTAGTCGCCGGCTTGAATGAGGCGCCGGAAGCGCGCCGACCCGGTGACGTTGGTGCGCTCGCCGACGTTGACGAACAAGGCATCGTCGTCGATGCGCAGCGGTTCGAGACCGGAAAGACGCGTGCACACCGGAATCTGCGGCAGCGGCCGCGGCGGCAAGCCAGCCAACGCCGTCGCCAGGGCGCGGATGTGCGCCGGCGTGGTGCCGCAACAGCCGCCGGCGATGTTGAGGAAGCCGCTCCGGCTCCATTCCGCCATCGCCTCGGCCATCATCTCCGGGGTGTCGTCGTAGCCGCCGAACTCGTTGGGCAGCCCCGCGTTCGGATGCGCCGAGACAAAGACGTCGGCCAACCGGCTCAACTCCTCGACATGGGCGCGCAATTGGCGCGTGCCGAGGGCGCAGTTGAGTCCCACCGCGAGCGGGCGCGCATGGCGCACCGAGTACCAGAAGGCCTCGACCACTTGGCCGGAGAGCGTGCGGCCCGAGGCATCCGTGATCGTGCCCGAGACGATGAGCGGCAAGCGCACGCCAGTTTGTTCGAAGAGCTCCTCGATGGCGAAGATCGCCGCCTTGGCATTCAAGGTATCGAAGATGGTTTCGACGAGCAGGAGATCGGCGCCGCCATCGACGAGACCGCGTGCGGCCTCACCGTACGACGCCGCGAGCTCGACGAAGCTGGTGTTGCGCAGGCCTGGATTGTCGACATCCGGTGACATCGACGCGGTGCGGTTGGTGGGCCCGATGGAACCAGCGACGAAGCGCGGGTGCTCCGGCGTGCGTGCATTCCACGCATCGACCGCGGCGCGTGCCAGGCGCGCACCCGCCAGATTGATGTCGTAGGTCACCTCGGCGAGAGCGTAATCGGCCTGCGACACGGATGTGGCGGTGAAGGTGTTGGTCGAAATGATGTCGGCGCCGGCGTCGAGAAAGGCCTCGTGCACTTCCCGAACGATGTGCGGCTGGGTGAGGCAGAGCAGGTCGTTGTTGCCCTTCAAATCACGTTTCCAGTCGCGAAAACGTTCGCCGCGGAACTCGGCTTCGCCCAACCGGTAGTCCTGGAGCATGGTGCCCATGGCACCGTCGAGGATGACAACGCGCCGTCCGAGCGCTGCGAGGAGCGGTTGAACGCGCGGTTGGTTCGTGTACTCCATGCCATGCCTCGTCGGTGCGAGAGTATCCGGGCGGGACGGCAAGCCATCGATCGATCGCGAGACAGATGGTATCACGAGCCGATCGGTGTTCCGAGCGGTTGCCTTGACGCCACCGCCAGCCGTGCCTATCGTCGAAGCGCGACGTTGCCTCACATCCCAGGGAGCTCGATCCACCGGCAACCGCGGAAGGCCGGCCCCATGGGCTACCAGCTGGTCGGGACGCACGGCGGCAAGAATCAGACCTTCGTGTTGGTCCCGGGAACCAACCTCTTGGGGCGCGCGTCGGCCCATGCCGATCTCGTTCTCCACTCCGAGGCCGTCTCGCGCCTGCATGCGCAGATCGATGTCGATGGCGATCGGATCGAGATCCGGGATCGGGATTCACACAATGGGACGTTCGTGAACGGCGTGCGCGTGGCGACGCGGCGCCTGGGGGTGGGCGACAGCCTCCGCTTCGGCGACGTCGAGTTGACGCTGCTGAGAGAAAAGCCCGACGATTCCGAGGAACTCGAGACGGGCAAGAACGCCAGCACGAATCCATTGGATGTGCCGTCCCTCGACTCCTGGGACTCGGGGCGATCGCAGCCGCGCTTCAAGACGGATTCACAGCTCGACAGCGCGCAGCTCATCTGGTCCCCGCAGGACACCGGCGTGCACCATGGGTCGGACAAATCGGGCTTCTTGGCCGCACTGGTGGACTTGGCGCAGTTCCTCGTCCGCGACGAGGGCGAGGAGGACGTGTGTGCGAGCTGCCTCCAGCGCGTCGCCGGCTTGTTCGACTTTCGCCTCGCCTGTCTGCTGGAAATGAACGCCGCTGGCGAGACGGAGGTGCGCTGCCACACGCCGCGGAAGCTGGCTCCCGATCTCGAGATCAGTCGCAGCATGGTGGATGCGGTGGTGCGCGAGGGCAAGGCGTTGCTCGTGCGCGATGTCGCCGACGAGGCGCCGCTTTGGATGAGCGCCTATCGACGTGGCATTCGTTCCGCCATCATCGCGCCGCTGATGCAGAACACCGAGGTGCTGGGAGTTCTCTACCTGGACCACGAGGATCCGCACCACGGCTTCGACAAGCGGCACCTGCGACGCTTGCAACTGCTGGCGGATCTGGTGGCGGCGAAGCTGGCGCGCGTGCGCTCACGCAAGGACATCCAATTGGCAGGTCTCATCCAGCGACAACTGCTGGGGACCAAGTTGCGGCACCCGGAAGGCTACGAGGTGGCCGTCCGGCTGGAGCCGAGCGAGATGGTGGGTGGCGATCTCTACGAGACCTTGGAGTTGCCGGACGGACGATATCTGTACGCCTTGGGGGACATCGTTGGGCACGGAATGGCCGCGGCGTTGTTGATGTCGAACGTCCTGGCTTCGCTGCGCGCGCTCGCCCGTCACGCGAGCTCGTCATTGCAGCTCGCGGATGAGCTGCAACGCGTGCTGAGCGAGCAACTGGCGCCGCATGGTTTCGTCACCATGCTCCTGGGTTTCCTCGATCCCCAAACGCATCGATTCGAGTACGTCAATGCCGGACACGAGCCCGCGGTGCTCCTGGTCCCCGGCAAGCCCCTGCAAACACTCACGTCCACCGGCCCGCCGCTCGGGATGCCGATCGGTGTGCCGCTGTCGAGCGCCGAGGTGGAACTGCCGCCGGGCACGGCGCTCTGCGCTTGGAGCGATGGGATTCCCGAATCCTTTCGGGTGGGAACACGACCGCCGCAGGATTTCACCCGTGAACGCATCCTGCAGCGGCTCGAAATGTTGCGCGACGAGCCCGCAGGCGCGATTGTTTCACTCCTCTTCGACGAAGTGGACGCATTCGTCGGCAACCATCCCGCCCAAGACGACCGCACGATGCTCGTGCTACGGCGCGGGTGATCCAGCCGCCTAAAGAAAACGCCGTGCCCCGAGGAGCACGGCGTTTTCACATGGGCCCGCGTGGGCAGACCGTGTCAGTCGGGGATGCTCCCACCACCGCGTTGGTTCAGGTTATTGAACACGTTTAGCGCCGATTGGATATCGGTTTCGATGTCTGGCACCGGCTTGGCGTCGAGCCCGTCGTCGCCAGTGCCCAGCTTGCCGACCGATCTGGCGTCGATGATGAGGGCTTCACCCCACGAGATCAGCACATCCTGCAATGTCTGATCGGCGATCAATCCACGACCGGCGGCGTCGTTCAACTCGGTGACGAACAGCTCGCGGTAGAGGAGATCGACTGGGACCTTGGACGCGTCGGTGAGAATCGCCAGGGCCTGGGCGAACTCGTTCCCATCCGTGAACGCGTACGGATCCGGGAAGGCCATCGTCTCGATCTGCGCCAGGAAACCGAGCACTTCCGTGGCATCGAAGCCGCCGTAGGTGCCGCCACGCGACACCGCGCGCACGACCTTGATCCAGAAGCCGCGGTCTAGACCGTTGGTGACGAGAATGCCGAGCTCGATCTCAGTGGCGATCTGCTTCGCCTTGGGTTCGAAGCCGAAATCGTTGCCGGGCGTGTCGGCGCTGATCACCAAGTTCCTTACCGTCGCGTTCGTGGGTGCGAAGGAATCGAAGAGCTCCTCGTTGAAGTCGGAGGCAGGGGTGGAGGAGGTGACGGTCAGGACGTGGGCGCCGTCGAGTGCCAGAATCGAATAGGCGCCGTTGGCGTCGGTGATGTCGGTGCGCACGTTACCATCGCTGTCGATGAGGGTCACCGTGACGTCGGCGACGATCCCGGGCTCGTCGGCCTGGTCGCGCGTGCCACTCGAGTCGTGGTCCACGAAAACGGATCCCGAGACCCAGAAGCCCTGGCAGGGGCCAGGAAGAATGGTGCGGCCAATGTCGGATCCGACCTTGGCGGAAACGCGGATCAGACCTTCGGGCAGATCGCCGGCAAAGGAGATGGAATAGGTCTGCGTCTGGCCGTTACTGACGCTGACGTCGCCCCATTTGATGCCGTTCAATCCGGATTGCTGATCGGGCCCGACGACGCCGCCATTGGGCGAGGAGGCCACGAGAGCCCCGGCACAGGCAGGAATCTGCAACACGAGCTGGCTGAGCGCGGGGCCGTCGGCGATCCCGGACACCGAGTAGGAGAACGTGGTGTTGCCGTTGGCGACGCTGCGCCCGGTGTAGCTCACCTGGAAGCCGGGGAAGGCTTGCGAGATCGTGTAGGTCGCGGCGTCCTTCCCCGTGGCGGGGAATCGCGGCGCCGGAGCGGACGTGGGAGATTCCTCGAGCGAACAGCCGACGAACAGAACGAGCGTCAGGCTGATGAATGCGACGATGTGACCCTGTAACTTCATCGGTTGCCACTCCCGAGCGTTGATTGAGGCGGATTTGTGCCGGGGACTGGGGGGATGTTACCGGACCCCTGAGGTCGGGTCAAGCAAAGGGGGTGAACCTGCGCAGTTTGACCCAGGATCAGCTCGTGCGCCGCGAAGATCGGATCTCGAGCGCGCGCCGTTCCGCGGCCTCGGCTTCGGCGGCGCGACCCGTCGCCCGTAGCAGGGTCGCGTAGCTGTGCAAGCAATCGGCGAGGTCGGGGTGCGACGGGCCCAACGAGGTCTCGAAAGTCTGCAAGGCACGCTTGAAGTAGATCTCGGCGCTCGGGTAGTCGCCTGTCTTGGTGAACAGGATCGCCAGGTCGTTGAGCGACCACGCCACGCCATCGCTCTGATCGAGGCGTTCAAATGCGGCGAGTGCACGCCGGAGCAAGGGTTCGGCGGCACCGTAGTTGCCGCGATCTCGATACAGGACGCCTAGGTCTGCCACGCTCCAAGCCACGTCGGGGTGATCGGGTCCGAGCGCGCGCTCGCGGATCTCGAGCGCACGCCGCAAGAGCTGCTCGGCCGCCGCATCGTCCTTCTGCGCCTTCTTCAAATTGGCCATGTTGTTGAGCATCGTTGCCACACTCGGATGGTCCGGCCCGAGTTGCTTTTCGAAGATGGCGAGGGAGCGGGCGTACAAAGGCGCGGCGTCGGCGTAGTCCCCTTGGTTGTACAGCACCAAGCCCAGGTTACCGAGCGCCTGCGCCGTGCGCGTGTGCTCGGGTCCGAGCGATTTCTCGTAGATGGCGACCGCTTGTTCGTTGACGGGTATCGCCGCCGCGTACTTGCCCTGGGCGTTATACAGGATGCCCAGATTGTTGAGCGTGCGAGCGATGTCCGGATGACTCTCGCCGCGCGTTCGTTCCAAGACCTGAATGGCGCGCAAGTACAACGGCTCCGCGTCGGCGTAGCGCCCTTGTCGCCAGTAGAGCACGCCGAGGTAGTTGAGGCTCTCAGCCAGATCGGGGTGTTGTGGTCCGAGCGTGCGCTCGCGGATGTCGCGCGAACGTTGCAGCACCACTTCGGCCTCTCGGTACTTGCCGAGCGCCGTGTAGGCGACGCCGAGATCGGTGAGGGTCGAGGCAACCTCGGGGTCATCGGGGCCGAGGAGTTTTTCCTTGGTGGCGACGGCCTGCACCAACAGCGACTCCGCCACGCCCAGGTTGCCTTGCAGGCGGGCCAAATCACCAAGGCTGGAGAGACTCGAGGCGAGATCGAGATCTTCGCCGCCCCGGCGCAGCCGATAGGACATTTCGAGCATCGGACGCGCCTGGCCGTACAGACCGAGGTTCTTGTAGACATTGCCCATCGTGTACAACAGGCGCGCTTGCGTCGTTGGCTGGTTCTGGAGCTCGCGCTCGATGCGGGCCGCGCCTTGATCGAGAATTTCACGCGCCGTGATCGTGCTGCCGAGAGTGGATTCGGGATCCGCCACTTTGAACAGGCCGACAAGGAAATCGGAGATCTGGCGGGCCGTCGCCGCCTCCTCGCTGGCGAGGCGTTGGGCGCGCCGCGCGCGCAGCAGCCCCACGGTCGTTCCCACCATCCCCAAGACCACGGCCAAGATGATCGCTGCTGCTGCGGCCACGCCGAACTTGTGGCGCAGGACGAACTTCTGCATGCGGTAGCGCCAGCTCGGAGGGCCGGCGAGAACCGGCTCGTTCTTGAGGTGGCGGACGATGTCGCTGGCGAGATCGGAGGCGGAGGCGTAGCGCCGCGTGCGGTCCTTTTCCATCGCCGTCATGACGATCCAGTCGAGATCGCCACGCAATTGTTTCGACAGCGCCACCATCTCGGCGCGCGGTCGCGGGGTCGCGTCGCGCGCCGAAGCCAGGACGCTGAGACGAGTGCTGGGCCGTTGATGTTCTTCTTCGCGGATCTTGCGCCGAATGTCTTCGTAGCTGCCCTGGCGCAGCAGCCGCGGATCGAAGGGCAGCGTGCCGACGAGGAGCTCGTAGAGCAGCACACCGAGAGAGTAGACGTCCGTGCGGGTGTCGATATCGAGTCCCGACATCTCGGCCTGCTCGGGGCTCATGTACTCCGGCGTTCCCACCAACTGGCCGAGCTCGGTGAACAGCGTGCTCTCGGTCAGCGCGTGCGCTGTCGCCTTGGCCAGACCGAAGTCGATGATCTTCGGCACCGCCTTGTCCTCCTGCACGGTGACGAGAACATTGCTGGGCTTGATGTCGCGGTGGATGATGCCCTTCTGGTGTGCGTGTTGAACCCCCGCGCACACCTGCAGGAAGAGCTCGAGACGCGCCTTGGTGCTGACCTTGTGCTTGTCGCAGTACTCGGTGATGGGAATGCCCTTGACGTACTCCATGACGAAGTACGGGCGCCCGTCGGGGGTGGCGCCGGCATCGAAGACTTTGGCGATGCACTCGTGATCCATGAGCGCCAACGCCTGACGTTCCGATTCGAATCGCGCCACGATGGCGTCCGTGTCCATGCCGCGCTTGATGACCTTGAGGGCGACGCGACGCCGAATGGGCTCGAGCTGCTGGGCCTCGTAGACTTCGCCCATGCCACCGATGCCGATGCTCTGCAGCAGCCGGTAGTGACGGATCAGGCTGTCGCCCAACCCGGACTTGCTGCTCCCGGGCGCGGGCGGCGTGACTTCTGCGTTGGGCCGCGCCTGCTTCGGTGGTGTGAGGTCGGGTTCAGAGCCCGGGGATGCGGCCGCGGGATCGGGTGCCGGTGAATCGCGCGACTCGTCTGCGGGTGGACGCGGTGAGCCGATCGGGTGACCGGCGCCGGGCATCCCGGGCACTATGGTTTCGTCGTCGTGCATCTTGATCTATGCGCTCCGCATGCTTTGTCTTGGCATCATCGACGCGGGAGAGGGGAGGAAAACGCCACCAGAGTCCGGCGGAGAACGATGCCTCGGGGAAGACTACATCGGCGGCCCGGCGCTGCCTAGATCCGTGGTTGGCGGCCCGGAGCTGTGGACGCGATTGCGTCCGCCAAGCGCTCTGTGCCCACTCGACCTCCCAGTGTTAGGATCTCGTGCTCGAACCATGATGTACGACCGTCCCAGATCCGGAGGTGTGCGAGTGCGCGCGGACCTTGGTGTACCGGCGAACGCAACGATTGCGATCTCACACCGCGTCCGGCTCGCTGTCTGGCCTGTGGCGCAATGGTGCGTGAACGCCGCCCGGGGCTGCGGTCTAAGCCTCTGCGTCCTCGTTCTCGGTTGCGGCGGTGACACGGGAACTGGTGCCGGCATCATCTGCGATGTGGTGCTGCGCGGCGGCACCCTCTACGACGGCAGCGGTGCAGCGTCGCGCGTCGGGGATGTGGCGATTGCAGGCGACAGCATCGTCGGCGTCGGCAAGCTCGAGATCACCCGCGCCGCGCGCGAGATCGATGTGCGTGGTCTGGCCGTCGCGCCCGGTTTCATCAACATGCTGAGCTGGGCCACCGAATCGTTGCTCGCCGATGGCAGCGCCCAGAGCGACATCCGTCAGGGCGTGACATTGGAGGTGTTCGGCGAAGGCTGGTCGATGGGGCCGCTCAACGACACGATGAAACAAGAAGTCGTGGACGAACAGAGCGACATTCGCTACGACGTCACCTGGACCACGCTGGGTGAATACTTGCAACATCTGGTTGCGCGTGGAGTGTCGCCCAACGTTGCCTCCTTCGTTGGCGCGACGACAGTCCGCATCCACGAGCTCGGCCACGCCAATCGCCCGCCGACTGCGGACGAGCTCGCGCGCATGCAGGATCTCGTGCGCGTGGCCATGGCCGAAGGCGCGCTCGGTTTGGGGTCGTCGCTGATCTACGCCCCCGCTTTCTATGCGGCGACGGACGAGCTGGTGGCGCTGGCGCGCGCGGCGGGCGAGTCCGGCGGCATGTACATCTCGCACATGCGCAGCGAGGGCAATCGGTTGCTGGAAGCGCTCGATGAGCTGATCCACATCGCGCGTGAGGCGCGCGTTCCTGCCGAGATCTATCACTTGAAGATGGGCGGACGCACGAACTGGGGCAAGCTGGATGACGTGGTCGGGCGCATCGAAGCGGCGCGGGCTGAAGGGCTGCGCATCAGCGCCGACATGTACACCTACACCGCCGGCGCCACCGGGCTGGATGCCGCCATGCCGCCGTGGGCGAAGGAAGGCGGGCACAAGGCATGGGTCGAGCGGCTGCGCGATCCCGCGACGCGGGCGCGCATCGAGAGCGAGATGACCCAACCGACGGATGCGTGGGAGAATTTCTTCATCGCCGCGAGTCCCGAACGCATGCTGCTCGTTGCCTTCAAGAACGAAGCGCTCAAGCCGCTCACCGGCAAGACCTTGGCCGAAGTGGCCGCCGCGCGTGGCAAGTCGGCGGCGGCAACGGCCATGGATTTGGTGGTCGAGGACGACAGTCGCGTCGGCACGATCTACTTTCTGATGTCGGAGGAGAACGTGCGCCAAGAAGTGGCGTTGCCGTGGATGAGCTTCGGCTCGGACGAGGCCGCGCCGGCCAACACCGGGGTGTTCTTGCGTTCCAATCCACACCCGCGCGCCTACGGTAATTTCGCCCGTCTGCTCGGCAAGTACGTGCGTGACGAAAAGGCTGTCGCGTTGGAGGAAGCGATCCGGCGCTTGACGTCGCTGCCGGCCGAGAATCTCGGGATCGGGCGGCGCGGGCGCTTGCAACGCGGGTTCCACGCCGATATCGCCGTGTTCGACCCGCGGACGATCGCGGATCATGCCACCTACGAGCAACCGCACCAGTACGCGACCGGCATGCAGCACGTCTTCGTCAACGGCGTGCAGGTGCTCGCCGCCGGCGAGCACACCGGCGCCATGCCGGGTCGAGTCGTGCGCGGACCGGGGTGGCGGCGGCCGTGAGACGGGAAGCGACGCTTGGCGTGGAAGCGATCGCCGCCGGGGCGACTCGAATGCGTGTGCAGCCTCGATTCGCTCGGATGCCGGGCGATCTCAGCGCCATGGCCTGCGCCCGTCGCCGTCATCACGGGGTCAGAATTTGCAGCCACCACCAATGGGTCTGGATCGTCTAAGATTCCCCGGAGTGAGGCGCCAGCGAGGCGGTCACCAAACGCGACTCGGTGGGAGGACACGGTCATGCTGACTCGACGAAAGCACGGACTCATGCTTGGCTTTTTGCTCGGAGCTGTGGCGGTGGGCTCCGCCCAGGAACAGCCCAAGACAGCGCCGAAATCACTCTACGATCGACTCGGCGGGCTCATGCCGATCTCGGTCGTGGTGAGCGACTTGATCGACGCGCTCGAGTCCGACCCGGTCCTGAACGCGAACCCGGCGATCGATGCGGCGCGCAAGAGCGTGCCGGCGCCCTACTTGAAGTACCACGTCACGGCACTGGTGTGCCAGGCGACCGGTGGTTCCTGCCAGTACGGCGGCCGCAGCATGAATGACTCGCACGCCCATCTGAACATTGCCGACAAGGAGTGGGACCGGATGGTCACGATCTTGAAGGGCGTCCTGGCCAAGCACAAGGTGCCTGAGCAGGAGCAGAAGGAGGTCCTCGACATCGTCGAGTCCACACGTGCCGAGATCGTCATCGGCAGCAAGAAGGGCTCCTAGCACCTTTGGGACTGAGTGCGTATCTCGAGACTGGAGGTACAACCGTGAATTTGTTCCCCCTCACGTCGCGGCTGGTGGCTGCGGCATTCGTCGCCCTGGTGGCGAGCCAAGCGCAGGCGCAGGTCGCCGGCGTCTTCGACGAGCGCGCCTTGCGCGAGGATCCGCGCCGCGCGAAGGCGGCGATTGCACCGAACCTCGAAGGCATCGGAACCCACCACCATCCGGTCACCACCCAGTCCGAGGCCGCCCAGAGATTCTTCGATCAGGGCATCAAGCTCACCTTTGCATTCAATCACCAGGAGGCTTTGCGCGCCTTCAAGGAGGCGGCGCGGCTCGATCCCGATTGCGCCATGGCCTATTGGGGATGGGCCCTGGTGCTGGGGCCGAACATCAATCTGCCGATGCAGAAGGACGTCATGGCCCAGGCATACGAGGCAATGCAATTGGCGGTTGCGCGCAAGGACAAGGCTCCGGCGGCGGAGCGGGGCTATATCGAGGCGCTGGCCAAGCGCTATGCCGCCAACCCGGAGGCGGATCGGGTGGCGCTCGACCGCGCCTACGCGGATGCGATGCGCGCCATGCACGAGCAGTACCCCGACGACAACGACGCGGCGACACTGTACGCGGCGTCCCTGATGGAGCTGTCGCCGTGGAACTACTGGACGCGGGACGGGCTGCCTTTGGAGAACACCCTCGAGATCCAGAGCGTGTTGGAAGGGGTCTTGGAGAGCGATCCGGAGCACGAGGGCGCGTTGCACTATTACATCCACGCGGTCGAGGCCGCGGAACCAGCACGCGGCGAGAAGGCAGCGGACGCGTTGCTGCGACTGGCGCCAGGTGCTGGTCACATGGTGCACATGCCATCGCACATCTATATTCAGCTTGGTCGCTATGCCGACGCCTATGACTGCAATGCGTTGGCCGCCAAGGCGGACGAGGGCTATATCTCCCAATGCCGGGCGCAGGGGATCTACCCACTCAACTACTACCCGCACAACGTCCACTTCCAGGGCTGGGCGGCGATGCTCCAGGGGCGGAGCCAGCAGGCATTCGCCGACGCGCGCAAGGTCGCGGGCGGTGTGCCGGAAGACATGGTTGGCAACATTTGGGGGCTGTACGAGACTTTCCTCAGCATGCCGTACTTCGTCATGGTGCGATTCGGCATGTGGGACGAGGTGCTCAACGAGCCGATGCCGCCCGAGACGCGACGTTATTCGACGGGTGTCTGGCGTTACGCGCGCGGTGTGGCGCTGGCCCAGCGCGGCAAGTTGGGGGAGGCACGCGCGGAGCTCGCGGCGCTGACGAAGCTCGCCGACGATCCGAAGACGGCTGCGGTGGCCATCGGCTTCAGCAACGCGGCACAGCTGCTCGGAATCGCGCGACTGGTGCTGCTGGGCGAAATCGCCACACGCGAACATGACTTCGACGCCGCGGTGGCGCATCTCGATCGCGCCGTGCGTCTTCAGGACGGCTTGCTGTATACCGAGCCGCCCGACTGGTACTACCCCGTGCGACATACGCTGGGAGCGGTGCTCCTCGAGGCCGGGCGCGCCAAAGAGGCCGAAGTGGTCTATACGCAGGATCTGAAGAAGAACCGCAACAACGGCTTCGCGCTGTTCGGGGTGTGGAAGAGCCTGGAGGCGCAAGGTCGTGCGGCCGATGCCACCGCGGCCGAGAAGCGCTTTCGCGCGGTTTGGAGCGTCGCCGACGTGCAGCTCGCATCGTCGCGTTTCTGAGGTCTCCCTGGTGACAGGGAACGGTTCGAGCAAAAACAAAAGGAGTTCGCCGTGCATCGCGTCCTCGTCATCGTCGCAGTGATGGTCTTTCTGGCCGCGAATTCGAGTCTGGCGCAGGAACACCCGGAGCATCCGAAAAAGGGCGACAACAAGGAGCATCCAGAGCATCCCGCGGAGAAGGGCGGGATGGAGATGAGCCTCGACGAGCTCGAGGCCGGCATTACGGCGTTCATCCAGGAGGATGCCACGCTCAAAGGCGGCAAGTTTCTGGTGTACGACACGACGGATCGGAAGCCGCTCGCTCTCGATCTCGTCAAGGTGCACAAGGACAAGTTGGCGTCGCTCGGTGACGGGGTGTATTTCGCCTGCACGGACATGAAGGCCGAGGATGGAACCATCTATGATCTCGATTTCTTCATGAGCAAGGACGAGGAAGGAATCGATGCCACCGAAGTCGCCGTACACAAGAAGGCTGGTCAGCCGCGCTACGGGTGGAAAGAGGACAAGGGGATCTGGAAGAAAGTGAAGTGAGAGTCGATGGGCGTCGGTCGTGTCGTTCTCTGCGACCTGGTGTTTGTGCAAGCGACACGCGTCGTGGGTCTGCCACGACGCAGAGCGGAGAAATGAAATGATGCGACAGCGGCGCTTCACGACCAGGTTCCTGATGGGGTCGGCCTGCGGTCTGGTCGCTGCGGTTTGTTTCGCGCTGGGGCTGCGTGCCGCGGCCGCGAGTGGGGATGTCGACGCGACGCGTACGGTTCGTTTCACCTACGCGGTCACGGTACAGGACATCCCATCCGACGCACGCGAGCTGTCGATCTGGATCCCGATTCCGAAGACGGATCGCCATCAAGAAGTGCGCGATCTGAAGGTGAACTCTCCGGTCGCCTATCAAATCCTCCATGATCGAGAATACGGAAACTCGATCTTGCACTTGAGCGCGGATGCACCGCTGCCGACGCGTCTCGATTTGCAAATGGAAGCGGTGGTGGAGCGCCGGGCCTACAACGTTCTCGGTGGCGAGCACCGGGCAGACAGCGACAAGCCGGTCGACCGCGACCTCGAGCCGAACCGGCTCGTGCCTACGGACGGGCTCATCGCGGATCTGGCGCGTCAGGCGACCCAAGGTGCGCGCACACCGCTCGAGAAGGCGCGGGCGATCTACGACTACGTCACGGACACCATGCGCTATGACAAGACCGGTGAAGGCTGGGGGCGTGGCGATGCGCTGTACGCTTGCGATGCGCGCAAAGGCAACTGCACCGATTTCCACTCGCTGATCATCGGCATGGCACGCGCGAGCGACATCCCGGCGCGTTTCGTGATGGGCTTCCCGTTGCCCGAGAATCGCAAGCAGGGCGAGATTCCCGGGTATCACTGCTGGGCCGAGATGTACGTGGAGGGCATCGGCTGGTTGCCGGTGGACAGCTCGGAAGCGAGCAAGCAACCGGAAAAGCGCGAGATCTTTTTCGGCGGCCTGGACGCGAACCGGGTTCAGATCACGCTCGGGCGCGATCTGGAGCTCGAGCCCGAAACGCTGCAGCCGCTCAATTTCTTCGTCTACCCCTACGTCGAGGTGGACGGTCAGCCACACAACGCGGTCACGCGCAACTTTTCCTTCGTCGAGCTCGGCGCCTGAAACACTGGTGGCGTTGTCCGCTGCCCCCGCTCGAAGCGCCGAGTGTCATCGTGCAGCCATTTCCCATTCACCGGAGAGGGTTCAGTTCGCGACGACGACAAACTCGACGCGAATGCGGTGGAGGATCGCGGGGTCGAGTTCGAGACGAAGCGAGCAGCTGTCGTTCGGGAGATGCTTGATGAACTCGAGCTCGGAGCCGCTCTCGGTTTGCAGTCGGTAGGATGGGTGTAGTCGCCCGATCACCCAACGCGAGTATTCTGTCCAGGCCATCGACGTCTCGAATGTCCAGGCTGTTCTCACCGAGTACGTCTGATGTGTGCTCGTAGATGTGGTGACGGAGCAGGCGTCCGCCGGCATGATGAGTGCGTGCAAGGACCGAACCTCGGCGTCGAGGGGCGTTTGCACCGTGCAGGAGCTGTGGCCAAGAGACAGCAGCCATACAACCTCCATGTTCCGCGACGCATGCCCGAGCGCGAGACGGATGTACGCTGCCGTGCGGTTGCGGGGGGCGAGGGGCACGCGGTCCCTTCCGATCCGTGGGCCGAGGTCAGCGCTGTTCTTCGGGAGCCAGAAACAGTTGAATCCGGTGCCGGATCTCGTCGCGAACTCGCCGAAAGACGATTTTCCGCTCTTCCTCGCCACCTCGTGTCTCGGCGGGGTCGTCGAAGCTCCAGTGCAGCGTCAGTGCGGCGCTGGGGAAGATGGGGCACGACTCCTTGGCGCGATCGCAAACGGTGATGACGTGATCGAAGCGTTTGTCGAGGAACTCCGCCACCGATTTTGACCGCTGGCCAGAAATGTCGATCCCGGTCTCGCGCATGACCTCGGTCGCGAGAGGGTTCAGTCCCACCGGGGTGGTTCCTGCGCTTTCGACGTCGAAGCTCTCGCCCCCGAGCTCGCGGAGCAGGCCCTCCGCCATCTGACTGCGGGCCGAATTGCCGGTGCACAGAAACAAGACCTTGCGCTTCGTCATCCCGCTTCCTCCTCGCCGAGACCGACACCACATCTGCCTAAGCGAATATCGCGAGGCAAATGAAGCCTCACTTTGGGCAGCACCCACCCGAGAGGCGGATTTTCCGCGCCCGGAAGCGGTCTGCCGCGAACTCGGCGATGTCGCGGGTGCTCACTTCGAGGCTCTCGAGCAACTTCAGGTGCAACGAGCTCCGCGATGGAGCCAGGGAATAGAAACTCCACATGCCTTCCTTGCGTGTACGCACGAACCCGGTCCGGCGTAGGTAGGCGAGGTGCCGCGAGGCGGTTGGCTGGGGTACTTGGAGGATGTCAACCAAATCGCCGACACAGAGTTCCCCATGCCGGAGCAACTCGAGGATGCGCAGCCGGGTCAGGTCCGAAAAGGCTCGGAACATGCGATCGACGCGCGGATGCGCAGGGGCTGTTTTCATATTCGCCTAAGCGAGTATAGTCTTGGAGCGGCACCCGGGGTCAAGAGAAAAGGAGTGGACGGATGCAGAGCTCGACGCCAGCAAAGCGTCTCAATGTCTTCGAACGCTACCTCACGCTTTGGGTGGTTCTGTGCATGGGGGCGGGGGTTCTCCTGGGCAAGGCTGCTCCACGTCTCGTGGGCACTCTGCGCACCCTCGAGTTCGGTGCCAACAGCCACATCAACCTTCCGATTGCCGTGCTCATCTGGCTCATGATCTACCCGATGATGCTCAAGATCGACCTGGCGAGCATTCTCGAAGTCCGGCGACGCCCCGGCGGTATTCTCATCACGCTGTTCGTGAACTGGATCGTCAAGCCGTTCTCGATGGCGTTCCTGGGCTGGCTCTTTTTCAAACATGTATTTGCCGCGTGGATCGGTTCAGAGCTCGCCGATCAGTACGTGGCGGGCACCATCATCCTCGCGGCGGCGCCATGCACGGCGATGGTCTTCGTCTGGTCGTACCTCACCGATGGCGATCCGGCCTACACGCTGGTGCAGGTCTCGCTCAATGATTTGATCATGCTGGTTCTCTTTGCACCCATCGTCAGCTTGCTGGTCGCGGGGGCGAGCAGTTTGCACGTGCCCATGCCGGTGCTGCTCACCAGCGTGGTCGCGTTCATCGTCATCCCGCTCGTGCTCGGCAGCCTCAGTCGCGTGGTGCTCATTCGCTCCAAGGGGCGCGCCTGGTTCGATCGCACCTATCTGCCACTTTTCCATCCACTGACCACGGGCGCATTGCTCGGGACCCTGGTGCTCATCTTCGCCTTCCAAGCGGACAACATCACGGCGCGCTGGTTGCACGTTGTGCTCATTGCTGTACCGCTCTTGATCCAGGTCTATTTCAACGCCGGCCTCGCCTACGCGCTCATGCGGTGGTTCAGGATTCCATACCGCGTGGCCGCCCCCGGGGCCTTGATCGGAGCGAGCAACTTCTTCGAGCTGGCGGTGGCGGTTGCGATCGCGTTGTTCGGGCCCGATTCGGGCGCCGCACTCGCCACGGTGGTGGGAGTTCTCATCGAAGTGCCGGTGATGCTTTCCGTCTGCGCCGCCTGCAACCGAACCCGGCACTGGTTCGAGGGGCCAGCTGCGGCGAGCGTAGCGACGGAGCGATGAAGCAGCGCCGCGCGCCACTGGACTGGTTCGCGCCGGGTGCGGGCAGCCATGAACGCTACGTTCTGCGCGCGCCTCAGGGCCGGCAGGCGCCGCAACGGTTCTGCTCTTCGAGCAGCGTTTCAAGCGCGGCGGAGGTTTCGCTGCGCTCGAAATAGAACGACCGGCGCTTGCGCGGGCGTTGGCCGATTTCATCCATCGTGCTGGCGTCGTAGACGCGGCCGTTGAGCACTGTGTTGCGCACACTTTCGCTGTGGCGAATGTCGTCCAGCGGGTTGCGTTCGAGGACGACGAAGTCCGCGAGCTTGCCGGGCTCGAGCGAGCCCAAATCGCGCTCCATGCCGAGGTATTCGGCGCCGTACAGTGTGCCGCAGCGCAGCGCCTGGTGCGGTGTCATCCCACCTTGCACGAACATCCACATTTCCCAATGTGCAGCCAGGCCCTCGCGCTGGCCATGCGCGCCGAGCTGCACCTTGACGCCGGCATCGAGGAGCTGCTTGACGCTTGCGGCGTTGCGCATGTGGCCGTACTCCTCGGCCGGGGCGATGACGGGACGGCGGGCGCGTGCATCGAGAACGCGGCGGGGCACGAAGCTCGCGAGACGGTCGTTCGCCCACACCTGCGTGTGCCCATACCAGTAGTTTTCGCCCCACAGGCCGCCGTAACCAACCACGAGCGTCGGCGTGTAACCGACACGGCTTTGGCCCCAGAGCTGCTCGACGTCGCGGTAGACGGGCGCCACCGGGATCGAATGCTCGATGCCCGTGTGGCCATCCACGATCATGTTCATGTTGTGTTGGAACAGCGAGCCGCCCTCGGGGAACACGAGCATGCCCAATTCTTGCGCCGCCGCGAGCACTTGCTGGCGCTGGTCGCGTCGCGGCTGGTTGTAGCTTTTGACGCTGAAAGCTCCCACGGCGCGCAACCGCTTCAAGTGTGTACGCGCATCGGCGAGGCTATCGACCTCGACCTTGAAGCTGTGTTTGGCGCCGTAGAGGATGGTGCCGGTCGAAAAAATTCGCGGCGCGACGATGCGACCAGCGCGCGCGAGCTCGCTGGCGGCGAAGATCTCGCCGGTGTCGTTCGAGGGATCGTGGATCGTCGTGACACCGAAGGCGAGCGAGGCATAGTGGATCCAGCTCTGCTCGGGGGTGATGTCGTCCTGGCCCATGGCGCCGTGCCAGTGCACGTCGACGAATCCGGGCAAGATGGTGGCGCCGCCGACATCGATCACGTCGGCGTCCGGTGGGATCTGTACGTTTGCGCGCGAACCGAGGGCGGCGATGCGATTACCGTCCACGACGAGAACACCGTCTTCGACGACCTCGTCGCCGCGCATGGTCACGAGCCGGGCGCCGACGAAAGCAGTCTTGCCGCGCGGAGCGTCGCTCGTGACCTCGAAGCCGATGTCGATCCCTTGCATTGGCGGTTCGGGCAGCTTCTCCGGTGCTCCGGGCATGAAGAGGAAGGCTTGGCCGAGATCGCGTTCGAAGAGTTCGAGACCGAGCGACCAATGCAGCTTCTTGGAATCCCCCGACCAGTGCAGGCAATCACCGGCATCGCGCGACACACGAGTGGCCGGCAGGTTCTTCATCTTCGGCCCGATTTCGACCGGTTTACTGGTCGAAACGAAGGGCGCGACATAGGCCTGATAGCCTTCCTCGAATGCGACCCAACGCTCGTCGGGCGAGACGCGGATGTCGGTGAAGTAGATGCCCTTGAGATGCTCGCGGATATCGCTGCCGTCGAGCTCGACGCTCCACAGCGTGCGTTTGTCCTCGTCGTCACCACTCACTTTAAACAGGTAGACGCGGTCGCTCGCCGCGCCGAAGTGTGGCGCGAAGCCGTCGGCAGCGATGCGCTGTGGTTCGCCGCCGGCGGCCGCGATCCAATAGACGCCGGTGTCGCGTGACCATGCGGGCGAGCGCAGCCAGCCGCCCTGCAGGGAGCGATAGACGATGCGGCGGCCGTCCGGCGTGAACACAGGCTCGACGTAGTGGCCCGGATTCGGGGTGACTTTGCGTCCGCTGCCGCCGCCTGTGCCGACGACGCGCACGGCGCCGAGCTCGTCATCGTCCCAACTGATGTAGACGATCGAGCGCCCATCGCGAGACCAAGAGGGATAGAACTCGTAGTGATCGTCCTGGCGCGTCAAACGCCGCGGCGTGCCGTCGGGGAGGTCGCGCACGTAGAGGTGTCCGAGCGCCTGATAGACGACCCGGTCGCCGCGCGGCGATACCTGCACCCAGCGCAACATCTTGGTGCGGAAGCGTGCGGGGGCGGCCTCGTGCGCGAAATGCACTGCTTCCTGCAGCGTGCGCGTGCCGCGCACGTGGAACGGGATCTGGCGCGAAGCACAGCTGCCGATGTCGAGCGCCATCAAATGGCCGCCGGCCCAGAACACGATTTGGCGGCTGTCGGGGGTCCAGGCCATCCCGGGATAGACGCCGTGGATCGCCCACGTTTCCTGCAGATCGCGATCGAGATCGCCGAACAGGAGTCTTTCCTCGCCGGAGGCGACGTCTGCGACGTGCAGCTGTGTGCGCCCGCGCATGCGTCGAATGAATGCGAGCGATTTGCCGTCGGGGGACGGCGTCGGACGGATCGATCCCCCCGGGCCGCTGACGAAAACTTGCGTTTCACCCTTCACACGATCGAGCCGTTTGATGACGTAGATCTGCGCGTTGGGATCCTTGTTGTATTCGAATCGCGAGCCTGGCGTCGTGTCCTGGCTGTAATAGAGGTAGCGGCCGTCGGGGGAGAACGCCGGCTCGCCCAGATCTTTCTGGTCGTTGGGGCGTTCGGTCATCTGCACGCCCTCGCCGCCGGAGCGATGGTAGAGCCAGATCTCGCCGGCGCCGGCGGAACGCGTCGAGGTGAAATGCTTGCGCGCGGCGATGAACTCGCCATCGGGCGTCCACACCGGGCTGTTGAGCAGGCGGAAGGTCTCTTTGGTCACGGCTTTGGGTGCGGAGCCGTCGCGCTTCATGATCCAGATGTTGTCACCGCCACCGCGGTCGCTGGTGAAGGCGATGTGCAGAGCGTCGGGGCTGTAGCGTGGTTGCTCGTCCCAGGCCATTCCGCTCGTAAGTGACTTGGCCTCGCCCCCCGTGAACGGAACGACATAGAGATCCCCGAGCAGATCGAAGACGATCTCGCGGCCGTCGGGGCTCACGTCCAGGCTCATCCACGTGCCCTCGTCGGTGTCGATGGGGATGTCTCTCTTCGCACCGGGCGGATTCATGACGTCCCACTTCGGGTCCTGTTTCTTGTCGGCATCGCTCTTTTCGGGCGCTTGCGCGGCAGCCGGGTGCACCCCGGGTCCCGACAAGGCGGCGGCCAACAGACAGATGACGAGGGCGATGGGAGTGCGGGGCTTCATCGCTTTCCTTTCGTTCCGCCCGTGTGGCGGATCGTTGCGAGCCCGGACAGCGGCTCGGCGCCGGATGGTTCGATCGAGGGGAATAAGATATCGCATCCGAGCACCGCGGGCGGTCTGGGGACGGGATCGCGGCGAGAGATTGAACGCCTCCGAGCGAAGCCGCGGCACCTGGCCCCTCCAGCCTGTCAGCCGGGCGGCGTGATACAGCGCACTCACTACCGGCTGATTCAACGCACCCTACAAGCGGCCAAAATCTGCGGGCGCGGGATTCTCCGTTCGTTTTGATACCAGACTCCGAGCTCATCGGCGCCGAGACGCCAGACAACGTCGAGTGGCGACTCCCCGCGCACGCGCGCCAAGCCACCGTGCTCGCCCTGCAAGTGGTGATAGGGACATTATGCCGACTTCCGGATTATGCCGCGTAGGTGCGTTTGGCCCTTGAGGATGGCGGAGATCGTGCCGAGGAACGCGGCATAATCAGAGCCCTTCCAGGAAGGCGAGTAGGGTATCGGGGGCCCGGTAGCGGTGTGGTT
>CAZMNW010000069.1:0-144099 GCA_964567755.1 uncultured bacterium
GAGCGCAAACGTCTGTCCGTTCACCACTAGATTGCCTGTCGTTGGCCGGTTGGCGTACGTGACGATGACCACCTGCGTGTACGTATTCGTCGTCGGGCTGCAGGCCGTCTGCGTACCCGCTGCGAGATCGCTGATCGCGCATGGCTGCACTGCACAGCTGACCGGGGCCGTGAACAGCGAGTTCTCCGTACGCGAGCAGGTCGTCTCAGCCGAGAAGCTGGCCGTCACGTTGACGGCAGCACCATTGGCGACCAAGCCGGTGAGCGTCACGCTCTGAGGACTCGTCCCGAGCGCAAACGTCTGTCCGTTCACCACCAGGTTGCCTGTCGTTGGCCGGTTGGCGTACGTGACGATGACCACCTGCGTGTACGTATTCGTCGTCGGGCTGCAGGCCGTCTGCGTACCCGCGGCGAGATCGCTGATCGCGCACGCCGAAAGAACCGTAAAACCATTTACGAGCGTGACCACGCTGCCGCCGACTTGCTCGACGTTGACGTCCCAGAGTCCGAGCGGCGCATTGCCGGGAATGGCGAAATTGCCATTCAGCACCGTTGCACTGGTCACCGTGATGTTGCTCGCATCGATTCGCGGCCCGCCCTGGGAGAGCCATACGACGCTCGTCACCTCTGAATCCTGCTGAAAGATTGTCCCCGATCCGGTGATCTGGACTCCGACGCTTTCCCCCCGAGTGGCGCTGTTCGGTTGCACCGAAACGATGGTCGCTTGCGCCGAAGCAAGGACGGGCAAGAACATCAATAACAATGTAACAGGCCAGATGCTTCGCACGTCGGACCTCCGCTGTTGGCTATGCCTGTTGACGGTGCGAGTGGTCAGGGTTCGCCTGAGGAAAAAAGAAGCCTGATTGCTGCGCGTCACGTCTGCCCCTTCGACCACGTTGAGCAGGTCAATATATTATGCAAGGAAGCATTATATAGAACGCGCCCCCGACGCCACAAGGAAGCGTTCGAGGAGGCTTTCGTCGCACGCGCAACGCGCCTGCCGCGCGCATCGACGATCCTGCAAGCCACCTCACCCGTGGGACCTGAAGATGGCCCTGGCTTTTCGATTCCGTTCGACGAGCACGGCGGCGGAATAGCTCGCCCCCTTCCCGGAACCCACGCGGAGGCGTTGTAGTGGAGTTCCTCAACCCCGTCGGGTGCAATGCCCCAGATTGACGGAGATCCATAGGGCGAAGCCAATTCGGTCAAAGCGTGCCGTTTCACCTGGCCTCCCCCTTCCCTTTCGCCAGTCCCGCGATCATCGCCCGGAAATCCTCTCTTCGCCTCAGAGCGAATCGCTTGAGATTGCATGAGTTCGGCGGACCTGGCGGTTCGAGTCAGAAACCCGGGACTGCAACTTTCGAAACCGGCAGGCGTCGAGGTAGGGGACGGCCGTCTACCACTATCTGCTGGGCCCACTCACTTCTCGAGCCCGTCGGATGCCCCGACGGATGCGAGCGATGGCTTTCCTCGTTCCTGTCTCCTTGGCATCCGCCAGGTTGGCGACGACCGCCGTGATGGGGATTCTCTTGCCGCGCCACCCGAGGATCTCGTCGAGGATCTGCGGGTCCTTGCGGATGCGCGCGACCTCTGCGATCAGGCGCTCGGCGCGTGGGCGCTCGTCCTCGTGGCGGATGTTGACGATGACGACGTGGGCGAGCTCGATGCCCTCGTAGCCCGCGGCCACGCCCCAACGCTGGTTGGGCTTCGCCGGAGTGGCGTGGCGCGCTCGCTCAATCAGATCCAACAGATCCTTGCGAATCGCTTCCAATCGATCCGAGCGTTCGCCCAGGAGCCTCATAGCCGGCTCGCCAACGACTGCGCTCAAAACCCTCGTCACGCCGTCCGGCTCCGCGAGCATCCGCTCCATCGCATCCACTTGCGTGCGTTCTTCCGCAGCTCGATCGTGCGACCGTCGCACGAGCAAGGAAGCCCCGGCCGCGGGTGCAGGCACGACGTGTACACACAATTCCACCGGGACCCGACCACAGTCGCCTTCGAGAACGACAGCCAGCGAGTAGTTTTCCATGAGTTCGGTCGAGTACAAATCCTCCGAGTCGATGGTGTTCGTCGGAAAGTTGAAGAGAGCAGCTCCACCCGCACCCGCCAGACGATAGCGTCGGAGCTCCGCGTGACCTCTGGGTGAGGTTTCGCGCAAGTCGGTGCAGGACTCGTCACGAACACATCGAGCAGCCAGGATCATGCCCGCGAACGAGCGTAAGACGTGCTCCACGAAGAGCGTCTTGCCGGCACCCGGTGGGCCCGCAACCTGGATCAGCGGCCGATAGGTCACGGATTCAGAGTCTCCCGTGATGACAGACCCAGCTCCCGGGCCAAATGCTTGCCGACGAAGCGATCTGCGCTTGTCTCGTTCGCGACCAGGTCGCGGATCAGAATACGCGTTTCTTCGGCGCGTCCGATCTCCTCGGCGGCCTGCATGGTGGCCGTGTAGGCTGCCCGCACGTCGGCCGAGGTGATATCGAACCCGTAGCCTTGGACGAGCCAATGCAGCGCCGCCATCCCGGCCTCGAGCGCGAACGCCGGCTGCGTCGTCGCGTGATCGCGCGCGGCGCGCGTCAGCGTGCGTGGATCGCAGGGCGAGCGTTTGGCGAGCGCGATGGCTTCGTCGAAGAGCCGCGCCTCTTTGGCGGCCGCGAACCACTTTCCTTCGGCGCCCGGTGTGGTCGAGACGAAATCGCGCAAGATTGCGGTCGGATCCTTGTCCGGATACTTCTTCACCAGCGCACGATAGGTCGCGAGATGCGTGGGCCCGCGGGTGGCTTCGAATGCATAGCGGCGGTAGGCCTCTTCTGTGAAGCCCGACGAAAGGAGGATGTCCTCGCACGCGCTCGCGACGTCGAGCCCGCTGCCCTGCGATTCACGGGAAGCCTCGGCGTACTGCAACGCCTCGGCCTTGCGACCCATGGCAACGAGAGCGCGAACCCCGTACTTGCGATCGTGCCAATGGACGCTTGACGTTTTCTCGAGAAGGCCGAGGAGATCGTCGTACCTGCCTGCCGCGAGGAGCGACGACAAGCACGCGGATGTGCCACGAAAATAGCCGCGCAGCTTCGGATCGGGACTCCAGGCCAGCTCGACCATGGGCATGAGCTGGTCCGCCCACGCGGACGCGAGCGCCGGGTGCGCACAAAGCTCGCCCCACCTCTCGTCGAGCCGCTCGAGGTATGGCATCCCGTCCTCGGCGATCGCTTGCCACAGCCGATCGAGCCAGGCGGCGCGGATCCGGTCGTCCGCGGGCGCGCGTGCAATGATGGGCGCGAGAGCCTCGATCGCACGGTTGACGGCCGTGCCCATCGCGCCGGACGAGCCGTCCACGTGTTCGATGGCGGGCGCAACTTTCTCGAGGAAGAGCACTGCGCCGCCCGCAGCCATCATCAGGTCCCGGCGCGATTCCCTCACAATCTCACTCACTGCTTCTCGAACTCTTTGCACCGCAGGCTGCGATTTCCATCCGAAGCGGCGACTGAAGCTTGCGACGAAGACCCAGCGATGCTTTGCAGGCCCGGTGAGCGCGGCCGGCGGCGGTCGGCGTGCCGATCGGCGCGGGGATCGGTTCGAATCAGGTCGCATGGATGGCGCGCTGCTCGCAGCAGGCGTTGGAATTCGGCATCACGACGATCCTCGACGAGACTCGCCTCGTGCGGTGGGTGCGTTCGCCGCCGTCAACTCGGTCGAACCACCCAGGAGTCCGGCGAGTCCTTCGAAGACGGCGGCAAGGGCCGCAGCCGCCTCGGCCGGCGCCTCGATGCGGAGTCCGCCGCCCGCAGTGGACTCGATGTGGAGGCGCGAGAACATGACGCGCAGTTCGTCGGTCACGACACGGTGGCCGCCGGCGGGCTCCACGACTGCTGCTGCCGCCGCTGCCCCCGCCACGCGCATTGGTGCTGACATGTCCGCCGTTTCCCCTTGCGCCGTTCCTTCGGGCCCCTGCGCGGCGTCCGCCGTCACCGCCTCCTCCAGCGACTCGTCCGCGGCTTCGACGTCACCTCCTCGCCGCGCGCGAAACGGTACGCGTCCTCTGGTCCGACTGTCTGACCAGCCATTCCTGCGTCCGTCGAATAGGATGTGTGCAGATGCGTGTCGCCGAAGTAGACGCGGTTCGGGAATTTCTGCTCGGGGTAAGGCGAGTAGTTGCGCTTCAAATCGAACTGTTCCGTCCCGATGTCCTGGGCGAATATTTCCCCCGTGAATACAAATGCAAGCACGACGGCGATTGCGATCCGCATTATCTGCATGGCGTGACTCCTATGTAGTGTTACGCTAGCGTGAAATTCTTCTTCTCAACCTTCTTCGACTTGCACCACTTCGTACATGTCTTTGCCGTCTTGCTGGATGGGCTGGTAGTACGTTTCCCCGACCTTGACGTACGTGACATCGCCGATCCGGACTTCCTCGCCACCCTCCGGCAGACTTTCGACGACGGTTCCAGCGGTCGGCGCGACGACGGTGTAACCGCCGCCTGACTTCTCGAAGTAGGTGCCCCCGTAGTAGTAGTTGTTCGTGGTCTCGTTGACGACCACGGTCTGCGAGCCTTGCGGCAAGGTCGTGACTGTGGCACCAACTGGGGCCGCCACCACCGTGTAGCCGCCGTTGCTCACCACGTAGTAGACACCTTGGTCATAGTGGTACTGCTGATTCTCGACGCTGATGATGATGGCGGTCGTGGCGAGCGTAGCCACAAAGAACCCCCACGGATGCCAGACGGGTCCCCAGTAGTAGGGCCGGTAGGGGTGGTAAAAGTACGGACCGTGGCAGTAATACCTTCTGCCGCCGTACACGTAGGGTGGTCTGCCGTATGGCCGACCACCGGCACGCACTACCGTATTGCGGTTGTTGCTGACGTTGATTTCCTTGCTGTTGTCGACGTTGATATTGACGTTCTTCTTGCTGTTGTCGACGTTCACCTTGTTGCCAACGTTCGTCTTGTTCCCGACGTTCGCCTTCTGCCCTGCCGATTCTTTCGCAACGGACCGCTCGCCGCCGGAAGGCGCCTTGGGAGCAGGGCGGCTCTCCGACTTCTTGGCACCGCCGTTGATCGATCGCTGCGTGCCACCGGACGGCTTCGATGCCTTTTGCCGGTTGGCCGGCGGCGCGCCATGTTTCATCTTTTGCGCTTCCGAGGCGATCGGCAGCAGCAAGGCAGCTGCAAAGAGAGCGGTCAACACAAACTGATTTTTGTGTGATTTTGTTTTCATGTCGGTTGTTCCCTCGAATGAATGGCTACTTGCCCGTTTTAGGGACCAGCGTGATCTGCGCCGCCGTCTGTGGCGCCATGAATTCGAAAATCGCGGCGGGCAACTCCGGGTTGATCTCCCAATTGGAGAACGTGGCCTCGTACTGCGGCGTGTTCCTCTGGTCATAGTAGGCGATGGAGAACTTCACCGGCAGATTGAGCGCGTCGTCCTCAATCCACAGTTGAATGCTCATGCTCTTGCCTATGGCAAGGATATGGAAGCAATCTCTGCCCTCGACGTTTTTCTTTCCCAGGAAAACGACCTTGTCACTGTTGTCGATGAGGTCATCGGTGAACTTGGGATAGAAGAAATCGGCGGCGGGAAAGTCGACGCCATAGTCCCGGTGGATCGCGTCGATGGTTTCCAGAATCGTGTCGGGCGCCTTCACGGTGGCGTAGTTGTTCTCGTCGTAGGAATAGTAGATGACGGTTTTCCCGTCGTACCAGTAGCCCTTGTGACCGCTGTCGGACCTCGAGTTGATCACCATCTTGTCGGGCCCCAGCATGTGCACCTCGTCCACGCCGAAGTGTTTCACGAGGCCCAAGTCCTGGTCATTCACGTCGCGCGACACGTTCAGCGTGAAGCTACAGGAGCCGAGCTCGCCGATCACGGCGCTCATGTGGTCCAGGATCTGCACGGCCGCGGGATCGTTTCCCGGTCCCTGCGCGCTCGCATCCATCGACATGATCCACAGCAGAAAACCACAGAGAACTTGTTTCATTTCGTGATCACCCTCCTTCAGAACTTGACCATGGCCTTGAAAAAGACCGTGTCTCCCTCGAGCCGATTCTTGGTGTGGTACTCGTGGAGCCACTTGAGCTCCGCGAGGACATCCTGGTCGCCGAGCTTGCTAGTGTAAGATACCACCGGGCCGACACCTGCGGTGGTGGCCTTGAAATCTCCGAGGGTCGCGCCGGTGTCACTGTCCGCCATGAGTTGACGTCGGGATTGACATTGTAATTCAGCATGAGCGGTTGCACCACGAAATCGCCGATGTCGCTGACGCTGTCCGTGCGCCCGGCGGAACCCGAGCCACTGCCGGGCCCCGTCACGATGCCGGTGGCCGACACGTTCATCCAGATGAACGGAATCGTCGCGGACACCCCATAGCTCCAATGTCCACCGAGCTCGATCGGCGGACGCCAGAAAAACCTCATTGCTTGCGCCCACGACGAGGCGTCGACGCCGAGCGCCGTCGTGCCACCGATGGGCAAGGAGCGGTCGACCCCGACCGAACCGCTGTAGTAGGCCATGTTGTAACGGATGATGAGCGCGGGCTTCGGGGCCACGCCGTCGACGAAAGAGGCCATCGAGCCCGGAAAGTAATGGCCGGAGCCACCTTCCTCAGCCCGCGCCGGACTGGCGCCGTAGATCAGCGAGACACTGCAGGCGACGGCGATCGTCAGGGAAAGCCTCCGTGTGGCCAGAGTTACTTCGCAGAAACGGCCCTGTACAGGCGACAAATTGCTCTCCATTGAGGCTCCTCTGCGGCGTTCCATTCTAGTCTCTTGTCGCCAAGACGCCAGGCATCGCTGCTCAGACCCTGACATGATTACTTCGACGGCGTGTACCAAATGGGCGACGTCCAAGCTCGTTCCTGGATCGCCGCCGGCACGTCATTCAGCAGCAGCTGGCCGCTCCGGACCGCGTCGTAAGTGCTCCAGCGCGGGGTCGGGATCTGCAGGACCCGAACGTAGTAGAGCGCGTGCTGCTGCGAGTCGAATTCCTCGTCGGTCCAACTGCCCATCAGCTCCGGGCTGCCGATCGTGTTGCTGTAGGTCGCAGTCGTGAGGTCGACCGTGTTGCCCACGGGCGGTACCTTCTTATTTCCATCGCGAGATCTGTCGCCCGACCAATTTGACGTGATACGGCTCGGCCGAGCCCATGACGAGCCCAGGAATGGGGAAACGTCCCCCAATCTATTCTCGGGCCATGGATTTGCGTGATCGAGCGGCTCGCGAGGTCATACGGCGAAGCTTAAGGATTCCCGCTACACGTCACAAGTCCCCTTGCTCGAGTAGCGACTCGTCGTGGGGCCTGACATCAGAGATTGCTGTAGGTGACCACGCCGAACCCAATCCAACAGGCACCGTCAGGCTGGATTCATCGTTGCAGAATCAGAGCCTTGCGGCTCAGAATGGCCGGTCCGGCGTGCAAACGCACGAGATAGACACCGCGCCCGACCTCGTGTCCGTGCTCGTCACGCCGATCCCAAAGATGCTCGTACTCGCCACGCCACCTCGATTCCGATCGCATGGACCAGAGCCGGCGGCCGCGGATGTCGAAGATCTCGAGTCGAACCGGGACAGCGTCATTGCTTGCGATCCGATAGTGCACTCGAACACCATCCGCCACTTCCCACGGAGCGTCGAGCACCGCGTCTCCGCGCGTCACCGTGACTGGCGCCACGTCTGTGGCCAAGGCTCCCCACGCGTTCCAGGCCAGCTGCGCGATGAACGTGGCGCCACCCGCCCCATCCGGCTTGAAGACCGCGCATTCACTCCATTGCAAAGCCCCCAACGTCGCGCACGCAGGCGAGAAGCCGGCGTGGCCGATGATGGCGGTGTTGGTGCCCGGCGCCGGAACTTCGTAAAGGCGCTCGTAGCAGCGGGTGCACCGATTGAGCTCGTCGTAGACGAAGTACGAGATTCCGGGGTCGGTTTCGATCGTCGGGCCGAAGGCCATCCATTCCGCCGTCTGAATGCAACGGCAGAATTCACTGGAGATGACGCGGCCCATTGCGATTCCGAGCGCATGCATCTGCTGTCCGATGAACGTCGCACGCTGTACGCCGGTGGCGTTGAGCTGTCGTGCCGTCGCGGTCGGGCAGTTGGCGTCACAGCTCCGCCACCAATTCGGGATCGTGGGATTGGCCGCAGTTCCCAGGTTGGTGTTATCCGCGCATACGTCGGCATCGGCGTGACGCCAGAAAACCGTGTAGCCTCCGCCACGCAGGCATTGCACGAGCGTGGGTGCGAGCGAGGCGTGGCTCCCCGTCGTTTCACAGGTCGTGCCGATGGCATCGCAGCCAAACACCGCGTAGTGATAGACGTGCGGTGCGCCGACGAGATCAGGCAGGAGATCGACGATCGGGTCCACGAGTTGCGTGGCGACGCCGGCAAACAAAACATCGGCGGCACCATCCTCTGGTCCTGAGGGCGGTGCATTGAGGCGCCGCGTGATCTTGACCTGCGTGTTGCCGGAGCCGCCCTCGGGTGCGAGCCAAGAGAGACGCACGTCTCCTCCCACGACCCAGATCGTGAGGTCTCGAGGGGCAGGGTTCGGAGCTGCGAGGGTCGGCCGCGCCGATACCGCGCTTGCGAGGAGAGCGATGACGAGCCGGATGAACCGCATGATGATCTCCCACCGTGACCGTATCGTCATTCGATTGTAACAGGGACGGGCAAGAGCCTGGAAGCACGACGTGGGCGACACTCATCCTGTCAACGAATGAAGACCAGCCGCCCGTGACGCGACCACTACCGACACGATAGAAGTAGATGCCCGCAGGCAATGCCGCGCCAGAACGGTCGCGGCCATCCCACGCGACAGCGCGCCATCCGGTGAAGCTGGGCGTCTCGTCGAACTCGCGCACCAAGGCCGCTGGTGTGCGGGCGACCGGGACGGCAGTTGACACTTATTCATAAAACGCATATTTTTGTCAATAGGATTCCACACGCTCGCCCCCTCGTCCCTTGTCCGAATTGGCGAGCATTCCGGCTCCAGGAACGTCACGCGCTTCCTGCACGAAGAGAGGCTCTCCATGACCCGCATGCGACAGAAAGCAGTTCTCGCCATCGTGACCGCCATGGCCGCAACCCAGGCGGGAGATGCCGGTGCCGAGCAACCAGCCAACTCGGCGGCGGCAAACTCGCTCTTGGCCTCCTGGGCGGGTGAGTATGGCGGCGTCCCCAATTGGAGCGCGGGGAACCCCGAAAACTACAAAGCCGCTCTACGGGCGGGAATCGACGTGCGCCGCCAAGAGATCGACATCATCGCCAACCAGCCCGAGTCTCCCACGTTCGAGAACACCATTGCCGCCATGGAGCGCAGCGGACGCGTGCTCGATCGCGTCGAGCGCATGTTCAGCGTCATGACGAACAACATGAGCACGAATGTCTACGAAGCGCTCAACATTGAGATTTCCCCCGAACTGGCCGCTGCGAGCGATGAGATCACCTTCCACGGAGCACTGTTCGCGCGCATTCGCCAGCTGTACGACACGCGTGCGCAGCAGAAGATCGCCCCCGATCAGCTGCGCCTCCTCGAAAGGACGTACGAGGCGTTCACGCGCGCCGGCGCCTCTCTGCCGACGGCGGAACGGCAGCAGGTTTCGGCGATCAACCAAGAGCTGGCTGGCCTGTTCGCGGAGTTCCAGAAACGGGTGCTCGCCGACGAGAACACCTGGACGGTGCTGGAGAACGAGGCAGATCTCGCCGGGTTACCGCCCTCGCTGGTGGCGTCGGCCAAGGCCGCAGCCGCCGAGCGCCAACTCAGCGGCAAGTGGATCATCGTCAACACGCGTTCGAGCGTCGACCCCTTCATCACCTTCTCGACCCGACGCGACCTGCGCGAGAAAGTGTGGCGAAATTTCGTCGACCGCGGCGACAACGGCAATGCCAACGACACCAACGAGATCATCGCCAAGATCGTGCGCCTGCGCGCGGACCGTGCCCGCACCCTTGGCTATTCGTCGCATGCCCACTGGCGCATGCAGGACACCATGGCCCGCGACCCGCGCAAGGCCATGGACCTCATGCTGCAGGTGTGGAAGCCCGCCGTGGCGCGCGCCGGCGAAGAAGTCGCCGACATGCAACGACTCGTCGATGCCGAAGGCGGCAAGTTCAAGATCGCGCCGTGGGACTACAAGTTCTACGCCGAAAAGGTGCGCAAGGAGAAGTTCGATCTCGATCAGTCAGAACTCAAGCCCTTCTTCGAGCTGAATCGAATGATCGATGCCGCCTTCTGGGCCTCGGGCCAGCTCTATGATCTCGACTTCAAGGAGATCACGCCTCAGATCGAGGTGTTTCATCCGGATATCCGCGTCTGGGAAGTCCGGAACACCAAGGACAATCGGCACGTCGGTCTGTTCTACGGCGATTACTTCGCCCGCGGCAGCAAGCGCTCGGGGGCGTGGGAAATGCCCTACCGTTCACGCGAGAAGTTCGACGGCGCCATCACGCCGCTCGTCTCCAACAACAACAACTTCGTCAAGGGGGCGCCCGGCGAGCCGATCTTGATCTCGCTCGATGACGCCGAGACCTTGTTCCACGAGTTCGGGCACGCGCTGCACGAGTTTCTTTCCGAAGTGAAGTATCCGGGGCTGGGCAACACGCCACGCGATTTCGTCGAGTATCCCTCGCAGATCAACGAGCACTGGGTTCTGACACGCGAGGTACTCGATCGTTTCGCCCGTCACTCCCAGACCGGGGCGGCGATGCCGCAGGCGCTCATCGACAAGGTGCAGCGTTCGCGCAAGTTCAACCAAGGGTTCGCCACCGTCGAATACCTGGCCTCCGCGATCGTCGACATGGAAATGCACCTGCGGCCGGACGGGAAGATCGATCCTGATGTCTTCGAGCGCGAAACACTGCAGCGCATCGGCATGCCGGCCGAGATCGTCATGCGCCATCGGACGCCGCAGTTCAACCATCTCTTCGCCAGCGACGGGTACTCGGCCGGGTATTACAGCTACCTGTGGTCCGAGGTGATGGACGCCGACACCTGGAAGATGTTCGAAGCCGCGGGCCCTTGGGACAAGCCCACGGCCGATCGCTTCCGCCAGCAGCTCCTGTCCGTCGGCAACTCGGTGGACCTGGCGGACGCCTTCCGCGCGTTCCGCGGCCGCGACCCCGATGTCAATGCACTGCTCGAACAGCGTGGCTTCGCCCCGGGGCGGTCCGGCGGCACCAAGTCGACGGGCGCGCCTTCGCGGTGAACCGCCGAACGAAGCGCCCCGAGACATTCTGGGTCCTCGAGCAGGCGCAGCTGCGGTGTCTGGTCAATGCCCGGCGCCACGACATCATCGACCAGCTCGCGGCGCGCGGACCGATGGCGGTGCGCGACCTCGCCGCAGCGATTCATGCCCGACCTTCGGCCTTGTACTACCACATGGCCGCGTTGTTGCGGGTTGGTCTGGTCGTCGTCGCCGGGCATCGCGTCGTTCGACGCAAACGCGAGCTCCTGTACGCGAGCCCGGCGCCGCGCATGCGTTTCAAGCGCGCTCTCCACGATCCACGCAACGCCAAACTGTTCGTCCGCATCGCCGCGTCAATGACACGGCAGATGCACCGTGACTTCCGCCGCGGCATGCGCGCCCCCGGCGCGGCCACGGCGGGTGGAGGTCGGAACCTCGGCCTGTTCCGACTGGTGGGATCTCCCGACCCTCGTACTCTGCGCGAGATCAATCGTCGACTCGACGATGTCGCCGACCTGCTCTGGCAGAGCGCGGGCGGCAGCGGCAAGGTGATTTCATTCGCCTGGGTCATGTCTCCGGTGGGCGCCGAAATCAGGAAGCGCGCTGGTGCACGACGAAAATAAAACATCCGCTCGCCGAGCGCACGCTACCGGACGACAATCAGTCGGCGCGTCGCGTTCACGCTTCCGGCTCGCATGTGCAGGAAATAGACCGAGCTCGAAACGGACTGCCCCGTGGTGGTCTTGCCATCCCAAACGATGGCATGGCTGCCGGGCTCATGTTCCGCGCTCAGCAACTGGCGCACGAGGCGACCTCGGACGTCGTAGATTCTCATCTCGACACGAGTTTTCTCGGCGAGATCGAAGAAGATCGTCGTCGCGGGGTTGAACGGGTTCGGTGTGTTCCCGCGCAGCCTCGTCACCTTCGGAAGATCCGCCAGCTCTACTGCACCCACGGCGGCGGTTGACTTCGTGGCCTCGCCCCCGTCGACGAGGACGCGCGCCGTTCCGCACGCGCACGCAACTGGCTCGATCTCTCGTTCGAGCGCCAAGCGTGCCGCTTCGAGCGCGCGAATCTGTGGGGATCCCTTGCGGCTATGTCCCGAAGGTGATCGGGACATTAAACGCCTTCCTCCGATGCTGATCTCAACCGGAGGGTGACTCGCCACCGACCCCAATGTGGGGACGTGCGAGACTTCGGTCCGAACAACCTTGGGCTGGGACATCATCTGGGGGCGCACGAGTTTGCTGGTTGAATCCCGGAGATTCACAATGGTTGGAGTCCTTGTGTTCGACCTTTTCAGGCAGAACCGGATGACCGTGGTGCGGTTCGCTTCGACAGCTACGTTGTCGACGATCTGCGACTCGCAGTAAGGGAAGCTTGCTTTGAGCCGATAGGTACCCTCCGGCACTGCCTCGATCGCGAAACGGCCGCCGTCACGCGTCATCTTACCCATCGTCGTGCCGACGATCACGACATTGGCGTAGCTCAACCGCTTCGGATCGATCTGATCGTCCTCCACAGTTCCCACGATCCTGCTGTCGTGAGCGGAAGTACTGATCCTGCCGGGCCCGTTCCTGCACGCTGTCGCATCGGATGCAAGGATCAGGCAAGCAATGCATGCCAGGGCGGTTTTCATGACCGCCTCCTTCGAGGAGTTCGATGTTCCAGGGTGGGTGGGACCCGAGGTCAAAGATACGAGTCGAAGCGCTGCAGTCAAGAAAGCGGCACGTCTTCGGGACGCAGACGCACCTTCCCCGCCGGGCCGCGGGGCAGCGCATCGCGGATGTGGATGCGGCGCGGCACCTTGTAGTCAGCGAGCGCTTGATAACAGAATGCGATCAGCGCTTTCTCCGTCACGGGCTGCTTGAGCGCGACCATGGCAGACACGGCCACTTCACCGGAGGCGTCTTGGACACCGATCACAGCCGCTTCTCGCACCGACGGATGGCTCTCCAGAATGCGGCACACCTCTTCGGGCGATACCTTGAGACCGCCGACGTTGATGACATGGTCCTTCCGTCCGCGCAGCCGGATAAATCCATCGCGATCACACACGGCGAGGTCGCCGGTCCAGAAGCTGCCGTCACAAAAGGGGCAGTGATCAACCGGCGCGCCGAGAACGTAACCGCGGGCGACGGCGGCGCTGGTGACGATGATCTCGCCTTCCTCGCCGAGAGCCACCTCCGCTCCGTGCTCGTCCACGATCCGTGGACGTTGCGGATGGGACGCCCAATGAAATCGGGATGGTGCAGCACCTTGGCAGGTTCGTGATTCGTCACCGCGCCAGTCTCCGACGACCCATAGTGCTGGCAAAGGGAGAGCCCGAAACGCGCATGGAAGGCGTGAATTGTCTCGGCTTCGAGAGGCGCGGTACACGACAGCAAGTATCGGAGGCTCGGCGTCGGCACCGAAGGTCCCGACACCTCCTCCAGCATGCGGCGATACATGGTCGGAACGCCCAAGAACACCGTCGCTTCTTCACGCGCCAGGTCGTCGTAGATGCGTCGCGGAATGAAGAAGTCTTGCAACACCAGGCGGGCACCTGAAAAGAGCGTGGCGAGGACGCCGAGATCGAACCCGTACGAGTGAAAAAGCGGGATGTCGGCGAGAATGCAGTCGTCGACACCCAACCCGAGCGTCTCGATCACGTTGCGCGCCTCGGCCTCGACTTGCTCAGGACCGAGCGCAACGCCCTTGAGCGTTCCCGTCGAACCCGACGTGAGCTTGAGCACGGCGGCTCCGTCGACGAGAGAATGCACCCTCGCCCCCTCGTGGTCCAGACTGATCTCCGAGGAACGGGCCCTTCGACGGCCGGGTAGAGGAGCGACGCGCCGATCTACAATAGATCGCGAGCCGCGCCACCCTGGGTGCTCTTGGACGAGAGCATCCGACCGCCGCGAGTGTCAGTCGGGGCCTTCTACATACTTCGAGGTTGGGATGTCGGTCGAGCACGACGCACGGGTCAAGGCGTTGTTCCTGCAGGCCTTGGAGGTCCCCGCGGGGCAACGAGTCGCGTTCGTCGACCGGGAATGCGCCGGCGACTCGGGAGTCCACCGCGAAGTCACGGAGCTGCTCGCGTATCACGGCGGCTCGGATGCGCGCCTCGATGCGCCGTTGGCCGGAGAGGCGGCCCTCGCCGCCGCGATGCAACTTCCAGCCACCGTCGCGGGGTTCCGCGTCCTCGGTTTGCTCGGCCGTGGCGGGATGGGCGTGGTCTATCTTGCCGCGCAGGATGCACCATCGCGTCAAGTGGCGCTCAAGGTCGTCAATTTGGCGGTTCATTCGCCGGAAGCGCTGTCGCGTTTCCAGCGCGAGGCCGAGGCCCTGCGACGCCTCGACCACCCCGGCATCGCGCGCTTCCTGGACAGCGGCGTCTTCGCGTCCACAACAGGTGCGCAGCCGTACCTGGCGATGGAATTCGTCGACGGTTTGCCGCTCACCCGAGCGGCCTCCGCCCGCGGCCTCGATATCCACCAACGCGTGTCGCTCCTCGCCGAGATCTGTGATGCCATCGGTCACGCGCACCAGAACGGCATCGTGCACCGAGATCTCAAGCCCGAGAACATTCTGGTGCGGAACGACGGCACGGCGAAGATCCTCGATTTCGGTGTCGCGCGGGTCATGGATCGCGACGGGGAATCGTCAGGAACGCTGGCGACACGCACTGGATTGCTCCTCGGGACACCGCAGTACATGAGCCCCGAGCAAGCGCGCGGCGTCCCCGGAGAGGTGGGTCCGGCGTCGGACGTGTATGCACTCGGAATGATCGCCTTCGAGCTCCTGGCCGGACACCTTCCTTACGATGCGCACAAGGTCTCGTTACACCGCGCGATGGTGCTCATCTTGACGGCGGAACCGCCGCTGCTCGGAACCGTGGATCGAAGTCTGGGTGGAGGCGTGGAGTGCATCGTCGCCCATGCACTGGAAAAGAAGCCTGAAGATCGTTACGCCACCGCGGCCGAAATGTGCGACGACCTCCGGCGACATCTCGGTGGCCAGCGCTTGCATGCAGAGCGGCGTGGTCCGCTGCGGCGGGCCGCGCGCTGGCCGCGACGCCATCCTCGCCGCGCCGCGCTGGTGCTGGGGCTCGTGGCGGCGCTAGGGATTGGGGCGCGAGCGTGGTGGGTCGGCCACACCGCGGTCGGAGGTTCGCCCGAGCCAGCACGCATCGCGCTCGCGGCCTTCTATGGATCACTCGAAGACGCCGACCGCAAGCTGCATCACGGCATGCACACGCGCGCCGATCTCCTCGAGGCGATTCGCCGGCTCGAACAGGCGCGGGAGGATTTGTCGCGCCTGCCGCCGCAAGTCTTCACTCCTGATCTGCGTCGGTACACGCTCATCCGCTCGGGCGAGGCCCACTATTTCCTGGGATCGATGGAGCATGATCCCGGCGCCCTGGACGAAGCGCTGGCACTCTTCACCTTCGCGAAACGAGTCACGCTCCAGCCGGGTGCATTGGCGGCGATGGACTCGATCGACCTGCGCGCACGCATCGCTGGCCAGGGGCCGCTCCGGCCCGCTGCGCTGAAGTCGCTCGCACACCAGGCCCTCGCCCCTTATCGCAACCCCATGGAGCATCTGCGGAATGCACTCGGCGAACGCGAGTTCATCGTCTCGGAGCTGTCGCGCCCGGACCCCGCCGGGTCACGCTTCGCGACACGCGAGGATTCCATCCTCGTGCACCGAATGGCGCTAAACGAGCTCGGCGAATCCCTGGTCCATTTTGGCGCCACGTCGCTCGACCCGGGATTGGTCGACCGCGGTATCGGCCTCTTGGAGACCGTGGTCGCCGCAGGTGGGATGGAAGGCGTTCCGATGGCCCAGGGTTCGTTGTTGTTCAATCTCGGCATGGGTCACGCTCGCAGGGCCGAGCTCACGCTTCGAGCCGCCGACCTGGACTCGGCCCGACACTACCTGGCTGCCGCGCTCGCCTATCGGACACCCATGCGCCGGTGGGTCCATGCCGAGACGCGCCGAGCTTTGGCAGAGACCGCTCTGCTCCAAGCTCATTTTGCCGCCGGCGTTTCGATACAACGCTCGTGGCTCGATGACGCCTTGCGGCATGTCGCCTCCGGCACCGAGGCGCTGACACCGGAGAATCATCCCGCCGAACTAGCTTTCCTGCGTTGCACGCAGGCAGAAGCGCTCGCCTTGCGTGGGCTCCTTCCACCGCCCGTTGGTCGAACCACGGTGGGGGATGCGCACGCAGTGCTGTCTCGTGACGAGCAGTGGACGCGTGATCTCGCCGCAGCAGACTCGCTCTTGGATGCAGCAGCTCTTGTCCTGACTCGGCTGCGCTATCCCCTGCAGCATGCACAACTTGCGATGCATCGTGCCATGGTCCGCCGTGTGCGCTGGTCGCTCACGGGAAACGAGGACGCGCGCCGGAGCGCCCTGGACCATCTCGAGACGGCGCGCGATCTGGTGCCTGCGGCCCAAGACCCGCGGTTCCGGCGGCGTCTCGATCAGGAGTTGGCCCACCTGGGAGCCGCACCGTAGGTCTATCCCCTCGCGGAAACCGCCATGGCGCGTTCGTACCAACATCAGATCGACCCACACGAAGTCGCCGCGGGCAATTCTCTCCGACCGGCTGTCTGGACACATCGTGTGGTGAATGCCACAATAGATAGATCGTGATTATCCCATCGGCCATCGCATCGTGGAGGACTCAGCTGGAAAACGAACGCTCCCTGCCCGGAATGCTCGCGGCGCAACTCGCCCCCAAGCTCTACGATGACCTGCGCCAGCTGGCCATCGCGCGACTGAACGGCGAGCGACGCAACCATTCGCTGCAACCCACGGCGCTCGTCCACGAGGCATACGTTCAACTGGCGCGGCGAAACGGCAAGGGGTTCGTCGGTCGCACCCACTTCCTGGCCGCGGCTTCCATCGCCATGCGGCGCGTGTTGGTGGACCACGCCAGATCTCGCCTGACCGCCAAGCGCGGCGGCGGTTGGCAGCGCATCACGCTCGACGAAACAGTCGCCATCCACGAAGATCGCGTCGAGGACGTACTCGCTATCGACCAAGCCCTGGAGCGGTTGGCGGCCACGGACCCGGAAGGCGCGCGCATCGTCGAGATGCGCTTCTTCGCCGGCATGACCGAGGCGGAGATCGCCGAGGTGTCCGGAATCTCGGAGCGCTGGGTGCGCCAGCAGTGGGCCTATGCGCGTGCCTGGCTCCGCCGCGAGCTCGACACACCCGGTTGATCGGCCCCCCGTTTTGGGTGTAGGAACGCACTGATTCGCCCCATTCTCTTCTTCTGTTGACTCGCACCACACATTGTTCTCGCGCCGATGTCAGGCGCATGCAGATCTCGCGCGCGATCACTCGGAAGGGCGTGGAATCCGCGCCCCATTCCGCGGCGCGGCGTTTGCTGATTGGATCGCGACGCCCAGCCACGGAGGATTCTCCATGATCTCGCGCCCGCCGCTGTTGGGGCATTTCCGCCACGGGTCGCGGATTGCAGCGGAAAATGGCGTAGGTCACGAACCGGAAGCATTGGACATCATGTGCAGCGTCAACGTCACCAAAGGAACGGTGATCGCGACGCGCGTGCAGTGGGCGACGGGCGCGGCGAAGCGCCGCGGGTTGTTGGGACGCGACCACTTGCATTTGCATGAAGGAATGTATCTCGTGCCTTGCCAGTGGATCCACATGTTCGGGATGCGGTTCCCCATCGACGTCGCCTTCCTCGGCAGCGATGGTCGCGTGCTGGCGCTGCACCACGCGTTGCCGGCGAATCGATTGTCGCGCTTGGTGCTGCGCGCCGAAGGCGTGCTCGAGCTCGCGGCCGGCGCACTGCGAGCCAGCGACACCGAGGTGGGTGACGTGGTCGAGCTGCGCGATCCCTGAGGTCGCGGAAGAACTCGCTGCCCCTGGCGCTCCGGCACCCTCCATCGGCGGTCGCGGGCACGGCGAGACGTGGAACGGCACGAAAGACATGGCACAACGTGTGCCTTGGTCCAGGCATGCACCGGGAAACGGTGTGTCCATCTCTCAGGAACTAATGTCACTGCGGAGGATCCCAATGCGGTTCTTGTCGAAGCTGATTCGCGAGGAAAAGGGCCAGGACATGGTCGAGTACGCTCTCTTGGCCGCCTTCATCTCCATCGTCGCCATCGTCACGATCCGAAACATCGGCCCCTTGGTGGACGCCGTCTACCAGAACGTTCAGGCCGCGTTGACGTGATCTAGGCCGTACTTTTTGGGGATGCGCTGCCGACAGAAGGAGCTGTCATGGACCAATTGTCCCTCGCATTGTGCGCCTCGGCGCTGACCGCAGCTGCCGTTGGCACCGCGATGGTCACGGATCTGCGCTGGCGGCGCATCCCCAATGTCCTGACCTTTCCAGCCATGGTCGTGGGCCTGCTGCTGCGCTGTTACTTCCAGGGCTGGGAAGGCCTGGCGCTTTCGATGTGCGGACTGATCGGCGGCCCGGTACTGCTCTTGATGCTGCACACGGGCCGCGGCATGGGAATGGGCGACATCAAGCTGGCAGCGGCTGTCGGGGCCATCCTCGGACCGCCGCTCACGCTCGTCGCCATGCTGCTCGCGGCCCTCGCCGGCGGCATCATCGCCATCGGGTCACAAGTGCGTCCAGGCGGCGTGCTCGCCCAGACGCTTTCGGTGCTGATGATCGGCCTTCCAGGCATGAGTCGTTTCGCAAAGGCGCACGCTGCGGTGCCGCAATCCACGGTGCCCGCCACAATTCCTTACGGTGTCGGGATCGCAATCGGTTCACTTCTTACGATCGTGGTGTACTGGTGTACGGAAAGCGAAAGCTGGTTTCTCTGGCACGTAACTCGCGTGGCCAGTCTGTAATCGAGTTCGCTCTCGTCCTGCCACTCCTGTTCGTCCTGGTGTTCGGGATCACCGAATTCGGACGCGCGTGGATGCAGATGAACTTACTGACGAGCGCGGCGCGCGAAGGCGCGCGTCTCGCGGTCGTCACGGGTCCGGATGTGGCCCGCGTGACTGCCCGGGTACGTCAGGTCTGCGACGCCGGAAGGATCACGCCGACCAACATCACGGTCACGGGTCCGGACTCTACCGATCCAGACCGCCGGGTCACGGTGACAGTGGAAGCCAACTTCCAGGTCGTCACCGGGACCATCTTGAATACTTTCAGCGGGACGATCCCGCTGCGTGCAAACGCCACCATGCGTCACGAGTCGTTCTGAGAGGAAGGAACCATGGATTCGAAAGGAATCGTTCTGCTTACCACCTCTCTCCTGCTCGCATCAGGCGCGGGGTGGGCAGCGTACCAGTATCTCGACGGGATGCCGAGCCGCGGCAAGGCGGTCGAGACCGTCCCAGTCGTCGTCGCTTCCAAGGATCTGACGTTCGGAACCACGCTCGACGCCGAGCACCTGAACGTCGTGCAGTTCCCGAAGGGCGCGTTGCCGCGCGGCTCCTACGCCGCCGTCGACAGCGTCCTCGGCCAAACCTCGAAGGTCTTCCTGGTGACCGGCGAGCCGGTGCTGGCGTCGAAGCTGTCCAGCGTCGGCGGCGGTCTTTCCGTCCTCGTGCGGCCGCACATGCGCGCCATCAGCGTCGAGGTCGATCAGGTCACGGGCGTGAGCGGCTTCGTGCTGCCGGGTGACCGCGTCGACGTCCTCGTCACCATCGAGAACGCGGCTGGCTCCAACATCGCCGTCACCAAGACCGCGCTCCAGAACGCCGAGGTTCTTGCCGCGGGTGTCACGACCGAAGAGAAGGGCAAGCGCCACATCACCACCCAGACCGTGACCTTGCTCGTCGATCCGACTGGCGCCGAAGCCGTGGCGCTGGGTCTCGCACAAGGTCAGATTCACTTGGTCCTGCGCAACCCTATCGACTACGAGGTCGTCAAGATCGAGGCGATGAACACGCGCACCGTTCTCGGCATGTCGCCGGAGAAACAGGTGACGCGCCAGCGCCCGACGGAGACCAAGAAGCCCGAAGCCAGGCCCGCGCCCGTGGTGGTCGCCCCACCGCCGGCCCCGAAACCAGATCCGTCGTTCACGATCATCCGTGGCGGCAGCATCACGAAGCAAAACTCTCCGACGGGCGGAGAGAAGTCGAACCCCTGAGGGCAGCGGCAGGAACAAGAGCCACTGTCTTCCGGAGATGAGTCGGTGGAACCCCGAGGTTGTCCGAAGCCTCGGGGCTCATCTCGAGGCGGAGTGAACCTCGAGTCTTTCTCTAAATGGTCACGCTCTGCGGAATGGAGTCTGCAATGCGACGCCCCTTCTTCCTCGTCTTCGTGGCCCTTGTCCTGGTGCTCGCGCCAGGCGCGGCCCTCGGTGCCAACCCCAAGGTTCGGGTTACCGTGGGGCAGTCCGTGACGCGGCAGTTGCCGCAGAACGTCAAGACCGTGTCGATCGCCGACACCAAGGTGGCCGACGTGATCGTGGCGGGCCCGCGCGAAGTGCTCGTCAACGGTAAGGACATCGGACTCACCACGCTCGTGGTGTGGGACGAGTTCAATCGCTCGTCGGTGTTCGACGTCGTCGTGCAAGGACCATTCAGCGATCAGCAGATCGAGTTGCGGGTCAAGGTGGCCGAGATCAACCGCACCAAGGCTGCGGAGTTCGGCATCGACTTCCTCGGCGCCGGCACGGACAACTCGAATGGCGACAAGGGCCTCGTCGGCAGCTACGGCGGCCAAGTGGACACGCCGAGCATTCCACTGTCGATCTTCGGCACCGGCATGGAAGGCGTGTCGACCGCCGTCGAGGGTGTGAGCATGGCGCTCCGCTACATCCGCGGCGACGAGGAACTGCAAGTCATGGTCAAGGCGCTGATGGCGAATGGCGTCCTCAAGCTGCTCGCCGAGCCGAACGTCGTGGCCTCCAGCGGCCAGACCGCCAGCTTCCTTTCCGGCGGCGAGATCCCCGTGCCCATCGCCAGCGCCGGCTCCACCGGCGGCTCGACCGTCACGATCGAGTGGAAAGAGTTCGGGGTGAAGGTCAACTTCCTGCCGACGATCGTCGACTCGGCGGTCATCAACTTGAAGGTCGCCCCCGAGGTCAGCAGCCTCGACTTCGGCAACGGCATCCAGCTCTCGGGCTTCCGCATTCCGGCGCTGCGCACGCGCAAGGCCGAGACCACCGTCGAGCTCAAGGATGGCGAGGTGCTGGTGATCGGCGGCTTGATCCTCGAAGAAGAGACCAAGGTCCGCACGCGCATCCCGGTGCTCGGACACATCCCGCTGCTGGGCTGGTTCTTCACCGACTACAGCTCGGGCAAGCAACAGAGCGAGCTCCTGCTGGTCGTGTCACCGCACATCACGCGCGCCTTGCCGAGCGGCTCGGCAATGCCAGGACTCAGCACCGGACTCGAGAAGGACTGAGACAATGCGTCGACTGCACTTCCGAAAGAGCCGTGGCAGCGCGCTCCTGATGGTGACGGTGGCGATCGCGGCACTCATGTCGTTCGCCATCATCGCCATCGACGGCGCGGTGCTGATGACGGCGAAAGGCCAGCTGCAGAGCGCCGCCGACGCGGCGGCGCTCGCCGGCGCCTCCGGTCTCCTCGAAGGGGACCAGGCGTTGGCCCTCGATCGCGCCGTGGCCTTCGCCGGCTTCAACCGGGCGGTGCAGGATACGCTGCGCGATGTCTTGATCACACCAGACGACGTGAGCTTCCCGGAAGATGAGCACATTCGCGTCGAGACGCATCGGACGACGGCCACCGGCGATGCGTTGCGCACCTACTTCCGCCGGATCGTGAATCCTTTGCGCCCGAACACGGCGGACGTGACCGCCGTGGCGGAAGCATGGTGCTTCGATGTCTGCACCACGCAGTGCGTCAAGCCATGGTCGATTCCGGATCGTTGGAACGACGCCAACGCCAACGATGTCTACGACGCCGGCGAGACCTACGACCCCGACGTCACCGGTTACCACGCTCCCGGGGATATCGGTCTCAGCATCGTGCTCAAGGTCGGGAGTCCGCAGCAAGCGATCACATCGGGTGCCTTCTTCCCTGTCCGCTACCCGCCCATCGGATATCCCGGCGAGAACCCGCTCGGCGGCTCCGCGTGGTACCGCACCTGGATCTCCGAGTGCGAACCATATCTCGTCGGCCCGGGAGACGAGCTGCGCACTGAGACGGGGAACATGAGCGGCCCCACGCGCCAAGGCGTCGACAATCTCCTGGCGCTGGATCCCTCGGCGCGCTGGAACGCGGCCAACAGCACGGTCGAAAACTCGGCGTATGGCTTGAGCCCGCGTATCGTGCTGGTGCCCTTCTTCGATCCCACGCGGCCGCCGACCTCGGGCAGTAGCTCAGTACACGTGACGCGCGTCGGCGCGTTCTTCATCGAGGGACAGAACAATCAAGGTGACGTCGTCGGTCGGTTCATGCAGATCACGACTTCCGGTGTGCCCTGCCCAGGTGGCGGCGACGGCACGGCGCTGGTCAGGGGACTCGGTCTCATCGAGTGAAGGAGCACGGGATGAGTTTGGACAGTCCGAAACGTCCTCTCAAACTGGTCGTCATCGACAGCAGCGAGAGCACAGCGGAGATGATCAAGCAAGACTTCGCCGACAAGGGCGTTCGTCTCGTCGGCGAGGCTGCCGAACTCAAGGCCGGCTTGCGGCTCGTGCGCGGCTTGCTTCCCGACGTCGTCCTGCTCGAAGTCCAGGCCGATGCCGACAAAACGCTCGAGGCCGTGCAGCGCATTCGCGCCGAGCTGCCGGAGTGCGGCATCATCTTGAGCTCCGATCGCGTGTCCCCGGATCTCATCCTCAACAGCATGCGCGCCGGCGCGCAAGAGTTCGTCGGCAAGCCCGTCGACGCCGCCGAGCTCGAGAAGGCCATCGATCATTTGCGCCGGCTCCTGGGGCAGATCGTGCCTTCGGGTCGCAGGCGCAGCTGCACGATCTCGCTGTTTTCCACCAAGGGCGGCTCCGGCTCGAGCACCGTGGCGGCCAACCTGGCCGTGGCGCTCGCACAACATCCGGGAACACGCGTGGCTCTGGTGGATCTCAACTTCCAAATGGGCGACCTGAGCCTGATGATGGATGTCAAACCGCGCTATTGCCTGGTCGATCTGCACGGCAGCACCGGGCTCGATGAACGTGAAGTGCGGTCGTTGCTCACGGCGCACAACTCAGGCGTCATGCTGCTCACGTCCACGAGCTCGCCCGAGGACGGTCAGAAGGTCGAGCGCAACCACATGGTCGAAGTCTTCGGGCTCCTGGGCACCATGTTCGACTACGTGATCGTGGATGCGGATCGTTACCTCGACGACCGCACTCTCGAAGTGCTCGATCTTTCCGACCGCGTGCTGCTGGTGTCCACCCTCAGCCTGCCGGCGATCCGCAACGCCAAGCGCTACTTCGAGCTCTTCCGCCGCTTGGAAATGGACCATGGCAAGTTCGAGCTGGTCGTCAACCGCTACAACAACAAGAAGAGCGGGCTGCGTATCCGCGACATCGAGGGCGCGGTCGGTTTGGAAGTCTCTTGGCTCATCCCGAACGATTATCAAGTGGCGAATCACTCGATCGACGCTGGCGTCCCCCTCATGATCGGAACGCCGCGCAGCAAACTCGCCAAGAGCTTCGAAGAGTATGCCGACAAACTGACCTCGACGGTCGAGGCCAGCAAGGAACCGGAGAGCGTTCCCGCCCCGGCTCCAGCGCACTGAGCCGGCTGAGGAAGGAGCACCATGTCGCTTCGCGATAGCTTCCGTCGGGGCGCCGAACGTCCGGCCCCATCCCCGCAGACGAGCAGCCTTGCCACGGAGCAAGCCGTCGCGGGCGGCAATGGCAAACGTCCGAACTCCAGCGCGCCGGCAACGCCCGCCGCCAACAGCATGAGCCAAGCGCTCGCGGATCGGCACAACCGCCTCAAGGGGCAAGTGCATCGCACCATGATCGAGCGTATCAACTTGACCTCGCTCGACACGGTGAGCCCCGACCAATTGCGCACCCAGGTACGCGCCATCATCTCCGGTCTCATCGCCGAGGAGAACATCCCACTCAGCGAGGGTCAAAGAACGACGCTCGAGCAGGAAATCCTCAACGAAACCTTCGGCCTCGGCCCCATCGAGCCCTTCCTGCACGACCCGGACGTGGCCGACATTTTGGTGAACACGCACAAGCAAGTATACGTCGAGCGCTTCGGCAAGCTCGAAACGACCGACGCACACTTCGACGACAACGACCACTTGATGAAGATCATCGACCGCATCGTGTCGCGCGTCGGCCGGCGCGTCGATGAATCGTCGCCGATGGTGGATGCGCGGCTCCCCGACGGCTCACGCGTCAACGCCATCATTCCACCGCTGGCGTTGGACGGTCCGATCCTCTCGATCCGCCGCTTCGGCACCCGCTCGCTGCACATGGACAACTTGGTCAGCATCGGCTCGATCACCGCCGGCATGGCAGAAGTGCTCAAAGGCGCCATCCGCGCGCGCTTGAACGGGTTGATCGTGGGCGGCACAGGCTCCGGCAAGACGACGCTGCTCAACGCACTGTCGGCCTACATCCCATCCGACGAGCGCATCCTCACCATCGAGGACGCGGCCGAGCTGCAGCTGCTGCAGCCGCACGTGGTGCGGCTCGAAACGCGGCCGCCCAACATCGAGGGCAAAGGCCAGATCACCCAGCGCGACCTGGTGCGCAACGCGCTGCGCATGCGCCCCGACCGCATCATCGTCGGCGAGGTGCGCGGCGCCGAGGTGCTGGACATGCTGCAGGCCATGAACACGGGTCACGACGGCTCACTCACCACGATCCACGCCAACAGCGCGCGCGAGGCCCTGCATCGCCTCGAGACCCTGATGCTGTTGACCGGCGTCAACCTGCCGGCGCAGGCCATGCGCGAGCAAATCAGCGCCGCGCTCGACTTCATCATCAATGTCACGCGCATGGCCGACGGCACCCGCCGTGTCGTCGGCATCAGCGAGATCGTCGGCATGGAGCGCGAGGTCGTCGCCATGCAAGACATCTTCGTGTTCCGCAAGAGCGGCATCTCCGAGGAAGGCAAGGTCCTGGGCCAGTACGTGGCCACCGGCATTCGACCGAAGTTCGCCGACCGCCTCGAGGTGAGTGGCGTCACCTTATCGGCGGAGCTGTTCCGCGAAGGACGGGTGATCTAGAGCCCCATGAACAATCAGCTGCTGCTGCTCAGCATCGGTGTGTCGCTTGCCGTGGCATGCGCCATGGTCGGGATCGTCCTGGTCGTGCGCTCCCTCGGCATGCGCACGGCCCGCCAGCGCCTGCAAGAAGTCTCGGGCGACGTGATGGTGAACGACGCTGTCGCACCCGTCATCATGCGCGACATGAAGCTGAGCTCCATGCCGCTCCTCAACGCCTTGTATCAGCAGATTCCACTCGCGCGTCGCATCGACCTCATCCTGGCTCAGGGCGATCTGTCGATCCGCTTCGGCCAGTTTTTCATGATCATGCTGGGCGCCGCTGCGGCTGCCGGACTGGTCGCGGTGCATTTCTCGCACTGGTGGTGGTCGTTCTTCCCGGGGGCCATCTTCGGCGGCACGATCCCGGTGATGGTGGCGGTGCACAAGAAGCGCCGCCGGCTGGCGCAGTTCGAGAAACAGTTCCCGGATGCACTCGACATCTTGACCAGCGCGCTGCGCGCCGGCCTTGCCTTCAGCGGCGCCATCCAGGTCGTCGCCGAGGAATGCCCGAAGCCGGTGTCGAAGGAATTCACCATCGTCTTCGAGGAGAACCGGCTGGGACTCGATATGAAAGAAGCGCTACGCCACCTTGCGGAGCGTGTCGACATCGCCGAGCTGCGCATGTTCGTGACCGCCGTCATCCTGCAGCGCGAGACGGGCGGCAACCTGTCGGAAATCCTCGAGAGCACGGCGAGCGTCATCCGCGAGCGTTTCCGTATCCTCGGTGAAGTGCGCGCGCTCACCGCATCGCAGCGTTTCTCGGGCACGGTGCTCAGCATCCTGCCGCTGGCGATGGCGGGTTTGGTGACCGTCATGGCACCCGAGTACATGAAGACGCTGCTTCAAGATCCCATGGGTCCGAAACTGATCGTCGGTGCGCTGGCGCTACAAATCGTGGGTTTCTTGATCATCCGCAAAATTGTCGCCATCAAGGTCTAGGAGGACGCGATGCTCTACCTCGTCTCCGCACTCGTGGCGCTCGCGCTTCTCACTGGCGTCGGCGGCATCCTCATGCTTCGCCGAGGCAAACGCCAGCTCTCCCAGCGACTCGACGACGTGCGCGCCGGAAACGAACGAGAGATCCTTCACGACGAGCTTCTCACGCCACGCTTGCCCTTCGTCGCGCGCGTCCTCGGCGTCTTCGGCTGGCTCCTGCCCACTCAGGTGACGAGCGAGACCCTGCGCTGGGAGCTGTCTCAGGCCGGTTATCGTTCGCTCGACGCGCCCGGCCTCTACGTCGGCATGCGAGTGCTCTGCACCGCGGGATTCGGCATCGCCTCCTTCATGCTGACAACGACGCTGGAGCGTGTTCAAGGCGAAGTCGTGATGCTCACGATCCTCGGCACCGTCATCGGTTACATGACGCCGATGATGTTTTTGCGCTGGAAGCAGGCCCGCCGCCGCGAAGAGATCACACTTTCGCTTCCGGACGCGCTGGATCTCATGGTCATCTGCGTGGAAGCGGGCTTGGGTTTGAACGCGGCGATCTTGAACGTCGGCCGCGAGGTGCGCCTCAACTCCACGGCTCTCTCCGACGAGCTACGCATGGTGAATCACGAGATGCGCGCCGGAATTGCGCGTACGGAAGCGTTGCGTAATCTCGCGATTCGCACGGGTGTGGACGAGGTCCGCGCGCTCGTGGCCGTGCTCATCCAGAGCGATCGCTTCGGCACCAGCATCGCCCAGGCGCTCCGTACGCACGCACTGTCGCTACGCATCCGCCGGCGCCAGCGCGCCGAGGAAGCCGCACGGAAAACGCCAGTGAAGATGGTCTTCCCGCTCGTGTTCTGCATCTTCCCCGAGCTGCTGGTGGTCATCCTGGCACCCGGCATGCTCCAGCTGTTCCGGGCCCTTCTGGACATGTCCAAGGGTTGATGACCCGGACCCCGCCAGAGGGACACACACGGAGGTTTGAGGAACATGTCGGTCGATCTCATCTTGGTTGTCGGCGCCGTCATCGTTGGCCTGTCGTATTTCGCTGTGCGCAGCAGTCGCAAGCAGCGCGATATCAAGGCGCAGGCCCGCCGCGGCGCGAAGTAACGTGCACCCCGGCAGACGGGCCGGAAGAGTCGCCTCTTTCGGCCCGCTCGCTTTCCTGCTCGACTCTCCCGCCGCCATGGCCTTTCCCTGTCGCGCTCTCGACGCCGCCCACCGCCTCGCCGCAATCACCGCGTTGCTCTTCTGCGCGTCGTGGGTGTGCCCAGGGCCAGTCGCTGCCGAGGACGATGCGACGGCCCGTGGCTCTCTGCGCGGTTTGACCGCTCTGCACCTCAGCATCGCCGAAGTCTCGCCCGAGCTCAGCGCACGCGGGATCACCACCGACGTCGTGTTCGCCGAAGCCTTGTTGCAACTTCGGCAAGCAGCCATTCCCCTCCTCGACGAACAGAAGAAGCCCACGCCAGGCGAGCCCGAGCTGTTCGTCGAAGTCCTCGCCAATGTCGACCCGACCTTCGATCAATGCTCCTTCGCCTTTCGCGTCGAGCTGCGGCAGTTGACACGCCTCGAACGCGACACCAAACGTCCAGCCGCGCACGCCGTCACCTGGAGCATCGGTGGTATCGGCGAGGCCGGCACCGGGTGGCGGCAGATTCTGCGCGAGGAGCTCGCCTATTACGTCAGTCGTTTTGTCGACGCCTACCGCACCGCCAACCCGCTCTGAGCGCCGTCGTCGCTGCCGCTCCTCGTGAGCTCGACCCCGCAGTCGGGCTCTGGGCTAGATGCGCATAACGGACGATCCTGGTCTGCAATGGCCGCCCACCTTCCATCGGCCAGCGTCCGGTGGTAGGCTGGGCCGCCCTCGATGCCAGCCGACACGCGGGAGGCCGCCGCCGGTCCTGCAGTGCGTGCGCCGCCGTGCACGAGGGTCCCAAGTACACAGGAGGACCCCATGGCTCGCATCACTCACAAGGGCAACCCGATCAACACTTCAGGTAACTTGCCAGAGGTCGGGAACCAAGCGAAGGACTTCAGTCTGATTCGGCAGGACCTGTCGACGGCAACGCTAGCGACATTCGCCGGCAAGAAGAAAATCCTCAATGTCTACGTGAGCCTCGACACAGCCTTGTGCGCCACGTCTGTCAAGAAGTTCCACGAACAGGCGGCGAAGAAGGCGAACGTGGTGGTGCTCAACATCTCGGCCGACTTACCCTTCGCGGCCAAGCGCTTCTGCAGCATCGAGGGCATCGAGAACGCCGCGACGCTGTCCACGTTTCGTTCCAACTTCGCCGGCGATTACGGTCTCGAGATCGTCGATGGGCTTCTCGCGGGTTTGTGCTCGCGCGCGGTCCTCGTTCTCGATGAGAACAACCGCGTCCTCTACACCGAACAGGTGCCCGAGATCGCCCAGGAACCGGACTACGACAAGGCCCTCGCCAAGGTGTGACTTGACCTGAGGGTGCTGGCTCAATATAGTTCGGATGAATTCCTTGAAGGGATTAGTTCCTTGAATCAGCCCAACCTCGATCAAGGCAACGACATCGCCCTGAGGCTGCGGGCCACGGGCTTACGTGCAACGGGGGCTCGTGTCGCCATTCTCGAATCGCTGGAGAAGGACCGCCGCCATCCGACCGCTGAGATGGTTCACGAGACCCTGCGTCAGAGGTTCCCGTCCCTCTCCATGTCCACCGTGTACGCCACCATCGACTCCCTCCTCGAACACGGATTGATCCGGCAGGTGTCCGGGCGATCGGGGCGGCTGCGCGTGGACGGCACGCCGCTCGATCATGACCATGCGGTATGCCGGTGCTGTGGGGGCGTCTTCGACATCGATCCGTTGGTGATCGACCGGCCCGCGCGGCCACACGTGCTTGCGGATGGACTTCGCGTCATCAACATGTGCATTGAATACGAGGTCGTTTGTCGCGACTGTGGAGGAAAATGAAATGTCGAAGTTGACTGGAACGAAAACGCACGCAAATCTCAAGGCGGCCTTCGCGGGCGAATCGCAGGCGAATCGCCGCTACATGTACTTCGCCAAGGTCGCCGATGTCGAGGGCTACCCCGAGGTCGCCGGCAACTTCCGCGAAACCGCGGAAGGTGAGACCGGCCATGCCCATGGGCACTTGGATTATCTCAAGCCGGTCGGCGACCCGGCAACGGATCTGCCGTTCGGGGACACCGCGACCAACCTGAAGTCTGCAATCGCGGGCGAAACTCACGAGTACACCGAGATGTACCCAGGAATGGCGAAGACAGCGCGCTCCGAGGGCTTCACCGAGATCGCTGATTGGTTCGAAACTCTCGCCAAAGCCGAAAAATCGCACGCCGGCCGTTTCGAGAAAATGCTGAAGAGCATCGGCTGAGCATTCCCACCCCAGGATCGACGGCGAGCGGCCCCGCCGCTCGCCGTGGCCGCTGTCGCCGATCGGATTGCGAGCGCAGGAGAATGCTCCACGAGCGTGACACCGGTGCCGATCCGGCGTGCCGTGTGCGGGCATCCATCGGAGGGACCTCGTGAGCGACAAGCCGCTCTCCTACCAGCCGACCGGCGGACTCAGCTACGATCCTGCCACCCCGTTGTACTGGGATGCCACGGCCCTCGAAGGCGAGATCAAACGCACGTTCGAGATTTGTCACGGCTGCAGGCTGTGCTTCAAGTATTGCGATTCGTTCCCGACCCTGTTTTCGCTTCTCGATGGCCCGCTCGACGGCGACGTCCGGCGCATCGACGCTGCGCAGACGCGCGCGGTCATGGAATCGTGCTTCCAGTGCAAGCTCTGTGAGGTGCAGTGCCCGTACACCGTGCGCGACGGCCACGAATACCAACTCGACTTTCCGCGTCTCGTGCACCGCTGGCAAGCGCAACGCGCGCGCCGCCAAGGCATCCCGTTGGCGAAGCGCATCCTCGGCAACCCGGACCTGGCGGGACGCATGGCGCGAGCGAGCTTGGGGCTAGCGAACCTCGTCAACGCGTTCGCCCCGGCGCGCCGGGTTCTCGAAGCGCTCCTCGGAGTGCATCACCGCAAGTTGCTGCCGCGCTTCGCCCGGCACAGCTTCGAATCTTGGGCCATCCGCGCCGGGCTCGTGCGCCGCGAGCCGGGCGGCGAAGCCGTGCTGTTTCAGACCTGTTACGTGCAGCACAATCTTCCCGAGCTCGGGCGCGACACCATCGAGGTCATGCAGAAGAACGCCGTGGACGTGCGCTGCGTGCGCGGGTTGCAATGCTGCGGCATGCCCGCCTGGGAACACGGAGACTTGGACCGCTTGCAGAAGCAAGCGCGTCACAACCTGGATCTGCTCGCACCCTTTGTCGAGCGCGGCGCCAAAGTGCTCGTGCTCAACCCCACGTGCTCCATGATGATGCGTCGCGAGTATCCCGAGCTGGTCAGCGCGCAGGACCGGGAACGCGCCCGCCTCGTGGCGGGTGCGGTGCGCGATGCCAGCGAGTTCTTGTGGTCGCTGCGTGAAGAAGCGCGTTTTCGCACGGATTTCACCAGCTCTCCGGGCGATGCACTCGTCTATCACGCACCGTGCCACCTGCGGGCGCAGGCCATCGGCTTCAAAGGTCGCGACCTCCTGCGCAAGATTCCTGGGTTGGAGCCAATTGCGACCGTCGAGTGCTGTGGCCACGACGGCACCTGGGCAATGACCACGCAGGGTTTCGAGGCATCACAACGGCATGGCAAGAAGGCCCTGGACGCCGTGCGCGAGCATGCAGCGCCCGTTTGCGTCACGGACTGTCCATTGGCGGCCCTGCAGTTCCAACAGCACACCGGCAAAGAGGCTCTCCATCCCATGACCGTGCTGGCGCGCGCCTATCGCGCCGATGGTTTCCCGCACCGCATCACCTCCACGCCTGCGTAGCGACTCGATACCGGCAGGCGATGGCGGTCGTTGAAGACAGGAGCGAATCAATGGGCGCACACGTCACGCGCAGCCAGATTGTCGATTTCGAGACTTACGCCGAGCGCCGCGACCACGAGCGCCGGCGTATCTTCACCATCAAGGAGCCCCGTCGCATCCACCTCGGTCCACACCTCACGTTTCTGTTCGAGAACGCCGACACGATGCGGTATCAAATTCAGGAGATGATGCGAACGGAACGCATCGTCAAGGAAACCGCCATCCAGCACGAGATCGACACCTACAACGCGATCCTCGGCGGGCCGGGTGAGCTGGGTTGCTCGCTCCTCATCGAAATCGAGGCGGCGAACGAGCGCACCGAGAAGCTGCGCCAGTGGCAACCGTTGCCTCGGCACCTGTACGTTCGGCTCGAGGACGGCACGCGCATCTTCGCGACGTTCGATGCCGGCCAGGTGGGAGAAGATCGTCTGAGCGCCGTGCAGTACCTCAAGTTCGACACGCAGGGGCGCGTTCCAGCCGCCCTCGGCTGCGACTTCCCGCCACTCGCTGGCGAAACCCCGCTGGATGAGGCGCAACGCCAAGCGCTGCGCGAAGACCTGCTGAGTTGATGGCACTTTTGCGCCCATCCGATCCGGCTGATAACTTGTCTGCATGTCGTCTCGAACACGGCCAAGCTGCCGGTGGCAGCGGGAGCGGCGGCCCGCAGCCGTCCGCGGGCACGCTGCCACCCATCGCCCTGATGCAATCCATCCGCACGCCACCGTCTGCCGCCTTCGTGGAGTCCTTCGACCGGCTGGTGTCCACCGGCGCGGGCGTTGGAACCAGGTCGCATCGACCCTTCTCATCGCATGGCTGTGCTTTCAGGGCCTGGCCGACGCGCGCACCTGGCGGATCGCCGCGGACGGGACCGGCGATGCTCCGACCATCCAGGCGGGCATCGACTCGGCGGACGTGGGCGACATCGTCGTGCTCGCTGCCGGGACTTATGGTTGGAGCGCACAAGGTGCAACCGGCGCGTCGATGCTGCGCATGACACGCGGGATCACCCTGCGGGGGAAAAGCGGCGCTGCTTCCACTGTGCTCGACGCCGAATCCCTCGGGCGAGTGCTGCAGTGCATCGATGTCGGCAGCGCCGTTGTCGAGGACCTCACGTTCGTGAACGGTCTGGCCTCCGAGGCTGAGGCCGTCGCGGCGCCCGAACGATCGCCCGAGTCGTGGCGACTAGTGCCAGAGCCTGTGAGCACGACCGCGCAGGATCGCACTCTCACTGCCAGCGACAGCCACGGCGGCGCAATCGAGGTTCGGGGTGCATCCACGCCAGTCATCCGTCGTTGCACATTTCGTGACAATCGCACCAATGGCGGCATCGCCAATGGCGGCGCCATCGCTTGCTCCCAAGCGACGATCGAAGATTGCGCATTCATCGCCAACCGCGCGGGTGTGGCAGGCCCCACGAACGGGAGAGGTGGCGCCATCCAGTGCCAGAATGCTGTCATCGTTCGTTGTACGTTTCGCGACAACGTCGCCTGGGGCTACGCAGCCGTGAGCGGTGGCGCCGTGCATGGGACATCTCCGACGTTGACGGATTGTCTGTTCGAAAACAATTTCATCGAGTGCCCGGGCGCTCCCCGTGGCGGCGCCGTTCGCTGCACCGGCGCTCCCACGATCTCAGGCTGCGTGTTTCGCGGCAATCGTGTTCTCGGTCATTACACTTACGCCACCGGCGGTGCGGCGGAGGTCGCTTCGGGATCGGTGCGCGATTGCGTGTTCCTCGACAATGTCGTCGAATGCTATACCGCCAGCGGACGCGGCGGCGCGCTATCGGGTGCCGACCTGACCGTGACCCGCTGTATTTTCGCCGGCAATGAAGCCCGACAATCGCGCCCTCTCGGTCCGGGAGAAGGCGGGGCCATCTACGCCTACTTTGCATCCACGATCGAGCAGTGCACGTTCGTCGACAACCGTGCCGGCACGACGGAAGGCATCTCCGGGCTTTACCTCGCCGAGGGCGGTACGGTGCGTGCTTGTCTCGTCGCCCACACGTCTGCAGGACGACTGGGGCTCGGGACCGAGACGTGGATCTGTTGCGACCTGTTCGGGAATGCCGCGGGCGATATACCGCCCGGGATCAACGGCGGCGGCAACATCGCCCAGGATCCGTTGTTCTGCGCACAGGACCCCGTGGGAAGCGGTGATGTGACGATCCGAGCCGATTCACCCTGCGCGCCGGGGAGCAACCAGGTTCCCGGTTGCGCCGTGATCGGAGCCGGCGCAATCGGCTGTACGGGGCAACCCGTCACCTCGAAAACCTGGAGCCAGGTGAAGAACCTGTTTCGTCATTAAACCGGGAGCGGCCGTCGCAGCTGCGCCGCCCCGTGCAGTGATCCGGTCATCGCCGCCTGGCGACTCCGCATCTGCGATCCAAGCCCGCTCTACGGCAAGGTGCGCGCACTCAGACGCTGTCGCGATGCGGCGTGCGCCGGATCGATCTGCAGCGCGCGTTGCCACGCCGAGCGCGCCTCATCCGCACGGCCGAGTGCCTCCAGGGCGAGACCGGTGCTGTAGAACACCTCGGCCTGATTCGGCGCCAAGCGCGCCGCAATCTGCAGATCTTGCAACGCTTCCGCTGGCCGACCGCGCTGGACGCGAACCCAGCCGCGGGCGCCGAATGCCTCCCAGCGCTCTGGCGCGCGTGCGATCAATCGATCGTAGTGCTGCTCGGCCGCGGCCAGATCCCCCTCCTTGCGCTCGCAGTTGGCGACGTTGTAACGCACGAAGTACTCGTCCATTCCCAGCTCGAGCGCGCGCCGAAATGCGGCACACGCCGCGGGCAAGTCGTTGCGGCGCAAGTCTTCCATGCCGAGGTTGTTGAAGTAACGCGGATTCACCGGGTTGGCCTGCGACGCGCGCAACCACGCCAAGCGCGCCGCCTCAGGGTCGCGACCGCGATGATAGATGCCGAGCGTCTCGTTCGCGTACCCGCGTGCGAAGTTGCTGAACGAACCGTGCGGTTGCTGCAATACCTCGAGCCGTCGTGCGCTGCGCTCGGCATCCAGCCCCACGGCGAGCCACGCCCCGGTGGTGACGATGGCCAGGCCGAGAGCACGGCCGGCGTCCGCGAGGGAGAGGCGTGCTTGTCGCGAGGATTGCACGACCAGCAAGATCCCAGGAAGCACGAGCGGCGTGAAAAGGTCCCAGTCGCGCGCGCCCCCAATGCGCGGTTCGATGAGACAGGCCACCGCGAGCGTACCCAGACCAAGAGCGGCCATGGCCTGCCAGAAGGAATCCGGCATCTCGTTGCCGAGTTCTCGTCGGCGCAACGCTGCCGGCGCCAGCGTTCCCGCAAGCGCGCCCGCGAGCAGGACCCAGGCGGGGACGAGCAGCAACATGAACTCGTTGGCGAGATCCGCTGCATGACGCGGCGAAAACATCCATGCCCACGATTGGCCGCCGAGGCCGGGCCGGCCGAAGAGGTCGCCCACCAGACGCGCAGGCGAACTGCCGATCACTCCTGCCGCCGCGAACGCGACGGCGAGCGTGATCCCCGCAGCACTGGCAGCGCGGATCCATCCTTTGAACGGACTCGCGCTCGCACGTGCTCCCGCATTGGCGCGCGCGCCCCGGGCAAGCACGAGGACCACGAGCGCCGGCAACCACGCGATCGCCACCACATGCGCCGCGACCGCGAATCCGAGCACGAGCGCCGGCACGGGCCAGGTCACGCGCCCTTTCGCCGCTGCAGCGAGGGCGAGAACGAAGCACACCTCGAGAACCACCAACAACGGATAGCTCTCGATGTAACCGAAGAACAGCAACGACACCGGATGAATGACGAGCAGCAGCCAGGCCAGCCCTCGCTCGAGGGCATCCGGCCACAAAAAGCGGCAAAGGCCAGCCGTGGTCAGAACGTAGAGCGGACCCATGAAGATGGAAAGCGCACCCGCGGCGCGTTCGGGATGCGCGGACGCCAACAGCTTCGCCAAGCCTTGGGTCAGCGCCGCAGCCAGGGGTTCGAAGTGATGGAACGTCTTGCCTTCGGTGATGGCACCAACCCAGACCATGCCATCACCCAAGAACTGGTACTCGAGACGGCCGAGGTAGAAGAGGACTGCGGCGACAAGAGCGACGAGGACCGCGACGATCGATCGCGACAGTCGGTCTCCGACCCAGGCGGCAATGCTGCCGGTGCGCTCGGCCACGGCCGGCAGGAGCAGTGCCGCCAGTGCGACCGCTGCCATGACCCAAGCCGCGCGCGGCAGGAAGGCGAGCGCGTGCACACCCCAGGTGCGCGGATCCGCTCGCACACCCGAGAGTAAGACTGCGACCACCGACATCACATAGAACAGCCCGGGAATCCAAGAGGGTCCCGGGCCGCGATGTGGTGTGGGTGCAGACATTGGAGGAGTGGCTAGGCGTGAATGGAGCTACCGAACACGCCCTCGGCGGCTTCCTTGATGCCCTCGGAAACCGTCGGGTGCGCATGGATGGTGGCGACGAATTCATCCACCGTCGCCTCGCTCGTCAACGCGATGCATGCTTCAGCGATGAGATCCGTCGCATGCGGTCCGACGATGTGGACACCGAGCAGCTCGTGATGCTTGGCGTCGGCCACGAACTTCACCAGTCCATGCTTCTCGCCGAGGATCATCACCTTGCCGAGAACGGACAGCGGGAATTTGCCGATCTTGACGTCGAAGCCGCGCTTACGCGCTTCGGCCTCGGTCAAGCCGACACTCGCCACCTCGGGATCGCAGTAGGTGCAATTCGGCGTATGGTCGTAGTTGATCGCGCGCACCGCATGTCCAGCGATGTGCTCGGCCGCGAGCACCGCCTCGCTCGAAGCCGTATGGGCGTAGGCGGGCGTCGGGATCAGATCGCCGATCGCATAGATGTTGGGAACGCTGGTGCGCTGGAATGGATCCACGATGACGAAACCGCGCTCCGTGCGGACGCCGACGCTTTCGAGACCGAGTCCGTCGATCACCGGGCTCCGACCTACAGAAACCAGGAGCTTCTCCGCATCGATCGCCAGCGCTTCGCCCGCGGCCGTGCGCACCTGCACGCGCACGCCGTCCGTCGTCTTCGCCACCGACTCGAATTTGGTCGAGGTGTGGATCTTCATCTGCTTGCGGAGCGCCCGCTCGAGCTCCTTGGAGCTGTCGGCGTCTTCGAGCGGCAGGATGCGGTCGAGAATCTCGACGAGCGTGATCTGGCTGCCAAAGCGCGCGTAGGCCGACGCGAACTCCACTCCGACCGCGCCGGCTCCGAGAACGACCATCGACTTGGGCACGGCTGCGAGCTCGAGGACATGGTCGCTGTTGATGACACGATCGCCATCCACTTCGAGCCCAGGGAGCGACCGAGGCACCGAACCGGTGGCGAGCACGATGTGCTTTGCTTGCAACGTCACGGTGCTGCCGTCGGCCTTCTGCACCACGACCGCGTCGCGACCCGCGAGCCGGCCGAAGCCCTTGAAGGTCTCGACCTTGTTCTTCTTCAGCAGATGCTCCACGCCCTGCGCGAGCTTCTTGACGATGCCGCCTTTGCGACTTTGCACCTTGGTGAAGTCGAGCCGCACGTTCTCGGCGATGACACCGAACTCGAGCGCCTGCAACGTCTGCGCGAACACCGCGGCGTCGTGCAGCAACGACTTGGCCGGAATGCAGCCGCGATGCAAGCAAGTTCCACCGAAAAATGGGTCCTTCTCGACCAGCGCGGTGCGCAGACCCAGCTGACCGGCGCGAATGCCCCCGACGTAGCCGCCGGGCCCGCTGCCAATGATGACGACATCGTAGGACGCGCTCGCCACTTGCGACTCCTTGTTTCGAGATTCCCTCGCACGCACCAGCGAAACTAACAGAAGATTTCGGACGCGGTCAATCTTGGTCAGGGGCGCACGAAGACGTCGATGGCGAAGAATGGATACGACAGGGGCAGGGTCTCCCGCACCGCGGCCTGCAGGTCGACGTTGCGCCACTGATAGCTCACGCCCCAGGAGAAGTCCTCGTCGAAATCCGCGTTCGAGGAAAACTCCTCGTAGCGCTGCGGACTTCCGTAGAGCCTCGATTCACTCGATTCGCTCTGCCTGTACAAAAGAGCGATTCCCGCTCGCCCATGCAGCTCTCGCCAGAGTTGCTGCTGCAGAGCGAACGAGATCGAGCCATCGTCGGTGGTTGTCGAACCCAGGTATCGGGCACTGTTGTTCCGCCGTCCCACCTCGACATGTTGCCAGTGGCCAGTGAACGTCATCTGATCGAGTCGTCCGACGGGAAGAGAAACTGAAAGTCCAGCGAACCAGTTTTCTTGGTTTTGATCGAGAATGAAGTCCTCGAGTCCGCTCCCTGCATACTCGAGACCGTCGTAGTTGTCTTCGAAGCGCCTCCAGCCCCCGGCAGCCACCGCTTCCACACCGCCTCCGAAGCGGCCGCGAAACCGTGCCGTGCCACCGAAGCTGGGGTCGTTGGTCGATTCGAGCACCACGAGCGATGTATCCGCGTAGGGCGATCCGAACTCCAGTTCCAAATAGCTCAGCTCGGAGTCGACTTGGTGCACGTCCACGTCCAGGTCCACCTCGACATGATCCGCGCTGAAACCCAGTCCGGCCGAGCCCTGCCAGAAAGTGCGCTCGACTCCATCGAAGAAGATCCTTCCATCATCGGATGTCACTGGATTGACGTCGATGCGCAGGTCTCCGCGCTCCTCGACGACGCGCGTCGCGCGCCCCGCCACGCCGGCGCGGAAGCCGTGCCAGCTGCCGCCCCAGCCCGCCTGGAACAACGACGTGTTGTAAAACGGGCTCGTCGGCTGGGAAAGCAGGAAGAATCCATGTCCTCGCGTGTGTCCCACGGCCCCGAGGGCTTCGCTCGTCCCGAGTCCGAGGGCGAAGATCTGGGACTCCGTGATGCCCGCTCGTTGGGGGAACACGAAGAGCAGCGTCGCGGGATCCACGTACTCCGGCCGTGTCGCCATGCCGAGCGCGAGAGCGCTCTGCGGGAACTCCCCCGCACGCGCCGTGACTCCGCCCGCTGCCAGCATCGCGCCGAGACTGGCCTCGCACACGAGTCGCCAGAGTCTCGTCTTCCGCCGCGCCCCGACCGGAGGCGACTCGTGTCTTCGATCGCGTGCGCTCATGGGTGGACAATCACATCCAGAGAAACGAAAAGGCCATCGAGATCGAGCGATTCGCTCACCGTCGTGCGAAGGTCGATATACTTCCATGAATAGGACGCGCCCCAGGCGAAATCACTGGTGATCGTCTGCTGTTGCGTTTCGTATCGAGACCGACTGCCCGGGCGTGGATCATCACGTTCCACGGTGGACTCTATGTAGCGGAACGCTGTCCCCGCTTGCGCCCACAGTTCCCTCCAAAGCCGCTGCCGCAAGGAGAACGCGCACCAGACATGTTCGAACGTTTTCTTGCCAGGAACCGTATAGTAATCAAAGTCTGGTGCTTCCAGGTGTTCCCATGTGGCCGAGATGCCGAGCCAGTCCAACCGGGCGGCGGAAAAGAAAACACCGATCCCAGCGGACCAGTTTTCGTATGTGCGCGGCACGAAATAGTCGACCACCGTGTCGCGATCGATCGCCGTCCCGTGGAGATCGCCGTCCGTGCGCCCCCATCGCCCAGCGACGACGATCTCGGCTTCCATTCCGATCCGGGCGCGCAGTCTTGCGGTGAGATGCGGAGAAAGCTCGTCACTCGTACCGAAGGCCGCTGCGAGCGTGTCCACCGCGTAGACGTGCTGCTCGATCGCGTCCTCGTCGCGCAACAGATCCAATGCCACATCGAGATCGAACTCTTCGCTCCCCACACCCAGACCGATCGAGCCTTCCCAATCCTCGGCCGTGATCGAAGTTCCGTACTCCGTAGTGTAGGCCGTGTCCCCGGGCCTGGGAGAACTCCGGACCTCGGAATATTCCGAGTTGTTGCGCTCGTGGCGGGCTGCCAATCCCACACGCAACCACGACCAAGAAGCTCCCCAACCGAGTTGGAGCAGAGCGTTGTTCGAGTAGAGAACGGAGGGTTGCGCGAGCAAAAACACCCCGTGTGCACCTGAGTGACCGACGACACCGATCGCCGGGGTATCCGTATACACCGAGAACCCCGGGACGTAGAAACCCGGCGGAGCGTACGCAGAGAAGGAGGTGCTGTAGGCGAAGATTCGCGTTTCCGTCAGACCGGCGCGCTGCGGCAGTTGGAACAGCAAGCTGGACTCGTCCACGAGCTCGGGCGGCATGCGCAGGCTGGACGAGAAGGCGCTGATCGGGTAGTTCCCAGCCCGCGCGCTCGCCGGCAAGAGCGCGCAGGACAGACACAGGATGACTCGGCTCGACCTCGCGCAGGAACGACGCGATTCGTCATCCCGTAGATTCCCGAAGCGCACGCGTTCCCTTCCCTGTCCGGGCTTGTCGTTGCAAGATAGACGATTCGCGATCCCAACGACAGTTCGACGGCCACATGTGCGAGAAGGCGGGCTGCACGTCTCAGCACACACCACTCCTCGGTTGATCCCGCCTCCTACGGCCGTGCCCTGGAGCTGCATGCGAGGAAGGCGTAGCTTCCCGAGAGATGGCTCGGGGGTGAGACAGCCACATCAGTCCGGACAGGGACGAGCCCACCGGACGCATGGGGTCGGGCACGGCGCGAAGGAGGAACGTCAATAAAGATGTCCCAGAATCACCAACCGAGCCACGGCGCTCCCACACCTTCCACGCCCGGTGCCGGCGAGTTGCCGCACCACTTTCGCACCATTATCGAGCCGTTCCGGATCAAGACCATCGAGCACATCTCGATGACGTCGCCCGCGGACCGCCGCCGGCACATCGAGGCCGTCGGCTACAACGTCTTCCGCTTGCATTCGACCGACGTCCTCATCGATCTGCTGACTGATAGCGGCACCGGCGCCATGAGCGCCGAGCAGTGGAGCGCGCTCATGCGCGGCGACGAGTCCTATGCCGGCAGTCCCTCCTTCTATCGCTTCGAGCGTGCCGTGCGTGACTTGCTGGGCTTCGCCTTCGTCATCCCGACTCACCAGGGCAGGGCTGCCGAACGCATCCTTTTCACGGTGATGTGCAAGCAAGGCGATGTGGTCCCCAACAACACTCATTTCGACACCACGCGTGCCAACATCGAGTTCCTGGGCGCCGAGGCAATGGACCTCCCCTGTCCAGAGTCGGTCGACACGGCGTCACCCTTCCCCTTCAAGGGCAACATGGATGTCGCGGCATTGCGCCAGCTCTTCGAGAGGCAAGGCCGCGAACGCGTGCCTCTCGTCATGGTGACGGTGACGAACAACAGCGGCGGCGGGCAGCCCGTGTCGTTGGAGAACCTGCGCCAAGTGGCGGCCGTGTGCAGGGAACACACTCGGCCGCTGTACCTCGATGCGTGCCGCATCGCAGAGAACGCGTACCTGATCCAACAACGCGAGCCCGGCCAGAGTGACCGGTCGGCGCGTGACATCATTGGTTCGATGTGCGCGCTCGCGGATGGTTGCACGTTCTCGGCCAAGAAGGACGGCCTGGCCAACATCGGCGGCTTCCTGGCGACGCGCGATGCAGAGCTCGCCCGACAAGAGAAGGACCTGCTCATCCTGACCGAGGGTTTTCCAACGTACGGGGGCCTCGCGGGACGCGATCTCGAAGCCATTGCCGTCGGCCTCGAGGAGGTCGTGGACGAGGACTACCTGCACTATCGGATCCTGTCGACGCGCTACCTGGGCGAGCACCTGACGCGCGCGGGCGTGCCCATCATGCAGCCCCCGGGTGGGCATGCGATCTACATCGATGCCGCGCGCTTCGCGCCGCATCTCGGGCCACTGGACTTGCCCGGCATTTCGATGTGCGCCGATCTCTACGTGCTGGGCGGCATCCGCGCTGTCGAGATCGGCACCGCCATGTTCGGAAAGCGCGATGCCGCGACCGGTGCAGAGACCCCTGCGGCCCGCGAGCTGGTGCGGCTGGCCATCCCGCGGCGTGTGTACACGCAGAGCCACATCGACTACGTCGTCGAAGCGGTGGTGGAGCTGTACGCACGGCGCGAGCAGCTCCGGCCGTTTCGCATCCTCGACCAAGCCCCGTTCCTGCGCCACTTCACGGCCGCCTATGCGCCCGCTGGCGCCCGGGTTGCAGCCACAGGCCGGCGCGAATAAGCTGCTCCCGATCGGGAACGAACCTTGGATGGAACGAACATGGCGAACCTGATGGTTGCACTCCACAGCCAGCAAGGCATCGACGAGCGCGGTCGATTGCAGTCGCATCAGTGGGCCGAAATGCCCGACGAGCTCGCCGTCACTTATATGACCGGGGGGTTGAAGCGCGTCCGCCGCATGGCGGAGGCATACACGCGCTGCGACTACGCGCCCAATCTCATGCGCCGGGTGCGCGCCGTCTGGCGCCGGGGCGAGCCGCATTTTCTCCTGCGTCCGCTGCGGATGTCACTTCTTCACCTCGGTCGCCTGCGTCAAGCCGGAACTGTGGATGCCTATCGCGGCCACTTCGAGATCCTGGGCGGTGCGATCGTGCCGCGCGATGCGATCGCCTCTCCCCTGAGTTGGCCGCAAGACTTACCCTGGGCCGCGCCTTCTGCCGGTGAGTTCGACATCGAGGCAGAACAACAGCGCCCGCCGTATCTCGGCGTCTTCGAGTTCCGTGTCTACCGCCGGCCGAGCGGTTGCAACGTGCACGTGTTCATGCGCGACCTGCCGCTCGCACGCCGCGGGCTCAAAGGATGGCTGGGCGCGCGACCTTGGCTGCCGCTCACGAGCGCACCGAGCCTCGCCTTCCTGCAGGCCGATGTGCAAGGAGTCGCGCGCCAGCTCGATCTCGCCGTGCAGTTCGAAACGCGCGCGCACGACGGCATTCCCGAACCTCTGCCGCCGCTTCGCCCATTGCAGGAAACGTTCTCCGCCTTGCGTCCTTCGTGACGGGAGACTCATGGCAGCCTCGCTGGACGCCTTCTTCCAGCCGCGTTCGGTGGCGGTAATCGGCGCGTCGGCGCGCCACGGTTCGCTCGGTCGCGAGATCTTGCACAACATCATCGAGTACGAATTCAACGGCAAGCTCTTCCCGGTCAACCCGCGCGCCGAGTTCATCCACTCGATCAAGTGCTACCCCTCGGTGCTCGCCATTCCCGACGAGGTCGAGCTGGCGATCGTCGTCGTCCCGGCACGCGCGGTCCCCGACGTCGTACGCGAATGCGGCCAAAAGGGCGTGAAAGGCATCGTCGTCATCAGCGCCGGATTCAAGGAGACCGGTGCCGAGGGTTTGGCGCGCGAGCAGGAATTGTTGTCCCTCGTGCGCGAGCACGGCATGCGCCTCATCGGCCCGAACTGCATGGGGATCTTCGCCACCCACCCGAAGGTGCGGCTCAACGCCACCTTCGCACCGGTCGTACCCATCGAGGGCGATGTCGCCTTCATGTCGCAGAGCGGCGCCATGGGGGTCGCCATCCTGCACGCAATCGCGCGCATGAACGTCGGCCTGTCGTTCTTCGCCAGCGTCGGCAACAAGGCCGACGTCTCGGGCAACGACCTCCTCACTTACTGGGAAGGCGACGAACGCACCAAAGTCATCGCCCTCTATCTCGAGTCCTTCGGCAACCCGCGCCGCTTCACCCGCATCGCCAAACGCATCACGCGCTCCAAGCCGATCATCGTGGTCAAATCGGGACGCACACCCGCGGGTGCGCGCGCCGCCACGTCGCACACCGGAGCGCTCGCGGGCGGTGAGATCGCCGTCGACGCGCTGCTGGGTCAGGTCGGCGTCGTCCGCGCCTACTCCATCGAGGAGATGTTGGATTTCATCGCCGCGTTCAGCCGCTGCCCGATTCCCGACGGCAACCGTGCCGCAGTGCTGACGAATGCCGGCGGGCCGGCAATCATGGCCACCGACGCTTTGCTGGCGGCCGGCATGCAAATGGCTGCGCTTTCAGCGGAGACGCAGGAAGATCTGCGATCTTTCCTACGACCCGAAGCTAGCGTGCAGAACCCGGTGGACATGATCGCGAGCGCGACGGCGGAAGATTATCGCCGGGCGTTGGAGGTATTGCTGAGCGACCCCGGCGTGGATCTCGTGCTCGTGGTCTCGGTGCCACCCCAAATGTTGGTGCCCGACGATGTTGCCGGCGCCATCACCGATGTCACGCGACACCATACGAAGCCGGTGCTTTCGACCTTCATGGCCAAAGAAGAGTTCTACGAAAGCTTCCCGCGCCTCCACCCGGACAGTCCGCCGCTCTATCGCTTCCCCGAATCGGCGGCTCGTGCCGCCGCCGCGCTGTATCGTTACCATCGCTGGCAGCGCCGGCCCTCGGGCGTGGTACGCAACTTCACCGTGGATCGCGAGCAAGCGGTGCGACTGACGCAGGGGTCTCTCGCGCGCGGCGGTGGCCAGATGGCGCAGGAAGACGCCTTCGCACTGCTGCATGCCTACGGCATTCCGGTCGCGGCGGTGCAGCGCGTGCACGACGCGCGCGCGGCAGTGGCCGCAGCGCGAACGCTCGGCACGCCAATCGTGCTCAAAGTGGCCGATACACGCATCGTGCACAAGTCGGACGCCGGCGGCGTCGCACTCGACTTGCGCAGCGCCGAGGAGATCGAGCGTGCATTCCTCGCCATGCACGAGCGCGTGCGCGAGACGCATGGGTTCGAACCCGAAGGCTTCGTCGTCCAGCGCCAGGCTGCCGCTGGGCGCGAGGTGATCCTTGGCATGGCGCAAGATCCGCTGTTCGGCCCATTGCTCATGTTCGGATCGGGTGGCCGCCACGTCGAGGTGTTCAAGGACATCGTTTTCCGCGTCCTGCCGCTCACCGATGTGGACGCACAAGAAATGGTCGCGTCCATCAAGGGGTACCCTTTGCTCGCGGGTTTCCGCGGCGATCCCGCGGTGGATTTGAATCTCGCTGAAGAACTAGTGCTCCGCCTGGCGCAGCTCGTGTCCGACTTCGACTGCATCCAAGAAATGGACATCAATCCCTGTATCCTGGCGCCACAGCGCAGCGATTGCCTGGCGGTGGACGTCCGCATCCGCCTCGCCGCAGCGGAAAAGACCGACTGAATCGTCCCGGGCACGAGAACTGTGCCAGCGTTCGAGCCACAAAACGCCGTCTTCCTCGCCGGAAGGAATGCGATCATGAGTGGCAAGGCTGTGTTCAAGACTTTCGCCGGATTTCTAATGGTGCTGCTGGCGCTCGCGGCGTTGGCGACGTTGCAAGGGCCGCCCAAATCGTCCCCGAAGAATGAGCGGCTCGAACAGCCTGCCTCGGCGCCTGGGCTTGCGGCCACTGCAACCCGGCCGCTGCACGTCTCCATCATCCTGGAATCGGGCGAGTTCGAAATCGTTCCGGCGAGCATGGGAACGTCCATCCGCGTCGATGCCGACTACGACGAAGCGTTGCATCGCTTGGAACACGAGTATGTCCCCGATCCCGTTCGTGGCGATCGGTTCACCTTGCGCTGCGAGAGCCGCAGCACCTGGCGACATCTGCGCCGCGCAGCAGGCGACCTCAAGAGCCATGTCGTCGAGAACTCCGGAAGCGAGGAGCGTGTGCCGCGCCGGGCGCGCGTGCGGGTCGAGCTGCCCGTGGGCGTGCCCATGGATCTCGAGCTCGATGTCGGCAAAGGCAACACGCGCATCGACCTTTCGGGGTTGTCACTCGAGCGTTTGATCCTCGACCACGCCATGGGCGACACGGAGCTCGCGTTCACGCAACCGAACCCCATCGAGATGAAGAACCTGATCATCCACGGCAAGATGGGAGAGCTGACGCTTGCCGGTCTCGCGCACGCACATGCGCGCGCCTTGGAGTTCCAGGGCCAGATGGGCGACTACAAGCTCGATTTCACCGGCGAGTGGGGGCCGAAGCTCGAGGGCTCGGTACAAATCACGATGGGTTCCGCGATCGTCGATCTCCCTCGCGACGTGCATCTCGAGCACCGCAAGGGACGTGTAGTGTTCGGCAAGCTCGACACTTCCCACCGCTCGTCATCGCGGGATCCGGAGGTGCGCCAAGAACGCACGCTCGAGCTCGACACCCTCGTGCGCTTCGGTAACCTCGAGATCCGCTGACTCTTCGATCGATAGGGAAAGGAGACGACGCCATGACACCTGTCGGCATGGGCCAGCGACTCGTTCCCGCACTTCTCGTCCGGGACATGGCCGCGGCGCTTGCACTGGAGCTCCGCGGCAAGGTGGATTTCGCGTGGGGACCCGAGACGATGGATGACGGGGTGCATGAATTCGGTGTGCAGGATCCCAACGGCTACTTCATCGCTTTCACAGAACCCGCCTAGCACGCGCTGAGCGCTATGCACCGGATCAAATCACGGTTCCACGACGGGGATCTTGAGAGCCCGCGCGGCGCCAGTGAGCCGTTCGTCGTAGCTCGCCAATTGGACTCCCTGGTTGTGCTGGCGCAGGAACTCCAATGAAGCCAGGTGGAGAGCATCCAGGGTCCGAACCGTCGTCGGAAATGGTTCGAGGGCCCGCGCCAGAACCGGGGGAGCGAGTTCCACGAATGCGAGACGCCCGAGGAGCAACCGCACGGACTCCGAGTGAGATTCTGACAACTTGCGTGCGTGGATCCGATTCCACACTTCGTACTCGAGCAGTCGGCTCGTCACCAGTGTTTGTTCCCAGAGAGAGGACGAAGGGTGGTGATCCTCGGCCAGGATCTGTGCCAGTGCGACGGACGTGTCGATGTAGATCACCGCTCGTCCCGGTCCTCTCGCAGTTCGCGCAGGATGTCCTGGAGCGGGGCAACGGGAAGTCGCGGCGGCGGGTCCGATGTCGGCAGAACTGGGGGCGTGAGCCAGCCATCTCGCACGGCCTGTGCCAGCTGGGCGTCGGCAAGGAGCGGGCTCCGACCAGGGCGTGGTGGAATCAGCTCGGCCACGACTCTGTCGCGATCGGTGACAAGAACCGTCTCTCCACCCGCAACCAGGCGCACGTACTCGCTCAGTCTGTTCTTCAGCACCTTGAGTCCCACGGCACGCATGATCCAAAGGTAGCTTCTAGAAGCTACCTTTGTCAAGAGCGGGCGATCTGGACCCGGCGAGTCGAGTAACTCGCTGGTTTGGCCATCGGGATCGCTGGTCGGCCTCGATTCGGCTTGCGACCCTGTCCTTGTCGACATAGATTTCGCCCGTCCACCGGAAGGCGTTTCGAATGTCTCCCCTGCCTCTCGATGGGCCAAGGAAGCGCTCACGCAACGGAGCGATTTGCCGTCCGATTCGTGTCCTCGTGACCGGCGGCTCTTGGTGGGAGGCTGCATGCGCCGTGCCCTCTCGCAATCGCGGGCTCAACACTCCTCTGCATTCTTCCGCACACACGTCGCATTCAAAGTGCTGGGACTCACTGGCAGCCTGACTCTGATTGCACCCGGATCCGATTTCGGCCCCACTCGTGCGCTGGCCTGGGTCGAGAGCGTGCCGCCATTGCAACATCCCGAGCTGTACCCGGGCCTGCAACCCGTCCTCGAGTTCGAGGGCAAGGTCGTCCACAATTGCGGCAACATGCTGGTCAACATCACCAGCTTCGGTCTGATCGGCTCGACGCCTGGCGAGGCCTTGTATCGCTGGAGCTCCGCGCCGTCGCTTCAATGGCCGGCCGGCAGCGGGACCGAGTATTTGTATGCGGCCGCGTTGTGGGTCGGAGCCGTGAAGGGTGAAGAGAAGGCCGTCACCACCGGCGCGTTTCCATTCGAATGCTTACCCGGGCTTACACCGATCCAACGCATCACACGTCGCGCGAAGGCGCGCCGGGCGGGGCTCGCGCACCGTCGCCAAACGCCGACGATGACCGCGATGGGCGCATCAACGAGGACGTGCTGAACGGCGCCGACGACGATGGCGAAGGCCGCATCGACGAGGATTTCGCCGCTGTCTCCAACCAGATGTTCTTCTCCGAGTACTCCGATTCGGACCCCAGCATCAAGCTGTCCTCGCCGGAGCACACACCGCTCGGCGTCCTGATACAGCAGGCGTCGTACTGTTGGGAGGATCCCGAGCTCGACGACTTCCTCGCCTTCGATTTCAAGGTCATCAATCGCAGCTCGGATCCGCTCTACGACGTGTATGTCGGTTTCTGGGTGGATGCCGACATTGGTCCTCGCGGTCAACCGCAGATCGCCACTGACGATCTCGCCGGTTTCTGGGAAGGCATCGAGACCGCTCGGCTTGGCACCGGGTCGAAGAGGGTCAAACTTTCCATCGGCTACATGTTCGACGACGATGGCGACGAAAACAAATCTCCCGGCTACGTCGGGCTCGTTTTCCTCGGCGCCCAGGATCCAAGTGCGAGCTCGAGCTCGAGCTACGTACCGCTCCACAACTTCCGCTACTTTTCCGGATCGGCCGCCTTCGACCAGGGCGGCGACCCCAGCAACGACGAGGAGTCCTACGCCATCTTGGACGGCACAGCGCCGCGGTCGCTGCCACCGCCGCGCGATCTCGACGACCTGCGCCCGGAACAGCTGGCGCGCCGCAGGAACGACTATCGGATGGTCGTTTCCGCCGGACCGTTTCCGTTCGTGGATCGCGGCGACACGATCGGCTTCCAAGCTGCGCTTGTGGTCGGTGATGGTTTCGATGGAATGCGCGACAATGCGGTGGAAGCACAGCTCACGTACGATGGCGTTTGGCTCGACTGCGACAAGAACCCGACGACGGGGGTCCTCCGGCGCGAAACCGCCGTCTGCGGGCCGGGGCTCGCCGGACAGATATTTCGCATCAATCCATGCGACAGCCTTTGCGACTTCGCGCCACCTTCGGATCCCGGCTGTTTTGTCAGCGTTCCCCTGGAGGGCTGCGAATGGGTGAACGATGATTGCGCGCTCGAGCGCTGGACCGAGTTCCCCACCGGAGTCGACGGCCAGGAATGCCTCATCCATTGGCTGGTGAGCACGGCACCACCGCCGCCACGAATGCGTGTTCACACGAGCGCCGATCGCGTGGACCTGTTCTGGGACAACTCGAGCGAGACGTCGCCAGATCTGAAGAGCAACCTCCTGGATTTCGAGTCGTATCGCGTCTGGCGCGCCGACAACTGGACGCGCCCCTTGGGAACCGACGAGCATATTGGTCCCGGATCCAATTTGTGGATGCTCCTCGCCGAGTTCGATCTGCCGAATAATCAGGTCGGATCGGAAACTGGTCTCGACGGCATCGTCTACGCGCCGCGGATCCCCGAATCGGCGGTGCAGTTCTATCGCGAGTGGTTCGCCGCGCATCCGTTCCTGCAGCCGCCCGACTTGCCCGGCTTCAACGCCGACCAGATCGACACCGCCAAAGCGCTCAGCAAAGGCGTGCACTACTACCAGTACACCGATCCGCCACTCAAGAAATCGGGCTGCGCCAACAGCCCGAACGACCCCGGCGATTGCGTCACCGGGTCTTGTGGTGCGGATGGGCATTGCCCGCCTGTCGTCACGGCGCGCGGGCTGGTGCATACGCGTTGCACTGCAGAAGGACGGTGTCAGGAAGTGGCCCCGCCCCCACATGCGGGAGCGCACTACTTCTACAGCGTCACGGCCACGGACCACAAAATCGAGTTACGCGGCCAAGAGCAGGTCGTCGTCGGGGCGGGGCTGGCCGGTGACCCGAGCTCGAATTTCATTTATCTCAACCCGGCGACGAATGCGCTGCCCCCCGAGCGCTGGGCGAACGCGGAGACCGAGGTTTACGTGGTGCCGAATCCGGCGACGCAAGAATCGCTCGACGATTGGCGGCTGCAGCCCAACAACGACGATCCCACCGGAGTCAAGGTCGAGTTCCACAACCTGCCGCGCACGCGTGGACAAATTTCCGTGTTCACCTTGAGCTCCGACCTCGTCATCGAGCTGCCCTTCGACGGCACGACGGGAAACGGTTCCCTGCCGTGGAATCTCCTCTCCCGCAACGGCCAAGAAGTGACGAGCGGCGTCTACCTGTATGTCGTCGACGCGGATCAGTTCGATCGCTTCGTCGGCAAGCTGGCGATCATCCGCTGACCGGACCTCCACGCGCGGGACATTCTCCGGCGGCAAAGTTTCCCCGGTCCGAGATTTGCCCATTCCGAGAGCGGCAACCCTTTCGGCTTCCGAGGCCTGGAACCGGTATTCTCATGGTTGTTGCCTGTGGATGGACGTCAGGAGATTTCATGCGTCCCGCACCCCGCGTCGTCCGTTGCTGGATGGTCGTCGCCACGATCTTCGCGCTGATCCTCGGTTGTGCGAGTGCGACGAAGCGTTTGGAACAGGGCGCGGAGCTGGAAGATCAAGGCCGTTACGCCGAGGCCGCAGCGCGCTACGTTCAGGCGTTGCGCAAGGACCCTGGCTTGCCGGAAGCACGCGCCGGGCTGGCGCGTGCCGGGGTCCAGGCGATCGAAGAGAACCGCCGCAATGCGGCGCGTTTCCGCACCATGGGATCGTTCGTGCAAGCGGCCGATCTGTATCGCACGAGCGACGCACTCGTCCAAGATGCTGCGAGCGTCGGCGTCCCACTCGCGCTCGCCGACGGTTATGCGGAATCCCGCCGTACGACGTTCGACGAAGCCGTCGAACATCTATTGCACACGGGACGAGCCGCTGAGGCGAATGGACAATGGGCGGTGGCGCTGCATGCGTACGAACATGTCGGCATGTACGAACCCAGGTCGCACCACGAGCAAGATGCGCATCTCGGACAGGTGCGCGCGACGGTGCTGTGGAGCGAGGCCGATCTGGCGGCGGGGCATTACCGGGCTGCTTTCCAGCACGCGGAAGCAGCGCTGGTGCTTCTTGGTGGCGCGGCAGTCCATGGCGACCCGCGCGGCGGCGATCTTCTGGGCGGCGAGGAACCCACCTGGGGCGAGCGCGCCGCCGAAGTTCGCGAGGAAGCAGTAACTCTCGGCACCGTGCGCGCGGTGATGACACCCGTTCGTGCCGGCGCTGGAGTGGAGCTGCCCGATGGCTTCCTCGCCGCATTGAACGACGAGCTCGAGCTACAGCAATGGTCCCAACCGCCGATCTTCGTCGCCGTGACCGACCCCGTGGTCGTGCGCCGCGAGCTGCGCCGTTTCGGTCGTGGGCACGGAACGCTCGGGGTGCGCGACGCGACCCGCATTGGGCGCGACCTCGGCGCCAGCTTCGTGGTCGGTTTCGTCATCGACTCGCTCCTTGTCGACGAGCACGACGTCGTGCGTGAGAATCGCCGCGCGCGCACGAAGGGCGGCGCCGATACGACCTACACCGTGATCAAGGGCAGGACGAACTACGGGATGACAGCGACCGTGACACTCGTCGACGTGGCCCAAGGCCGTGAGTTCCAGCACTTCACGCTCCAGGTCGCCGAGCCGGGACATTTCACTCGCGCCGAGTATGACGGGGACCCGCGCCAACTGCGGCTCGCCGACAACGAGCGCCATCTCTTCGATCCTCGGCGCACGCACGAGGAAGAGGAGGAAACCCAGGACCGCCTGATTGCCGCTGCCTCCCGGCAGCTCGCCGCACGAACCTTCGCCAGCTTGATCAACTGCGTCCCTTGATGCCGCCCGCCTGCGCGCACCTGGACGATCCGATGCGCAACCCGTAGATTCCACATGGCGGATCGAACCGGCGAAGGCACCCGCGCGCAGTGCTGGGGCGCTGCATCGAGTGGCTGAGCGCCCAAGACCGCGCCCCATGCGTCTTTCCCCACCCGCGAGGTGTGCTGACATGGACGACGAACACCGGCGCAAGATCGGCGATCACGCTCTGCATCCTGAATCGCTCATGATGGGCTACGGCTACCGGCCCGAATTGTCCGAGGGTGCGCTCAAGAGCCCTATCTTTCAGACCTCCACGTTCGTGTTCAAGAGCGCCGAGGAAGGCAAAGCGTTCTTCGAACTCGCCTATGGTTTGCGCGAGAGAGGTCCTTCCGAGCGGCTCGGTCTCATCTACAGCCGGCTCAACAACCCGGACCTGGAGATTCTCGAAGATCGCTTGACACTCTGGGATGACACCGAAGCCTGCGCCGTGTTCACGAGCGGCATGGCGGCGATCGCAACGACATTGTTCACTTTCCTGCAACCTGGTGATGTGCTCGTCTACAGCAATCCGGTGTACGGCGGCACGCATCACTTCTGCCGCATGATTCTGGCGCGCTTCGGTATCAGCGCCGTCGCATTCGCCGCCGGGCAGGGTCCGGAGGCGCTCGAGGCCGCCGTGGCGCAGGCGCAGAAACTCGGCCGGATCGGCATGATCTACATCGAAACCCCCGCCAACCCGACGAACGCGCTCGTCGACATCGCCCATTGCGCCGCTGTGGCACAACGGTTGTCGCAGTCCGATCGCCGCGTGCTGGTCGCCGTGGACAACACGTTCCTGGGACCGCTCTGGCAGCATCCCATAAAACACGGCGCCGATCTCGTGCTCTACTCGCTGACGAAGTACGTCGGCGGGCACAGCGACGTCATCGCCGGCGCTTGCCTCGGATCGACCGCGCTCGTGAACCAGATCAAAGTCTCGCGAACATTCTTCGGCACCATGTCGGGACCTTGGACGGGCTGGTTGCTGCTGCGCAGTCTCGAAACGTTGAAACTGCGCATGACGTGCGAGATGAAGAACGCTCGCTACGTCGCCGATTTTCTGCAGGAACACCCCCGCGTCGACAGCGTGCATTACCTCGGAAACCTGACGGAGTCGCACCCTCAGCATGCTCTTTACCGGCGGCAGTGTCTGTCACCGGGAGGCATGATTTCGTTCGAGATTCAGGGCGGCGAGCGTGAGGCTTTCCGCCTGCTCAACGCCTTGACGCTCATCCGCCTGGCGGTGAGCCTCGGAGGCACGGAGTCGTTGGCGGAACATCCATCGACGATGACGCATGCCGACGTGCCACAAGATCAGCAACGCGCTCTCGGCATCACGCCGGCGATGGTCCGACTCTCCGTCGGCGTTGAGAACCCAAGCGACTTGATCGCCGATCTCGACCAGGCTCTGGCCGCAATGTAGCGCCGGTCCGTGACCCATCGTCAATCGTTGTGGTGTGCGCACATTGGCATCGTTTCGCTGTTGTCCACCTTGTTGACAGGAGTTCAGTTTTCTTGCGACTGTTCACCTTGTTGACAGCGTTCAGTATTCTTACACTGTCAACGACGTTGACGCGTCACGCCGCACTGACACCATTCTCGCTCTGGCATGAATCCCGCATCGGCTTGGCACGAATCTTTCACAAACTATATTCTTAACATTTTCGTAGTGGCTATCAATATTGAATGAGCAGTCCCGATCATCGATTCCTCCCAAGGTCAGGCACCGTGGGAACCCAAAGATTGATGCGTGCGCCGGCCTCGACCGGCGGGGCCACCGCGTTTGCTTCTGCGGCCCCTGCAGATGAACGGCCTCTCATCCTGGCAGAGACCAGCGAGGAGTTCGATTCTGCTTCTGAAAAGACTCGATTTCACCAGGCTCTCCATCCTCGGCGAAGCGACACCAACCCCGCACCGAAGATCATCCCCCGGGGCTGCGACACGCGTGGGGGGCAGCGGCGACAAGGAGAAGTATTCCGCCGCAAGCGTCTTTCTGCAACAGGTCGCGTACTATGGGAGCCCGGCGATTGGGGCCGGACCTGCGGCAGTCGAGCACAGCGGAGATCGTTCCATGACTATGACGCGCACCCTCACGGTCGACGAGCTCATGGCGTGGGCCAACCACAGCCCCAACGCCGTGCGCTTGGTCGCGTCGCGCGACGCGCTCCCGGGCGGGCTCGCGGCATCCATGGTTCCGGTGCTGGTCGAATGGGGTAGCTCGAGCCGCGTCGAGGGCGATCCGGGGTACATCATCCGGACCTTGAACACAGGCGGCAATCCGATCGCCGGCACCACGGTGTTGTGCTCGGCGTTGATTCCCGCACATGGCGTCGAATCGGTCGAGTTCATCGTCGTGCCACACGACCGACTCGGCCGACATGCGCTCGTGGCACACGCAATGCTCCGTTTCGTCTTCGCGCGCGGTCACGAGATCCAGCTCCTGAGCGGTGCCGGAGTCGGTACCGGCGGCGACGCCACCATCCCCGATCTCATCCTGAGTTGGGAAGCCTGGCGTCCGCCGGGAGTGCCTTACGACGCATTGAAGGGACTCGACCCGCATGCATTCGATCTTACGATGCGCGCCTATGCCGGGGCCCAACGTTTTCTCGAGGATGCGATTCTCGGTCGTGAGTGGTACTCCTACCCTTTGCAATTGCCCGCAGGACGCGAAGGGGCGAACGAGCTTTTGCGTGTCGGGCTCGTGCTCGGCGACAGCGTCGGCCGACGCAGCCTGGATCGCCTGCTCGGCGAAGCCGAAGCGCGCTGGCTGGCGCACGCGCCGCAAGGGAATGCCGATATGAATCTGCGACAGGCGCAATGGGAAACACTGCGGCAAACGTTGAGCGCCGCCTCGGTCCCAGCCGAGCCGCTGCCGGGAAATCATGGGGTCGGTTATCAAACCTTGCAACGCTCCTGCATCACGATGACCTTGCACATGCTCGATGTCGTCGTCGAGCGGTTGCGCGCCGCCGGCCATCCCGATGCCCTCCACCATCCCCGGCTGCGGCTGGGGCCAGTCGAGCTCGCCCCGTGGATGGAAGAGCTGGCGCATGCAGACACGCTGGGGCTTTTCCTGCGCGCGCCATTCGCCCTGTGGTGGCTCGTCCGGCACCAGGAGGTTCTGCCACACGCAGCGACGAAGCAATTGGACGAAGCGGGTCTCCTCGAACATCAAGGTGGAGACGTAGCCGTGCATCATTACAGGCTGAGCGTCCGGACGCCCTATGGCGAGATGCACGATCATTTGATCCGGTGAGGTGGATCCGCGGCGCGCAGCGTTGAATCGCAACGGCCCTCGAGCTCGGTGACGCAACCAGTCAGGAGGTCGGTGATGAGCCAGCTCATGCAGAACGATATCAAAGCGTACGGTGTCACGAGCGTTCTCGTCTTCCTGGCGAAGGATGCTGCGGGAGAAGGCGTTCTCGCGCATTTCGCCCACAACGCGAACAGCCAGACCTGCGCGCTCGCAGCGGCTGCCGGCGTGCGCCGCAGCTCGGTGCCACCGGGGCTGTACTACCCCAACCTCGGTGTGCTACTCGGCACAGTGGATCGAAATGGGCTGGCGGCGCTGCGTGAAGACCCACGCGTCCGGCGCGTCGCCAGCGCACCCCCGCTGCGCCTCATCCGTCCCGTCCTTCGCAAGTCCACGAAGCTGACGCAGAAGTTCACCTGGGGGATCGAGCGTCTGGGGATCCCTGCGCTTTGGGACCAAGGTGTGACCGGCGAGGGCGTCCGCGTCGGACATCTCGACACCGGAGTCGATGGCAAGCATCCCGCACTCAAAAAAGCCATCGTCAGCTTCGCCGAGTTCGATTCCTTCGGCCGCAAGTCACCGAACACCACGCCGCGGGATTCTCAGGAACACGGCACACACACCGCTGCCACCATCGCCGGCCGGCCCGTGGGCGGCAAGGTGATCGGTGTGGCACCGAAAGCGGGGCTGTGCTCGGCCATGGTCATCGAAGGTGGCGATGCGGTGGCTCGCGTGCTCGGCGGGATGGATTGGATCATTGGCCAGGGCTGCAAGATCCTCAGTATGTCGCTCGGCTTCCCGGGCTATTGGGACGACTTCCTGCAATTGACGCGCATCTTGCGCCAGCGCGGTGTCCTTCCGGTGTTCGCGGTCGGCAACGAGGGACCCGGAACCAGCCGATCCCCGGGCAATTATGCGGAGGCGCTTTCGGTCGGTGCGTGTGATGCCGAAGACCAGGTCGCCGAGTTCTCGTCGAGCGACCAATTCCGTCGCAAGAAAGACGCCGTCGTTCCCGATCTCGTGGCACCCGGTGTGGGTGTGACCTCGGCCGTCCCGGGTGGCGGGTACCAGACGATGTCCGGAACATCCATGGCAACGCCGCACGTCGCCGGGCTCGCGGCACTGCTCTGGCAAGCGAAACCGGAAGCGACCGTGGATCAGGTGGAAGCGGCGCTGTTCGCGTCGTGCCGGCCGTTGCCGGGAATCCCGGCCGCGCGTCAAGGTCGCGGACTCCCCGATCCGCGTCTCGCGCTCGAGAAGCTCACCACCCAGCAGGCGCGGCCACGGCGCCGCCGGCGGCGCCCGCGCGCGTGATTCGGCTCCCAGGGCGCTATACTCAGCGCACCTGCGGAGCGCACCATGGCGAAGATCGACAAAGAATTGAAGCGTCAGCTATCGGCAGCTGCCCGCGCCGAACAGCAAGGCTCGGCCGGTGCACAGCACCAGCCGCTCGAGGCTGTCGTGCGCTTCCATGCTCCAGGCGGAAAACAGGTCTCGGATCCGGAAACGGTGCAAGAGATCGCACGCAATCTCCTGTCACGAGTCGAGCAACGCACTCGCGAAGCCCCGGTGGCTTACAACGTCTTCGCCAATCTGCAATCCATGGTAGTGCAGGCCAGCCGGACATTCCTCGTCGAGTTGCTGGCGCAACCCGAGATCGCCTCCGCGCTCGCCAATCGTCCCGCCGCTCCCTCGGGCACAGCGGACCCCGAGTGAGCGGATCCGCCTCGGCGCGCCCATCTCCAAGACCCTATGGAATGACCGGCTCCGCCCTGGGGACAGCGCGCGATCGTTTAACGATCATAATCGAGAACCTGCTGCCATTCGGCCTCCAAGCAGTGTTCTCGAACCATGGAATGAAGCTGCTGGAGGTCCCATGAATCACCCATGCTGATCAGCATGCGGCTGATGTCGCGTAGATGTTTCTCCGAATGGCCCTCGCGGAAAACCTGTAGTTTGCGGACGATGACATATTCGGGTGGCGCGAGCCAGAGAACGTCGTCCTCGATGGGAATGCGTCGCGCATGCGTCAGACCCCAGACGTGAAGGTCATCCCCGCCACACAAGTAGATATCCGCCTTGAATCCCGTCTCGTGAATGAGATTGAAGTGGCCCCGCTGACTGCGGCGGAGCTCCGTTTCGATGACTTCTGCTGGCGGGCAATAAAATGCCGCGAGAGGGAACGCCGCCTCGAGCGGCAGGATGTCTTTGCTCTTCATATAGAAATATAGAGAATAATGTCGATATCGTTGGTGAGCCGTGGTTCGCCATAGAAGATGGCGGCCACGCTTCCGCTCACCATATAGCGAAGTTGAAGCTCGTTCAGCTTCCGCGTGAAGACGAGAAATGGCTCAGGTGGTGACATGGAGGAAGATCCTCCTGACCTGATCCTGCACTTGTTTCTCGCTCAAGCTCGGGTGCTGGAGGCGAATGGCAGCAGCCTTGAGCTTGCGTGCAGACCAATAGAGGGCGAAGGCTGCCCGCAGCTTCTGCGGGCCGCTGAGGCGTCGTAGAGTCGCAACGTATTCTGGGGTCAACTTGGAACTCATGGACGCAGGCTAGCATTCGTTATGTCAGCAAACAAGCTCGGCGACTGACGAGATGTCCACCCCCGGGCAGCACGCCCTGCACTGGAATGGCGCCTCGGCCGGGAGATCGTCGTTCCCCCGTGGCATCTACTTCCTGCAGATGCGAAGCCGCAACTCCATCCTGGATGTCAAGAAGTTCACGCTGCGCGAGTGAGCCAATCATTCGTCGCGGTGCATGACCTCATGGGGTTGCTCCTCGCGCACGAATCGCCATACACTGCGTGTCGTTTGAACCCTGAGGTCGAAGCATGCGTTTGGCGATGCTGAAAAGAATGCGGCTGCCCGCTCGACTCTGGCAAAAAATCCGGCCGGCCGTTTTGGCGCTGCTCTTTCTTCTGTCCGGCGGCTCGCTCGGCGCTCTGGATACGGCGATCGAAGCTTACGAACCGCCGGCCACCTGCTTGCTTTGCGCCGGCGAGTTGCCCGTCCCGGTGGTGGCGCTCACACCGGCCTGGCTCGATTCGGTGGCCCAAGAACGCACGCAGTTCAACGTGGCGCAGATCGGCCGCATCGACTCGTTGTTCAAAGCCGGCTATTACGGTCCCCCGAAGCAACCTCCTGCGCGCCGGACGGCTCACCTCGTCGCCCGCCTCACGCTGGTCAATGCCTATCGGGATCTCGTCCGTCTCGCCGGCGACTCCACGTGTGTCTATGAAGCCAGCGAGGCCGTGCTGCAGGGGATTAACGATCGCTATTCCGACGTGCTCTTGTTCGCCACCGCGCGCCTCGAACGCGTGCGCCTCGGGCTCGGGCACGTCTGCATGCGTTACGACATCAGCGAACCGGGAGAGGGAGCGTCGAACCACGGCGGCAAGCGCCTGCGCTGGCGCGTCAAGGACATCGAGGTGGGTGGCGTGAATCGGCGGCTGCTCAGCCTCGATCTGCCGACCGCCACCGACGATGTCGTCGAGGTATTGCTCGCTGCACACCATTCGTTCGCCGTCGAGTACGCGCGCCTCGAGGGCCCGCCTGCGCCATTCGAATGGTTCCTGGTCCGAGATGTCGAAGGGGGTTGGTTGCGCAAGTCCGGCACCCACCGCCCAGCGGCATATATGTTCTGGGTGACGCCGCAGCAAGCCGAATCTCAGCACGACCTCTCTGTAGCACGCGTGAATGCCGACACGAGTGGCACGAACGGCCCGATGAATTCGCCCGCAGTCGATCTGCCAGCCACACCTCTCGTCGGTGTGCGTATCTATATCAAGGGCCTGCGGCTGCGTCTCCCACTGTTCATCCCCGACATCAACTTCGACGACTTGCGCGAGATCGTGCCCCCTATGCCGATCCTCGACATGGAGTACTTGAACCAGAAGAAACAACCCTCGTGGTTGGGTTCGACATCGCATCTCGGCTTCAGGGACTGGAAGGGATACGGGCCCGTGCCGCCCTTCCTTCGCGAGCGCTTCCCCGATCTGTGAGCCACCTCGGGTGCCGGTGTCGTCGCGACTTTGCGATGGTCATCGCGTACCAATGGCGTAAACGATCTCGGCGCGCGCGATGAAATCTTCGGGGCGGAGAGCGGCGAGGCGTCGTTGCGCGGCCTGCAGGCAGGCATCGCGTGTCGGCTCGTCGAGACGGTCGAATCGTCCCTTGTGACGCCCGACGCTCGTCCGCAAGCGTGTCAGATGCTCGGCACTGATTGGTCGCTCCCATCGTACGCACCAGGAACGAATTTCCACAAAGCCGGCTGCTGCGAGCAACGCCTGCATTTTCTCGGGCGTATCCACCCGGTCGTGCAATGCCAGATCGGCCGTCTCGTCCGCCGGCGGCGCGCCGTGGGCGTTCATCTCCTCTTCCCAGGTTCGAGTCGCCGTGGATTCGAGATCGCTACCCCAGGTCACGGTTGCGATCCTGCCGCCGGAACGGAGCACACGCCGCGCCTCCGCAACGCCGTCGCTCGGTTCGGGCAGGTGGAAGAGCACGAACGCCAGGAGCGCGAGGTCCACGCTCTCCGATGCGACGGCAAGACGAGTCGCATCCATGACGGCACGGGGGAACGGGCTCGGCGCGAGCTGCAGCATTCCGGCAGCGCGGTCGAGGGCGACAATCTGCGACTCGGGGAACGCACCCTGCAAGTCGCGGAGAACCACGCCGGTTCCCGTGCCGATATCGAGAATTCGCAGCGGCCGGATACCGTGCAACTCACGGATGAGAGCCAGCGTGAGCTGGCGCAGAACCGGCGCCCACAGCTCTTCGTAGGCATGCGCTTCGTTCGTGTAGCGTCGAGTCAGTTGGTCGACACGATGGTCGTACGGTTGCATGCGACTGCTTTCGGCGTCACCTTTAGGCTAACCACGGCCCGTAAAGCTGCGGCCGGCGATCGCGCAGGAACAAACGGCGCGCGTGCGACGTTTCCACCTGTGCGAGGTCGAGATCGCAGTACAGAATCTCTTCGGTCCCGGATCCGGCGCGCGCGATGACGCTTCCACCTGGGTCGCAGACGAAGGATTCCCCAGAGAAAGTGAGCTTCGGCTCCACGCCGACGCGATTGCAAAGCGCGGTGAAGTAGCCATTTTGAAAGGCAGCCACGCGCATTTCCGCTTCGTAGAGACCGTCGGGCCATTCGCCGACCGCGCCCGCCTGCGGCACGACCACGATCTCGGCGCCGGCGAGCGCCAACGCCCGCATGTACTCCGGGTAGTGCCGGTCGTAACAGATGGCGACACCGATCCGCCCACTGGCAGTGTCGTACACCGGCGCGCCACGATCACCCGGCGTGTAGTAGCCCTGCTCGTGGAAGCAGGTGTACTCCGTGATGTGGACCATGCGTGTCTTGCCGAGAATGACACCCATGGCGTCGATGACGGGCGATGTGTCGAAGGTACGATCCCCATCGCGTTCGAAGAGATTCAACACCACGACGACACCGAGCTCCCTGGCGAGCGCGGCAAATTCGTCTGTCGTCGGTCCAGGAATGGGTTCGGCACGCGCGAGCTCGGCCGCTGTCGCCGGACTCTGAGGATAGAAGCGATCGAAGGCGAGCTCTGCGAAGCAAACGATGTGAGCACCATTGCGCGCCGCGGCCTCGACGGCTTCCAAGCCGCGCCTGCGGTTGGCTTGGCGGTCCAACGTGGCCCGTTGTTGCACGAGCGCGATGCGCCTGATGCGTGAAGGCTCGGTCAGATTCTGCGCCTTTCATCCACGGCGCACCTTGCATCCCACTGGTGGCGAACGCGTGGTTCGCATCTCTGCTGCCATGCACGCGTCGCCACACAGAGGGACCTCGAGGTCCGGCTGCGCTCAGTGTGCGGCGAGCCGGATGGTCGCGAAGACTGCTCCCGTCGGGTCCATGAACACGGAGAAGCGGCCCACTTGCGGAATGTCCATCGGCGGCACCAGCACCTGGCCGCCGTGCTTGCTCACTTTGGCTGCGGTGGCATCGCAGTCTTCCACCGTCACGTACGGCAACCAGTGCGGCGGCGCGTCACCATGCTGTGGAGTCATCTCCATCATGCCGCCGATGGGTTGCCCATTGGCCACGAACTCGGTGTACTCCATCGGTGTGGCTTCGCCGGTCTTGGTCTTCCAGTTGAACAGCTCGGAGTAGAACACCTTGGCCGCACGCGTGTCGCGCGTGGCGAGCTCGCTCCAGCAGAAGGTTCCAGGCGTCAACCCCAGCTGCGCCGCTCCGGGGTGGTCGCCGGGCTGGAACAACGAGATGTGCGCCCCGGTGGGATCTTCGAGGACCGAGATCCTGCCGACGCCGGGAATGTCCATCGGCTCCGCCGTGACCTTGGCTCCGAGCGTACGAGCGCGCTTTGTGCTCTCGTCGGCGCTCTCCACATTGACGTATGTCATCCAGTGGGACGGAACGCCCTCCATCATCGGGCCCGACAGCTCATAGAGACCGGCGATGTCGGCATCACCAATCTTGAGCAGCGTGTAGTGCCCAGGCATACCGCCCGGCATGGGCATGTCCACCGTCTTCCAGCCAAAGACGCCGGAATAGAACTTCTTTGCCGCGGCCGCATCTTTCGTTCCGCACTCGAACCAGCAGAACGTGCCGGGTTGACTCTTCGTTTGGCTCATGATCGCTTCCATCTGCGCTTTCGTTTCACGAACGACTCTTGAAACGACGGCACACGCGCGATGGCCCGTCAGGGCCGAGGGCAAGGACCGCGGCAAACCGTCTCGGCGAGGAAGCGCCAGTTTAACACCAGATTTGCGTTTGAAAATGGCCGGACTCGGACCTGGACCTGGACCTGAACTTCGACGCCGCCAGGCTCGGCACCCATCCCGGATGCCGAATTCACGCGCCAAGTCTGCTATACTTGTCATAATGTCAAGCTTACTTGATAATTCGGCCTTCGGGGTTCTGGATGAGATGTCGCAGTCGAAAGGAAGGCCGCCCATGACCAAGCCCCCCCCAGTGAATTCTGCGCGGGGAAAGAAAGCACGCCTCCGAGTCAATGCGACGGCACTCGCCATTCTCTCGCTGGCCGCAGCAGCAATCGCAACCGAGCTTCTCGAAGATGATGCAGTGTCACGGTCGTGATGGTGTCTCTCTACGCCATCGGGTATCTCGTCGCGTGGAAAAGTGACCGATGAAGAACCGATTACGTGTGCTGCGCGCGGAGCGGGCATGGTCGCAAGCCGATCTGGCGCAGCACTTGGGTGTTTCGCGTCAGACCGTGAACGCGATCGAGACCCAGAAGTACGACCCCAGCTTGCCGCTGGCGTTCGCGATCGCGCACCTGTTCGGCCGGCCCATCGAAGCGATCTTCGACCCCGATGGCGCCACCCCGCCGCAGGCGCTATGATCGGCCGCGATCGGGGGCTCGACCCGGCCGCATTGGAGAAAATGAGACCCAAGACACTGCACCACTGGATCGATGCAAAACGCGCCGCGGACACCGGCGGGCGCTTCGGCGATGTCTATGACCCAGCGACCGGTGCGGTGGCGGCGCGAGCCCCGTATGCGAGCGCCGACGACGTCGGCCGTGCCGTGCGCTCGGCCCACGCGGCCTGGCCAGCCTGGGCGGCGACACCTCCCGCACAGCGCGCGCGTGTGATGTTTCGCTTTCGCGATCTCGTCGAGCAGCACAAGCACGACGTCGCGCGCCTGGTCTCCAGCGAACATGGCAAGACGCTCGATGATGCGCTCGGTTCCGTCAACCGTGGCGCCGAGATCATCGAGTTCGCCTGCGGGATTCCGCAGTTGCTCAAGGGCGAGCACAACGAAAACGTATCCGGCAGCATCGACAGCTACGCCGTGCGCCAGCCGCTCGGTGTTTGCGTTGGCATCACGCCGTTCAATTTTCCGGCGATGGTGCCGCTCTGGATGTACCCGATCGCGATTTCTTGCGGCAATACGTTCGTCCTCAAGCCCTCGGAGCGCGATCCATCCGCGGCAGTTCGATTGGCCGAGCTTGCCACCGAGGCGGGCCTGCCACCCGGCGTGCTCAACGTCGTCATCGGCGACAAAGTCGCCGTCGATGCGCTGCTCACCCACCCCGATGTGGCCGCCGTGAGCTTCGTCGGTTCGACCCCGGTGGCCGAGTACGTCTACAAGACTGGAACGACGCATGGAAAACGTGTGCAAGCGTTGGGTGGCGCCAAGAATCACCTCGTGGTCATGCCCGATGCCGATCTCGAGCAGACCGCCGACGCCCTCTTGGGCTCGGCATTCGGTTCCGCCGGCGAGCGTTGCATGGCGATCTCGGTGGCCGTCGCCGTCGGCGACGCGGTAGCAGACGAGTTGGTCGCCAAGCTCAAGCCGCGAATCGAAGGCTTGCGCATCGGTCCATACACCGACCCCAAGGCCGAGATGGGTCCGCTTGTGACCGGAGCACATCGCGACAAAGTGAAGGGTTACGTGGATGCCGGCGTGACCGAGGGCGCGAACCTCGTCGTCGATGGACGCAAGTTCCGCATCCCAGGGCACGAAGGCGGCTTTTTCCTCGGCGGCTGCCTCTTCGACCGTGTGACGCCATCCATGCGCATCTACAAGGAAGAGATCTTCGGACCCGTGCTGTGTGTCGTCCGCGCCGCGAGCTACGAGGACGCACTGCGCTTGGTGAACGAGCACGAATACGGCAACGGAGTGGCGATCTTCACGCGCGACGGTGAGACCGCGCGCGACTTTGCGGCCCGGGTCAAGATCGGCATGGTGGGCGTCAACGTGTCCATCCCCGTACCGACCGCCTATCACAGCTTCGGGGGTTGGAAACGCTCGCTCTTCGGCGATCACCACATGCACGGGCCCGAGGGTGTGCGCTTTTACACCCGTCTCAAGACCGTGACCTCACGCTGGCTCTCCGGCATGCGCCAGGGTCCGGATCTTTCTTTCCCGCAGACGCGATAGGAACGCATGCACCGCCCCCGTGGCCGGAGAGAATTGCCGCCGGTGCGTGGTGTCAATTCCTGCCGGTGGGATGCTGGGAACAAACTCGTCACCTGCATCGGCCTCGCAGTCTTGGCTTTGCACCTCGGCGGCTCGGTTCGTGCACAAGACGCGAAGAGCGATTCGGTGACGCCGATCCCAGAAGCGCATTCGCTCCTCGGTCGGCCGCTCTTCCCCATGGCTCTCGCACCGGAGGAGCGTGCAAAGCTCCAATCCAACTTGGATGCCGCATTGGCAGCGCTCGCCGCGGATCCCGACGACCCGGAGAAGGTGATCTGGGCCGGCCGGCGCCTGGCGTACCTCGGACGCTATCGCGACGCCATCGCCATGTATACGCGCGGCCTCGAGCGCTGGCCCGAATCGTTCAAACTGCTGCGACATCGGGGGCACCGCTGGATCACGTTGCGCGAGTTCGACCGCGCCATCGTCGACTTGGAGAAAGCAGCGGGCATCATTCGGTCGCGACCCGACGAAGTCGAACCAGACGGAGCGCCCAACCCGTTCAACATCCCGCGCAGTACTTCGCATTCCAACATCTGGTATCACCTGGGGCTCGCTTACTACTTGCAGGGCGACTTCGCCAACGCCGCCCGCTGCTACCGCGAGTGCCTGAGGTTCTCGACCAACGACGACATGTTGTGTGCAACGAGCGATTGGCTCTACATGACATGCCGGCGTCTGGGGCAGAGCGACGCCGCCCGCGCGGTTCTCGAACCCATCCGCGCCGAGATGGAGATTTTCGAGAACCACGCCTATCACCGGCGATTGCGCATGTACAAGGGCGAGATCCCGCCGAACTCGCTGTTGTCGACAACCGAGGCCACCGATCTCGACATCGCCACTCAGGGCTACGGCGTCGGCAACTGGTTCCTGTGCAACGGCGACACGGTGAAGGCGACAGCGATCTTCCAGCGTGTCCTCACCGGACCCTACTGGCCAGCCTTCGGCACCATCGCCGCCGAAGCCGATCGCGTACGCTTGCCGTGACCCCCGCATTCCGTGCCGGAGCGCGACACGCTGCAAATGTATTGCCGGCAATGCGAACGCTTGCTATTGTGCTCACGCCGGACAGTGAGGCCGGGCTGAAATATCTCTGCACAGGCTTGAAACAGTTCCACGCACGAAGCGCGCCCGCTCGCCGGCCCCGGAAACTGTGAGTCCCAAGCCGACTCGGTTGTCGATGACCGGAAGAGGAAGGACAACTCTCCGGTCATCCACCAACCACCGGGGTGACGCCCGGGAACTCGCTTCATTGGATCGGTCGATCATGGAAGGCACGGCGAGGTCGGCGCGGTGGATGCGTTTGGTACTCTTCACACTCGCGCCGCTCTTGGGACTGACGTTGCTTTGCGGTCCTGCCGCCACCCAGGAGCTCGAGCCGCGCGTGTACTCTCCCAGCCCCGTCGGCGCGAACTTCCTCGTTCTCGGAGGCGGGCGCTCGACCGGCGGGGTCACCTTCGATCCCTCCATTCCATTCACCAACGTACACGCGGAATTGACATCCTTCTCGCTCGGATACGCGCGTACATTTGGCCTCTTTGGCCGGTCCGTCAGCGCTGGCATTCTCCAGCCCTTCGTCTGGGGCACCGTCTCGGGCGATATCTTCGAGCAGTCCCGCAGCGTCGATCGCTCGGGCGTGGGCGACACCCGGCTCCGCTTCGGGATCAACCTCCTCGGCGGCCCGGCGCTCACCCCGGCCGACTTCGCGAAGCGGCGGCCGGGACGCGCGCTGGGAACGAGCGTCATCGTGGTCATTCCCACGGGCCAGTACTATTCCGACAAGCTCATCAACATCGGCACGAACCGGTGGGCGTTCAGACCGGAAGTGGGGTTCTCGCAGCCCGTGCGGCGGTGGTCCTTCGAGGCGTACGCAGCCGCGTGGCTCTTCACCGACAATGACGATTTCTTCGGCGGGCAAGTTCGTGAACAAGAGCCCATCGGCGCTTTTCAAGGACATGTCAGCTACACGTTCAAGCCACGTCTGTGGTTGGCCGGCGACGCGACCTTCTATACCGGCGGCCGTACGACGGTGGACGCGACCAAAAATGCGGACTACCAGGCGAACTCACGCTTCGGAGTCACCTTCTCCGCCCCCGTCGGACGGCGCAACTCGGTCAAGGTGTCGTGGACGACCGGTGGGACCACACGGGTCGGGGGATCGTTCGACACCATCGCCGCCGCCTGGCAGTTCCTCTGGTTCGACTGAGTCGGTTTGTTCCCTGAAGGACAATGGTCATAGCGGCCTGCCGGGAAACGGAAGCTGCTTCCTGCAGCGTTCGAGAAGTTCACACCGACCGTCTCCACGAGTGACACTCGGCAGATCGCTAATGCTGTTCAATGACGCGATGGGTCTGGGCACATCCGATGCAGGTGGGCGTGCGCCAGGGCGCAAGACGACGGCAGTCGGACTCGTGGCTCGCGAAGGAGCCCGATGACGTCCGCGAGAAGTGAGCGCCTGCCGCACTTCGCGACGAGAAGGGAGAGACCGAATGCCGCAAGACGACAATTGGGCACCCATGCCGCCCACGGATGCGGAGTGGTACGCGATTCGGGACCGTTCGTGCTGCGAGGCGGCGGCTTGCACCGCGCGCGTCAAGCCTCGGAGCGGAGCCAGCGACCGCACGGCCGATGCCACGGCTGAGCTGCGGGATCGCCTCAACCTTTGCAAATATCACTATCAAGCGATCACGGATGGCATCGTCGGATGCTGGGGTGAACCACCACTCGATGTTCTCTGGCGCCTAGGACCCGGCAGTCTCGCCACCTGGTACCGAAACGAGACGCGCCTTTCGAAACGTGAAGTCGAGCAGTGGTTCCGCGATCACCCCCATTGCTCGAGAAAGTGAACGTTTGCCTCGATTCGAGTTCGCTCGCCCGGTCACCGAAGGGGCCGCCGGGCCAAGGAAATGGTCACGGTGTGGATCATCATGGCCGGAGAGGCCGTGCTGCGACTCGTAACGGCCTTTCCACGGACCTCCTTGCCGTGCGCCGGTTTGAACGCACTGCCTGAAAACTCAGCCTCAGACCGTGGTTCCCCGCTCGAGCAATCGACCTCACATTACTTCTTGGCCGCGACCTCGTAGGCGATGAGCTTGACGGGCTCGGCTTGCACGGCCTCGCCGTCGGCCGCAGTTGTCCCGCCGCCGAAGTTCGCCATGACCGCACCGAAGAGATCGGTGACTTGGTAGACGCGGTCGCCGACGAAGAAGATGCCGTCCTCGACCGGATCGCCATCGAGAACGAGGTGTGCGCGGCGCGCATAGCGGCCCTGCTTGTCGTACACGTCGAAGCTGGCGAAGACACCCGGCTTGCCTTCCCACATGCCGCGCGCCGACAGGATCCAAAGGCTACCGTCGTCCCGGAAGAAGATCTGGGCCACGGCGGAATGGGTGTCGCTCACTTCGAAGGTGGATCGGGGGTTCCAGCGCGTAATGGCGTCGTAGAGCTTCTGATAGCGCTTCTTGGCCTCGCTCGTGCGCGCGAGCGGCGCGTACTGCGGTCGTTCGATGACGCGATCGACGCTGCCATCCGCGTTCCACACCGTGATTTGGTAATCGTCGAAGGCGAGCGCCGCGGCAACGCGACCATCCGGCGCCAATGCCCACCGGCGCTGGAAGTTGCTGAAACTCTTCTCGATGAACTTCATGCCGCCGAAGCGCGTTTCGGCCTTTTCCTCGTGGTAGCGCACCGTGGGCTTGCCATGTTGATCGAACGCCTCGAGGTAGCTCAGCTGCACCTGCTGGCCGCCCTGCATCTGTTGTTGTGCTCCTGCCAGAACGACGCGATCCGCTAGGCCGCGGCCGACGAACACGAGCTGGAAACCGCCGCCTTCGACCTCGGGAAGCGGGAAGTTGCCGGCGGGAGTGCCGTCGGTCGCAAGGTGCACGATCTTGCCCGGGAAGATCTGCACGACCCCGAGCGTCCCGCCCGGTCCGAGGTACATGTCCGCAGCATTGCGAAACTCTCCCGGCCCTTCACCCTCGCGCCCAATCTTGCGCAGGTGCTCACCCTGCGGCGAGAACACATGGATCTCGGAAAGTTGGCCGTCGAGCAGATAGATGTTGCCCTGGCCGTCGCGCACGAGCTGGGAAACCATGCCGAAGAGGATGTCGTCGTCCTCGCCGCCGCGTTGCCAGAGTTCCTTGGCGTGGAGCGTGACCTCTTCCACCGGAGTCTCGGGATTCACGATGTGGCGTATGCCGTCGCGAACGACTTCTTCGCCCTTCCATGCGTCAGCGGCTCCCGTCGTGAAGATGGCTCCGCCGAGAAACGCGATCCCAACGGCGAACAGACTGCATCGGGCGTTCACGAGTTCCCTCCCCTTCGTCCATGGCGAGTGACGGCATTATACGCGCCGGCTGGCCATCGGGTTGCATCCGACCGCTCTCTTTACCTCCTTGGTCACACCGAACCTCGAGCGAGTACAATGCGCGCATGCCCCCCGATCGCGACATGGATCCAAGCCGCGAAGACGTCCCGCTTCGCGATGTCGTCGTTGCCGGGCACTTGCTGTGCTCACTCGAAACCGCCGCCCTGCATCTCGCGCGTCAGGAATACCCCGATCTCGACGTCGGCCATTGGATCTCGAGGCTCGATGCAATCGCCGCGAGCGTGCGGCCGCGGCTCTCGGGCGCACCCGACCCACCCGAGATCCTCGGCATGCTGAACGATGTCATTTTCCGCGACCTCGAGTTTCGCGGCAATCACGAGGACTATTACTCGCCGCAGAACAGCTTCCTGAACGATGTGATCGAGCGCCGTCTCGGCATTCCGATCACGCTCGCCACGGTGTACATGGCGGTGGCGCGCCGCGTCGGCCTCGAGCTGCAAGGAACCGGCTTCCCTGGACACTTCCTGGTCCGCCATACGCGACCCGGCTGGCCGATCCTCGTCGATTGCTTCCACGCTGGTCGCATCATGACCGAAGAGGAATGTCGCGCGCGTCTGCACGCCATGGGTTGGCCGACGTGGGATCCGCGTTTCGTCGAGCCGGTGGCTGCGGAAACCATACTGCGTCGCATGCTGAACAATTTGAAGGCCATCTATCTCGAGCGGCATGACTGGGAACGCCTGCGCCGAACAGTGCTTCAGATTCTCATCGTCGCTCCCGATGACCACGACGAGCGCTACACCTTGGGGCTTGCGCTCGCGGGTGTCGGTCGCCTCCGCGCCGCAATCGCCGAGCTGGAGCGCTTCCTTGCCCAGCGCCCGGGCGCACCCAACCGAGACGCGGTGGAGCGCATGCTGCGAGCTCTCCGCGACCGCCTGGGCTGAGCGCGGCGGTAGGGGACCGGGCTGAGCCGCTCGAGGATTGGTGTGTCGGGTCTCGGCGACGGCCATTCTCTTGCTCGCTGCCAGCGCGTCGGTCGGGGGGTTGCTCTCCGTACACCCGTGGTGACAGAATCATCGGAGTCCCCAGTTCATCGACTCGTGGTCGCCGCCATGCCGCCCTAGACTAGATGGGCCGGCGGCGGCACCCCCGGGCGCACCAGTTGGATCGCGAGCTACCATGGCCGAAAGAATGCTTCTCGAATCCGTGAAGAACGCGTGTGGAAATTTCCTGACAGATGAATGGCGAAAGCCCAAGTTGCACCGACAACAGTCTCTGCTTGCTCCGTTCGCAGGCTCTGCGTATTTTCCGCGCTACCTCGCGCCAGAATCGCGCGGGAAAATACTCGTGCAGCGTGATCACCGCTTTCGGGTGGCGCTGCTGTTCGCCAGGGCGTCGTGTGGTGAGGTGGATGGGATGGCGATCCGGGGGAGTTTCATGCGTTATTCGTGCGCGGCCGCGATCGCCGCGCTCGTGCTTTCGGGACTCGCGGGCGCGAGCTCCGCACAAGTCGTCGCTCGTGCTGCGGTGGTCATCGATTCCGAGACCGGTCGCACGCTCTACGCCAAGAATCCCGATCTCCGCATGTATCCGGCCAGCACTACCAAGGTGATGACCGCGATTCTCGCGATCGAGAGCGGGCGGATGGATGAGATGATCACCATCCGTCAGAGCGACGTGCGGGTGCAACCGAGCATCATCGGTCTCGTCCCGGGCGAACGCATCGCCTTGCGAGATCTCGTCTACGGACTCATGTTGCGCTCAGGCAACGACGCCGCGCGGGCCGTCGCCCGCCATCTCGCCGGCTCCGAAGCGCAGTTCGCCGTCTTGATGAACACCAAGGCGCTCAAGCTGGGTTGCACGTCGACGCACTTCACCAATCCGCACGGCCTGCCTAATCCGAAGCACTACACCTCGGCGCGCGACCTCGGGCGGATCATGCGCTATGCCATGCGCAATCCCGAGTTCCGTACCGTGACGGGCGCCAAGCTCTACCATTCCACCAGCTCGATTCGCGCCCGCGATTTCTACAACAAGAACAAGCTGCTGCGGTTGTACAAGGGCGCCATCGGCGGCAAGCCCGGGTACACGCGCGCCGCGCAACAAACGCTCGTCGCCAGCGCCAGCCGCGCCGGGCACGAGCTCGTGGTCGTGTGTCTTGCAAGCCGCGGCCGCGCCTTGTGGAGCGACGCCTCGCGCCTGCTCGACCTTGGCTTCACCCGCGTCGCCGCAGGCACGGACGTGGGCGGGATCTCGACCTCCACCGCCGTCGGCAGCTACTGAGCGTTTCCGCGCGGCCAGAGTTCGAGTAAGCTAGGGCACATGAAGATCCAGTTCCTCGGTGCGGCACGACAGGTGACGGGATCGTGCTACTGCGTCGAGGCCGCTGGCCGGCGCGTCCTCGTCGACTGCGGTCTGTTCCAGGAACGCGAGCACCAGAGGCGCAACTGGGATCCGCTGCCTGTCGATCCGCGCTCGATCGACGCCGTCCTGCTCACGCATGCGCATCTCGACCACTCCGGCCGTCTCCCGCGCTTGGTCAAGCAGGGATTCCGCGGCCAGGTGCTGACGACGGAACCAACGGTGGAGCTGGCCGAGCTGGTCATGCAGGACTCGGCGCGCTTGCAACAAGAAGACGTGGCCTTCAAGCACAAGCGCCATGCGCAGGAAGGCCGCACGAGCCCGCATCCGTACGAACCGCTTTACAGCGTCGCGGACGTCGAGCAAACCATGTCTCTCATGAAGGGCGTGCGCTACGAGGAAGCGATCGCGCTCGGCGAGGGACTCTCGGTCCGCTTCCTCGATGCCGGGCACATCCTGGGATCGGCGATGGTCGAGATCACGGCGAGTGTCGATGGCTCCGTGCGTCGCTTGCTGTTCTCCGGCGACATGGGCCAGCCGAACCGCCCGATCGTCAACGATCCCACCGTGGTCGAATCGGCAGACTATGTGGTTCTGGAATCGACGTATGGCATCCGCGATCACGAGCGTTCGCAGGATATCACCGACCAGCTGGCGACCATCATCGAGGACACGCTGCATCGCGGCGGCAACGTAATCATCCCGACCTTCGCCATCGAGCGGGCGCAAGAAGTGCTCTTGCACTTGGGCGAGCTCATCCAAGCCAAGCGCATCCCCGGAATGTTCGTTTTCCTCGACAGTCCGATGGCTGTCAACGTTCTCGACATCTACCGCGAGTACTCCCAATACATGGACGCCGAGACCCGGAAGATCTTCGAGACCAAGTCGATGCGCCAACTGGGTGAGCATTGGATTCGCTTGGTGCGTTCCCGGCGCGAATCCCAGGCGATCAACAACATTCGCGGCACGTGCATCATCATGGCGGGCTCCGGCATGTGCACGGGTGGAAGAATCAAACATCATCTGGTGCACAACATCGGTCGGCCGGGCTCGACGATCGTTTTCGTCGGCTACCAGGCGGCCGGGACACTGGGACGCGAGATCCTGGACGGCGCGAAGGAAGTGCGCCTCTTCGGAGAAATGCACCGCGTGCGAGCGGAAGTACGGCAGATCCACGGTCTGTCGGCGCATGCGGGCCGTTCCGACCTCCTGCAATGGCTCTCCCATTTCAAAAAGCCGCCGCGACGCCTCATCGTCACCCATGGCGAGGAAAAGTCGGCCCTGGCGTTGGCCGACGAAGTGCGCCGAACGATGGGCTGGGACGTCGTCGTGCCGCAATACATGGACGAAATCGTGCTCGAGTGATGCGGCTCGATGGACCTGCCGCAGCCGTGATACCTCTCCGACTGCCCTGACGGCCCGGAGTCTCCATCCCTGCGTATCTTGCGGCGCGTCGCCTTCCTGTCCATAATCCGGCGGCACTCCGAGGAGGCGCGATTTCCATGCAGATCGGCATGATCGGGCTCGGCCGCATGGGCGCCAACATGGTGCGGCGGCTGATGCGTGCGGGTCACGCGTGCGTTGTCTACAACGACACGCCTGAGCCGACGCGGCTGTTGGCCAAAGAGGGCGCGTTGCCGGCGGCGTCTTACGCCGATCTCGTGCGGCAACTGCGCGCGCCACGCGCGGTGTGGTTGATGATTCCAGCCGGCGCCGTCGGCCAAGCCGTGGACACGTTGGGCCCACTGCTCGAGCCAGGCGACATCGTCGTGGACGGCGGCAACTCGCATTACCATGACGACATCGCGCGAGCCGAGCAGCTCGCGACCCGCGGCATTCACTACGTCGATTGCGGCACGAGCGGCGGCGTCTGGGGTCTCGAGCGCGGCTATTGCCTCATGATCGGAGGTGTGACTGACGCGGTGCGGCGGCTCGATCCGATCTTCGTCAGCTTGTCACCTGGTCGCGACGCGGCCCCGAGAACAACGGGGAGGGACGGCGCGGGCACTGCATTCACACCCAGCACCGCCGAGCTCGGCTACTTGCATTGCGGTCCTCCCGGAGCCGGACACTTCGTCAAGATGGTGCACAACGGCATCGAGTACGGGATGATGGCGGCGTATGCCGAAGGCCTCAATCTGCTGCAACACGCCGGCGTCGGCAAAGCCGGCCGTGCCGTCGATGCGGAAACGACGCCGCTCCGGCATCCGGAACACTTCCGCTACGATTTCGATCTGGCTGACATCACCGAGGTCTGGCGTCGCGGCAGCGTCATCGCCTCCTGGCTGCTCGATCTCACCGCCGCGGCGCTGCTGCGGAGCCCCGATCTCGCCGAGTATTCCGGCCGCGTTTCCGATTCGGGCGAGGGCCGGTGGACCATCCATGCCGCCGTCGATGCCGGCGTGCCGGCACCCGTGCTCACGGCGGCGTTGTACGAACGCTTCGGCTCGCGCGGCGAAGCGGAGTTCCAGAATCGCGTGCTATCGGCAATGCGCCATGCATTCGGCGGCCACTTGGAAAAGAAGGAGGGCGCGTGACCACCCAGAATCGAATCGCGACCGCCGGGGTCCCACGAGGAGCCGCCGACCCGGTGCGCACCGGCCTCGGCGTCCAAGCGATCAAGCGTGCCGTACTCGACAACCTCACTTTTCATCTTGGCCGAATGCAGCGGCTCGCCTCGCCCCACGACTATTACATGGCGCTGGCCTATGCGGTGCGCGACCGCTTGCTGCAGCGTTGGATGCAGACGCACGAGACCTACGCCAACCACGACGTCAAAGTCGCCTGCTACTTGTCGGCGGAGTTTCTCGTCGGCCCGCACCTTGGCACCAACCTGATCAACCTGGGTATCGAAGACGCCGCGCGTCAGGCGCTCTCCGAGCTGGGATTGGAATTGGACACGATCCTCGAGCAGGAGGAAGAGCCGGGGCTCGGCAATGGCGGCCTGGGCCGGCTCGCGGCCTGCTACCTCGAATCGCTGGCCACGCTCGAGATGCCGGCCATCGGCTACGGCATCCGCTACGAGTTCGGGATCTTCGATCAAGAGATCCGCGACGGCTGGCAGGTCGAGATCACCGACAAATGGCTGCGCCACGGCAACCCCTGGGAGATCGTGCGCCCGGACATCGCCTGCATGGTCAAGTTCGGGGGTCACGTCGAAGCGGCCACCGAGGCGGCAGGGCGTTACGGCGTGCGCTGGGTTCCCGCACAAGTGGTCAAGGGCATTCCCTACGACACGCCGATCCTCGGTTACGAAGTCAGCACGTGCAACACGTTGCGGTTGTGGAGCGCTCAGGCTTGCGAGTCCTTCGATTTCCAAGCCTTCAACACCGGCGATTACTATCGCGCCGTGGACGAGAAGATCGTCTCCGAGACCATCAGTAAGGTGCTCTACCCCAATGACGAGCAGGCGCGGGGCAAGAAACTGCGCCTGGCGCAGCAGTACTTCTTTGTCTCTTGCTCGCTCCAGGACATGTTGCGCGTTCACGGCTTGATTGGCGCACCGCTCGAGCGCTTCGCCGACAAGTTCGCCGTGCAACTCAATGACACGCATCCATCCATCGCCGTCGCCGAGCTCATGCGTCTTCTGGTGGATGAGCGCGGTCTGGCCTGGGAGTCGGCGTGGGACGTCACCCAGCGTTCCTGCGGCTACACGAACCATACGCTCCTGCCCGAGGCGCTCGAAACGTGGCCGCTGCCGCTGTTTCGCGACATGCTGCCGCGGCACCTGGAGATCATCTACGAGATCAATCGCCGCTTCCTCGACGAAGTGCGCCAGCGCTTTCCGGGTAACGACGCGCGGCTCGCACGCATGTCGTTGATCGACGAAACCGGCGACAAGCGCGTGCGCATGGCACATTTGGCCTGTGTCGGCAGCCACGCCATCAACGGAGTGGCGGCCCTGCACACGGAGCTGCTGAAAACGAGCATTTTGGCCGATTTTCACGCTTTGTGGCCCGAGCGCTTCAACAACAAGACCAACGGCGTGACGCCACGGCGCTTCCTGCGACTCGCCAACCCCGGCTTGAGCACGCTCGCCAGCTCGTACATCGGGGAAAGTTGGGTGCGCGACCTCGACCAGTTGCGCGGGCTCGAACGCCTGGCCGACGAGGCTGACTTCCGCCAGCGCTGGCGCGAGGTGAAGCTCGACAACAAGCGCCGCCTGGCCAAGACCATCCACGCGCGCACCGGCCTCGAGCTGCCCCCCGAATGGATGTTCGACATTCAGGTGAAGCGCATCCACGAGTACAAGCGGCAACATCTGAACGTGCTCCACATCGTCACTCTCTATGCTCGACTGAAAAGAAACCCGGCCCTCGAGCTTTCGCCGCGCGTCTTCGTGTTCGGCGGCAAGGCCGCCCCGGGCTACGACCGCGCCAAACGCATCATTCGGCTCATCCATGGCGTCGGCGAAGTGGTGAACGCTGATCCCGACACCAATAAGTGCTTGCGCGTCGCCTTCATGCCGGACTTCAACGTCAAGAGCGCGCACATCATTTATCCAGCCGCCGACCTTTCCGAGCAGATCTCCACCGCCGGCAAGGAGGCGTCGGGGACCGGCAACATGAAATTCGCCATGAATGGCGCCCTCACCATCGGCACACTGGATGGAGCCAATGTCGAGATTCGCCAGGCCGTGGGGCAGCAGAACTTCTTCTTGTTCGGCTTGAACGCCCACGAAGTCGAGCAACTGCGAGGCAGCGGCTACCGCCCGCAGGACTACGTCGAGGACAATCCCGAGCTTGCCGAAGCGATCCAGCTCATTCGCGACGGCGTGTTTTCGCGCGGCGATCGCGAGATGTTCCGTCCCTTGCTCGACGACCTGTTGCAGCGCGACGAGTACTTCTTGTGCGCCGACTACGCCGATTACGTGCAATGCCAAGACAGCGTCGCCAGCGCCTGGCGCGATCCGGAAGCATGGACACGCATGTCGATTCTGAACACGGCGCGCATGGGCGGCTTTTCGTCCGACCGGGCGATTCGTGAGTACTGCAAGGAGATCTGGGGCGTTCGACCGGTGCGCGTGCACCTCGACGACTGAGATCCGGCCTTGTTGTGCTCGACCGCCGTGGCTAGGATCGCGCCGATTCGAGTCTTGACACCAAGATCCGTACCGACACCGTACGTTGGAGGTTTCCCCGCATGCAGCGGTTGCCACGCAGCATCTCGAAAAGGAATACCCGAACACGAATCGATTGTCGCCCGGCCCTTTCGGGTGCGCGAGGCCGTCGCTGCGCCATGCGGATCTTCGCGTTCGCCGGCGCGGGCCTGATGGCCGTGTCGATGCTTCAGCCTCCGACGTCCTTCGCGGCGCCGAAGGCCAAGGACGAACCCCGCGCCATCTCCGCCGACGATTTGAAGAGCCTCAAGTGGCGCAGCATTGGCCCCGCCAACATGGGCGGCCGCATCGGCGCCATTGCAACGGTGCCGGGAAGCAGCAAGGTGTTCTACGTCGGCTACGCCACGGGCGGCATCTTCAAGACCGAGAATCTGGGTGTCACGTTCAGCCCTGTCTTCGACAAGACCGGTCTGCAATCGATCGGTGCACTCGCCGTCGCCGATGCCCCAACCGGCTGGCGGGGTTGGAGCGACGAGAACACGCCTGAGCCGGAGCGCGCCAAGAAGGGCAAGGGCAAGATCGTCTGGGTCGGCACCGGCGAAGGCAACGGACGCAACAGCTCGTCCTGGGGTGGCGGCGTTTTCCGTTCCACCGACGCGGGCGGGAGCTTCGCATTCGTCGGGCTGAAGGAGAGCCATGACATCCCGCGTCTGGCGGTCGATCCGCGCGATCCGGACGTCGCCTACGTCGCCGCGCTCGGGCACCTCTGGGGCGCCAACTCGGAGCGCGGCGTTTACAAGACCAGCGACGGCGGCAAAACGTGGAAGCACGTGCTCGCGATCGATGCCAACACCGGCGCCTGCGACGTGGTTCTCGATCCCAAGAACCCGGATCGGGTGTTTGCGGCCATGTACGCGCGCCGGCGCACGCCATGGAGCTTCGCCGGCAACAGCGACAAAGGCGGCATCTTTCGCTCCGACAACGGCGGCACGAGCTGGAAGAAGCTCACCCAAGGCTTGCCACCGCGCACCGGGCGCATCGGCCTGGACGTTTACGCCCAAGATCCGCGCATCGTCTACGCGGTGGTCGAAAGCGATCATGGTGGCGTGGGCCGTGACGAATTCGACAATCGTTCGCCGAGCGGCGGGGTCTTCCGCAGCGACGATCACGGCGAGACCTGGACGCGCACGAGCGAGCTCAGCCCGCGCCCGTTCTACTTCGCCCGCATCGCCGTGGATCCCAACGACGACAAGCGCGTCTACCTGCCGGGCTGGGATCTCGCCATCTCCGACGATGGCGGCAAGACCTTCCGCAGGTCGGGCAGCGAGTTCGTCCATGTCGATTTCCACGCCATCGCCATCGACCCGCAGGATCCAGAACGGATCTTCGTCGGCAACGACGGCGGTCTCTACATCTCGCACGATCGCGCCCAGACCTGGAACTTGATCGACAACGTCGCCGTCGGGCAGTTCTACCGCGTCGCCGTCGACATGAGCGATCCGTATCGGATCGGCGGCGGCCTGCAAGACAACGGCTCCTGGATCGGGCCGTCGGAAACCCATCACGTCACCATCGACGAATCGTTGGACGGCATCCTCAACAGCGACTGGCGCATGATCCATGGCGGCGATGGCTTCGGCGTTGCCTTCGACCCCGTCGATCGCAACCTGCTCTACGCCACCTCGCAGGGCGGGTTCTTGGTGCGCATCGGGCTCGACAATGCGGTGAAGAAGCTGCTGCGGCCGTCGCCGCGCGAAGGGGAAGAACGCCTGCGCTTCAACTGGAACGCGCCGTTCCTGATCTCGAAGCACGATCCGAGCGTGATCTACCACGCCGGCAACAAGGTATTCAAGCTCACCGAACGCGGCGATCTTTGGTTCGCCATCAGCGCCGATCTGTCGCGCCGAGAGGTACCGAAAGTCATGAGCGTGGGTTCGGACGCCGAAACCTATGGCACCGTGGTCAGCCTGTCCGAGTCACCGCTGCGCCGTGGTCTGCTGTGGGCGGGGACCGATGACGGCCTCGTGCATGTCACCGAGAACGAGGGCGGCGTCTGGCGTGACGTGACGCCGAAGGCAGTCGGCGGGCACTACGTTTCGCGCCTCACGGCCTCCGCGCATACTGCATCCACTGCGTACCTCACGGTGGACGGACACCGGAGCGATGTGTTCGTCCCGCGCATTCTCATGACGACGAACCTCGGCGGCAGCTGGACGGAGATCACTGGTGACTTGCCCGCGGGCGGACCCGTGAAGGTGCTGATCGAAGATCCGGCCAGCCCGGACGTGTTGTACTGCGGCACCGAGTTCGGCGCCTACACGAGCTTCGATCGCGGCAAGAAATGGGTGCGCCTGAACGGAACGTCGTTGCCGCCGGTCGCGGTGGACGACATGGTGCTGCACCCGCGCGAGCGCGATCTCGTGATCGGCACGCATGGGAGGAGCCTCTGGGTGCTCGACGACGTCTCGGCGTTGGCGCAGCTCGGAGCGGAGACGCGCAAGAAGCAATTGGCTGTTCTCGACATGTTGCCGGCGCGCCCGCGCCTGTACAACGAAGAGCATTATGGGCGTGGGCACGGCATCTTCCGCGCCAAGAACCCACCGCTGGGCGCCGTCATTCAATACTGGGTGCGTCAAGATCCGAACGAGACGGTGAACATCGCCATCGCCGATTCCTCCGGCTTCGTGATCCGCGAGCTGCAGGGACCCTCGCGCACCGGGTTGAACCGTGTGATGTGGAATCTGCAAGCCGATGACAAGCACCGCTTCGCCCCCAGCTCGAACGAGGGCTGGCTCGGACAGACGCAGTTCGTGCCCGCGGGCAAGTACAAGGTCACCGTGCGCATGGGCGACCTCAAGGAAGAGAAGCTGCTCGAGGTGTTGCCGGCTCCGAGCGAATGACGCGAGAACGCTCGGGCAATCCGCGTTCGCTGGCGCTCATGGAGCGCTTGCGGTGAGCACCGATTGCGGTGGTCGGCGCAGTGCGCGGGCCACTGGATGCAGCGCGTGTTCGGGGTCGGCCCAGGGCGAGCGGCGGTAGAAGAAATCGTTGCGCGCCGCCGGACTGCGCGCGAACAACGAGTCGGCCGCCAGGAGCTGGCGGAACTCTCGCGCCAGCACCGTGTCGGCACGCAACATGTCGCGCGCCAGCGGTTCCATCACGTAAATCTCCGCATATTCTTTGCGCTCGAGCACGGTGTCGAAGAAGTTCCAGTACAGCATGCCGTCGGGAGCTTGGGCCTCGAACAGATGCACCGCCACCAGGGCCGAGGGTTGGTCGAGCGGCACCCAAATGTCGCCGGGCCTGAAGTCACGCCGGCGGCGTTCGAGATTCACACGGCTCACGCGCGTGGGATGATGGCCTTCGCGCAGCTCCATCTCGGCTTCCCACTCGACGATACGCTGCATTTCCACCGTATCGCTCCAGGCACGGGTGAAGCGTTGGTAGCGCACGCCGTGCACGTCGAGCCGGTCGCGGGCCGATTCCCACTCCTGCGGCACGAGATAACCGACGGGCTGGAGCACCGTGAGCAGCGCAACGCTCTCGCGGTAGAGGGGGATCACAGTGTCCCACGGAGCGGTGGTGTAACGCGGCACGAGGCCACCGACAATGTCGCTGTGCTCCCAACGCGCCAGGGTGCCACGGTATGGCGTGGCCACGCTCGAGTCCGTGGTTGTGGTGGTGAGCACGACTCGACGTCGCTCCGGGTCGTCTTCCCAACCGCGCGCCACGGCGAGAGACTCGGAGGCGGCCACGGCTCGCCGCAGCTCCTGGGGCCGGGCGTTGAGCTCCTCGAACAACGCCACCAGAAGATCGTACGTCGCCTTCACTCGCGTGCCATACGGCTTGCGCATATGCGTTTCCACCAGGATCGCGGGGCGACCGTGCAGCGGCGGATACGCCGTCGAAAAGCGCGGCGGGGCGTTGCCGAAATCGATGCCGGCACGCGGGTCATCGCCCGCTTCGCGAAAGCCGACGTACGGCGACGTCACGTGCCCGCGCGCCTCGAGGGCGGGAACGACACGACCCACGAAGGCCCGCTCGAGCCAGCGATCGAGCGGCGGGGTCGTACCGGGGCCGTGTGCGTAGGCATAGGTCACGTCGTATTGGTAGTCAGCGCCATTGGTCGTGTGGTTGTCCACCAGTAGATCCGGCCACCAACGCACGAAGACTTGCCGCAGCATGGCACGCATCTCGGGAGTCTCGACCTTGAGATAGTCGCGATTCAGATTGAGCCCGATCGGCGTCATGCGCCAGCCCATCTCCTCGGGCCCGTTCTGATTGATGCGGTTGGTGCGGCTGCGACGCTCGTGCGCATCCACCGAAAGAATCGGCAGAATGAGAAGCGTCACTCCGTCGAGCAGCGATTCGCGCCTCTGCAGCACCGCCATGTCGCGCAGCAACGCCAAACAGGCATCCTTGCCCTCGATCTCGCCGGAGTGAATGCCGTTCTGCACCAGGACAATGGGCTTGCCTCGCGCGCGCGCCGCACGCGGTTCGAAAGCACGATCCTTCGACACCACGACGAGCGGCAGATCGCGCCCCTGTCCCGACTTGCCGTAGCTGGTGATGCGGATCCAGTCGGAGGCACTTTCCAGCCGGCGCAAGTAGAGCATCGTTTGTTCATAATCGGGCGTGGTGCGATAGTGCGTGTGCTCGGCCGGCGTGATCCACGCGGTCGGGACGAGTCCCGACGTCAATGTCGGGTTGGCGGGGTCGGCGTGGGCGTGCAGGGGCGACAGTGCAATGACGATGAGAGTGACGAAACCAGAGCGACTTACACGCCTTCGTCGCACGGCCCCTTCTCGCTCATCGGTGGGTACTACAGATTCCCGCATCTCTGCAGACTACCACGTTCCCCGTTGCAATCCCGCGTGGAAGGGAGGAGAATGCGATCGGTGGCTCCCCATTCTCTGCGATCGATAGTTCGCCTCCTATCGACCCGTGGGACTGGGAACCGATTCCGTTTTCGACCACCTGTCGCAAAGTCCACGGGAGTCGACACATGCGCCTCTATCTCATCAACCCCGCCAATCCACTGGTCGCGTTCATCAAGGCCAACGAAAGTCACTGGAACCAGTATCGAGTATGGAAACCCCTGGGCCTGATGGTGGTGGCGGCGCTGACGCCGCGGAATTGGGATGTCACGATCATCGACGAAAACCTCGGAATCCCCGACTACTCCAGCATGCCGCGCCCGGATCTGGTGGGAATCACCGCTTTCACGTCGCAAGCCACCGGTGCTTACAAAGTGGCGGCGCTGTTTCGCGGTCTCGGTGTCCCCGTGGTCATGGGCGGCATCCACGCCAGCATGTGTCAGGCAGAAGCCCTCGAGCGTGTCGACGCGATCGTGACCGGCGAATCCGAGAGCATTTGGGAACAGGTTTTGATCGATGCGCAGAACGATCGACTGCAACGACTGTACGCCGGCACACAGCTCGACATGGCCAAGGTCCCCGCCGCACGGCACGAGCTCTTGGATCACGGCTATCTCTTCGGTTCCATTCAGATCACGCGCGGGTGCCCGCTCAAGTGCACCTTCTGCAGCGTCACACCGTTCAACGGCGGGTTGTACCGGCACCGTCCGGTGGAGAACGTCATGCAGGAGCTGCGCCAGATTCGCGAAAAATACGTCCTCATCGTCGATGACAACTTCGTCGGCACACGCCACGATCATGTCGCGTTCACCAAGGAGTTGCTGCGAGCCATCATCGCGGCGAACCTCGGCAAGAAGTTCATGACCCAAGTCACGATCAACATGGCGGATGACGAGGAGCTGTTGCAACTCGCGGCGAAGGCGGGAGTGTTCGGCGTCTACATCGGCTTCGAGGCCGCGACGCCAGAGGGTCTCGCGGAGGTCCACAAGAAGTTCAACCTGCAGAAGGGCCGTGACCTCAAGGCCTCGGTGCGCAAGATCCAACGCCATGGGATCATGGTGGCTGGCTCGTTCATCATGGGCTTGGACATCGACAAAAAAGGCGTCGGGCGCACGATCGCGATGACGGCCCTCGACTATGGCGTCGACACGCTCAACACCATGTTCATGACCCCTCTCCCCGGCACGGAGCTGTGGCACAGAATGGAACGGGAAGGACGCATCGCTGCCAACTGCTTCCCCGAGGACTGGCAGTTCTACACTCTCACCTACCCGGTCGCCCGCTACACGCACCTGTCGTGGGCCGAGATGATTCGGGAGAACGAGATCTGTTCGCTCGAGTTCTACGCTGGCCGGCGGATCGTGCGTCGCGTGTTGCGCAGCTTTTGGGAGCGGCACCAGCCGTGGTTCACTTTGGTGGGCAACCTGTCCAATCGCGCCAACTCGCACCGCTTTCACCGCAAGGTCTCCAAGGGATTGGATCTTTCGCGCGGGGAAGCGATTTCACGCGTCGAAATGCCGGACATGCAACCTGAAGCCGTTGCGGTCGGGCTCTGATCACCGCCACGAGCGGTGCTTGCGACCACCCTGGTTCGCCCGATCATGGGGCAGCGTGCCTCCCTTCACGCGCTCGTGGGGTCCATGACGTGCCATCGCTCGCATCGAGACCAGGGGCGACGGACTCCTTCCATCTCGTCACCCTCACACTTCTTCTCGTCACACTCTTCCACTCGGCGGCCTCGCAGGCGCAACCCACGTCGCGCCTGCACACCGTCACGCCTTCGACCTTGCACGCGATGCTTGCGACGCTCACTGGCGCCGACGGTGATCTGCCGGCAGGAACGCATTTGCGGCTCGCAGCGGGAGACTATGAATTGCGCCCGCGGGCGTACACCGATTCGACTTGCGGCAACTGCGAGGATCCGAGCACGCGGGTCGAAGCGACCGTCGGCTTGCGCCTGTCCGGCTTCGGCATCGTGCTGGAGGGCGTGCATGCCGATTCCGTTCGCATCCGCACCCGCGCCGGTTATGGCATCCTGTTCGATGGGTGTGCGGAATGCCGTTTGGCCAACGTGACGTTGACCGACGGGGTGCGCGATCCGGATCCAAACGCCACCGATGCGGCCGTGGTAGTGAAACATGCGGCGGTGCGGGTGGAGAACTGCCGGATTCGTGACAACATCGGCGACTTCGCCACCGTCACGCATGTCGTGGTTGGGATCATCGGCATCGCGGGGCGCGAGGAGGCCAGGATCGAGGCGGTCGGGAATCACATCCTGCGCAACTCGTGGGATGGCATTGCCCTCTACCGTGGGGCGCAAGCGACCATCGAGAACAACCGCATCGATGGTGTCGACAAGGCGCGTGGCAAGCAGATCGGCGGCGGGCGTGGCGTGGGGATCGGCCTCACCTGGGACGCCCGCGCCACGGTGCGGCGGAACCACGTGACGCGTTACTGGAAGGGAATCGGTGTTTTCGTCGACGCGCGTGCCGATGTGCGGGAGAACGTCATCGAGGACATCCTCACCTGGGGAATCGCGTACTGGGATGCGGGGTCGGGCAAACCCGTGGCGCGGATCGAACGGAATGTCGTCTACGCCACCGGCGCTTGCGGCATCTCTTTGGCTCGCGACCGCGCTTCCGCGCCCGGCGATCCGGAACCCGGGTTCTGCAGCAGCAACGTCGTGGTCGACACCGGGAGGAATCCCGAGTATGACGACGGCGAGACCTATTGCGTTCAGCAGCCCATTGCGGTCGTGTCCTTGCCGCCGGGCTTCGCCGTCGACGCCAACGCCTTGTTCCAGAACCGCAGGCCACCCGGGGCCGCGTCCGACGATCTTGCGCCTGCGGACTTCGCGCATCTTGCCGCACCGGTCGTGTCCCAGCTCTCGGCGCTGCCGCTTTTCCGCGAGTCGCTCGCCCTTGCCACGTTGCGACGTGTTCTCGCCAACAATTAGATGCCCCATCACTTCGACACGCGCCCACGGGCTGCGACAAAGTGAGGCCGAGACGATGAAGGCAACCGAGCTGTCGGTGAGCGAAGCGCGACGCATCGCGCTGGCGGCGCAGGGGGCAGACCTGGCCCGGCCGCGCCGCCCCGGAATCACTCATCTCCGCCGTCTGGTGCACCGACTCGGGTTGCTACAGATCGATTCCGTCAATGTGCTCATCCCCGCACACTACATGGTGCCTTTTTCACGCCTCGGCCCCTACGACACCACACGCTTGGACGATCTCGTCTATCGCCGCCGCGAGTTCACGGAACAATGGGCACGCGAAGCCTCGATCGTTCCCGTCGCCACCTGGCCGCTGTTGCGCTACCGCATGCAAGATCATGATCGGCGCGAGCGCGCCACGGCGGCGTTCCTGGCCGCGAACGCGAGGTACGCCAACCGCGTGCTGCGCGCCGTGCGGACGCGGGGGCCGCTCGTGGCCGCCGACATCCCGGAACCCGATGCACCACGGCGCCCCCGGCGCGGCTTCTGGGACTGGAGCGTGGCCAAGACTGCACTGGAGGCGCACTTCGCCCGCGGCACGCTCGCCGTGGCCGACCGTCGCGGCACCAACCAGGCGCGTGTGTACGACTTGACCACGCGTGTGCTGCCGGCGCGGGTGCGCCACCGCCGCATCGACCGCGCCACGGCGCAACGCGAGCTGTTGCAGCGCGCCGCTCGCGCACATGGAATCGGCACCGCCGGCGATCTCGCCGATTACCACCGCATGCCGATCCGCGAGGCGCGCCAACGCCTCGACGAACTGGTCACATCGGGCGCGCTCGAGGCCGTGCGTGTCGAGGGCTGGAAGGAACAGGCGTTCTTGCATCCGCAGGCCGAGCATCCACGCCGCATCGCAGCCTGCATGCTGCTTTCGCCATTCGATCCCATCGTTTGGCATCGGCCCCGCGTCGCGCGTTTGTTTGATTTCGACTACGTTCTCGAGATCTGGGTGCCCAGAGCCGAACGCCGTTGGGGATACTACGTGCTGCCGTTTCTACTCGGGGAACGTCTCGTAGCCCGTGTCGATCTCAAGGCGGATCGAGAACGGCGCCATCTGCTCGTGCACGCCGCTTATCGGGAGCCGCATGCGCGTGCGGATGCAGTTGCCGCGGCGCTTGCCCGTGAACTGCGGACGCTCGCGGCGTGGCTGCAATTGGACGCTGTCGTGGTGGGCCGTCGCGGCAATCTAGCGACGGCGCTGGCGCGCGCGCTTCGCGCCTGACACCGCTCACACGCGAAGCGTGAAGCGAGTTCCTTGCTGCAATCGACTGTCCACCGTGAGGGTGCCGCCCATGGCATCGACGGCGCGTTTGACCATCGACAGACCGAGACCTAGGCCACGGATCTGTCCAGTAAAATCCGACTCCACTTGATAGAAGCGTTCGAAGATGCGTTCGAGATGCTCGGGCGGAATGCCAGGACCATCATCGATGACCTCGACCACCGCTTCATCCCCGACGCGACGCAGGTCGACCCTCACGTGCACCGTCTGCCCGCCGAACTTGATGGCGTTGTGCACCAGCTCGGCCAGCGCCTCGACGAAAAGTGTGGAATCCACCCGAATGTCCCCCTGTCCCGCTTCCACATCGACGCGAACCGACAAGTCCTTGACTCGCAGGTGTGTGCGTAGCTCGCGCGCCAGCTCCGCCAGCGTCAGGGTTCGGCACTGCAGATGTTGCAACCTTCGCGTCCATTCCATGTAGATGAAGATCCCGTCCACGACCCCACGCAGCTCGGCCGCCGCATCCGCAATCGCTTGCACTGCCTGCTGCTGCGGCGCGGGGAGCGAGCCACAGCCACCATCGAGGAGCACTTCCGACCACGAGGTCACCACGGTGAGCGGCGTCCGCAGTTTGTGACTCACCAGCGACAGGACATCCTGCTGCAACTTGTGTTCGAGGTGCTCACGCGTGACGTCACGGACCGAGAGCACGGCTCCGGTCGGATTTCCCTGCGGGTCTCGCACCGGTCGCAGCGAGACGCGCAAATACAGCGCCGGCTCGACACGGTGCACGACGAAATCGCGTGATTCTCCGCGTTCCACCGCCGCCTCCAGGTCTTCCGGTGCGCCCTCCAGATGTTCCCACGCTTGCGCTAGCCACTGCACGTCGTGCCCAAGCGCCAGCCAGCGCCGCGCGCTGGCACTGATTTCGCGCACTCGCGCGGTCACGTCGAGAATGAGGACTCCATCGCTCACGTCGCCGAGGACGAGTTCCAGCTTTTGCCGTTCGTCCACCTGCCGGCGCAGGTAGGAAAGTCGGAGCGTCGATTGAACGCGCGCGAGCAGCTCCGCTTGGCTCACGGGCTTCGCCAAGTAGTCGTCGGCACCGGACTCGAGGCCGCGCAAGCGATGATCCAGGTCATCCAACGCCGTGACCATGACCACCGGGACCAGCCGCGCGACCTCACTTTCACGCAGCCGTCGCGCAACCTCGAAGCCGTCCATCTCGGGCATGTTCACGTCGAGAAGAATCAGCTCCGGCCGCAGCCGTTCGGCACTGGCGAGAGCCTCCGGTCCCGAGGTCGCCTGCACCACCCGATACCCGGCAGGGGCGAGCATTGCCTCGAAGAGCTCGCAATTGAGCGCGTTGTCGTCGACAACGAGGATGCACGCGCCTTGGGCGGTCACGGATTCACCCAACGTCTCTGGCATCATGCGACATGCTCCGCGGCGTGAATAATGCGTTCGACGATTTCGGGGAGAGCACGAGTGTCCACCGGCTTCGACAGGTGCAGAATGCATCCGGCATCGAGGCAGCGTTTCTCGTCTTCCCTCTTCACGTGTGCGGTGACAGCGACGATTGGGATCGCTGCTGTCACTGGATCGGCGCGCAGACACCGCGCTGCCTCCAGGCCGTCCATTTCAGCCATCTGCACGTCCATGAGGATGGCATCCGGCCGTTCACGACGGGCGATATCGATGCCGGTGGCCGCAGTGTTGGCACACAGGATTTCGTAGCCCGCGCTCTCCAACACAATTTGCACCAGCTCCATATTGAGCTCGTCATCCTCGATCAAGAGCACTCGTCCGCGTTTTTTGGGTTTGCGCCTCACGAGGATCTGCCCCCGAGCACGGTAGATTGCGGCGACGGAAGTTGCGCCGTGGTGCGATGTGCGCTCTCCACCCGCGCCGGTCCTTCACCCCAGGGCCAGAGCACGCGTTCGGTTTGCGCTTCAGAGTCGACTGCCGGCGCGATGGTCGTATCCGGCTCGACCGTGGCTGCCACGGCTGGTGCCTCCAAGAGATCGGCGCTCGACACGGCTGCGGACCCAGCCGCTCCCATTTCTGGCACGCGCACGGCAGCCTCACCGGCGTACTCGAGCGGGATGAAAAAAATGAAGCAACTGCCGGCCTGGCGCTGACTGGTGAACCAGATCTCGCCGCCGAGCAAACGCACGATGCGACGCGTCAACGCCAAGCCGAGGCCAGTGCCTTCCTGGAGCCGCGCGTAGGAGGAGTCGAGCTGCTGGAAGGGAACGAAAATCTTCTCGTGATCTTCCGGCGCGATGCCGATGCCGGTGTCGCGTACCTCCACCAGCACATACTCTTCGTCCCCAATGGTCTCGCGGCGACCCGCCGGCAGCACGTGGCTGATGGGTTCGGCGCGCAAGGCAGCGCCGCTCAAGCACCGGACCTCGACATCCACCCGCCCGTCCACGGGCGTGAACTTGATCGCATTCGACAGCAGGTTGAACATGACTTGTTTGAAGAGCTTGGGGTCACTGTGCGCGACGCGTGCCGGCACCGGCCCGCAGTGCAGCTGAATGCCCTTCTTGAGGCTCAGATTCCGCACCAGGACCTGAATCTCCTCGAGGCTCTGGCCCAGATCGACCGCCTGGGGTACGACCTCCATCTTGCCGGCCTCGATCTTCGAGAGATCGAGGAGATCGTTGATCAGCCGCAACAGATGCCGGCCGCTGGTGATGGTGTTCTCGGTGAAACGCCGCTGCTTTTCGTTCAGCTTGCCAAATTTTTCGTCCAAGAGCACCTCGGAAAAGCCGATGATGCCATTGAGTGGCGTGCGCAGCTCATGCGACATGATCGCCAGAAACTCGGATTTCATGCGGCTGGCCTTGGCGATCTCTTCGTTCTTGCGCAGCAACGTTTTGTTGGCTTCCTCGAGTTTTTCCGTGTTCGCGCGCAGCGATTCGAGATAGCTGCCGGCGAGCTCGTGTGAGCGTTGGATCTCGTTGGCCATCTGGTTCCACGACACCGCCAGCTGCCCGAACTCGTCGCGTGAGCGCACCGCGAGCCACAAGCTGAAATCGCCACGCGCGACGCGGCGATTGCCTTCCATCAGTTGTGCCAATGGCCGAATGAGTCGATGCACGACCAGCGCAGCGGCGATACTGCCCGCCAGCGCCACCACGATGCCCAGCAGTCCCGCGAGCTGGCTCATGGCTGCGATCCGATCCTCGGCCTCCTGGGTCGTCATGCGTAAGCGCACGCTGCCGATGCGCTCGCTCTCTCCCGTTTCGCGCGCCACTAGCAAGATGTCGTCGTCGCGCGCTGCTTCCAACGTCACGGGGGCGACGACCTCCAGATAACGCACGCCGCCGGCCGCACGCATCCACGCGGTGCGCGTCCCGCCGACATATTCCTCGCTGGATTCGGCGCTCAGACGCAATGAATCGAGGTCCGCTCCCACCCGAATGACCGGCACTGCGGAAGCGTCCTCGAATTGCACCGACACCACCTCGGCATGCTCGAGCAGACCTCGACCGAGGCGCTGCAATGAAGCCGCGTTCTGGGTCACCAGCGGCAGCTGGCAGTTGTAGGCCACGTTCTCGGTGAGCGCGACAGCCCGGCGCGTCAGGCCATCGCGAATCGTGACTTCTTGCTGATGCGTCAGGAAGGTCGTAATCAGCACCACCACCGCCAGGATCATCGCCCCAATGACGATGGCGAACTTCGTCTTGAGCGTGAGCGGCGGCAGAACCTGAACGATCGATGGCATGAGATGACTCGGTTCCCTCGACAACTGCGCCAGGCGCTTCATGACCTGAACAGGATCCGCTCACCATGGCCGGCGGGGGTGTCGGGGCCTGCTCTTGGCGCCAACCACAGCCCGGCTCGGCTGGGGTTTCTCCTGCATTCACAACTGCTTGCAACCTGCGTTCCACGCTGCGCCGAGCGCGTGGCCGCGTTGTCCGTTATCATTCCGCGGCGCCCGTCTGGATCGGCGGTGTCTGGAGCCAACGGCTATCGCCGTCACGGGTGTGCGCTGGGACGAAGTGAAACCAGGGGTCGAGTTGCTCGAAGAAATTTTGCAGGACAAGCGCGATGAAATCGCCCAGCTGGACGCGAAGCTGGTGCGCAACGTCCGGCCCAGCGCACGCGACCTGCGCTACGCCATCGGCACCGGCCGCGAGGACACCGTATTTTTTGCCGAACTCAAACGCCGCGATCCATGGAATGGTGCGATGTCTCCGGATCTCGACCTCACGTCCATGGCCACGACGCTGCAAGAAGCCGGAATCGGCGCCTTCGTCGTCGCCACAGAATCGCGGCACTGGGGTGGGAATCGCGACGATCTCGCCGCTCTCGACCATGGCGGTGTCCAAGTCCCGTTGGTCCAACATGACTTCATCCTCGACGAGCTGCAGATTCACGACTCTCGCCGACTTGGAGCCGATTCGGTGTTCCTGATTCCGTCGTTGCTGTCGGTGGAACGCCTGCAGAGCGCCTTGCGCACCGCGCGCTCGTTGCACATGGTGGCTGTGGCCCTGGTGGCGAACGGCGCCGAGCTCGACATGGCTTTGGCGACCGATGCAGCCATCATCGCCATCTCCAATCGCGATCTCGAATCCGGGCGCATCGATCTGGGCACCACGCTCGCGCTGGCGCCGCGGATCCCGATGTCACGCTCGGTCATCTCGTGCTTCGGGATCCGCAGTGCTGCCGATGCGCGCACCCTGCATGGGCATGTCGATGCCATTTGCCTCGGCACGGCATTGCTCCGCGCCAGGGATCCGCTCGCTTTCCTCGCGGAGCTGGCAGGCGCATGAACCTGAGCGCAATTTCCGTCATCATCACGACGTACAACGAAGAGAAAAACATCGAGCGCTGTCTCGAGCCACTGCAAGGCTTCGGGGAGATTCTGCTGGTCGATTCACACAGCACCGATCGCACCCGCGAAATCGCCGCCCGCCATGCCGTGCGCACGGTTTCACGCCCGTATGAGTCGGCCGCGAAGCAGAAGAACTGGGCTCTGCAACAAGTGACGCACGACTGGGTGTTGATTCTGGATGCAGACGAGGCTTTATCCGCCGAATTGAAGCGAGAGATCGAAACCTTGGACTCCTCGTCGGGGTGCAACGGCTACTGGATCCACCGCGCGAGTGATTACCTCGGTCATCGCATCCGCTTTTGCGGCTGGCAGCGGGACAAGGTGCTACGTTTGATCCACCGCCACAAGGCGCGCTACCGCGAGACCGAGGTGCACGAGGAGATCGTCCTCGATGGCGAGCCCGGATTCCTGCGCCACCGGTTGCGGCACTACCCTTACGCCAGCATCGAGCATCACGTACGCAAGATCAACACGTACACTACGCGCGGCGCCTTGGACTTCGCTCGCCGCGGCGGCCGCTTCCCGCTCCTGCGTCTGCTCGTGCATCCGCCACTCCGCTTCCTGCGCATGTACATCGTTCGGGGCGGCGTGTTCGACGGCCTTCCCGGTCTGCTCCTGTGCCTGTTGTCGTCGTACAGCGTCATGCTCAAATATGCCAAGGCGTGGGAATTGACACGGCATCGCTCGCCGGGAGTATGAAGATGCCGACCCCACTGCGTGTCCTCATGATCGATTCGGAAACCACGTGGCGCGGTGGTGAGAATCAGCTGTACCTCCTCATGCGCGGGTTACGGGAGACCACGAGAACGGAGGTTGTGCTGGCTTCGCCCCCAGGAGCCGCCATCGCCCAGCGAGCGGCAGAGCTCGGTGTCGACTGTGTGCCGCTGCCCATGCGGAGCGGCATGGACCTCGTTGCCGCCAATACACTCCGCCGGTATCTTCGCCGCGGCCAGTTCGACATCGTGCACTGCCATGCCTCGCATGCGCACGGCATCGCTTCCCTCGCCACCTGGCCGTTCCGGTTCGCTGCGTCCCGGCATCGACCCTTCGTCGTCGTCAGCCGGCGCGTCGATTTCGCCTTCGCCAAGCACGGGCCGAGCGCCCTCAAGTACCGCCTGGGTGCCGATCTGTACCTGGCAATCTCCAACGGTGTGCGCGATGTCCTCTTGCAAGGCGGCATCGATCCGGCTCGGATCGTGTTGGTGCGGAGCGGCATCGATCTCGACCGGCACCAGCGACTGCGCGACTCCCGCTCGTTACGGACTGAACTTGGGCTCAGCGAGGGAACGATCGCCGTCGGCAACGTCGCGGCGCTCGCGCCGCACAAGTCGCAAACCGATTTCATCCGGGCGGCAAGGCTCGTCGCGGACGAGATGCCATCGGTGCGCTTCTTCATCGTCGGCGAGGGTCGAGAACGCCCGCGCCTCGAGGCCCTGGTGCGCGAGCTGGGCCTGACGGAACGGTTCGTGCTCACGGGATTCCGTGACGATGCGCTCGAGATCCTGTCGCTCTTCGATTGCTTCGTGCTGTCGTCGTCGCTCGAAGGTCTGTGCACCTCGATCATGGATGCGCAGGTCCTCGGCGTGCCCGTGGTCGCCACGCGCACGGGCGGCGTCCCAGATCTGGTGCAAGACGGCGAAACCGGTCTGCTGGTACCGCCACGCCAGCCGCACGAGCTGGCTGCCGCCATCCTGCGCCTGCTCCGCGACCGTGTGCTGCGCGAAGGCGTCGCCCGCCAGGCGCAGGAGCGCTCGTCTCTCTATGGCTACCAGACCATGGTCTCAGGGACTCATGGCGCTTACACTCAGCTCGTGCAACGCGCGGCAGGATCCTGAAATCGTCGCTGCTCGCGGCGGCCAGCCGGGAGGGAGAACTCCCCTGCGTGCAGAGGCCCCGGCACCGGCCGTGAACGGCGCCCTTGACGCTGCGAAAGCGTCAACCATAGATTCCAGAATGGGTTGAGTCTTTCGGGGGCTTGGACCAATGCACCTCGCGATCCGTCTGCTGGCCACGTTGCTCCCCATCGCGTATGGACTGGTGAGCCTGGCCTACATCTTGGTGTTCTTCCGTGACGATCCGGTGGCGCGCCGCCTGGCGCCGCGTGCCCTTGCCGGCACCATCCTCCTCCACACCGGTTTCATCGCCCTGCTCACACTCCATTTCCACCGCGTTCCGATCGCCACCAGTTTCGAATCTCTCACCGCTCTGGCACTGGCGTTGGCGGTCGTCTATTTGGTGCAAGAAAAACGCTCGGGCACGCCGTACACAGGCCTGCTGTTCGTCCCCCTCGTGTTCCTCTGCCAGACCCTGGCTTGCGCATTCATCGATCTGAACGTCGTGATCGAAAGACAACTCCTCCAGAGTCCGGTTTTCGGACTCCACATCGCCACCGCCTTGCTCGGCTACTCCGGGTTCGCAGTGTCTGCCATTTACGGTCTTCTCTACATCATGCTCTATCAGGAGCTGCGCAAGCATCGCTTCGGGATCGTTTACGAACGGCTGCCGTCGCTGGACATCCTGGCGGGGATGAACTGGCGTGCCGCCATGTTCGGACTCGGCATGCTGACTCTCGCCATCTGCGCCGGTTCCTTGATGTCGCTCGGGGTCTATCCACGCTTCTGGCAAGACCCCAAGGTGTGGTTGAGTGTGCTCACCTGGTTCGTCTACGCCGTGTGCATGTACACCCACGTCGCCGGCGGCTGGCACGGCACGAAGATGGCCTACTTCACCATTGGCGGGTTCGTTCTCGTGGTGTTTACGATGCTCGCGGTCAACCGGTTGTTCCGCTCGTTCCACGACTTCACGCTCTGAGGTAAAGCATGCTCGCCGATCCCAAGGGCCTGTTGATGATCGGAACGAACCACCGGCAAGCGCCAGTGGAATTCCGCGAGCGCATCGCCTTCCAACCTGACGAAGCCGATGCATTCCTGCGCGCAGCTCGCGCGGGACTGCACGACAGCGACGTCTTCCTCATTTCGACTTGCAACCGCACTGAATTCTACACGGTGAATCTGAACGGCAATTCGTTCCAGGATGCCTGGGGGCTGCTGGCGCGCTACAAAGACCTCGACCCTGCGCGCGACGCCACACACTTCTATCGCCATCAGGGCCGCGGGGCGGTGGAGCAGCTGTTCCGCGTGGCGACGGGCATCGACTCGATGATGCTCGGCGAGCCACAGATCCTCCAACAAGTGCGGCTGGCTTCGGAGTTGAGCATGCGCTCGAACACCGCCGGTGTGGTTGGCGAACGCTGGCTGGCTACGGCCATTCGGTGTGGCAAGCGCGCCCGCGCCGAAACGGAAATCTCGAAGGGCGCCATGAGTGTCGCCGTGGCTGCAGTGAGCTTGTCGCACAAGATCTTCGCCGACCTGGCGCCGCGCACAGCCCTGGTCGTCGGTGCCGGTGAAACGGGCACGCTCGCGGCACAAAGCCTGCGTGAGCACGGCATCGGTCGACTGCTCATCGCCAACCGCAGTCTCGAGCGTGCACGCGCCTTGGCGACCGAGACCCGTGGCCAGCCGATCGGGCTCGACCAGCTCGCCGAGGCGCTGCCCGACGCGGACATCATCATCACCGCCACGAGCAGCCCGGCGCCGATCCTGGATGCATCCATGGTGCGCAGAGCGCAGAAGCACCGCCAAAATGCTTCGTTGTTGATCGTCGATATTGGCGTGCCACGCGACGTCGATCGCGCTGTCGCCGACATCGACAATGTGTTCCTCCACGACATCGACAGTCTGCAAGGAATGATCGAGCAGAACCTGCTGCGGCGACGGCGCGAGGTTCCGAAGGTCGAACGCATCATCGGTGAAGAGGTCGACCGCTTTCTGGACTGGTATGCAGGATTGCAAGCCGCGCCGGTGATCCGTGAGCTGCGCGAGAGCCTGGAGGCGCTGCGCCAGCAAGAGATCGCGCGCGCCAAGCTCACGCCCGAGCAGCGTGAAGCGGCGGACCAGGTCACCTCGGCCCTGCTCAACAAGATCCTGCACCGGCCGATGACACTGCTGCGCGAGGCCTCGACCCTGGGGGAGACGGGCCGCCGGCGTCTGCAGGCCATTCGCGACATCTTCGGTCTCGAGCCACCCGACGACCCCCCTCCTCCGGAGAACACCTGAGGTCGTCGCCCCCGTCTCCCGGAGCACGCTCCCGATGTCCAAGACTCTCCGCATCGGAACTCGAGGCAGTCGACTCGCCGTGTGGCAGGCCGAGCGCACGCGCGACGTGCTGCGATCCTTGCATCCCCACCTGATGTTCGAGATCGTCACGATCCAGAGCCACGGAGACGAATGGCAAAGCCAGAACATCCAGGACCTCGGTGCCATCGGCATCTTTACCCGCGAGATCGAGCGCGCGCTCATCGAGGACCAAGTGGATGTCGCAGTCCACAGCTTGAAGGACCTTCCGACCGAATCCCCGCCAGAGCTCGAGCTCGCGGCGTTGTTGCCCCGCGACGATCCGCGTGATGCCCTGGTCGCGAACGCCTTGCGCGGCTTCGAAGATGCGGCCATGCCTGTGGCGTTGTCGGCATTGCCGCGCGCCGCCCGCATCGGCACCTCGAGTTTGCGGCGCCGTGCGCAGCTCTTGCGCCTGCGTCCAGATCTCGAGGTCGTCGACCTGCGCGGCAACGTCCCCACGCGGCTCGCCAAAGTGGAAGATGGCGAGCTGGACGGCATCGTTCTCTCTGCTGCGGGACTCGACCGGCTCGAGCTGCTCGCCCCCGGGTGCGTGCGCCTCGATCCCGAGATCATGCTGCCGGCACCGGCGCAAGGCACGATCGCCCTGCAAGTGCGAGCGCACGATACGGAAACGCGTGCGCTCGTGGCCGGTGCCGACGACCATGCCACGCGCATCACGACCACATGCGAGCGCTTGTTGCTGCACACCTTGCATGGCGGATGTCGCGTTCCGCTCGGTGCCTTGGCGCAGATCGAAGCGGAGACGTTGACGTTGCGGGCTCGCTTATTGACTGTCGACGGTCAGACCCTGCTCGCGAGCTCCGCTTCGGGGCCGTCGGGCCGTCCCGAACCCATCGCCGCCCGCGTGGCGGAGGAGCTGCTTGCGCAAGGGGCTGCCGAGATTCTGGAGCAGGTGCGGCGCCTGGTAGGCGGCTCGAACATCTGATTCCTTGGAGGAACGGTGGATGTCTCGCGTTTCGCAGGCGTGATGGTCTTGGGACCGGAGGGTCAAGAGATCGACCTTGGGAATTATTTGCATGGAAGCGCCACCGTGCTGGTTTTCGTTCGCCACTTCGGGTGACTCTTTTGCCGCGAGCAGGTCGCACAGTTGTGCGCCATCGAAAATGAGATTCGGGCGCGCGGAGCCCGCGTGATTGTGATCGGCAACGGGCAACCGCACGAGACCGAAGCGTTCCGAACCGAGACCGAGGTTCCCTTCGCCTTGGTCACCGATCCCGGGCTGCATTCTTATCGCGCTGCGGGGTTGTGTCGAGCGTGGTACCGTGTGCTCGACCCGCGCGTCTTTCTGTCGACATGGCGCGCTCGTCGCGCCGGAGCCCGACAGACCGGGGTCGCGGGGGACCCGTGGCAACTGGGAGGCGTGCTCGTTTTCGACGCTTCAGGGCAATTGGTCTGGCGACAAGACAGTCGCTTCCCCGGCGACCATGCGACGCCGGCCAGCATCCTGCAAGCGCTCGCGCTCGCCGTCTGACGGACATTCAGCCACTCCATTGGAAGCCACACGCATTCCCGAGCACGAGCTGCGTCATCTGACCCAAACATCGAGGAATCAACACACGATATGCATCCAACACCACGCAATTGCCTGGCGTTTACGCCGCATCGACCGGATTCTCCGCAGGTGCGGCGGAATGACTTAAAATAGAGCTAGTCATCGACAATTTGCCGAACAGTCCCCCAGGCTCACGTTTCGGAGGCTTCCGATCGCAACCTCGCTATCGGCTGGCTATGCTTTTGGTCCGAGGTCTCGAAGCTTGTCCTCTGGGCCAGGCGCCGGGACGTTCCGAAGGCTCTCACGACTCCTCGCTCTCACCGGCTGCGTGCAATTGGCCGCGGTCGGTGCGAGCCAGGGCGCAATCATTCCATATCCACCCTCGCTCAGTCCCGCGGTCGCCGTCGACGTCGGCTACCGCGACTTCAGCTACGGCAGCGGCACGCTGGCGACACCCACCGGCGAGAAGCCTCAGAGCAAGCTATGGTGGAACGACGGCGTGTGGTGGGGCTGTCTCTGGGATCCAACCACAGCCACACATCGCATCCACCGCTTCGACGCCGTAGCGCATTCTTGGACCAACGTCGGGCCCAGTGCGGACAACCGCCCCAACACACTGGTCGACGTACTGTGGGATGGAACACGATTGTACGTCGTCTCGCATGTGTTCGACAGCAGTGGCGAGTTTCGTCTGCACAGCTACACCTACGACACTGCGACGGATACCTACAGCCTGCGCGGCGGCTTCCCGGTCATCATGGGCTCGGGCAGCGCCGAAGCCCTCACCATCGCCAAGGACACCTCCGGGAAGTTGTGGATCACTTGGGAGGAGAGCAGCGACGTCATGGTGAACCGCTCCACCAGTGGAGAAACGGTGTGGGGAACGGCCTTCCGCTTGCCGGTCCAGGGCAATGACTCTTCGTCCGACGACATCAGCAGCGTCATCGCCTTCGGCAGCCGCATTGGAATCCTGTGGAGCAATCAGAGCGATGACCGAATGTACTTTTCCACTCATATCGACGGCAATGCCGACACGACTTGGCAGGCACGCGAAGACGCCTTGGTGGATGCCATACTTGGCGAGGTTGCGGACGATCATCTGAATCTCGGGCTCTCCTTCACCACGAACCCTCCGACGCTTTTCGCGGCGACGAAAACGAGTTTAGGCGGAGTTTCGACCCTGCCGCAGATCTACCTGCTCAAACGCGATCCCAGCGGGGCATGGACGCACTACGTCGTCGGTGATCAGGACGACGATCACACCCGAGCGATCGTCCAGATCGACGATGAAAACCGCAAGATCTACGTGATCGCGCGTTGTGATGCCGGCGATGACGCCATTCGCATGAAAGTGTCCGACATGGACAACATCTCTTTTGTCGACGGAGTCGGAACAGCCCTCATCGAAAGCAGCGCCAACCGCGGTCTCAACAACCCGACGGGAACGAAGCAAACGCTCAACGGCACCACGAATCTCCTCGTCGTTGCCAGCGATGACGCCAGTCGCTATTACTTCCACAACACGATCGATCTGGCGACCGTCACGCCGACGCCGGATATCAGCGTCACGCCCACATCGCACGCCTATGGCAACGTCCTCGTCGGCACCAGCAGCTCGCGGACCTTCGTCGTGCGCAACGATGGCACCGGCAATCTACAAGTGACCTCGACGTCGCTCATTGGCAGCAATCCCAGTTCGTTTGCCATCACGAACGGTGGAACCTTCACTCTCGCGCCGGGATCAACTCGCAGCATCGGCGTCGCTTTCAATCCGGCGAGCATCGGCGCGAGGAGCGCCACTTTGCGCTTGGCGAACAATGACCCGAACGAAAATCCATTCGATGTGGCTCTGAGCGGTACCGGCGTCCAGCCCGACATCGCCATCTCGCCGGTTTCGCATGCTTACGGCAACCTCCTCGTCGGCAGCAGTGTTTCGCAGACCTTCGTCGTCCAGAACACGGGATCGTCCGCGCTCAACGTGACGGCGACGACCCTTGGCGGAACGCATGCGTCACTGTTCTCGATCACGAGCGGGGGTGGAGCGTTCAGCCTCGCGGCCGGCGCAACCCGCAACGTCGTCGTCGCCTTCAACCCGACGAGCACGGGTGCAAAGACAGCGGCCTTGCGCTTCGCGAGCGACGACCCTGACGAGAACCCGCTCGACGGGGCTCTCTCCGGCACCGGTGTCCAGCCCGACATCGCCATCTCGCCCACTTCGCATGCCTACGGCAACCTCCTCGTCGGCAGCAGCGCTTCACAGACCTTCGTCGTGCAGAACACCGGCAGCAGCACGTTGCAAGTCACGAGCACGGCGGTCGCAGGCACGGACGCCGCTCTCTTCTCGATCACGGTCGGCGGTGGAGCGTTCAGCCTCGCGGCCGGCGCAACGCGCAACGTCATCGTCGCCTTCAACCCGACGAGCACGGGTGCGAAGTCGGCTACCTTGCGCTTCGCGAGCGACGACCCCGACGAGAACCCCCTCGATGTGGCTCTGAGCGGCACCGGTGTCCAGCCCGACATCGCTGTCTCGCCGACTTCGCATGCTTACGGCAACCTCCTCGTCGGCAGCAGCGCATCGCAGACTTTCGTCGCGCAGAACACAGGCAGCAGCACGTTGCAAGTCACGAGCACAGTGCTCACCGGCGCCGAGGCCGGCCTCTTTTCGATCACGAGCGGGGGTGGCGCGTTCAGCCTTGCGGCCGGTGGGGCACGCAACGTCGTCGTCGCCTTCAACCCGACGAGCACGGGTGCAAAGACAGCGGCCTTGCGCTTCGCAAGCGATGATCCCGACGAGAACCCGCTCGACGTCCCACTCATGGGCGTCGGGGCGCAGCAGGACATCGAAGTCAGCGCCACCGCACACGACTACGGCAACGTCCTTGTCGGCGCGAGCAGTGGGCACACCTTCGTCGTACGCAACGCTGGCACTGCCAACCTGGACGTGATCGCCGTCGCCTTGATTGGAGCCGACGTATCCGACTTCAATCTCGCGAGCGATGGGGACAGCTTCACACTGGCGCCGTTCGATTCCCACCTGGTTGTCGTCAATTTCGCACCTGCGACTCTCGGTGGCAAAACCGCCACACTGCGTCTCGCGAGCAACGACCCGGACGAAAGCCCGCTCGACCTGATCCTCGCTGGTGTCGCGGTGCTGCCGGATATCGCGGTCGCTCCCTCGAGTCACGACTTCGGAGCGGTTCTCCTCGGAGGCAACGCCTCGCGAACATTCGTGGTGCGTAACGAGGGCACGGCGGCACTCAGCGTGGATGCCACCAGTCTGCTCGGCTCGGATGCCGCCGATTTCGCCGTGACGAGCGGTGGTGGCGCATTCGCCATCGCCCCAGGCGATTCCCACGAAGTCGTGATTCGCTTCGACCCGATGTCTCTCGGCGCCAAATCGGCGGTCCTTCGTCTCGCCAACGACGATCCGGATGAAAGTCTCTTCGACGTCACGCTCGCGGGAGCCGCCATCCAGCAGGACATCGCCGTCGCTCCAGTTTCCCACGATTTCGGCCCCGTCGCCGTCGGCGACAGCGTCCTCCACGGGATCCAGGTGCGGAACGTAGGTACGGCGCCCCTCGAAGTGACGTCGACCAACCTGTTCGGCAAAGACGCTAATGAGTTCTCGATCGTGAGCGGTGACGCTCCATTCACGGTCGCGCCCGGGGACTCGCAGTCGATTGTCTTGCGCTTCGATCCAGCAAACACTGGTGACAAGACGGCACGACTACGGATCTCGAGCGACGATCCAGACGAGGCCATGATCAACGTGCAACTCGCGGGCAATGGCACACTGCTGGAACCCGACATTGCCGTCCTGCCGGCTGCCCATGATTACGGTACGGTCGCCGTGGGTCTGGATGCATCCCGAGTTTTCGTGGTGCGAAACGCTGGCAGCGTCATGCTGAACATCGTTTCGACTGGATTGGTGGGCCTCGATGCGGCGGACTTCGTCATCATGAGCGGTGGCGACGCATTCACACTCGGGCCCGGCGACTCGACTCAGATTAGCGTGTGCTTCACGCCGACCGGCGTCGGCACGCGATCGGCCACACTCCGCTTCCAAAGCGACGACCCCGACGAGAATCCGCTCGACATCCCCGTGGCCGGCAACGGCATTGTCTTGGCACCCGAAATCACTGTCGCTCCCATCGCACACGACTTCGGATTGGTGACGCTCGGCGCGAGCGTGGACCAGGCATTCGTGCTCCGGAACATTGGCACCGCAGCGCTCGACGTCACGTCGATCGGCCTTCTCGGTCCGGAGGCGGCGGATTTTGCGCTCTTGAGCGGAGGTGATCCCATCGTTCTCGCTGCCGGTGATTCATCGGTTGCCGTCGTCCGCTGCACCCCGCTCGCGCTCGGCACACGCGCCGCCACGCTGCAATTCGCGAGCAATGACCTGGACGAGAACCCACTCGACGTCGCCCTCGTCGCTTTGGGAGTGCAGCCCGACATCGTCGTGTCGCCACTCGACCACGCATTCGCGACACTCGCGGTCGGGGACAGCGCGTCGTATCCGTTCGAGATCCGCAACGTGGGCGTCGGCGCTCTGATCATCCGCTCTACAACCATCGTCGGACTGGATGCCAGCGAGTTCGCCATCCTGAGCGGCGCGCCATTCGCCGTCGCCGCCGGGGACAGCCTCGACTTGCTGGTGCGCTACGCGCCAAGCTCACCGGGCAGCAAGCTCGCCACACTCCACATCGAAAGCAACGATGCCGATGAGGATTCTTTGTCGGTGATCCTGACCGGAGACGCGGTGACCAGCTTCCAACCCGATTTGGATGCCGCCACCACCGTTGGGTTCGGCAATGTGGCAGTCGGCGCCAGCGATTCCATGAGCATTGCGATCGGCAACATCGGCCTTTCGAATCTCCACGTGGCGTCGCTGACAATCGCGGGTCCCGATTCCCTCGATTTCATCCTGACGCCCGGCGGCATCCCATTCACGCTGGCGCCGCACGAGACCAGCCTGGTGGCCCTCACCTTTTCTCCCACATTTCTCGGCTCGAGGAGCGCCACTCTGCGCCTCGCGAGTGACGACCCGGATGAGAATCCATTTGACATCGTGCTGCAGGGCACCGGCGACGCGCCGAACCTCGCCTTGACTCCCCCGGCATACGACTTTGGCGGTGTTCAAGTCGGCACGAACGCGCTGCATGCATTCGTCGTCTCGAACCAAGGGTCTTTGGTACTTCACGTCAGTGCAACCACGCTCACCGGCGCCAGCGCCAGCGAATTCGCCATCACCAGCGGTGGGGGTGCGTTTAGTTTGGCTCCGGGTAGCTCGCGCGATATCGTCGTGCAATTGGCTCCAACGGCCACAGGAGCGAAAAGCGCCACGCTCGACATCGCGAGCGATGATCCGGACGCTCCCAGCACGAACGTCTCGTTGGCGGGGATCGGGATGCCGGGACCCGCAGGCGGCGGCGACCCCGTGCTCCTCGAGGAAACCGCAAGCGGCGGCGCGAGCAACGCACTGACCGTGACCACCACCTCCGCATTGACGGCCGCGAACGGGAATGTGTTCCTGGCCGTTGTCTCTACGCGCGAGCACGTCGAGGTCGTGTCCGTGGATGGGATGGGCCTCACTTGGACACGGGTCCTCATGCAATGCGGCGCTCGCGCGACGACCGGCGTCGAGGTCTGGTGGGGACAAGGCATCCCTGTGGACGGCACTGTTTCCGCGACCTTCATGACCGCCCCAGCGCACGCAGCGATCCTGGTATCGCGCTACTCGGGCGCCGACTTGAGCCTACCGATTACAAATGCCGTGTCGGCGAACACACTGGGTCTGTCGGGCGAATGCACGGGCGGGACGGACAGCAACAGCTACGGCATTTCCTTCGGCACCGGAGACGACGGTTCGGTCGTGTTCGCGGCCGTTGCAATCGGCGCGCACGTGCTTACGCCGGGTTTAGGCTGGGTGCAGCGTGACCTGCTGCAAGTGGGCTCCGCCGGTGACACCTGCGGCGTCATGGTTCTCGATCGCGCCGTGCCGACGGCGGGAAGCGTCTTCCTGGACGGCAGTTTCGACCAACCAGCCGATTGGGCGGTGGTCGCTCTCGAGATTCGGGCGCAAGGCGAATCCACCACCGATGCGGACCACGATCCATGGTCCGCGGTGGTGGACGAGCCGTTTGTCCGCGTCTGGCAAGCAGCAGACCACGGTTCGGCGACGATCGAGGTCGCCGTTCCGCAAGCGACGGTCGCGCACCTGACACTTCATGATGTGCGCGGACATTTGCTGCATCGAATCTGGCAGGGCCCCCTCGCCGCCGGGCGGCATCGGCTCGAATGGGCCGACAATCTCCGCAGCCGACAGCTGCCGGCCGGCATCTACTTCGTCCGCGCCGACCTGGGCGGCCAAGTGCTGGCGCGCAAGCTCCTCTTCGTGCATTAGAACGCGTTTCGCGTGCAAACACGGCGAGCTCACCCTCGACCTGGAGCCATCGATGCGTGAAACAGCTTCCGGGCCGGTTGCGCCTTCCGCGTCGAACACGCATATTCACTACTCAGTCCTCGCCACGACGCATTCCGGCTTCGGGATGTCGCCGACGGCGCCGCATTCCCTGGCATTCTCTGCGGCTCGACCCCGGAACCAGCGAAGGAGGACAGCCGATGCGAACACGACTCGCTCGGGTGTCGAACGCGACGATCATCCGAAATATCACCTCTTTTCCATGGCTCATCGCGCTCCACGTGACGGTGGCCATCGCGGCCGGAGAAACCGCAAAGCCTTCCTGGCGTGAAACATCGAGCGACCCGCCCGCCTTGAACATGGGGCGCCGCACCGGGCCCGCCGCGCGTCCAACGGTCGAAGCCTTCACCAGCATTCAGGTGAACGTCGCCGGCAATGGCGCCAACATTCTCGAGGACGCCGCCAATGAGCCGTCGATCGCCGTGGATCCGACGAACCCGAACCACATCGCGATCGGTTGGCGACAATTCGATTCGATTCTCTCCAACTTTCGCCAAGGCGGCTACGGTTGGAGCAACGATGGTGGCCGCACCTGGCACTTCCCAGGAGTGCTCACCCCCGGTACTTTCCGCAGCGACCCAGTTCTCGGCTACGACGCGAGCGGCATCTTCTTCTACAGCAGCCTCCAATCCAGCGGCGGAAATCTGACAACGGATTACTTCCGCTCTCTGGACGGCGGCCAATCCTGGTCGGGGCCGTATTACTCCTACGGCGGCGACAAGCAATGGATCCAGGTCGACCGCACCGGCGGCATCGGCGACGGCAACATCTATCAGGCCTGGAGCACCGCCGCTGGTTGTTGCTTCCCATCTACTTTCAATCGTTCGGTGGACGGCGGATTCAATTCCAGCATCCCGACCACGATCCCATCGACGCCAATTTGGGGCACGATGGATGTCGCTGCCGATGGCACGCTCTGGCTCGTCGGTGTCGATCCGGACAACCTCGGACGATTCCTCTGGTCGAAATCCAGCAGCGCCAAAGATCCCATGAGCGCGGTCGTGTTCGAATCGAGCGGCACATTCACCCTCGGCGGCAGCATGGCCGTGGCGATTCCAACCGGTCCGAACCCCGCCGGTCTCCTCGGCCAGATTTGGATCGCGGTCGATAAAACCACCGGCCCGCGTGCCGGATGGATCTATGTGGTGTGCTCTGTCGATCCTCCAGGCATCGACCCATTGGACGTGCATTTCGTCCGCAGCACGGATGGGGGGATGACCTGGAGCACACCCGTCCGCATCAACACCGACGTGAGCTCGCGGTGGCAATGGATGGCAACGATGTCGCTGGCGCCGAATGGCCGCCTCGACGTGGTGTGGAACGATACACGCGCTTCTGCTTCCCCCAACCGAAGCCGGCTTTATACCTCGTCCTCGACCGACGGGGGCACCACCTGGTCGGCCAACACCGTGGCCAGCCCGGAATGGGACAGTTATGTTGGATTTCCAAACCAAGACAAGATCGGCGATTACTATCACATGATCTCGGATGATGTGGGCGCACACCTGGCCTGGGCGGCGACCTTCAACTTCGAGCAGGACGTCTATTACCTCCGTATCGGCGACTACGACTGCAATGGCAATGGCGTCGGTGATACGCAGGATATCGCCACACTCACCAGTCACGACTACGACAACAACGGCATCCCTGACGATTGTGAGGGCATTACGACCAGCGATGTCACAGCCACACGCCGACGATTCGAGTTGTTGCCGAACGTTCCCAATCCGTTCAATCCGCGCACTGCGATCTCTTTCGTGTTGCCGCGAGCCGAGAGCGGCGTGTCGCTCCGTATCTATGATCTGCACGGCAAGCTCGTGCGGTCCCTCCTCGAAGGAGAGACCGTCGACGCCGGCCGCTCCACCGTCTCCTGGGATGGTTTGAGCTTTACGGGAACCCCCGCGCCCTCGGGACTGTACGTCTACCGCCTCGCGGCCCCTGGGTTCATCACGTCGCGCAAAATGCTCCTGATGAAATAGTCGCGCTCCGTACAAACACGCAGAGACATCGGGTCGCGAACTGGACCCGCAGCGTGTCCTGCCATGTTCTGCTAGTCTATCGCATCGGCACAGAACGGCTCGCGTCGAAACGGGGAAGGACCTTGCGCCTGCGCGACTGGCAGAAAACGGGCGTGCTCGCCGTCGCTTCGTTCGCCCTTGTTTTCGGGGGCGCCGAAATCTTGGCACGTCTGTGGTGGGAACCGGGCAGCTATCGACCCGTGATCCGCGCCGATCCCGTGTATGGCTGGGCGCTCGACCCGGGCTCGAGCCTGCACGCCGTCGACTCGGATCGCCATCTCGACTACCACATCCAGGTGAACGCGCTCGGGATGCGCGACCCGGAGCGTCCGCGCGACAAACCGAGCGGTGTGCGGCGGGTTCTGCTGCTCGGTGATTCGATGGTCTTCGGCACCGGCGTCGAGATGGGATCGCGGTGCGGTGACATCCTGGAAACACGCCTCGGGCCCGGCGTCGAGGTACTGAACGCGGCGGTCGGTGGTTGGGGAACGGACCAAGAGTTCCTCTTTCTCTGCCGCGAAGGATTCGCCCTGCAGCCGGATGTCGTCGTGCTCGCCTTGTGCTTGTCAAACGACGTCGCCAACAACATGCTCACGCACGAGCTGTTTGGAACGGCTGCCAAGCCACGTTTCTTCCTGCAAGGCAATGAGCTCGAATGGAATCCGCCGGCCCTTTCTACCGCGCCGGGCGCTCGACCCCTGCATTTCCTCAAACGCAGCCGATTGCTCCACTTCGCCGGTCGTCACGTGCGTCTCCTCGAATCGCGCCGGCGCCCGGTCCCGCCAGCGGCCGCGCTGCCATACCATGCGGATGACCTCGAGTCGGATCGCTCGCATTGGGCGGTGTTCAAGCGCCAATACTCGCCGCGCTTCGAGTCGGCGTTCCAGGTAACCGAGGCCTTGATTTCCGCCATTCGCGATTCTTGCGCCGCCCGCGGCACGCCGCTCGTGCTCTTCGCGTTTCCACTCAAGTTCGAGGTCGAGCCTGCCGCGCGTGCACGCGAGCTCGAGTATTATGGTTACGACGTGACATGGTTCGACCATCGAGCTCCTTATGCGCGTCTGCAACGCTTGGCGGCGCAGCTCGGCGTGCCATTCGTGCACCCCGTCGACGAGTTCATCACGGCAGCGGCGCGCCAGCCGCTCTTCTTCGATCTCGATGGTCATCCCGACGCCGCCGGCCACGCCGTGGCCGCTGCCACTCTCGAAGAACCAGTGCGTCAGGCGCTGGGGAATGCGGCAACCCATGCCCGGCGCTGAACCAATGCAGAGACTCGCCAGTCTGCCAGGTCTGGACTAGGATGGACCGTGGCCCGATCTTTCGAGTGACGCACCGACTGGCATCTCCGTGCCGGAGGCACGGCCGGAGCCGCGCCGAGGAGTCCGGTGGCAATCAGCCCGAAGATAGTCCCGCGCGTGCTGGTCACGCGAGAGGAACCCGAGCCGGTGTCGCAGGCCGTGCGTTTGGCCGCTGGCGAGCCGATCGAGTTGCCACTGTTGACGACGCGCTGGATCGAGTTCGATTGCCCCGGAGGTCGCGGGCTCGAGGATTACGACTGGATCGCTTTCACCAGCGCACGGGCGTTGGAGGCCATCGCGGCCAAGGCCGGCGCCGCGGGATGGAGTTGGCCGCCGCAGGTTGCAGCGGCAGCAGTGGGGGATCGCACCGCGCACGAGATGCAGGCGCGCGGTTGGATGCCCGAGTGCGTGTCGGAGGACGCGAGCGCGCACGGCTTGGTGCAGTCGCTGCAGGCGCGCGGTGTCACTGGGGCGTGTATTTTGTTCCCGTGCTCGGCCATCGCCGAACCGACTTTCCCCGAGGGCATGCGTTCGGCGGGAGCCTTGGTGGATGTCGTCCACGTCTACACCACCGAGGCAGTCTGGCTGACGCAACCGGACGAGCTGCCGCGCATGGCGCGGCAGCTGGCGGAAGAACTGCGCCGTGGATGCGTCGCCACCTGCGCCAGCCCGTCGGCAGCACGCGCGCTTGCCGAGCTGGCACTCGCGGCGGGCGCGTTCGACGCGCTGCAGCGCACTCCGATCGTCGTCATCGGATCGACGACGGCGCGTGCGGTGAGCGATCTGGGTCTGCAACCGGTGGACGCCGGCGGCAGGAACCTGGGATTCATGGCACGCAAGGCCGTCGAGATCGGCCGGCAGATGGTTTGAAGCCGCGGAGGAATCAAGCATGCCGTTCCCAGCCGAAAGAATGCGGCGCTTGCGCCGCACCCCTGGTCTGCGCCGCCTCACCCAGGAAACGCGGCTCACACTCGACGCGCTCATCGAACCGCACTTCGTCTGTCCCGGGACGAACATCCGGCGCGAGGTGAGCTCGATGCCGGGCTGCGCGCAGCTCTCCGTCGATCTTCTCGTCGAGGAGTGCAAACGCAGCTTCGACATGGGAATCCGCTCGATCATCCTGTTCGGCATCCCCGCGCACAAGGATGCGGTGGGAAGCGAGGGCTACGCTGCACACGGCATCGTGCCGCGCGGCATCGAGGCGGTGAAGGAAGCGCTCCCCGATTTGGTCGTGTGGGCCGATGTCTGTCTGTGCGAGTACACCGACCATGGCCATTGTGGTGTCTTGAACGACAAGGAGGTCGACAACGATGCGACCTTGCCGTTGCTGGCGAAGGAAGCCTTGGCCTACACGCGCGCCGGTGCCGATGGCGTGGCGCCCTCGGACATGATGGATGGACATGTGGCTGCGATCCGCACGGCCCTCGACGACGCCGGCTTCGCGCACACGCCGATCATGGGGTACGCCGCGAAGTTCGCCTCGGCGTTCTACGGGCCCTTCCGCGAAGCCGCCGAGTCGACGCCGCGGTTCGGCGATCGGAGGAGCTACCAAATGGATCCCGCCAACGGCCGCGAGGCGCTGCGCGAGATCGCACTCGACATCCAGGAAGGCGCTGACATCGTCATGGTCAAGCCCGGCTTGCCCTATCTCGACATCATCCGCATGGCGCGGGAGCGCTTCGACGTGCCCATCGCCGCGTATAATGTGAGCGGCGAGTACGCGATGGTCAAAGCCGCGGCTCGCAACGGCTGGATCGACGAGGACCGCATCATTCTCGAGATCCTGACCGCGTTCCGCCGCGCGGGCGCGGACATTGTGCTCACGTACTTCGCGCGCGATGCCGCGCGGCTGCTGCGGGCTTGAAATCGAGGAGTTTTTGCCATGCGCATGCGTCGACCCGTCTCCTGCGCGCTGCTGCTGACCCTGGGCCTGGTGTGGCCCGCCTTCGCGGACGACGCTGCGACGGTGAGCACTCATCAAGAGGAAATTCGCCAGTGGCGCGAGCGGCGACTGGCGCGTTTGCAGGCGGAGACGGGGTATCTGGCGCTCGCGGGACTCTACTGGCTCGAGGACGGCGAAAGCTCCTTCGGCAGTGACGCATCCAATGACTTGATCTTCCCGCCACATGGAGCACCCGCGAAGGCCGGGCTCTTCGTGCGCCAAGGCCACGAAGTGCGCGTGCGCGCCTTCCCAGGAACCCAGCTGCAGCATGCAGGCAAACCGGTGCAGGAGATGCAGCTTGCTTCCGACGCGACCGAGGAGCCGACGCGACTCGAGCTCGGAGATTTGAGCTTCATGCTCATCGAACGTTCCGGGCGCTACGCCATCCGCCTGCGCGACAAGCAGAGTCCCATCCGCAAGAACTTCCGTGGCATCGAGAGTTATCTGGTGGATATTCGCTACCGCTTGCGGGCACGATTCGAGCCTTACGATCCCATGAAGCCGATTGCGATTGCCAACGTCGTGGGTCTCGTGGACACGATGTACTCACCGGGCAGCTTGGTGTTCTCACTTGCTGGCAAGGAGTGCAAGCTGGATCCCGTGTTCGAGAGCCCTGCCGACACGACTTTGTTCATCATCTTCCGCGACGCGACATCGGGCGACGAAACCTACGGCGACGGACGGTTCCTTTATACGAGCCTGCCGGCTGCGGGCGAGGTCGTCGTCGATTTCAACAAGGCTTACAACCCGCCGTGCGCTTTCTCGCCGTACACCACCTGCCCGTTGCCGCCACAGCAGAACGAGATCGAGGTTCCCGTGCGCGCCGGCGAGAAGACCTATGCGGAGCATTGAGCCTCGGAAACATTGGCCACAGCGGTTTCCGCCTCTCGCCTCATGCATGAATCGTCGGATTCGGGGAGGATCATGATCCGCTTGCTCGGCATCGCGGGCAGCTTGCGCCAGGGCTCGTTCAACGTCGCCTTGCTGCGCGCCGCAGCGGAGCTCGCTCCCGCCGAGTGCGTGATCGACGTGGCGACAATCCAGGGCATTCCACTCTATAATGGCGACGTCGAGGCCGACGGAATCCCGCCGGCAGTGCAGACCATGAAGGAGACGCTCGCTGCCGCCGACGGTTTGATTCTGGTGACCCCCGAGTACAACAATTCCATCCCGGGGCCATTCAAGAACGCCATCGACTGGCTGACGCGGCCAGCCGCCGACATCCCGCGTCTCTTCCACGATCGTCCGGTCACGGTCTGCGGCGCTTCCCCGGGCCCCGGCGGCACGCGATTCGCTCAACTCGCGTGGGTGACGGTGTTCCGCGTGCTCGGAATGCAACCGTGGTTCGGCCGGACGCTGGCTCTCGGCGAGGCAGGCAAACTGTTCGATGCAGCAGGAACCCTGCGCGACGAGAAATCACGCGAACAAGTACGCATCTTCGTTGCTGGCTTCGTCCGCTTCGTGACGCGGGCGCGCGCATGAACCGCTCGAAGGACACGCTCGTTGCTCGTCAGTGGCTCGGGCATCCGCGCGGGCTCGCCACGTTGTTCTTCACCGAGATGTGGGAGCGCCTGAGCTATTACGGGATGCGCGCGATCCTGATCCTGTTCATGACGCACACCCTGGCCGAAGATGGGCTCGGGATGACCGACGGGCGCGCAGGAGCCATCTATGGTCTGTACACGGCGGCGGTGTATCTGCTGTCGCTCCCCGGCGGCTGGATCGGCGATCGGTTGTTGGGGCAGCGGAACGCCGTGTTCTGGGGTGGGGTCGTCATTGCGGCCGGTCATTTCTGCATGGCCATACCGACGCTCGCCACGTTCTACCTCGGGCTCGCGCTGATCGTCATCGGCACCGGGCTGCTGAAGCCGAACGTGAGCGCACAGGTGGGCGAGCTCTATCCACTGGATGCGGGCGCACGTCGCGATGCCGGCTTCTCTCTCTATTACATGGGCATCAACATCGGCGCCTTCGCCGGACCTCTTGTCTGCGGCTACCTCGGCGAGAACGTGAACTGGCACCTCGGGTTCAGTGCCGCCGGCATCGGCATGATCTTCGGCGTCATTCAGTACCGGCTGGGTGGAAAACACCTGGGTGACGCCGGCATGCTCCGAACCACTCGCGAAGAACGCGCACGCGCCCGTCGTGCGCTCGTCGCCGGGGTTCTGGGCCTGATCATCGCCGCGCTCACCCTCTCCGCCTTGCACGCGAGCGGCACGGTTCGGCTCAGCCCCGAAGGCTTCGCGCAGGGCACCGGGATCTTCATCGCGGCGCTGGCGGTGGTCTACTTCGCTTCGGTACTTCTCTTCGGCCACCTGAGCAAGCTCGACCGTAACCGAGTCGTCGTCATCTTCGTGTTCTTCATGTCGGCGGCACTCTTCTGGTCGGGTTACGAGCAGGCGGGCTCCTCGATGAACCTGTTCGCGGAGCGACTCACCAATCGCGTGTTGCTGGGCTGGGAGGTGCCGACCAGCTGGTTGCAATCGGTGAGCGCGCTGTTCATCATCCTGCTGGCGCCGGTGATCGGCGCGCTCTGGCTCTGGCTCGGGGCGCGCAATCCATCCACTCCCGTCAAGTTCGCCGGCGGTTTGGTCCTCCTCGGCTCCGGTTTCTTCGTCATCGCTTGGGGTTCGACGTTTACGGCGAACGGCAATCTCGTGAGCCCCATGTGGTTGGTCGTGACGTACTTCCTGCATACCGTCGGCGAGCTTTGTTTGAGCCCGGTGGGACTCAGTAGCATCACCAAGCTCGCGCCCCGCCATCTCGTCGGTCAGATGATGGGGACCTGGTTCATGGGCTCGGCGCTCGGCAATCTGATCGCTGGACAATCGGCTGGGCTCGTGGAGAGCATGCCACTGCCACGGCTCTTCGGCACCGTCGCCTTGGTCACCGCAGGTGCAGGCTTGCTGTTGTGGATGTGCAGCAGACCGCTTCGCCGCATGATCGGCCCCGTGAGTTGATCGAGCTCGTGGCACAGGAGCCGTGCTATGCTGCGCGTTGTTTGAAGAGGACGTTTGCACCAAACCGGCTTGAATCCCTCTGATCCGGAGAGGGTTTGTATGGTGACCGAGCAACCCGAGATCGTTGTTGTGATCGCGCGGATCCTTGCGGCAGAACTCTCGCGTCTCGTTCGCGAGCAATTCGGCGACATGGTGAAGTACGTGGTGGATGTCGACCGAGAGTGGATCGCGATCGGCGGCCAGTTACACGCCGACGCCGAGAAAGTATTGCTCGACCGCGGTAGCCGACTGGCGAGCTTGTGGGGCGCGAACTACTACCCGGGCCGCGGCCGTGAAGATTGCGTCGAGTGCTCGTCGCTCATCAACATCCGACCCGCTGCAGGAAATCAAGGCATGGAGGTAGAAAATGTGGTGCTCCGGCAGAGGATCCGCTCCCTGACCTTTACCCTCATCGGAGAAGGAGAACCACTGCCGTGACTCAGCACGCAGGGATGTCGGACGAACGCTGGACGCTTTTCTCGCTCGACCAGCAAATCTTGATGATCGCGAATGAAATGCACCGCGCATCGAAGCTGCTGTCTCCCGAGGACTCGGATCGGCTGCGCAACGCATATGAGCGGGTCCTCAACCTCACCGACGTGACGATTCGTGTCCAGACCCGCGGGCCATTGCGCCGGGAGCTGCTGCGTTGGCGGGACCTCGTTGCGGCACTCTACGTACGGCGCGACTCGGAACTGGCAGCACACATCGCCGCTCTGAAAACGCTCCTTCTGTTCACCCCGGAGGCAGCAAAACAGCTGCCGTACGTGGGTGTCTCGCCTCGATGAACGCCGGACTTCGTGCGTAGCTCAGTCTTGCTCTAGACTTCCGGACTCTCGCGCGACCACCAGACCGGCATCCGGCTGCCATTTTTCGTACTGCATGTACGCCGCCGTCTGCCGGGCACGATCGGGGCCGAAAAAACGCGAGACGACGTGCAGCGCGCCGGGCCTCCGTCGGCACCTGGGCCAGGGCCATCCGGCGATTCTCCCTTCGTCAGTAGAGGAGATGCCGGGCGACGCGAAAGGGTTTACTGCTTCCACCCCGATGGAGGCGACCATACAATGGACACGCACGATCGAGGATCCAGGCAAGGGAAGGGGGTTCCGGATGCAACGCCAGCGATATTCGACCGGAACTCCGTGGGAACCACGCGTCGGCTACTCGCGTGCCGTCCGCGTGGGCTCCTCCGTGCACGTCTCAGGCACGACGGCCACGAACGCGTCCGGCGAGATCGTCGGCGCCGGCGATCCCTACGCGCAGACGATACAGACGCTGCGGAACATCGAGGCAGCTTTGCTCGCTCTGGGGGCTTCCATGCGCGACGTCGTTCGCACGCGCATGTACGTCGTCGACATCGGCCAGTGGCAGGAGATCGGGCGCGCCCACGGTGAGTTCTTCGCCGACATTCGGCCGGCAACGGCAATGGTCGAGGTGAGCCGACTCATTGCGCCGGAAATGCTGGTGGAGATCGAGGCCGATGCAATCGTTGGCGATCCCGCAATGTCCGGAGATAGCTGACAACTGCCTTTAGTTTTCCGAGGAAACCAGATGCGCTTCGCCATTGTCGTCGTGGCCGTGGCCCTGGTGACACGCCTGGCCATCGTGCTCTGGCTCGCCGATTCCGTGCCTCATTCCGACTTCGCGCTCTATCACGCGGCCGGCATCGAGATCGCCCAGAACCCGCGGTTTCTTTTCGATCCAGCCGCGGCGGCGAGATTCCCACACATCAACCTGTGGCCGCCGCTGTATCCCATCTTCCTCGCCTTGGTATACACGCTGTTCGGTCCTGACCATCGCCACGCCGTCTTCGTGCAGGTCTTCCTCGGCGCTCTGGTGTGCTGGCTGGTGATTCGCTGCGCCTCCCGCGCGCTCGGCGAGCGAGCCGGGCTCGTCGCCGGATTGATTGCGGCGCTCCATCCACATCTGGTCTTTCTCACCAATCAGCTCGCCTCGGAGAACCTGTACGTTGTGTGGCTCGCGCTCGGCCTCTGGCGCGCGCAACAAGTGAATGTCGCCCATCGGCGCCTCCATCCAATCCTGACTGGCATCGTGCTGGGCTTGGGCGCATTGACACGTGCGATCGGTCTCGTCGTCCCCCTCGTACTCGTTGTTTGGCTGCGCCGCGGCGCATCCGACCGGCGTGATTGGATCCGGACCTCGGCGTGGCTGTTGCTCGGAGTGGGCATTGTGCTCGCGCCTTGGACCGTGCGCAACGTTGCCGTTGCCGGCAGGCCGGCGCTCGTCTGTTTCGGCGGCGGTCTCAACTTCTACTTCGGTCACAATCCCGGGCCACTCGGCTATCGCGATCTTGCGGCCACGCCGCTCGCCGGTCTCCATGACCCGGCGGCGATCGATGCGGCCGGAACCCGTGAAGGCCTGCGCTGGATTGTGCGACATCCACTCACGTTCGTACGCAATAGTGTCGAGAAGATGATCGCGTTGTATGCATTCCCCGACTACGCGCTGCACGCGAACAGCGGCATCCTCGTCCCCGACACGCGCGCCCATCCCGAGCTGGAGGCAGTGGCACGCGCGAAGCTCGCACGCCAACGCGGGCGCGACCGGTGGTTGCATGGCCCCTGCATGCACTTTACCAGAGGATTCCATTTGTCATTGCTGGCCTTCGCCGCCCTCGGTCTGTGGTGGAGCTTCCGCCCTGTGGATCGGCTTCTCCGCCACCCGGCGCTGTCGTTTTGGAGCTGGGTCGTTCTGGGATGGACGGCAGCGCACGTGATCTTTTGGGCACAGCCACGTTTCCGCCATCCGCTGGAGATTCCGCTCACGTTTCTGGCCGCCTTTGCGTTGACTCGCTTCAAGGCATGGCGCCCGCGTCTGCATCGAACCCCGGGGCTTGCTGCCCCTCGAAGCAGCCGCTAGGCTCCCCGCGTGACCCATCGGCGCCGTTCTCCACACCCAACGCGATCCCCATCGAATGCGCGCACGCCACCAACCGCGCGACGCAGCGTTCGCGCCGTGCTGCTCATCATGGGCCTCGCGTTCGTGCTGCGCCTCGGCGTCGTGCTGTGGCTCGGCGACACCGTGCCGTACAGCGATTACCTCTACTATCACCTGGCGGGGGAGAAGATCGCATCGGATTGGGGATTCTTGTTCGATTCGTCCCAGGTCGAAACTTACGGCAAGTTCGGCTGGTGGCCACCGCTCTACCCCGTCTTCGTCGGCGCTCTGTACGATCTTTTCGCGGTCGATCATCGCATCGTCGTGTTCACACAGGTTCTACTCGGGACATTGGCGTGTGGGTTGGCGTATCGACTCGCGAGGCGACTCGGCGGCGAGAATGCGGGCCGGATCGCGGCCGTACTCGTGGCCGTTCACCCCACGTATGTGTTCGCGACGAATCTGCTGGCGTCGGAGAATCTCTTCGTCATCTGGCTCCTGCTCGGGCTCTTGTGGGTCACGCGCACAGCTCCTCGTCAGCGCACGCTGGCGGGCGCTGGCGTCCTATTCGGCCTCGCGGCGCTGACACGCGCCACCGGGCTGGTGCTGCCAGCGGTCGCTGGACTCTGGCTCCTCGCGCGCGCAGGCTGGCGCCGGCCGGGGTGGATTGCGTGCGCCTCGTTGCTGGGGGCGTGCAGCGCCACCATCGCTCCGTGGACGCTACGCAACGCTCTCGTTGTCGGCAGCCCGGCCATTGTTTGCTACGGGGGCGGCTTGAACTTCTACTTCGGCCACAACGCCGAAGGCATCGGGTACCGGGATCTTTCACTCACCCCGATGGCGGACCTCACCACGCAAGCAGCGATCGATCGAACTGGATATCGACTCGGCTTGGCGTACATCGGCGCCGAGCCAGCAGGCTTTCTCACGCGTGGCGCGCGCAAGGTCGTGGCACTCTTCGGCAGTCCGCGGTGGGCCCCGCACGACAATAGCGCCATCTTGTTGCCGGAGGGTTGGAATACCGATCCCGCCGTGGCTTCTATCGCCGAAGCGCTGCGTGCCAAACAGCGCGCCAAAAACCGCTGGTTGGATGGGTTCTTCACCTGGATCGCCACGGCACTCGGCATGCTGGTGCTGGGGGGCGGGATCGTGGCGGCGGCGCGCTGGAGGAAGATCGGAGCCGAAGCGCAGCTCTTGGTGTACATTTCTCTCGGCTGGATCGGGGCGCACGTGCTTTTCTGGGCACAACCGCGCTTCCGCTATCCAGTCGAGATTTTCTTGATCTTGCTGACCGCCCTCGCCATGGCCCAATACTGGCCGGAGCGCACACACTCCGCCGTGGGGAGGAAACGACCATGATGCCGCGCCCGTTGCAACTCGGACCCAGTCGGGTTACGGATCGACGACTGCTCGCAGGACTCGTGTTGCTCATCCAACTCGGCGCCGTGGCCCAGGCGGAGTCATCTGGGAAGGTGACGGAGAAGCCGGCGACCAAACAGCCGTGGAGCGCCACGATCGCGCCGGTGAATGAGCCCGGCGAGCGCCTCGTGGTGACCGGCATCGTATTCGCGGCCGACAGCAAGACGCCTCTCGAGGGCGTCGAGCTCTACGTCTATCACACCGATATCGCGGGCCTGTACAACTCCAACTCGCGCAGCAGCTCCGATCCGCGTCTGAAGACGCGAGTCTGGACGAATGCAGATGGGCGCTACGAGTTTCGCACCATCAAGCCCGGGCCGTATCCCCAAGGTGGCGCTGCCGCGCACATTCACTTCGTGCTTGCGGCTCCGGACGTCGACAAACACACCTTCGAGATCTTTTTCGCCGGTGACCCGTTCCTCGATGCCGAAACCCGCCGGCGCGCCGACGTCGGCCGTGTGTGCAAGATCGTCGAACCGACAAAACATGCCGACGGCACACTGCATGCCACGTGCGACATCGTCTATGGCGCGGTGTCGCGAGGCGTGACCTCTGCGAACCAGCGCTGAGCACTCTGGAGGCCCCGTTGCGCGGATCCTCACCGTTGCTTTCGATCCGAACCGCTCGACTCCACCTCGTCGCTGGCAACGAGGCACTTTCTCGGGCCGAGTTGGAGGATCGCTCGCGCTTGGCTGCACTCCTCGGCGCCGAAGTACCTCCCGAATGGCCACCGCCCCTCAACGACGAGGCCTCGATCCGTTTCAGCCTCGAGATGCACCGCACCTGCCACGACACCGGCGGCTGGGCCAACTGGTATTTCCTCCTCGAATCCTCGGCGGGTCACAGGATCGCAGTGGGCAATGGAGGTTTCCGCGGTCCGCCGACGCCGGCAGGACGCGTGGAGATCGGCTACTCGATTCTCGAGTGTCATCAGCGACGGGGCATGGCCAAAGAAGCCGTCGATGCCCTCGTCGCCTGGGCATTTGCCAACAAACGTGTCCGTGTGGTGCAAGCGCAAACGCTCCCCGAGCTCGAGCCTTCCATCCGCGTGTTGGAAAAGTGCGGGTTCCACTTCGTTGGCCCCGGCAGCGACGAGGGTGCGATTCTGTACGAGCTGCCGCGGCCGCCCGAAATCTCTGAAGTGTGGCTCAGCGGACCTGTGCCCGGCGTGCCGCCGCTCCTCGTGCCGGTCGCGCACGCGCTGTTGCAAGCACGCGCGGACGTCAGACGCTTGGCCGTCGACATCGACTGTGAAACACTTTGGGCTCGCCCGGGAAATGCGGCCTCGGTGGGATTCCATGTGCTGCACCTTGCCGGCAGCTTGGACCGGCTTTTCACCTACGCGCGTGAGGAAGCCTTGACTGCGGCACAACGCGATGCGCTCACGCTCGAGCGCCACGCCGGGGACACCGGGCTCGATGCCGCAGCGCTGGTGCGCATGGTGGACCAAGCCGTCGACGCCGCGCTCGCCCAACTCCGCCACACCGAGGAGCATACCTTGATCGACCCACGTCGGATCGGCAAAGCCCAGCTGCCAACGACGGTTCTCGGTCTGCTCTTCCATGCTGCCGAGCACTGCTCACGCCACGTCGGCCAGATCGCGACCACGCTCAAACTGCTGCAGGCCAAGTAAGAAGGGGATCCGTCGGCGGACTGCCGCCCGGGCGTCCCTGGGCCCAACTCGTCCTCTTCGTTCCGCGGCGCAACTGCTGTCGGTGTCACCTCGGACTGGAACCGCCCGTGGCTTCCTGGGTATACTCCGTCCACGTGCTCGCCGGCGTTGTGGAGGAAATCGATGCCCATTCGCAGTGACCTTCTCGAGATCCTTGTCTGTCCCGCCACCAAGCAGCCGCTCGAAATCCTGCGCGAGGAACGGTTGGCGACATTGAACGCGGCCATCGCCGCACAGCGCATCGTCAATGCCGGTGGCAAAAAAGTCGAGATCCCGCTGGAAGAAGGCTTGATTACCACCGATGGCAAAACCATCTACCGGATCGACGACAGCATCCCGATCATGTTGGTGGAAGAGGGCATCCCGGCTGCGCAGGTCGAATCTCCGTGAAGTGACGGGAATCCGATCGGCCGTCGTGGGCCTGGCCGTGGGGGCATGCCTGCACGTGAACAGCGTGTGCGCCGTCACCGTTCCGGCTGGTTTCGCGGTCACGATCTTTCTCGACAATTTACAGATGCCCTCGCCGCTTGCGTTCGGCCCCGATGGCTATTTGTACGTGGCGACACTCGATGATCAGGTCCGCGCTGCCAAAGATCTGAACGCGGATGGCACCGCCGATACTCTCGTCAGCTTCGCCGCGGGAATGACGAACCCGACGGGCCTACTCCATCATGATGGAGCCCTGTTCGTGTCCTATCGCGGCGAGGTCGCTCGCTACCGCGATCTGGACGGAGACCACGTTGCCGACGTGGTCGACACGATTTTGACCGGGATCCCCGTCGGCGCCGGGCGCAATTACGATCTCACCCGTGGACCCGACGGCAGGATCTACATGGGCGTGGGCGCGGCGACCAATCTGGGAACGCAGGCCCACCCCTGGTCGGCGACCATCCTGCGCTTCACCACCGCGGGCGATTCGGTCACGATCTTCGCCACCGGCGTACGTGTCGCCTACGATCTCGCCTTCAATCATGCAGGTGAGCTTTTCGCTGCCGACAACGGGCCGAGCGCCGAATCGACACAGTGCTTCGAAGCGCCCGACGAGCTCAATTGGATTCGCGAGCGGCAAGATTACGGCTTTCCGACTTGCTTCGGCTTGGGGGATTGCGCCGACGTCGGAGATTTCTGTGTTCCGCCGCCGTGCGGTGCCGGCGATTGCGACCTCGGCGGTTGTGATGCAGCCATCACGGATCCTATCGCGCTCTTCGACCCGCATAGCTCGCCAGACGGGCTCGTCTTTGGCTCCGGCTTCGCAGGTTTCGGCCCCGGAGATCTGTTCGTCGCCGAGTTTGGCCAGACTGCACCTTCCGGCGGCTGCATGACATCGTTTGGTCACCGCGTGTCGCGGCTCGCCGTGACCTGGGATGGCGCGTCGTGGGTCGCAGGCCTACCGCAAGCGTTCGTCACCGACGTCGGCAGACCGCTCGACGTCGCCGTCGGACCGGACAGCGCCCTTTATGTCGCCGACTACGAACACGGCCGGGTCTACAGAATTCACCGTCAAACGTTGGCCGGAGCCGAAAGCATGCAAGCGCCGGTATCGTCGTTCGCGCTCTATCCCAATCCGGTGCGGGATCGGTTGCATCTGGTTTGGGAGGCGTCGTCCGATGTTGCGTGCTCCGCCGTGGTCTACGACATTGCCGGCAGGCGAATCGTGCGCATCGAGAGGCTCGCCGCCAACGCGGGCAGCTGGAATCTCCTGGGCCCGGCCCAGGCGCGTGTGCATCCGGGAATCTACGTGATGCGACTCGCATGCGGCACCCGCACCGCGGCGAAAAAGTTCCTCGTGGCTCCGTGACGCTGCTCCGGCTGAATCGCGCCGGTGTGTGATGGCGCTGCACTCACGGCCGGGGACACGCCCCCGATCGCCAGGCTTGCAAATTAGAAATGTGACTTCTATAATGTAAGCCATGATTCCCCGACGTCACACCGCACTGCTGCACCGGCTCCTGCGGGAGTTCCCGTCGGTCACGATCCTGGGCCCACGCCAGTGCGGCAAAACGACCTTGGCGCGCCAGTCGCTGCCCGGATGGACATACCTCGATCTCGAGCGGCCGCGCGATGCGACACCTCTCGCCGCCGATCCGGAGGCGCGGCTGGAACAGCTCGGTGACCACGTGATCCTCGATGAGGCGCAGCAGGTCCCGGAGGTCTTTCCGATCCTACGCGGCGTGATCGACCGCCGTCGTCGGGCAAAGGGACGCTTCGTGCTGCTGGGCTCTGCGTCACCGGCCCTCGTCCGCGACATCTCGGAGTCGCTGGCCGGGCGAACCGCGATCCTCGATCTCACTGCACTTCGCTGGAGCGAGATCCGGACACGCCGGGGCGCGCGCTTGCAGACCTTGTGGGTCCGCGGCGGGTTCCCCAGCGCTTTTCTGGCCCGCGGCGAACCTGCGCACCGCGACTGGCTCGATTCTTATGTGCGCACATTCATCGAACGTGATCTTCGCCGATTGGGAATCGACTTCTCCACCTCAACGATGCGCACGCTCTGGACCATGCTGGCGCACGTGAACGCCAGGCTCTGGAACGCATCGCAACTCGCGGCATCGCTTGGCATCACCTATCATACGGTCAACCGATACCTGGACATCCTGGAGCAGACCTTCCTCGTTCGTAGGCTGCAGCCGTACCACGCGAATCTCAAGAAACGGCTCGTCAAGAGCCCCAAAGTCTACTTCAGAGACACTGGCTTGCTGCATTTCTTCCTCGGGATACACGGCCCACGAGAACTCGATGTCCACCCTGCACGCGGCGCGAGTTGGGAGGCTTTCGTCGTCGAGGAGGTGATCTCTGCGCTGCAAATCGCCGCCCCCGAAGCCAACGTGCACTTTTGGCGCACAGGGACAGGAGACGAGGTGGATCTGCTCCTGCGCCACGGGTCACGCCTCGTGCCCGTCGAGATCAAGCTGCACTCCACACCGTCGCCCGCGGACGCCGGAGGCGTGCGCCGATGCATGCAGGATCTCGGCTGCAAGCGTGGATACGTGGTGTACCCGGGTAGCGAGGACTACTCGCTCGGCGGGGGCGTCACGGCGATCGCGGCGGAGAGACTCCTCGCGGACCCACGCAACGTCGCGCGTCTCTGATCGAACGACAACGGTGCAGCCCGGCAACCAAGAGGCCTCAACGTGCGCGGTCATTCGCTCGGATGCCCGAAGCATAACCGCTCACCGGATGGACGTCGGCACCGGCTGATCGCGTGGCAGCACCGACTGCGGCTGCGGCGACTTCTCGCGACGTGTCTCGAAATCGCGCCGGGCCGCATCCAGCAGGTTGCTGTCGCTCATGAGCTCGAGCGCCGCGCCGGCGAGCGTGCGCGCGGCGACGAGCATGCCCTTCTCGCCGATCGACATCCCCGTGCACGCGACGACTTGCCAACTGTGCCCGGGCGCTCCGTGGGTAAAGCACGCGGTGTTGATCCCGCCCGTCGGCACCCGCCAGCTGACGTTGCCGACATCGGTCGAGGCCGGCATGTGCCAAGGCTCTTCGGCCAGCGTCATCACGGTTTCGAACAGCGGCTCGGCCGGGGCATCGGCGATGTCACTCTGCGTCCGGCGCGCGAACTCGCGCTCGTCGGCGGCGAAGTGGGGTGGCCCCACGCGTTCCAGATGCCGCTGTAGTACCTCGCTCAATGCGCGGTTGGGGAGCAGCTCGAAGAGATCGCTGTCCAGCTTCTCGCTCATGGTCGTGCGTGTCATGCGCGCCGCCCCGTCGGCGATCTCGCGCAATCGCTCGAGCATGCGCTCGGCATCCCGGTGCACGTTGGCACGCAGGTAATACCAGACCTCGGCTGTCGGTGGCACGACGTTGGGCTGGCCGCCGCCGTCGGTGATGACGTAATGCACCCGCGCATCTTCCTTCAAGTGCTCGCGCATGTAATTGGCGCCGACGTTCATGAGCTCGACGGCATCGAGAGCGCTCTTGCCATCGGCGGGTGACATGCTGGCGTGGGCGCTCGTGCCGTGGAAGCGATACTTGACCGAGATGACGGCCTTGCAGGTGTTGAACTGCACTCGTGTCTTGTCCCCTGCGTGCCAGTGCAACGCCGCATCGAGGTCGTCGAAGAGTCCCGCACGCGCCATGTACACCTTGCCGATGCCAGTTTCTTCGGCCGGTGTGCCGTAGAGACGGATCGTGCCCGCGGGGCCGCCGTTCTGCATCCCCTGCCATACGGCGATGGCGGCTCCCACACTCGCCGTCCCGAACACCGAGTGCCCGCAAGCATGGCCCGCGTCGAGCTCCGGGTTTTCGGCCCGCGGTTGCCGCGTCGATTCCGCCGCCTGACTGACACCGGGAAGAGCATCGTACTCGGCGAGGATGCCGAGGATGGGCCGGCCCTTGCCGGCGGTGGCGATGAACGCGGTGGGCATTCCGGCGACGCCATGCTGCACTTGAAAGCCCTCGCGTTCCAGCAATGTCATGAGCTCGCGCGCGGCGCGATGTTCTTGGAGACCCACCTCGGGATGACTCCAGATGCGCTGGTTTACGGCGCGCAATGTGTCGGCATGCTGTTCGATCCAGCGATCCGCGATGGCATACGGCGGCATGGTCTTGCGTGCCGCCGCCGCTGGCGTGCTTCCTAGAACCGATGCGCCGAAAGCGACAGCGACAGCGCCCGTGCGAAGGTGTGCCGACCGAAACCTCAGTGTGGGCATGAGACTCTCCTCGTGGGCGCGTTCGACCGTTCGATTCGGGTGCGCCCCAGCCTACCACAGGCACGGGACAGTCCTCGTAAGCTGTTGTAACCGTGCTGGTTGATAGTGACTCCACGGGCGAATGTGGGGGTCGCGTGTGCACTCACCCAAGAACTTGTCCGTGACGTGGAGAACGGCTAGGTTGGTGTGTAGGTACGCGACATCGCCAGGCGATGTCTGGTGGGAGGGTGCGGATGCGGGTGGTGCGAATTCTCGCCTTGGGTTTCGTTGCGTGGGTTGCGTATTCGGTGGCGAGATCCAGGAATACGCGCGCTCATGCTTCGACGCAAAGCTCGCAGAAAACATCAGCGACCAACGGCCGTCGCCATGCCAATGGCGACTCTCCCTCGGTCACGGTCGAATGGCGCGTGCGCGTTCCCGAAAGCACTCCGGCGCGTTCCGCCGTGTACGTATGCGGGGGTCATCCCATGCTCGGGAATTGGGATCCCAGAGGTCTGCGCATGACGCGTGAAGGAACTTCACTGTATCGCGGCGAGCTGCACGTTCCGGCAGGCACACTTCTCGAATACAAGTTCACCCGTGGTTCTTGGGACGCGGTCGAAACGCTGCAAGACGGGATTCTGCGCCCCAATCGCACGCTCGCAATCCGCGCGCCCGAACAGGTAGTTGCCGAGGTCGAGGCCTGGTCCGACCAGCGCTGACGGGCCGCCGCTAAGCCCAGGACACGAGCGGCCCGCGGGCGAAGGCTCGAGTGCCGGGACCCGTCACGTGTCCGAGGCGCAAACGAAACGAACCGGCGCATGCGATCATGGCGGCGTTGTCGGTGCACAGCTTGGGCGGCGGGAAGTGCAACGCAGCTCCCAACGGCGCGAGTGCTGCTTCCAGCCTCTCGCGCAAGCGCGAGTTGGCGGCGACCCCTCCTGCCAAATACACATGCTGCGCCTTGGTCGCGCGCACGGCCGCCGACAGGCGTTCTGCCAGCATGTCGACGATCGCCTCCTGCGCGCTCGCGAGGATGTCGAAAGCGCGTTGCGGCAGGACTGCGAGCTCGGCCAGCGTGCGCTCGCCGGGGGCCATCCCGGCGTCGAGCGGCGGCACATGCGTGAGCGGGCTGAACCCATCGCGCTCGAGGACGAGACGCGCCGCCGTCTTCAAGCCGCTGAAGCTGAAATCAAACTCACCGTCCTTGAGACGTGCACGCGCGAAGCGCACCGCGTTGCGATCCCCACGCAGCGCCAGCTTCTCCACCATTGGCCCCGCCGGGTAAGCGATGCCGAGCATCTTGCCGATCTTGTCGAAGGCCTCGCCAGCCGCATCGTCACGCGTCGCTCCCAGCTCCTCGAAACGGCCGAGGTGCGGCATGCGCACGAGCTGCGTGTGGCCCCCGGAGATGACGAGGACGACGCAAGGGAACTGCATGTCCTCGACCAACCAGTTCGCCATGATGTGTCCCTCGATGTGATGCACACCGACGAACGGCTTGTCGAGCCCGAAGGCGTAGGCAGCTGCAGTCGACAGACCGACGAGGAGCGAGCCGAGGAGACCGGGACCTGCGGTCGCCGCGATGCCATCGAGCGCCGCAGGGGCAACGCCGGCGCGGTCGAGTGCGCTCTGCATGACCGGTAACATGTGTTTCAGATGTTCGCGCGAGGCGAGCTCCGGCACCACCCCGCCATACTCTTTGTGCGTGAGCTGCGATGCGACGACGTTGGCAAGGATCTCGCGCTCGTCTCTGACCACCGCGGCCGCGGTGTCGTCGCATGACGTTTCGATGCCAAGAACGAGCAACGGGCCTCCTTCAACATTCGTCCGCGCGCGAATCGACTTCGAGTCCGCGTCCAGCAGAGTATGCCATTCGCCGCAGCACGGTCGAAGAGAAACGAACGGCTGGACGGAGGCGGGCTGGAGCCGCTCAACGGGTTGAGGTGATCAGCTCGCGAGCAGAACGCGTGTGCGGATCGTCGGGGTATGGCAGCTGCGGACCTGTAGCCCAGGACGTGCATGGCCTTGTTGTCGAAGCCGTCCAGGAACAGCATCGTCGGAATGCCTTTGACCTCGTACCACTCGGCGGCCGTCCGTTCCCGATCGTAATCGACTCGAACGCAGACGAACTTGGCGGCGAGCCCTGCGATCTCGGGCTGGTTCCACACTTGCACGTCCATGGCGCGGCAGGGGCCGCACCAGTCGGCATAGAAGTCCACCAGAAGCACTTTGTTCTCTTGCTTGGCTCTCTTCTTGGCCGCGTCCAGGTCGTGCAGCCACTGGATAGCCCGAGCCGGGGTGGCCACCAGCTGAATGGCAGTGATGCTGGTTCCGAGGACGAATGCTTGGAGAATGGAAGCCGAGTGAGCGCAGCGCATCGGACCTCCTGCATGCAGAGCCGCGAGTCTATGGGGCCGGGTTCCAGTGCGTCAATCCATGCGCGCGCGCTGTGCAGGCTCACGAACCCGGCAGTGTCGCGATACGCTTGAGGAGATCCACTTCGCGCTCGTAGGCGCGCAGCAGCAGATGGCGCAAATCCGGGTTGTCGCGATCGTTTTCCAGCGCCGTCTGCAGTTCCTGGACTGCCGTGGTCACGATTTGCAAGCTGCCCTGGGTGAGCGCGTCGAGCTGGATCTCGCCGGCTGTGACGCGGTTGTCGAGCACTTGTCGCAGCGCATCACGCTGGCGCACGTAGTCGCTCTCGGCGGCCTCATAGAGGGCGATCGCCTGCGGATCGAGCTTGCGCGCCGGAGCCTCGCCACGATCGGCGACGAAAAGCAGTGCCGCACCGAACACGACGATGCCGGCAGCGCCGAATAGAACGGGGCGGCGGTTGCGCTGCAGCTTCTTGCGCATGATGTAGATGCCGCTGTCCCGCCGTGCTTCGATCGGACGACCTTCCAAGTAGCGACCGATGTCGGTGGAAAAATCATGCGCCGATGCATAGCGCCGCTCCGCCTCCTTGGCGATGGCCTTGAGCACGATAGTCTCGAGCTCGCTGTCGATGGGACACTTGCCGCTCACGCTGCGACCGCGTTCGGAACGGCGATGGATGCCGCTCTGACTGCTCCAGGCGCGCGCCGGGCGCCTCGGTGGAGTCTCGGTGATGTGGCGCAGGATCTCGACGATGCGTGTCGTTTCCGGGTACGGCGTCGCGCCCGTCAAAATCTCGTACAGAATCACGCCAAGCGAATACACGTCCGTGCGGCCGTCGATCTCTTCGGGATTGGCGCGCACTTGTTCTGGCGACATGTAGGCCATCGTGCCGAGCACTTGCCCGGTGAGCGAGGCGAAGGAATCGGCACTGGCCACGAGCGTCCGGGCCAGACCGAAGTCCACCAGCTTCGGCTGCCCGTGATCGTCGACCAGAATGTTCGAGGGCTTGAGGTCGCGGTGAATGACCCCGTTTTCGTGTGCGTGGTGCGCGGCATCCAAGACGACACGGAACACCTGCAGCGTGTCTTCGACGCTCAGCACACGCTGGTGGACATGTTGGTCGAGCTCCACCCCGTGCACGTACTCCATGACGAAGTAGGGGTGACCGGCGCTGGTCGTTCCAGAGTCGAAAATGGAGACGATATGCCGATGGTTGAGCTGGGCGACGATCTCCACCTCGCGCTGGAAGCGCTTGCGGGCGGCGCTGTCGGCATGCGGCCCTTCGCGCAGCACCTTGATTGCCACGGCGCGGCGGGTGGAAAGCTGCAGGGCGCGATAGACGATCCCTTGCCCGCCGCGATGCAGCTCGCGCAAGTCCGCATAGCCATCGATGACCGGAGAAAAGGCAGGGGCCCCGGCATCGCGGTCGATATCCGAGTCGAAGCCGCCCCCGACCTGGGTCTGTTCGAGATCCAGTGGCAACGCCTCCTCGGACCGCGGCGGCGGGGCGTCGTCGTTCTCGTCACGCATGGTGCCCTTTGGAGAACCCTTGGATGAGACGAACGAACTGGGGTCCAGGGTTGCACACGAGTTCAGGACCAGCATACTGCGTCGGGACCCGGGCGCTGGGCAGCGTTTCAAACCCTTGGCGCACCGGAAGCGTCCAACTGGACAAGAATGGGCTCCATGGCGTCACCCGAAACCCAAGGCGGGCACTCGGCCCGAACCACAGAACGTCGGGCGGCGCCGCCCGAACCCGATGCCGTGACGTTGGAGCTGTGCCGCCGGGGCGACGTGGCGGCCTTCGAAAAGCTGTACCGGGCTTACGCGGATCGGGTGCACGGGTTGTGTTTGCGGCTCTGCGGTGATTTCCAGCGCGCGGAAGACCTCACCCAGGAAGTGTTCCTCCGCGTCTGGGAACGCATCGACACCTTCGAGGGCCGCAGCCGTTTCTTCACCTGGCTGTACCGGGTGGCCGTGAACCGAGTGATGGATTCGATGCGGGTCGAGCTCAAGCGCACGCTGCGCGAGACGCCTGAGGATCGGGAGACACTGGAGCTCATCGCGACGCCGCGCGGCGAAATGTCGTCGACCCGGATCGACTTGGAGACGGCAATGCAAGAGCTGCCGTCAGGCGCACGGATGGTTTTCGTCTTGCACGACGTCGAAGGTTACACGCACGAAGAGATCGCGACGATGATGGGAATCGCGTCGGGCACTTCCAAAGCGCAACTGCATCGCGCGCGACGGCTCTTGCGTCAGGCGCTCGGGCGCTGAGCTTGTTTCGAACGCAACCTCAGGGTGATGTGATGAATCACGAGTTTTGGTCCGCACAGCTCGACGATTACGTCGACGGCACGCTGCCGGAACCACAGCACGTTGCGTTGCAAGCGCATCTCGACACGTGTGACACCTGCGCGGCCGAAGTCGAAGCGTTGCGCAAGTTGCTCGCGGCGGCGCGGCAGCTCTCCCCTTCCGTCGCCCTTCGCCGGGATCTCTGGCCCGAATTGGCCGGCCGCCTCCCGGCCGCGACGGATCGAAACCCCAGGAGAGGCCATGCGACCAGCCCACCACATCGTCGCGCATTCAGTCCGGCCACGACTTGGCTCGCGGCCGCCGCGGCCGTGATCCTGCTCGCGACCACGGTGTGGATCTGGCAGGGCCGGAAAGAGTCGACGGAGCCTGCATCCGTGGCGCGCGGCACGCGGCACAGCACGACGGCGTCGCATTCACTCGCCGGACGCGATCCGGTTCTGGCCAGCGACATGGTGCACACCGTGGTCGCGGCCCTCGAGCGCGAGTGCATGGCTGCCGGAAAAATGCTGCAGGCCTCGCTCGCCGCCGGAGGCAACGCGGGCAGTATCGGCAGCGATGGCGGCGATGTTCTGGCAAGTACGCTTTCGTCCGGCCTGTTGATGCTCGATGATTGCATCGCCGAGACACTCGCCGCTCTCGAGCAGGATCCCGGCGATGCCACCCTGATGAAGTTGCTGATGCTCCGCTACCAGCAGAAACTCTCGCTGTTGCACGGTGCGATCGAGATCGTGGAGGAAGTCTGATGCGTGACACGAAGAAACATAGAATCTGTACTCGCGTGGCCTTGGCGTCGGTCGCCACGATGTGGGTGGTGCTGCTCCAGACTGGTGTCGCATTCGCCAAGACGGTGGACGAACGCCGAACGGTCAGCGCCAAACCACGCATCTCGATCGAGAACGTCAATGGCACCGTGACCGTCGAAGGCTGGGATCGCAAGGAAGTGCACGTGACCGGCACGATCGGCGAGGACGTGGAAGAGGTCACTGTGGACGGCACCGAGGATCGATTGCGCATCGAGGTCATCCTGCCGCGCAGCGGCCGCAATCTGCGCGGCGAGGCCGACCTCCTGGTCAAAGTGCCCGTGGGAGCCGAGGTGAATGTCGACGTGGTCAACTGCCCGATCGACGTGTCGAAGGTGGACGGAGCACTCGCGCTCGAATCGGTCAACGGCAACATCACCGTCGTCGGCAAACCAGCGAAGGTCTCGGCTCGAGCGGTGAATGGCCACATCGAGGTCACTGCGCCCTGCACCGACGTCGAAGCCGAAACCGTGAGCGGCCGTATCGTGCTCGATGGCGTCTCGGGCGAACTGGCGGCGGCCACGGTGGGCGGGTCGATCGAGGTGCGCGGCGGCAAGTTCGAGAACGCCGAGTGCCGCTCGGTTTCCGGCGACATCGATTTCGATGGCGACCCCGACGGCAGTGGCGCCTTCGAGCTCGAGGCGCACAGCGGCGACGTCACGCTCCGCGTCTCCGCCGGCATTTCCGCCGAGTTCGAGATCTCCACCTTCTCGGGCGACATCGACAGCGCCTTCGGTCAGACCGCGCGCCGCAAGAGCGAATACGTCCCCGGGCGCGAGCTCTCCTTCTCGCTCGGCAGCGGCAGTGCACGCATCTCGATCAGCAGCTTCAGCGGCGACGTGCACGTGGTGAAGAAATAGGTTGTTGGATTCGGGCGGCTGGGTGTGCATGATGGTGGCATCCGGGCCCGCTCACGCACGCGTGACGGGCCACACCAGGAAGGTGGGACATGTCACGCAAAGCCGCGATCATCGTGTTACTCGTCGGCAGCGAGATTCTCGGCATCGCCGTCGGTGAATGGTATTACCGCTTCTTCCGCCAAACCGTCCCGCCTCTGGCGTTGAGCAACTTCAACGCCGGCGCCGCGCACATCGGATTCCTCGGTTACGGAGCACTGACGGGACTGCTGTTCTTCGCCTGGTCCCTGCTGGTGATTTTCATGCAGGGTCTTTGGCGCAAAACCAGCGATTCCGACAAGACAACCGGCTCCCGATGATGCGCTGACCACGCGCACCCTTGGCTTCAAGCGCGCTCATCCGGGACGGCCCGCACCGACGCCTTCCACAGGTAGACGCAGATGGCGACGAAGAAGAGCGCCGATAGCGTCTCGGAGATGTATGCCGTGTCGTAGAACGGCGTTCGGACCCAGTCTTCGCTGTACCCCGGCACGAGTCGGAGCGCCGCACCCAAGACCCCGCCCAGCGCGCCGCCCGCCATCAATCCCGACGCCACCACGACACCGCGTTCGCGAATGGTGCTACCCCTGCGACCACCGACGCGCTCGGAGCGCTTGGTCAGGAAGTGGGCCAGGAAGCCGCCGACGAGCGCCGGCGTGTTGAGATACAACGGCAAGTAGATGCCGAGAGCGAACACGAGCGCCGGAACGCCGAGCATCTCCATCATGATGGTCACCATGGCGCCGACGCCGAAGAGAATGAAAGGCGCCGGCTTTTCGCTCATGAAGCCTTCGACCAGCTCCTTCATGATGGCGGCTTGAGGAGCGTCCAGGACGGCGCGGGTGTCGCCGGGCGCCGCCTCGCCGAACTGGAACGTGCGCGCGAGCAGCACGATCGTGAGCCCCGCCGCGACCGCCGAGGCGATGACGCCATAGAACTTCACCTTCTGCTGCGCCGCCGGCGTCGATCCCAGCCAGTAGCCAGTCTTGAGATCGGTGATGGTTTGCCCAGAGACCGAGAGCGCCGTGCACACCATGCCGGCAATGGCCATGACGAAGAACATCCCCGTCGTTCCGGACAGACCGAAGCGCAGCAGCACGAAGCTCGAAACGATGATCGTCAGCATGGTCATGCCAGAAACTGGATTACGCGCCGTGGTGGCGATGGCATTGGCAGCCACCGAGGTGAAAAAGAAGGAGAAGAACAGCATGAGAACGAAGCCAATGATCAGCACGGGCACCGACGTGCGCAAGGTGCCGAAAAAAACCGCGGCGCCAATGGAACTCACGACCACGCCGAGGAGAATGCTCATGATCGGGAGGTCGCGGTCGGTGCGTTCGAGGTTCTTGGCCTCGCCGTGCCGGAAGGCGCGCATGGCGATGCCGAACGATCCAGTCACGATGCGCAGCGACTTGATGATGCCGAAGATTCCTGCGGTGGCGATGGCACCGACACCGATGAAGCGCACGTAGCCGCGAAAAATCTGCTCTGCCGACATTTGCGCGATCGGCACCGCTCCAGGTTCCACCACCAGATCCGGCAGATTGCGTCCGATCAACCAGATGAGGGGAACCATGACGAAGTTGGCCAGCACACCGCCGGCGCACAACACCATCGACGAACGCAAGCCCATGACGTACCCGAGGCCGAGGATGAAGGCGATGGCGTCGAAGTTGAACACGATGCGGGCGCGGTCGGCGAGCTGCCCCATGACCGGAATGAAGCGAAAGCTGACGTTCTCTTTCCACACGTGAAACGTGGTGATGAAGAAGTCGTAGATGCCGGAGACCGCCGTCGCTTGCAGGAGCAGCTTGGCTTGCGACCCGCCCTTCTCGCCGGTAACCAGCACCTCGGTAATGGCAGTGGCTTCCGGATAGGGGAACTGGCCGTGTGTCTCGCGCACGAAAAACCGCCGCAAAGGAATCAGGAACAGCACGCCAAGACATCCACCCGCCAAACAGATGAGCACCGACTGCAAGGGGTGCGGGTCGAGTTGCAGGATGTAGAGCGCCGGCAGGGTGAAGATGGCCCCTGCCACCACGGAACCCGACACACCGCCAATGCCGGTGATGATGACGTTCTCGAGCACGGTCGACCGCCGCGGGTACATCCGCGCCAAGCCGATGGCGAGAATCGAGATGGGGATGGCGGCTTCCATCACCTGCCCGACCTTGAGGCCCGAGTAGGCCGACGCGATGGTGAAAATGACGCAAAGGAAAACGCCCCACAGCACCGAGCGCGGCGTCACTTCGGGCATCTGCGTCGAAGCCGGCACCACGGGCTGGTAGCTCTCGTTCGGGCCGAGAGGCTTGTAGGCATTTTCCGGCAGCGATATCGTTTCGGCTTGTTTCATGGTCCTCCTCCGAGCTCCACGATCAAGACTCGACGCAGTCTCGTGGGGTGGTGCGGCCCTTCGGGTGCGCGGCATCGGTGGGCAAGGCTAGCCGATCCGGCAGCGGTTCACCACGACTCGCCGGGCCGCCGCGTCTTGCGACGCAGGGCTTCGATGCGACGGCGCAGCCCGCGCTCGGGTTCAGCGAGACGGAGAAGGTAACGCTGCAGCTCGTCATAGGCAAAGTAGCGTGGATCGATGCAATAGAGCCGTGTCCGCCCCGCGGCCCGAACGCTCACGAGCCCGTCGGACTCCAGACCGCGGAGCGCTTGCTGGACGCCGGAAAGGCGCGCCTCCAGCACCCGCGCCAGCTCGCGGGCATAACTCTGGCCCAGGAGCCGTAAGGCGACGAGAACCGCGGAGCGGGCCCTGCCCCCGAAAGGCGATGAAGCCATGACCATCATCGTTGGTCATGTGAGCGGATTCCGGGGCCGCGTGTCAAGCCCGCCGCATTAGAATGAACCCTCGCCTGTGGAGGTCCTCCGTTCATGATCGACATCGCACGAACTCGACAGGAACTCCGTGAGGATGTCGGCTTTTCCTTGGACGCGGCTGCCGAGATCCTCCATGACCCGATGGCGTCCGCCTGCGTCGACAGCGAGCAGGTTCGACTCGTCATGCACGGACATTCCAGAGATGATCTCTTCCCGCTGCTCAAGATCGTCCTTGCCGCTCGTTACGCCCACGTGTCGCCTGTGCGCCTCACGCGCGATCTTCTCGCCCCATTGAAGAACGGCCTCGGCAATGCCTACAAACGCGGCAACGGCCATGACCGCGCCAAGAGTATCTCGGTCGAAATCGACGCCACCCGCCTCGGCGCTGTCATCTCGATCACGGACGAAGGCCCGGGGTTCGACGTGGCGCAAGCACTCGGGCGTTTCCACGCCCAGAAGCTCTATTTCCACAACGATGGCGCGGGGTTCAGGACGTTCGCGCGCACGCCGTCCGTCGTCAGCTACGCCAACGGGGGTCGGACGTTCCTGCTGCGCTTCCGCGCCGACACGAGCGTGACGGATTCATTCGCGCGTTTCGATGTGCCCGCGCCAGGAGGACCCCGAAAGAACCAAGAGGGGACGACGCAAACACCCGAGTTCGACTCGGCACGAGCCGGCCGCTGGCGCGCGGCACTCTCGAACTCCCCTGCCTTCGCAACCTGGGCGCGCCGTCGCCTCGGGGTCGACGCGCAGGATTCTGCGCCTCTTGCCGCAGCGGACTTGGGCACGGGAGAGTCTCGTGATGCGTCGATCTCGATCGATGCGATGCGCATCCATGGCCCCTCGGTTCATGATCACACGCTTCGTTGCGTCTTGCGTCTGCGCTGCGGCGATGGCGCAGGAACCGTCATCTCGAGCGGCTTGCCGTTCCCTAGCGCCCAGGCGGCGCGCGCCGACTACGAAACCGCCTGTGCGTTGCACACGTGCATTCGTGCGAAGAAAGTACGCACGCCTGAACCCCTTGCCTGCATCGAAGCCGAAGCTGTGGTGGTCTATGCATTCGATCCATGGATGGATCTGTGGACTTATATCGCGGAGCGCGACAATCCAATATCGATGCGCCGTCTCATGGAACACTTGGGAGCATGCCTCGCCACACTGCACGGAGCGCGATTGGCCGGCGTGTCGTTGCCGGCCGAGAGTTGGGACGGCGTGCGCGACGCCTGGCGCACAGCGGTGGAGCGCGCTTGCAGCTGCATCGGGACGACGGATCCGAGCCAGGAGGCGAGACTGGCCGCGATCGGTAAATCGTTGTTGCAACTTGCCCGCGCTATCGCCGCGGGTCCGATGGCCCTCGTGCACGGGAGTTTCGGGCTGCACCGTGTCCACTACGGTGTGGACGGCCGCTTCTATCTCGCCGGCTTCGACCACTGCCGGTTCGCACACCCGGGGCGCGACCTCGGTGCTCTCTTTGCCGATTTGTCGTTGCTCACGAGTACCCCTCTGCCCGCTTTTGCGCCTCACATGGTGTCCGGCCATTCGGTCGAGCCAGAGCCATCCCTGCATGATCTGGTCTTGGCCGCCTACGCCGGCAATACACCACTCGGATGGGAACATGATCTGCGTCTATTTTTCGCCGGCGCGATGATCGAGCGCATCGCGCACGCATGCGCGCCGTCCGACTCTGTCACTTCCACAGCCTCACGTCTGACCCCGTCTCAACTGCCGACTGCGCTCGCGCTCGCCGAGCAGGCTCTGCACGAGCTGGACGCAATCGACAGGGCTCGACCCAGCGCTACGCCTGATGGATCGTGAAATCCACCGTACCGGAATACTCGAGAAGATCCAGATCGATGCGCCAGCTTCCTGCCTTGCCGATCATGCCGCTGAACGCGCCACGATCCAGTACGCTGTGTGCGAACACTTCCTCCCCGCTCGCATCGACGATGTGGACCATGGCTTTGCCGCTGGTCGGTGCCGATGCCTGATTCAGGGTCACCTGTGCAGCATCATTTTTCCATAGATAGGACAGCCTGGCAGTGCAGTCCACGACGGCGGCCGAACGGAATTCGAACTTCTCCGCAGCGAGCTGCACGTTCAAACTTTCCAGAAATTTCAACGCTTCCTTGCGCGAGCCGAGAACGTTGAGGGTGCGCACCAGCCACATGACCACGAGAACGTTGTGGATGCGCTTGTCGACGTCGCACAGGTAGAGCGCCGCACCATTTCGGAAGGCATGTGCTTGCACGCCGACAAGCGACCCAATTGGCCGGCTCAACAGGAACTCGGTCGCTCCAAGATCGATGAGGATCTTTTTCTTGCCGTGCTGCACCAACTCGCGCAGCTTCGATTCCAGGCCGTCCGCCCCTTCGGCGCTGATCAGCCCGGAAGGTCCTGGATGGGGCTTGACGATCGTCACGTCCCCTTGTGTCGAGATCTCGATTCGCATGCTCATCTCCCCGGAATACGAACCACACCGCGAGAGACCCGGTTTGATATTAACTATACGGGAACACCCGAAAGGTTGGCTTCCGAGGCGGGACTCTACGTGTTTCTACGCAGAACCTTGGCCTCGTCACTGGAGCGCTCGATTGAGGATAAGCTCGAGGATCTTGTGCGACTCGAACCAGGTTGCCGCGATGTCTCGTGCCGCAGCGCAGTGCGCGTCGAAATGTTCGTCCACCGAGTCGATGGCGGCCGCGGCCTCGGCGCTGGTGGAAACACAAACAAGGCCTTCGCCATTGGCAATCGACCGGTTCGTCCCGGTGTCCTGGATCACGACGGGCTTGCCGCTCGCCAGGTAGCACACCGTTCGGTCGCTGATCCAACCCGTTCGTTTCAGAACGTAAAAGGGCTTGGCGCAGCCGAATTCACCGCGTGACGACTGGATGTAGTTTCGGTACATCTCCGGAGACGCCGCGACGTCTCGGGCCGCCCGCACTTGCCACCCATGGCGTACGAGCAGGTCGCGGTCGCTCGCGTCGGGATCGCCAGGGCCCAGGTCCAAGGCTAGCTCGAGGGCCGCATGCGTGTGGCGCGGCATCTCGAGGAAACGCAGGAATGACGCACGCTTCGTGTTTTCGAACAACGTCGTTCCATCTTGAATCCATTCCTCGCCAGACCAGCCCGAGACCGTCGTGAACGCCGCGTGGCGCGGCGCGCCCACGACCGGCCAGAGATCGAGACACACAGGCGGACGAATGTGCATCCACGGCAGACCGCAGTCCGGGAACCCGGCTTGCTCGGTGCCCACGGTCTCGCCAATGGTGAAATAATGATCGTGCGGAAAGACCGTGATCTGCCCCGCGCTCATCCAGAACTGCAGCAGGCCCGGGTCGATGTCGACGAGAGCCGTGCGCCGGAAGAGTGACAGCATTTCCGCGCCCATGTCGTAGCGGAAGTTGAGGAGCAGATCGGCGCTCTTGCACACGGCTTCCCCGCGTGACGCCGGCACGTTGAGGAACGTGTACGGAAGACCGCCTTCGCGCGTTTCCTCGTAGATCAGCAATCGGTCTGCGAGACCGAACGCCGCCAAGCGTTGGCGGAGGTGCTCGCAGAGTTCGCGGTCTTTCACGAGGTCACCGGTCGATTCGAACTTTTCGAGCCAGTACACCTCGCAGTCATGCTGCAAGAAGCCCTGGACGTACTGCATGTAGGCCCAGAAGTGACCGCCGCCGGTTGGAAAGTTGGCGACGCGTGTGGGGGCAACGACGATCGTGTGCATTTCGAGATCACCCGTCGATTGCCAGAACCGGCCCGAGCTGGTCGAACCAGCTCTCCACCTCGGCGAGACGAGCGACGGCCCATCCGGCACCGTGGTCGAGGAATGCCAGGGCGGGCCAAAGCACGGCGCTCACCAGGCGCGCTGTTTCCGCGCTTGCGAACAATGCATTGAGCGTGGAGTGGTCCGGCAACCGCCAGCCGGCCTGAGCCACCTGTTCGGCGTAGGACGCGAGGATCCCGTTGCGCTCGCGCAGCGGAAAACGCAACAACAGGGCCGAGAGATCATAGCTCGCGTAGCCAACGCCGGCGTGATCCCAGTCGATGAAGCGCACGGGCAAGTCTGCGGCCGAGGGCATCCCGAAGATATTGCACGTCCACAGATCTCCGTGCAGCAGCACCTCGGGTCCCCCGTGCTCGAGGAGAACTCGCGTGCGGTCCGGTTCTTCAGCGCGGAGCACACACAACCGTTCGAGCAAACGGTCGAACAGCAGCCGTTGGCTCTGGTCTAAATCGGACGCCCGGGAGCGGATCTCGGCCAAAGCGCGCCAGGAATCCGCAATGCCCGCGCGCAAGAAACCAGCGCCGAGATCCACACCGAACTCACGACACTCGCCGAGGAACCCGCATGTCGCGGAACGCACGTGGAGTCGAGCGAGCAGCTGGACAGCGGCTAGAATCTGCCCTGCGTCGGGTTTTTGGGCGTCCAGTGCCTGCGGCCCGAGATCCTCGTAGACATGCCAGATGCATTCCCCCCCGGGCGCGGCGGCGACGCCGAGAAGAGGTGAACCGTGCGCGCTGAGGCCGAGCTGTGGCAACCATCGCCGTAGAACTAGTTGTTCGCGATGGGCGCGATCGAGGGGCAAGCGCTTGAGGATGAGGGACCGCTCGACGTCATCGATCACGAAACGCGCGCGATGTACGCGGGATCGCCAAATCATTCGGTCTTCGACGAAGCGTGCGCTGGCGATGGGTCGCAGGAGCTCTGCCAACACCGCGCGCAGCTCCGGCACGCCAGACGGGTCGGCCGCGCGGAGAAGGTGGTCCAATTCGAAAATGGCCGGAGTTTCGTGCGCTGCCGTACTCATCTATTTCGTGCCTTCATCCCGGCAGCCGTACCCATCTAGTCGTGCCGACGCCTGCGCTGCCGTATTCATGGTCACGGCTCCCGAGTCCGGCACGAAGCGTCCTTCGGCCATCCAATGTCGCGAAAGGCCGCGCCGACACGTTGCTCGAAAATGCGCATGTTATCCAACGTCGCATGCACTCCCTTGCCCTCGCACTTGAGCGCTTCCCAGTGCACCGCGGCCAGACCTCCGCGCAATAGGTCGCCGACACGAGTCACTTGGCGAAACGTCTCGATGCGGAGTTGCGGCCAATGCGGTGCCACCAGAGCGTGATAAAGATCCAGATTCATGTCGCGCAGATCCACGGCCGGCACACCCCAACCTGCGACCTCCCAGTCGAAGGCGAGAAGCTGCGCTGTCTCGTCGCTCCCACGCACGCGTACGTTCCGCGGGGCGAAATCGCCGTGCACGAGAGCCCATGGAACCTCCCGGCAACAGGCAACGATGTCCGGCCAGCACGACTCGGCATGATCGAGCCAGGTCAGAACCTCGTCGAGCGTCGTGTGGTCGGCAGCGGAGAAGACCGGATTTCCACGAATGCGTTGGATCGCAGCACGCGCCGCGTGTAAATGGCCGAGATAATGCGCCGGCCCGCGGTCCGGGAGCCGCGATGCATCCGCGAGCGCCGATGACGAGGTGTGCAACGCCGCCAGCCAGCGGGTGGCGAGCTCACGCTGTCCAGTGGCGGCAGGATCGAATGGGTTCCCCTCTGCGTCGCCGAGAAACAGCCAGGAAAACTCGTCGTCCGCCGCGCTGGCAGTGATTTCGAAGCGCGGACTCGAGATCCGCGGATCCGAACCGCCAGTGTGGCCGTTGGGTTCCAAACTCGAGAGTGACGTCCCGGCCGAGGCGGCGAGGCCGCATGGCTCCGTGCTCGCGACGGGCCCTTCGATCGCATCGGCAAAACCATAGTACTGCGTGCTCACGATCGGCAGCCTTCGCAGCACGTGATAGACCTCGCGCTCGACAATGGCGGAAGATCTAAGCGCATGCTTGGCGATGACGTCGCCACCGTCGCGGCCGACACCGACCAGCCGATAGACAATCGACTTGCTGCGTCGGCGCAGCATTTCGAGCCGTCGTGGCACGGCCGGCACGAATCCGTCGGCCTCGTATTCCAGCGACCGCCACGCTCGCACGGCCGGTTGTTCGGAGATCCGCGTGGTGATGACCTCGACTTCATCGCGCGCCATCTCAGCTCTCCACCGGTGAGGAAGGTGCGAGAACCTGCACGCGGCCATCGTCTTCGAACTGAAGCAAGAGATCGCAGCCCTTCAACGTGCCCAAGCGGTGCGCGACCATGAACGTCGTGCGTCCATGCATGAGGCGCTCGAGTGCGTCGAGAATGCTGGCCTCGGTGCGCAGATCGACGGAGCTCGTCGGCTCGTCGAGAAGCAGGATGGGCGCATCCTTGAGAAAGGCGCGTGCGAGCGCAATGCGCTGGCGCTCACCGCCCGAGAGGCGCATGCCGCGCTCGCCCACCGATGTCGCGTACCCTTCCGGCAACCCGGCGATGAAGTCGTGGACGTTGGCAGCGCGCGCTGCGGCGATGATCTCTTCGCTGCTCGCATCGGCACGGGCGTAGGCAATGTTCTCCGCGATGCTCGTCGAAAACAGCACCGGCTCTTGCAAGACGATGGCGAACTGATGGCGCAAGTCAGCGACTTTGTAGTCGCGCACGTCGACGCCATCCAAGAGAACTCGCCCCGACGCCGGATCGAAGAACCGAGTCAACAAGTGCAGGGTCGTGCTCTTCCCCGCTCCAGTCCGACCGGCGATACCGACGCGAAGACCCGGGGTGACCTCGAAGGACACGTCTTGCAACACCGGTCGATCCGACCCGTAGCCGAACGTGACGTTGTCGAAAGCAATGGCACCGCGGGCTCGGGTGAGCGCACGTGCACGTGCGCTCTCCGGCACGTCGCTCGGCTCGTCGAGAAGCGCGAAAGCGCGCTCGGCGCTGGCCAGGTGCGACTGCAGGCTCGCGATCTTGCGCGAAATCGTTTTCAGGGGATCATAGAGCTGGGTCAGGTAGCCCATGACGAGGAGCAGCTCGCCCAAGAGCAGCTCACCGTTCAGAACATGTCGTACGCCGATGAAGAGCGTCGCGGCGGCCCCGACCGCGGTGGTCACACCGACCAACAGGCCCAGTGCACCCTGCGCGGCCGCCAGACGGATCCGCTCCTGCATCCCGAGCCGGGAGGTGCCGACGAATCGCGCCTGTTCGCGATCTTCCTGGCCGAAGGCCTTGACCACACGCAGAGCAGACAACACCTCGTACACCACACCTTGGGCGCGACTTTCGAGATGCTTGGCCGCATGCGCGCGCCGGCGTAAATTGGTGCGGTAGAATCGCGCCAGGACGAACAGAGCCGGGGCGATCGCCACTGCCACCACGCACAACTGCCAATCGAGCCGAGCGATGACGTAGAGCATCGCGCCGAGCGTCACACTGGAAGTAATGAATGGAATAGCGCCATCGATGGCGATGTGTTGAATGGAGATCGTGTCCTGTTGAATGCGGTACGCCGCGTCCGACGCGCCGCGCTTGTCGTGGAAGACGAATGACAACCGTTGCACGCGTTGGAATAGCCGCGCGCGAAAGTCCTGCACCAACCGTTCCGCGGTATAGGTGCGCAACACCATGGCGAGCATGGATTGAAGTTGGGCGAGGAACGCCACGCCGAGGACCAGCGCGACCGCGAACCCGAGGAGCGCGGCGCGAGAGGCGGTCAGAGCTGCCGGCAATGCGCGCTGCAGGATCCCGGGCACGGGCTCGGAACCGATCACACAATCCACGACGATCTTGAGTGGCACCGGTGCGAGCAACGCGAGCGGCGTCGACATCAACCCCAGGAGGAACAAGACCATGATGTGCGGCAAAAAGGGTCGCGCCTGCCAGAGGAGCCGGCGGTAGATGGCAAGATCCGTGGCTTTCGTCTCCGGCATGATTTTCTTCGATCCTCCACTCCAAGACAGCCGACCCAACACCCACACCACCACCGTGACCCGCTAGCGCTGGACCGCCGCCGCGCGCGCTGCCGCGAGTGCCGCCTGCGCGCGTGCCGCGTCGCTCACCGCACCCGTCGTGAGCCAGAGTGCGAGCAACATCAGGCCAACAGCGCTCACGGGAGCGCCGTCCTTGGCTGCGAGAAGCGCAACGACGGCGATGCTGCCCGCGAGAGCCAGGACACGCGTGGAAGGGCGCATCCACGCACGGAACCGCAACATCTGTTTGCCCGCGCCGTGCTCCTCGACAGCAAAGCGCACCCGCGCGCCTCCGAACAAGCCACCCCGCACCTCGAGATCCCAATCATCGTATTCACCGCCGCGACAGACGATGGACCCGGCGCCGAGGAGCGCTGCGTGCATCGCTTCGAGCCGCTCGATCGGCGCCTTCCAAGTTTCTCGCCAGTCCGAATCCTGCTGTTGGAGGCGCCACAGCCGTTGCTCTGTCCCTCGCCGGCGCCACGGCGTCAACCCATGGCGCAAGCGTCCGACGAGACGCGCCATCGGTTGCAGCAGATGCAAGAACATCGTGAGCGCGAAGAGCCGCAGGCGCATGAACATCGTCAGTGGTCGGGTCGTGAACTTGGATCGCGCCGCCGAGAGCGCCGCCTGACCGATACAAAGACCCACGGCGACCGCAAGAAACGGCAGAAGCAAAAGCAGCGGTCGCCATTCGATGCCAAGGAGCGCCAGCCCGGCGAGCAGCCCGACGACCATGGTCCACTCCGGCATGAGCGGCAGCTGCAGGAACGTGCTCGGGGTGCGTTGATACAAGGACTGAAATGGTGCCGTGCCCCAAACGCCGCGATAAATGCGCCCGCCGAGAGCCCCGAGCGACAAAGTGAAGCCACGACCATAGAGCTGCCCACGCCACGTCACGTGCCCGGCGGCGTTGTAACGCTGCGGCCACTTGGCTTCGAGCAGCGCTTCTGCTTTGCCGTAGCCGCGTTGTTGCTTCCAGTACGTACGCACCGAATTGCGCCGATGGTGCCAGACCACGGCCGCGGGGGCGAAGCCGATGACGCCACCGTTCTCCTGTAGCCGCCAACAGAGATCGACATCGTCTCCGGCCGCGCGGTAGATCGGATCGAAGCCTTGGATCTCGCGCAAGGCCGCGCGGCGAAATGCCATGTTGCAACCGGGGATGTGCTCGGCGACTCGATCGTCGAGCAGCACTTGCACCGGCCCGCCCGGAGCATTGGCAACACAGTCGGCGATGCTCCCGTCCCCGGGGGGTGGAAGATTCGGTCCACCGACGCCAACGAAGCCGCGTGGGGAATCTGCTGCCCCAGTTCCTGCGCTGTTCCGAAATGCCAGAGCCAAATAGCGCAGCCAGTGCGGATCGGGATACGCGTCGTCGTCAGTGTAGGCCACGATGTCGCCGTGCGCCGCCGCGCAGCCGGTGTTGCGTGCGCTGCTCAGCCCGCGGTTTTCGCTGCTGATGAGCTCGAACGGATATGCCGCAACGATCTGTGGCGTGCGGTCCGTCGAACCATCGTTGACGACGATGACTTCATAATCGGGATAGTCGAGCTTTTGCAATGCTTCCATCGTGTCGCGAATGGTGGCGCTGCCGTTGAAGCTGCAGACGACGACGGAGATCTTGGGCCAGCTATCGATGTGGGCGAACGGATTTTCGGCATAGGCGCGCTGCACCGCCGCGAGCGCCGGCTTGGGCGTGCGATCGCGCCGCGTGAGGCCGAAGTCCCAGTCCTCGATGTCGAAGCCGCCGCAAAACCAGTCATCGGTCCAGCCGAACACGAACGTGCCGCAACAGCCCGATTCCATCGCGCTTTGCACTTGCCAGCCGATGCTCTCCGCTTGGCGCTCTTCGCCATGCCGCCGGCTGTCGAGGCCGATTTCGGCGATCAGAAGTGGCCGATCATCGCAGAGGTTGTGCAGACGCGCCAGGTACGCGTCGAGTTTGTCGCGCGATTCGAGATAAACGTTGAAGCAGACGAAGTCCAAGAACGGCAGCCGCAGGTACTCCGTTGTTGGAAAGTTGACGTAGGTGACGAGCGCCGTCGGGTCCTCGCTCTTGGCGATGCGGTACAGCCGATACAGGAACCTCTCGATGCGTTTCGCCCCGTGCCAGCGCACCAGGCTCTGCGGAATCTCGTTGCCGATGGAGTAACAGAGAAGCGCCGGATGGCCGGCGAGGCTGCGCACGGCGGAGCGCACGGTGCGCTCGATGTTGCGCCGCCTATCCGGTTCATCGAGAAAGGTGACGAACTGCTCCCACCACAGCCCCACCATGACGCGCAGCCCGTGTTCTTGCGCCAGATCGAGCAGCCACCGGGGCGGCAGCGTGTAGGTTCGCACGGCATTGATGCCGTTCTCTGCCATGCGTTCGAAGTCCTGCTTCACCTGCGCTGGTTTCGGCAGCAAGTGCCCGTCGGCATCGGGTCGGAAAGTCCCGTAGGTGACGCCGCGCACCCAAAGCTTCTCCTCACCGACGAACAGGAACTTGCCGCGCACGGTCGGACGTGCGTCCACCTGCGCTCGAAGTGCAGTCGGTGCAACGCCCGATGGCCCGGCTTGCGGTACCGGAATGTCGAAGGTTGGCGCGCGACCGGAATTCATGGGGCACCTTCCGCGGCCGACCGGTGCCAATTCCACGCGGTCTCCAGAATCGACTGCAGGTGCGAGTAGCGTGGCGACCAATCGAGCCTGCGCCGCGCCAAAGACGGGTCGGCCACCAGAATCGGCGGGTCACCCGGCCGCCGCGGGGCGAAATGCGCGGGCACGGGGTGCCCGGAGATCGCTTCCACTGCGTTCACGACCTCTCGCACCGAGCAGCCTGCACCGGTTCCGAGGTTGATGGCTTGGCTCTCGCCGCCAGCCATCAGGTACTCCAATGCGCTGGCGTGCGCCGTGGCGAGATCGCTCACGTGCACGTAGTCGCGGATGGCGGTGCCATCGGGGGTGTCGTAGTCGGTGCCATAGATCTCGACGGCGGGAATCTGCCCGAGCGCGGCTTGGATGACGCGCGGCACGAGGTGCGTTTCAGGATCGTGCGTCTCGCCCAGTTCGCCATCCGGATCGGCTCCCGCGGCGTTGAAGTAACGCAGCGCCACCCACCCGAGCCCGTGCGCCACACCCAACCAATGCAGCGCGCGCTCGACCATAAGCTTGGTCTCGCCATAGGGATTCACCGGTCGCAGCGGCTGGCGCTCGTCGATGGGTACCGTCTCGGGCAACCCGTACACCGCACAGGTGGAAGAGAACACGACGTGTCGCACACCATTCTCACGTGCTGCCTGCAACAAGCGCAGGCCACGACCCACATTGTTATCGAAGTACTTCTCGGGCTGTTGCATCGACTCGCCTACATAGGCATAGGCTGCGAAGTGAACGAGCGCACGGATGTCATGCTCGCGCACGATGCGCCCGACGAGCTCCGCATCCGCGACATCGCCCTGGAAGAATGGCCCCCAGCGCACGTTGGCACGCTGCCCGTGCACCAGGTTGTCCAGCACGACGGGCGTGAAGCCCCGCTGCGCCAGAATCTTACAGGTGTGGCTGCCAATGTAGCCGGCGCCACCCGTGACGAGAACATGCGGCATCGATGAAACCTGCGCCCTCAAGCAACGTTGCGTTCGATTCGACCGTTGACCACGTGTGGCATCTTATAACCACTGCGCAGCAATTGGTCGAAATATTCGATCGTCCGGAGCAGGCCTTCTTCCAGGGGGAAGAGGGGTTCCCAGCCCAGGACGCTTTGGGCCAGCGTGATGTCGGGGCGCCGTTGCTTTGGATCATCGCTGGGGAGAGGCCTGAACACGAGTCGGGACCGCGAACCGGTCAGGCCCAGAATCTTCTGGGCGATGTCGCGAATGCTGAGCTCGTGCGGGTTGCCCAGATTCATCGGTCCGATGAAATCTTCCGCTGTACCCATGAGCCGGATACAGGCTTCGACCAGATCGTCCACGTAGCAAAACGAGCGTGTCTGCAAGCCTTCGCCGTAAATCGTGATCGGGTCGCCGCGCAGCGCTTGCACGATGAAGTTGGAGACCACGCGGCCATCGGCCGGGTTCATCCGTGGCCCGAAAGTGTTGAAAATGCGCGCCACCTTGATCCCGAGCCCGTGTTGACGCCGATAGTCGAAGAACAGCGTTTCGGCGCAGCGCTTTCCTTCGTCGTAGCACGCGCGCGGACCAATGGGGTTCACATGCCCCCAGTAGGACTCGTGCTGCGGGTGCATCGCGGGATCTCCATAGACCTCGCTCGTGGAGGCCTGAAAGATTTTGGCGCGGACGCGCTTCGCCAAGCCGAGCATGTGGAGTGCCCCTTGGATGCTCGTCTTGATCGTCTGCACCGGATCGTTTTGATAATGGATGGGGGACGCCGGGCACGCGAAGTTGTAGATCTCGTCCACTTCGACGTACAGTGGGAAATTGACGTCGTGACGCATCACCTCGAAAGCTTGCTGGTCGAGAAGATGCGCAACGTTGTCCTTCCTCCCGGTGAAGAAATTGTCGACGCACAGCACTTCGCTGCCCTCTTCCAGCAGCCGCTGGCAGAGGTGGGAACCGAGGAATCCTGCACCACCGGTCACCAGAACGCGATTGGGGTGCAGACGGCTCATTCTGGCAAACTCCTGGAGCGTGCGTTCCTCAGCCGGCATCCACGCAATGGCGCGCGCGGAAACGTGTCCATAGCGGTCATCGGAGACAGCGCTGGGGCACTTGCGTCGCGACCTCGAGCAGCCGAGGAAGTCATTGACGAATGCAATGAGTATAAACGACCCGCGACGCTTCCGCCACCGGTGCGGGGCTTTGGAGACAGAATCCAATTATCCCTGCATTTGGCGTCTCGGCTCTGGGAGATATCGCCCAAATACAATGCATTGTGGTGGCGCCGGCCGAGGTGGTGGCCTGCGCCTCGGAACCATCGCACGGGCTCGATCACTGCAGCGGGCTGTGGAGCGATTTGAACCCCGTTGTCGGTCAGCAACTGCTCAGGAACCGCCGTGCGCCTCGCGGTAGTCGGCCACGGCACCGTTCAGGATGCTCGTTGCCTCGTCGATTTCGCCGAAACCCTGAGTCTGGACGACACCAGGACCCTTGTAGTTGCCGAACCATGTTTCCACGATCGTGGTGACGCCCGGGAACTTCTCCTGGAGCTCGGCAATGCTGCCGGCCTCGGCGAATGGGGTGCCTTCGCGCACGGCGACGAGCTTCACGTCCAGCTCGCCGTCGTCGTGCATCCGGAACAATCCGATGACGCGCACCTCGATGACCGACCCGCGGGGGACGGCCTCGCCGAGCACCAGGATGTCGAGAGGGTCGCCGTCGCCGCCGCGGGCCTCGGAAAGCACCGTCTGCGGCACCATCCCGTAATTGCACGGGTAACCGAGATACTTCACTTTGCGCGGCTTCCCGTTCTTCATGTCCCAATGCAGCAGGCCATCCTCGTTCTTGACCTCCCACTTGTCCACGTAGCCAGTGGGAATTTCGACGACAGCGTGGACCAAGCGTTCTCCAGCCATGGCCGCGTATCCGGAGAGAAAGTTCTGCGGGCCGACAAGGGTGTAGGCATCCTTCTGCACGATGCCCGCGGCCACCGGCGTGGTGGAAACAACCGCGACATCGGGGACCGGCGTCGTCGCGGCGGGCGATTGATTCGCCTGTTCCGCCCCCGCGCAGGCGAAGAGCGTCAGGATCACCATCAACAAGGTTGCGGGCAAACGCAGCATCTTAAGTCCTCCACGTACGGGCGACCGCGCTCCACGCACCCTGCGCTCGCTCGGCGCCGACAATCCATATTCAATTGTCGCGCTCCCGGACAAGCATCGGATGAGCCAGAGGTAATGGTTTGGTGAATCGCCACAACCCATCATACGAACGATCGGTGGCGAGGAATCATACGGAACGATCGGCACTCCCCCCGGGGATGAAGAAGCACCGCGGGGAATTCCTGCATTTTCACATCGATGTGAAAACACTGGTGACCGGCGGCAAGAAGGGGCTATCCCCCTTGCGAGGATTCGCCCCCCCGAACCCCGGGAGCTGACCCGGGACATTGTCGACACGGCCGGCCTGGAGCGACCGCCGCATCGATTCACAGTGAATACTTGCGCAGCAGCTGGTCCACGAGCCAGACGCGCTGGGCTTCATCGATGGCTTCGGCGTACGCCTTGATCTCTGCGATGTCGATGGCGTCGCCGTTGCTGCTGCCGATCTGCGCTTGCACGAACTCGGTGAGCGTTATGGTGTTGGCGGCCGCCGTGGCCGCGGGCGCCGTCACGCCATTCAGCCACACGGCCATACCTTCCTGTTGGCTGAAGCGGAAGGTGTACACCTGGAACTGCGTGAGCGGCAGCGCCACCGGCACATCGAGTCGCGGCTCGTCGTGCGACATCGTCACCTGCGACGGATTGCGGAATCCGAGCGACAAATCCGTCGCCGGCTGCGTGCCACTGCCGAACAGGAAGTACGCCGGATAGTTCATGCTCTGTAACCTGTCACTCTCTGCGGACGTTTTTCAGGGGTCTTGAGCCACTTTGACTATGCGACGGGAGTCATTCCACACTGAGCTGCGTGGCGCAATCCGTGGCGCGCACCGTAACCTGACGCGCCGGCGTGTTTCACCGGAGTGGGTCGCTCCGGTCCCCGCTGCCCAGCCGAGCCCATGCAGCCCCCGCGGCTACGAGCGCCCGGCCATCGCCTCCTGCCCGCAAGACGCCTGCCGTCGCGCTGAGCGCGCGTTCGCCACCGCAGACCGCACGAGGCTCCAGCGTCTGGTGCGATCGCCGTCGCCGCATCACCCTACCCGTTACAGGACCTCCGGAACTTCACGCTGCACAATCTGCCACGATGCAGCAGCCCGTCGCGTACGACTGCGTGACATCCTTGCTCGCGCCATCGCTGCGCAGTGTGACGCTCCGGTGCAGAATAAAGTGGCAGGCTACAATGCTCGCCGACACCGTGCGCACGACGGCGATCACGGTGTAGTCGCTTCCGGCAAACTCGAGCCCAGGGAATGACAAGCTACTGGCCTGACCGCTGTGACTCGTGGGACCGAAGCGCACCACCGGCAGGGCCCGCGAGCAAGTGCAGCGTCTCGCGCCAATTCCGCGGGGTCCAACTGACCCCGAAGGCTGAATTCACACATGAATGGCCGACCCGCCGAAGTGATGTCGTCGCAACGTAATGCACGGTCCTTACGGACGTTACCATCGAAGCCAGTTCTGGCGCTTTTCAGTTTGACGGAGTCTGTGGGAGCGCGTTTCAAGGGACGTTTTGTAGAAGATTTGTAGAAGCGCTACGAGAGATCCCCTCGGCGCGGCAGAATGCCGCCAGGCTTCGACCGCGTTCGCCTCAACGGAACCTGTCAACGTGAATGAGACGCTCCGCTCGTGAATTTACAGTACGACCTCGACCAGTTCCGACACCCCGATTTCGGGGGTAGTCAGGTGTATCCCCGGGTCGAATGCGTTCGTCCTGGGGCGATTGTGAGCGTCG